>JBMORA010000033.1:0-111499 GCA_049320885.1 Thermodesulfobacteriota bacterium | reverse complement strand
TGGTGATGCCGGGGGATAATGTTGCGATTACGGGAGAGCTGATATCTCCGATAGCGATGGAGAAGGAGCTTCGTTTTGCGATTCGTGAAGGCGGCAGGACGGTCGGCGCCGGCGTCGTGAGTGAGATCATAGAATAAGCGAAAGATGTTATAGCCATGATGATGAATACCAAGATTCGAATCAGACTGAAAGCATACGATCATAAACTCCTGGATCAATCGGCGGTCGATATCGTCAATACGGCGAGAAAGACAGGAGCAAAAGTGTTGGGGCCCATTCCATTGCCGACGATGACCAACAAGTATTGCGTATTGCGTTCACCGCATGTGAATAAGAAGTCACGTGAGCAGTTTGAAATCCGCACTCACAAACGGTTGCTGGATATTCTTGAGCCGACCCAACAGACGGTTGACGCCTTGATGAAGCTGGATCTGTCACCGGGTGTGGATGTTGAAATAAAACTGTAGCATAGGGAAGTGAAACAGCCATGTGTAGAGGAATGATAGGCAGAAAAATCGGAATGACCGGTTTGTTCGCACCGGACGGAAAGTATGTGCCGGTTACGGTTATTCAGACCGGTCCATGTGTGGTTACGCAGGTTAAGACTGAGGCGACCGACGGATATAATGCGCTTCAGCTTGGCTTTGGCGAAAAAAAAGCTTCCAGGGTCAATAAGCCCCTGGCGGGCCATATGGCGAAAAGCGGTGACCAGAAATTCGGAATTCTGAAAGAGTTCGGAGTGGAGAACCCTTCGGAATATCAGGTGGGACAGACCATCCGCATCGACCTGTTCAATATCGGCGATCGAGTGGATGTCGTGGGCACCACGAAAGGACGTGGCTTTGCGGGGGTCATGAAGCGCCATGGTTTCAGCGGCGGAAGAAAGACCCATGGAAGCCATTGCGTCCGAATTCCCGGTTCCATCGGTTGCAGCGCCTGGCCTTCACGGGTTACCAAGGGAAAGAAAATGCCGGGAAGATACGGATTCGCGACTCAAACAAAAAAAAATGTGGAGATTGTCGATATCCGTCCGGAAGAGAATGTGATGCTGGTGAAAGGCACCATACCGGGCTGCAATACCAGTTGGTTGAAAATCAATAAGGTCAGGTCGGTAAAATAGACCGGATAGGGTTTGGGACGGCGGTGAACGCATGGTTTGCCGCCGATGCGTTTCCAGCGCTTCATGTCCCTATTCCCATAGGAAGTTGCTACGAGGATAATTATGGCCATCATAGATGTTCAGAATCAAAAAGGGGAGAAGGTTTCGCAGATTGACCTGCCCGATAGCATTTTCAATGTACCCGTCAAGCCCGAAGTGTTGCACGAAATCGTGGTCATGCAGCTGGCCAAGCGGCGTGCCGGCACAAGCTCGGTAAAGCGGCGATCCGATGTCAGTGGAAGCACCCGGAAACTGTATCGTCAAAAGGGCACCGGAAGGGCGCGTCGCGGCGATATCAAATCACCACTCATGCGTGGCGGGGGTGTTGTATTCGGACCCAATCCAAGAGATTATGAATACCGAATTCCAAAGAAAAAGAAAAAAATGGCGATAAAAATGGCCTTGAGCAGCAAGTTTTCCGAAAGCGAGCTCATGGTGATTGACGATCTGACCATGAACGAGATCAAAACCAAGAAGGTCGCTGAAATGGCCCAGGCCTTGAAAATCGAACATGCCCTCATCGTCACCGAAGCGGAAAACCGGAATCTGGAGCTCTCCGCCAGAAATATTCCCGGGATCAAAGTGCTTCGCAGCCAGGGATTGAATGTATACGACATTCTGAAATACAGCAACTTGGTTTTATCCGAATCCGCTGTCAAAGCCATTGAAGGGAGGCTAGTCGGATGAATTCATACGGAATTTTAAAACGACCGGTCAATACGGAAAAAACAAATATTCAGAGGGAAGCCTTCAACCAGGTGACCTTCGAGGTGGACTCGCGGGCCAATCGAATTGAAATTGAAAAAGCAGTCGAAGAGATTTTCAAGGTGAAGGTTGCCGCGGTCAAAACGATGCATGTATTGGGCAAGATCAAGCGACGGGGAAAAACCATCGGCAAAAAACGGGACTGGAAAAAAGCGGTTGTAACGCTGAAGCCCGGTGAGCGGATTGATTTTTTTGAAGGCGTATAAAGCGTTTAGGAGCAGATATGGCAGTTAAGAAAGTAAAACCGACATCTTCCGGCCGGCGTTCCCAGGAATACGATACTTTTGAGGATCTGTCCAAGACCCAGCCGGAAAAAAGCCTGTTGCTACCACTGAAAAAATCGGGTGGCCGGAACTTTTACGGCCGTATTACCGCCCGGCACCGGGGTGGCGGGCATCGACGGCATTATCGCGTGATTGATTTCAAAAGGGACAAAGAGGGAATCCCGGCTACGGTGAGCACGCTGGAATATGATCCAAACCGAAGCGCGCGAATCGCTCTGCTGAATTACGCCGATGGAGAGAAACGGTACATCCTGGCGCCCGTGAATCTGAAAGTGGGGGATAAGGTGATGTCCGGCCCCGCCGCTGATATTAAGCCAGGGAATGCTTTGCCGTTGAGCAACATTCCACTTGGAACCCAGATTCACAACATTGAACTCAGACTCGGGAAAGGTGGACAGATTGTCCGGAGCGCCGGTGGTTTTGCTCAATTGATGGCCAAGGAAGCACCTTGGGCCCTGGTGAAATTGCCTTCCGGTGAAGTGCGCAAAGTGCTGATGAAATGCATGGCGACCATCGGACAAGTGGGGAATGTCATTCATGAGAACATCTCGCTGGGAAAGGCCGGAAGAAACCGATGGCTTGGCAAAAGGCCCAGTGTGCGAGGTGTGGCCATGAACCCGGTGGATCATCCCATGGGCGGCGGAGAGGGAAGATCGTCCGGCGGTCGACATCCATGTTCGCCATGGGGTATGCCGACCAAAGGATATCGTACCCGCAAGAATAAAACGACAGACCGTTTCATCGTAAAACGGCGGACGAAGAAATAAACGTATTATCCGTTCGTCATTGAAGCCGGACGAGCGAAAATACAGGAGAAAAGATGCCAAGGTCATTGAAGAAAGGTCCCTTTGTCGAGACCAAATTGGTTAAAAAGGTTACGGCTGCCCAGCAAAGCAGAAGCCATCAGGTGATCAAAACCTGGTCGCGTCGGTCGACGATCATACCGGAAATGGTTGGTCTGACATTGGCGGTGCATAACGGTAAAAAGTTTATGCCTGTTTTTGTAACGGAAAACATGGTTGGACACAAGCTGGGGGAATTTTCCCCGACGAGAACATTCCACGGTCATGCCGGCGATAAGAAAACGAAGGGTAAGTGATACTATTCAAGGGGAATGACTGAAAATGGAAACAAAAGCTGTCGCAAAATACGTTCGCACTACTCCGCAGAAGGTTCGCATGATTATCGGCGACCTCAAAGGTAAACCAGTGCAGGCGGCGTTGAGCCATCTGAAATTCATGCCGCAAAAATCCGCGAAACTGGTTGAGAAGGTCCTGCGTTCGGCCATCGCCAATGCGGATCACAACAATAATCTGGATGTCGATACGCTGGTTGTTCGGAACATATTCGTGGATCAAGGTCCGGCGCTTAAGCGCTTTCGTGCTCGGGCGCGGGGCAGAGGGGCGAGGATCCTGAAAAGAACCAGCCATATAACCGTCGTTGTCGCCGAAGAAGCCGAATAAAAAGGAGGAAGTACCTTGGGTCAGAAAGTAAATCCGGTCGGGATTAGAGTCGGCATCGTGAAAACCTGGGAATCCCGGTGGTACGCCGACAAGAATTATGCTGATTTCATTCTGGAAGACGATAAAATCAGGAAATTTGTCAAGAAGAAGTTGTTTCATGCAGGGATCTCCAGAATCGAAATCGAACGGTCGTCCAAACACGTGCGATTGCGTGTTTTTACCGCCCGACCCGGAATTGTTATCGGCAAAAAGGGCGCTGAGATCGAAGTTCTGAAAAAAGATTTGAGTAAGCTGACTTCGCAGGAAATTTTTATTGATATCCAGGAGGTCCGCAAACCGGAAATCGATGCCCAGCTGGTTGCGGAAAACGTGGCCAGTCAGCTTGAAAGAAGAATCGCCTTCCGCAGGGCGATGAAGAGAGGCGTGACTTCCGCCATGCGTTTCGGCGCTCAGGGGGTAAAAATCATCTGCTCTGGGAGGTTGGGCGGCGCCGAAATGGCTAGGACGGAATGGTATCGGGAAGGCCGCGTACCACTGCACACCTTACGGGCGGATATCGATTACGGTACCACCGAGGCCAGAACAACTTATGGTGTCATTGGCGTGAAGGTCTTTATTTTTAAAGGTGAAATTCTCAAAAAGGATCTCATGGAAGGATCCGTTGAATCCGGTGAATAAGGTTACAGGAGATTAGGACATGCTGAGTCCAAAGAAAGTTAAATTCCGAAAGCAGCAACGAGGCCGCATGAAAGGCATGGCATACCGTGGATCCAATCTGGATTTTGGTGAGTTCGGGCTGCAGTGCACAGAGTGTGGAATGATTACGGCCAAGCAGATTGAGGCCGCCCGTATCGCAATGACCCGGCATGTAAAAAGAGGCGGGAAAATGTGGATCAAGATTTTTCCGGACAAACCTTTTACGAAAAAACCCGCTGAAGTGCGGATGGGGAAAGGTAAGGGGCCCACGGAAGGTTGGGGTGTGGTAGTCCGGCCGGGGAAAATCATATATGAAATGGAAGGGGTCTCACGCGAGCTCGCCAAAGAAGCGTTTCGGCTTGCTGCACATAAGCTTCCCGTTAAGACGAAATTTGTTGAGAGGAGCGAAGTCAAATGAAAGCAGGCAAGATCAGGGAATTGGGACTCGATGAAATGAAGCAGCAACTGGGGACGTTGCGAGAAAGTTTGTTCAATTTGCGTTTCCAGCACGGCACGGGACAGCTTGAAAACCTGAGCATGTTGAAAAAGACACGTCGTGATATCGCCAGACTGGAAACGGTTATTCGAGAAACCACAACCAAAAAGTAACGAGAAGAAATAGCATAACCGCCATGAAAAAACGTGAAACCAAAAGACAAGTGATCGGAACGGTTGTCAGCGACAAAATGGACAAAACCGTTGTAGTCGAAGTACAGAGACAGGTTAAGCATCGGATGTATAAAAAATATATCTACAGGCGCAACACGTTCGCGGCCCATGATGAAACCAATAATTGCCGTATCGGCGACAAAGTTCTGATCACGGAATCGAGACCGTTGAGCAAGACGAAACGTTGGCGTGTCAGTAAAATTGTGGAAAAAGCTGTTTCAATATAAGGAACCGATAAAATGATCCAGGCAGAGACAAGATTAACGGTTGCAGATAACTCGGGTGCCAAGGAAGTCTATTGTATCAAGGTGCTGGGCGGATCACGGAGACGCTACGCCAGGGTAGGCGATGTCATCGTCGTGTCCGTAAAGGAAGCGATTCCAAATGCCAAAGTCAAAAAAGGCGAGGTCTTGAAAGCAGTGGTTGTTCGAACCAAAAAGGAGCTTCGCCGCAACGATGGAACTTTCATCCGGTTTGACGACAACTCGGCGGTGTTGCTGAATGCGAGTATGGAACCGATCGGAACCCGCATTTTCGGACCGGTTGCACGCGAATTGCGCGCCAAGAAATACATGAAAATTATTTCGCTGGCCCCGGAAGTTTTATAGCATTCAAGGGTCTGGGGAGAATTGGCAGATGATAAAAGATAAATGTCACATCCGAAAAAATGACAAAGTAAAGATTATCGCCGGCAAAGACAGCGGGAAGATCGGCAAGGTGTTGAAAGTCAACCGGAAAAAGAACCGGCTGCTGGTTGAAAATATCAACATGGTCAAGAAACATGCAAAACCGGACATGCGCAACCGCCAAGGGGGAATACTCGAGATGGAAGCGCCGATTCAATGGTCCAATGTTCTGGTGATGTGCAACAAATGTGTCAAGCCGACACGGATCAAGTTCCAGATATTGGATGATGGTAAAAAGGTTCGTAAGTGCAGAAAATGCAATGAAATCATTGATGCTTAAATTGATGCTTGAATCCGACAATCCCTGTGGGAAATAAAGCATAAATCGGATCTGTCCGGTTGCCAGGTGCAATCAGGATCGCGCTCCGGAGGAACATATGTCACAGCTTAAAACGTATTATGAAGAAACGGTTGTCCCTAGTCTGATGAAGACCTTTGGATATAAGAATATAATGCAGGTCCCGAAACTGGAAAAAATCGTCTTGAATATGGGGCTGGGGGAGGCGATTCATAATATTAAAATCATGGATTCAGCCGCCGAGGAAATCAAGCTTATATCGGGGCAAAAACCGGTCGTCCGTCGGGCGAAGAAATCCATAGCGGCTTTCAAGTTGAGAGAAGGCATGCCGGTAGGCTGCATGGTCACGCTGCGCAAAAAGCGTATGTACGATTTTTTGAACCGGCTGATGAACATCGCCCTTCCCCGTGTAAGGGATTTCAAAGGGGTTTCCGGAAAAGCCTTCGACGGAAACGGCAATTACTCTCTCGGTGTCAATGAGCATATCATATTTCCCGAGATCGAATATGATAAGATTGATAAAATAAAGGGCCTTAATATTACCATCGTTACTACTGCCAAGTCCGATGCGGAAGGCAAAGAACTACTGAAACAGATGGGGATGCCATTCCGCAACTAACGGCGGATTAGGAATCGATAAAGACCGGGAATGTTCGCAAGGAGGAAGAAGTTGGCTAAACTATCGCTTAAAATCAAGGCTTCGCAAAAACCGAAATTTAACGTGCGTGCGTATAACAGATGCCCCATGTGCGGGCGTTCGCGGGCCTACATGAGAAAATTCGGAATTTGCCGTATTTGTTTTCGAAACCTGGCTTCCGCCGGCAGGCTCCCGGGAGTAATCAAGTCGAGCTGGTAGAGAGCAGTCGATGCCACTCGCTATATAAACGGTTGAAATGAGTTGAAGGAAATAATGTCAAACGGAGAGAAACATGTCGATTAGCGATCCAATTGCGGACATGCTGACCCGGATACGCAATGCCGGAAAGGCGAAATTCAGCAGCGTCGATATACCCGGTTCGAAAATCGCCGTCGAGATTGCACGGCTGATGAAAGAGCAAGGATATATCAAGAATTACAAATTCGTTAAGGACAACAAGCAGGGTGTGTTAAAAGTATACCTGAAATACGACGGCCAGAACGAGCATACCATCTGCGGGTTGAAGCGGGTTAGCAAGCCGAGCATCCGTTATTATGTCGGTGCCAAGGAAATCAAGCCTGTATTGAACGGAATTGGAACCGCGATTTTGTCCACGTCCAAAGGTGTAATGACCGATAAGCAGGCGCGCGAGGCCAATGTCGGCGGAGAGGTTCTCTGCCAGATCTGGTAGTCATGACATCCCGGCCTGTAAGAATGAGGAGCAAGCAATGTCTCGAGTAGGCAAAAAGCCGGTCACCATACCGGATAAAACGAAAGTCACTTACAAGGATCGTGTGATAACGGTCCAAGGTGAAAAAGGGAAATTGACGCTGCACATTCACCCGGCTGTCGATTTGAAAATCGAAAATCAGGTGATTGAAGTCGTGATGGGTGTGGAAAGCCGCAAGAACAAAGCGCTTCAAGGGTTGACGCGTTCCCTGGTGGCCAATATCATTACCGGTGTCAGTCAGGGATTTGAAAAGAAATTGGAAATCAACGGGATCGGGTACCGTGCCGAGTTGCAGGGGAAGAATATCCAGTTCAATCTTGGATACTCACACCCCATCGTGTTTCCGTTGCCGGAAGGTATCACCGCGGCGATCGATCGGTCTATCATCAAGCTGTCAGGTATCGACAAGGAGCTTCTCGGCAGGACGGCCGCCGTTATCAGAGAGCTGAGGCCACCGGAGCCGTATAAGGGTAAAGGTGTCAAATACGCCGAAGAACATATTCAGCGGAAGGCCGGTAAGACCGGCACCAAGTAGCAGGGCGATTTCTATCGGGCGACTTGGACGGTGAATTCAAAGTTTAAGCAAGGATACGAAATATGGACGCAGCAATAAAAAGACGACTGACGAGATTAAAAAAACAGCAACGAGTGAGAAGGAAAATCACCGGAACGGCGGAACGCCCCCGCTTATGTGTTTTCCGAAGCTCCCGGCACATGTATGCGCAGCTTATCGATGATGTGGCGGGGCATACCCTTGCCGCTGCTTCGACCTGCGAAAAAAAACTTGTTTCCGGGCAGACTTTCGAGAATAAAACCGGCGCCGCCAGCTATATCGGGAAGATGATCGCCGAGCGAGCGAAAGAGAAGGGAATCAGCTCGGTTGTTTTTGACAGAAACGGATATTTGTACCATGGCCGGGTGAAAGCCGTATCGGATGGCGCTCGTGAAGGCGGGCTGGTGTTTTAACGGCCGGAATGGCGATAAGTAAGGAGGAAGGCCCTTGTTCAAACAGGAAAAAGATGAAAGCCAATTGATCGACAAGGTTGTCTATATCAACCGGGTTGCCAAGGTTGTGAAAGGCGGCAGAAGATTCAGCTTCAGCGCCATTGTGGTCGTGGGCGACGGCGAAGGCCGTGTCGGATACGGACTTGGTAAAGCCGGTGAAGTGCCGGAAGCCATCCGGAAAGGCGTTGAAAACGCCAAGAAAGAAATGGTCAGCATTCCGGTGATCAATGGAACGATTCCATATGAAATCATCGGAAAATTCGGTGCAGGCAGGGTTTTGCTGAAACCCGCCAGTCCCGGCACTGGGGTCATTGCAGGAGGAGCTGTCCGGGCGGTGCTGGAAGCGGCGGGGATACAGAACATCCTTACCAAATGTATGGGAACCAGCAACCCCCATAATGTGGTGAAAGCGACGATCGCCGGACTCAGCAAACTTCAGAGCAGGGCTCAGGTGGCTGCCAGACGCGGGATCAATGAGCAGGATCTGTCGTGAAGGGAAATAGTGCAATGTCTTCAATACTGAAAGTGACGTTAATCAGAAGCATCAGCGGTCGGCCCGAGAAGCATATTAAAGTCCTGAAAGGCATGGGGCTGACGAAGATCAATAAAAGCATTGAATTCCAGGATACGCCGGCCAATAGGGGCATGGTCAGGAAAGTGTCGCATCTCGTCAAGGTGGAGGAAAAGTAGGATGAAGCTAAATGAATTGTCACCGGCTCCGAAATCCACCAAGGCCCGGAAGCGCCTTGGAAGGGGTGTCGGTTCGGGAAACGGTAAAACCGCCGGTCGAGGGAATAAAGGTCATAAACAACGTTCGGGCGGCAATCTCCGGCCAGGTTTTGAAGGCGGGCAGATGCCCATTCAGCGGCGCCTGCCGAAACGCGGTTTCACCAATATCTTCAAAAAGGAATATGCCGTCATTAACCTGACAGATTTGAAGCGATTCGAAAAAGACAGCACCGTGGATGAAGCCGCGCTTGTCCGGGAAGGGATCGTCAAGGGAAGACGCATTGGAATCAAGCTTTTGGGGCACGGTGAAATTCATCAGGCGCTGACGATAAAAGTACACAAGGCCAGCCGTTCCGCCCAGGAAAAAGTCTTGGCGGTCGGAGGGAAAGTCGAGGTGATATAGTTATGATCGGCGGCGGATTCCAGAACATATTTAAAATTCCGGAACTGAAAACGAAAATTCTGATGACATTCGCACTTCTCGGGGTGTATCGCATCGGGGTTCATGTTCCGACACCGGGTATAGATTCCGCGGCGTTGTCTAGAATTTTTGATGCGCACAAGGGCGGGATTCTTGGCATGTTCAACATGTTTTCCGGAGGTGCGCTGGAAAATCTGTCCGTGTTCGCTTTGGGAATCATGCCGTATATCAGCGCTTCCATTATCCTGCAATTGTTGACGGTGGTGATTCCGCATCTGGAGCGGCTGTCAAAAGAAGGCGAGCAGGGACGGAAGAAGATTACTCAATACACCCGCTATGGCACCGTTGTGCTCAGCATCGTGCAAGGATTCGGCATCAGCGTGGGACTGGAACAAATGGGCGCCGCCCTTCAGCCCGGGTGGAGCTTTCGATTGATGACGCTGTTGACGTTGACGGCCGGGACCGCTTTTATTATGTGGCTTGGTGAGCAGATCACTGAGCGAGGCATTGGAAACGGGATATCGCTGATTATTTTCGCCGGGATCGTCGCCCGTCTGCCGGTGGCTATTCTGAATACCGTCCGATTGTTGTCCACCAATGAATTGGGTATATTCGCGGTCGTCATCCTTCTGGCGCTGATGGTTGTGGTGATCGGGATCATCATCTATGTCGAACAAGGGCAAAGAAGAATACCGGTGCAATATGCCAAACGGGTTGTGGGGCGGAAGATGTACGGTGGGCAAAGCACCCATTTACCGCTGAAAATCAATTCCGCCGGTGTCATTCCGCCGATTTTCGCTTCCTCCATTATGATGTTTCCGGCGACCGTGGCGAATTTTATCAATATTCCCTATATCAAGGATATCGCTGCGTCCATTATGCCGGGAAACCTTGTTTACGAGCTGATGTATGTCGCTTTTATCTGCTTTTTCTGTTTCTTTTATACGGCGGTTACCTTTAAACCGGATGATGTTGCCGAAAACATGAAAAAATACGGAGGATTCATCCCGGGAATTCGGCCGGGGAAACGAACCGCGGATTATATCGACAGGGTACTAACGCGCATTACGGTGGGGGGCGCGATCTACATATCCGCCATCTGCGTGCTGCCGTCCATTTTGATCACCAAATTCAACGTACCGTTTTATTTTGGCGGAACAGCGCTCTTGATTGTCGTCGGCGTGGCCATTGACACCGTGGCCCAAATGGAATCCCATATGCTTACCAGAAACTATGAGGGATTCCTGAAAAAGGGAACGATTCGTTCGCGGTCGGGAAGATAACGGTATCATCGGCCGGTCAATTTTTTGACCAAGGGTTTCCGTTGCAGCAGATTACAGTAAAGCCCGGTTTCAAGAAAGGCGGAGATTGAGGAATGGCGAAGGAGGAGGCGATCAAAGTGCAGGGTAAGGTATTAGAGACCTTACCGAATGCAATGTTTAAGGTGGAACTCGAGAACAAACATCAAGTTCTCGCCCATATTTCCGGAAAGATGCGGATGCACTTCATCAAAATTCTTCCAGGAGATACGGTAACGGTTGAACTTTCTCCGTACGATTTGACGCGCGGGCGAATAACCTATCGATCGAAATAAGGACAGCGGAACACACGGCCGGCAGGCTATCGACCGGATCGGTTCCGTTCAGGAGAGCAGGTACATGAAAGTAAGAGCATCAGTAAAAAAAATTTGCAGCAAATGCAAAGTGGTGCGCCGTAAAGGCGTGGTCAGGGTAATTTGCGAAAACAAACGCCATAAACAGCGGCAAGGATAGAGGAGGAACGGCTTTGGCTAGAATTGCAGGTGTAGATTTACCGAAGCGTAAACGGGTTGAAATCGGCCTGACCTATATCTACGGGATTGGTCTGAGCACGTCGAAAAACATTCTTGCGAAACTCAATATCGATCCGAATACCAAGACAGACGATTTGTCCGAGTCCGAAATCAATGAGATTCGGAAGCTGATCACCAATGAACACAAGGTGGAAGGCGAGCTCCGCACCGATCTGTCAATGAGTATCAAAAGACTTATGGATCTGGGATGCTATCGCGGCCTTCGTCATCGGAAGGCACTTCCCGTGAGAGGGCAGCGAACGAAAACAAACGCCCGTACGAGAAAAGGTCCAAGGCGTTCCGCTGTTAAGAAAAAAGGCGCGGCAACGAAGTAACATTTCTAGGAGATAAGGTCGTAACCAATGCCAAAAAAAACCCGTGTTAAGAAAAAAGTCAAAAAGAATATATCCAACGGTGTCGTACATATTCAATCAACCTTCAACAACACCATCGTGACGATAACCGATCAAACCGGGAATGTCGTTTCATGGTCCAGCTCCGGCGTCCAAGGATTCAAAGGCTCCCGGAAAAGCACTCCGTTTGCCGCTCAGGTGGCAGCTGAAGATGCTGCAAAGAAGGCGATGGAACACGGCATGCGGACGGTCGAAGTCTACGTGAAAGGACCTGGCGCGGGCAGGGAATCCGCCTTGCGGGCCCTTCAGGCAGTGGGTTTCAATCTTGTCATGATCAAGGACGTTACGCCGATTCCTCATAACGGGTGCCGACCGCCGAAAAGACGCAGAGTGTAAAAGATTATAATTAAAAGGAACAACAATTAACCCGAAGTGGTTAAGGGAGGAAAAACTTGGCACGTTATCGCGGTTCGGTCTGCAGATTGTGCAGACGTGAAAATCTAAAACTGTTTTTGAAGGGTGATCGCTGTTATTCCGATAAATGCGCCTTTGATCGAAGAAGTTATGCGCCGGGTCAGCATGGCCAGCGAAGAGGAAAATATTCCGGCTACGGCGTCCAGTTACGGGAAAAACAAAAGGTAAAAAGGATATACGGCCTTTCGGAAAAACAGTTTCATCTGACGTTTGAAAAAGCCGATCGACAAAAAGGCATTACCGGAAGCAACTTGCTGGTATCCCTTGAAAGGCGTCTCGATAACGTCGTTTACCGTCTTGGGTTCGTCAATTCTCGCACCCAGGGGCGTCATTTTGTTCGCCACAATCATTTTCTGGTCAACGGAAAAAAAGTCAACATTCCTTCCTACCAGGTGGTTCCGGGTGATGTCGTTGAAACAAGAGAAAAAAGCCGGGCCGTCCAAAGCATCGTCGATTCGTTGAATGCCGTTGTCCGGCGGGGGCTTCCCCAATGGCTGGATCTGGACAAGGACAAGCAGAAGGGCATGATCAAAACCTTGCCCGTGCGTGAGGACATCACCACACCGATTCAGGAACAGCTGATCGTAGAATTGTACTCGAAATAACATGATCCCCGGCAAAAGCAACCGGTAATGGGGTCGATCGCCTGAATTCGGTTGATTTACAGACAGTTGAATATGCCGTTACATTTCCTCTGAAAACGGAGATATGCATATGCCATCAAATGAACTCACGTACATGAACTGGCGCGAAATGATCAAGCCCAAAAAGGTGGAAGTCAGTTCTACGCCTTCCTATGGGAAATTCATTTGGGAGCCACTCGAAAGAGGATTCGGCATTACCATCGGAAACGCGTTAAGACGAATTATTCTTTCCTCGCTGCACGGAGCCGCTATTGTTTCCGTAAAAATAGAATCCGTCATGCATGAATTCTCGGTCGTGGAAGGTGTTTTGGAAGACGTATCCGAAATCATCTTGAACCTGAAGGAAGTCCGCTTGCGGGTGAGCGATGCCGAACCCAAAACATTGCTGATCAATGCCAAGGGAGAAAAAAAGATCACCGCCGGGGATATTATCAGTCCCGATGGCCGCGTGGAAATTCTGAATCCGGAGCGACATATCGCGACCCTCGCCGAAAACGCGGAACTGCGCATGACCATGACCGTGAAAGTCGGTAAAGGATACTCGCTCGCGGAATCCCATAAGGACCCGGATGCTCCCATTGGCACGATTCCGATCGACGCTGTATTCGCGCCGATCAAGCGGGTCAACTATGTTGTGGGAAATGCCCGGGTGGGCCAACGAACCGATTACGACAAACTGACCTTCGAAGTATGGACGGACGGCAGCGTTTTCCCGGAGGATACCGTTTCCTATGCGGCCAAGATTCTGAAGGAACAGATGAACATCTTCATCAATTTCGATGAGGAAATGGAGCCGACCCAATCCCGGAAAAAGGATGACGACAAATCAAGGCAGTTCAACGAGAATCTCTACCGGAATGTGGATGAACTGGAATTGTCCGTACGCAGTGCGAATTGCCTGAAAAACGCGGATATCATCAAAATATACCAGTTGGTTCAAAAAACCGAAGCCGATATGCTGAAGACCAAAAATTTCGGCCGGAAGTCACTTAATGAAATCAAGGAAGTTTTAAACGAAATGGGCCTTTCTCTGGGGATGAAACTTGATGGTTTTGTACCACCGGAAGAAAATGAAGAGGAAGGGGAGTAGGTGGTCCGATGAGACATAGAAATAGTGGAGTCAAACTTAACAGAACCAAGAGCCACAGGGATGCCATGTTCAAGAACATGGTCACTTCTTTATTCAAATACGATCGCCTTCAGACGACGGATGTGAAGGCCAAGGAACTTCGGCGCTGGGCGGATAAAATCGTCACCCTGGCCAAGCGCGGGGATTTGCATGCCAGACGGCAGGCCCTGGCCATCATTATGGAAAAAGATGTCGTCCACAAGATTTTCGAGGAAGCCGGGAAGCGATTCGCCGGCATTTCGGGCGGCTATACCCGAATTGTGAAAGTCGGCAGGCGGCCGGGTGACGCGGCGCCGGTTTCCATGATCGAACTGATCGGCGAAAAACCGGAGGACAAGAAAGAGAAACCCGCCAAATCCAAGAAGAAGGCTGAAAAACCGGCCCAGGCCGCGGCTGCGGAAACCAAAGCCGCACCAGCCGCTCCGGCACCGGAAGCCACGGCCGAGGCGACCAAAACCGAATAGTCGGAACCAACGCGTTTCACCAACGATTGCATGACAGCAAGAAGAAAGCCCTGCCGGGACGGCAGGGCTTTTTTTGTCCAATCCGCGCCTTCTTGTTTCCATTTCCCAATCGCTTGCGATACCGCGCATTCGTGCGATGGTTTACTGCCTCGCCCGGATCCCGCCATCCGATTACCGGATCAATGGCTGATCGATTTTTTTACACTTCGGTGGGTATTAATCTTGACACATCGTAAAAATGTCCGACAGGCTGGTCGCCCCCAAACGCCTGGAAGGAAATCTCCGTTAAAATGAAATTGTTAATTTACAGAATATTATGAGGATATTCGATGGTTTTGTCGATGGCATTCATATTGCAGCGTTATTAGGACAAAATACGAATCCATGAAAACCATTATTGAACAGCGGCGAAGCATGCCGTGCTGAAGGGAAGATGACGTCAGCGGAGAAGATCTATTCCGGGTGATGTGTCGCGCGGCTATTCCAGCCTCCCCATGGGCGGCGGATATATATATATACGGTCGAATCCGGTTCGGAACCATATACGGGCAAGCCCGGGAAGAGGAGGTATGCGATATGAATATCACCAGGCGGCAGTTCATCAAAATTTCAGGAGTCTCGGTTGCGGGAATCGCTTTTGGAACGCTGGGGTTCGATTTGAAACCCATCGAGTCCTATGCGTATTCCCTGCGGATTATGCATGCGAAGCAGACCGCGACGATTTGTCCTTACTGCGCTGTGGGATGCGGCATCCTCGTTCATACCATTGACGGAAAAGTCGTCAATACCGAAGGAGACCCCGATCATCCGATTAATGAAGGCAGCCTGTGCAGCAAGGGCATGTCGGTCTACCAGCTGTCCCATAACAACCCCAACCGCCTCACGACGCCGCTGTACCGGAAGCCATATGGCGACAAGTGGGAGGAAGTGTCATGGGACTTCGCCCTGGATAAAATCGCGCATCATATCAAAAAATCCCGCGAGGCCAGTTTCGAAAAAACAAACGCGAAGGGGCAGACCGTCAACCGGACCATGGGGATCGCATCGCTGGGAAGTGCGGCCCTGGATAACGAAGAATGCTATCTGTATCAGAAATTTTTGCGTGCCTTGGGGCTTGTCTATATAGAGCACCAGGCCAGGATCTGACACTCCGCGACGGTAGCGGCTCTGGCAGAGTCGTTCGGACGCGGCGCAATGACCAATCACTGGATCGATATCAAAAACAGTGATTATATCCTATGCATGGGAAGCAACCCGGTCAAGAATCATCCCATCTCCTTCAAATGGATCCAGCGGGCCATTGATAAGGGCGCTGTGATGATCAGCGTGGATCCACGGTACACCAGAACCTCCAAAAAAGCCCATTTGTATGCGCCCCTGCGGTCGGGAACCGATATCGCTTTCCTGGGGGGCATGATCAAGTATATCCTGGAAAACAAGCTCTATTTTGAAGAATACGTTCGGGAGTACACGAACGCCTCCTTCTTAATCAATCCGGATATCCGGCTGCCCGGTGAAAACGACGGCGTGTTTTCCGGGCTGGAGGCCGTCAAGACAAAAGAAGGCTATGTGGATGGGCAATACAACAAGGCGACATGGGCCTATCAGAAGGATGAAGCCGGTGGTATCAAAAAAGACAAAACCCTTCAAAACCCCCATTGCGTGTTGCAGCTGCTGAAGAAGCATTATTCCCGGTATACGCCGGAAGTTGTTTCGTCCATCACCGGAACCCCGCAAGACAGCCTGATGAAAATTTACTCGACCTATGCCGAATCCGGCGCCCCGAATAAATCCGGGACGGTGTTGTACGCCATGGGTTGGACCCAGCACACCGTCGGCACCCAGAACATCAGGGCCATGTGCATCATTCAGCTTCTACTCGGGAACATGGGCATGGCCGGCGGGGGCGTCAATGCGCTCAGGGGTGAAGCCAATGTGCAAGGGTCTACGGATCAAGGCCTGCTGTTTCATATTTTACCCGGCTATCTGAAAACGTCGAAAGCCTCCCAGGAGACATGGAAGAAATATACCACGGAAAACACCCCCGTGGCCAGCGACCCCCAAAGCGCCAACTGGTGGCAGAATTATCCGAAATACAGCGCCAGTCTTCTCCGGGAATTTTACGGGAAAGAGGTGCCGCTTGACGAGGCATATCAATTACTGCCCAAATTGGATGATGGCGTTGATTACTCCTGGTTGACCATTTTCGATCAGCTGTATCAAAAAAAGTTTACCGGGTTCTTTTCCTGGGGGCAGAATCCGGCCTGCAGCGGGGCCAATGCGAATAAAAGCCGTCAGGCACTGACCGAATTGGACTGGCTGGTAAATGTCAATCTGTTTGATAACGAAACCGGATCATTCTGGCGCGGGCCCGGCATGGACCCCCAAAAAATCAAAACGGAAGTCTTTATGCTGCCATGTGCCGCCTCCTACGAAAAAGAAGGCAGCATATCGAACAGCGGCCGTTGGATGCAATGGCGCTACAAGGCCGTGAATCCTCCCGGGGAGGCCAAGCCGGATGGCGATATCATCAACGCATTGCTCATGCGGCTGAAAGGGCTGTTTGAAAAAGAACCGGGTGTATTTGCCGGCCCGATTGTCAAGCTGCGATGGGAATACGGTCCCAAAAATGCAAAAAACCAGGTGACCCACATCGATCCGCACATGGTGGCCAGGGAAATCAACGGATACTTTCTGGACGATACGGTCATTAACGGCAAGCTCTACAACAAACGGTCGCTGGTGCCGAATTTCACTTTTTTGCGGGATGACGGCTCGACTTCATCCGGAAACTGGATCTACTGCAATTCCTATACGGAAGACGGAAACATGGCAGCCAGAAGGAACAAGGAAGATCCATCCGGCATCGGGTTGTTTTCCGGGTGGGCCTGGTGCTGGCCGCTGAATCGAAGAATCATTTACAATCGCGCTTCCGTGAATCTGGAAGGGCAACCCTGGGCGCCCGACAAGCCGGTGATCACGTGGCATCTCAATGTATGGAAAGGCGATGTGCCGGACGGGGGCTGGCCGCCCCTGTCAGCCGGCGCTGCGGGCAGGTATCCGTTTATCATGCAGGCGGAAGGCCATGGCCACATCTTCGGTCCGGGGCTAAAGGACGGCCCATTCCCGGAGCACTATGAACCTCTTGAAAGTCCTTTGGATAAAAATCCCTTGTCCCCTCAATTCGTCAATCCGGCGATAAAGCGATGGGACCGGGATAAATCGATGGGACAGACCAACAAGAGGGCCCAGGGCCACAAGAAATACCCGATCGTCTGCACGACCTATCGCGTCACCGAGCACTGGCAGACAGGGGTCATGACGCGCTGGCAACCATGGCTGGTGGAGCTGGAACCAGCTATGTTCGTGGAGATGAGCAAGGAGCTCGCGGATGAAAAAAACATCAAGAACGGCGAAAAAGTCCGGGTCGTATCGGCCAGGGGGGAGGTCGGCGCCATTGCACTTGTCACGGTGAGATGGCAGCCCTTCACGGTCACCGGCAAAACCATTCACCAGGTGGGAATACCCTATCATTACGGCTGGGTGACAACAGCCGAAAGAACGTATCAGGCGAACGACAAAAAACCGCAATACTTCACTTTCGGCGACAGCGCGAACCTTGTTACACCGAACATCGGCGATGCCAATACCATGATTCCGGAAAGCAAGGTGTTTATGGTGGATATCCTCAAATCATAGGAGAATGAAAATGGAACTTGCCATCTTGAACGATATAGCAAAATGCACGGCCTGCCGGGCCTGCCAGGTGGCGTGCAAGAACTGGAACAGGCTCAGCGCGGATAAAACGGAAAACCGCGGAAGTCATGAAAATCCGCCGGATCTGTCTGAAAATACCTGGAACCGGATTGTGTTCATGGAAACGCGGATGTCGGGCGGACGGATCGACTGGACTTTTTTCAACGACCGGTGCCGGCACTGTGAGGATGCGCCATGCATGGCCGCGGCCGAGGAAAGCGTTCCCGGCGCGATTATTCGCGACGGCAGCGGAGCAATCGTGTTCACCGACAAAACGGCACAACTGGATTATGACAGCATTCTGGCCGAGTGCCCCTATGATATTCCCCGTAAAAATGAGGAGACCGGGCGAATCCATAAATGCACCATGTGCATTGATCGCATCACCAACGGCCTCAAACCCGCCTGTGTCACGGCCTGTTCCACAGGCGCCTTACAGTTCGGCCCGAAACAGGATATGCTCAAACTCGCCCATGATCGGATTCGCATACTGGGTAAAAACGCGAATTTGTATCCCGGTGAGGAATACAATACGCTTTGGATTCTGCCGGAAAGTCAGGACAGCTACTCCATTGCGCATAACCATCGGTCCAGGCCTTACAGAATCGCCGTTATGGCTCCGAAACCAATGCGAATGGCAGGATAGACAGGAGGTCTTCATGGGACAGGCGATGGATATCAACGCGGGCGGGGATGGACCGGAATTGGTTCAAGCGTCATCCGAGGATTCCGTTTACGCGGAACTGCTTTCTTTTTACAAACGGGTCCTGACTATCAGGGGGGATTATCGGGAGCGCCTCCGGCGTGCGATAACCCCTCTCGATATCGATGATCACATGCGGCAGCGACTGAAAGCAGGGTTCCCATTGATCGATATGCGCCATCTGGGGATCGATGTTTCGTTGATGAACGCCTATTTTGTACAGCTGCTTTCCATTACCGAGAACCTGGATTCAAGGGATAAGGAGCAATTGACGGAGCTTGCCGGCGACAAGGGGGAATTCGGCCGCGTGATCCAGCAGGCCTTGCAGGGCCGGCCGCCTGCCCGGTATCCCCAGGCGCTTTCTTTTTTTCTGAAGGAGATCCTATTCCCGCTGCTGGAGGTTCATGCAGCGCATCTCAATCAAAGGCCGGCCTGGGGGGAATGGGAATACGGTTATTGTCCCGTATGCGGTGGACAACCGGTTTTGGGGGTTCTTCGAGGAGAAGCGGGGGAGAAATATCTGATTTGCGGGGCGTGCAAGACCAAATGGTCTTTTCCTCGTCTCCGCTGCTGCGGTTGCGGGACCAGGGAACCTGCTCATCTTTCCTATTTGACAGCACTGGAAAACGGCAAGAGCAGGGTTGAAATTTGCGACCATTGCCATACGTATTTGAAAGTGCTGGATCTACGTTCCACGGGCGAGGAGATGGATGCGGATATCGAAAACCTGACGTCGCTGCATCTCGACATGATTGCACGCTCAAAAGGATATACCAATGTAAATCCGCTGATATTGCCCCAGACGCCTGCCTCCTGATGGGAGCAACTCTCCTTCCGGGAGAGTTGCTATACCCTCAGGCCGGCGATTTTGACCGCTCCGCGGTGATAACCGTCCGGAAATAATTTGCCCAACTCATCGATTTCCATGCCGAAATAGGAGCAGGTATCATACACGGTGGGAACATTTCCGTTTTGATAGTAGTAACGGCGCAGGAAATGGATGACCTTCCAGTGTGAATCCGTCAGTAAATCAGGAAGTTTTAGTTCAAAGGCCTTGTGGACCGCGAACTGTTCGTCCCAGGACCCCGGGTTGATTAAAAATCCGCAAACGTCCACCAGGTAGCTTTTTTCAAAATGCCGTATTTCCGGATCGCGCCGGCTTGCCGAAAAGGCTTCGGATTCTTTTCCCGCGAGGATCGAAAGTTTGCCGGCATTTCCATCGTAGGCGTATTTATAGGTAATACCCGCCAGCTTGCAGGCGCCGCGTAGGTAGCCGGTGGGAAACAATTCCATTAACTCATTGATACGCAACTTATTCATTTCACAAACAATATATACCAACGGACAAAGCCCCTTCTTTTCATACCAGTCGCGGATGAAATTGATCACCTGCCAATGTTTTTCAGTCAAACCACCCGGTATCGAGAGTCGCAGCGCCAGGTTTTCGGCAAAGGCGCGATCCCATTGGTTGAAATCCATCAAAAAGCCGACCGGGTCAACATGATACGTTTTTTCTCCAAGGATGATGTCGGGCATGGGGAATCCTTTTGTTTGGTGTTGAAGATAGAATGAAATGGTTGTATCCTCTATAATAAGCAATATTTATGCCATATCGCCGTAATCGATTTGGCACGAAAAGGAGTTCAACGGATAGGTATATGTCATGCAATCGATCGTCACCCATCCCGGTCTGACCGTGGCCCTGGCATTGGTATTGGGCATCGTGTCCCAATCCGTGGCCCATCATTTGCGGATTCCCGGGATTGTGGTTCTGCTCGCTACCGGCGTGGTGTTCGGTCCGGACGGCGCAGGATGGATTCAACCCCAGGGGCTTGGTTCCGCTCTGGGTATCCTTACCGGCTTTGCCGTGGCAGTGATCCTCTTCGAAGGCGGGATGAGTCTGAAATTCCAGAAATTGCGGCGAGAGCAGCGCTCCATCCGGCAGCTGGTGCTGCTTGGCGGCTGGATTACCATGTTATGCGGCATGGTGGCAGCCCGCTTGATCATGCAATGGCCCTGGCAGACAGCCCTGCTGTTCGGCACCCTGGTGATGGTCACCGGCCCGACGGTGATCAATCCGCTGCTGAAACGCCTGAAAGTGAAACGCGGTGTCGCCACGGTGCTCGAGGCAGAAGGCGTGCTCATCGATGCCTTGGGCGCCGTGGTGGCCGTGGTTGCGCTGGAAGCCGTGTTGAGCCCGGCAGGCCGTGGCTGGCCCACCTGGATATGGCATATTGTTTTCCGATTGGGGTTCGGAGCCTTCTGCGGCGTTGTCGCCGGTCTGTTTGTGGTGGGAGTATTCCGGATGCGCCGGATATTACCGGAGGGCATCGAGAATGTCTTTACCCTTTGTATCGTTCTGGCCCTTTTTCAGGGGACCAACGCTATCCTGTCGGAAAGCGGTATCGCCGCCGTCACTGTCGCCGGGATTCTGGTGGGGAATTCCACTACCCATGCACTGCAGGATCTCGCGGAGTTCAAGGAAGAGCTAACCGTTATGCTCATCGGCATGCTGTTTGTCCTGCTGTCGTCCGATATCCGATTGAGCCAGGTTCAACAATTGGGTTGGTCAGGAATCGCCACCGCCGCCGCCCTGATGATTTTCGTGCGTCCCCTGGCCGTATGGCTCAGCACCATGGGGGCCAATATGGCCTGGAGGGAACGGCTGTTCATCGCCTGGATCGGTCCTCGGGGCATCGTTGCCGCCGCCGTGGCATCCCTGTTCGCCGTGTCTCTCAATGAGCACAACATTCCCGGTGGATATGAACTGCGTGCCCTGGTGTTTCTCGTCATTACCGTAACCGTTGCTTGCGCCGGGTTGACCGGTGGGTGGGTGGCCGGACTTCTTGGCTTGCGGCGACCCAGCCAAAACGGTTGGGTGATTATGGGTGCCAATGAATTGGCCCGGGCCTTGGCGAAACTGCTGCGAGAGGATGGGCAGGAAACGGTTCTGATCGACAGTAATCCGGATAACTGCCGGGCGGCGGAAAAAGACTGTACCCGGGTGATTTTCGGCAATGCCATTCAATCCCGGAGCTTGCAACGGGCGGAAATCGATACCCGGATCGGCGTTATGGCTCTTACACCCAATGATGAAGTTAATTTCCTTTTTATCCAAAAAGTTAAACAGGAGGCCAGGGGCGTCGAACTATATTCGGCATTGAAAATCAACAACGATACCCTGTCACCCAGCATGCTGCATCCTCTCGGCGCCCAGGTCGCCTTTCTGAATCCCATGGATGTGGAACTTTGGTGCACGCGGATTCGGCGGAGTCAGGTCCGATTGCAACGCTGGTTTGTAGGGGAAAGCACGGAATTAGTGATGGGGAAAAAAGACTCCCCTGCGGGCTTGTTGGACAGCGGTGTCCTCCTGCTATGCCTTCACGGCGGGAAACGGGTTACCCCTGTGGGCGATCTCGGTCCGCCCAAGCCCGGTGACGAAGTTTCCCTGTTGATTCATATCCCCGAGGTCGCTCTATTAGCTACCCATCTGACAACAGCCGGATGGAAGCTGATGGACCCAGGTGCGGACAACCCTTTATTGACATCCCAGTGTCATCTGCCATAAAAAGGGCATATCCGTCCCCACTTCCGGTGTCCATGGTTCCTGTATATACTACAACCGCATCGACCCTTGATCCTTATGTACACCGGAAGGGCGCGTCAGCGAAGAATGATTTCAATTTTGTAATTTTTGGCAAAAAATTATTACAAATTTGGTGTTGCGCCCAGGGGGTTGTTTCTGGTGTATTGCATAAACCATATTAAATTTAGTAGGTTGCCATGCTTCTGGCGGCTGGCATGGCTATTGCTCAATCAATAGCCGCCCGTGAAAATCGGGGGTCCCGAACCGCCGGGACGATCCATTACCGGCGGTGAGCACATCGGGAGGTGATGATTGTTCGTATTCCAAACCCCACGCTGTACGGGTGGCGGTTTGCCCAGGAGGGTAACATGTGTCGTTTGTTTGCCATTACGAGTGACCAGCCGCTGTCGCCGATGGTTGCCATTGAGGCGCTGGATGTGATGCGGGAAGGGCATGACGGCTCGGGAGTCGGTTTGTTCCTGCGGGACCTTGGCGGTCCGTTCGAACAAATCAAGGATGCCCCGATTCTGTCCGGAATCTTTACCCATGAGGGAATCAAGCGTCTGGACAATTATATGATGAACCTCGGCTTCATGACCAAATACAAAATAACCTTCAAGTTGCCGAAAACAGTTGCGGCGGGCGTTCCCAAGCGGGATGTCTATTTGGTGCGGGCCTATGAATATCCGGCCGACTGGGAAGGGCTGGATTTCAAGCAGCTGGGTGAAAAACTGATGCTGGTGCGGCTCGAATTGCGGCAGATGGGACTTGAAAAACAGGATATGATCGTGTTTTCCTTCTGGCCCGATGTGATCATGATCAAGGAAATCGGGGATCCGCTGACGGTGGGCCGGTACATGCATTTCGACCGGGAGGACCTTCGGGCGCGCATCATCATGGCCCAGGGACGTCAGAATACCAACTACGCCATCAATCTGTATGCCTGTCATCCGTTTTTCGTGGAGGGTTTTTCCACCATGACCAACGGGGAGAACACCGCCTTCGTGCCCATCAGGGAATACCTCATGTCCAGAGGCTTCCCGGGTTATACCGGATTTCAGTCCGATTCGGAGGTGTTCACCCATATCCTTCATTATGCCGTATCAAAGTTGGGGCTGCCTCTTGAGGCCTACAAACACATCATTACCCCGCTCCAGGACGAGGATCTGCAGCGTCACCCCGACGCCCCGATACTGAAGCAGTTGAAACAGAGCTGCCGCCGGTTGATCATCGACGGGCCCAATTGTGTCATCGGCAGCCTGCCGGATCATACGCTTTTCATGGTGCAGGACCGCAAAAAACTGCGTCCCGGCGTTGTGGGGGGCCGGCCGGGGTGCTATGCGTTTTCCTCGGAAATCTGCGGTCTTGACGCCGTAATTCCAGACCGGGATAAGAGCAAGGACTTTCAACCCATGCATCTGGACACCGTCATGGTGGCGCCGGACCGCCAGGAGGCTTACCTATGCCGTCAAACAGACCGATTACCCCATCTACACTGAGCGTCAAGGATCTGCCGTGGCAGGTTCTGTGGGACAAGGAAAAATGCACCCTGTGCGGCAGCTGTACAGCGGTCTGCCCGGTGAATGCCATTGAACTCGGGGTCCACCGCAAACGGGTGGTGGAGACGGCCCTGGGTATCGAGAAGGCGTCGTCCAGCATATTCAAGGTGTATCACGGTATCCGCCAGAAAACCGATCCCGGGTATGCCTGCGTGGGATGCGCCATGTGCAATCTGGTCTGTCCCAACGGCGCCATCATCCCCGTCAAGAGCGACGAGGCGGATAAACTGGTTTATCACATCAACCGGGGCGGACAGCCGCGCAGCCGAGGCGGCCGCCGCAATGTGCCGGGCGGGATTCTGGATCGCATCAAATTCATCCGCATTTCCATGCTGACAGATCCGGCGTTGGATGCCGGCCGGCATGAATTTGAAATCCGGACATTGCTGGGCAGGGTGCTGCCACCGGAGCAGGGCTTGCAGCATATGCGGGAAAACGGCTGGATTCCTCCGGTCCGGGAAATCTATCCGCTGGTGATCGGCAGCATGTCTTTCGGCGCCTTGTCTCCGCCCATGTGGGAAGGGCTTCAAATGGGGGTGGCGTATCTGAATGAGGAGCTGAAAATGCCGGTGCGCATGTGCACCGGCGAGGGCGGTTGCCCTCCGCGGTTGTTGCGCAGCCGTTTTTTGCAGTATGTCATCCTGCAGATCGCCAGCGGTTATTTCGGCTGGGATGAAATCATTCATGCGATTCCGGAAATGAAAGTAGATCCCTGCGCGGTGGAAATCAAATACGGACAGGGCGCCAAGCCGGGGGATGGCGGGCTCTTGATGTGGTACAAGGTCAACAAGCTGATCGCCGCCATCCGGGGGGTTCCCGAGAGGATCAGCCTGCCGAGTCCGCCGACCCATCAGACGAAATATTCCATTGAGGAGGCCGTGGCCAAGATGATTCAGTCCATGTACATGGCCTGGGGCTTCCGGGTGCCGGTTTATCCCAAAATATCCGCGACCTCGACAAGCCTGGCGGTGCTCAACAACCTGACCCGCAATTCCTACGCGGCCGGACTGGCCATTGACGGCGAGGACGGCGGTACCGGAGCGGCCTACAATGTTTCCATGAACAGCATGGGTCACCCCATCGCCAGCAATATCCGGGATTGTTACCTGAACCTGGTCAATCTGGGCAAACAGAACGAGATCCCCCTGTTTGCCGGGGGCGGCGTGGGCAAAACCGGCAACCTGGCGGCCAATGCGGCGGCCTTGATCATGCTGGGGGCCAGCGGCGTGCAGATCGGCAAATATATCATGCAGGCCGCCGCCGGTTGCCTGGGATCGGAAGGCGACCGTTGCAACATCTGCAACATCGGGCTCTGTCCCAAGGGCATCACCTCCCAGGATCCCCGTCTTTACCGGCGGCTGAATGCCGAGGACGTGGCCCAGCGGGTGGTGGACGTCTATTTGAGTTTTGATACGGAACTGAAAAAGATCATCGCTCCGCTGGGGCGCTCCACTTCTCTGCCGGTGGGGATGTCAGACGCCCTGGGGATTGACGATGTCAATGCCGCCGAGAGATTGAAAATCAAATATGTGGTGTAAACGGCAGGCGGAAGGTCAACGGCATGGGGGATGGAAAATCCGGGCCGTGATTCGGAGGCAGGAATGCAGAATGAATACACTGTTATAACGGGAAAAGTGCAGGGCGATCGTCTGGAATCGAGGGTGCTGGAAGAGACGATCCAACGGGCGGTGGCCGATGGAAAGCGGCGCCTGTTGATTCAAGCCTATGGTCAGCATGGACTGGGAGGGCGACTCTGGAAAGCCGGAACGGATCCGGTTCATGTCCGAATCGAGGGTCAGGCCGGGCAGCGGGTTGGCTCTTTCGGTTTTCCCAATACGATGATCGACGTCATGGGGCCGGCATCCGATGATGTCGGCTGGCTCAATGCCGGCGCTGAAATCGTCGTTCATGGGCATGCCGGAAACGGCCTGGCCAATGCCATGGCCCAGGGGAAAATCTTTGTGGCCGGAAATATCGGCGCGCGCGGGATGACCATGACCAAGCGCAATCCCCGCTTTGAGCCTCCGCAAGTCTGGGTGCTCGGTTCGGTGGGGGATTATTTCGGGGAGTTCATGGCCGGCGGGGTGGCGGTCATTTGCGGCGTGAACCCTCAGGATCCGAATAACATCCTTGGACATCGTCCCTTTGTGGGCATGGTGGGGGGGCAGGTGTTTTTCCGGGGCCCCCATGCCGGTTTCAGCCAGAGTGACGCCAGGTTGATTGCCATTTCGGATGAGGATTGGGCCTGGCTGACGGAAAATTTGAAACAATTTCTTGCCCGGATCCATCGCAGCGAGCTGTTTTGGGAACTGGGGATCCGGGAGTCGTGGCAGCTGTTGCGGGCCCGTTCGCCCCAGGAGCGTGGTGCCGCCCAAAGACGTTCCATGGCTTCCTTTCGTAAGGATATATGGGATGCGGAGCTCGGTGCTGGAGGGTTGATCGGCGATCTGGTCACAAATGACCGCAGTCCGATCCCCCTGATTACCACCGGCGATATGCGCCGTTTCATCCCGGTTTGGGAAAACCGCACCTATCTGGCGCCTTGCGAAGCCAGCTGTCCCACCGGGATTCCCATCCATGAACGCTGGCGGCTGATCCGGGAAGGAAGGGTTGATGAAGCCGTTGATCTGGCCCTGGCCTACACGCCCTTTCCCGCGACCGTTTGCGGTTATTTGTGCCCCAACCCCTGCATGCAGGCATGCACCCGGCAGATTGCCGGGATGATGCCGGTGGATACCACTCAGATCGGTAAAGCCAGTGTCAAGGCCGGGCTGCCGGAAATGCCGGAATTGAGCGGCCGGCGCATTGCCGTCGTAGGCGGGGGGCCCGCCGGGATTTCCATTGCCTGGCAGCTGCGCCGCGGGGGACATGAGGCCGTGGTCTATGATATGTCATCGGTCCTGGGCGGCAAGATTTCCCATCTGATTCCGGAGACCCGGATTCCGAAAGATGTCCTCGCGGCGGAACTCGACCGGGTCCGCAAGGTGATCCCGCATGTCCATCTGCAACAGCGGCTCTCCCGCGAAGAAACCGAGCGCCTCAAGCAGGATTTCGACTATCTGGTGCTGGCCGCCGGAGCCCGGAAGGCCCGCACGCTGTCCGTACCCGGCAAGGAGAAACTGGTTACGGCCCAGGACTTCCTGGCGGCCGCCAAGGAAAACCGGATCAAACCGGGCCAGCGGGTCGTGGTTATCGGCGCCGGCAACGTCGGTTGCGATGTCGCCACGGAAGCCCACCGGTTGGGCGCGACGGATCTTCTGCTCATCGATGTGCAGGAACCGGCTTCCTTCGGCAAGGAGCGCCGGGAAGCCGAAGCCGCCGGCGCGGTTTTCCGCTGGCCGTGTTTCACACAGGAAATCCTCGATCAGGGGGTTCTGTTGACCACCGGTGAAGTATTGCCCGCGGATCTGGTGGTGATCTCCATCGGGGATATTCCGGACCTGGATTTCCTGCCGGAGAGCGTGGATACGGAGAGAGGATATGTCAAAGTCGACGACCGCTTTCAGACGTCGGATCCGAAAATTTTCGCCGTGGGGGATATCGTTAAGCCGGGATTGCTGACGGACGCCATCGGCGCCGGAAGGAAAGCCGCCGCGGTCATCGACGCGCTGCTTTCCGGACGTGAAGCCGCGATTGCCGCCGGCAGTGTTATCGATCGCGGCAGGATATCCCTGGAATATTTCGACCCCAGGATCACGGATTTGGAGAGCCCCGAAAAATGTGGCTCCCAGTGCGCCTCCTGCGGCAACTGCCGGGATTGCGGAATCTGCGTCTCCATCTGCCCCCAGGGAGCCATCCGGCGGACGGACAAAGGCGGAGGGGAATACGCCTACGAGGTGGACGGGGATAAATGCATCGGCTGCGGGTTCTGCGCCGGGGCCTGCCCCTGCGGAGTATGGGGCTTGACGGCCAATGAGCCCATTGGGTGATGGGTGGCCTTCCGTGGACGGAAGCCTTGGCACTATTTATATTGATTTATCATCAGAATGTGCTAAGGGAGACATGCTTTTCAGGAGGGGTTGAAGCAGGGTGATGGCTGCCGGCCGAAAAGGCTTTCGCGTCGGTTTCGGCGCATGGACATACCGCCTGATCAGTCAAAAACGGGGTTGACGATGGAAGCACTGTTGGTTTTAGAGGACGGAAGGACCTTCCCCTGCCGCAGTTTCACGGGCGCGGGGGAAACCGCCGGAGAGGTTGTTTTCAACACGGCCATGTCCGGTTACCAGGAGGTGTTGACCGATCCTTCCTACCGTGGACAGATGGTGGCCATGACCTATCCGCTCATCGGCAATTACGGGGTCAACCCGGAGGATGTGGAGTCGGACAGGGTTCAGGTGGCGGCTTTTCTGGTCAGGGAATACCAGGCGGGGCTGAGCAATTTCCGCGCCACCGGTTCACTGGCGGATTATTTGAGGGCCCAAAACGTGATGGGCGTCGACAGCTTCGACACCCGCGCGCTGACCCTGCATATCCGCAATGCGGGCGCCATGCGGGCGGTGATATCCACTGCCGATCTGGATCCTGTCTCCCTGGCGGCCAAAGCCCGTTCCATTCCCGGTATGGCGGGGCTGGACCTCGTACACAAGGTGACCACCCCGAAACCGTATTTCTGGGATCGGGATAAAGTTCACTTCGACCCTGAAGACATCCGGCTGGACCGGCATATCTGGGAAAAACGGGATACCCGTTTTTCGGTGGTGGCCTTCGATTTCGGAATTAAATACAATATATTGAGAAGCCTTGAACGGGCCGGATGCGAGGTTCTGGTGGTCCCGGCCGACACCCCGGCGGAAATCGTCAAGCAGCTGGAACCGGACGGCATTTTTCTTTCCAACGGTCCAGGGGATCCGGAACCGTTGACCCATATTGTGGCGACCATCCGCAACCTCATCGGTTTTCGTCCGATTTTCGGTATTTGTCTGGGCAATCAGCTCCTGGGGCTGGCCCTCGGGGGAAAAACTTTCAAACTGAAATTCGGTCACCGGGGCGCCAATCAGCCGGTGAAGAACCTGATCAGCGGAAGGGTGGAAATCACGTCGCAGAACCATGGTTTTGCGGTGGACACGGACAGCATGGTGGGAAAGGACATCGAGGTCACCCATATCAATCTGAACGACAACACTTTCGAAGGGTTCCGGCATCGCACCTGTCCCCTGTTCGCCGTGCAATACCATCCCGAGGCTGCCCCCGGCCCCCATGACAGCGGATACCTGTTTGAAGAGTTTGCCACCATGATGAAACAGCATCGTTCCCGATGAGCGGTCAGCCGGGAACGGACATTGCCATGTGAGTTGACACCATGCCGAAACGTACAGATATCCACAAAGTCATGATCATCGGCGCCGGGCCCATCATCATCAGCCAGGCCTGCGAATTCGACTATTCCGGCACCCAGGCCTGTAAAGCCTTGAAAGAAGAAGGCTACAAGGTGATTCTGATCAACAGCAACCCGGCCACCATCATGACCGATCCGGAAATGGCCGACGCCACCTATATCGAACCCATCACCGCCCAGGTGGTGGCCCAGATCATCGAAAAGGAGCGTCCCGACGCCCTGTTGCCGACCCTGGGTGGCCAGACCGGGTTGAATACCGCCGTGGAAGTGGCCCGGATGGGGATCCTGGACCTTTTCGGCGTGGAACTGATCGGGGCCTCCATCGAATCGATCCAGAAAGCGGAGGATCGGGAGCGTTTCCGCCACGCCATGGAGAAAATCGGCCTGCGGATTCCCAAAAGCGGTTTTGCCAAGGACATGGATGCGGTCCGGACCATCGGCGAGGAAATCGGCTATCCGATCATCGTGCGGCCCAGTTTCACCCTGGGGGGAACCGGCGGCGGAGTGGCCTACAATCCGGACGATCTGGAGCTGCTGGCCAAATCCGGTCTGGACGCCAGCCTCATCGGACAGGTGATGCTGGAAGAATCCGTGTTGGGCTGGAAGGAATATGAGCTGGAAGTCATGCGGGATCACAACGACAATGTGGTGATCATCTGTTCCATCGAAAATATGGATCCCATGGGTATTCATACCGGGGACAGCATTACGGTGGCGCCGGCCCAGACACTGACGGACCGGGAATACCAGATGATGCGGGACGCCTCCATCGCCATCATGCGGGAGATCGGAGTGGATACGGGCGGCTCCAACGTGCAGTTCGCCATCAATCCCCGCACCGGCGAAATGATCGTAGTGGAAATGAATCCGCGCGTTTCCCGGAGCAGCGCCCTGGCTTCCAAGGCCACCGGTTTCCCCATCGCCAAGATCGCCGCCAAGCTGGCCGTGGGCTATACCCTGGATGAAATCCCCAACGATATCACCGGCGAAACCCTGGCGGCCTTTGAGCCGACCCTGGATTATTGCGTGGTCAAGATTCCGCGCTGGGCCTTTGAAAAATTTCCCGAGACCGATGATTATCTCACCACCGCCATGAAATCCGTGGGGGAAACCATGGCCATCGGCAGAACCTTCAAGGAGGCCTTTCAGAAAGGCATCCGGTCGCTGGAAATCGGCCGTCATGGCCTGGGCGCCGACGGCAAAGACCTGATCGACCCGTTCCGGGCGTCCAAATCGGAAATCGAACAGAAGCTGTCCACGCCCAATTCCCAGCGCTATTTTTATCTGCGGGACGCCCTGTTGAGCGGCAGGTCCATTGAGGAGATCCACGAGATGACCCGGATCGACCCCTGGTTTCTATACCAGATCCGGCAGATCGTCGATCTCGAAACGGAATTGAGAACCCATGCGGGAAAACGCCTGCCGGATGAATTGCTGCGCAAGGCCAAGTCCCACGGCTTTTCCGATATTCAGCTGGCGCATATCACCGCTGCAACCGATGAGGCTGTCCGGCAACAACGTTACGCGGCCGGCATCCGTCCGGTGTATAAACTGGTGGATACCTGCGCGGCCGAGTTTCGCGCCGCCACTCCGTACTACTACTCGACCTACGAAACGGAGAATGAGGTAAGGGTCACGGACCGGCGGAAAGTGATGATCCTCGGCGGCGGACCCAACCGCATCGGTCAGGGTATTGAATTCGATTATTGCTGCGTTCAGGCCTCCTTCGCCCTGCGGGAGGAGGGCGTCGAAAGCATCATGGTCAACAGCAATCCCGAAACGGTCAGCACCGATTACGACACGTCGGACAAATTGTATTTCGAACCCCTGACGAAAGAAGATGTCCTCCATATCATCGAAACGGAAAAGCCCATGGGCGTCATCGTCCAATTCGGCGGACAGACCCCGCTGAACCTCGCGGTTCCACTTCATCGGGCCGGTGTGCCCATCCTCGGCACCCAGCCGGAAAGCATCGATCGGGCCGAAGACCGGCGCTTGTTTCAGGCCATGCTGCAAAAGCTCGGGCTGAAGCAGCCAGCGAACGGAACCGCCGTGGATGCGGCCGGGGCCGTCGTCATCGCCGAAGAAATCGGTTATCCCGTCATTGTGCGTCCATCCTATGTGCTCGGCGGCCGGGCCATGAAAATCGTTTATCAAAGATCGGAGCTGGAGAACTTCACCCGTCTCGCCATCGAGGCTTCGCCGGGACACCCGGTGCTCATCGACAAGTTTCTGGAAGATGCGGTGGAGCTGGACGTGGACGCCATTTCCGACGGCCGGACCACCATCATCGGCGGGATCATGGAACATATCGAGGAGGCCGGGATTCATTCCGGTGATTCGGCCTGCGTGCTTCCGCCCGCGCATGTGGCGCCGGAAATGCAGGCCGAGATCACGCGCGCCACCAAAGCCATGGCTGCCGAGCTGAACGTCGTCGGCCTGATGAATGTTCAATACGCCATCAAGGACAACCAGCTGTTTGTGATCGAAGTCAACCCCCGGGCGTCGCGGACCGTCCCCTTTGTCAGCAAGGCCACCGGAGTTCCCCTGGCCAAGCTGGCTACCAAGGTGATGATCGGCCGCACGCTGCAGGAGCTCGGATTTACCGAGGAAATCATTCCAACCCATGTGTCGGTTAAGGAAGCTGTGCTGCCCTTCGATCGGTTCCCGGGAGTGGATACGCTGCTGGGTCCGGAAATGAAATCCACTGGAGAAGTCATGGGTCTGGGAGAGGATTTCGGTGCGGCCTTCGCCAAGGCCCAACTGGGAGCAAGGCAGAACCTGCCCACCGAGGGGACCGTGTTCATCAGCGTCAAAAACGAGGACAAACCGTCCATTCTGAAGGTGGCGGAAAAGTTTCGGGATATGGGCTTCCGCATCATGGCCACCCGGGGGACTTCGCGTTATCTCGCGGAGCACGGCATTGAGAATGCGCGAATCAACAAGGTTTCCATCGGCCGGCCCCATGCGGTGGATGCCATTAAAAATCGTGAAATTCAGTTGATTATCAATACCGGCCTGGGGGATGAACCCCGGCAGGACGGGTATCTGATCCGGCGGGCGGCGCTGAAATACTTCATTCCCTACGCCACGACGGTGGCGGGGGCCCGGGCTGTCTGCGAAGGGATCGCCGCGCTGAAAAACAAAAAACTGTCCGTAAGGACCATACAGGAATACCATGCCTAGCACCCCCATCGACAAGCGACCTCGGGAAGCCTGCGGCATCTTCGGGATTTTCGACCATCCGGAAGCCGCCAAACTGACGTATTTCGGCCTGTACGCGCTTCAACACCGGGGCCAGGAAAGTGCCGGCATCACGGTCGCCCGGGACAAACGCATTACGGCCCATAAAGGGATGGGACTGGTGGCGGATGTGTTCGACATCAACCATTTGGAACAACTTCAGGGCGGCAGCGCCATCGGTCATGTGCGGTATTCCACCACCGGCAGTTCCACCCTTGCCAACGCCCAGCCTTTCGTGGTGCACCACCGTGGAAAATCCTATGCCGTGGCCCACAACGGCAACCTGGTCAACGCGCATATCCTGAAGGAAGAACTGGAGGAGGAAGGCTCCATCTTCCAAACCACCATGGACAGCGAAGTGGCCTTGCACCTGTTTGTCAAAAACTTGAAATACGGCGGGTTGGAAGAAGCCCTCACCCGGACGGTGCTGCGGCTCAAGGGGGCCTATTCGTTCGTGGTCTTGACCGGCAAGGGAGAGATCATCGGCATCAAGGACCCCAACGGTTTCCGCCCCCTGTGTCTCGGCAGGCTCAACGGAAATTACATTCTGGCATCGGAATCCTGCGCCCTGGATCTGCTGCAAGCCGAATTCGTCCGTGAATTGGATCCCGGGGAGATCGTCATTATCTCGCGGGAAGGCATCCGCAGCATCAAACCCCATCCGGCGGTCAAACGGGCCTTCTGTATTTTCGAATATATCTATTTCGCCCGGCCCGACAGCACTTTTTTTGATAAGAATGTGTACATGGTCCGCAAGGATCACGGCCGGCGACTGGCCCTGGAGGCGCCCGTTGCGGCGGATCTGGTGATGCCTTTTCCGGATTCCGGAAATTACGCGGCGCTGGGATACAGCGAGGCTTCCGGCATCCCATTTGAAATCGGCATGATCCGCAACCACTACGTGGGCCGGACTTTTATCCAGCCCACCCAGAACATGCGGGATTTCGGAGTGCGGATCAAGCTGAATCCCGTCAAACAACTGCTGGCCGGCAAGGACATCATCATCATCGAGGATTCGATCATCCGCGGCACCACCGCCAAAACACGGGTCAAGGCCCTGCGCGAGCTGGGTGTCAAACAGGTGCACATGCGGATCGCCTGTCCGCCCCACCGGTTCCCCTGCCATTACGGCATTGATTTTTCCACCAAAGGCGAGCTGATCGCCGCCACCAAGACCATCCCCGAATTGCGGGAGTTTCTCGGGCTGGACAGCCTCCATTATCTCAGCCTGGAAGGATTGCTGGAGTCAACGGGAACCAATGATCCGGGAAACAATTTCTGCAAGGCCTGTTTCGACGGATGCTATGCCGTGGACTTCGACGGCACGCTCTCGAAGGATTGCCTGGAGAAGATCTGCTGACCCCGGCATCGGGAGCTATGAACGGCCCGCCCCGTCCTTTGGTGATTTGCGGTAGGCGGTTCCGACAAAGGCGGCCACCCGGTCACCGTTTTTTTCGGAAACGTGGACGGCATAGGTGGCGAGTTTCCGGTTCAGGGACAATTCCGTGGCTTCGGCGATCAATGTCCCTTCCCGCACGGCCTTGAAATAGGAAATATGGACGGTCACCGCCATGGCGTCGATACCATGGGAATTGGAGGCCGCGGCGAACGCCAGATCCGCCAGGGTGAAAATGACGCCGCCATGGGCGGTTCCCAGACCGTTCAGATGACAATCCGCCACATCCAGCTCGGCGCGGGCATATCCCGCACCCACCGCCGTCAGACGGATTCCCACATGGGCGGCAAAACGATCGTGATCAACCACGGTTTTCATGTGTTCCATTGCATGCAATGCCTCTGGATTTGGTTGACAGCTTCTTACCATCCGCCAGGGAGACGGAATGACAGCAACAGTCGCAGGGCGATCAGCAGACCGATGCAGATGATGATGATCACACCGGGGGTGGTCCGCCAGGCATGATGCCAGGGCAAACCCTGGGCGCGAAGACGTTTTCGTTCCTGATCGAACCAGCGGCCCAGGATCAGGGCGGCCAGTAAAACAGCTAGATATTTTGAATAGTACAGCATGTTTATTCGTTTCGGTTGGGGTTAAAAAAGTATTGCTAAAGTTCTATCACAAATCGTCCGATATGAAAATCAACAAATCAGCATTGCATTCTGTTCGTTTTTTCGCGGGGAGCGCTATTCCCGTTCGTGACGCGGGCGGTATGCTTTTCCCCCGGGACACGGCAGTCCCAACGACCTTGCGTCCATGGAAGGAGGCGTCCCCATGTTGAACCCTATCCAATCCCATGTCCCGGCTGTATCTTCCCGATATCCGGAAAGCATCACCACAACGGAACAGCCCATTGCGGGGCCGACCCCCTTTCCCATGGAAACGGACGCGGTTTCGCTGAGTCAGCCGGAACCGGACGCCGGGCTGCTGCATTTCATCAACCGGATCGAAGGTGAGTTGGGACGGGTGATGGATCGTCAAGCCATCGGGAAGACCGGCCCGTATCGGGCGAAGACAAGTCCCGCATCCATCGCCGGACGGTTTCTGCGAGCGCTTGAGAACCGGCTCTTCGGAGAAGCTCCGGCTGGACCAACGGCTTCGTCCGGAACCGCAGCTGGCGGAGTGGAAACAGGGTCGGGGCCCGTTTCCCGGAGCGAAGCAACGGGAGCGTCACTGCCGGCCGCGACGAAACCGGCCATTTCTCCTTCCACAAGCGGGAATGAATGGGCGGGCCGTCTGGAGCAGGGAGTGGATCGGGGATATTCCCAAACCCGCGGCGATTTTTCCGGCGCGGAGCATTTTCAAGAGATCATGGATGCGGTGGATCAGGCGTACGGATTGATCAAGCAGGGGGTTCAGGATATCAAGACCAGAACCGCCGGTGCTGATTCCGGCAGTTATTCGTATTCAACGATGGCTTTCGATGAGTCCCGCAATCTGAGTCTCACCATCATGACCCGTGACGGCGACCGGGTGAGCATCGATATTCACCAGACTGCGGGAGCCGGGCAAAGCCAATTTGCAGCCGCCGGATCCGACGGCGGTACCATGCGTACGGAACAATACGGCTACCTGGAAAAGAACCTCGCCTATAGCATCCGGGGCGACCTGGACGAGGATGAAATCACGGCCATCCGGGAACTCATCGGCGACATTGCCGGACTGGCCAAAACCTTTTATGCCTTCGATATGGGGAAAACCATCTCCCAGGCGGCATCCATCGATTTCGATTCCACGGAACTGTCCGGCTTCTCTCTGGACATGGACGTTCAGCAAACCCGATACGCAGCCGTTCTGGAAAACCGGGCGTACAGCGGAGAAGAGCGACACCAGGGGACGGGATCGAATGCAATTCCGGCGGATATGCTCGACCAATTCCGCCTGGGAATGGAGCGCACCAACCGGTTGCTGAAAGATCCGGCCCTTGGTCGAATCGAAAACCCCCGGCGTTTGATCCGCGATTTATTCGAGGCCCTCGGGAAGCATTTCGAAAAATCTTCATTTCCCCCGCACGTTTTCCCCGCCTGAAAAAGGCCTTGACTTTCCGGGCGACGGCCACTATTTTCCTGTTATGAGTATTTTCCCATAAAGGATAACATATGGTCCGTCCCCAGAAAGATCGAATTGTCACCTTCAATCCCAACGTCAGTTATTTCAAGCCCCGCGGAATTCCCATGATCGAGCTGGAGGAAGTCGCCCTGACCGTTGATGAACGCGAAGCCATCCGTCTCGCGGATTTGGAAGGCCTGTCCCACGAAGAGGCCGGGCAACAGATGGGTGTCTCCCGGGCCACCTTCGGGCGAATCGTCAACCGCGCGCGGGGGATCATCGCCGATGCCCTGATCAACGGCAAGGCCATCAATGTCCAGGGCGGCAATTATCGGATCGGGGACGTAAAAAGAATATTCGTCTGCCAGCATTGCAACACACAGTGGGAGGAGCCCCAGGGCAGCGGCCATCCCGGATGCTGCCCGGCTTGTCATGACGAAAACATTTATCGTCTCCCGCATCTGGAAGCCGGGGGATAAATTCGAAGGCCGGTTCCGCAATGCAGCCGTATCATCTATTTTGCCAAGAAAAAGAAAGGAAGACAGTATGAAACAGGACGGTATCAATATCGCGAGTTGCCCGGCGGAGGCCAAACCCGACCCGGATGCGCCGGTCAAGGCTTCGCTTGGAAAAATAAAAAACAAATTGATTGTCATGAGCGGAAAGGGCGGCGTCGGGAAAACCAGTGTCACGGTGAATCTGGCCATGGCTCTGGCCAAGAAGGGCTTCCGTGTCGGCATCATGGATGTGGATATTCATGGCCCCGATATCCCCCGCATGCTGGGGCTGTCCGGCATGCTGGATGTGGATCGGGATCAGAAGCTGGTTCCACTGCGTTATTCGGACAGACTGGCGGCGATTTCCATTGAGAGCCTGAGCGTCAACAAGGATGACGCCATTATCTGGCGGGGTCCGGTCAAGCATTCGGCCATCCGCCAATTCATCGGCGATGTCGCCTGGGGAGACCTCGATTTTCTGCTCATCGACGCTCCTCCGGGGACCGGCGACGAACCTTTGACCGTGGCCCAGATCATCAAGGACGCCAAGGCCGTCATCGTGACCACGCCCCAGGAAGTGTCCCTTGCGGATGTCCGCAAGTCCATCAATTTCTGCCGGGTCGTCAAGATGGACATTTTCGGGCTCATCGAAAACATGAGCGGATTGCAATGCCCCCACTGCAATCAACTGATCGAGATTTTCGGCTCCGGCGGCGGAGAACGCACGGCCCTCGAAACCGGCATCCCCTTTTTGGGCCGGATTCCGTTTGACACGGCCATGGTGACCTGCGGCGATGCCGGTGTCTCCTACCAGGAAAAATATGTGGATTCACCCGTTACCAAGGCATTTGACAGCATCGCGGGAAAAATGGGCAAGCTCGTCTGATTCCCTCTCATGGACAGGTTGAAATCGCCTGGAGCTCCGATGCTTCAGCGCGGTTTCAACTGAATCCGCTGCTGGTAACAATCGAAAAACAGGAAAAACCGGCCTGGAGAAAAAGTCAAGCCACCCGGTTTTTCCATTCCGGTGAGCAACGCAAAACCCGCAGCAGGGTTTGGTTTTCCAACTCCAGGTATTCCTCCAGTTCCCTGGGGGAGTAATTCAGCAGTTTTTTAATGTGGCTGCAGGAGGGCTGATTTGGAACCGACCACCCGGCAATGAAGGGGGAAACCGAGATCCGTCCGCAAGCGTTTGTGAAAAACTTCCACCCCGAATGGTAACAAATCCCTGAGATCGTCGGTGTCGATCACGACGGCATCGGAACGGCCGCAATGATCGCCGATCATGCCGATCAGCTGCAATGCCATGGAACCGTCGAAATCGCCGTTCAGTTGAAACCGCACCTGTTTCCCATCTTTATAAAAACGGATTTTTGAGTTGGCCGCCATGATTCCTCCTTTCTAATGAATACCGGAAGAGGTTTTGGTCTGATCGCTGATTTTTCTCAGGACCAGGTTTTTGCCGTTCTGTTTGGCGGAATACATCAGGGCATCGGCGGAAGCGACCATTTCATGGATGCTTGTCTGAACGTCTTCATAGGTGGCGACGCCGATGCTGGCGGTGGCCGGCCAGTTGTTTTGTTTCATCAGGGCGAGGAGTTTGCGCTGCAGCTTGACCCCCAACTGAAAGGCGGCGTCGCTGTCCGTTCGGGAGAGTAAAATCACGAATTCATCGCCGCCGAAGCGGGCGACGATATCGATGACGCGGATATTGGCCCGGATGGTCCCGGCAACCAGGCGCAGGAGCTTGTCGCCTTCCCGGTGGCCGTAACAATCGTTGACGCTTTTAAAATTATCCAGGTCGAGGGAAAGGATGGAAACCGGGTGGCCGAACCTCCGGGCATGCTGGATCGCGCTTTCGGCGAATTCAAAAAACGCCAGCCGGTTGGAAATTCCGGTCAGGGGGTCGGTTCTGGCCAGCTGCTTCTGGGATTCGACCAGGGCTTTCATTTTGGAGATCAGCAGGGCGATGAACAGGAATACCAGCAAGCGAAACGTTTCGTTCACATACGGCACATAGGGATTTGAGAAGGACTCGATAATGGAAAGATCCGCCGTCAGCCAGGAAAGGGCTCCGGCCGCGGAAATAGAGACCCCGCCCCAGATGCCCACCAGCCAGGCGGATAATGCGATGGGGAAAATATAGAAGGCCGACAAGGCGTACTCCGGTCCGGTGAGATGCCGCAGATATCCGATCGCCGCGGTCAGGAGCAGGGAAACCGCGAAAACAAGCCCCCTTGAAAGGCGGGAAGCGCCAAGGCCTTGTGCTTTCGGTTCGGGCCGGCGAAACAGGTCTAATATCGCGCGCATGTCAATTGACAATCCATACAGCCCGGTTTGCGGCCAGATTCAACACTTTCTGGCCCACCCGGCCCATGAAAAATTCTTTTACAACGGAAGCGCCTCTGCGGCCGAGCACGATGCTGCCGTGGCCTTCGGTCAGCATTTCATTCACCAGACACTGGGAACGTTTTTCGACTTCCAGAATCACTTTGCTGTGAACTTTATGGGGCGCCCAGCCGGCATCTACAAATTGGCGTTCGGCAAGATGAAGTACCGGCCGGATGCCTTCCTGGTTGATTTTCTGCCACTTGAGTTCATGTTCCGGTGAAAAAACAGCCGCCTGTTTTCCGGCGGGACGGTTGCGCAGCTGTTTCAGTTTGAGCGACCGGATCACATGGCAAAGGGTTACGTCGATACCCGGGTTGTGAAGAATGCCGGCGACGAATTCAACGGCACGCCGCGCGCCTTCGGAACGATCCATACCGATAAGAAACCTGTCCGTCGGCGGGTTGGCGCCGATTACCGCCAGGGGGAGATGATCGCACAGGTGAACCAGTTTGGTGGTTACGCTGCCCAGGGATATGTCGTTCATGTCATGGGTTTCCGAGCGTCCGATCAACAGAGCCGCATATCCTTTTCTGGATTCGTCCGCGATATCCCTGGCGATACCTCTTTGGCGCGGCTGGTGAAGGACGGTAATGGCTGACGGTGCAAAGCCTTTCTGCAGCAGCATGATCCTGGCGGCATCGAAAAAGGCTTCGGCGGCTTCTTTTTCATGGGAACTCCAGCCATCGATGGGCAGGAGGTCGATTCCCGGATGGGGATCTTTCTCCAGGTCGAATAGACATTCCGGGACCGGGGGATTCACCCGGAACAGCACCGCTTCAGCCCGGTCGGGGGGGACAATTTTGCTGAAATAGCGGACGACCGAAAGGGACTGGTCAAACCGATCCACCGCCAGCAGGTATTTTTGTTTCATGGCGGAACCTCCAAGAAAAAACCACTTCTGGTGATTTGAAATGTCAGATTTCAGATCCCGTTTCGGTCATGCTTGCCGGGAGACCCGATGGGGGTTGACCAGCAGCACCGGAACCGGTGAGGCCTTGGCCACCCGTTCGGCAACGGAACCGTACATGATCTTGTCCAATCCTTTCCGGCCATGCGTGCCCATGACGATAAGATCCACCTGCTTGGAACGGGCGAAATCCAGGATACATTCCGATATATCGCCGACAAGAACGTTGGTTTTGGCACCGGGGGCATCGGCGAAATGTGCTTGCTTGAATTCTTCCATCTTCCGCTTGGCGCCCAGTCGCAGTTCTTCCTCGAAGGTAAAAATCGAGTTGTCCGGTACGTAAAGCGAATTGAAATAATTGACCGAGCGCATGACCCGCAGCAGTTCGATGTCGGCGCCGAAAGCGCCGGCAACGGCTTTGACAAAGGGAACAATGACGGGTGAAATGGTGGACAGATCCACCGGAAACATGATCTTACGGAAGGGCGTATCCGGAAAACCGGCACCGCGGATGGATTCCAGACGATAGGGGTTGATCAGCAAAACCGGCGCGGGGGAGGCTTTCAGCAGCCGTTCCGCCACGGAGCCGAAGAAAATTTTCTCGAGGCCTTTTCGACCATGGGTTCCCAATATCATCAAGTCGAAGGTGTTTGCTTCCAAATAGGCAAGGATTTCTTCGGCGATATCTCCGGCGAGTACGGTTGTTTCTACATGGGGCCAGGAAGCAAGATGTTCCGTGGTGAATTCCTGCAAACGCTTTTTGGCGCCTTCCATCACCGCTTTCTGGAAATTGGCGATCATGGTATCGGCGACATACATTTCCGAAAAATGGTCGAACATTCTGGCCACGAAAACGATGTGAAGTTTGGCGGAGAATTTCCGGGCCATGGAAAGCGCATAGGGTGCCAGTTTCGCGGATGTTTCCGAGAGATCCAGCGGGAAGAAAATCCTTTTAAAGAATTGCATGCGGAACCTCCTTTTGAATTCTTTCTTCATGACGGAGCCTTTTTTCATAGGCATCCTCGGCTTTTTGAATCAGCAACTCCATATCCGCGGGTTTGGTCAGGTAGTCGGTGGCGCCGAATTTCAGACCGTCAATGGCGGATTCCATGGTGGCATGACCGGTCAGCATGATGACTTCCACCAGGGGAAACTGGCTTTTGATTTCTTTTAAGACGGTATTGCCGTCCTTCCCGGGCATTTTGACATCCAGGATGACCACGTGAACCGTTTGGCTGTTGAGCAGTTGCATGGCCTCGGCGCCGTTAGTGGCCGTGACGACCCGGTAGCCTTTTTTTTCGAGCAATTTCCGGGTGGTCTCCAGAAAGCGCTCCTCATCATCGACAAGCATCAAGTTCATTGGATTGGTTCTTTCATTCTCTTGTCTTGACCCTGTGTGTTTCCAGCGTCATCGTTCCCGGAAGGACGATGACGGGTCTGCCGGTGTGGTTTCCACACTGCCATTCAAAAACAGCAACCTTTGTGCCAACCGGAGTGAATGGTCCGGCAGGAGTGGATCTGTATAAAAATATGTGAATTATCCACGGGCATAGCCAACGCGGGTCTGTCCGGGATACCCCCGCTGTCAGGATTATTTACAGAGTGAAAAAAAACTGGTGTGAGACCGGTCAGATTTTTTTTACTCCGGGGCGAACTTGTCCTTTTTGAGGCGGTAGTGTAATGGTGAATGTAGTTCCGACGCCTTCCCTGCTGGAGGCCGCCAGGTTCCCTCCCATGCTCTGGATGATTCCATAGCATACGGACAGTCCCAGACCGGTTCCTTTGCCCACGGGCTTGGTGGTAAAAAACGGCGAAAAGATTTTTTCAAGGTTTTCCGGTCGGATACCGGCTCCCGAATCGGTGACCGTGATTTCCGCTCTGCCCTCCTGGCTCCGTTTGGCGTGGATCTCCAGGCTGCCGCCTTCCGTCGGATTTTTTTCGGTAATGGCATCCATGGCGTTGTTGTATAAATTCAAGAGCACCTGCTGGAGCTGGGCCGGGTCGGCATAAATCCTCGGTGTGTTTTCATGGATATCCTGGGAGATGTGAATTCCGGCAACAGCGGCCTGCTTTTCGATCATGGCGGTGACTTCGGGAACGAATTCCTGCAATGCAATGGTCTGGGGGGCGGGTTCTCCCTGGCGGCCGAATTTCAGGATCGCCTGGGTGATTTTGGCGCACCGGTTGATTTGCAGCTGGATCTGGTTCATGCAATCCAGAACGGTGGCCAGGTCATCGGATTCCTTGAGCTCGCCGGTTTTTCGCATTTCGTCCAACACCATATCGATCAGGGCCTTTTCGCTCTTCATGATCTGGAGGGGGTTATTGATTTCATGGGCGAAGCCTGCCGCCATTTCCCCCAGCTCCGCGAGGCGGCTGGCACCGATCAATTGTTGTTCCAGAAATCCCTTGTCGGTCTCCATCTTTTCCATCCGCCGGATGATCCGTCCGGTCACATAGAACCCGAGGGGAATAATCAGCATGCCGCTGACAGTGGAAATCAGCAGGCTGAAGAAGGAAGCCATGCGCAGGGATTGAAAGGCATCCGACTTCTCCTTGCGGACCACCAGCAGCCAATCGTTGGATTTCAGCCAGGCGGTGGCGTACAGATATTCATCCCCGCTATGGTCTTTCTGGATGAACGTTTCGATTCCGGAATGATAAGCGGGATGGATTTCATGTTCCGGATCCCGGGTCATGAGGCTGCCGCCGGATCGGCGCTCGGTTTGAAAAAAACCTTCCTTGTTGAGGATATAGGCCTCGCCGGTTTTACCGATGCGGACCCTTTCCACGAAATCCGTGAAAAGGCGGCTGTCGATGGTGGATCGCAACACCCATTGATGGTCTCCATCCTTCTTCCGCACGGCGATGATGAAATGCGGCTCCTTGCGAAATCCAAGGAAGACATCGCTGATATACCAGCCGCTCTTCATCACTTTTTTGAACCAGGGGGCGTCGCTGTAGACTTTGCCGCTGAGCTCGTAGGGGCCCCAGTAGGCCAGGTGGACTCCGTTTTCGTCAAAAAGACCGATATCGGCGAAAGCCGGGGATTTCCGTTGCAGATCCATGATGACACCATGAAGCTGGTCCGATTGGCGAAGTTTTTCAACCGGATAAGTGTTCAGCACCCATGCCAGGTCGGTTTTGCGTTCTTCCAGGAAAAATTCGATCACCTGGCGATGGTCTTCCACAATCCGCTTCATGCTTTCAATGGTTTTGTTTTCGATGGAGGAATAGAAAAAATACCCGCCACTGGCCAGAACCAGCAGAAACGGCATGAAGGGAATGACGATCATACTGACCAGCAATATGCGTCGTAATGGTCCATATGGATCTTCGGGGCGAATGATTCCGGGATTGATTACCGATGGATGGGTCATGTTTCCGCTCCTGCCGATGAGGGGTGAGACGGTTGGCTCGGATAGACTATTCGGCATATCCGGGGAGGCCCTTTCGTTTTGCTTCCCTGCCGTCATGGATCTCGTATATGGTTCCGCCGACGCCGTCCGGCACTTCTTCTATTTTCCAGTAGGTATCGCGGACGGCTTTCAGGGGTTCGACGATTTTCGAGAAGGCGATCTTCATTTCGTCCAGGCAGGTGATGAGCTCTTCCTTGTCAATGGTTGCGGCATCCAGAATCTCTCTCATCTGGGATATGTTGACGGAAATGATCATCAACGGCGTGTTGATGTGATCGCTCAGACCGCCGGCCATTTTCTTGACGGATTCCAGTTTTTGCATCTCCAGGGTCTGGGTGACATTGTGGACGATTCCGTGAAAGGAGACTATCCGGCCCGTCATATCCTTTTCCGCCACGACGTTGATGACCACGTCAATCTGTTTCCCGTCACCGAGTCGCCATTTGGCCACCTGCTGGGCACAGCCTGCGGTTGTTTCACAGTTTTTCAGCAGCCGGTCGCGCTGTTTCGGATCGACATAAAAATCCAATATTTTTCTGGTGCGGAAGCCTTCCTCCAGACCGAGCAATTGAATTCCGGCGGGATTGAGATCCAGGAAATTACCTTCATAATCCACGCGGTAGATCATGTCCGTGCTGTTACGGATAATGCTCGCCAGTTTGGTCCTTTCCGCCTCCAACTCAACTTCACGTTGTTTCTGTTCGGTGATATCCACGATGGTATGGTCGACGCGGCGGGGCATGCCGTGTCCCCGTTCCACAAACAGTACATTCCCGGTATCCCGGACCCATCTGGGGCTCTTGTCGTTGCCGATAACGACGTATTCCAGGGTTTCGTTTTCGAAGGTGTCCGGAAACTTTTTGTAAAACGCCGTCACCTGGTTCAAAAAATCCGGATGAACAAAATCGAACCAGTGCCTCCGACCGTTTTTCAGATCCTTTACCGAACAGCCGATCATGGCCTCCACATGCCGATTGACCGACAGGATATCCTCGCAATCATGCGGGGCGAGCGACAGGAGAACGCTTTCCGTATCGTCCAGAAGACTTCTCATGCGGCGGTTCTCCCGCTGCAGCGCCTGGAAATGATCCAGGTGCAGGGTGATATCCGTTACACAGCAGCAGATGCCCCGGTTATGGCAATAGACGCCCTGGAGATGGACGGGCAGGGCTTTCATCATCACATCCCTGCCGGCGGTCTTGCTCCGATGAACGCGGAAAATGATATCCTCGCCCGTCGTTTCATGCAGGTTCTGCAAATACAATGCGATTCTGGAACGGTCCATGTCGGCGACGAGGTCCAAAAACATATGGCCGATCATCTCACCCCGGTTCTTTCCGGCGATGTCGCATAAGGCGGCGTTGGCGTAAACGACAATCCCTTCCGAGAGAACGGCGATGCCCTGGCTGATCATGGAAAGGATCTGCCGATACGGGATGGGATTGGTCTCCGAATCGCAGATGGCGATAGGTTCATTCATCGTTATTATGCGGTTGGCTCCTTTCTTGGACCGCCATGGCCGGGGGAATCGATGGGTTCTCCGGCTTATGGGCGGTCAGTTCCACTGCAGTGACGGAATAACGAAAAGCAACCCTCGTGCCATATTTCTTTTCGGGCTTGCCCGTACCTGAAATCCGCCCGCTAGACAAGTGGCGGCTTACTCAGCAGGTGGGTTTTAATATCGTGATCGATCTGGGTTCGATAGTGTTGGATGGCCACACTGTTCGACATGATCATATCCAGTTGGCGGGTATGCATGGTCAGGTATCCGAGGATTTTAACCCGCTCCAGCATGAAACCGATTTCGTAGCCTTCAATGCGGGCCACCAGGTTGTCCTCCTTGGTTTCGACCCGGAAGGAGTTATCCGTCAGGATATCGCCGATGAATTGGACCCGCCGGATGCGCCGCTGGCTGTCCGCGGCGCCGCCCTTGAACCGGAAATTGATATAATTTTCAGAGGTCCTTTCGCTGACCAGGGCCTCCACGGTGGAAAAATGATATCCCAGGCGGGAGGTGAAGCTGCAGAAATGTTTGGAAATCATGAAGTAATTGCGTTCGGTGTAGGCCGAACGAAGGCCCGGTTCCAGGGCCCGGTTGGCCGTGGATTGGAACATGACGGAGACAAGCCCCTTGCCGTCGATGGGCGGCGGTCCGCTCCAGGGAACGGCGACGATTCCCTCCCATAAGGCCAGCATGGGGATGCAGGCGATGTTGTCGAGCCGGATGTATTTGCCTTTGACTTCTTCCGTGAAACCATCGTCCAGATTCAAGACCCACCACTGCATGGGGACTTTGTAATACAACTGTTTGCTGGATCTTTCGGAGAAATTATGGGACTTCCCGAAATCGAACATCTCCTGGACGGCCTTTTCATGGGAAAAGCGCGTGATATCGTGAAAAGTGAGGCAGTTTTCAGGCTTGAATTCCGGGGCATAGGGATCCAGCAGGGTCAAGGGGATTATGTGCTTACTGGCTTCCAGCAGGATTTTATATACAGGGCTGCCCTCGATGGAGCCGCGGACGGTTTCCGTTTCCACGGCAGGCAGATCGATCTTGCCTTTATAAAGGCACAGGCAAGACGTGTCCAGGGTGACAAGATCGCCGTTTTTCAGAAGGGTGGTGATGTCCTTCAACCCGAAGAGGGCGGGGACTTTGAATTCACGGGCCACATTGGCGAGATGTCCGGCAAAAGTGCCTTGCTCGGTGATAACGGCCGCTGCCCGGCTCAGCAGGGATGCCCAGACGGGCAGCGCCTGGCGGGCGACCAGGATGCCGCCCCGGGGGAAATGAACCATGTCGCCCGGATGATTCACGATGAACACTTCCCCGCTGGCGACCCCGGGGCAGACGGCGATTCCACCGCCGGCAAGCACGTTTTCTTCCGATTTCCATTTTACTTCATCCGGGTAATTCGGCGGGACACGGTCCATCTGCTGCAGCGGGCGGGTTTGAAGGATGAAGACCGTCCCCTTCTGATCAATGGCCCACTCGATGTCCTGGGCCGAACCGTAATACTGTTCCATGCTCAAGGCGAGTTTCGCCAAGGTCAGGGCCTCGTCATCACGAATGGAGGGCTGCTCGCCGGATTGCCCGGTGATCTCAAAACGGCAGGCGCTGTTTTCGGCAAAACACAGGAACCGGGCGTCTTTCCGCCGGATGTCCTTATGCACGATCTGCAATGGATTCATTCGGTTGACGACAAACAAATCCCCGTCGATACTGCCGTCCACCACTGCCTTGGGCAGGCCCCAGGCGGCGTTGATGAAGACGGAAGTGTCGGCGATGTCGATGGGATTGCGCGAATACATGACCCCGCCGGAGCGGGCGTCCACCATGGCGATGCAGCCGACGCTCATGGCGATGTCTTCATCCCGGATTCCTTTGTTGAGCCGATAGGTGACGGCGGTCAGGCTGTATTTGCTGGCGATGATTTCCTTGTAGGTCGTCAACACGTTTTCCGGGAGGACGTTCAGTTCCGAATGATACTGACCGGCAAAGGAATTCTCCGCCGAGTCTTCGCCCATGGCGCTGCTGCGGAGGGCCAGGGTGATTTTTCGATCCATCCCCTTTTCCAGGATGGTGGTGGCTTGGCGAATCGCCGCCTCGAGTTCCCCGGGCAGGGAGGATGAAAGGATAAGTTCTCGGATTCCGGCGCTCAGGCTGTAAAGCGCTTCCATGTCGGTGATATCGGTGGCGATGTAGCGCCGGTCGATTTCCGTCTGGAGGTCGTTGAATTCGATGAACCGCCGGTAGGCGTGGGCGGTAATGGCGAATCCATCCGGCACTTTCAGGTGGATGCGGTTTTGGATTTCGCCTAGATTCGCCATCTTGTTGCCCACGAGATCGGACATGGTGCGGGTGATGGTGTTCAGCGGAATGATGAAGCGCTCGTCCGTTTCCTCCCGTTTCTGTTCGATGATGGTTTGGATGGTGTGGCAGATCTCGTCAAAACGCGCATACAATGCATTGTATTTTCCCGCGCTGATATGCTCCAGGCTTTTGAGCAGGCGCAGCAGGTTCACCGTGATGGCGATGCAATTGCTTCTGACAAACGCCATGCCGAAAGGCTGTTTTCCCTGCAGCACCTGCTCGATGCCGGTCATGATTTCGAGCGCTTTGTTGTTGGCGCTCAGCAACAATTTAAAATGATTATAGCGCTCCTTGAACGCGATGCGCAGTTCTTCGGTGCCCGGATCGTCTTCCTGCTTCCTCGCTCCGAAACGGCGCTTGAAAAAATCCGTTATCCACTTCATGGGATACAAATCGCCGGATTAGTGACTGATCTGAAGTCCCCAGCCTTCAAACAAATATAAAATCGCATAGCCGTACCACATGGTGTAAATGACATAAAAGACAAGCGAAAAAACGACCATTCCCAGGCGTTCGGACATTTTCTGGGGCACCACCCGATAATAATTGTAGGCGCATTCCACGGCCTTGGTCATGACCGTGTAAACGACCTTGCTTTCATCGAATTTTTCCTGTTTGTCCAAGGCCTTTTGTAAAGACTTCAAAATGCTGTGCCAGACGAAGAGGGTTTTTTTCCCTTCGATTCCGTATTTGTCCTGAAGGGCCTGTCCATTGTTGTTAAACAGGGTGTCCGCGTCATCCAGGCAATTACCCAGCATCAGACCCAGATCTCCGACGGCATGTATGGATTTGCCATCCACAGCGACCGAAGCGCCGCTTTTCTGGAGCAGCAGGGCGCCTTCCTTGGCCAGGGTGTCCGAATCCAATGAAAGATCGAGGGTCAGATTTTTTCCGGTTTCCGATTTGGCCACATTCGTTTTGATTGTCGGAATATAGTAAGCCGAGTTTTTGGATATGGAATTAAACAAGTCGTCCAGATAATTCAAGCTGTTTTTTTGGCCCTCGAACAGGGGCAGAAACATAATGAACAGTACGGCCAAAAAACCGGCCATCATGGCGGCGCCGCCATAGAATTCTTTCTTGTCGGTTATCATAACGCTTACGCCTCCTCACCTTTTAATTTTTTAATGTTCATCACAAATGTACCGATCACCCAGACGGCGAAAATGGAAATAAACACGAAGAAAAGCCAGATACCGATGGTATCCAGGGTGCCGGCGAGTTCTTTCGACAGTGGAAAGGCGCCCACGGAGGACAATTTGGACGGCAGGGCGAAAAAGCGGTTGATGAATCCCGCCAGAACCGCCATGGCGTAAAAGCCGCGGATGGTGATGCCTTTTACGACCTTGGTGGCCATGGCGCCGATTTGAATGCCCAGCAGGGAACCCAGCAGCATGCCCATGGCCAGGGTGTAAAAAATAAAACCGTAGATCGCGTATTGTCCAATGGCGGCATACCCGGCGGTGAAAATGATCTGGAAAATGTCCGTTCCCACAGTGGTCATGGAGGAAACACCCAGAACATATACAAAAATCGGGAAGGTCAGGAAGCCGCCGCCCACACCCATGATGGCGGCGCAAAGACCCACCGCAAATCCGCTCAAGATCAGGAACCACGAGGAGATATGGCGCCCGCCGGGGATGATGCCCTGGTCAAAGGATACCATGGGGGGCAGATTGATGGCCTGGAGTTTTTTCGGCAGATTGCCCATTTCGGTGCCTTCGGCATTCCCGCCGTGGGCATCGCCGCCGCCGCCGGCTTTTCTGGCCTTGAAATAATCCAGGAGGGAATAGGCTCCCAGGGCGCCCAGCATCAGCACATAGATGGTGGTGATGAAGGCGTCGCTGATGATCGGATTCAGTTCGTACAGGACGCGGTTGATATAACCGCCGAGGGTGGCGCCGAAAACCGAGCCGATCAGAAAAATGAGGGCCAGGGCCACGGAGATGTTGCCGAGCTTCTTATGCAGCACGCTGCCCATGATGGCTTTTGCGAAAATATGGAAGAGATCGGTGCCCACCGCCAGGATACCCTTGATGCCCGCGCTCATCAACGCCGGGGCAATGATGAACCCGCCGCCCGCGCCGATGCAGCCGGTGATCAAACCGGCGCAAAGCCCGATGAAAATGGAGGAAACAAAAACCCCCATGGTGAAAAAGGATGGACTGTAAGCGGTTTTTCCTCCCAGGTATTTGGGGAGTTCGGTGGCGATATCCTCGGCGAACACGATCCCGCCGATCAGGATCGGGAGCAGCATCAGGCCCAGTACCGCCAGGCGCTTTCTGGATGTCAGAATGGTGTTGGCCGTACTGATTTCCCAGTCCGCGTGGGCTTTCGCGCCGGCCATGAGAAATCGGCCTGTTGTCGTTAACCAATTCATGTTGCAAACCTCCTTGATAAATTGCTTGTTTTTTATTTCTTGTCCTTCATGATACTATCGATATGCCTGATTTTCATTTCCTGCAGGGACTTCTTCTGATAAGCGTCATTGATTTTATAGAACAGTTCGTCGGTGTCCGCCGGCTTGACGATATAGTCGAACGCCCCGTTTTCCATGCCGTCTCTGGCTGCCTCGAGCATGGCGTGGCCGGTGAGCATGATCACTTCGATGAGAGGCCAACGAACTTTAATCTCCTTCAGCAATTCAATGCCGCTTCTGCTCCCGGGCATTTTGACATCGAGAACCGCGACATCGAAATTGTTTTTTTCCATCAGTTCGATGGCCCGATCACCGTCGGTTGCGCCATGGGCGTCAATATTGCGTTTTTTCATGCGACGGAGAATGACATCCAGAAAAACGGACTCATCGTCGACGAATAGAACTTTCATTTACGCACCTCGATCCCTTTCCCGGGGAAGCTGTCCCCGTCTCCATTAACGCGGGCGGGTTTTTTCCAGCTGGATTTTGCGTTTTTCATTCGCCTCCCGTATCTTCAGAACCAGTTCGTCCAGATCCGCCGGCTTCATGAGATAATCACTGGCGCCGATTTTCAGACCGGAAACAGCGGATTCAAACGTGGCGTTCCCGGTGAGCATCACCACTTCCACCAAGGGGAATCGTTTTTTCATGACGGTCAGCAGGGTGATTCCATCCATGCCCGGCATCTTGACATCCACAACGGCCACATCCACGTCATTGCTTTCCAGGATTTGTATGGCCGCATCCCCGCTCATGGCGGTCAGAACTCTAAATCCCAACTTATTCAGCAGTTTTGCATTTGAGGTGACAAAACGTTCCTCGTCATCCACCAGCAGCACCGTAATGGATTCCATTGCTTCCGTCTCTCCTCACGTTCTTTGAATCTTCCGTTGCCGTTGTTGCGGCCATGGGTGACCGTCGTCCCCCGGCAAGGGGGATTCATCCTTCCATGCTTCCTTGTTTCGCCTGATAGGCCGCCGTGATTTTCGGCAGCAATTCGTCTATTTCACATGGCTTGGTAAGATAATCAAAAGCGCCGGTTTCCATGCCTTCCCTGGCCGCTGTTTCGGAACCATGGCCGGTGAGCATGATGACTTCCATTTCGGGCGCCAGTTTTTTGAAAATCTTCAGCACTTCGATGCCGCTCATGTCTTCCATTTTCAAGTCCAGAACCGCCACATCGAATTCCTGATGGCGAAGAGCACGGACGGCTTCGGTGCCGCTGTAGCTTTTCACCACCCGGCAGCCCCGTTTTTCGAGACGGTTGGCCAGCACGTTGGCGTAGGCGATTTCATCGTCCACCAACAGCAGCCTGATGGGCTTTTGTCTCGAATTCCGTGTTGTTGTTGACTGTGCCGTCATACCCCGGGTCCTTACGCCATGCGCTGGGTGATTTCCTTCATGCGCGCCTCGACGATTTTATCCTCATGCTTTCTTTTCTTGTCCGCGGCCTCCTTGACCTTGGTGATGAGGATATCCATGTCGCAAGGCTTCATCAGGTAGTCATAGGCGCCCTGCTTCATTCCATCGATGGCGGATTCCACCGTGGCATGCCCGGTGAGCATGATCACCTCCACGAGGGGATGGCGTTTTTTGATTTCCGTCAGGGTTTGGATTCCGTCCATTTCCGGCATTTTGACGTCCAGGATGACAACTTCGGTGTCCTTGGATTTTTCCAGCAATGCCAAGGCTTCCTTGCCGCTATGGGCGGAGAGGACATGGAGTTCCCTCTTGACGAGACGTTTTTGAATGGCCTCCACGAATGGGACTTCGTCGTCAACCAGCAATATATTAGCGATGGTCATACCTTGTTCTCCCTTCAATGCGTTGTTGTAAACCGTCCTTTCCAAAAACCGCCTCCGGCCGGGCCGGCCTGTTTCTACTCGATTCTCTTCAGGCGCCCGCGGAGGCAGCTCCTGCAACCTGTGTTCCTGCTTTCAGCGGCAGCTTGATCCGGAACCGTGTTCCGATATCCACCGCACTGTTGACCGTGATATCACCTCCCATTTTCTGTATGATGCCGAAACAGATGGACAGACCCAGACCGGTTCCCTTGCCCACCGGTTTGGTGGTAAAAAAAGGATCGAAAATCCGTGGCAGAATGGATTCCGGAATTCCCGGACCGTTGTCTGCGATATCGATAAAGACCTGATCCTGGGACTGCTTGCTGGTTATATCGATGACGCCTCCGCGTTTTTCCAGCGCATACAGCGAGTTGTTGATCATGTTCAGCAGCACCTGCTGCATTTCCGATGGGGAAATGTTCAGGCGCGGGATATCCTTCTGCAGGTGGGTCCGGATATCCACCCGGTTGTATTTGGCCATCTGGGCGCTGAGGGCCACGATTTCCGTTATCAGATCGTTGACCTGAACATCCTTGGTCTGGCTGTCCGTTTTTCGGGCGAAGCTGAGCAGTTTATGGGTAATGTCCTTGCACCGTTTGCCCTGGGTGTGGATTTGCCGGAGGGATTTTTGGAATTCCTCCAGGTTGCTGCTTTGCCGAAGGTCTTCCTCTTCCAGCAGATCGCCGATCCAGCCGGCCTCTTCCACCATGATAGCCACCGGATTGTTGATTTCATGGGCGATGCCGGCGGCAAGTTCTCCCAGGGAGGCCAGTTTGCCGGTCTCCACCACCTGTTGCTGCATCAGTTCATTTTTCTTGTCGGCGGAACGGATAATGCGCACGATCCGCCGGGACAGAATCAAGGCCATAAGCAGGATGGCGCAGGCGCCCAGCAGAAAGATCACGGCGGCGATTTTTGCGGTACGATCGACATCCGCCAGGGCGTCATTGGTGTCCTGCTGAAATATCAGCAGCCAGTTATGGTTTTTCAGAAAGGCGGTCACAAAGACATGCTCGCCGCCTTCGTACGAATCCCGGAACACATGAAATTCGCTGTCATTCTGTTGGGAGATTTTCAGCAGGTAGTCGATTTTTTCCGGGGAGACATCAAAGGAGGGCTTTGTCTGGAGCTGGCCCTCCTTGTTGATCAAAAAGGCGATGCCGGTTTTGCCGACCCGCAGGTTTTCCACCAGGGAGTTGAAGGCGGCGAAATCGATGGTGGCCCGCAGAATCCAATATCGTCCCCTGTATGTATGCCGGACGGCGATGATGAAATGGGGATGCCCCCGCAGACCCAGGAACACATCGCTGATATAGTAGCTGGTCTTGATCGCCTGATGAAACCAGGCGGCTTCCGAATAACGGGCATTGGCAAGGTTGAAGGGGCCTGCATAGGCCATCTGAATCCCTTCGTCATTGATGAGGCCCAGATCCGTGAAAACAAGGCCGTATTCTCTTTTGAGCAGATTCAGTTTTTCCTGCAGAAAGGGTTCATCGATCAGTTCCTCTATGCTTCGGTTGGCCGACAGGAAGCGCAGATTGCTCAGGCGCTCCTTCAGAAAGGCGTCGATGTTCTGCTTGTGCTTCATCACCACTTCCACCAGATGTTCGTTGGTTTTTTCGATATAGGCCTCCCGGAACTGGTAGAGCAGGATTACGGTGGCCAGAATCATGGGGGTGAACGACACGATCAGGATGGTCGAAATAATCCTGCGGGTCAGGTTCTGGTAAAAATGGGCTTCCGAACGGATCATGGGTTGACTCATGGGCGGTTCATCCCGGACCCGGCGCAAGGCCGCGGTGCCCTGGTGGATTTTCAGACGTATTCCGGCGGTTAAAAAGCTCGGCGACGGTCTTTTTCACGTTTTCGATGCTGTTCCCGGTTTTTTCAATGATGCCGCAGACGAGCAGCCCTTCCAGGCCGGCCGTGGTGTCCGGGCTATGGAGGTGGAGAACGAGCGGCAAGGCCGGGGCGCACTCCTTCAGCTTTCGCAGCGGGGAAAGACGTCCGTTGTCCGGCAGATCCGGATCCAGGATCAGCAGATCCGGCGGCTCGGATCGGAAAGCCACGTCCACGACCTCCTGGGCGGTTTTCGCCAGATGTATCCGGTATCCGCTGTCGGTCAACTCCCGTTTCAGCAGTTCGCGGACATGGGGGTTCCGATCGGCGATCAATATGGTAAACTGTCTACTGGTCATGAGCTTTATAACTGCCGCAGTGTTTATTTTTCATGGCCTTTCTTCCCATATCCGGTTTTGTACGACTTTTGCTTGCCATACAGAATAGCACGGCCGGCAATGGGTTCGATATGGATGGTGGCAATGAGCATGCCAGGGAGTCGGTGCGGCTGGGGTTTGAAATAATATTTTGATATAAAGGAAAATTATTTCATCGGCAGGTGGCAAATGGGCGGTCTGTCCGGCTCCGGGTGTTTGGTTTTTTTACAGGTCTTCCGTTGGAGTGTCGGATTTTTTTACAGTAGACAGGGCGGGTGACGGCGAATAGAATAGGCCCGTTTGGCAACCTTCCTACCCCATACACCGGATTTCCAATGAATGCGATGGCGGGTCATTCAGGAAAGAAAGGGCGACATGTTTCAAACCATCAGTTTGCGGCAGCGGCTGCTATTGCTCATCACGGCCTTGGCGTTGTTGAACCTTTTCGGTTCCCTGGGAACGGTCTGGTACACCTACCGGGTCCAGAGCATCTATGCCGATATGCTGGATCGGGATGTGAAATCCTTGACCGCGGCCCAGAAGATGGAAACCGAGCTGGTCATGCAGAAAGGCCTGGCCACCTATTATTTACTTACCCGTGATGACAAATGGCTGGAACAGCTGGGCGGGCGGCACAATAATTTCAAAAGCTGGCTGAGCCGCGCCCGGGCGGCCAACAACATCGAGGCGGCCACGGAAATCCTGAACGAAATCGAATCCAGATATATCCGATATGTCTTCGAGCGGGACCAGGTGGTCGCCCTGTACAAGGACGGCAAGCGCGAGGAGGGGGAAAACCGTCACTGGCGGGTCCGGGAGCAATTTTTCGCCGTTTTCGATCTGGCTGAAAAATTCAAGGCCGCCCATGAAAACCAGATCGAGGATCTGCGCAACCAGTTCCGGAAATCCAATTCCAAAATGGTGATATTCGCCTGGGCCGCCATTCCCTGCGTCCTCTTGATCAGTATTTTGCTCACGCTTGTCCTGTTGCGGCAGATTTTGACGCCCATCCGCGAACTGGCCATGGAAAACGGCGAATGGCGGAAACCCATGGGGGACGAAGTCAAGGCCGTCAAGAACCGGCTGGACCACCTGGTGGAAAACATCGGGCAGACCCGGGCCAAGCTCGTGGAAAGCCAGACCCACCTGATTCAGTCGGAAAAACTGGCCATGGTGGGGAAGCTGGCGGCCGGTGTGGCCCACAGCGTTCGGAATCCGCTGACCTCCGTCAAGATGAGGCTGTTCACCTTGGAACGCAGCCTGCGGCTGACGCCGACCCAGAAGGAAGATCTGGATGTCATTTCCGAGGAAATCCGCCATATCGACACCATTCTACGGAATTTCCTCGAGTATTCCCGGCCGCCGAAGCTGAAAATGCATCCGGCCAGTCCCTCGGACGTGGTGGATATGACCTTGCAGTTGCTGCGGCATCGGTTCGATTCCTACCGAACGGAAGTGCAGGTGAAGCGGATCGGACGGTTGCCGGAGATTTCCATCGATACGGACCAGCTGAAGGAAGTGCTGGTGAACCTGCTGGTGAACGCCTGCGAGGCCATGGGCGAAGGTGGCATGATTCAGATCGTGGAGGAGACCGGGCTGCGGGAAAACCTTGGGGCGGTGGCCCTGATCCAGATTCACGACAATGGCCCGGGGATACCGGAGACGCTCCAGGAAAAGGTTTTTCAGCCGTTTTTCAGCTCCAAGGAAGAAGGTTCCGGGTTGGGGCTCAGTATAGCAAAACGCATCATTGAAGAGCACGGTGGTGAGATCGATGTCCGGCCCGGAGAAGGTGCCGGGGCGACCTTCGTCATCGCCCTGCCGATGAAGGAGGCGATTCATGGCTAGAATTCTGATTGTCGACGATGATCCGCAACTGCGGCAGAGCTTTCAGAAGATTCTGTCAAGCGAGGGGCATATATTGTTGACAGCCAATTCCGGCGAAGCCGGCATCGCCGTGGTCAAGGAGAACCGGCCGGACCTGGTGATCATGGACGTGCGCATGCCGGGAATGAGCGGTCTGGAGGCGTTTGAAATCATGCACCGGATCAATCCCAAATTGCCGGTGATCATCATGACGGCCTACGGAACCACGGAAACGGCCATCGAGGCCACCAAAATGGGGGCCTTTGATTATGTGATCAAACCGTTTGAAATCCCGGAAATACTCGAACTCATCGGGAAGGCCCTGCAGGCCGGCCGGTTCATGCGTTCCCAGGTCACGATGAACGCCCCCGCCAAATCCATGACCCAGGACGCCATTGTGGGCCAGAGCGCACCCATGCAGGAAGTTTACAAGGCCATCGGCCGGGCCGCGCCCACCGACGCCACGATTCTCATCCGTGGCGAGTCCGGAACCGGCAAGGAACTGGTGGCCAGGGCCATTTATCAGCACAGCCTGAGATCCGACAAGCCGTTTCTGGTGATCAATTGCGTGGCCATTCCGGACACGCTGCTGGAGAGCGAATTGTTCGGTTATGAAAAGGGCGCCTTTACGGGCGCCGTGACGCGGCGGGTGGGCAAAATCGAGCAGGCCAACAATGGAACGGTTTTTCTGGATGAGATCGGCGATATGCCGTACAACATCCAGGCGAAGATTCTGAGGCTGCTGCAGGAACGGAGCATCGAACGTCTGGGCGGGCGGCAGCCGATTCCCGTGGATGTCCGGATCATCGCGGCCACCAATCGCGACCTGGAGGCGGCGGTGGCCGAGGGCCGGTTCCGGGAAGATCTGTATTACCGCCTGAAAGTCGTCAGCCTGAACCTGCCGCCGCTGCGGGAGCGACCGGAGGACCTGCCGCTGCTCATCGATTATTTTTTGCAGAAATACAGCCGGGAGATGAATATCCCCGATCCCGGCAGGTCGGATGCCGCCCTGCACGCCTTGCGGCGGCACGCCTGGCCGGGAAATGTCCGGGAGCTTTCCAACACCATTCAGAAAGCGTTGATCTTCAGCCAGGGGGCTCCGCTCACCGAGGAGGATATCCTCCACACCATGGATGAATATCACGGCGCCCGGAAACCATCCCGGGCCAATTCCGCCGAGGGGTTCGAGGCCGGGCTGCGGGAGTGGGTCCACGAGTTGCTGGTTTCCTCCGGTGAGGAGAACCTGTTCGACAGCATGATGGATTATTTCGGCGGCATTGTCACCCGGGAGGCCCTGAAGATCACCGAGGGCAATCGCACCCAGGCGGCGAAAATGCTGGGGCTTTCCCGGCCGACCCTTTTGGCCCGCATCGAGCGGTACGGCCTGAAAATCCAGACCGGGGTGAAAGGACCGGAGGAGTGAGCGTCGGCCTTGTAACAGGGACAATCAGCAACGATCCGCCAGGATGGTCTCCAGGGCCTCGACCAGTCGGTCGCATTCCCCATCCGTGCCGATGGTGATGCGCAGGAACTGCTCGATGCGCGGTTGCCGGAAATGGCGGACGATAATGGATTTTTCCCGCAGCCGGCGGCTGATTTCCGCCGCATCCCGCTCCGGATGCCGGACAAAGATGAAATTGGCCTTGGACGGCAATATCTGGAAGTGCAGGTTTTTCAGATTTTCCACCAGCTTTTCCCGGGTGCGGATGATGCGGTTCCGGGTTTCATCGAAATAGGCCCGGTCCGCCATGGCCGCCGCCGCTCCCCGCAGGGCCGGCCGGTCCAGGGGGTAGGAGTTGAAGCTGTTTTTGACCCGTTCCAGGCCTTCGATGAGGTCTTCCCGGCCCATGGCGAAGCCCACCCGGAGGCCGGCCAGGGAACGGGATTTGGACAATGTCTGGACCACCAGCAGGTTCGGGTAGCGGTTCACCAGCGGTGCGGCGGTTTCCCCGCCGAAATCGATATAGGCTTCATCAACCACGACAACGGATTCCGTATTGCGGCGCAAGAGTTCTTCCACCGCGCCGAGGGGCAGGGCGATACCCGTGGGTGCATTGGGGTTGGGGAAAATGATGCCGCCGTTGGGCCGCAGGTAATCCCGCAGGTCGATCTCAAATGTTTCCGTGAGGGGCACCGTCGCGAAGTCGATGCGGTATAATCCGCAATACACCGGATAGAAACTATAGGAGATGTCCGGAAACAGCAGGGGGTTTTCATGCTTCAGGAGAGCCTGGAACGCATGGGCCAGGACTTCGTCGGACCCGTTGCCGACAAAAACCTGGCCGGGTGGAAGCGCGTAATAGTCCGCCACGGCTTGTTTCAGCAAATCGCCATTGGGATCCGGATACAGCCGCAAGGTGTCGGCGACCTCGGCTTTCAAGGCCTCGATCACTTTCGGAGAAGGCCCATAGGGGTTCTCATTGGTGTTGAGTTTGATCAGATTGGTGATTTTGGGTTGTTCGCCCGGCACATAGGGTTTCAGGCCGGTGACGACTTCGCTCCAGAAACGGCTCATGACATTTTCCTGTTCACTTACAAAAAGGGATCAAAACGTAAGGAAACATTTACAGACAAGCCCGGACCTTGTCAAGTTTGGCGGTACTGCGGGACATGGACATCACAAGTAAAAAGCATCTTCCCACAATTTTAAGGACGATGAATGCCCAACCGCCCATTTTTTCTATCCGCAGATTACGCCGATTCACGCAGATCATGCAGAAGGCAAATTGAAACAAGGAGTTGCAAAAACAAAAAGGGGACACTATAATACGGGCAATGCCATCCGGTGATAAATCCGGGGATAGAGTCCACTATAATCACTCCAGAGCGGATCATGACGCATGCGCAGCAAGAGTTCTTATTCCATGGCGATGATTCTGGCGGCCGGCTTTTTTCTGCTGTTTCCGCAGCCGGTCTTCGGCCTTGATTTCTATGAATTCAACGACTATCTGGGGCTCTGTCCGGTTTCAAAGACCTTGACCCTGGTTTCCGATGGGGGCAGTTATGTGGCCACGGTGCAGGACCCGATTAAATTCGGCAAGATATGTCCGCAAACGGAAGAAGGCAAGCGGGTCCTGATGTACAAACTGGACCCGGATCATTGGCTGGTGAGGATCGACGGCGGCGAAGTTCAATTCCGTTTCGAAGATTGCGGATATGCGCCGGCTAAGGGCGATAAGTTCCAACTCACCAAAATATGCGACGATTGCCCGGGCCGCCAGGGCCGGGGAGGGCGGTGGGGCGGCTCCGGGGGTTCATCCGGTGGTCCGGGCGGAGCTGGCGGGGCAGATGGAACCGGCGGGCCGGGCGGAATGTCCCGGGATGGTTCCGGGGCCGGCGGGGAGCCGGAGAACTACGTCATTTTCGATTTTGACAAGGATATCGTCAAGCCGCCTTATTTCTATATCATCGATAACATCATCCGGGACCTGAAGGCCGATCCGGAGGCGCAGGTGGTGTTGCAGGGGCATACATGCAGCATCGGCTCCCAGACCTACAACCTGAATCTCTCGCGGAAACGCGCCCAGGCCGTGAGGCAGTACATGATCCGGAACGGCATCGCCGCCCGCCGGATTATCACCATGGGGTTCGGCTACGACAAGCCCTTTGCCGGCAACGGCACCGCCGACGGGCGCTCCCAGAACCGCCGGGTTGAATTCATCGTGCGGTGACGGAATTGCTGATCATCACCGCAACGCAACCAGCAGAGTTCGCCGAAGCAAGGCGGCTCTTTGAGTTATACCAGCAATTCCTCGAAGTGGATCTGTGCTTCCAGGGGTTTGAAGCCGAATTGAATTCTTTGCCGGTCATGTACGGACCGCCAAGAGGGGCGCTGTTGCTGGCCAGCGTTGGCGGTGATTTTGTCGGGTGCGTTGGGCTGCGCGATCTTGGCGAAGGCATCGCGGAAATGAAACGCATGTATGTGCTTCCTTCCTTTCAAGGTAAGGGAATCGGAAAAGCACTCACCGATCGTTTTATTGAAACAGCCACAGACCTGGGCTACACGGCAGTACGGTTGGACACGCTCCGGAAGCTCGACAGAGCGATAGCGTTGTATAAAAGCGTGGGCTTCAAGGAAATAGGAACCTATCGATTTAACCCGGACCCCACAGCACTTTTCATGGAAAAAAAATTGAAATGACTGGCTCAGGGATCATCCCTGAAGCGGGTGCGACGGGAACTGGATTGTCGGCAGCATGGACGGCGCCAGGACATGCAGGTGGGTGCGATCATCCAATCCGGTCAGGGCTGCGAAGGCCTGCCGGAGTTTCCGGGTTGATTCCATATCGGCAAGCGGCACCACCAACCGGAAGCGATTGAAGCCAAGCTCGTCGCGCAACTGCCTGCCGGAATGGACCAGTTGTGCCAGATGCGCCGCCATATCCGCATCAGGATCGGATGCGCAGACGACAATGAGCAGGCGGCCGCCGATTAGGAGCAGATAATCGATCGGCATTCCCGCCAATCCGTCCTTTGGATCGACCATCCGGATATCGTCAAAAACCGCATCCGGACAGCCGCATCCCAGCACATTCCGCACAAAGGGTTCGACGATTTTTCGCAGATCGGACATGGACACCGCTTGCATCCTCCTCATCTTTTCGTAACAGTTTGGCTCTTTGAAAATTAGGCTGCCAATTCGAATCCGACCCTATCATCATTTTTACCTTGGCGCAAAGTCCTGGCGTCTTCGATGGTTTTCTCGACAGGATTCAATCCTTGAAGTTCCGCGGACCTGAAAATGCTCATAAAATACGGCGGCGGGGGAAACAGAACGGTCGCATCTACAATATTAAGGATTGATATGGTGGTGCCGCTAAGATAGCGCGAGTCGATCAGATCGGAAAGAAAATACTTAAATTTTGAGATGTGACCCCATGCCCCCGCCCTGGCAGGGGTTGACACAACTTCTGGCGGTTTATGATGGCGCCGACAACCTGATCCTGCGCCTGGAATACGCGGACAGCCGCCTGCCCGTCTCCCTGACCCGCTCCGGCCAGCGCTACTATCTCCTCTACGATCAAGTGGGGTCCTTACGCGCGGTGACGGATGCGTTAGGCAATCTCATCAAAACAGTTGACTACGACGCCTTCGGGTATATACTCGCGGACACGAACCCCGCCTTCACAATTCCGTTCGGATTTGCCGGCGGCCTGCATGACCGGGACACCGGGCTGGTGCGATTCGGCTACCGCGACTATGACCCGGAGACAGGTCGATGGACCGCTAAAGATCCGATCCTTTTTGACGGTGGGGATACTGATCTGTATGGATATGTCCTGAATAATCCGGTGAACCTGATTGATCCAACGGGTGAATTTTATCTGCAAGCAGCAGCTCCTATTGCGGGGTATATGGCTATTATGGATGGCCCATTACCTTTCGGTGATATTCTCGCTGCAGGACTCATGACAGGCGCGGCCACATTGGATCTTTATAATCTTCTTGAAAGTTTGCCTCAAGTCAAACAAAATCAAGGCTCGACTGACACTGAATGTGGAAAACATAGTGATGAAAAACAGGCATTAGTAGAAATGGCTAAGCAAGATAAAAAGAAAGGCGGCATTTCTGCTGATGATATGAGTACTTATAAAGAGTTGAATAAACAACTTGAAGATCCTTTTCCAGAAAATACGGTAAGAGGCCCTGAAATACATCCTGATAGGAATATCAATATTTGGCACGGACATGTTGGCCCTGTAAGACATATTCCTATCAGATAATCGTGAGGACGTAATATTATGAGTGATATAATTAAAAGGTGGCAATTGGCTGCAGAAGATATAGGCTTTATAATAGTCACACCTTATAGATTGAAGCTGCCATCCGGTGACCAAATATTCGCAGAATTATTAGTAAAGGATTTCGGGCCACCTAATGGCATGCTTATCGTTAATAAATTTGACTCTGTTAAATTATTTACAAATGAAATTATTAACATGGGATATGGAGTATCGATTATCGATAATTCGTATGGCCAAGAACCCTACGATAGGCAAAGTTTTATTGAAATGCTAAAAGATTGGGGGTGGAATCGTGATGCAGAAGAGTCTCCCTTTTAACCGACGAATGCCTTGTGCCGAGCCCGCCGCGTGCGGTACTGCGCTCCGATTTCTTGTCGGACCAAGTAGAACCTATTACTATCAATTGGTTAGGATAAAAAACAGGCCACTTTGGGGTCTTAGAACGATGTTTTGGGGGCTGGAAAAAGCGTTTTAAGAACGGAAGATGTGATTTTCCAAACATCACCGACCCGGACAATAACCGGAAAGTGGAGAAACGCGACTATCTCGGCAGGATCATCGAAGTTGACGAATACAATGAAGCCGACGAGCGCGAAGCGGTTTTTTCGACCTTTTATGCCTATGATGCCGCATCGGATCTTCTCACTGTCACGGATCACTACGGCAACAAAACGGAAATGATTTACGATACGCTGGGCCGCAAGACCCGGATGAGCGATCCGGACATGGGCAACCGGCGGTATGAATATAACCGCAACGGCGTGCTGACCGGCCAGTATCTGCTGGGCGAAGGCGATGCGGTGGTGGAATCCGTTGCGTTCACGCCGGACGCCCTGGGCCGGATCACCCGGCGTGCCTATCTATCCGGCGGCGTCGATAAAGGGTATGTGGAATTTCATTACGACACATCCCCGGAAAACGGCGTCGGCCGGCTGCATTACTCGGAGGATCACCGGACCCCCGCAACGGTTATGGCGGCCTATGAATATGACAGCATGGGCCGGGTCGTCAAAACCGGCAAGGCGATCGGCGAGCAAAGCTATCTGATTAAATACCAATACGATGTCGCCGGAAAATTGCGGAGCATCCTGTGGCCTGATGAGCTCGGGACGGTGACCTACGACTATTACCCTAAAACCGGGCTGGTCAGGAATGTTGGTTATGCCGAGTTCGAGGGGTACAATCCGTCCGGCAGTGTCGGTTCCATAAAATACGGCGGTGGGGTCGTCTATACGAATTACGGGTACGATCCGTATTCCCTGCGCATGACGTCGGCCCAGACATATACTGTTTCTGAAGCCGGCATTTTGCAGGAATTGGAATACCAATATTCTCCGGCGGGAGACGTCCGGTTTATCCGGGATAATCCCAATCAGCTTGAAGCGTATTACAATTACGACAGCCTGCATCGCTTGAAGCAGGAGGCCCCGGAACGCGATCCGAAATACCCGGCCGATTTCGTCATGGAATACGGTTATGATTCTACCCACCCCCATGCGGTGAAAACCATCAAGCGGAACGGCGCGTCCTATCAATTCGAATACGACCGCAAAGGCAACATGACCAGGGGCTGGGATTTGAGCGACATCACCGCTCCGGCCGTGCGCGAGATCACCTTCAGCATCGACAACATGGCGGAGAAGATCGATTACACCAAAAACGGCGAGACCCGTACAACCCACCTCTTGTATGATGCGGACAACAGCAGGGTCAGGAAAGAGACAACCGCCGGTACGACCCTCTACGTCACCAGGGAATACGAGATTGTCAACGGCGTGCCGGTAAGATATATATTCGCCAACAACCAGCGGATCGCGAAGATAACGAATACCGGAGAAGGGGAAGAAATCCATTATTATCACAAGGACCACCTCGGCAGCTCCACCATCGTCACCGACGCAAGCGGCAATCCCGCTACCGGCAGCGAAACCACCCAATACATGCCCTTCGGCCAGAACCGCTCCGGCAATCATCAGACCGTATCGAACTATAAGTTCACGGACCAGGAGCAGGATGCCGAGATCGGGCTCTACAACTATAGGGCGCGGTTGTATGATCCGATATTGGGGGTGTTTGTTAGTGCGGATAATATTTGGCCTAATTACTATGATCCGCAAGGTTTGAACCGATATGCTTATGCAAGAAACAATCCGCTAAAATATATTGATCCGACTGGCCATTCTTGGGACGACGGCGAAGGAATATCCGGAGCTATAGGAAATTTCTGTCGAGGTGTGGCAGGACTTTTTGGTGGCTCCAACTCAAATGGATCGAGTGAATCAGGAAACGATAATAGTGAGGGGAATAGCAGTCAATCGGTTTCAGAATCGATTGTGGTTTGCACAGATATTGAATTTAAGCAAATTGATCCTGATCTGTTTAAAAAAGATCCAGAGAGAACCAAGTGGGGTCATTATTGGTCCGAAGCTAATCCTAGAACTCCTGATGTAAAAAGTTGGGGATTGTACCCTGAGAAGCGGGTCAGTAACTATGAAGCGCTGACTGGCGTTAGAGGAATTGTAAACGGTGTCGGTGTTTTTCCTGGCGGAGAAGAAGATCATGATCCATATGAGGGGAAGCCAGCGGATAGAGTGTATAATTTAGAAATAAGAAATTCTGAGATGACTTGTGAAGAAGCTAAACAAGAGATGGAGAACTATGCGCACTCATTTGAGGGAAGCTATAGAATTGGAGTTGATTCATTTGCTCAAGAATGCCAAACATTTCAATCCGATATGGTCAATCATCTTAATGAAAAAGCCCAGGAACGTTCTCGGAAAAATGAATAAGAAGCTACATTATAAGAGAGGAAAATTTTCAATGCTAAAATTTAATATTTGTATCTTTTTTTTTATATTTTTAGTTTTATTGATAAATTTTTCATGCAATGCACATAGCGATCGCATCGGTGGCCCATATTACTATAAAAGAGCTAATCTTATGACAATACCAATTGAACCTGATCCTAGTTATGAGATGACTTCAGAAGAAATAGCGGATTATAAAGACGCTTATTTAACTGTTTACTACAATAAAGATGGTACTATCGATTATTATGAAAAACATCAAAAGTGGAATTTAAATAACGGACAAGTCGAAGATAAGATAACAGATATTTTTAAATACTTTTATAGCAAGGATAATGTTCTTGAGTTTATAGAGCACACCAATAGAGATAGCAATACAACAAGATGGCGTATAGATAAAAATAATGGTAAATTAATTAAGATGAAGTGAAGAAGACAGGCCAATAGAGAATGATTTTGATTTCTTGCCGGACATAGGTAACTGCTTGCAAACGATTTCTGGATTTCTTGTCGGACCAAGTAGAACCTATTACTATCAATTGGTTAGGATAAAAAACAGACCATTTTGAGGTCTTAGAATGATGTTTTTGGGGCTGAAAAAAGCGTTTTAAGAGCGGAAGATGTGATTTTCCAAACATCACCGACCCGGACAATAACCGGAAAGTGGAGAAACGCGACTATCTCGGCAGGATCATCGAAGTTGACGAATACAATGAAGCCGACGAGCGCGAAGCGGTCTTTTCGACCTTTTATGCCTATGATGCCGCATCGGATCTTCTCACTGTCACGGATCACTACGGCAACAAAACGGAAAGGAAACAGAAGGGTCGCATCTAAAATATCAAGTATTGATAATGAGGAAACAGAAGGGTCGCATCTAAAATATCAAGTATTGATAATGTGGTGCCGTTAAGATAGTGCGGGTCGATCGGATCGGAAAGAAAATAATTAATTTTTAAGATGCGACCACATGCCCCTGCTTCCCATTATATCCGTTAATCAGGTTATGTCCATTTCTTTTTGAACGCAGTGGGTGGTGTAACGCCGCTAAACCGTTTCCCTCTGAACATACGATTAGTTGAAAGTAAGCGGGACTTTTTTCGTGTTGTAATTCTACCAGATGGTTCTTACATGCGGGTAATTCCGTATTTTTTCATCTTTGGTGATGACCGCCGCACCCAATAATAACGCGGTCGCTATAATGATCCGGTCTGCCGGATCATTATGGAAAGGCTGGGGTAAACCAACCGACTTAACCGCAATGGCATTATCAACCGGAATAAAATGAAAGAAAGGTAATTTTTCTGATTTTGCAATCCAGTCCTCTACTGTGAGAGCCAGTTCCAACCGTTTTTTGGAAGCCAGCATCGCAATTTCCCATGCGCTGATTGAGGAAATATAGATTTGTTGCTGATCCAGCGCGTCATCTATCGCTTTTTTTGCTTTTCGGGAAAAATTTTCGGGGTTGCTGACATACCATACCCAAGCATGCGTATCGAGGACGATCATGTTAGCGATTCCCAGTCATCCAGGCCAACAGGTGCGGTTGGATCTTCATATTTGATAACCGTATTTCTAAGTATTTTCAAGATGTCGGACGGCTTTTCAGCATAGGGTTCGATCTTCAGCACCGGTTTGCCCCGGTCGGTGATGATCAGCGCCCTGCCCGTTCGTTCAATTTCCCTGAAAAGTTGCAAAACCCTAGGTTTAAATTGTGATTTCGATATCTGCTTTTCCATGTTGCCGATTCCTCTTTACGCTTCCCCGCAACTGGTCCTTCAGGCCTTGGACTGACCATTATGACAAGGTCATAATACCATGGTCATTTAATAAGTCAAACCCCGAATTCTCGGCACGCGCCTATTTCCTGGTTCGACAATGGGAGGGGTGAAGGGGTGAACCGATCATAAAAATGAAGATCTTGGTCAAACGTCATCACTGATCTATTCAACCACTCGCTACACTTATCCGTTTTCGATTTCAGCTCGAAGATTTCTCGCTTTCCAGAATTTTCTGCTTCAGCTGCACGTAGGTTGCCATGGCCCCGGCGGCCCGCGCGGCCCGTTCCGGGCTGCCCAGGACCGGCACGCCGAGATCCTGGAGGCCCCGGATAAAAGGATTCTCCCGGGTCAGGAACGAATAGCCGATGAGTGGTTTCCGGTGCTTTTCCACGAGGGAAGCGATGGCCTTGCATTGATCGGCGATGATTTTTTCCGCATGGGCCGCGGATTCTTCCTGGGGGATTCCCAGGCCCTCCAGGGCGCGGCGGACCATGCCGGAGGAGGCCAGAAAATACACCAGCAGCGCATCCGCATCGGCATCCTCCAGCAGGATATCGGGAATGGTGTGGAAATAGTCCAGGGGGTTTTTGGTATAGGTGAGATCGATGGGATTGGCGCTGCTGCCGGTGTGGGGCATATACGGCGCCAGTTTCCGGACGGTTTCATCTGTCAAGGCCGGCAGCGCCAGCCCGGCCCGACCCCCGGCGTCGGCCGCGGCCGCCCCCGGTCCGCCCGAATGGGTTTGAATGATGACCCGGTTTCCCCGGGGCGGGGGCGAAGCGCCGAAGGCGTAACAGAAATCGAACATTTCCTCGATGGAGCGGGCCCGGATCACCCCGCTTTGCCGGAAAATGCCGTCATACAGCCGGTCCGATCCGGCCAGCGCGCCGGTATGGGAAAAACAGGCGCGCTTGCCGGCTTCGGAGCCGCCCACATAAAAGGCCACCACCGGCTTCCGGGGGATGATGGATCTCGCGGCTTCGATGAAGGCCCTGCCCCGGCGGATGGATTCCACATACATGGCGATGACCCGGGTGTGCGGGCAGGCTCCCAGATATTCGATGGCGTCCACCAGATCGATATCGGCTTCATTGCCCAGGCTGAAGCCGGTGCTGAAGCCCAGCCCGAAGCGATCCAGGTAGTTGAACATCTGGGTGACGAAGCTGCCGCTCTGGGAAGCGATGCCGATGAACCCCGGCCGAGCTTCATAGGGCAGGAAAGTGGCGTTCAAGCGGTGATGCGGGTTCACCACGCCGATGCAGTTCGGTCCGGAAAAACGGATGCCGTATTGCCGGGCCACCCGGAGCAGTTCTTGCTGCAGGTCGACGCCTTTGCCGCCCACCTCGTTAAATCCGGCGGAAACGATCACGGCATGGCGGATGCCCTTACGGCCGCAGGCCTCCAGTGTCGGAATGACGATATCCGTGGGCAGAACGATGAAGGCCATGTCCGGCGTTTCCGGGAGATCGGCCACATCCGCGTGGGCCGGGAGGTTCATGACCCGTTTTTCCTTGGGATGGACCGGATAGATCCGGCCGGCATATCCCAGGGACTGAACGGATTGGAGGATATTGGTTCCCATGGCGCTGAAATTGTTGGACGCGCCGAAGAAGGCGATGCTGCCCGGATTGGCGATGGCGTAAAGCGGATTTTCCTGGATCGACGGAATCATGTGTTCTGCCCTCCTGCTGCCGCCGGATTCGGGTTCAGGACCACAAGGGCGTCCACGGCCACGATACGCCCGGCAGGATCGATGATCAACGGGTTGATATCCAGCTCGGTCACGGCCGGTTGTTCCAGACCGATCCGGCCCACGGCAACCAGGGCCCGCAGAAGAGTATCGAGATCCGCCGGCCGTTGACCGCGAAAGGCCTCCAGGATGGCCTTCCCGCGCAGTTCCCGGACCATGTCCCGGGCCTCGATGAGATCGAACGGCGCCGCCCGGAAGACGGTGTCCTGAAGGATTTCGGTCAGAATCCCGCCCAGCCCCAGCATGACGCAGGGACCGAATTGGGGATCGCGGGTCAGTCCGATCACCAGCTCCCGCTGACCCGCGATCATTTCCTGCACCAGCATGGCCGTTTTGGCCGGCGCCAGCCCGGCGCTGATCCGTTCATGGGCTTCCCGGATGTCTTCCTCGTTTTTCAAATTCAGGGCGACGGCCCCGGATTCGCTCTTGTGCATCAGTTCCGGCGCGCAGGCTTTCAAGGCAACCGGATAGCCGATTTCCCCGGCGGCGCGGATGGCGTCCGCCACATGTTCGGTGAGAATTTCCCGGGTTACGGGGATGTCATAGGCGCGGAGCAGTTCCTTGGATTGATATTCGGAAAGAGCCCGCTGTCCTTGGGCAAGAGCTGACGAAACGGGATTCATGAGCTGTTCCTTTGTTCACGATTTTTGGATGCGGATTTCAGGTGGTCGATATCCAGTTCGCAGATGGTGGTGAGGCCTTTGATCAGGGCTGCCATGGTTTCCGGTCCCACGGCGGCCTCGATGGAGCGCTCCAGTTTGCCGCCGGTTGCCAGGAGTCCGGGTGCCAGGCCCCGCGCCTTTTCGGTCAGGGTCAGCACATTCAGGCGGGCGTCTTCCGGATGCGGCTTGCGCCGGACCAGTTGCATGTTTTCCAGGCGCTGAATCATGGTGACGGCGGCGGCCTTGCCGATGCCGGCCCGGCCGGCGAATTCCCCCAGACTCATATTTTCCCCCCGCCAGAGCACCCCCAGGGCCATCACCTGCTGGGCCGTCAATCCCAGGGGTTCCAGGACGCTGTTGTAATACGCCACCATCTTGCGGACAGCCTGGGAAGCCAGGGAGCAAATGAAATATTTCGGTTCGGGATGGTTCGTTCGCATACGAACGTTCGTTAGCAAATGAACCGCCGGATTGCAAGACCCAAAAATTCATCCGGCTGGATATTCGTCCATGGGGGGCGGCGCCAGCACTTGCGCGTTGATCCGGCGCCAGAGATCGGACGGCGGCTTCAGGGCAAAGCCGTCCAGGTGCAGAATCGGCACCGCCCCGATGAGGGCATTGGTCATCAGCACCATGTCGGCGGTGGTCAACTCCCGGGGATGGACCGGCCGGGTCTGCACGCTAAACCCTTCCTTGGACAGCAGCCCGCACACCTGTTCAGCCATGACGCCCGGCAGCACCGCAGGGGATTCCGGGCGAATCAGGTCCCGGTCCCGGATGACCACCAGGCTGGCGGAGTTGGTCTCGGAAACCGTGCCGTCCGGATTCAGGATCAGGGCCTCATCCGCCCCGTTTTCCCGGGCCCACTCGCCGGCAAGATGATAATACAGATAATTCAATGTTTTATAATCCGCCAGGGGCGTCCGGCGGGGTTCCGGATAGGTGGCCAGATCCAGGCCGTTCTTTTGGGTCGCCTCCAGGCGGTGGACATAGGGCCGGGCCAGGACCGCCAGGGTATGATCCACGGGCGGCCGCAGCCGGGTACCTCGGGTGGCGATGATTTTCACGGCGCTGACCCGATCTTCCAGCCCATTGCGTCTGACGGTTTCCCGGATGATGTCGTCCCAGGTGAGATCCGGCGGAGACGAAGGAAACAGCCGGCCCCAGGTCCGATTGAAACGCCGGAGATGATCGGCAAGGTGCAGGGGCGTCCCATGATGGACCCGGATGGTTTCAAAGAAACCGAAGCCGTATTGAACCCCCAAATCCGTAATGGGAATCCCGGCCTGGTCCGGATTCCGGCAGCGGCCGTTGATCCAGACCACCGGGGACGGTTCCGCGGATGGGGTTCCTTCGCCGGCAAAAGCCTCCATCAAAGTTTTGCCTTTGTGCAGGGTTTCGGCGTATTCGTCGGCCGGAACCGAATCAAAGACAATGCCGCCGCCCACGGAAAAAACAATCCGGCCCTCGTGGATGACGGCGGTGCGGATGGCGATGGACAGATCCATGGTGTCATGAAAGCCGAAATAGCCGATGGCGCCGGTATAGATATGGCGGCGCACCGGTTCCAGTTCGTCGATGATTTCCATGGCGCGGATTTTCGGGCAGCCGGTGATGGAGCCCCCCGGAAACGTCGCCCGGAGCAGATCCACCGCGGTTTTGTCTTCCTCCAGGCGGCCTTCCACCACGGAAACCAGGTGAAATACATTCTGATAGGCCTCCAGGCGTTTGTGCTGCGTAACCTGCACGGAGCCGGCCCGGCAAACCCGGCCCAGGTCGTTGCGCAGCAGATCCACGATCATGGACAGCTCGGCATCGTCCTTGGGGTTGTTCCGCAACTGTTCGCCGGAGGCGGCATCCTCCTCGGCTGTGGTTCCCCGGGGCCGGGTGCCCTTGATGGGCCGGGTTTCGATGGCGCGGCCCCGCTGCTTCAGAAAGCGTTCGGGGGAGGTGGAAACGATCTGGTGATCGCCGGCCTGGATGTAGGCAAAAAAAGGAGCCGGATTCCGGCGGTAAAGGGATTTGAACAGATGGTACCCGTCGCCGTGGAACGTCATTTCAAAGCGCTGGGACATGTTGACCTGGTAGACATCGCCGGCGGCGATGTATTCCCGGATGGTTTGCACGGCGGCCTCGTATTCTTCCCTGGTGAAATCCGATCGGAACCCGTCCGGATTGCCGGAAAAGCCCCCGTCCGGCGGCAGGGGCCGGCAGATTTTCTCCCGAAAGGCCGCGATTTGCCGCTGAACCGAGGCTTCATTCCGCCCCTCGAATTTCGGCAAACACAGCCAGGAGCGGTCCGCGAGCTTGTCCTGAACCACTAGAATTCCGGGAGCATACAGGCAGATCTGGGGCAAACCCGCTGCATCCATGGAGGTCCGGGGCAGGTTTTCCAGGCGGTCTTTCAGGTCATAGGACAGATAGCCGAAGAGCCCGGCCCCCACCGGCAGGGCCAGGTCCGGCGATGGCAGCCGGCAAGCGGAGAGCAGGAAATCGAGGGTCTCGAAGGGGTCGGCGGCAAATTCGGTCCGCCGGTTGCCGGTGACCAGGGTCATGTCGCGGCCGCTGCCGCGCAACTGCAGCCAGGGATCTACGGCCAGGAAGTGATAGCGGGCGCAATCCAGATCGCCGCCGCTCAACAACAATACGGTTCCCGGTTCGGCGGCAAAATGACCGGCGATTTCCGGCAGGGGTTGCGTCAGCTCAAGGGGTTCCACATGGATTCCCCGGATGACTTCCGTCAGTTCCATCGGCTCCGGTTTCATGATGGCCTCCTCTGTTTTTCCGGCCGGGCCAGCGGTCCCAGGCGCAGAAAGTTCTCCACCAGCCGGAAACCATATTCCGTCAAAAAGCTTTCCGGATGAAATTGGACGCCGTGCAGGGGGTGGCGAAGGTGGGACAACCCCATGATCACGCCGTCTTCGCTTTCGGCGGTGATGGTCAGCTCATCGTTCCGCGGCCGGACCATCAGGGAATGATACCGGGCCGCCCGGAAGGGTGACGGCAGGTCGTGAAACAGGAAGCGACCTTCGTGCCGGATCAGGCTGGTCTTGCCGTGAACGGGCAGGGGCGCCCGGACGGTCGCGCCGCCGAAAGCTGCATTGATGCATTGCATTCCCAGGCAGACCCCCAGGATGGGTATCCGGTGGCAGAATGCATGGATGATGGGCACGGAAACACCGGTATGCTGGGGATCTTTGGGGCCGGGGCTGATCAGCACGTAGTCGGGACGATAATTTTCTGCGGTTTCCAGCGTCAGGCGGTCGCAGCGATAAACCCGGATATCCAGCGGGTATTGCCGGAACATCTGCACCAGGTTGTAGGTAAACGAGTCATAGTTGTCGATGACCAGCAGTCTGGCCGTTTCCGGGCTTGGCACATTCCCCCCGTGTTTCCAAAAATAAAAAGCCACCGGACCGGAGTCTGGGTGGCTTCTGCCTAGTGCATAACTCGGTTGATCACATCCGGCAAAACCGATTATCGGGCGCAACGCATCCCGTTTCCGGTATTGCCGGGAACAGGAGAATCTCTATCCCAATCCGGCCGGGAGGTCAAGCCTCCTTTGACGATGACGGTCAAGGGGTATCATGAATCGGAACAATCGGCGATAATGTTATTATACCTTGAAACTGCTCGCGGAACTCGGCCTCATCCAACAGGACGGGGAGGGAAAATGGCAGCAGGCCGATCAGGCAGTCACCACCGGGCCGGAAGTTCATTCCTTGGCCGTTGCCAATTTTCACAAGGAAATGCTGCGGCTCACCGCCGAATCCATCGATCGCCATCCATCCGCTGAGCGGGACATCACTGGACTGACCTTGGGCGTCAGCGGCAGCCGGATCCAACGCATCAAGGAGCTGATCGCGGCGTTGCGTAAGGAATTGTTGATGATGGCCTGCCGGGACGAGTCCGCGGATCAGGTCATTCAAGTCAATTTTCAGGTTTTCCCCCTATCCAAACAGGTACGATAAGGAGCTGGCCATTCCGATGGCGGTCTACCCCTATGCCGCTGAAGAACGTCAAGCCGACGCCTTCAACGGCCTTGCGGTCTATCGAGTCACCCCGGATGATGGCTTTGATCTGTTGGGCCGGATTCCTGCCGGCACCGACACCGACCAATTCTATTCCGGCTGGTTGCGGGGCGTGTTCAATCCACCATTCGTAATTCCTAATTTGTAATTGCTTTATTTTCCGGCACCGGCCTGAACCCCTCAGAGTAGTAGTCCGTGAGCCGGCCGTCCGGATCTCTTTCCACGATCATCCCTTCGACGTCCGGCAGGTTGCGGATCAGCGCAAGGCCTTCCTTCCGGCCCATGACCATCAGGGCCGTGGCCAGGCCGTCGGCGAAGGTGCAGCTTTTGGCGAGAATGGACACGCTGACCACGCCGTTTGCGATCGGATAACCCGTGCGGGGATCGATGATGTGGGAATAGGTTTTGCCGTCCACGACGAAAAAATTGCGGTAGTCGCCGCTGGTGGCCAGGGCATGGTTGCGCAGGGTTACGATCTTGTAGACCTTGTCGAAGGGCGAGCCCTGGACCGGGGTGTTGATACCGATGCGCCAGTCCGTGCCGTCCCGGCGGACGCCGGAGGCGATAACTTCTCCGCCGATTTCCACCAGATAATCCCGGAATCCGGCCGCCTCGATGACTTTCGCGACCTGGTCCGCCCCGAATCCCTGGGCCACGGAGCCCAGGTCCAGGGAAAGCCCCGGTTGCTCTTTGATAAACGCGCGGTCCTTGAATTCAAGCCGGTGGAAACCGACGGCGGCCATCCGTTGTTCAATGGCGGCCCGGGGGGGGATCCGGCCGGTGGGTTCCCCGGCGCCGAATCCCCAGAGTTCCACCAGCGGCGCCACCGTCGGATCCCAGGCGCCGCCGGTCAGTTCGTACAAGGGCCGGGATATCTCCAGGATCTCGGCAAACATGTCCGAAACCGGGAAAGGGTCGCTGGCGGCATGGCGGTTGAAACGGCTGATCTCACTGTCCTTGCGATAGATGGACAGGTGTTGGTTGATTTCCGCCAGGCGGCGTTCGATGGCCTGGGCCAGATCTCCGGCACTCTGGAAATATCCGGCCACCACCTTGACCTGATAGGTCGACCCCATGGTCTTGCCGCTGAACACCAGTTCCTTTTTCAGGCCGCAACCGGCGGCGATCAGCCAGCACAGACAACAGAAAATCGGAATGCGAAACGGTTTCATGAATCAGCAAATCCTCGGCAGTTGTTCTCCGGCGGGAGTGTCGATCAGACGTGTCCCGCCGATACGGGTTTCCATGACCACCCGGCCCGGGGAATCCGCCAGCACCCGGCCGATGATACAGGCGTTTTCCCCAAGGGGATCATGGCGTATGGCCTCCAGGACGGCTTCCGCTTCCGCCTCGGGCACAAAAGCCACGAGTTTGCCTTCATTGGCGACAAAGAGCGGATCGAAGCCGAGCAATTCGCAAAGCCCTCCGACTTCCGGCCGGAGGGGAATTTTTTCCTCCCAGATCCGGATGCCCACTCCGGCGCTCTGGGCGATTTCGTTCAGGATCGCCCCGACACCGCCGCGGGTGGGGTCACGCAGGGTGTGGATATTCCGGGTGACGGCCAGCATGGCGGCCACCATCCGGTTCAAGGGGGCCGTATCGCTCACGATGGTGGTTTCAAAGGTGAGCCCTTCCCGTCGGGCCAAAACCGCCATGCCGTGATCGGCGATGGTACCGCTGAGCAGGATCAGGTCACCGGGTTCGGCCCGCCGGGCCGCGATATCCACGCCCGCCGGAATGATCCCGATACCGGACGTGTTGATGAACAGTTTATCCGCCGCGCCCCCGGGGACCACCTTGGTGTCCCCGGTGACCACCCGGACCCCGGCCCCGCGGGCCGCCCGGCCCATGGTGTCGACGATGACGGAAAGTTCGCCCATGTCGAAGCCTTCCTCCAGGATCAGACCGGTGCTCAGGTATAACGGAACGGCCCCGCACATGGCGATGTCGTTCACCGTGCCGTTGACGGCCAGGTCGCCGATGTTGCCGCCGGGGAAAAAAAGCGGTTCCACCACAAAGGAGTCGGTTGAAAAGGCGATCCGCAGGCCATTCGTTTCCAGAATGGCGCCGTCGTTGAGACGGGACAGCTCCGGGTCGTCGAAGGCCGGAAGCAGCAGATCCCGGATCAACCGGTTGGCGATCTTGCCACCGCTGCCGTGATCCAGCAGAATTCGTTCAGCCATTGCCTCTCCCTTGGGGTTGCGTTTGTTTGACGGTTACCGAACGCAGCGTATTTGTTTCCATCCGTTTTTTCAAGAGGCGGACGATCATTCGATATATTCCCGCCAGAGTCCGCCGACCCGCAGGCTGTTGTCCCGGAACGCTTCTTCCGGAGCCACGGCGGGGGTTTCCTGCAGGTTCAGCCGATGCACCGCCCCCCGGAAATGCAGATAGGCCTGTTTCAGGAAAAGGGCCGTGGCCGGGTCGATGATTCCCGTTTCCGAAAGCGTTTCCAGTTGGCGCACATTATCGGTCCAGCGAACCAGTTCCGGATGCTGATGGGCATGCAGCAGCACCAGATACTGCACCAGGAATTCAATATCCACGATTCCGCCCGGCCCTTGTTTCAGGTCAAACATGCCGGCGGGGGGGAGCGGGAGGTTTTCCCGCATGCGGCCGCGCATGTTCCGGATTTCTTCCGCCAGTTCCTTGCGATTCCTCGGCCGGCAGATGATTTCCCGGCGGATTTCCTGAAAGCGTCCGGCCAAATCAGCATCCCCGCAAATCACCCGGGCCCTGACCAGGGCCTGGTGCTCCCAGGTCCAGGCCTGGTTCAGCTGGTACTCCCGGAATGCTTCCACTTGACTGACCAGGGGGCCGGAATTGCCGCTGGGACGCAGGCGGGTGTCGATTTCGTACAGGACCCCCGCCCGGGTGGGGGCGGTCAGCAGATGAATGATCCGCTGTCCGATGCGGCTGTAGAACTGAACATTTTCAGTGGGAGCGGGGCCACCGGAGGTCTGGCCCGGAGAAGCGGCGTGAAGAAAGACGATATCCAGATCCGAGCCGTATCCCAGCTCGAGCCCCCCCAGTTTGCCGTACGCCACCACCGCGAATCCGGTCCGGCAGGGGTTCCCCCCTATTTCCGCCCTGGGGATTCCGTGTTTGGCAGCCAGATGTTCCCAGGCCAGATCGAATATCCGGTTGATCACGATTTCCGCGATGTCCGAGAGGTGGTCACTGACCCGCATCAGCGGATAGACGGCGGATATGTCCGTTGCGGCGACCCGCAATATATTGATCTGTTTAAAAATACACAGGGATTCCAGCTGAAACTCCAGATCCCGGTCCGGGATCCGCGCCATGCGCAGATGGAGTTCCTGCTCCAGCTCCGGCCGGGACGGCGGTTTGTACAGATTGCGGGCGTCGAGGAGTTCATCCAGCAGCACCGGGTGTCGCGCCAGGAAAGAAACGATCCAGGGGCTGGCCTGGCCGAGTTTGACCAGCTGGTCGATGGTCTCGGGGCTTTCCAGCAGCAGGGCGATATAGCAGGTGCGTCTTTCAATGGCTTTGACAAGCTCCATGAGCCGTTTGAACACGATTCCCGGATTCCCGGATTCCGCCGCGCGTTTCAGGATCATGGGGATCAGCCGGTTCAGGCGTTTGCGGCCTTCGGGGCTCAAGGCCCTGGTTTCCGGATCATTGCGCAGGTAGTCGATGACCTTCAGGATGTCGTCCGGCGAGTCATATCCGATTTCCTTCAGCTCCTGCCTGGCTTTCTGGGCATCCAGCAGATTCAGCCAGAGACCCTCCAGCGTTTTCAGCCGGTCATCCGCCGCCGCTCCGTGGTCTTCAACCGCCAGCAGACCGTTGAAATGGCGATTGACATTGCCCATGTGAACCGAGAGGTGATGGGCGAACTCTTCCCAGGCGGCAAAGCCGGAGGCCAAGGCCAGGCGGGATTTCTCCTTCATCTGCTGCGGCAGCAGATGGGTCTGAAGATCGTCCCGCATCTGCAGGCGGTGTTCCGTATTGCGCTGGAACCGATATGCCGCGGTCAATTCGTCGCAGGTGGCCTGCTCGATATAGCGCTTATCCACCAGCAGTTGCAGCACTTTCAAAATGGCGGGCTCTTTCAGTTCGGGTTCCACTCCGCCGCGGATCAGCTGGAAGACCTGCCCGAAAAACTCGATTTCCCGGATGCCCCCTGGCCCCAGCTTGATATTGTCCTGCATGCCTTTCCGGTTGACCTCAAGGGCGATGCTTTCTTTCATCAGGCGCAGGGACTCAAAGGTGCCGTAATCGAAATACCTTCTGTAGATGAAGGGCTCCAGGCGGGTCAGGATTTCCTTGCCGGCTGTCTTGTCGCCGGATACCACCCTGGCCTTGATCAGGGCGTACCGTTCCCATTCCCGGCCCTGGGCCTGGTAATAGTCTTCCAGGGCGTTGAAGCTCATGATGAGCGGCCCGTTTTCTCCGAAGGGTCGCAGGCGCAAATCCACCCGGAACAGCAGGCCTTCCTCCGACGTGGCGCTGAAAAGAGCCAGGAAACGGCGGCTCAAGTGCAGAAAGAATTCCTCATTGTCCATGATGCGGGGTCCATTGCGGGTTTGTCCGGACCGGGGATAGGCAAGGAGGAGATCCACATCCGATGAAAAATTCAGTTCCTTGGCCCCGAGCTTTCCAAGCCCGATGACGATCATGGGCTGATGGTCACCGTTTTCGTCCGCCGGGGTTCCGTATTTTTCCTCCAGCCAGCGATACAGGCGCGACATGGCGGCGTCAATGCAGGCATCCGCCAGGGCACTGAGATCCCGCATGGTTTCCGACAATTCCGCCCGGCCGGTCAAGTCCCGGAAAGCGATCCGGATCATTTCCCGGCAACGGAACCGGCGCAAGGCGTTTCCCAGGCGGGTTTCATCGTCCGTCTGCTCCGCAAGGGCGATTGCCCGCTGCTGATATTCACCATCCCCGTAGGATCGCTCCAGATCTCCGCCATTCAGCAGGTCTTGCAACAATTCGGGTTTATGGATCAGATGGTTGGCCACGAAATTGGAAAAAGCCAGGATCTGTCTCAGTTCCCCCGGAATGGATTTTCCCGCTGTCCCGGTGCCGGCCGACTCGAGCAGACGCTGCCATTTGTCCTCTGTTTCCCGCTCGATTTCCTCCGGCAAATTCGTTTTCATGTCCGCTTCCGCATATCCTGGTTTGACCTGCCATTCCGGGAAGATGGCATCCTGTCCCGAAAACCGGCCGCTGACGATCCTTGCCGCCAGCATACCGCTGCGCGTTCCCGCTTTCAATAGCTAATAACGGTAAACATGGGGCGGCCACAGAAGGACGCATTCATTTTGCTTGACCCGATGGTTTTCCCGTGACAGAATCCGTCATATCTGAAAAGAGTTCAGGCGGGCGGCGGACCATCCTCGCGTCAGGGGCGCCCGGACATCCGTTTACGGAACGATCCATGATTTTCCACAAATACCACGGACTGGGCAATGACTATATCCTCATCGATCCGGCGGAGTCGGGAATTGAGGCGCTGACGGCCGATCAGATTCGTCGTATCTGCCATCGCCATTACGGCGTCGGGTCGGACGGAATCCTGCTGGGGCCCCTGCCGGGAAAAACCAGCGGCTTTTCGCTGCGGATCTTCAACCCGGACGGTAGTGAAGCGGAAAAAAGCGGCAACGGGCTGCGCATTTTTTCCCGCTACCTCTGGGACAGATGTCTTGTCGGCACCGAGCCGTTTACCATCCGCACACCGGGCGGGACGGTTTCGTCCCAGGTTCAGGAAGGGGGCCGGATGATTACCGTGGAGATGGGCCGGGTCGGTTTTTACAGCCCGGACATCCCGGTGGCCGGACCTGCCCGGGAGGTAATCAACGAATCCATTGCGGTGAAAGGCGAAGTCTTAACCTTCTGCGCAGCCACCATCGGCAATCCCCACTGTGTGATCCAGCGGGCGAAGGCGTTGCCGGATGAGGCGCGGCGTCTGGGGCCGGCAATTGAAACGGACCCGATGTTTCCCAATAAAATCAATGTCCAGTTTATGGAAGTACTGGATCGGGCCAACATCCGGCTTGAAATCTGGGAGCGGGGGGCCGGGTATACCCTGGCTTCCGGCAGCAGCAGCGCGGCTGCCGGTGCGGTTGCGCGTCGCCTGGGTCTTTGTGACGGCCGCATCACGGTGCATATGCCCGGCGGAACCATCCGTCTCGTGATTGCGGACGATTATGCCGTCACCCTGTGCGGACCGGCCGTCAAAATCTGCGAGGGAAGACTGGCCGCGGAAATGTTTCTGGAGGAGGAGTTCGATGGCTGACAGAACCATCATGGACAAACACCTGGAGAGGGGACATGGGCCTGTTAAAGCGTATTTTCGGCATCTGTGAAACCAAACCGCCGGCTGATCCGGGCTGCTGGGACCACCGTGACGGGAAAGTCACCATCGATCTGCGCCGCACCCCCGAACTGAATCCGCCCCATGGCGCCATTCGCCTGGAGGGCCGGGGGCTTCCGGATCGCCTGATGATTTACCATGATCCCCGGGGCGGATATACGGCGATCAAAAACAAATGCACGCATATGGGGAGGCGGATCGATCCCCTGGCCGGGACCGACAATTTTCGTTGCTGCAGTGTCAGCAAAACCACTTACAGCTCCAAGGGCGACGTGCTGAGCGGGCCCGGGAAAGAACCGCTGACGCTCCTGCGCCTCGAGGTCATGGATCAGCGGCTGGTGGTTTCGACACGCTAATCATCCGGCCGTTCGACAGGCAAAGCCGGCATTATTCTGCGGCTTCGCCTGCGGGAAAGGACCTGTCATGGAGTTCAAATTGCTGTACTGGCACTGGCTGATCTTCGGCGCGATTCTGATCATCTGCGAAATCTTCATCCCCAGCTTCACGATATTCTGGTTCGGGCTTGCCGGCGTGCTGGTGGCGGCGCTGCTCTGGGTGCTTCCCTCCCTGAAGCTTTCATGGCAATTGTTGGTCTGGGCACTGGCATCGATCGGTCTCGCGGTTTTCTGGTTCCGCTACATCAAACCGCGGATGACGGACAATACCAAAGCCGGAATCCCCCGGGAGGCCGTTTTGGGACAGGGGGGGCTGGTGATCAGTGAACCGGTGGCAGGAAAACGGGGCGTCGTCCGGTTTTCCGCACCCCTGATCGGGGCGGACGAATGGATGTTCATCTGCAACCAGGAGGTGGCAACAGGCGACCGGGTGTTTGTCACGGACATTTCCGGCAACACCCTCATTGTGGAAAAGCGCGACCGATAGCTGCTTGACCGTCAACCTGATTCAACTCAACGCTAACGGAGGAAACTCATGGAAGGAACCACCGTCGTGGTATTGGTTTTCGTCATTCTGGTCATCGTGACCATCGCCCTCGGTGTCCGCATCGTTCCCCAGGGCAGCAAGTATGTCATCCAGCGACTTGGAAAATTCCACAAAACATTGGGCCCCGGCTTGAACATCCTGATCCCTTATATGGATATGGTCGCCTACAAGGTGACCACCAAGGATATTGTTCTGGATATTCCCTCCCAGGACGTCATTACCAAGGACAATGCCGTGATCATCGTCAATGCGGTGGCCTATATCAATCTGGTGTCACCGGAAAAAGCGGTATACGGCGTCGAGGATTATCGCATCGCCATTCAAAACCTGGTCCAGACCTCCCTGCGTTCCATTATCGGCGAAATGGATCTGGATGATGCCCTTTCCTCCCGGGACGCCATCAAGGCCAAATTGAAAACCGCCATCTCCGACGACATCTCCGATTGGGGCATTACCATGAAAACCGTGGAAATTCAGGATATCAACCCTTCCGAAACCATGCAGCGGGCCATGGAGGAGCAGGCCGCCGCCGAACGGGCCCGCCGGGCCACGGTCACCCGGGCCGAGGGGGACAAATCGGCCGCCATCCTGCAGGCCGAAGGCCGGTTGGAGGCCTCCAAGCGGGACGCCCAGGCCCAGGTGGTTCTGGCCGAGGCCAGCCAGCGCGCCATTCAGAAAGTGACCGAGGCCATTGCCCAGAACGAACTGCCCGTCATGTTTCTGCTGGGGGAAAAATACATCGAGGCGATCAAGGAGATTTCCGGCGGGCAGAATGCCAAGATCGTCCTGTTGCCGGCGGACATCCCGGCCGCCGTCAGGGGGCTGATGAATTCCGGCGGCAAGTGATGTCGAAAGGGAATCGGGATCATGTCCGCGTGGATCACGATAAACCGGCAGGTGGCTTTCCATGTTGAGTGAAGCGGAAAAACTGGATGTCCTCACCGTTCTGGGGATCGAGCTGAACCAGGTCCAGGATCTGGATATCCTGATGGAGAAGATCCTCACCGAGGCGCGCCGTTTTGTCAACGCCGACGCCGGTTCCATTTATATCCGCGAGGGGGATGAACTGCATTTCAATTATACCCAGAACGATACCCTGCAGAAAAGATGCTCTCCGGGCGAAAAACTGATCTATTCCATATTCAGCATACCGGTGGACGAAACGAGCATCGCCGGATACGTGGCCGCCACCGGCCGGCCCTTGAACCTTCCGGACGTGTACGCCATCGACAGCTCAAAACCCTATCATTTCGGCCGAAAATTCGATGAAGCCTCCCATTATGTGACCCGTTCCGCATTGACCCTGCCGCTGAAAAGCGCCAAGGGGAACGTCATCGGCGTGCTTCAGATCATCAATGCCAGGGATGAGGCTGGTCATTTCGTGGCTTTTTCCGACAAGGATGAACGGATGATGATGCATTTCGCGAGCATCGCCGCCGTGGCCCTGAAACGGGCCCAGATGACCCGCGCCATGATCCTGCGCATGATCCGCATGGCGGAAATGCGCGACCCCAAGGAGACCGGCGCCCATGTCAACCGTGTCGGCGGATACGCCATCGAAATCTATGAAAAATGGGCGCGCAAACAGGGATATGACACCCGCGAAATCGAAAAAAACCGCGATATCTTCCGCATGGCCGCCATGCTCCACGATGTGGGGAAAATCGCCATCTCCGATCAGATTCTGAAAAAACCGGGGCGGTTCAATGCGGCGGAATACGAGATCATGAAACAGCATACGGTGCTGGGGGCCCAGCTGTTTCAGGACCGGCAGTCCGATTTTGACGACATGGCGGCCCAGGTGGCCTTGAACCACCATGAATGGTGGAACGGCGAGGGATACCCGGGCCATATCGATACCGACAGGGGGCATCGGCTGGGCGAGACCGGTTTCCCGGTTCAACGGCCCAACGGTAAAAAGGGGAATGAAATCCCCATTTACGGCCGGGTGGTATCCCTGGTGGATGTCTATGACGCCTTGTGCTCCGCAAGGGTCTACAAGGAAGCCTGGGAGGAAGCGAAGGTATTGTCGACCATTGAAGCCGGAGCCGGTACCCAGTTCGATCCGGAGCTGGTGGAAATCTTTTTCAACACCCTGGATATGATCCGCTCCATTCAGCTTCGGTACCAGGACAAGGCGGAGCCCCCGGGAGAATAACCGGACCGCATCGGGGTGCCGGTCAAAAGGCGGGCGGAGCCGTTTCCCTTTTTGACTTGAAAGAAAACGGCCGAAACGGTATCGTACGCCAGCCGTTCCATCTGTTCACCAAGACCATCAGGAGGCAGGACGCCTATGTCAAGAATTGCCATCGCCGGTATCATCAGTTGTCTGTTCGGATTCATGGCCCTCGGTTACCAGGCGATCCAATCGGTCATGACCCCGAAATCGGTCTATAAAACCCTGCACATGATAGACCTTTTCAACATGGATTTCATCGACCGCATGGACACCATCGGCTGGTATGGAATGCAGCGCGGGGCGGACTGGTTTCTGGATTTACCGATTTACCTCGTCTGTTTTGTCATCGGCGGTGTTCTCCTGGTGATCAGCAGTTTTTTCTGGCGGCGATGATGCCGGGTTCATGCGGCACCGGCTGCTGCCGGATTTCAATCACCCGCGCCTGATCTCCCGATACGACCCATCTCACCTCCAGATCGAAGACCTTCGTACCGAAGGTTTTCGGTTGAGGATGTTTCCGGTGGTAAGCCGGCCGGGGATCGTTTTCCAGCATCTGGACGATGAAGCGGTGCAGTTCCGGAATATCGGCCGCCTCCCGGTCCATGCAATGCCGGAGAGGCTCCGGATCGAATTCAACGCGCAGCAGGGGCGGCTGCTCCGTTTCGGCAAACCCGCCGGTGGCTTTCATGACCGCGTCGGCGTAAGGCAGGTACGGCTTCACATCCAGGACCGGCGTTCCGTCCAACAGATCGATCCCCTTCAGATGCAGCAGCAGACTTCCTTGCCGGCGCGAGATGCCTTCCAGTTCCGCCACGGACATGCCGATGGGATTGGGCCGGAATCCCGAGCGCGTGGCAAAGACGCCCATCCGGCGGTTGCCGCCGAGTCGCGGCGGCCGGACCGTCGTCCGTTGCCGCCGATGCGTCACGGCGTGGAAAACGAACAGCAGCCAGATATGCGAAAAATCCTCCAGTCCCCGCACGGTATCCGGACTGCCGTGGTCCGGCAACAGCTCCAGCTGGCCCCGGGCGTTTTCCACGATGCCCGGCTGGCGGGGAATGCCGAATTTTTCCTTGAAACAGGAATGAAAATAGCCGATGGGGCGAAACGTATAGGCCCCTTCCGGGTTTTCGTTTTCCTTCATCGCAGGAACAACCGGTAAATCAGCCGGTGGATCCATCGTCCGTAGGGGGGATAGATCAATCCGGTGCTGTTCAGGCGCTGTTTGTAGAGGACACCCTTGGCCTTGGAAAACGCCAGGAATCCCTCATGCCCATGGTATTCCCCCATCCCCGAGGGGCCGACTCCGCCAAAGGGCAGATCGTCCTGGGCCACGTGGGCGAGGGTGTCGTTGACCACCATTCCGCCCGCAAAGGTTCTGGATACCACATAGTCCACTTTTTCCCGATCGTAATCGAAGTAATAGAGGGCCAGCGGACGGGGATGCTTGTTGACGTAAGCCACCGCATCCTTCAGCGTATCGTAGGGAATCACCGGCAGCAGCGGTCCGAAGATTTCTTCCTGGAGAATCCGCATGGATTCGTCCACTTCCGTCATCACCCGGACCGGCATTTTGCGGGTCTCCGAGAAATCCTCCCCCGCCGGGTTGATGGTCGTGATCCGCGCGCCTTTTTCGGCGGCGTCCGTCACCAGGCCCTGAAGGCGCTGGTGTTGACGCTCATTGATGATGCCGGTGTAATGCGGGTTGTCCACCAAGGAGGGATACATGCCGGCAACCGCCGAGGAAAAGCTTTCCACGAAGCGGTCCACCGCCCCACGCGGGCAGAGCACGTAATCCGGGGCCACGCAGGTCTGGCCTGCATTGAATACCTTGCCGAAGGCAATCCGCTGTGCCGCATCCCGGATGGGCGCATCCGGTCCGATAATGGCGGGAGATTTGCCGCCCAGCTCCAGCGTCACCGGTGTGAGGTTGTCCGCCGCGGATTTCATCACCTGCCGTCCCACGGCAGTGGAACCGGTAAAGACCAGATGATCCCAGGGCTTGCGGGAGAAAGCCACGCCCACGTCCGCTTCGCCGGTCACCACCGCCACATGGTCTTCGTCAAAGGCCTCGTATAGCATTTTTTTCAGGGCGGCGGCCGTTCGGGGTGTGTATTCGCTCATCTTGATCATGACGCGGTTGCCGGCCGAAAGGGCGCCGGTCAAAGGGCCCAGCGCCAGATAAACCGGATAATTCCAGGGAACAATAATACCGACCAGGCCCAGGGGCTGGTAAACCACGCGGGCGCCGCCCGGCTGAAAGAGCAGGCCGACTTTCCGGCGGGAAGGCTGCATCCATTTCCGCACCCGCTTCACGGTGTAGCGGATGCCTTCCACGCTGGGAAGGATTTCAGCCAGCAGGGACTCATTCCGGGAGCGGCCGCCGAAATCCTGGTCGATGGCCGCAATGATCGCTTCCTGATGTTCGAGCAGTTTTTCCTTGAGGGTTGTCAGGTGCCGGATGCGTTCCCCGGCGTCCGGCACCGGATTTCGTTCAAAAGCAGCTTTCTGGGTGTCGAATATATGGTCCATGTAGTGGATCTGTTCGTTTTCGGATCGTTTTTTTTCCAGTTCGGGCAGTCTTATCAGGGCTTCCATCATCGCACCCCCTTTTATAGTGGGTTGTCCGGTCAAGCACATCGGTATCGAACATTTGTACGAACATAAGTCCGCCCCGGATTCAAGTCAACCGCCCGAGCCGAAAGCGGCGGTTAATACCGGTAATGATCCGGCTTGAACGGTCCGTCCACCGGAACCCCGAGATAAGACGCCTGGGAAGCGCTCAGACGGGTCAGGTTTGCGCCCAGTCTGGCCAGGTGAAGACGCGCCACTTCCTCATCCAGGGTCTTGGGCAGGGTATACACTTTTTTCTCGTGGGGCTTGGCGGCCAGCTCCATCTGGGCCAGGCATTGGTTGGTGAAACTGTTGCTCATCACAAAGCTGGGATGCCCGGTTGCACAACCCAGGTTGACCAGGCGGCCTTCGGCAAGCACCACCAGCGACCGTCCGGAAGGCAGGGTCCATTTGTCCACCTGGGGTTTGACGGTCAGCCGTTGGCACTTCGGGTTGTTTTGCAGGTACCCCATTTGGATCTCGTTATCAAAATGGCCGATATTGCAGATAATAGCCTCGTTTTTCATTTGTTCCATATGGGCACCGGTGATGACGTCGATACAGCCGGTGGCGGTCACGAAAATGTCGCCCAGGGGCGCGGCCGCTTCCATGGTCACCACCTCGTAGCCTTCCATGGCCGCCTGGAGCGCGCAGATCGGATCCACCTCGGTGATGAGCACCCGGGCACCGAAGCCGCGCATGGACTGGGCGCAGCCCTTGCCCACATCGCCATAACCGCAGATCACCACGACCTTGCCCGCGATCATGATATCCGTGGCCCGTTTGATGCCGTCGGCCAGGGATTCCCGGCAGCCATAAAGATTGTCGAATTTGGACTTGGTGACGGAATCGTTGACATTGATCGCCGGAAACAACAAGTTGCCTTCCCTGGCCAGATGATAGAGCCGATGCACCCCCGTGGTGGTTTCCTCGGAAACCCCCCGGATCCTGGCGGCAATGCTTGTCCAGAATTCCGGATTGCGGCGATGGGACGCCGCCAGTCTTTCCATCAGGCAGTGCATGTCCGCGTTGGTGTATTTTTGGTCCAGCAGGGAGGGGTCCTTTTCCACGGCCACGCCTTGATGGACGTACAGGGTGGCATCACCGCCGTCGTCCACGATCAGATCCGGGCCCGAACCGTCCGGCCAGACCAGGGCCTGTTCCGTGCACCACCAGAATTCCTGCAGGGTTTCGCCTTTCCAGGCAAACACGGCGGCGGACTTGTTCTTGGCAATGGCGGCGGCGGCATGATCCTGGGTGGAAAAAATGTTGCAGGTCGCCCAGCGGATATCGGCTCCCAGCGCCTTCAGGGTCTCGATGAGCATGGCGGTCTGAATGGTCATGTGGAGGCTTCCCATTATTTTCAGTCCCTTCAATGGTTTCTTCGGGCCATATTTTTCCCTGACAGCCATCAGGCCGGGCATTTCATTTTCCGCCAGCTGCATTTCCCGGTTGCCGAAATCCGCCAGGGAGATGTCGGCCACCCGGTAGGGCAGGGTCAGATCCAGTTCCAAAAAATTGTTGCCGTTGGTCGAAAAGGTGGGTGAAGTCATCTGTTTTCTCCTGAATAAGTTATGATTTCAATGCAATAAATAATCCCAGACACAGCGATTTCCGTAACGCGAGGGAACGCTGCGTATCCAATACAAAACCGTTGCCGCTCAGATATTGCTCCATTTCATGACGGCTGAATCCCAGCCATCGGTCCCCGAAGCGCTCCCGCATTTCTTCGCTGCCGTGTTTTTCCAGTTCCGCTATGAGCAGCCGGCCTCCCGGTTTCAGGGTGCGCCTGATTTCGGCGATGGCCGTGCCGGGATCCGGGACATGATGGAGAACCATGGAAACCACGGCGCAGTCCGCCTCACCGTCTCCCAGGGGCAGATGTTCCAATTCCCCCAGGCGGAATTCCGGTTTGTTGCGGTTTCCCTGGAATCTCCGCCGGGCCAGCTCCAGCATTTTGGCGGAACTGTCGACACCGATGGCTTTGCCCGCCCGGGCGGCGGCAACCACCAGGAAATCTCCGGTGCCGCAGCCCAGATCCACCACCGTGACGCCGGGCGGAATCCAGTCCGCGATGGCGCCGTTCAGATCGACGTCGCCGATGATTTCCTGTTTGAGCAGATCCCAGTCCGGGGCGATGGTATCAAAGAAATGCATGGTATTCCGCCGGCGGTCTTCCACCAAAGTGGAAACCCTCTTCCGGTCTGCCAGCAACAACGGTTCGTCTTGAAGGGTGAATTGAACAGCCTCCAGCAGTCGTCTGGCCTCGCCATCCGGACTGATGCCATAGAAAGCCCAGGCGCCGTCCCTCCGGCATCGAAGAAATCCGGCGTCCATCAGTATCCTGAGATGGCGGGAAATCCGGGATTGACCCATTCCCAGCAGCGATACCATCTCGTTGACGCTCAGTTCGTGATCTCCAAGGGCGTTGACCAGGCGGACGCGGGTACTGTCGGAAAGGGCTTTGAAATAGGCAATGGGTTTCATATTATCATATCTAGATTTCTTGATATGATAGCGGCTGGAATGGTATTTGTCAACCCCCAACCTTATCGCTGTTCAATATTGGGTATTGCAATCGATTATCCCGTCCGCTAAGATAGTGTATTATGTCGCTTCCGCAATGATTTTACGGCGGAGCGGCCTACCGCAACCTCGGGAGGAATAGTGCATGCAATTTCAGGAGCTGGCCGCCAACCTGGGCTTGGATATCCGTGAATTCAGTGAATTGGTGCAGCTTTTCCTGGAGACGGCCCGTAACGACATTCTTCGTATCCAGGCGTCTCTGGCTGACGGGGATTATGAAGCGATAAAAGAAACCGCCCATTCCCTGAAAGGCTCGGCGGGCAATCTCGGTTTTTCCGTTCTCGCCGCCGAGGCCAGGGAATTGGAAAAGAATGCTAACAACAAGCAGCCCCACTTCATGACGGAACGCCTCACCGTGCTGACGGAAAAACTGGAGGCCGTTGAAAAAGCCCTGAACGATTTGCAGCCCTCTTGAAACACCGGCAAAACCATCATGGATTCCAACCATCCTTTTTCCATTCTTGTCGTTGACGACACTCCGGTCAACGTAAAGCTGCTCGAAACGACATTGACCAAGGAAGGCTACCGGGTTATCGCGGCCGCTGACGGCCCGGCAGCCCGAAAAGCCGCTCTGGAGGAACGTCCGGATCTCATTCTGCTGGATATCCGCATGCCGGGGGAAGATGGTTTCGAGGTCATCAAGGCCCTGAAAAACAATGCCGCCACCTCCGCCATTCCGGTGATTTTTCTGACCGGCGTCAGCGAAATCGATGCCAAGCTGTCGGGATTCGAGCTCGGAGCCGTCGATTATATCACCAAACCGTTTCATCCCCGGGAAGTACTGGCAAGAGTGCGCCTGCACCTGAAGCTTTCCATCGCCACCAATTCCATGATCGCCGCCCAGGCGGAAAGATTGAAACAGATCACCGAGGCCCAGGTTTCCATGCTGACCACGCCGGCCATGCAGCCGAAAGCGAATTTCGGTGTCTATTATCATACGCTGGAGGAAGCCGGCGGGGATTTTTACGACGTTCTGGCGGTTACGCCGGATATATTCGGCTATTTTCTGGCGGACTTTTCCGGTCATGACATCAAAACCAGTTATCTGACCGCGTCCATCAAGGCCCTGTTGAAACAGAACGCCTCTCCGATTTACCAGCCCCTCGAAAGCATCAAGATGATCAACGATGTGCTGGTGGAAATTCTGCCGGAAGGGAAATATCTCACCGCATGTTATGCGCGACTGAACCGCAAAGCCGGGCAACTGGTCCTGATCAACGCCGGACACCCCCCGATGGTGTACATTCCGAAAAACGGCGAGGCGGAATTTATCAAACTGGAAGGGGACATTCTGGGGATTTTCAAGGATGTCTGCCTCGGACAACGGCAACTGGCGGTGGCTTCCGGCGACAGGTTTTTTCTGTATTCGGACGGATTGACGGAATCCCTTCAGCATCGAAATGTATGGGCCAAAAAACTGGATGATATCCTGTTTGCATGCAATGAAGTGCGAGGTGCGTCCATTGAGGAAGCCCCCCGGCGGATCGTGGGGATGCTGCGGCCGGAGGATAATAGGGCCGAGGATGATCTGGTCGTACTGGGAGTCGAAATCTAGCGGGGGGTAAGCCGGACACAACCATGCAGAAAAATTCCATATTCAATATCATTAAGCATCGGGACCAGCTGTCCATCACCTGCTCCTCGCGTCTGGAGAATATTGATCTTGCCGATGAAGAAACCAGGCTTTTTTTGATGGAAAAGGGGCTTGAACCCGCCGTGTTCGCCGTTTGCCTCGGCATGCGGGAGGGAATGACCAACGCGGTCAAGCACGGGCATGGGTTCATATGCGACAAGCTCATTCACTATCAGTTGGTGATCAGCGAGAACCGGCTGATCGCGGAGATTGAGGACGAAGGCGACGGATTCGACTGGCGGGCGGCCCGGCGAAAAGAGCCCCTGCTGGAAAGCGATCATGGCCGGGGGCTGGCGATTATCCGCAAATACAGTGATCTCTTCTGGTATAATGAAAAGGGCAACAAGTTGGTCTTCGTCATCGAAATCCATCCACGGAAAGGGCGGCTTTTTCCCAAGGACCATGCATAGCCATGGAATCTGGATCCATCCCGAACGAAGGAGAGGGGCGCTAGTGCTTTTCCCAGCGGATGATTTTATCGAAGGCATCGCTGGCGGCTTTGAACAGGGTCTTTAAATCGACCGGCTTGGTGAAGTAATCCTCAAAGCCGACGTCCCGGCAATCCGACAATTCAAACAGGGAAGCATATCCGGTTACGGCATAGATGATGGACATGGGGTTTTCCGACCGGATCTGGCGGCAGAGTTCCAGGCCGTTCATTCCCGGCAGTTTCAGGTCCAGAAACATGACTTTGATTTTCTCCCGGGCCAGCAAATCCAGGGCGTCTTCGGCGCTTTCCGCGCTGCGGGTAACATATCCTTCCCGTGTGAACGCCTTTTCCAGCATATCCCGGATCATTTTTTCATCGTCGACGATCAGAATCTTTTTTTCCATCAGCAGCCCCCTTGAATCCATAATCCGGCCGGAATTCGGAAATCCATCAGGCGTTCCGGGGCATTGTAGCCATAAGCCCGGTTGCTTTTTATAAGCAGTTGATATGATATAATTATAATTGTCAGGTCTATCTCTGCATCCTTATCATACGAACCCGCAAGAGGCAAGGTAAAAAGATCCCGCGGCCGGGATGGATTTCCTCCGGGTTTCGCCGGACAGAATCACGGGTTTCCCGCCCTGAAACCGGTGAACGGTTCCCGGCGGCGTTTTATCCCGGCGATGAACCGCGCGGTCAATTTGCTGGAAATCCGGTGGGCGTATTCCTCCCCGTCCGGAGTGATCCCGCGGATCGAGCCGTCCTGAAAAAAGTCCTGCAGCAGGCGATATCCGAGGGCGGTGCGTTCCTGATTCGTTTCCCCCGGGCGTTGCTGCGGCTCCGACAGCAGGCGCATGAAATTGAGGATCCGTCCCAGGCGCAGAAGGGTTGCGATTTCTTCCCGGGTGGCGGGTCCGAAAGCGGAAAGAGCGCTTCCGCGCATCAGCCGGTGGTCATCCGGCAGTCGGCTGGAACTTCCAAGATGCTGGAAGTCCCTGCTTCCCGGCGCGGGATAATAGGCGGACACTCCGGCCAAAACCCCCAGGCCGTCAAGGTACAGGAGGTCGTCCACGGATGTTTCCGGCGATTGACCGGGGGCGCCGACGATGATGTAACCCGTCACGGTCAGGCCAAGCAGACGCGCCTGCTGAACCGTTTTTCCAAAGGCGGTTCCGCTGTCCGGCCGTTGAAACCGCTGCAGCTGTTCCGGATCCACGGAGCCCAGTGACAGATTGAGGGCTCGAAATCCGGCTTTTTTCATCCGGACAAGGAGATCCATATCCAGGGTGGACGGATATAATCCGTTCATGGCGCGCAGCTCTATCCCGAGGTTGCCGAAGCGCCCGGCGATCCTGTCCAGCAACTCGGCGAACCATTTTTTTTCAAGGGACAGGTTTTCATCCTCGAAATCGATGAAACGGACCCCGTAACGATCCACCGCCCGGGTGACTTCCTCCATCACGCCGGAGACGCTGCGACGGCGGTATGGCCAGCCGGCAACGGCGCAATAGCGGCAGGACATGGGACAGCCCCTGCTGCCGACGATGACGGTGCTGCCCGCCTTTTTCCGCTGGTAAAAGGAATGCTTCACCAAATCCATGGCCGGCGGGGGCGAAGCGTCGATATCCGGCATCAGGGCGGGCGCGCTTATATGCAGGGTCCCGTCGGTGCGCCGGAACACGATTCCCGGAATTCCGGCGGGATCACCGCCCCGTTGCAGGACCCGGGCCAGCATGGGCATGGAAACCTCTCCTTCGCCGCGCAGAACATAATCCACGGCCCGATGCGCCATGACCGCTTCCGGCAATGCCGTTGGATGATGACCGCCCACTGCTATGCGGCAGCGGGGATGGAAGGCCTTGACGGTTTCCGCCGTGCGCAGGGCCATGTCGCTGTAAGCGGTGAAAAGAGAGGAGATGCCGATCAGGAACGCCCCGGAGTCGCGCGCCGCGGCGCCGATGCGTTCAAGGCTGTAACCGAAATGGCGGAACTGGTGGAAAAGGGCGAAGGGTGAGCAATCCGGCCGGCCGTAATATGGTTCCAGAAAGGCCATTTCCGGCGGCCGGGAAAGGGGCCGCGTTTTGTGGGTCGCCAGGGCGTCGAACAGATCGACGGTGAAGCCCGCAGCCCTGAGAGCGGCCGCTATGCACGCCAGCCCATACGGCATGGTGCGCTTGACGGTCAGGTAGAAATCCTGAACGGGCGGCTGGATCAGCAATATGTCGGTCATTTCACGGGGCCGCTTCCATGCCTTTCATATGCCCTGCCGCTTATGCACGAACCGCAACAGGATTCTGTACTTCCCCGAGGCCGCGTCTTGGGGGATGCTGTAGGCTTCCGGAATGAGTATGGTCATGATCTTTCCCCGGGCCGGGTCCGGAGTCGCGATTTTCTGGCGTCGATCCTGCACATTTTCCGGCGGCAGGCCGTAAGGTTTCCGGGGATGGCGCACATTCAACACCTGGGCCTCGATAAACATTTCTTCTCCCGGGCTGCGCTTTTTTTCCTGTTTGCCGATGGTGGGCACTGATCCGATCACGATATCCATGGGGTTCACCTTTGCATATTGATTTATAATACTTATCGGACAATTACTTCAATTCCTTTAGGAATTTTCCCTGGGAGGGTTGAAATAGCCGTGGCGGACAGCCGGAAAACGCCGCTGGACGGTCTGCAGCAGGATCCGCATGCCCGTTGGCCGGCCGAGATGCGCCGCCGTGTCCATCATCCGCCAGTAACGAAGCGGGTCGTAATTCAGATTGCGCCACTGGATCATATTCACCGGGTGCCGGTCTAAACAATCCAGCAGGGCCCGCACTTCCTCCGGCGCATCCGTGACGCCGGGGCAGTTGAGATAATTGATGGAGACGAACTTTCCCCTTTTTCCGGCCAGGGCGATACTGGCCATCACGTTTTCGAATCCGTATCCCGCCGGGTTGAAGTAGGCATGGTAGCATTCGGGACGAAAGCTGTTGATGCTGATCCGCACGCTGTCCAGCCCGGCGTCGAACAGCCGGTCCAGAATATCGGTCCGGCTGCCATTGGTGTTCATATGGATGGTGCCGGCAGAAGTGATGCGGCGGATTTGGCGGATGGCCGGAATGATGACATCCGCCGCCAGCAGAGGATCGCCTTCGCATCCCTGGCCGAAGCTGACGACGCCGTTCCGGACCCGCCGGATGTGGCGGACGGCGATTTCGCTGATTTCGTCCGGCGTCGGCTCGAAATCGATGCGTTCCTGGGGGCTGCTGACGCCGGTTTCCTTTTTTTGGAGGGAAATGCAGCCGAGACAGCCGGCATTGCATTGTCTTGCCGTCGGCAGCGGGGCTTCGAACCGGCCGAGAAAAAAATTTTTGGCGGCCGGGCAGCCGTAGGTCAGGGCGCATTTTTCCAGATGCCGGCGAAGACGATTCGCCGGCATCTGGCTTCGCATCTGTTTCACGCCGGTTTTCACCTTTTCCAGGGGCATCAACCGCAGGTCCTGGCGCCGTTCCTTGTCGACCCGGATCACGGCCGATTGAAATCCGTTCCGCTGCCATCCCACGGCGCCGTAAGCAAAAAGTGGCAGGATCCCGGCCGAGGCTCTCTCTTCATACGCGCAGGTAAAGGCGTTCATGTATCCCGGGGAGTGAAAGGCCGCCACCGGAAAAATCGCCTCTTTCGGCCGGAAGGGATTGTCGTGAATCGTTTCCAGGCGTTGCCGCTCCAGGTTGAAAAGAACGGGAGCGCGGTCCGGCAGCATCATCAGCTCGCTTCCATGGGGCATGGGAATCATCTGGTCGCCGGTCAGCGGGGTGAGGACTTTCCCGGCCATGCCGACGGCGCCGTATCCCTCGAGTTCGAATATCTTTCCCCGGGCATCGGCAACCAGGGCGGTAACGGGATTTTTGACAGGGGTGTTTTTTTCTGCCTGGTTGAGGGGGGCGGTTCCCGCCGGTTTCATTACAGGCGCACCTGGCAGACGGAAAGGATGTTGGGCAGGCGGCGAATGTCCTCGATAACGCTTTCATCCGCCGGCGTATCGATATTGACCATGCACAATGCCCGATCCCCCCGGCGGCCCAGCTGGAAGCGGGCGATATTGATCTGGTGGCGTCCCAGGGTGGTCCCGAGGTTGCCGATCACTCCCGGCCGGTCGATATTCTGGACGATGAGCATGTCCCCTTCGGGAATGGCGTCCATATAGATTTCGCCGAATCGTACGATGCGCGGATGCTTCTTGCTGAAGACCGTGCCCCAGATTTCGTTGGGGGCGTCTTCGCAACCTTCCAGCTTGATTTTGATCAAGCCGGCGAAATCGTCGGACAGGGAACTCGTGGTTTCCTTGAAATGGATGCCCTTTTCCGCGGCCAGACTCGGAGCGCTCACATCGTTGACCGGTTCGTCCGTAAAGGAGGACAGCAGGCCTTTCAACACGGCATGCGTCAGGGGCCGGGTGTCCAGCCGGGCCATGTCGCCGTTGTAGGAAATGGTGATGTCGCAGGCTTTCTGGCTCATCTGCCCCATCAGGGAGCCCATTTTTTCCGCCAGGATAAGGTGGGGGCGGATTTTTTCCAGCACCTCTTTTGAAATCGAAGGAAAATTGACGGCGTTGACGATAATCGACTGGCAGAGATAATCGGCCATCTGCGTCGCGATCATTTGCGCCACTTTCACCTGGGCTTCGTCGGTGCTGGCGCCCAGGTGGGGAGTGAAGATGACACGGGGATGCTGGAGTATGGGCAGGGAAGGATCCGGGGGTTCCTTCGGCAGCACGTCCAGGGCCGCGCCGGCGACGGTTCCGTTCTCGAGGGCCCGATGGAGATCATCCAGGTTGACCACTTCTCCCCGGGAACAATTGATGATCCGGACACCGGGCTTCACCATGCGGAGAGTTTCGGCATTGATCATGTTCAGGGTTTCTTTCATCCGCGGCACATGCAGGCTGATGAAATCGGACCTGCGGAGCAGGTCTTCCAGGGGCACCAGTTCGACGCCCATCTCCCGGGCGGAGGCGGGGCTCACAAACGGATCGCTGGCGATCACATTCATCAACAACCCCTTGGCCCTGCTCGCGACTATCCGGCCGATATGGCCCAAACCGATGACACCGATGGTTTTTCCGGTTATCTCGATGCCGGTCAACTGCTTCTTCTCCCAGCGGCCCGCCCGGATCGAGGCCGTTGCCTGGGGGATGTTCCGGGCCAGGGACAGCAGGAGCGCTATGGCGTGTTCCCCGGTGGTGACGGTGTTGCCGCCGGGCGCATTCATTACCACGATCCCCTGCCGGGTGGCCGCCGCCACATCGATATTGTCCACCCCGATTCCCGCCCGGCCGACGACTTTCAGCTGCCCGGCTTTTTCCAGCACACCGGCGGATAGTTGCGTACCGCTGCGGACGGCGATGCCGTGATACTGACCGATCCACTCCGCAACGGCCTCCGGGCTGCCGGTTTCCTTCCGGTTATCGACGGTCACCTGGATTTGACCCGTGGATTCAAGGATTTCCCGGGCCACCGGATCCATATTGTCCCGAATCATGACGCGATACATAAACCCCGCTCTCCTGGTGGTGGAACAATCTTCCGCTTCAGGATGTTTTCCAAAAAGGAGACAGCTCCCGCAGCCTGGCGATGATGGGCGGCAGTTTGTCCACGATGATGTCGATCTCTTCCGCCGTATTGTAAATGCTCAGGCTGAACCGGATGGAACCGTGGGCCGCGGTGAAGGGAACCCCCATGGCTCGCAGTACATGCGACGGTTCCAGGGAGCCGGATGTGCAGGCAGAGCCGGACGAGGCGCAGATGCCGTATTCGTTCATCATCAACAGAATGGCTTCCCCTTCCACATATTCGAAGGCGATGCTGGTGGTATTGGGCAGCCGTTGCTGGCCCGCGCCGTTGACAAAGGCATGGTCGATTTTTTTCAGCAGGGAATTCTCCAGTCGGTCGCGCAATTCCCTGACCCGCGTATTTTCATCCGCCATCCGCGCTCCGGCCAGTTCGCAGGCTTTTCCAAGGCCGACGATGGCGGCGACGTTTTCCGTCCCACCCCTTCGGCCGGATTCCTGGTGGCCGCCGATCAGAAAAGGCGAGAACTTGGTTCCCTTCCGGATATAGAGGGCGCCGATCCCCTTGGGCGCATGGATTTTATGCCCGGAAAGGGACAGCATATCGATATCCAGTTTGCCGAGGTCGATGGGTATCTTGCCCACCGCCTGGACCGCGTCGCTGTGGAAGACGATCCCGCGTTCACGGACTTCGGCGGCGATTTCCTCGACCGGAAAAATCACGCCGGTTTCATTGTTGGCCCACATCACGCTGACGATGGCCGTATCATTGGAAAGGCTTTTGTGCAGGGTGTCTAAATCCAGGGCCCCGTTCCGGTCCACCGGCACGAAGGTGATCCGGTAGCCGTTTTTGGCCAGATGCTCGCAGAGGTTTTTAATGGCCGGATGCTCCACCCGGGTGGTGACGATATGGCGCTTTTCCGGATTGGAGGCGATCGCCGCCCGAATGGCCGTGCTGTCGCTTTCGGTGCCGCAACTGGTGAAAAGGATTTCCTCCGGCCTGGCGTTCAGCAAGGCGGCCGTCCGGGCTCTGGCATTGGCGATCTCGCGGGCGACCTGTCCGCCGAAGGTATGCATGCTGGACGGGTTGCCGTAGTAATCCCGGAGATACGGAAGCATTGCCTCCAAAACCAGCTCGTCCACTCTGGTCGTGGCGTTGTTGTCGGTATAGATGACGTTCATGGGCTAGACCTCCTCCACAACGAGATCGTCCGCGACCAGTTCCCGCAGCTTCGATTCCACATAATTCTTCAGGGTGATCTGGGATTTACTGCAGGTCGCGCAGGTGCCCCGCAGGGAAACCAGAACCCGCGAGCCGTCCACGTCGACCAGATCGATGTTCCCACCGTCTTTCTCCAGGGCGGGCTTGATTTCCCGGCGGAGGGTTTCTTCGATCAGCTTGATCTTCTGAATATTGGTCAACCGGGAGGCCTTTTTCTTATCGGCCCTGTCCCGCCCGGTCAGATCATCGATGATGGTCTGGATCTTTTCGTGGCATTTTCCGCAACCGCCTCCCGCCTTGACGAAATCGGTGACCTCCTCGATGGTGGCCAGACGGTTTTCCGTCACCACCCGTTTGATTTCGAGATCCGTGATGCCGAAGCATTCACAGACGATTTCCCCTTCGATTTGTTTGGCGGCTTCGCCGCGGTAATAGGAGATGGCTTTTTCCAGGGCGTCGCGTCCCATGACGGAACAATGCATTTTCTCCTTCGGCAATCCGCCGAGATATTGGGCGATCTGTTCGTTGGTGATCTTTTGGGCTTCCTCGATGGACAGGCCCTTGATCATTTCCGTCAGGGCGGAAGAAGAGGCGATGGCGCTGGCGCAACCGAAGGTCTGAAATTTGGCTTCCCGGATGCGCTTGTTTTCGTCCAATTTAAAGGTCAGTTTGAGGGCATCCCCGCAGGCAATGGAGCCGACCTCGCCGATACCGTCGGCGTCTTCGATTACGCCGACATTACGAGGATTCAAAAAATGATCTTTGGTTTTATCCGTATATTCCCACATGTTTTTCCTCCCAGGGTACAACGTACCATTCCACAGGACCCGTGTCCACCCTATTGAATTGGTTCCGCAACCGGTTCGTCCTGATGTTGTATAATCATAAATCGTCGCGGTTACAATACATTAATCATGTAAATCGATAAAAAAAGTCCATGGAGAGAAATTCTTGCCAATGGAAACGGTTTGGGATAATATTCGAACCTTATTCCGGCTGATGAAACGCTTGCGAGGAGAATGCACCACATATCAAGGAGGACTCGATGAGGATGACGAGACAGCTTGGATTGTTCATTTTTTTCATGGCGGCGGCCAGTTGTTTTTCGGGGTGTTCCGGTCTGGACCTTGTCAAGGCGGATTTCAAAATGAGCCAGGAAGCCTATGACGAAGCCATACCCATCCTGGAGACCTATCTTCAGCAGCATCCGGATTCCATCGATGAAATGAACAAGCTCGGGTTTGCGTATCTGAAATCCGGCAAACTCGACCAGGCCGTGTCCACCTTTGAAAAGACCCTTGTGCTGAAGCCCGGAGATCCCTATGCCGTCCTGTATTTGGGCACGGCTTATCTGAACAAGGGGGAATTCGGCAAAGCCGGAGCGGTGTGGCAGGGCTACCGGGACCAGAAAAAACCGCTGGTGGAAGAGGAAATCCGCCGGATGATCACCGTGCTTCAAATCGCCGAAAGCCAAAAAGCGGCCAGGGAGGCCCTGGCCGCCGAGGCCTCGCTGAAAACCGCCGGGCAATCGCCGAACACCGTCGCTGTTTGTTATTATAAAGATCTGTCGCCGGATAACCGGCTGCGCAGCCTTCAGAAAGGACTGGCGGCCATGGTCATTACGGACCTTTCCAAAATCAAATCCCTGAAAGTCGTGGAACGGGTCCGTCTTCAGGCCCTCATGCAGGAAATGAAGCTCGGCCAGACCGGCGTCGTGGACCAGGGGTCGGCGCCCCGGGTCGGCAAGTTGCTGGGCGCGGGAACGTTGGTTACCGGCGGAATGTCCGAAGGCATTCAGATATCGACATCCCTGGCCTCCGCCATCGAAGGGAAGGTCAAGGGAACCACCACGGCCACGGTTCCCCAGGAGGCCTTTTTCGATATTCCCAAACAGATTGTGATGGATACGGCTAAAATGATGGACATCCGGCTGACTCCCGAGGAAACCAGGGCCATCGGCACGCCCCATACCACCAATTTCAAGGCCCTGATGTATTATGGCGACGCATTGGACGCCATGGACGCCGGCAATTGGGCCAAGGCCAAGAACCTGTTTGCCATGGCACTCCAGGAAGATCCGAAATTCGACATGGCCCGGGACGGATATGTTTCCTGCCCGACGGCATCCACGCCGGCCGTGGGTCAGCTTGCCGCCATGTCGGCAGGCGATGTGGCCACCTATGTGGAGACGGCCATCCAAACCGCCAAGGATAATCAAACCAAGGCCGATAAAGCCGCGGAAGCAGCGGCCAAGGAAGGTCGCGGCGGCGGCGGTGGTGGTGGCGGCGGCCATTGATGGCGGCCGGGGAAGGGCCGGATTGACGGGGTGGTTGTCCGTTTCCGTCGACACCATTGTCCCCATTGAATTTGCAAGGAAATTGTACGGATGAGAACAGTACCCACGGGAAATCGTTTGTGCAGGCCTGCCGCCTGGCTGGTTCTGTTGCTGCTGTTCGGCTGCGCGGGGGCCACGCCCACCGGTGATGTGACGACGGGGCCGGCGGTGGAATTGGACGGCAAGCCGAAAACCCTGGCGATCCTGCCTTTCGAAAACAACGCCGTCACCGATGCGGAGCACTATGAACCCCTCCGCAAGGGACTGGCCGCGATGCTGATCACGGATCTCAGCAAGGGCGGCGGAACCCTGAAATTGATCGAACGCAGCAAAATCGAGGCCCTGCTCAAGGAAATCGCCCTGGGTCAAACCGGGAGCGTGGATCCGTCCACCGCGGTGCAGGTGGGGAAACTCCTGGGCGCCCAAAGCATTGCCTTCGGGTCCTTCATGGTTCTGGGAGCGGAGGTGCGCATCGATGTCCGGATCGTGAAAGTGGAAACCGGCGAGTTGATCATATCCGAATCCATTTCCGGGAAAAGCGATGCTTTCATCGAACTGGAGCGGAATCTGGCCGGTAAAATCGCCGAGTCCCTGCGGGTGGCCTATCAGCCGGAAACGGGCGTGTCCAAGGGCGGCATCGAGGCCGCGGTGTATTTTTCGAACGGTCTGGAGGCCCTGGATAAGGGTGACCGGGCCGCCGCTGAAAAATTATTTCATCAATGTGTCGCTCTTGACCCTGCCTATGAGAAGCAGGTTGCAACAGCGCTGGAGGGGTGAAACGGATGAAAAAACGGATCGGATTGTGGATCTTCCTGATAGTGATCTTGCCGGCAGCCGGCGTTTTTGCGGAAGACAAGGTGGTGGAAGCGGAGGGAATCAGCTATATCTCCAAGGAGGACGCCATCCGGCAGGCCCAGCGGGCGGCCGTGGAACAGGGGGTCGGCGTGTTCATTCATTCCGAGACCGAGACGGAGAACTATGTCCTCCAGAAGGATAAAATTCTGTCCCGCACCCAGGGATATGTTAAGCAGTTCAAAGTGTTGACCGAAGTCCAGAGCAACGGCAACTACACGGCCAAAATCCGCGCCACGGTCTCCCTGGATAAAATCAAGGATGACCTGATGGCCCTGAAGATCCTCCTGGACAGCATGGAACGTCCCAAATTGATGATTCTCATCGAAGAGGATTATCTCGACATGGCCAAACCGCAGATGCGCATCGCGGAGACCGAGTTGAGCGCTCAGCTCCAGGCCAAAGGGTTCGAGCTGGTGGACAAGACCCAGGTGGAACAGGCCAAAGCCCAGGACAAGGCGCGCCAGGCCCTGGCCGGGAATCTGGAAGCCGCCTCCAGTCTGGGGCTGGCCTTCGGCGCCCAATATGTCATTCTGGGAAAAGCCGTGGTTCAGGATATCGGCGAAGCCATTGCCGGAACCGGAATGCGCTCCCTGCAGTCCAGCATGCAGTTGAAGGTGGTCCAGAGTCAGAGCGGCCTTCTGCTGGGCTCGGTGGTGAAAAACGGAGTAGCGGCGCATATCAGTCCCCTGACGGGCGCCACCCTGTCGCTGAAGGAAGCGGTTCAGAAGACCGTGGACGACTACCTGGTCAACGCCGTCACCGAATCCTTCCAGGACTACCTGAACAACGGCGCTCCCTTGAAATTGTATATCACCAACATCAAAACCTTCCGGCAGTACAAGGAGGCCGTGGCCGATATCGAATCCATGAAACAGGTGGCCTCGAGCAAAAAAGAGGGCTGGAACAAAACCAGCGGACTGCTGGTGCTGGATCTCCGCTACAAGGGAACCAGCGAAGAGCTGGCGGAGCTGCTGGACGGCAGGAAATTCGGCGGGCAGGGTTTCGAGGTGACCGATTTCGGACCGGATCGGGTCGACTGCCAGGTGAAGTGATCCGGACGGCGGTCCGGCCACCAGGGGCCCGCTCCGACCAGGGAACGAAAGGAGACAGGCGCGGTGAAAAGACGAAAAGCCGTTTTTGCGGGCAGCTGGTATCCGGACAGGGCCTCGGCGTGTGAGACGGAAATCCGTTCCTTCCTGGCGGACGCCGGGAGCGCTCCCGGGAGGAGCACCGGCCTTGTGGGCGGCATCGTGCCCCATGCCGGCTGGTATTACTCCGGCAAAATCGCCTGTAACGTCATCCAGCGTCTTGCGGAGGGACCGGCTCCGGACGTCATCCTTCTTTTCGGCATGCACCTCCACCCCCACTCCGCCAATTACATCATGGCCGAAGGCGCCTGGGAAACCCCCTTCGGCGATCTTGCCATTGCGGCGGATATGGCCTCCCGACTGACAGGCAAGTTTCCGTTCCGCGTGGAAACCGCGGAGCGCTTCACGGAAGACAACACCATCGAGCTTCAGCTGCCCTTCGTCAAATATTTTTTCCCGGACAGCCGCATCCTGCCCATGGGGGTCCCCCCCAACCCCGGATCATTGGAAATCGGCCGGTATGCCGTGGAGCAGGCCCTGGAACTGGGCCTGAAGGTCAAGGTGCTCGGCTCCACGGATCTGACCCACTATGGCGCCGGTTACGGCTTCGCCCCCCGGGGCGCGGGCAAGGGCGCCCATGAATGGGTGCGCCTGGAAAACGATCGGGCGGTGATAACGGCCATGCTCGCCATGGACCCCCTTTCGGTCCTGCGGGAGGCCGAGCGCAAACACAATGCCTGCTGCGCCGGCGCGGCGGCCACGGCCATAGCGGCAGGGCAAGCGCTGGGGGCCGGAGCAGCCGAACAGGTGGCCTATGCCACCAGTTATGAAAAACATCCCGGTGACAGTTTCGTGGGGTATGTGGGGATTGTTTTCTGAGCGCCGTCGTCAGACGCTTTTTTCCCGGAATCCGTCGTGTGCCTGCAACACCAGGCAGGCGTTGGTCCCGCCGAAACCAAAGGAATTGTTCATCGCGGCCCGCACCTGCTTGTCGCGGGCCTTGTGGGGCACATAATCCAGATCGCAGCCGTCGTCCGGTTGATCCAGGTTGATGGTGGGCGGTATGACGCCATGATGGATGGCGAGCGCGGTAAAGGCGGTTTCGATTCCGCCCGCGCCTCCCAGTAGATGCCCGGTCATGGATTTGGTGGAAGATACGGCCAGGGCGCCGGCATGGGGGCCGAAGACGGTCTTGATGGCCCGAGTTTCCGCCAGGTCGTTGAGCGGCGTCCCGGTTCCATGGGCATTGATGTAATCGATATCCGTGGGGGAAAGTCCCGCATCTCCCAGGGCTGCCTGCATGCAGCGGGCGGCGCCCTCGCCGTCCGGCGGGGGCGCGGTGATATGGAACCCGTCTGAGCTCATGCCGAATCCCGTGATTTCGGCGTAAATCCGGGCGCCGCGCTCCCGGGCCGCCGCAAGCGTCTCCAGCACCAGCATGCCGCTGCCTTCCCCCACCACAAAGCCGTCTCGGTCCTTGTCAAACGGCCGGCAGGCTTTTTCCGGTTCGTGGTTGCGGGTGGACAGAGCCTTGAGGGCGTTGAAGCCCGCAATGCAGGTGGGCGTCACCAGGGCCTCGGTGCCGCCGGTGATCATGGCGTCCGCGGCGCCGCGCCGGATCAGGTTGAACGCCTCGCCGATGGCATGGGTTCCGGCCGCACAGGCCGTGGCAATGGAGGAATTCGGCCCCCGGGCATTCAAATGGATGGAGATCATTCCCGCCGCCATGTTGCCGATCATCATGGGGATGAAAAAGGGGCTGACCCGGCCGGGTCCCTTGAGGCGCAGTATGTCACAAGTTCTTTCGAGACTGGCGAGTCCGCCGAACCCGCAGCCGGTCAACACGCCGGTGCGATGGGAATTGGTGTGATCGATGGTCAGCCCGGCATCTTCCACGGCCAGACGTCCCGCGGCCAGACCGTAGGCCACAAACAGCTCCGTCCGGTTGGCTTCCTTGGCGGTCAGAAAGTTTTTCGGCTGAAAATTCCGGACTTCGGCCGCGATCCGGGTGGTGAAACCCGTGGCATCGAAACGGGAAATGCCAACGACCCCTGATTTTCCGGAACACAATGCCGACCAGGTTTCCCGGATCCCGATGCCCAAGGGGGTCACCAGGCCGATTCCGGTGACGACAACCCTTCTGAGTGGCTGCTGTGGCGACATCGGGGCCGACCTGACAAAATTAATGGTATTTACGAATCACGAATGGGCGATGATATAATCAATGGCGTCTTTGACGGTTACCAGTTTTTCCGCGTCTTCATCCGGAATCTCGATATCGAATTCTTCCTCCATGGTCATGACCAGTTCCACCAGGTCGAGGGAGTCCGCGCCGAGGTCATCCACCAGGGAGGCCTCCAAAACGATTTCACTTTTCTCAATACCGAGTTTTTCCGCTATCACTTTGATCACTTTATCCTGAACCGACATGTATTTTCTCCTTTCCCATAATCATCCCGCTGCGAACTGGGGCGATGGGGCCGGTTCACTTGAACCGGCCTTTTCAGAAACCCGATAAATCGACACTGCTGTAACCCGATGAAACGGCCACCCGATGAAACAGATAGATTGATGGGGATGTGTTTCAGCTTCCGAATCGGAAGGTTAGGTATTGAATAGGATTTATTGCCGCCTATTCCGCGACCTCGATGGCTGTCCGGCCTTTGTAGGAGCCGCAGCTAGGGCAGGCGTGATGCGGCTGTTTGGCTTCGCCGCATTCCTGGCAGGCGGATACGTTGGGCGCCGCCGTCTTTTTATGGGTCCGCCGTTTGTCGCGTCTGGATTTGGAACATCTGCGCTTCGGTAATGCCATGGTGTATCTCCTAACTTACTGATATATAATAAATATCTCGTATTTCCACTTTCGGGAATAAAAAACAGAGACTCTAGTATTTCAAATCCCGGTGATTGTCAAGAAATTTCATTGATTGCATCGGGATTGGCCCTTGTGCTTCCAGGGCTAATATGATAAAAGCCACAATTTATGCTTTTCGGGAAAAGGTCCAACCCTGTTACCCGAATCTACACCAGGAAAGGAAAAAAGGGAATGATCATCACACGGTTCCCACCGAGCCCCACGGGATACCTGCATGTGGGCGGCGCCCGCACCGCATTGTTCAATTGGCTGTATGCCCGCAACCGGAAAGGTCGTTTCATTCTCCGGATCGAGGATACGGATACGGAACGTTCCACCCAGGCGTCCGTGGACGCCATCCTGGAGGCCCTGGAATGGCTGGGAATCGATTGGGACGAGGGGCCGTATTTCCAGACCGAGCGGGTGGACCTTCACAAGGAATATATCCAGAAGCTCCTGGACACCGGGCATGCCTATTATTGCACCTGCACCCAGGAGGCGGTGGAGGCCATGCGCCAGGCCGGCATGGCCGCTGACGGCAAGGCCAAGTACGACGGCACCTGCCGGGAGAAAGGGCTGGCCAAAACACCGGGCGCCGTGGTGCGCTTCAAGGTGCCGGCGGTCGGGACCACGGTGGTGGAGGATGTGGTCAAACGGAATATCGTTTTCCAGAACAGCGATATCGAGGATTTTGTCATTCAGCGGAGCGACGGGACGCCCATTTACAATCTGGCCGTGGTGGTGGATGATATCACCATGGGGATCAATACCATCATCCGCGGCGATGACCATGTCAGCAACACTCCCAAGCAGATCCTTTTATATAAGGCGCTAGGGGCGGCCGTGCCGACCTTCGGTCATGTTCCCATGGTGCTGGGCAAGGACCGCACCCGCCTGAGCAAGCGGCATGGCGCCATGTCGGTGACCGCTTACCGGGAGATGGGCTATCTCCCCGATGCCCTGATCAACTATCTGGTGCGTCTGGGCTGGTCCCACGGGGATCAGGAATTTTTCACCCGGGGCGAACTCATTGAAAAATTTTCCCTGGAAAACATCGGCCGGTCGGCCGGGGTTTTCGATCCGGAAAAACTGCTGTCCCTGAATGCCGACCACATCCAGGCTGCGGCGCCGGAAAATCTGGCCGAACATCTGCTGCCCTTTCTCCTGGAAAAGGGCATTCCGGCCGCGGCCGACGCGTATCTGGCCAAGGTCATCGGAACCCTGAACAAGCGCAGCAAGACCCTCATCGACATGGCGAATTCCGCCGGTTTTTATTACGGCGAAACCGTTCCCATGGATGAAAAGGCCGCCAAGCACCTCAACCAGGAGGCCCTGGAACCGTTGCGCCGGATCATCGAGCGCCTGGAAAGAACCGAACCCTTTTCCGAGCCGCAACTGGAAGAAGCCTTCAAGGAGGTCATGGAAGCAACCGGCCTCAAACTAGGCAAGATCGCCCAGCCGGTGCGGGTCGCCTTGACCGGCGCCACGGTGAGCCCGGGTATTTTCGAAATCATGACCGTGCTGCCGAAGGACGTTGTCCTGTCCCGGCTGCGGGCGGCCTTGAAACGGATTGAAAATCCATAAACCCTTATGGTTATAGACGGTTCCGGCGTCTTCCAGCTGTTCGGAGCACCGGGGATTGGAATGGCAGCCGGTTTTTTTATTGACTCTTTTGACGTATTTCTGTATTGGATCACCACAGGTTTCTGAGGGATCGTCTAACGGCAGGACGACGGGTTCTGGCCCCGTTAATCAAGGTTCGAATCCTTGTCCCTCAGCCAAATAAAAACAAGGGCTTAGAGAGAATCACCTCTAAGCCCTTTTTGATTTTGCTACTCTATAGCAACCCAGTAGCGGAAATGATGCCGCCAGAAAAAATAATCCGCCGCTCTGCACCCGATCGGCCGCCGGTGACGGTTATGGGCATCCAGGTTTCCGCCGGCCATCCCGACACCCTCCAGACCGACCACAAGGTCGGGAATCCATCCCGGCCCCCAGGTGACCGGACAGCGCCGTCAGGGTCCCCCGGAAAAAGAAAACCCGGCCTCCCTTCCGAGAAAACCGGGCTCCTGCATTCTGAACAGCGCCTTCTTGGTAATTCATTCACTATATCTTTCCGGAATTTTGCACGAGAGTCTTTGATCCAATAAACATAATATGGAATCTGCTTTTTATCTACAATTTGTTTTGATTCTAAATAGTTTTCAAAATCATTGAAGGCCCGCTCTTTTTTGATTTATTATTATTTTCGTAGCAGAATATATTGATATTAGAATATTAATCTAACCACAATATGATGTATGTAAACAGAAAAATAATTATTTCCAAAAATTATCAAGCCGACTCGATAAGCACGTAATTTTCGTGCCATCAAGCAGCCAAAGAGCTTGATCTTTCCATAAGGGGTTGAAAAATAGTGCAATATTGTGTTAATGGATTTTCGGTGGTTTTGTTGGATTTTTCTACGTTTATATGAAAAAGTGACAGAATGTTAATTCTTGTCGGCTATTCGAGCCGGCTCGATAATAATATATGTTGTGCCTCGGAGAAAATGTGTCTGAAGAAAATGAATGGCAAGAAATTTGGGACGCTCGTATGTTTGGCTTGGAATCTGCTTTTGGGAAATGTGACGAAACACATTTACACGCAATGATTCCTTTTGGTCTCGGGCAGGATATTGGCGGAAGTCCTGATGTTGTGAGTTTTTCAGACTTCACAAACGGGAAGTTATATGTGACAACTGATTTGATCGGATGTGAAGATCAAAAACCTAACTCCCATGGAAATTATGAACTTGCAGTTGCCCATCAGGAAGATGAGGATTGGGGTATCGATATTATTTGCCGTCTTGCCTATTACACCATTGATAATGAGATAGATGATGGCGAAACAATGGACATTGGAGAAGCAACTCCAGAAGGTTCTACAATTGAGGCCTTCTTGTTCAAGCGAATCGCATCATTTGATTTTCAGGGCAAACCGGCAAATGTGATTTGTTGCCTTGGTATTACAAAATCGGAACTTGATTTTTGTCACGAAAAAGGGACTGAAGCACTTATCGATAAGTTGCCTCAAAACTACATTTTGACTGATCTATATAGAAAAAGCTATGTATAGGCACAACAATTTGCTGCACGGGTGCGCAAAAAGCGCGCGCCCCGTGAGCAATACGTTAGCCATTCCATGAACTCATCACACATTCGAGCAGTCGTAGAAAGCTTCTACGCCGACATCTGGAACCGACACGACAAATCGAAGATCCCGGTCTTGCTTTGTGACGGCTTCACTTTTCGTGGCTCACTCGGCCAGGCCAAGGTCGGCCACGAGGGGTTTGGGTCATACGTCGATTTTGTGCACTCCGCCCTGGCCAGTTATCGCTGCGACATACTTGACCTTGTTGTTGAGGATTCAAAGGCGTTTGCGCGCATGCGTTTTTCCGGCATTCATCGGGGTGAGTTCTTTAGCTTCAAACCGACCAACAAACCTGTTGAGTGGCTGGGGTCTGCTCTCTTTTCGTTCAAGGGTGAGAAGGTTGCTGACTTGTGGGTCCTTGGCGACGTTCACGGTTTGCTCCAATTGCTCGAACAGAATGCCGATGGCTAACCCACAAGGATTGTGCTGACCTGAGGGACGAAGGTCAGACCCAATCCGATGTTCAAAAAGCCCGGATTCGAAGCGACTATTTATAAGGGGATTGCTTTCAGATGAAAAACGATTGATGCGGGAGAGCCTCTGAGATTTGAGATTGCTTCGGCAGTTTTAACATGACTCTCGATCCAATTGGGGAAACATTTCAGTTAAAAGATCGCGACATCCATCGTTGATGGCGAAGTTCCTCCTGCCGATGGACGCAGCTCACCGCCTATTATACTGGGACCGGAATGGATTCTGCCTGTGGCAGAAGCGTCTGGAGAAACATCGGTTCCGGTGGCCGGATTATCCGGAGGATGTTCTGGAAATAGATCAGCGGGAACTGGGCTGGCTTCTGGAAGGACTGGATCCGGGAGCGATCCGGGCGCATGAGAAGCTCAGCTATGCAACGCTGTTATAATTTTTTTAAAAAACAACTACCATCATTCATGGTTTTGTGCTATGGAATTCACCATGAATGCAGATTTGGCAAGACTTCCGGACGATACCGCCGAGCTGAAAAATATCATTTTTTCGCTGCAATCCATTCAAGAAAAAAATCAATCCCGCATCGAATTTCTGGAAGAACGCATCCGTCTTTTGCAGAAAGAACTGTTTGGCCGCAAGACCGAAAAACAGCCCAAACCGGATCAGCAGCAGCTCTTGTTGTTTGATGAAGAGAATGCGGATGATCCGGATGATGCTCCGGAAACGGTCGCGGTTCCGGCCCATAACAGAAAAAAACGCGGCAGAAAGCCGCTTCCCGAAGAACTGCCGCGCATCGAGGTTGTCCTGGATATTGATGAATCGGAAAAGGTCTGCGGTTGCGGTTGCGAGTTGAGCCATATCGGCAACGACACCTCGGAAAAGCTTGAAATCATACCGGCCAAGATTCAGGTTATCCGGTATGTCCGTAAAAAATATGCCTGCAAGAACTGTGAAGGGGTTGAGGGAGACGGTCCGACGGTCAAAATCGCTTCTCTTCCGCCCCAGATTATCCCCAAAAGCATCGCGACACCGGGCCTTCTGGCCCATATCGTCGTGGCCAAGTTTGAAGATGCCCTGCCGTTTTACCGCCAGGAGAAAATCCTACAGCGGATGGGGGTGGACATTCCCCGATCCACCCTCTGCAACTGGTCGGTGAAAGTCGCTGACGAGATCAAGCCGATCATGAAGCTTCTTCAGGATGAAATCCGATCCGGCCCGCTTATCAACATCGATGAAACCCCGGTTCAGGTATTGAAGGAACCCGGGCGGTCCAACACCAGCAAATCGTATATGTGGGTATACCGCGGGGGAGACCCGGGCAAACCGGTATTGCTCTATCAATATCATCCCACCCGATCGGGCCAGGTAGCCTTGTCCTTTCTGGAGGGGTACCGGGGGTACATCCAGACCGATGGGTATTCCGGGTATGATGCCCTGGAGAAAAAGGACGGTATTTTACTGTTGGGCTGCTGGGCGCATGTCCGTCGGAAATTTTTTGAAGTGATCAAAGCCAAATCCGGTAAAAAGAAAGAGGGAGTTGCGGATAAGGCTTTGAAACTGATCGCAGACCTGTACCGGATTGAGAAACAGGCCATGGAAAAGAACCTCGATCCGGATGCCGTTTATCGGCTCCGGCAAGAGGAAGCCAAACCCATATTGGATAAGTTTCACAAATGGTTGCAGATCAAAGCGGATATCACGCCGCCCCGGGGCCTGCTGGGAATCGCCGTCAATTATGCTCTTAAAAACTGGGACCGGCTGATCCGATATATCGATGACGGTCGTTTGAGGCCGGACAACAATCTTGCCGAAAACGCCATACGGCCGTTTGTGGTAGGCAGAAAAAACTGGCTGTTCTCCGGATCACCGAATGGAGCCAGTGCCAGCGCAAGCCTGTACAGTCTGATTGAAACCGCCAAGGCCAATGGGCTCAGGCCGTATGAATATCTCCGCTTTCTGTTTGAAAAGTTGCCATATACGGAAACCGAGCAGGATTACAAAAATCTCTTGCCTTGGAATATTGATTCTGCTCTTCTGAATTGCTGGTCGCAGAACGTGTAGTTCGCTGAACGCTTACTGATAAACCCCTTTCAGGATTGGGTTGAAGGCAAAAACCAGAAAAACCGGCAACTGATTCTGGGACCGGAAGTCGGTTTTGCGAAAAAATGCGTTATTCTACAAACTTGCTATGCTCCAACGATTGCTCGGTGATTTAAGGAGGATCAGGTAGATGATGACTTATAAGAAGTGGATGGACATGACTCCAAAGAAGGAAGTGCGCATATTCAGACTTAAGTGCTATATCTGCGGGCAGGAGGCTGAAGTCTTCTCGGATGAATTTTACAAGATTCGGAAATGCTCATCATGCAAAGAGGCTATTGACCCAAACAGCTGTCAGGTCATTCAAGTTCATTGATAGAAAGTAGGTTGGCCAAGCACAAGAGAAACGAATGCGTATAAAACGGCAATTAAGGCGACGGGTTTATGACTCTGCGGTTTTGGTCAACATGGTTGCCCCCCCCGCGCGCCTTATCGCCAACGTTCTGCACTAAATACAGCACCTTACCATCCGAGCCTAAAGGCCTAATAAATGATGTTGACATAAGGCAGACAGCGGCCTAAATTTGAATCATGAAATATTTGAATTGGAGCCAAGAAAAAAATGAGCTGCTAAAAGCCGAAAGGGAAATTTCCTTTGAGGAAATTGCATTGCTGATTGAGGCTGGGAACATTCTTGGAATAGAAGAAAATCCAGGACACCCCAATCAAAAAATCTACATTTTGGAAATTGAAAATTATGCTTACATCGTCCCTTTTATTGAACGTGAGAATGAGATATTTCTCAAAACAGCTTTTCCAAGTCGAAAGCATACAAAGCGTTTTGGTTTAAAGGGGGAAATATGAAAAAAATGAATAAAAAGGCGTTTGAGCCATTAGATAAGGAAGAAAGCGATCTGATGAAGTCGCTTGAAAATGATGAATGGCAATCTGTTAAGGACCTAAAACAACAAAAAAAAGCCGCTGTTGAAGCAGCGCGAAATACTCTGAAAAAGGAAAAGCGCATCAATCTGCGTTTATCCCAAAAGGATTATCACGAAATTCAGATAAAAGCCGTTGAAGAAGGTATTCCCTATCAAACACTTATTTCAAGCATTATTCATAAATATTTAAATGGCTCATTATTGCCGAAACAATAGAAAACAGAACATTTTTCTTCACCGGACAGATGTTCCGCTGCCGCTACACACCTGCCGGTGAGAAATGCGTTCTGCAAAAATGGACCTTGACATGTCGTACGCAATAACGTACGCTACAGGAAAAATTGTGAGGTGATTTATGCCAACTTTATCAGCAACCGAGGCACGATCTAAATTATATCGTCTTATCGACCAAGCGGCCTCATCGCATGAACCAATTGTAATTACAAGTAAAAAAGGCAATGCCATCCTCCTGTCGGAGGACGATTGGCGGTCAATCCAGGAAACTATGTATCTTTTAAATATTCCGGGAATGCGTGAATCTATTCGCGATGGCCTATCAACGCCTATTGAGGATTGCAAAGAGGAACTCGATTGGTAAATTACAAGATTGTTTTTACAAAACAGGCTCAAAAAGACGCTAAAAAATTGTCCGTCTATGGTCTAAGAGCAAAGGCCGAGCAATTACTCGAAATCCTACGTGACAATCCTTATCAAACGCCACCTTTCTACGAAAAACTTGTCGGAGATTTAGCTGGTGCCTATTCCCGTCGAATAAATATCCAGCACCGGTTGATCTATGAAGTGGTAGAGAATGAAAAGATAGTAAAAGTAATCCGTATGTGGACCCATTATGAATAGTTGAGCAGAACAACGGTATCGAGGGCGACGGAAAAAAGCCGCCGCGCCTCATGCCGAGCGTTAGGGCTCTCGTATCGGAATAGTAGTATTTTTGAGGGCTGCTTTAATCAGACATTTATCAAATGTTAAAAATGCTTCGGCTTCTTCCGATAGAGCCAAATGAATGGCATCGGCAAACTCCATTCCATTTTGATGCCATTCAATAGCATTGGAGATTTCATGTGGATTTTCCAGCTGGACATTTGGCAATCCAAATAACGATTGAAAAGCAGCTGTGATTTCAGTCTGTTTGAAGTTATAGGCATATCGCAGAACCCATTCGCATTCGAGAACTACGGATGTGGGGATAAAAATGGTGTCTGTCGAAAATAATGCTTTTGATCTTTCAAATTGTATTGGATCATCGCCGGTCAGCAAGCGAACAATGACGTTTGTGTCTACCGAAATCACTATTTTCGCTCCAAAGCGCCCTTTTTTATCGCCTCGTTCATTTGATCGATCGATATCGGATTGCCTGAATGCTTTAAAATTCCAGCCACTTGATCGATTTCGGTTTTTTTGAATGGGCGAGAAGGTTTCAATAGAATGCCGTCACCTGTGTCAATAACGTTTAATTTTTGGCCTGAATTCCAATTGTATCTATTTCTAAATAGTTTCGGTATAATAACTTGTCCCTTGCTGGATAATTTCGTTGTTTGCATCGTAACCTCCAGACAGCAAAGTAAGACTTTGGTAAGATTATAAGTGCGCTCTCGGCAAAGGTCAATGAAATTTTTTCCTAACATCACCATTCACAAGGATTCGCAGGGGCGGGCTGCTTTGGCATCTAACAATTTTGGTGTTGAACTCTCATTTACGAAATCCTTAACCCCTGCTCACCTGTGATGGTGGTCGTTATGCTGGATCAACGACAATGATCATAATTACTACAGAGATATTAGTTAAAAATATTAATCCGGAGCCATTGCTGTCCGGTTAACTTTTTTAAAAACCGTGTAACATATAAATATATTTATCTATATTAACGAAAATATTTTTTCCGATTAAAGATTTTAAAAATTTATCAGTTTTTCGGCTTTTGGAACCAA
>JBMORA010000032.1:107803-111657 GCA_049320885.1 Thermodesulfobacteriota bacterium | reverse complement strand
GTCCAGTACGATGGCACCCCTTCCCGGGAGAAAATAAAGGAATTCATCCAAAAAGTGAATTCCGAGGGATCAGTTGTTTTCGAATGGAAACATCAACGATCGGACGGAAGCTTATGGGATGCGGAGGTTCATCTGATCCGTTTCCAGTCAGACCGGCGCCGACTGCTCCAGGTCGCCCTGATCGACATCACCAGACGCAAACAAGCCGAGGAGGAACAACAGAAACTCCAGAATCAGCTGCTTCAGTCCCAAAAAATGGAATCAGTGGGACGACTGGCCGGCGGTGTGGCCCATGACTTCAACAACATGCTGTCCGTGATCATCGGCCGAACGGAGCTGGCGATGATGAAACTTCTCCCCTCCGAACCGGCATATACAGATCTCCTGACAATCAAGGCGGTGGGCGAGCGCTCCGCTAATCTGACGCGCCAGCTCCTGGCATTTGCCCGCAGGCAAACCATCGCCCCGAAAATTCTGAGCCTGAACGATCTCATTGAAAGCATGCTCAAAATGCTGCGCCAGCTTATCGGCGAGGATATCACCCTGCTCTGGAAACCCGCCCCCGACCTATGGAAGGTCAAGCTGGATCCCGCCCAGCTCGATCAGGTTCTGGCCAATCTGGTGGTCAATGCCAGGGATGCGATCCGGGATATCGGCAAGGTAACCATCGAGACGGCAAACGTGCTGCTGGATAAAGACGATTGCAGTACTCCCGCCGGTTGCTCTCCCGGGCAATATGTGCGCCTCACTGTCAGCGATACCGGTTGCGGCATGGACCAGGAAACCCTTGCGAATGTCTTCGAACCCTTTTTCACCACCAAACCGCTTGGCCTGGGAACCGGTCTCGGATTGGCCACCGTATACGGGATTGTCAAGCAGAACAACGGTTTCATCGATGTGCGGAGTGAACCCGGTCGGGGCACGGTATTTCAGATCTACCAGCCTCGTCATACGGGCGGGGAAATGCAGGATTCCGGGGGTATATCGGCGGCAGCGCTGGGTGGCGGAGAAACGATATTGCTGGTGGAGGACGAACCGGAAATCCTGGAGGTTACCCGGATCATGCTCACGGAGCTCGGATATCGACTGCTGACCGCGGCAACGCCCGGCCAGGCCGTCCGTCTTGCCGGGGAGCATACCGGGGCGATTCATTTGCTCATGACCGACGTGATCATGCCGGAAATGAACGGCCGCGATCTTGCCCAGCGGCTGGGCCTCTTCCACCCGGACATGAAACGCCTTTTCATGTCCGGATATACGGCCGATGTCATTGCGCATCACGGCGTCCTGGAGGCAGGCGTGCATTTCATCCAAAAGCCATTCATGATGGCCGCCCTGGCCGCCAAGGTCAGGGCGGCGCTGGATCAAGATCCCACCTGATTTTTCGTCGGAAACTTCCGGCTCGAAAACAACTCATGGAGAACGCCAAACGGACAGTTACGGCTGCCGCTGCAGCAGCCGGTTACCCGGCCCGGTGACCGGATGGCGGAACCAAACTCGGCAGCAATGGTCCGTTGGTCTTCGGCTTGCCCACCAGTTGTGGAACATAGGTATTCAAGACAAAGACCAGCGGCATGCACAGCAAAAGACTGGCAATGGTCGTGATGATCCCGGAGGTGGTAATGACGGATGCGGAACCGGAAAAAGTTTTCAGCACCCAGCCAGCCAAACCCGGGTTGATATAATGATAAAAGATACCGTTCAAGCACATGAGAATCAGGGTGTTTTCCCCCATCCAGGCGAAGGCTTTTTGAGTTGGAGTCATTTGCGCCAGAAACAAAATGAAAGCCGATCCCGCAATGGCGGTTAGCGGGAAAAGCCAGACATGGCCGTGGGATGCCATCATGATAACCACTGAATCATAGTAATTGAAATTGAATGGACCGGTATTCAGGCGGTAGGTGAACAACAAAATGAGAAAAGCCGCGCCGCCCCCCAGCACCGGAAAGGCAACCGGAACTTTTTTGATAAAAACCTGTTTGCGCCGGAGATACAGCCCCATCAAGTAGAAGGCGTATAGCGTGACCGCTTCATGAATGAAAAAATAATTCCACCCCACTATTCGACCCGCCAGCGGGTTGAAGATTTCAACCGTTCGATTGAACCAATATCCCGCCAAATAAAACAGAAGGCCGAGCAGCAGCATTCTTGCAGGCGACTGTTTCATGAACCGGAACGCACTGTAATGGACGATTTCAACCCCCATGACAAGCAGCAGAAACCAGGAGGGAACACAAAAATACGGCAGACCGAAAAGCGTCGCAACAACCCCCTTTGTATAGCCTTCGACGCTAGGCAACACCAGGCCGAAAAACTTCCCTTCAACAAAAACCGGCGGGATCATCATCAATCCCGTGAAAAACAGGAAGGGTAAAAAGCGAGAATAAAACCGGCTTCTCAGGAACTGGTCCAGTTTCAGATCCGCATCTTGTTCTTTGGCGACATAGCCCGCCAGCACAATGAACAGCACCATGTGAAAAGAGTAAATGAACTTATACTGCGTTGCCGCCACCGGGTTTTTCAGATTCATGAACTCTTCGATGAAATGGCCGTAATAAACCAACGCCATGGCATAGAATCTGGCGACATCGATCACGGCGATTCTCGGTACAGTACCGGTCCTGTCCATCGAATTTCATCCCCTATTTTGTCGCCAGATACAGCGGCACCCGGATCTGGAAAAAAAAGTCCGGCGCGTCATCCGTGATGCCGAAGCCGAATCTGGGATGGACCGACACCTTGCCGAAGCTGAATCCGGCGCCGAATTTGGCAGTGGCGTATTTCTTTTCGACGTTTTTCTGAATTCCGCTGTATTGATATATGTACTCGTCTTCGAATTGATAATAGTACTCGATGCCGGCCATTACGGAAACCGCTTTTTCCACGCTTCCGGCCAATCCTACTTCCCCGCCGAACAGATCGCCCGGATTCACTTCCGTCAGAATGTCGCCGTAGCGCTGACTGTCGAGATTTTCCGCCTCGAAGGTCAACAGATACGCCAGCCGGCCATAGGGCATCACCTTGCCCATGGCCTTGCTGAAGGTGAAGCCCAGCTCAACGATATGGGTTCCGCTGCCCGTGGCGGTTTCCTTTTCCGGATCGATCTCATAGGGGCTTTTTCCGGTGGGCATATGCCAGGCGGTCAGAAACTGAATCACCGGGGCATCGCTTTTGTCTCCCGTAAGCTGTACCTTGAGGTCAAGGGACACATCCCCGATATCGGAGCTCGATTGATCATAGCCACCATACCCCGCCACCTCCCATTTGCGGTAGACATAGGGGATGGCCGCGCTCAGCGCCACGCGATTCAGAAAATCGTAGCTGAACCGCAGCGAATTAGCCACCATCAGGTCTTTGCTCGTACCAGACCCTGTCAGGCTGGCGGCATCTCCCCAATAGGTTTCCTCATCAGTTAGAATCGAAAGGGCATACTCGATTCCGATCACCCCGTCCGCAACGCTTTTATAGTCATACCCGATTCCGGTCCGCAGTTCCGGTGGATCCATGGCGCCGGCAGCCGCCGGCAGCGCGACGATCACTAGCATTGCCCATATTGTTTTGATCATTTCCGTTTCACTCCCGCGATTGTTTTCGCCGCCAGCCGATTCCGGTCTGCCAGGCCGTTGCTTCCAACATTGGCGGCGGATTATATCGGAACCCCACCGGCTGTCAATAGGCGACCGCTTTCTCCAGGCGATATTCGCCTCGACAATTTGTCGCGATTGTTATATGTTACAGGTCATTTCTGGAATCTCTTGCTTCCTGACACGAGGCGACACTATGGATCCAAAAGACACGAATGCGGTTGTTTATTATAAGCGGGAGATCATCCGTCTTTTTTTAACTATTTATAT
>JBMORA010000032.1:0-107793 GCA_049320885.1 Thermodesulfobacteriota bacterium | reverse complement strand
AAAAAAGTTCAAAATTGAGCACGGTTGGCCACTATGAGGCGACGTATCATTTGGCCAATAAACAGGGCGGCTACGAAAATTATGAATTGAATGTTTTGATCGGAGAAAAAAAATATCACCGGACCATGTCGATCCGGCTCCTAGCCGAAGGGAGCGGCGCCAAAAGTATCGTCTTTGAGGTTGTTTATGATATCCACATCGTTGTAAAGATTCCTCCCTGTAAAATTACCGATTTTGACAGCTATCTCAAAAAAGTGCTGCATGAAAGAGCGGTGATCGAATGTCTGGAGGATCAAATTGTTACCATTGTTCCCGAATTTCAGTGCATTTTAAAAAAGATATTCCCCTTGAAAGCAAAGGTTGGGCTTGCCAACAATAAACATATTGAGAAGACCTATGTGCGATTGTTAACCAAAGACAAGCGGCTTCACCGTTTTCTTCAGCTTGACGGTGGGTATGTCTTTTTCATGTATCTCAGCCGGAATAGAACATTAGGCGATTTTATTCGCCATATCTATAATAAAGCCGAAATGGTTGGAAAGGAGATTCGTGAAAATGAGGGCATTTTCTGGGATGCCCAATCCTTTCAAGGGCGCTACGAATTCAATGGGCAGAAAAGCATTGGCGAGGACAGCGAGCTTGACCGTCTCTTTGTTAAATATAATGAAGCCTTTGATGTTATCGATTCCTATTTGAAAAGTGTTATGCGCAGTGAATATAAAATTAAAATTGAAACCTATCAAACCCGCCAGTGGTTTATCACCTATTTGTCCAACCAACAGCTATATATCGATGGCGCTGATTACCCGGATGGTTTTTTGCAAACCCTGACCATTGCCTTTAAATATATTGTTCACAACTATTCAGAAACATTTGATAAGTTTTTTAAGGTGATCAAATCCTACTCTGAAAAAAGGCATTACGCCTATAATGAGGAAAAACTTCGTATCCTGTGTTCCAATTTACTGGTGCTCTTTACGATTTTATTTAAAAAAGGGGTTTCCCACCGGGATTTGAAACCCGACAATATTATCATTGTCGCCAACAATTTTGAGCGCAGCGAAATGGTGAAAAGCGAAATTGGTTTAATCGACTTTGAAACGGCTTATGCGGCCGGATTGACAGATAACCTGGAAATTATCGGCGGGACGCCTCAATATGCGACATTATCGCAATTATTCAATTCCCAGGTGCTGGCTGAAGTCTATGGCGAGAATGGTAAAGACATTTTCAGCTATCAGGACCTATATGCATTGGTGGCGATCCTTTATCAATTATGTACCGGGGGAACCCTGTTTGTCAAAACCGGATCATATTTTCAGCAAGCGTTTTCGGAAGTGGTTAAAGATGGCGCCCTCCCAACCAGGGAGGGATACATCAAATTGTCAGCGCATTTTTGGGCGGTCGCCTTTGAAGAGATACGGAACAAGCTGGAGAGGGAGGAAAAGCGTCTGAAATCATTTCAAGTGCGACTAAAGATAGCTGATCTGGGCATGTTTCTGGATACTTTTTTTCAACCGCAACGGGTTGAAAGCAAAGTCGGAGATTTGGAAAAAGTCCAGGCGGGCATGCTAACAAAACAGACCACGTTTACGGAAGATCAGGTAAACATCATTAAAAAGGCCGATGCTGAAAAAATTGTTGCGCTGATCAACAAAAATGAAAAAAAAGGGTTGCGGGCCCACATCGCATTGTTAAAAAAGATTCAACACCTCAAGGAAAATCTTGAATTTTTTCACCGCATCAAAACGCTGAGGCAGGACATGGACAGCTACCAGCAATTTGAAGCGCAGATGCGGAGGAATGATTTTGTTGATGAAGAAGAACGGGAAATATTTGAGATTCAACTTGCCAAAGAAAAAAAATCGATCGAGGAAAGACCCGGCATTAAAGTATACGATTTGCTAAAAGCGCTTTTTGATTTGACCTACGACCATATGTATCACCGGGAGTGGGGGGCGCTTCCATTGAACGCATCTGATGAGGATGACAGCGCTGATCTGGAATTTCAGGCCACCCTGTGAAAGGCGTGATCGTCTGTAACCAACGGATATGACCGGATGATGTCAAATAGCGCAGCCGGCGAAAAAAAGCCGCCGGTAAATAGTCGCTTCGGATCCGGGCCTCTTGACATCGGATCGGGTCTGCCCTTCGTCCCCCAGGCCGGCACAATCCTTATGGGTTAGCTCATGGCTCTTCATTACTTTCAACGGCCACTCCAAACACGACAGGTTTCTATCTGAATATCGGTTGATGGATATTCTCTACACGTCAACGATCGCGCTTCATATATGCTGCATGAATAGGAACCATCTTTAATTTTCAGGAAGATACAATCTCCGTTCTCTTGAAATTTCATAAAACGCTTCTCCCCGGTTTTATCAATATTCTCTGTAAATTCTTCCGCGGTCAGTCCCGTGAAGTTTTCAAGCGCTTTGATATCGGCTTGAGCCAGCAGAATGTAGGCGAAATTCCTGCAACATGACCCACAATTGTCGCATACATGCGCTGTTGACAATTTGGCTATTTTATCCAATTTCAATAAAATCCACTTTCTTTGGGCTAACCCACAGGGCTTGTGCCGGCCTGGGGGACGAAGGGCAGACCCAATCCGATGTTCATTGTCTGTTTTATGATCATTTCCGTTTCACTCCCGCGATTGTTTTCGCCGCCAGCCGATTCCGGTCTGCCAGGCCGTTGATTCCAACACCGCCGGCGGATTATATCGGAACTCCACCGGCTGTCAATAACCGACCGCCTTTTTCCGGGAAATATTCGCCTCGACAATTTGTTGGGATTGTTATATGTTACAGGTCATTTCAAACCACCATAACTAAGGTCTTCCGACCCAATAACGATGTTGGCCCCGGAATGGCTACAGATGATCTCTGTTCCTAACCAGTCAATCCACTTTCATCGGCGCCGGCATGCCGGAATCCCCGGGTTTACCTGGCGGGTCATGGCCCTAGTGACGGTTTCGCTCTTGGTCCTGTTCCCCTCCCCGCCGCTGATCGCGGACCCATATCGGATCGCTGTTTTCGATTACGATATCCGCTCCCCTGGAGAAAAAACCGTTGCCCGGCACATTGAACAGCAGCTGGCCGGCGCCGGTCTGGGCGAGCACATGATCCAGCAATTTTGCGGTGAAGAAAACGAAGGAAGAGCCGCCATTATACTGGCCGGGCTGGAATCCCAACAATACGACCTGATCATCACCATCACGTCCGATGCCATGGCGCCTGCATTTCATCAGATCCGGAGAACTCCGTGGTTGTTTACCAATGTGAACAATCCAAAAATTTTCGGCATCCGGGACCCCAAAAAACCCGGCCGCAACATGAGCGGCGTGACCTATTATGTCCCGGTCGGACGACAACTGGAATTGTTCCAGGCGATAATGGGCGGCCGCATGAAAAAGATCGGACTGATCTTTGACCTGCTCTCCAAAAGCCGTCGGGCGGAGCTAGGCGAGTTTCGACTGATGGCCAGCGTGATGGGCCTGGAATACCGGATCGAACTGTTGAAATCGCCGCAGGAACTACCATCCAGCGCGCAACGCCTCATCCACCAGAAAGTGGACGGCATCATCCTGACTTCCAGCGATGCCCTCTACAACAATGTTCACTTGATCCTGGATAGGTGTACCAGGGCGAAAACCCCCATTTTTTCCGTTCATCAAACCGGTGTCGCCGCCGGAGCCATTGCCGCCTATGCCAGTGATTATTTCCGAATGGTGGATGAATGTCTGATTCCCATGGCCGTGTCCGTTCTCAAGGAGAAAAAAAATCCTGGCGACATGCCGGTGCGGCAGGTGAAAAACCCCTCCATTTACCTGAACGCAACCCAGGCCAAAAAGCTCGGGATCGCCATCCCGGCGGATATTCTTCAAAAGGCGGTAATCGTCTATTAATGATATGGATATGACTGGATGACATCAAATAGCGCAGCAACCGAAAAAAAGCAGCCGGTAAGTGACCCACAAGCCCCCCGGGCCGTTATCAATGAGGTGATCGAGGCCCACGGCGGCGCGGATGGCTGGCATTGCCTGGAAGCGCTGGAAGCGGACATTTCGGTTTGGGGGTTGCTGTTCACCATGAAAAGACGGCCGGTCTTGGATCATGTCACAGTCCGCGCCAATACAAAGATGCCGCGCTTCGCCTTCTTGGACTTTCCAGGACCCGGACAAACCGGCGAACTCATCGGCGACGAAGAGGTCCGCATTCTTTCGGGAGACGGCGGCATCCTGCAACGGCGCGAGCGGCCCCGGTCCTTTTTCCGGGGGCTGCGCCGCCAGCTTTTCTGGGATGATCTCGATTTCTTGTATTTCGGCGGGTATGCGACCTGGAACTACCTGACGACCCCGTTTTTGTTTCTCCGCGAGGGCTTTGTTTTCGAATTCCTGCCGCTGCTTCCCAAAATGCCCGCATCCTGGTCGCGGCTGCGGGTCACCTTTCCGGACGACATTCCCACCCACTGCAGGCAACAGGAGTTCTTTTTCGACCACCAGCGCCGACTGCGCCGGTTGGATTACACCGCGGAAGTGATCGGCGGCTGGGCCCACGCCGCGCATCTCTGCGAGGACTACAGGCAATTCAACGGCATCGAGGCCCCCGCCAGCCGGCGGGTCCGCCCGTTGCTGTTCGGCGCCAATCCGCTGCCGGGGCCGACCCTGGTGGCCATCGAGGTTCACGAAATCCGGCTTATTGCCGCGGCTTGAGCGGCGGCCATTCCCTGGTGCCGCTCCTCCTCATTTCAACTTTGGTTCTGGAGCATAAGTCCATCCGAAGTCGTTGTGATACACCATCAGCTTTGTCATACCGCCATCCACGGTGATATTCTGTCCTGTGATGAAACCGCTTTTGGATGCAAAGGCGCGAAGCACCTTTTCATCGGCAAGGTCGCCGACAAAGTAATCGTTATCCTGCAGATCAATGGGGCAAACGGCAACACCTTGCTTGCGGAAAGCATCACAGATCGCCTTGCCGATCCCCCCTTGTTTCCCATCAGGGGGCCCAGACGCGGCGAACCCGGCCGGCTCACCCGATTTTCGCGGCCACCGCCGCGATATACTCCGGATTGGTCCCGCAGCAGCCGCCGACAAAGTCGGCGCCGGCCTTGATCAGCTTGGGAACGAACCGGGCGAATTGGTCAGGGGTTGCATCATAGGTCGCTGCTCCCTTGGAGACCGTATGCCGTCCGGCATTGGCCTTCATCCACAACGGCAGTTCACTGACCGCCCGCATCCGCCTGCAGATCGGAATAAAACCCTCGATTCCCTGACCGCAGTTGGATCCGATGACATCCGCGCCGGCAGCGGCCAGTTGCTCCGCCACCTTCTCGGAGGTGTCGCCCATCATGGTGCGGTCCTTGTCCTTGCCGGCGGTAAAAACCATGCAGGCCGCCATCGGGAGACCGGTTTCCCGGGTCGCTGAAACAGCCGCCTGCGCCTCGGCGAGGTCCATCATGGTTACGGCATCGGCCCCCGCTTCCGCCATGGCCTCGGACTGCTCGGTGAAGGCCTCCTTGAGTTCATCCACGGTCACCTGCCTCATGAAAAACAGCTTGCCGTTGGGACCCATGGAAGCGAAAACCGCCGCCCGGTCTCCGGCCGCTTTTTTTTTTGGAGATCGCGACCCCGGCGGCATTGATCTCCCGGACCCGGTTTGCCAGCCTGTGCTTCTCCAGGAGATACCGGTTGGCACCGAAGGTGTTGGTCAGGATGACCCGGCTTCCCGCCCGGATGTAGCCGCGGGCGATCGCTTCCACCCGTTCCGGGAATTCCAGATTCCAGTGTTCCAGGCACTGTCCCTTTCGGTAGTCCTGCCTGATCAGTTCCGAACCCCAGGCGCCGTCCGTCAGGACCGGGCCCCAGGCCAACAGTTCGCTGATGGATGCCTTCATGCTCCCCTCCCGCCATTGTCAAGGCGGACGGTGTCTCCCCATCCGGGTCTGCCCGTCGGCCATCGCCGGGTCTTCGTCTCTGGCGGCGTCTTGGTTTTCAATCCTTCCCCACGACAGGAAAAGGGAAACCATGATCGAAGCCTTTCAGGCCACCGCGGCAAGTCGGTCAAAAATCTTGACCGCCGCAACCGCCGTCTCCCCGTAGCCGTCCGCGCCCATTTCTTCTTTGAGCTGTTCCGAGGTGCAGGCGCCGCCGATGAAGACTTTCACGATATCCTTCAGACCGGCCTCCTGAATGGAGTCGACCACCTCTTTGATGGTCTTGTGGTCGATGACCGTGACGGTCTCATCCAGAATCGCCCACAGGGAATCGAAGCCCAGCTCGACCTGAGCCTTGATCCGCTTTTCAAAAGTACGGTTGAGTTCCGCCTGAAACAGGTTTTTGGAAAGTTTCGTTCCCCACCGGGATAGGAAGAAACGCGCCAAGGGGTGGGTCATCATTTTTTCCTGGGAAATCAGCGGGTGACCGAGCACCTCGTTGAAAATCCGGTCCTCCACCATGGCGCAGAAGGAGGGCACCCGGTCCACCGCTTTGCCTTCCAGGGTCCGGATAATCAGTTCCGTCGGATTCCTCGGCAGCTCCTGTGCCGTTCGTCGTGTCAGTTAAAGAGTATCGTTAATGACATCCAAAAGGAAGGAATTCATTCAAAGGCAGGACGTGAGCCCAGGCAAGCCCCAGGAATAGTATCAACGATCCCACCCAGGAAAGCATGGCAACTCGCCGCAATCTTCTTGTGTATTCGACAGCGTTCATACCCTTCACAGGAAATTTATAGTGAAAGCTCCCGCACATTGCGAGCCTGTTCATCCGCAAACTGACTTTGCGTGCGGATGTACGCCCCGGAGTAATCATGCAATCACTTTCAGGCCAATGACTACATCTTTCAGTCATCACCGCTTAACCAATTCCAGCCGCCGGTTCTTCGCCTTTTCCGCCTCATTATGGTTGGATGTGACGGGCGCAAGGTCGGATTCGGGCTTTATCTCCGATTTGCCGGTGTCGAAGTATATACCATATATCGAAACATGGCCGGCCGTATGGATATCCTTGCCCATCGCCTCGGCGTCGGCTTCGACGGATCATAAAACCGGGATGTGCTGGTGGGAGCAGGGTAGCCATTATTCCGTAATGGCAAATAAAAATATTGTGGAATGTTAAATAATTTTCTAAATAGTACATCCAGAATCGGATTATAGCGACAAATGTGTTTCTGGAGGCTTTTCGCAGAAAAACTCTGCGTGATACGTAATCCAAATGAGATTGCATCGAAAGGTCATCGATGTATGGTTGAGCGTTTGAGGTCAAAATGAAAAATAAAACCAAGGGACAAATCGAGGCCGAAATCTGCGAAGCGATCGTCAAATTTGAAAAGGAGTACATGGGGCGGGGTCCGTTGGAAGCCAAGGCCTATATCATCGATGACATGGTCTTTGTGCGACTTAAAAATGTTCTCACCCAGGCGGAACTGAAGCTCTCCGATAATAAAGATCAAAAGGATGGTCGCGAGTTGATTAAACGGGTCCGCATCGCCCTGTTGGAGCAAGGCCGCCCCTTGCTGGAGGAGGCGGTTGAAAAAATTCTGGGTATAAAGGTAAAGAGCCTGCACACAGATATCAGCACAGTATCCGGTGAAAGGGTGATCATTTTTTCCCTGATGTCGCCCCCAAGTATATAACAAGATTTGGATATGTTGTATGCCGGCTTGAAAAAACGGCTTAAAAAACATCTTGACAGCAATAGGGATATCCCTATAGAAAGTACATCAGACCTGCCTGGAGAGTGGCGTTTCCAACGATAGTCTTCAGGGGGGTACGGAAGCAACACCATTAATGTCTTAGTGTTAGAGCGGGCCCTTCACCGGCGGTGAAGGGCGCGTGAAAAATATAAGGCCGTCGCCTGTTTCTACGAAACAGGGGCGGCCTTTTTTTGTGCGAAAGGAAACGCCGCCGTGCAAGCGGCAACAAGAAATATGTTCTTGCACCAGGCAACGGTCCGGGATGTTTGCAGCGTTGGTGACGGACAGTAGAAAAACAAACTCAAATCGACGGAGGGAAAATGCTTTATCGGAATCATGCTGGCGATAAACCTGTGGTGGCCGCCACCGCGACGATTCATCCTTCGGCCGTGGTGATCGGCAACGTCCAGATCGGCGAAAAAGTGTTCGTAGGACCCAACGCCGTGATCCGGTCGGACGAACCCTGCCCGGCAGGCAAGGTGGAGGCAATCATCATCGAATCGGAGGTCAACATTCAAGACGGCGTCATCGTCCATGCACTGGGTGGATCGCCGGTGCGCATCGGTAAAGGAAGCTCCCTCGCCCACGGAGCCGTGATCCACGGACCCTGCAATATGGGCGAGAACTGTTTTGTAGGTTTTAAAAGCATCGTTTTCAAGGCGGAGCTTGGCGATGGCGTTGTCGTCCAGCACCAAGCCCTCGTGGAAGGGGTTGCCATACCTGCCGGTATGCATGTGCCCTCCATGGCCGGCGTGCTGACCGCGGAAAGTGTCGGAGAACTCAATCCCGTCACCGTTGAACTTACCGCCTTTGCGCTCAAGGTTCGACAGACGAATGTCTTCTTGGCGGAGGTGGGCTGATATGAACGGACTCACCATTCAGCAAACACCCAAGGTGGCGGTTGTCATGGGCAGCAAGTCCGATTTCGACGTAATGCGGGAGAGCGCCAAGGTGTTGGCTGATTTTCAGGTGCCTTACGAAATCCGGGTGATTTCAGCCCACAGAACGCCGGACCGCGCCCATGAGTTCGCCGTAGGCGCCGAGGCGCGGGGCATTCAGATCATCATCGCCGCAGCGGGCAAGGCGGCCCATCTGGCCGGGGTACTTGCGGCCCTGACCACCTTGCCGGTCCTCGGCGTACCCATGGTTACAACCGATCTGGGTGGTTTGGACTCGCTGCTTTCCATGGTCCAGATGCCCGGGGGGATCCCGGTTGGCACTACGGCCATCGGCAAAGCCGGCTCCAAAAATGCGGCCCTGCTTGCCGTTGCCATCCTGGCGTTGTCGGACGAGCGACTCCGCGCGGAACTCAAAGCCTACAGGGAAAAGATGCGTGCCGAGGTGGCGGCCGACGACGAAGAGATCCGCCGGGCTATCCTGTAATAGCGGTTTGTTGCCGAAGGCTTTCAGCCTCCTGGCCGTATACATGTATGAAAACCATGAAAGGAGAAAACATGAGCGAAACAGTGGAAATACGCTGGCATGGTCGAGGCGGGCAGGGGACGGTGACCGCAGCTAAAATCTTCGCCGACGCATGCCTCAGCAGGGGCCGCCACATTCAGGCGTTTCCTGAATACGGACCTGAACGCGCCGGAGCGCCCTTGCAGGCCTATAACCGGATCAGCACAAAGGAGCTGAGAATGCACTGCCCTGTCTTGCAGCCGGATATCGTCATCGTGGTGGATACCACATTACTCGACGGCATCGACGTAACCGCCGGTACCAAAGCACAGGCGGTCTTTCTAATTAATGCGGGTAAAAACAGCGCGACGGTCAGAAGGAAATTCAACTTGCAGCCCGGTCAAAAGATTTACGCAGTTGATGGCTCCAGAATTGCCCAGGATGCCATCGGGCGGGACTTGCCGAACTCGCCCATGGTGGGCGCCCTGGCGAAAATTTCCGATCTTGTGGAATTGGACACCGTCGCCAAGGATGTGATGAAAAGTTTCGGCAAAAAATTTGCCCCAAAAATCGTGGAGGGCAATCGCATCGCCGTGGAAAAAGGATGGCAGGAGGTGCGTGAAATATGAATCCGCGAGGAATGGAAGAAATGAAGAACGACGGTCCCGTGATTACCACGCCGGGCAATTCCGTAGCGATTAAAACCGGTTCCTGGCGCTCGTCCAGGCCAATCTCGCTGAAGGAGAACTGCATCGACTGTCTGTTTTGCTGGCTTTACTGCCCGGACATGGCGGTCAACATCGCCGACGGCAAAATGGCCGGATTCAACTACGATTACTGCAAGGGGTGCGGCATCTGCGCATTGGAATGCCCCGGGAAAAAGGGTAAAAAAGCCATCGCCATGCAAGAGGAGGAGAAATGATGAAAGCTGTCGTCGCCGTTACCGGCAATGAGGCCGTGGCCCAGGCCCTCAAACAGATCGATCCCGATGTTTGCGCCGCCTATCCCATCACGCCCCAGACTGATCTCATGCAGCGCTTTTCCGATTTCGCGGCCGACGGCTTGGTTCAAACCGAGCTGATGTTGGTGGAAAGCGAGCACAGCGCCATGAGCGCCTGCATCGGCGCCGCGGCCGCCGGCGGACGGGTGGCCACGGCCACCAGCGGGCCAGGACTGGCCCTGATGTGGGAGATGCTTTTCGTCGCCTCTGGCATGCGCCTACCCATTGTCATGCCGGTGATCAACCGGGCTTTGTCGGCGCCGTTGAACATCCACTGCGACCACTCCGACGCCATGGGCGCCAGGGATTCGGGGTGGATTCAACTGTGGTCCGAAAACGCCCAGGAGGCCTACGACAACACTATTCAGGCCTTCCGCATCGCCGAGCACCCCGCCGTGCGCCTGCCGGTCATGATCTGTGTAGATGGCTTCATTATCAGCCACTCCATCGGGCGCATGGAATATCTGCCCGACGATATCGTCAAGCGCTTCGTCGGGCAATTCCGGCCCCGTAACCCCTTGCTCGACATCCGGCGCCCAGTCAGCTATGGCCCCTTGATTCTCACCGATCAGTACCACGAATACAAGAAGGTCCAACACGACGTCATGACGGGTGTCTTTCAGGTGATTTCGGATGTGGCCACCGAGTTTGAGAAAACAAGCGGAAGAAAATACGGTCTGTTCGAATCCTACCGTTTGGAGGATGCGCGGGTCGGCCTGGTTGTATTGAATTCAGCCGCCGGAACCGCCAAGGACGCCGTTGACGAGGCCAGAAACCGGGGGATCAAGGCCGGGCTTTTGAAACCCAGGCTGTTCAGGCCCTTCCCTTTCACCGCCATTGCCGAAGCACTGCGCCATCTTGAGGCGGTGTGCGTCCTTGATCGCGCCGACTCCTTCGGCGCCAGCGGGCCGATGTTCGCCGACATTTGCGCCGCCCTGTACCCTCACGACCAAAGACCGCGGCTGATCAATCGCATATACGGCCTGGGCGGAAGGGATTTTCTGCCCCAGGATGCCAGCCGGGCCATTGAGGAGGCTGCTCGTGCCGCCGAAACTTCAGGCGGCGAGGTCAAGGCCTATATCGGTTTGAAATAGCGGAGCTCGTTTTTGCTGCCGTACGTTTTTCAAGGAGAAGACCATGTCATCAGCATTAAGATTGAAAGAACTCGCCCAAAAAGAGATCCCACTGGCCTCGGGCCATAGGATGTGCGCCGGTTGCGGCGCAGCCGTCGCGGTTAAAATGGTCCTGCTGGCTGCGGACAAACCGGTAATCGCCTGCTCGCCCACCGGGTGTCTGGAGGTGACCACCTGTATTTCCGATTATACGTCTTGGAAAATACCGTGGATTCATTCGGCCTTTGAAAACGCGGCCGTCACCATGGCCGGTGTCGAAACCATGTACCGGGCCCTGAAGAAAAAAGGCCGAATGGACCAGGATATCGCCTTCATCGTTTTTGCCGGAGACGGTGGCACCTACGACATCGGCTTCCAGAGCCTCTCTGGCGCCATGGAGAGGGGCCACGACCTGCTCTATGTCTGCTATGACAACGGCGCCTACATGAACACAGGCATCCAGCGCTCGGGCGCTACCCCCTTCGGCGCCTCCACCACCACAACGCCGGCGGGCGAGGTCTTGGCCGGAAAACCCCAGCACAGAAAAAACATCGCCCAGATCATGGCGGCCCACGACATCCCCTATGTGGCCCAGGCAGCTCTGAGCCATCACGTCGATCTCATGCGAAAGGTTCAAAAAGCCTTGTCGATAAAGGGGCCTAAATTTTTAAACCTGCTTTCCCCTTGCAACCGCGGGTGGCGCTCCCAAACCGACGACGCCATCACGCTGTCGAGGCTGGCGGTCAGCACCTGCTTCTGGCCGTTGTTCGAAATTGAAAACGGCCGGACCCGCTTGACCTACACGCCCAAGCAAAAGCAACCTGTTTCCGCGTTTTTGAAACCCCAGGGCCGGTTCGCCCATCTTTTTAAGCCGGGCAATGAGGCGATGTTGCAGACCCTTCAATCCCACGTGGATCTGCAATGGGCTATCCTCGGCGGCGCAGGTGTCAACCCGGGCGAACTGGAAGTGGTCTAATGGTTTGCGGAGGGAGATTGGCGGCTTTTTCCATAGATGCCGTAGCGATTTTTCACCCCAAGAATCATTTGGCCTTCGGCAGCAGCCGGGAAATGATCACGAGCAGGCCGGCCACGAGGCCGGCCAAAACGATCCAGAACAGCCAGACGGCTTTTTCGCCGAACCGGTATTTTTCCTGCCAGGACGGCGGCCCCTGACGTTCCAGGGGCGCCAGGGACGCCTTGTTCTTGGCGGCGGAAAGGAAATGCCCGGCGATCAGATCGATGTCGTAACGCGGCGGCGGCGCCGTGGGGTTGCCGAAATACAGCCGCGCGTCTTCTCCCGGGGAGGCCTTGAACAGGAGCCGGTTCGCCCGGTAGCTGATCCGGACGGCGCCGATATCCAGGGCCGGGTTGTCGCCGTTGTCGATGTCCAGAATCAGGTTGCCGGTGATGGTCCGGAAGGCCAGGGGCAGAACCATGGGGGGGCTTTTTTCGCCGATGGTGCGGGACCAGACCGCCGACGCGCGCAGCAGGGTCTGTTGATTGCCCCGCCGGTCCGGCGCTTCCTCGTACAGGGTGACCCGGCGCTGGAAAAAGGCGGTGCCGACCTCGACTTTCAGGGCCGCAAGGGGCAGCCGTCTGACCGGCAGGGCCAGCCGCAGGCGGCTGACCGTGGACAGGGGGGGATCATCCGCCGCCTGGACTTCCGGCATGAGTTCCCCCAGGGACACCGAAGGTTCGATCAGATAGGGCACCTGGCGGCCGTTCTTCACGATGCGCAGATCCGTCAGCGACGGCTGGGCCAGATCCAGTACTTCCGGATCCAGTTCCAGCCGCTGGACCCCCGCCGTTCTGATATCGATGCGCTTGTGATATTTCCATGTGGAGAGCTCGATGGCGCTGCCGGACTCGCCGACCTCCGGCAGGACTTCGGGGGGGGTCCAGTCCGGATTGACCGCCGGCGGTGAAAATGCGGCGCTGATCAGTTCCGCCGGAACCATGTCCGCGTTCAGCTCTTTCAGGTCATAGTGGGGAGCGCTGCCGGCCGGATTGCCGCTGATGAGCTGGTAGACGGCCGGACCGGCTGCTGAAAAAACCAGGTACACCGGCCGCCGGAAGCCCCGGACCGCCGTCACCGGCAGGGGCGGGCTGTCGCCGTTGTGGATGGTCAGGATCACTTGCCGGTCGGGCGCCGTCACATCCGCGGCGAAGGCCAGCCGCGAAAGCGGGGCCTGATCGTTGACGGCGATCCGGTACAGGGTGTCTCCGGCCAGCTCCACCTCCCGGACCCCGTTGTCGTCATGGCCAAGGTATTGCAGCGTCACCCGGCGGGTGAACAGGGCCTCCGGAGTCTCGATTCCCAGGGAAGCCAGGGTCAGATTGGCGCCGGGCAGCTCCAGGGTCAGCCGGGTCCGGTCCATTTCTTCCTCCCGGCTGATGACCGTCACGGGCATGGGCTCGGCCGGCGCAGCCTCCGTTTCCGCGGCATGCACCCGAATGCCGGTGACGGGGATGGGCGCGTCCCGGCTGTCGTCCAGCGATATCCGCGCCATGGCCCAAGCGCCGGCAGGCACCGTGGCCGTCAGGCCCTGGGCATTCCCGCGCCGGAAAAGGAAGGTGTTGCGCACCAGCATGGTCCATGACCGGCCCTCGTCATTGGAGCCTTCCACGGACACGGCCTTGATGAAATCCCCGGCCGGCGTCTCGATGGACACGGCGCCCAGGGCGGTTTTCAGGCCGGTGGTGAAAGTCGCTGTTGTCCCGGTTCCCTCCAGGCGGATGCGGAGGTTCCCGGCCGGTTTGTCTTCCGGGGGCGATTGCAACGGTCTTTCGATGCGATAGGCCGTCTCCCGGCCGGACCCATCCAGCAGGCGCAGGTCGGCAAGATCCGGTTTGGCGGCCGACAGGGTTTCCACCGGCAGGCTGATCTTGACCCAGCCGGCCCGGCCGATCTCCATGGACTGAACGGTTTTCCATTCCGCCGGCACCCCGGCCGCCGCGAAGGAGGTAAAGCCGAGAACGGCCGACAATACGAGCAGTATCCGAGTTTTCATATCCCGTCCTGTTTTCCGGTTGGTTTGGCGGGCCTTTCCGACAGGAAGCGCTGATAGAGAAAGGAAACCGGTATCAATACCAGCGCCAGGCCCATGAGGGCGCCGATGCGGTACAGGCCGCCCAGGCTCCAGAGATCGTGCAGGAACAATTTGAGGAGCGTGACCACCAGCAGGCCGATGCCGGCGTAACGCACCGCCGCCAGGCCTTGCCGGATGCCCACCACCAGCAGCACAAAGGCGAAGACGGCCCAGGCCAGGGAATAGGTCATGTCCCGGCCGAAACTGCCGGAAAATTCGAAGCGGATGTAAGGCCCGGTGCTGAAATAATCGGCGATCTCGATATTGAGGAGCAGAAAGGTCAGCACTGTTCCCAGGCCGTACAGCACCGCCCGGACGTCCACGTTTTTGATGCGGTGATCCGGCGGCCTCAGCAGCCGGGCCCCGGCGAAGAGACAGAGGCTGACCAGGCCGTAGGCGTACAAATACCAGTTGAAGACGGGTATGTTCGAGCGCCGGTGATACTGAATCACCTCTATGTTCAGCGCCAGCCGGATGAAGGCCGCGGTCAGCAGGGCCGCGCCCACAATTTTCAGGCCCGGGTGGGGGATGCGCCGGAAAAGCCACAGGAGGGCCGCCCCTTCCAGGGCCCAGCCGATGGTGATCCATTGCTTTTCGAACTGGATGGGAAAAACGGCCGTGATGAAAAACAGGGCCACGCCGCCGAAGAGGGCCGACAGCCGCCTTCCCTCCGGGGTATCGAAGGGCACGGTTCTGATCAGCCGGACCAGGGCCAGCAGGGAGGGCAGGGCGAACAAGGCCGGCAGCAGTCCCATATAGGGGTTCATGTAGGCGGTCCTTACCAGCCGGTATACGAAGAAAAACTGCAACGGCCCCGCCAGGGCCGCCGCGGCCCATGGAACCACCCGGCCTGCCATCCGCTTCTGAAACCCAAAGGGAAAGCCGGAAAACAATGCGTAAAACGCCACCAGCCAGGCCAGCGGCAGGGCGGCCCGCTCCGGGGTAAAGCCGTTGGCAAACCAGGCCTGCTCCAGGCAGACCACCCCGAGCAGCCCCACGACGGCCAGAGAATCCGCCTGCCACGTCAAGACAATGCCGTAGAGCAGAATTCCCAGAAGCAGGGCCAGGCCGAACACCGGCGACGGATCAGCCAGCGTCTGCTTGAGGGTCACCATGATCAGCAGCAGGAAGGGCAGCAGCGCCGAAACCGCCGGTATCTGCCGGGACAAATCCACGGAAAACCGGCTGCGCCGAAATGGGAAGGTGGCCCCAGCCTCCATTTGAACCTCCGTTGCCGGGCGCCCCGCCCGCCGGAGGATCCACGCGCTGACCCCAAGAAAAAAGGCGGCGAAGGCGCCCACCACCACCAGCATCTCCCATAGGCCGGCAACCCATACCGGGATAGCCGCGACCCAGAAGAAAATCAGGGCCGCGGTGATCAGCAGGACCGCAAGGATGCCGCTGATCGCGGCGGTGGCCAGGGCCAACATCACCGCCAGGGCGTTGAGGACCAAAACAGCCAGCCAGACGGCGATGGTCGGCTCCTCGAAGGTCAAGAGGGGGATCATGGTGAGGAGCAGCGCCGCCGGGGCGAAGACATGGCCCCACCAGGCCGGCGATCCGGCCGGTTTCAGGCGCTCCAGTACCACCGGATAGGCGCCGTGCAGGATGGCGAACAGCAGACACAGGACCAGGGCCGGATTCAACAGCTCCATGGACAGGAACGAGGCGATCCAGACGGTCAGCAGCAGGAAGACCGCCGTTCCCGCCGCCATATTGACCCAGCGCATCCGGGAGCGGTGCCAGGAGACCACCAGCAGGGCCGCGTCACCCGCCAGCGCCATGCAAAAAACCTGAAAGGGGCGGCGGGCGATTTCCGGATACGGATAGACCAGCAGATAAAAACTGAAAAGCAGGGCCGCCGCGGGCGGCAGGCAGGCGGCGGCGGAAATGAATCGATCCATTCTATCCTTCCGCTGGGCATGCCAGAAGGCGGCGATGAAAAAGGCCGTGTAAAATATAAACACCCCCTGGGCCGTATGGATTTTATCCGCCTGGAAAAATTTTTCCGCCCAGCCGAATTGCATGGCCATTGTGGCGACGGCGGCCAGCAGGCACAGGTGGCCCCAACGCTTGATCAGCGCCAGGGCGATGAGGCCCGCGTCCAGCATGGCGATATAGCTGAACAGCGCCAGGGGCCGGTCCTCGCCGGTGGACAGGAGCGGCGGCGTCAGAAAGCCGCCCAGCATGCCGATGATGGCCACGGCCTGGGCGTCCAGGCGCAGGGACAAGAGAAAAGCCGTGAAGGTGATCAGAATCATCAAAGCGAAGGCCGCGGCATTGGGCAACAGATGGTAGAAGGAACAGGCGGCGAAAATATCGGCGTAAAGGATCAGGACGCCCGCGGCGCAAAGGGTCTGGACTGTGATGGCGTACCGGCGTCGGTCCATCAGCAGTCCGCCGGCCAAAAGGCCGAGCCCGACGAGGACTCCGCCGGCCACCCGCACCGGAGGACTGATCAGGTTGTGTTCGAAGGAATACTTGATGAAAAAGGCGACCCCCAGGAACAGGGCGATTCCGCCCAGCCAGGCGAACAACTTCACGCCCATGAACTGTTCCCAGTTGACGGCCGGACGTTCTCGCCCGCTTCCCGGCGCCGCGCTTCCCGCCTGCTCCGTCTCCGCCTCCGGCCGGCTTTCGCGGGCCGGAGTTGCGGCAACAGCCTCCTCCGGTGTCTCCCAGTCGTATTCCGGCATCTCCTGGTATGATTTTTCTCCCGTTTCCGGTTCCGGAGCGGCCGTCCCCGGCCACTCCTCCCCGGGAGTGTCCGCCGCTTCCGGCCCGGCCTCCCGGGCCGGAAGCGCGCCACCCCGCAAGGCGAGTTCCAGGGCCTGGACCCGGGTCAGCAGCTCTTCCAGGCGTTCGTGATCCCTGCCGGCCTGATCCGCCAACCGGGACATCTTGGTTCTCAGCCAGATCCACAACACCCCCATCAGCACGACAACCGTCAGGCTCATCCGCTGTCTCCTTTTTCGGGTATTCCTTTCCGCCAACCATCCGCTTGTGGATAACGCCCGCCAGGCAAGAGGTTTGAATGGAAATCGGATTGGGTGGAAATGCCGTTTTCTATCATACGGCGATCAAGAATCCAATGATAAATCTTCCGGTTTTGTGGGGAAACGCCGGACCAGGGATTTCAGCCGCCGCAACTCCTCCGGGCTCCCGCTTTCATCGTAGCGCAGCCGGATATACAGTTCCGTGACGGCGGCGATCTCTTCCCTCAACGGCGGGTGCCGTCCCGCCGCAAGCGCACTGAAATCCCGGGGTCCCTGGCATGGGGCCCTCTCGATCCCCATCCGCGCCAGCTTCCGGCAAAACCGGTTGTAAGCGGACAGGGCCTGATCCGGGACGGTGACAATCCGCCGGGGTCGCAGGAAATAGGCGCCGGCGATTCCGGCCCCGGCCAGACCGAGGAACAGAAGCAATAGTCCGATCCGTCGGGCCTGGGAGCCGGCGGTGAATCCCATCCATTCCAGCAGGGCCTGCTGCTGCAGGTGGGAATATCCCGAAAACCAGATATCCCAGCGGTTGTTGGCCGCTTCCCAGGCATAGAGAAGACCGCTCCAGATTCCGCCGCCACGGCGGAACCGGCCGACGGCCAGGAAACCCGGCAGTTCCTCCGGCGGCAGGGCCGCGGAAACCCCTCCGGACAGGCGTTCCGGGACGACCACGGCGGTGGGATCAATCCGCACCCAGCCCCGGCCCTTGAGCCAGACCTCCGTCCAGGCATGGGCGTCGGACTGCCGGATGGTGAGCAGGCGGCCATACGGGTTGGGCTCGCCGCCCAGGTAGCCGCCCACGATCCGGGCGGGGATGCCGGCGGCCCGCATGAGAAAGGCGAAGGCGCAGGCGTAATGCTCGCAATATCCCCGGCGGGTCTCGAACAGGAATTGATCGATGGGGTCGGCGGCGAGCGCCGGCGGTTTCAGGGTATAGGCAAAGCCGTTGGCCGTGAAATATTTCAGCGCCGCACGCACGGTCTCTTCGTCCGTGGCGGCCCCGGCGGCCCAACGGCCGGCCAGCGCGCGGGCCTGGGGGTTGCCGGTTTCCGGCAAGGTCACGAATCGGAGGAGCGGCGGGGAAGCGGCCCCGGCGGTTTCCGTCAATTCGGAAAGGACCCGGTAGTAAAATTTCCGGCGGATGGGGAAACGGGCCTGCAGCGTATACCCGGCGGCGACATGCGTCAGGGGCGGCTCCGTAACCGGCAGATCGAGGACGAACAGATGTCTGCGGCCCTGGGGCGGCAGGGTGACGGTATAGGCCGCCGTCCGTTTTCCGGCGGGAGCGGGCAGGGGATCCACCGGTTCCCGGCCGGCGGTCCACGACCGGCCGTCGAAGCGATCGAAAACGATGCCGCGCCAATACAGGTCGGTCCCGGGCGGCGGGGGCTCGTCGAACCGCGCCGTGAACGCCGTGCGCTCGTCCTGGACCAGACGGGCCACATCGCCGATGGAAAGGGATTCCGAAAAACCGCTCCCGCCCGTTTTGATCGGCGAGACCCGCCACAGACTTCCCGGCAGACGGGGGAACAGGAAAAAGAGAACCAGCATGACGGGCAGGGCCTGGAGCATGATCCGGCCGGACAGGCGCAAGGCGCCGCCGGATGAATGGATATGGATCAGAACGGCGGTGGTTATCCAGACCGAACCGAACAGATGAACGACGATGATCAGGGATTCGGATTCGAACAAACCGGTGATGACGATGAAATAGGCCAGCAACACGGTGATGATTTTGTCGCGATAGGATTCGATTTCAAAGGGTTTGAGCGCCGCCATGACGGCCATCAGCCCGATATAGCTGTCGGCCCCGAAACGGGTTCCGGCCGAGAGCAAAACGCCAAGAAATCCGGCGGCGGTCAGCAGCAGCCGCAGTTTCCTGGAGGGCAGCGGCCAGTTGTGGCGATCCGCCAGCAGGCGGTAACCCCAGCCGGCGCCACACCAGACCGCGATCCAGGGCGGCAGCCCCAAACCGTGGGGCAGCAGGGCCACCACCAGGGCGGCGATCACCTGCCGGATATCCTTGTCCGGCGGGCGGACGGGTCGCGTCTTCATGCCTTCTCCCCCGGTTCACCGAAAACCGCCAGGGCCAGCAGGCATTTGTGTTTATGGCTCTCCCCGCTGCCCGCCGGAATCCGGTTTCCTGGCAGGTTCAGCGCATACGCCGTTTTCCCGGCATGGGCGCTCATCACCAGGCCGCTAAGAATCGACAGCCGGCGTTCCAGGGGCTGATCCGGGAAGGCGTGCCAGTCGATCACGGCAATGGCGCCGGTCTGGCCGGTGAAAGCCTTGCGATACAATCCCTTGCCACGGGAAAAAGTCTTCCAGGAAATCTGCCGGATGGGATCGCCAGGCTGATACGTTTTCAGGCCCTCGAAATCCTCCGCGCCCTTACCGGCCGAGCCGCTTTTCCGGCCGGAGCCCTCGAAGCCGCCGAGCCTGTGGCTGTTAACCGGAATCGGCCGGGGATACACAGGACAGACGGCTTCCGGCCGGCATTCATACCAGGCGACGAACAGGCCCACGGGGAAAACGGTCGATACCCGCAGCCGCCCGGGTTTCAGCAGCCCCCGGACCGGAGCGGCCAGGGCCAGCCGGACGGACGCGTCCGCCCATGGCGGCGCATCGAGAAGACCGGGGGCGGCCGCATCAACGAAGGTGAAGCGGAGAGCACTCCGGCTCCGGCCTTCCGGGCGCACCCGCAGATGAAACTCGGCGGTGTCGCCGGCAAAAACCGGGGCGGCGGAAACGGACAGGATGCGCAGGCCGGCGAGGTTCCGGTAGGTGTGCACCATGGCCGTCAGGCCCATGGTGCCGAGCAGGAAGGTCAGCAGGAAACCGAGATTGTTGTTGTAGTTGACGGAGCCGACCAGCATGGCGGCCAGCAGTACCGTGAAAAGAAGACCGTAACGCGTCGGCAGAATATAGAGCCTGCGCCGGTCGAGCCGGTGGGGAAGCGGTGTCGGCGAGGACCGCGGCCGGCTCTTTTCCGTCATGGAACGGGGACTTCCGCGAACAGGGCCGTCAGGCGTTCCGGGGGGATCTCTCCCAGGGTTTCCCGGGACCGCAGGCGGTGACCGGCCACAACCGGCAGGATTTTCTGCAGGTCTTCCGGCAGTGTGTGGTTCCGTCCATGCAGGCAGGCCCAGGATTTGGACGCCTGGAGCAGGGCCAGTCCGGCCCGGGGGGACAGCCCCATGTGAAAATGGTCCCGGACCCGCGTGAAGTCCAGCAGATCCTGGAGATATTCCAGAAAGGCCCCGGAGGCATGGACATTGGTGACGCGCTGCTGGATTTCCAGCACTTCCTCCTGACACAGGCAGGCGCTCATTGCATTGATCCGTTCCTTGCCGTCCCCCCCCGTGAGCAGCTCCCGCTCGGCGTTGCGGTCCGGATAACCGATTTCGATGCGCATCAGAAAGCGGTCCAGCTGGGATTCGGGCAGGGGATAGGTGCCCGAGTGCTCCATGGGATTCTGGGTGGCGATCACAAAGAAGGGGGCTTTGAGGCGCCGGGTTTGACCCTCGATGGTCACCTGGCTCTCCTCCATGGCTTCCAGCAGGGCGCTCTGGGTCTTGGGCGTGGCGCGGTTGATTTCATCGGCCAGCAGCACCTGGGAGAAGATCGGGCCGGGATAAAAATGAAAGGAGCCGCTTTTCTGCTCGAACACCGATGTCCCGAGGATGTCCCCCGGCAGCAGGTCGCTGGTAAATTGGATGCGCTGGAAATCAAGCCCCAGACATCTGGCCAGCACCTTGGCCAGCGTCGTTTTTCCGATGCCCGGCAGATCCTCGATCAGCAGGTGCCCCCTGGCGAACAGGCAGGTCAGGGCCAGGCGGATCTGGTCTTCCTTGCCCAGAACAATTTCGCCGATCTGCCGGACAACGGTTGTGAATCGGGTTTCCATGTTCAAAGCGTGATCACCTCGTAGTCCTGCTCCCGAATGAAACACATGGGGTCGCCATCGAATACGAACAGCACGGTTTTTTTCATGGGATTTTTCCTCCCGGAGGTTGGGGTCAGGAGACAGGGCCATTGGATCTTCCGTTATCCGACATAATATAAGAGGGCGCGGATAGGGTGTCAAGTTCGCGCAGATTTCCAGGCAGCTCCGGTGACGATCCTTCCGGGAGCCGACCGACATGGCGCAGGACCCCGGCGACCGCCTTTATGAATGGGTACGGGAGGAAATATTCCTTGCCGCCCGACGGGTAAACCGATAAAAGAAAAACCGCTGAAACCGAATTCGCGGAGAGGAAAATCCGAGAGGAAAGCCATGCACCTATTTGACCAAGACCTGATGTTGACAAGGATGGAAGACCGCGCGTACCGCGTCAGGGTGAGCGACAACTGGTCCATCAACGGGATCGCCAACGGTGGATATCTCCTGGCCCTGATCGCCCAGGCCATGCTGGAGCAGGCCGGGAAAAAGGCGACCCCGATCCTGACGGCCAATTACATCTCGCGCTGCAAACCGGGGGAGGCCCTCCTGCTGGTGGAGGAAATCGTCCGGTCGAGCCAGTTCGACCGCCTGCAGGTGAGACTGCTCCAGGACGGTCGGGAAAAAATCCGCGCCCTGGGCACGTTCGCCGCGGCCGGCGACGCCTGTCCCCCGACACGCTATGAAAGCGGCCCGCCGGAACTTCCGGCGCCCATGGACTGTTTTCCGATTCCCCCCATGCCCGGATACACGGTCTTCGACCAGATGGACGTGCGCCTGGATCCGGCCTGCGCCGGATGGCTTCAGGGGAAACCCCTGGCGGAAAAATCCGAACACAAAGGCTGGATCCGGTTCAAGCAGGACCGTCCCTTTGACCTGACCGGCTTGGTGCTGGCCGCCGACGCCTTTCCCCCCCCGGTATTATCCAGCCACGGCGCGGTGGCCTGGGTGCCGACCATCGAGTTTTCCGTGAGCGTCCGCAACATTCCCCGGGAAAAATGGCTGCGCTGCATCTTCCGCAGCCGCTTCATCAACTGCGGCCTGGTGGAGGAAGACGGCGAAGTGTGGGATCAAAGCGGCGAACTGGCGGCGGTTTCGCGGCAGATCGCCCAGTTCCGGCCGGTTGCCGGTTCAACATGAAGCGGATTTCCGGATATGACATTCTCGATGTCGTGGAAGACTCCCGCTTCAAAAAATTGTTGCGGGTGGAAAAACCGGGCGAGCCGGAAAAACGGATCGCCGCCATCCTGAAAGCCCCGGGGCCCTCGGCTGCGGAGAGAATGCGTTTCCAGCAGATCGCCGGTGCGTTGCAGGGAACCGCCGCCCCGGAGCTGATTCGAATCCTGGAAGTCCGGCACCACGAAAACGGCTATGCGCTCATCCTGGAAGATTTCGGCGGAATTCCGCTTACCGCCCTCCTGGAACAGGGGCCGCCGGGCCCGGACATCACCCTGCGGCTGGCCCTGTCCTTTTCCGCCGTTCTCGGCCGGCTGCACGGCAACCATATCGTCCATGGCGCTGTCCGGCCGGAATACGTGTATGTCAACAGCCGACGGGACGGGGTCCGCCTGCTGCCCCTGGGCTTTCTGGATATCCTGACCCATGAGATGGAGGATATCTACCATCCGGAAGTGATCCGACGGATTCTGCCCTACCTGTCTCCGGAACAGACCGGACGGATGAACCGCAAGGTGGATCACCGGACGGATTTTTATTCCCTGGGGATTCTGCTGTATGAAATCCTGACCGGCGCGCCGCCTTTTCTTTCCAGCGATCCGGTGGAAATCATTCACGCCCATCTGGCCCGGAAACCGCCGCCGCCGGTCAAACTGCAAAACTCGGTCCCGCCCGTTGTTTCGGACCTGATCATGAAACTGATTTCAAAGGCTCCCGAGGACCGGTACCAGAGCAGCCAAGGGCTGGCGGCGGATTTGAGAAAATGTCTCGCGGCCCTCCAAAAAAACGGAAGCGCGGCGCCCTTCCGGCTGGGTGCTGAAGACATTGCCGTCCGCTTCGGAGAACCACCGGACATGGTCGGCCGCGGGGAGGAAACCGCCTCCATCCGGCAGGCCCTTGAAGGGGCTCTCCAAGGGCGCTGTGAGTCGGTCTTCATATCCGGCCCTCCCGGAATCGGCAAGTCGAAGCTGGTGATGGAATGGCAGCGGGAGGTCATCCAGCGCGGCGGCTTGTTCCTATGGGGCAAATTCGAACCCTTCCGGCGCGACATACCCTGCGGCGCCATTGTTCAGGCCTTCCAGGCCCTGTTGCGGCGGCTGATATCCGAAGGCGGCGGCCATGACCGGGAACTGCGGGAACGAATCATCGCCGCCGTGGGTCCGGACATGCCGGTGCTCCAGGAGATACTTCCGGAAATCCGGCTGATCGTCGGCGACTTCCCCGAGGTTCCGCGGATGCACCCGGCCGATATCCGGAACCGGTTCCATCCGGTGATGAACGCATTCACGCGGCTCTTCGCCGTGGAATCGCATCCCCTGGTGCTGTTCCTGGACGATCTGCAATGGGCCGATCCCGCCAGCCTCCTGCTCATCCGGCAACTCCTGATGGACAGCGCCGTGCCGTATTTTCTGCTCATCGGCGCTTACCGGAACAACCATGCCCATGAGATCGAGGCGCTCGCGGCCCTGATTGCCGACATCCTCCAGAGCGGCGCGCGGATGACCCCGATCCGGCTGGGGCCGCTTCCCGCCAGGGAGGTGGACGCTCTGATCGCCCGCCTGCTGGGTTGTCCGGCGGAATCCGTGATGCCGCTCGCCGGTTTGATTTACGGCAAGACATATGGCAACCCGTTTTTCATTCAGCAGTTTATCCAACTACTGTACCGGGAAGGGCTTATGACCATCGACCCGGTGAACGGCTGGCAATGGGATCTGGAACTGATCCGCCGGAAACGGGTGACGGATAACGTTATCGACTTGATGGTCACGAATATCTCCAACCTGCGCAAGGAAGTCAAAGAGGCCCTGACCATCTGCGCCTGCATCGGTTACCGGTTTGACGTGGAAACCGTCGCCGCGGCCCTTGATCGTCCCGGGGATGAAACCGCACAACTCCTGGACGAGGCGGCCCGGGAGGGTCTTATCGACAACCTGGACGGCGTTTGCGTGTTTCACCATGACCGCATCCTGGAAGTGGCTTACGGCTTGATCCCGGAAGAACGCAAGCCCGGACTGCACTACCGTATCGGACGGTTGCTGCTGAAAAAACTTCCGGTTGAAGACTCCGCGGACGCGGTTTTCCAGACCGTGGGCCAGCTGAACCTGGGAATGAGCCTGATGACCGATCAGCAGGAGCGGGATGAGCTGGCCGGACTCAATCTCCGGGCAGGGAAAAACGCCAAGACAGCGGCGGCTTACGACGCGGCGCAGCGATATTTTTCCATCGGCATTTCCCTGCTGGGGCCCGACGGCTGGCGGCGGCAATATGCCCTGTGCCTTTCCCTGTTTGATGAGGCGGCCGAAACCGCTTATTTGTCCACCGCCTATGAAAAGCTGGAGCGCTTCACCGCCGAAACCATCCGCCGGGCCCGCTGCCTGGAGGACACCATCAGGGCCTGCGAGGTCTGCATCCGCAGCTCCATGGCGCGCAATCGCTTGAAGGAAGCCGTCGAAACGGGGCTGCAACTCCTCAGCCGCATGGGCGTGAGATTCCCGGAAAAACCGTCCGTCCGGAGCGTCTTTTCCGGGCTGCTGCATACCCGGCTGGCGCTTTACGGAAAAACCATCGAGGAACTGGCGGACAAACCGCGGATGACGGACGCCGGGCTGCTTGCCATGCTGCGGATCATGGAAAGCATTTCCACCGCCGTCTATTACAGCCGGCCGTCCCTGCTGCCGCTGCTCGTTACTAAAATGACGCGTCTGTCCATTCGATACGGAATTTCCCCGGGATCGCCCTACCACTATGCCGCCTATGGCTTGATCCTGTGCAGCGCCGGAAACATCGAGGCGGGCTTCCGTTTCGGCCAGTTGGCCATGGCACTTCAGGGACGGCTGAAAACCAGCGTCCATCCCGCCAAAACCGGGCTGGTGGTCAACGGGTTCATCCTGCACTGGAAAATTCACGCGGAAAACGGCCTGCCGCAGCTCCTCGCGGTCTATCGGACGGGGATCGGATCAGGGGACTCGGAATTCGCCGCCCATGCCCTCATGCTCTATTGCTGGTCGGCTTTTCAGGTCCGCATGAACCTGGAGGAAATCGATCTGGAAATCGAGGGCCACGTGGAAACCCTGCGGTCCATGAAACAGGAGTCCCAGCTCCAGCTGGCCCTGATGTGCCGCCAGACGGTTCAAAACCTGCTGCGGGCGGAAAAGACACCGGGCCGCCTGAACGGCGACGTGTATTCCGAGGACCGAATGCTGCCCCGGCATGAAGAGGCCGGTGACCGGACGGCGGTCTGCAGCCTCCAGTTCGCGAAGCTTTTCCTGAATTATCTCCATGGCGCTTACGGTCAGGCGGTCTGCTGTGCGGAAAAAGGGGCGCGGGATCTTCACTCCCTCAACGGGCTGCTGGTGTATGCCAATTTCCATTTTTACGAAGCCCTTGCCAGGCTGGCCCTGGTGGACGCCGCCCCCCTGGCCGGAGGACGCAGCGTGCCGAAACAGGTGGGCCGGATCCGGAAACGTCTCCGGCATTGGGCCCGCCACGCCCCCATGAATTTCCAGCACAAATACGACCTGGTTACGGCAGAATTCCTTCGCGTCCGGGGCCGCAACCAACGGGCCGAGGAAAAATACCGCCAGGCCATCGAAGGCGCCCATCACAATGAATTCCTGCACGAGGAAGCGCTGGCGTTGGAGCTGGCGGCCAAATTCCATCGCTCCCGGGGAACCCATTCCCTGGCCGACATTTACATGGCCGCCGCCCGGGATAAATACGCCCAATGGGGGGCCACCGCCAAGGCCCGTCAGCTGGAAAGCGCCTACCCGGACATTTTCATGCGGCCGCTGCCCCCGCATTCCGCCGTCCTGCCGGGGAGTCTCGATTACATGACGGTGGTCAAAGCCCTCCAGGCCATTTCCACCGAAATCATTCTGGAGCAGCTGATCGAGAAATTGCTCACCATCATGCTCGAAATTGCCGGCGCCGACAGGGCGGTTTTTCTCATCGTCAAGGAGGACCGGTTTCTGTACGAGGCCGAACGCCGAATCATGGACGAAACAGCCCCCCATGGAGGCGGCACGGTGATCCGCCGGGAGATGGGGGAGCCTTCCGGCCCCTTGCTGATGCCGGCCATCCTGCAGGTGAAACGGACGGGCACTTTCCTGTTGATCGACGACGCCGGCGGGCATCCCCTGTATTCCGCCGACCCCTACATCCAGAAGCATCGTCCCAGATCGATCCTGTGTCTCCCGGTGATCCGCCAGGGAAAACTGATCGGCCTGCTGTACCTGGAAAACAGTGAAACCGCGGGGGTTTTCCAGGGGGAGCGGGTGGGGATTCTGCAACTCCTTTCCTCCCAGGCCGCCATATCCCTGGAGAACGCCCTGCTGTATCAAAACCTGTTGGAAGCGGAGGAAAAAGTCCAGCAGCTGAACGCAGACCTGGAGCAGCGCGTCATCCGGCGGACCGCCGAGTTGCGGGAGTCCCTGGAAGCACTTCAGAACGCCCAGCATCAGCTGGTTCAGTCGGAAAAAATGGCGGCTTTGGGAGGCCTCGTGGCCGGAATCGCCCACGAGATCAACACCCCGCTGGGAATCGGTGTCACCGCCGCTACCTTTCTCCGGGATAAGACCGAGAATTACGTCCGGAAATTCACCCGGGGCGAGCTGTCCGCAGCGGATTTCCGGAAATACGCCGATACCGCCATGGAGGCTGCCAGCATCATTCACACCAATTTGAACCGGGCCGGAGAGCTGATCAACAGCTTCAAGAATGTGGCGGTGGATCAAACCCATGAGGAAAAGCGCGACTTCCGCTTGATAACCTGTATCGAGGATATCCTGAACAGCCTGCGCCCGAAATTGAAAAAAACCGCTCATCGCGTGAAGGTCGACTGCCCGGAAAACCTGAAAATCAACAGCTATCCCGGAGTGCTGTCCCAGATCATCACCAACCTGGTGATGAATTCGCTCCTGCATGGGTTCGACGGGATGCCGGCAGGAGAAATCGTCCTTGCCGTCCGGGAGGAGGAAATGTCCCTGGTGATGGAATACAGGGACAACGGCCGCGGGATGAACCGGGAAACCTTGGGAAAAATATTCGATCCGTTTTTCACCACCAAAAGGAACCAGGGAGGAACCGGCCTGGGCATGCATATTCTTTACAACCTGGTCACCCAATCCCTCAAGGGGGATATCCAGGTGAAAAGCGAGCCGAACCAGGGCGTCGACATCGTGATCCGCTTTCCCAGGGGCGAATCCCCGCCGGCCGCCCGTAAGGCCGCCGGCTGAGGATGGTCGTCCTCGAGCCGGCATTCTTGACACCGGCGGTTCCGTTGGGTATATTTTCCCCATTCATTCGCCGTATTCCATGAATTCCGATGCACAACCGGCTTTCCGTGACGGCGGCATGCGGGCGCCCGGCGGGCGGCCGTCCCGAACCCTTCAACGGGCAGCGCATACCCAATGCAGACCATAGGGGATTACCACATCATCGAACCCCTTGAGGCGAGTCCTCATCGGCGAACCTACCGGGTCCGAAAAAAGGGCGCGGATGAAAACCGTATTCTGACGTTGGTGCGCACGGATCAGGCCAGCCCTTCGCAGATCGCCAGAACCAGACGGGAATACGAGGCCCTGCTGGCCCTGGCATTGCCCGGTATCGTGGCCGTGGATGAAATCCGGCTCGTTCCGGGCCATCTGATGATCGTCCAGGAGGATTTCAACGGCGAAAGCCTGAAACAGATCATCGGGGACCGTGGATGCCCGGATATCGGCCTGTTTCTGGACATCGGCATCAGCCTGGCGGAAACCCTCGGCGGATTGCATCAGAAAGGCATTGTCCATAACGCCGTCGGATCCGGAAATATCCTGGTCAGACCCTTGGACCGGATGGTCAAACTGACAAATTTCCATCAGCTGGGTCTGCTGGGGTCGGACAGTGACAATCCGATGCGCAACCGGGAGCTGACCAACCTCCTGCCGTATCTGGCACCCGAACGATCCGGCCGGGTCGGCCGCCGGGTGGATCATCGCTCCGACCTCTACTCCGTGGGCGCCGTCTTCTACGAGATGCTCACCGGCAGCCCGCCGTTTGAATTCCATGACCCCCTGGAACTCATCTACGCCCACATCGCCCGGAAACCGTTCCCCCCTTCGGACAGCAATGCGGACATTCCGCCCGTGATTTCGGAGATTGTCATGAAGCTGCTGGCCAAAGCCGTGGAAGAGCGTTACCAGAACGGTTTCGGCTTGATGATGGATTTGCGGACATGCCGGGAACGGCTTAGAGAAAACGGGAAAATCGCGTTCTTCCCCGTGGGCGGAAATGACTTGCCGATTTCGTTTAGAACGCCGGAAAGCCTGTTCGGCAGGGACGCGGAACTGGCCGGACTCGAATCCCTGTTGGAACGTGCCCGGTTGGGAGAACGGGTTGCCGTGCTAGTTTCCGGTCAGGCCGGCATCGGCAAATCCACCCTGGTGCGCGAACTGCACCGGCCGGTGGCCGCCTGCCAGGGACATTTCATTTCCGGAAAGTTTGAACAGTTGCACCCGGATGCACCCTATCACGCCATTTCCCAGGCCCTGAAGCGCCTGATCCGGCAGCTCCTGTCCCAGAGCGGGGAAAAAATCACCCGCTGGAAGGAGGCCCTCCTCGCGGCCCTGGGATCCAATGCCGGAGTGATCACGGAATTCCTTCCGGACATCGGCCTGATCATCGGCCCCCAGCCGGAGGCCTCCGTCCTGGGGCCTGAAGAATCCCAAAACCGCTTTCTGCTGGTGATGAAGAATTTCATCAACGTCTTCGCCGCCCAGGACCATCCACTGGTGATCTTTCTGGATGATCTGCAATGGGCCGACTCCGCCAGCCTGTGGCTGTTGAACGGCATTCTCGCCGATCCGCGGCTCGGGCATTTCCTCTTCATCGGCGCCTTTCGGGACGACGAGTTCGCCGAACGGCTTCCCCTGACGGGAATCCGGGAAAAACTGGCCGGCTGCGGCGTCGCCATGCAGGAATTGCACCTCCATCCCTTGAGCGTGGCGCATGTGAACCGGTTTCTGATGAATTGCCTGTATTGCACTGCCGAGAAATCTCTGCCTCTGGCGGAATTGGTCCACCGGAAAACCGGCGGTAATCCGTTTTTTCTCAAACAATTCATGGAAACCGCGCATGAAATCGGCCTGATCCGCCTGGATCCCCTGACCGGATGGCGGTGGGACGAGGCGGAAATCGAAGGCCTCGGAGAAACCCGCAATGTCGCGACCCTGATGACCGCCAAGATCGCCCGCCTGCCGGAAAGCACCCGGGAATTATTGAAAACCTGCGCCTGTTTCGGCAGCCGTTTCAGCCTGGAATCCATTGCCGAATTTGTCGGCAGGTCCATCGAGGAAATCCTGGCCGACCTGGGGGAGGCCATCCGGGAAGGCCTGATCATTCCTGCAAACCGGTATTACAAATTCGCCCATGACCGCATCCAGGAGTCCGTTTATCTCCTTCTCTCCGAGCCGGAACGCGCGGAACTCCATCTGCGCATCGGACGATTCGATTTCAGCGATACAGCCAACCGGGAACCCACGCGCCATATTTTTTTCACCGTCAATCAGCTCAATCTCGCCAGGCATCTCCTGTCCCGGCATGACGATAAAGAGGCCCTGGCCGCACGCAACCTCGCGGCGGGCAAAGCGGCGAAATCGTCCACCGCCTATTCACCGGCCTTCGACTATCTGAAAACCGGGGTCGACCTGATGACCACGGACGGCTGGAAACGCAATTACGCCCTCACCCTGGACCTGTACACCGAGGCCGTGGAAGCCGCCTATCTCGCGACCGCCTTCGAGGATATGGAAAATCTGGCCGTACAGGTGCTCCGGCACGCGCTCGCGCCCCTGGACACGGTGCCCGTCCATACGGTCAGGATCAAAACCCTCCTGGCCATGAACAGGCTTCAGGAGGCGGTGGAAGGCGGGCTTCATATCCTCGGTCAGCTGGGGGTCCGGTTTCCGAAGAAACCCCGCCTGCCCCATCTGGTGGCCGGATTGCTGAAGACCAAATGGCTGCTTCTGGGGAAGACAGTGGAAAGCCTGGAAACCCTCGCGCCCATGGATTCCCGCCTGATAATGGCCCGGGTTCACATCATGTCCACGATGGCAACGGCGGTCTATTGGACGGCGCCGAATCTGTTGCCGCTCATGGTGTTTCAGATGGTGCGCCTCTCCGTCGCCTTCGGCAATACGCCGCTTTCGCCCTATAATTATGCGGGGTATGGTCTGATCCTCTGCGGCATCGGTGACATCGACACCGGGTATCGCTTCGGGAACACGGCCCTGCGGCTGCTGGAACGAATGAACGTCCGGAATCAGAAGGCCAAGACCCTGTTCGTTTATAATACCTTTATCCGCCACTGGAAGGAACCGGTCCGTAACACGCTGGATCCGTTGATAACCGCCTATCAGAGCGGCATTGAAACCGGAGATTTCGAATTCGCGGCATTCGCGCTGCAGATTTACTGCTTTCATTCGCTTTTCACCGGTCAGCCCCTCGATCGGCTGGAACCGCAAATGCGGGAATATATCGCGGCCATCCGGTCCCTGAAGCAGGAGACCCAGCTGAACATGACCAGGCTGCACCACCAGGTGCTCCTGAACCTTAGGGACGAGCTGGAAGAGCCGTGTCTGCTTGCCGGAGACAGCTACCGGGAACAGGAAATGCTGCCGCGCCATCGGGCCGCCGGTGATCGGACGATGCTCTTCACCTTGTATTTCTATAAACTCATGCTCTGCTATCTGTTCGGAAAGCACGAGTTTGCCCTGGATTATTCCCGGCAGGCGGAAGCATGCATCGAAGCCGTGGTGAGTTCCTATATCCAGGCGATTTTCTATTTTTTCGATGCGCTGAACCGGCTGGCCTTGTATGCCAAGGCGCCGGCGGCGGAACGGCGACGGCTCATGCGCCGGGTCCGCGCCAACCGGAGAAAACTGGGCCGTTGGTCCCGTCACGCCCCGATGAACTTCCGCCATCACCTGGACCTTTTGACCGCCGAGATGCTGCGCGTCAAGGGCGCCCATGAGGAGGCGGAACAGGCCTTCCAACGGGCCGCCGCCGCCGCCGGGGAAAACGGTTTTTTACTGGAAGAGGCCCTGGCCAATGAATTGGCCGCCCGCCACTGCGACACCATCCATCGGGAAGACCGGGCAAACCGTCTTCGCCGGGAAGCCTGCCGGATATACGGTTTGTTGGGCGTCCGGGGCAAAGCCGCCGCCCTGGGAGAACCGATCCGGAAAGCCGCGGAACCGCCCCTCCGGGACGGCGACGGTCTGTATCTGTCGGGGCATTTGGATTATTCCACGGTGGTTCATTCCCTCCAGGCCATCTCCACGGAAATTATCTGGAGCGATCTGCTGCTGCGGCTTACCAGGATCATCGCCGAACATGCGGGCGCGGACAAGGTCTTGTTCATTTCCGCAAAGGACGACCGGCTGTTCGTGGCAGCGGAACGGGTGGAGCATCCCACCGGCCCTCATGAGACGGTGACCAGCATCCAGGAGGTTCCGCTGGAACAGCGGTCGGATTTCCTGGTGCCGCTGGTCAATTACGTCAAGCGCACCCGGGAACACATCGTATTGAACGATGCCTCCCGGGAGGGGGATTATACCGCCGATCCTTATGTCCGCAGGCATTCCGCCAGATCGGTGCTGTGCATGCCGGTGATCCGCCATTCCAAACTGACCGGAATTCTCTACCTGGAAAACACGGTGGCTCCCGGCGTTTTCACCCTCGATCGCATTGAGATCCTCAAGATGCTTGCCTCCCAGGCCGCCATCTCCCTTGAAAACGCGGCCCTCTATGAAAACCTGAACTCAACGACCCGGGCCTTGATGGAATCGGAGCGAAAATACCGCCTGCTGGCGGAAAATGTTTCCGACAATATCTGGGTTTTCGATCTCGCACAGATGCGTTTTACCTATCAAAGCCCTTCGGTGCGACAGATGCGGGGATTTACCCCGGAAGAAGCCCTGCGCTTGTCCCTGGAGGATATCATGACCGGCGATTCCCTTTCGAACCTCCGGAAAGCCCTTCAGGAAGAATTCGCCCTGGAAGACCTCGGCACGGCCGATCCGGCCAGGACCAGGACCATGGAAATCGAACTGATCAGGAAAGACGGCTCGCTGGTATGGGTGGAAACCAGCATGCGCTTCCTGCGGAACGAGCAGGGCAAACCCGTCAGCATCCTCGGCGTCACCCGCGACATCAGCCTCCGCAAGCAGGCCGAGGAGGAAATCCGCGCCTTGAATATCGAACTGGAGCAACGGGTCGCGGAGCGCACCGCCGAGTTGCAGAAATCCCTGGAAACCCTCCGAAACACCCAGGAGCAACTGGTTCAGACGGAAAAAATGGCGGCCCTCGGCGCCCTTGTGGCCGGCGTGGCCCATGAAATCAATACCCCGCTGGGGATCGGCCTGATGGCTTCCTCCCTGCTGGAAGAAAAAACCCACACCGCACGGCAGGCATTCACCGAAGAACGGGTTTCCCGCAAGGATTTGGACAATTATCTGCGGATCGCCGCCGAATCCTCCCGTCTGATCTACAACAACCTGCAGAACGCCGCCGACCTGGTGAGCAGCTTCAAGCAAATCACCGGAGAAAAAAGCGGCGGACAATACCTCTGGATCGTTCTGAGGGACTACATCGACGAACTGATCGTCGGCCTGCGGCCGAAACTCCAGGCCGGCGGCCACCGGATCAGCGTCCGCTGCCCGGCGGACCTGAAACTGTATACCGATCCCGGATATGTATATAAAATTTTCACCAACCTGATCATGAACTCCATCATCCACGGTTTTGAAAACAGGCCGGCCGGTGAAATCGACATTGATATCTGGCCGGAAGCGGACTGGATCGTCGTGGCGTACAGGGACAACGGCAAAGGTATGGACGAGGCAACCTTGCAAAAAATGTGCGATCCGTTTTTTACCACCAGGCGCGGCCGTGGCGGCACCGGCCTCGGCATGCATATTCTCTACAACCTGGTTGCCAAATCCCTGGGAGGCTCCCTGGAATGCGCCAGCACCCCGGGGCAGGGGGTCGTTTTTCTGATCCGGATACCGGCCATGTCCGAAAGCGGTTTCCGGGATAGGGGGCCGGATCCCGCCGTCGCCTCCTGAATGGACCATGTGGCAAGGACCCTGCACCCCTAATGCAACACGGTTCTTCCGTATGTAACGATAATATAGTAAAAAACATTCCAGACCAAACATCCAGTGCGTCAAAACAGGATGTCATGCAATATGAAGGGGAAAGGAGATTTGAATGACGGGTTGCGGATGTGAAATAGAGGCCCGGAACGAACAGGAGCGGAAAACCCTGCTGATCGTTCTCGGCATCAACGCTTTCATGTTTGTGTTGGAATTTGTGCTGGGCCTGGTGGCGGAATCCACGGGCCTTATCGCCGATTCGCTGGACATGTTCGCGGATGCCGCCGTGTACTCCATCAGCCTGTATGCTGTCGGGAAAAGCCCGGTCTTGAAGGGCAAGGCCGCCAAATGGAGCGGAATGGCCCAGATCGCGCTGGCCGTGCTGGTGCTCTTCGATGTTCTTCGAAGGTTTATCCTCGGCAGCGAACCGGTGAGCATCCTCATGATGGGGGTCGGCGCCATTGCCTTGATCGCCAATGCTGTCTGTCTCTTCCTCATATCCAAACACCGGGACGGCGGGGTACATATGCGCGCCTCCGTGATTTTTTCCACCAACGACGTCATCGCCAATATCGGCGTTATCGTCTCCGGCGTTCTGGTATGGGCCTTCGGCAGCCGGTACCCTGATCTGGTCATCGGCCTGCTCATTGCGATTGTCGTGCTGCGCGGCGGCATCCGCATCTTGAAGGAAGCCTCGCAACATCAGGCATGTTTGGACGAAGATAGGTGCAAACACAAGAATACCGAATGACGTCCGGTGATGGAAAGATGAATATGGCGAAGCGGCTCCTCGCGATGGACTACGGAATGGCCAGGTTCATCATTCCCGATTCCGACATCCCTGCATGAAAAATGTTTGAATCTCTCCGGCGTTTGCTGTAAAAACGGCTGGATTTGACAGAACCGGCCGCTTGACGCATCTTGGGCCGGTATTATCGTCTGAATAGAGCATTGGATAGAAATGGTCCCGTGTTTTGGGGCCGGACAGCCAGCCGCAGCAAGGAAAGAAAGTATGGATTCAGAAGAACCGGACAGTCAGAACAAGCGTCCCAACATCAAAATTCGGGAAATGGAGATCGACGACATTGCCCATGTGTTCCACATGGGCGAGGAACTTTTCAAGGCCGACGAAACCCCCACCATGTACCGGACCTGGGACCCATTTGAAATCACAACGCTTTTTAACAGCGACACGGAATTCTGCCTGGTGGCGGAAGACGAGGATGACATTGTCGGATTCGCCCTGGGTACCATCATCGTGAAAAACCATTCTGCCTGGAAATACGGCTATCTCATCTGGTTCGGCGTGCTGCCGAAATACCAGCGCAAGGGGGTTGCCGAAAAATTATTCAACCGTTTCAAGGATATGATGCTTAAAAAAGGCGTCCGGATGTTGATGGTGGACACGCCGGCGGAGAACAAGCGCGGCCTGCGGTTTTTCAGTAAAATGGGGTTCGGTCCGCCGAAAAAGCATTTTTACCTGACCATGAACCTGGCGGCGGACCAGCAGCGCCTGAAACAGAAAATTCAGGCCAACGGGAACGGTCATCACCGCATCCAAGAAGGCCTCTCGCCGGTGGAGTTGCTGTTCATGCGCAGGGAATAGGGAGCGGGATGGATTGCCAGCGTCTGAAAAAACTGTTGCAGCGTCTCATCGACATTTACAGCCCTTCCGGCAAGGAAGAGGAGATTCTCCATTATCTCAAGGGGTATCTCAAGCGCAACGGGGTGGAGGTCCAGGTCCAGCCGGTGGACGAGCATCGCTACAACCTGATCGCGGCGCCGGAAGGGGGCGATATTCGCCTGGCCCTCATCGGGCACCTGGATACGGTGACGGCCTATGACCTGGACAATTATCTGTTCGTGGAAAAAGGGGATGAGGTTTTCGGCCTGGGCAGCGCCGACATGAAAGCCGGCTGCGCGGCGATGATCGAGGCGTTCCTGTCCTTGCGGCAAACCGGTGTCCCCCAGCCGCCCGTGGCCCTGTGCCTGGTGGTGGGCGAGGAGGAGACCGGGGACGGAGCGGCCCAGTTGATGAGGAACTACCGTTTTCCCTGGGCCCTGATCGGCGAACCCACGGATCTGGTCCCTTGTTTTCAAAGCTATGGCTATCTCGAGGGCCAGATCAACACGGTGGGGAAAAGGCGCCACGCCTCCCTGGCGGACCGGAAACAGAACGCGGTGGAGATCCTGCTGGGCGGCCTGCTCAAGTTCACCAGCCACCTGGAGCACAAACGGCCGGAGCTGATTTACAACATCCGGGATCTGTTCACGCCGCCCGCCGGTTTCGCCGTTCCCGAATACGGCGAGGCCTGGATCGACATCCATCTGCCGCCGGAGAGGTCCATCGGCGAGATCGTCACCGAGATCGAGGAGGTGGTGGGCGCCCGGGACAACGGGACTGCGGACATCACGGTCCGGTTTCGGACCGAAACCATCGACGCCGGTTATGCCCTCCCGGAAAAAGGCGCCCTGGCGGATATCCTGAAGGGCGTTTTCAAGGACCATGCCCTGCCATGGAAAACCTCGGCTTTCCGCAGCCATTCCGACGCCAACCAGATTTTCGCCGCCGGTGCCAAGCCGATTCTTCTGGGGCCCGGTCAGTTGGAAAAAGCCCACACCCAGGACGAATCCGTTCCCTTTCATCAGGTGGTGAAGGCGGCGGAACTGTACCATGATTTCATGAAAAAGCTGTCGGTTGCCGGCGAATAACGATCCACTTCTCCACTTGAATGCCTTGATGAGCTTCGATATCCACCAGTTGATCCAGGATCGCTTTTTCCATGTCATAAAGATGGATTTTTCTTTTGTTTTTGTATAGAAAAGAATTCTGCGCGCAGGTGAATGCTGAAAATGGAGAGAAAAGGAGGAGCCGCCATGGCGGCATTCAGGAAAAACCTGTTCTGCCTGTCGCTTCTGCTGCCGCTGATCGCCGCCGGTGGTTTCTGCCGGGCGGAAACGGCGGCATCCCGTCAGGGCGTGTATCTGTCAGTTTATACGGAACCATATCAGAAGGCGTTTTTCATCCTCGTCCCCAGAGGCTGGCGGGCCGAGGGGGGCATGCTGCCCAGCGGGGTGGAGTGGAATGTCGTGGATCTGGTGGAGCACAATATCCGCTTCCGGGTGACCAGTCCGGACGGCCAGTCCTTTTTCGGCTGGTATCCGCGCTTCTATTTCCAGGACCCCCGGACCCTCTACCAGTCCAGTTACGGCATGCTGCAGATGCAGCCGGGCCAGGTGATGAACGGTTGCTGGCTGTTTCCGTACATGGACGTGGCCCAGTACGTGCGGCAGATCGTCTTCGGCCAATTCGCCGCCGCCGAGTTTCAGAATCCCAGGCTCACCGGCGGCGTCGTGAAGGATTCGACACTTCAGTCCTGGGCGCCGAGAGTCGCCACCCGCTGCGATTACGGGTATGTCAATTTCGAATGCGGCATCCAGGGAAGGCCCAGCTTCGGACGCATCTATTCCATCAATTACGACCTCCAGGGCCTGATCTGGTCCACCGTCGGCACTTTCGGCTGGGTGGCGCCCAAATCCCGCTGGAAAAGCGATGAGCGGATCATGGAGCTCTGCATCCGGTCCTTCCGGCTGAACCCGGAATGGGCCAGGCGCGCCGCCGAAGCGGCCAGCCAGCGGGCCCGGCAATACCACCAGACCATTCAGGAAATGAACCGGATCGACGCGGAAATCAGTCGGAATCGCAGCCAGACCAGAAGCGATATCCAGGAGGAATTTTACAAGGTGATCACCGATCAGATCGAAACCCGTGATCCGGAAACCGGCCAGACCCAGTACCTGCCTATGTACAACCATGCCTATACGGATGGTCGGGGAAATTATTTCCTGCGGGATACCGACGACGGCACTGTTCCCTTCGAGAATGCGTCTGAATGGCGCAAGCTGAAAATCGTCAACCGAAATGAGCCGGATTACCGGCCGGAATAGGACAAAACATGAACAAAAAGCGAAAATTGCTCCCGGCCATCAGCATGTTGCTGATCGCCGGTTTTGTCATGACCAGTCTGGCCAGTTATTTCGCATCCCGGGCCTCCCTGCGCTCCCAGATCACCCGCAACACATTACCGTTGACCAGTGATAACCTCTATTCGGAAATTCAGCGGGATTTATTGCGTCCGATTTTCATCTCTTCCCTCATGGCATCGGACACGTTTTTGCGGGATTGGGTGATCCAGGGGGAACAGGATGTGGCGCAGATTACCCGCTATCTGGGGGAAATCAAGGACCGCTTCGGAACCGTCACCAGTTTTTTCGTATCCGAACGCACCAGGAACTACTACCATGCCGAAGGCATACTGAAAACCGTTTCGGCAACCGAGGAACGGGATGTCTGGTATTTCCGGGTCCGCGACATGAAAACCGAATACGAGATCAACATGGACCCGGATCTGGCCAACAAGGACGCCATGACCATTTTCATCAATTACCGCGTGTTCGATTTTGACGGTAAGTATATCGGCGCCACCGGGGTGGGACTGACGGTCAACGCGGTGAAGCGTCTGATCGAGAAATATCAGCGGAAATACCAGCGCAATATCTATTTCATTGATCAAACGGGGGCCATCAAGATGGCGGGTTCGCAGTTCCCCGCAACCACCCATCATATTTCCCAGGTGGAGGGGCTGGCGCCGCTGCTGGAGCGAATTGTCTCCGGCAAGGAGACCTACTTCCGGTACCAGAATCAGGGCAGGATGATTCACCTGAATACGCGGTATATAGAAGAATTCGGATTATACCTGCTCGTGGAGCAGGCCGAGGAAAAAGCGTTGCGGACCATTCTGACCACGCTGCTGATCAACCTGGCCGTGTGCGCAGTGATCACCGTCGTGATTCTGGTCTTGACCAGCCTGACCATAAACGCTTACCAGAAGCGCATTGAAACCCTGCGCGGAATCGTTCCCATCTGTTCCTTCTGCAAACAGATCCGGGATGACAAGGGCTACTGGAACCAGGTGGAGGAATATGTTTCCAAATATACGGACGCCGAATTCAGCCACGGGGTCTGTCCGGAATGCAAGAAAAAACACTATCCCGAATTATTCGGCAAAAAGTCCGGAGACTGAGGGGCGCGGCTGTTCAGCCGAATGGCCCAGTCCGCCTTGTCCACCACCGGCGGCTGGAAGCCGGCGAATTTTTCCAGCAGGGTCTGCGGATCGGAATCGATGATCACCATCTCGCGGTGGGCCGGCACCAGGAATTTCTGGTCGGTCATATGGTCCAGAAACGCGATCAGATGCTGAAAATATCCGCGGACATCCAGCAGGCCGCAGGGTTTCCGGTGGATTCCCAGCTGGGTCCAGGTCAGGGACTCCACAAACTCCTCGATGGTGCCCAGACCGCCCGGCAGGGCGATGAAGCCGTCGGACAGCTCGGCCATCAGCGCCTTGCGTTCGTGCATGGAATTCACGATGCGCAGATCGTCCAGCGCCGTGAAGGCGACCTCCTTTTCCACCAGGGCCTTGGGGATGACGCCGATCACTTCGCCGCCGTTTTCCAGCACCGCATGGGCCAGAATCCCCATGGTGCCGACATCGGCACCCCCGTAGACAAGGCCGATGCCCTGCTCCGCCAGGGTGCGGCCCAGTTCAACGGCCGCATCCCCGTATTCCGGCCGGGAGCCCGGACTGGAACCGCAGAAGACGCAGATTCGTCTGATCCCGGACATCCTCAGCCGCGCTCACACAATTCCACGAGCACGCCGCTGGTGGATTTGGGATGCAGAAAGGCGATTTTTGCGCCGCCGGCTCCCCTACGGGGTTTTTCATCGATCAGGCGGATGCCTTTCTCCTTGAGTTCCGCCAGGGCGGCTTCGATATTGTCCACGCGGAAGGCGATATGCTGAATTCCTTCCCCCTTTTTTTCCAGGTATTTGGCAATGGGGCCATCGGGCGCCGTGGACTCCAGGAGTTCCACTTCGCTTTCCCCCACCGGGAAAAAAGCGGTGGTCACTTTTTGTTCAGCGACGGTTTCCGTTCCCTCGAAATGCAGACCGAGAATGTCGGTCCAGAATTTTTTGCCTTCGTCGATGCTGTTGACGGCGATTCCCAGGTGATCGATCTTCAATATCTTCATGGAATGCCTCCATTCGTAATTCGTCATTTTTCACTCGTGATTGTATTTCCAGCGGCTTTTTCAAATGCGCGCCGGAATCCGGGCAGGGCATTGACAATGGTCTTGTCTTCCACGCAAAAAGCGATCCGGAAATGTCCGGGGCCGCCGAATCCGCTGCCGGGCACTGTCAGGATCAATTCTTCCTGCAACAACCGGACAAAACGGACATCGTCCGCAAGCGGCGACCTGGGGAAAAGATAGAATGCGCCCAAAGGTCTGGTGAATTCGTAGCCGCAAGCGGCAAGACCATCGCAGAGCAGGTCGCGTTTTCTGGCATATTCCGAAATATCGACGCTGACGCCTTGCAGCGCGGCGATCACCCGTTGCATGAGGGCCGGTGCATTGACAAACCCCAGTATCCGGTTGGCCAGGGTCAGGCCGGACAGCAGGGGCTGCTTATGAGACGCCTCGGGATGCACGGCGACATACCCCAGGCGTTCCCCGGGGATGGAAATATCCTTGGAGTAGGAGGTGACCACCATGCTGTCGGGATAGTCGCTGAACACACTGGGAACCCGGACGTTGTCATAGACGATTTTCCGGTAGGGTTCGTCGGCGATGAGATAAATGGTCCGCCCGAATTCACGGCTCTTTTCGGTCAATAGCCGGCTCAGGCGCCTTAATGTCCCGGCGTCGTAGACTTTTCCCGTGGGATTGTTGGGCGAATTGATCAGCACGGCCTTGGTTTTCGGCGTGACGGCCGCGGCCATGGCGTCCAGGTCCAGGTTGAAATCCGGTCCGGTGGGTACGGTGACCAGCCGGCCGCCGTGGTTGTCCGCGTAAAAACGGTATTCGACGAAGAAGGGGGCCGGCGTGACCACCTCATCGCCCGGATCCAGAATCGTCTTGAAAATGACGTTCAGGCCGCCCGCCGCGCCGCAGGTCATGATGATGTCTTCCGCCGAGATCGGAATGTTCTGCTCCCGGGAGACGAAATCGGCCACGGAGCTGCAGACCTGGGGATAACCGGTGTTGGGCATATAGCAGTGATCGCCCAGTCCGCAGGAGTCCACCGTATCCCGCAACACCTCCCGGAACTGATCCGGGGGCGGGACATTGGGGTTGCCCAGACTGAAATCAAACACATTGTCGGCGCCGTGCAGGGCCTTCAAACGGCCCCCTTCCTCGAACATTTTGCGAATCCAGGAGGCGCTGGTCAGAAAGGTTTCCATCTTGGCTGAGATGGTCATGACTTCTCCTTATGGTCGGCTATGTTCTTTTCGATTCGCGGATCAGGCGACATTTTCGACGGTTTTGATTTCCGGAACCGCCTGCTTCAGCATCCGCTCAATGCCGTTTTTCAGGGTCATCTGGGACATGGGACAGCCGGCGCAGGCCCCCCGGAGTTTGACGGACACCACTCCGTCCTTCACGTCGATGAATTCCACATCGCCGCCATCCGCCTGCAGCATGGGACGAATCTTGTCGAGGGCCGCCTGAATTTTTTCTTTCATGATCCATTCTCCTTGCCGTTTGTTCGATTGGTTTTCAAATCGGTTCATCTTGTTTCAAGTCGTTTTGTCCAGACCGGTTTACCATATTTTCCGCATTAGGAACATAAAAAATGATTCCGGCGGGAACCGTTTTCATTCACCCGCCTCCGGAACTTTTTCCCGCCGGCGATAAAAGTCGGCCTTGAATTGCCGGAAGGTGTCGGATGCGATGGAACTCCGCATGACTTCCAGGAGATGGAGGTAAAAATGCAGGTTGTGGATGGTGTTGAGCCGATAGGCCAGCAGTTCCCGGGCCATGTACAGATGACGGAGGTAGGCGCGGGAATAGTTGCGGCAGGTGTAACAGCCGCAGGCCGGGTCCACCGGCCGGGTATCGCAGCGGTGCCGGGCGTTGCTGATATTGATGGTTCCGAAGTCCGTGAACAACTGGCCGTTCCGGGCGTTGCGGGTGGGCATGACGCAATCGAACATGTCGGCGCCCAGGGAGACCAGTTCCACCAGATCCTCGGGAGTCCCGACGCCCATGACGTATTTGGGGCGGTCGTCCGGAAGCAGCGGGAGCGTTTCCGCCGCCATTTCCAGCATCTTTTCCTTGGGCTCGCCGACGCTGAGGCCGCCGACGGCGTATCCGGGCAGGTCCAGGGCGCGGAGCTCCTCGGCCGAACGTCTGCGGAGATCCGCATACATGCCGCCCTGAACGATACCGAACAGGGCGTTTGGTGACGTTTCCTGTTCCAGCCAGGCCTGTTTGCAGCGCCGGGCCCAGCGCGTCGTGAGTTCGAGGGCCGTTTCCGCCTGGGCTTTTTCCGCCGGGTAGGCGATGCACTGATCCAGGCACATGAGGATGTCCGATCCCAGACAGCCCTGAATATGAACGGCTTTCTCCGGGGTGAGGAGATGGCTGGAGCCGTCGATATGGGATTGAAAAGCATACCCGGATTCATCGATCCTGGACAGCCGCGCCAAGGAAAAGACCTGAAAACCGCCGCTGTCCGTCAGAATCGGTTTCCGCCAATTCATGAAGGCGTGCAGGCCGTTGAATTCTTCGATGACGTCGCAGCCCGGCCGCAGATAGAGATGATAGGTGTTGCCGAGGATGATCTGGGCACCGCAGGCGGACAGCTCTTCGGGCGAAAGGGATTTCACTGTGGCCTGGGTTCCCACGGGCATGAATATGGGGGTTTCGATAAGCCCCTTTGCGGTGTGGATGATTCCGGTCCGGGGACCGCCTGCTTCGGCTTGTGACAGAACCTGAAACCTGAAAGAAGGATTGGGCATGGAGTTGCTTTCCGGATAGTGATGAATTCAGGCGATCAGCATGGCATCGCCATAGCTGAAAAAACGATATCCCAGCCGAACGGCTTCGGTGTAAACCTGGAGAACGAGGTCCCGGCCGGCGAAGGCCGAAACCAGCATCAGCAGCGTCGATTGGGGCAGATGGAAATTGGTGACCATGGCGTCGACGATCCGGAAGCGGTATCCCGGATAGATGAAGAGCTCACAGAGACCGGTTCCCGGCGACAGATGTCCGGCGGGATCGGCCAGGTGTTCCAGGGTTCGCACCGCCGTGGTACCCACGGCGACGACGCGCCCGCCCTGTTTGCGGGTTTCGTTGACGGCCTCGGCGGCCTGGGAGGAAACCGCATATCGTTCCGCATGCATCCGATGCCGGCGGATATCCTCCTCCCGCACCGGCAGGAAAGTACCGTATCCCACGTGGAGGGTGATGACGGCGATCTTGACCCCCATGGCCCGGATGGTTTCCAGCAGCGCGTCGCTGAAATGCAGACCGGCCGTGGGGGCGGCAATGGCGCCTTTCCGGGAGGCATATACCGTTTGATAGGCATCCCGGTCCCGGGGATCTTCCGCGCCCGGTTTCCGTTTGATATACGGCGGCAGGGGGGTATGACCGATGCGATCCAGCAGCTCACCGAAATGCGCCGGCGCCGAGAAGCGCAGGGTGTACAGATTGTCCGCGCGATCCGCGACAACGGCCTCCAGGCCTTCATCAAAGAGGATGCGGCCGCCGATCTTCACACCCTTGGAGGCCCGCACCAGGCACTGGCATTCAAATACGCCTTGATCCTTCCATTTTTCCATTCCGCCGGCATAATCGAGCAGCAGCGCCTCCACCATCCCGCCGGAATCCTTGCGGCCGAAGAGACGCCCGGGAACGACCCGGGTGTCGTTGAGCACCAGGATATCTCCGGTTTTGAGCAACCGGGTGATGTCATCAAAGCGATGGTGGGCCGTTTTCCCGCCGGCGCGGTCCAGAAACAGCAGCCGGGAGGCTCCCCGTGAGGCGGCGGGAGCCTGGGCGATGCATTCTTCCGGCAGATGATAATGATAATCCGAGAGAGCGAACATACAGCCTTCCGATGGTTACGGATGCCTTCCGAGATACACCAGGCCCAGACCCGCAAGCATCAATATGAAGCCGAAACGGCGCAGGGCGTTTTCCGGCATTTCACCGATCCGAAGAACCCAGGCCTTGATTTTTTCCGGGAACGCAAAATAGGGGAGACCCTCCACGATCATGACCATCCCGATGACACAAAGAAAAAAATCCATCATACGCCTCATGGTTGTCAAAAGATTTGAACCATAGTATCAAACAGCGGACAATGTCAAAAACAAATTTCCACCAACAGAGAGGTTGCCCGCATGGGAAAAAAAGAGCCTCCCGTAACGGAAAGATCATTGATATCATGGGCTTTTGCTTCGAATATGAGGCTGCAGCTGTTGCTCCTGCTGATCATCATGATCACGGTATTCGCCAGGGTGATCCCGCTGGAAATGCAGAAACGCATTGTCAACGAAGCCATCAAATTCCGCCAGATGGAGCTGCTGGCCATCTACTGCGGGATTTACCTGGCGGCCGTCGTCATCGCAACCGGCCTCAAATACCTGATCAACCTGCTGCAAGCGGTCATCGGCGAACGGGCCCTGAGGGAAATGCGGCTGGCCCTGTTCGAGCACATCCTGGTTCTTCCGCTTTCGTTTTTCCGCAGAACCCAGCCCGGGACAGTGGTATCCTTTCTGCTGACGGAGCTGAGCACCGCGGGTAATTTCGCCGGAATGGCCCTGGCCACCCCCATCGTCAATATCCTGACCCTGATGGCCTTTGCCGGCTATCTGGTGTGGCTGAATCCGCTCCTCGGGGCCATTTCGCTGGCCATCTATCCCATCGTGCTGGTACTGGTGCCGCTGCTGCAAAAGGGAGCCAATCGTCAAAACAAGCGGCGGGTGGATATCTCCCGGGATCTTTCCGGAAAGATCGCCGAATCCGTCAGCGGTATTCAGGAGATCCAGGGGAACGGCGCTTTTACCGTGGAAAACCGGAAATACCGGGATCTGGTGGTCCGTCTGCAGAAAATCCGGATCGTCTGGAACGCGTTCCTGTTCGGCGTCAAGAGCGTGAATAATTTGTTCAGCAGTTTGGGACCATTGGTCGTTTTTGTGCTCGGCGGCTATCTGACCATGCGCGGCCGCCTGGAATTGGGCGCTTTGGTCGCCTTTTTATCCGCCCAGGAAAAATTGTACGACCCCTGGAAGGAATTGATCGAGTTTTATCAGGTGTACCAGGACGCCTCCGTGCGGTACCGCCGGACCATGGAATATTTCCGGGGTGAACCGGAATTCCGGCTGACCTCTCCGGAGCGGCCCCCATACCGGTTTGAAGGCCGTTTACACATCAACCGGCTTTCTTTTTCCACGGAAGACGGCGTTCGGCTGCTGGACGACGTTTCCCTGAATCTCCGGCCCGGGGAACATCTGGCGCTGATCGGTTTCTCCGGCAGCGGGAAAAGCACGCTGGTTCAGTGTATCGGCCAGCTGTTCCGGTATTCCGGGGGGCAGATTCTGCTGGATGACCGGGATGTCGCCGACCTTTCGAAAAAGGATGTGGTCGATAACGTCGGCATCATTTCCCAGGCCCCGTTTATTTTCGTCGGAAGCATCGAGGACAATCTGTTGTATGCCTGCAAGGCCGCCGGATGGGGGGGGGAGGAGAACCCCCTGCCCAATCTGGATCGGATGATCGCGATTCTGCAGCAGGTCGGTCTGTTCGTGGATGTGCTGCATTTCGGTTTGAACGCCATGCTGGACCGGGCGCGGCACGGTGACATGGCGTCACTGCTGATCCGAATGCGGAAGCATTTTCAACAGGATTTTGGACAGGGTCTGGCCGAATACGTGGAGTTTTTTCATGATGGAAATTACCTGTATTATTCAAGCGTGGCGGAAAACATTATTTTCGGCGTCTCCCATTCGCCGGATTTTGATCCCTGGATGCTGGAAAAACAAGATGATTTTGTGGCATTTCTGGAACAGGCGGGCCTGCTTTCGCCCCTGCTGAACCTGGGTTACGGGCTTGCCGCGCGGACGGTGGATATCCTCGGAAATCTGCCTCCGGAAGCCGCCTTCTTTGAGCAGAGTCCCATTGCGGCGGACGAATTGGGGGCTTACAAGGAGCTGATCGGGCGAGTAAAGGATACGCCGCCGCGCCAGGCGGCGGAACCGGATAAGCGCATGCTGCTGGCGCTGGGTTTGCGGTTTTGCCCGGGGAAACACAAGATGGCGGCCCTGACCGGCGCTTTAACAAAGCAGCTTCTAGAAGGCCGCGCCTTGTTCCGGGATAGCGTGATGAAACGGAATCCGGAGGCGTTTTCTTCCTTTCAGCCAGCGACCTATCTTCCCTCCCAGACCATTCTCAGCAATATTCTTTTCGGCAAGCCCAAAAGCAATGCCCCCGGGGTTCAGGAAAAAATCAGCCAAAAGATCGTTCATCTGCTGATCGAAGAGGACATGCTGGAACCCATGATCGCCATCGGACTGCAGTACCGGGTGGGCAACAAGGGCGAGAATCTTTCCGGCGGCCAGCGGCAAAAGCTGGCGGTGGCCCGGGTGCTTTTGAAATCACCGAAATACCTGTTGATGGACGAAGCCACGGCGGCCCTGGACAACAAATCCCAGGCCCGGATTCAGAACATGCTGGAAACCCGCCTGCGGGGAAACACGACGGTGATTTCCGTGGCCCACCGGCTCGACATTGTGAGGAATTATGATACAATAGCCGTCATGAAGGCAGGGAAGATCGTGGAAATGGGAACGTACGACCAACTTCTTCATCAGCGCGGGGTGCTCCATGAACTCGTACACGGTAACAAATGATGTTTGCGAAGCCTGTGAATTCCAGGAGAACCTGGGTGTTCTGCGGGAGATTAACTTTTTCGCCCAAATGCCGATGGAGATGATCAAGGTGTTCGCCTATCTGTGCAATCGGGAAGCATACCGGGAAGGGGATGTCCTGTTTCATGAATACGAGGATATCGACCGGGGGATGTATATCGTTACGGGAAAGGCGGGGATATTTCGGGCTGTGGACGGAAAGGAAAAACAGGTGCGTGAATACGGTCCGGGGGTTTTTCTGGGAGGACTGGCGTTATTGGGAAAACTTAGGCAGCTGTATACCTTGAAAGCGACGTCGGAACTGGTGTGCCTCATCATCACCAGGGAAAAATTCACCCTGGCGATGGAACAGTTTCCTGAATTGAAACCGAAGGTTCTCCAGGCGATGATCGATCGCATCCGGGCCTGGGAAGAGCGGTTTCTGGTGGAGCATGGCGACGCCTGCGAGAAATGCATCGGCCGCATGGGGGCGATTCTCGTGTAAGGGAAAATATGAACTATTCCAGGACATTCACTTTACATTGCCGATTGAACGAACTGGAGCGTCTGAGACGCAGGCTCCACGGTTTCGGCCGGCGGGCGGGGTTGCCGCCCAAAGCGGTATGGATGATCAACCTGGTCCTGGATGAACTCTTTACCAATATCATCTCCCATGGCTGTGGAAATTGCGGGGAGAAAACCGTTCGTTTCTCTCTGTCCCGCTCAGGGGACGACCTGGCCATCAAAATCGAGGACAATGGGATCCCCTTCAACCCCCTGAGTTGCGAAGCGCCGGATGTGAGCTGTGGTTTGACGGAAAGGTCCATCGGCGGCATGGGGCTTCATCTGGTGAAGCACATGATGGACCATCTGCATTATCGGCGTTGCCGGGATACCAATATCCTGGAAATGAAAAAATCCCTTCTGGCGGAATGCGCCGGAAAAGGGACCAAACAGAATGCGACCCGAACAGGACGAAAAGCAAATGAGGAAACGGATTGACCGGTAAGTAAGGAGAGAAAATGGAGATCACTCAGACCAGGCGGGGGGACATCGTCATTTTTCAGATAGCCGGGCGCTTGGATTCCAACTCATCCGCGGATTTCGAGGCGGCTGTTTTCGGCGCCATCGAATCCGGCGAAAAAAAAGTGGCCATCGATTTCGGTGGGCTGGATTATATCTCCAGCGCGGGGCTGCGGGTGATTTTAAAAGCCGCCAAGGATTTGAAGCGCAGGAACGGGGGACTGGTTCTCTGCTCCATGCAGGATTATGTGAAGGAAGTGTTCGAGATTTCGGGTTTTGACACCTTTCTGCCCATCACCGGTTCCGTCGATGATGGCATCCTGGCTTTCGGGAAACTGGTGTCGCCGTGAGGGGCTGATCCGTCAGCCGAGCCCGATAATGCCGCGTCTGCCCAGTTCCCGCAGAAAACGGGTGACAGCGATTTCCGCCTCGCGGGGATGCAGGCGTTGCTGCCGGGTGAATTGCTCCACGATTTCCCGGACCGATCGGCGTCCGTCCACCATGTCCCATACCGCTGTCCCCAATCCATCCAGCTCCAGTTTTCCGGACCGGTTCCCTCCTCCGGACCTGTCCCGCGACAGGCGCGCCCCCAACCGCACCAGGGCCGCGAGCCAGGGCTTTGGGCGAACGGGATACGTCAGCAGGGCCGCGCCCGATTCCAGGTGCGAAGTGACGACTTCCGCGTTGCGGATCGGTCGGCACTCCAGGGCCTGGCGGTGCGTTATCGGGGGTGGTTGGGTTTTACGGAACAAGGGTAAAATCCTGGGTGAGTTGCCTGAAAATCCCGTCGTTTATGGGTTGTTTCCCGGTGATACGGACGCCGAGGATGCGATCCCGGGATTCAATGTACCGCAAGCGGCATTGCTGAAAGGGAGCCTTGGAAATCAGGCGTGACCACCAGGGTGGGGCGGCGAGTCGCCATTCAACGGATTCTTCCGTTGCGGACCGGTTTTCCTGGGTCACGGGGTTTGTAACGGCGAAAATCTTCCTGCCGAAAAGCGCCAGATCGTTGCCCGCCAGCCGCAAACCGGCCAGTCCCCAGCGATAGAAGGTCAGGGATATCCGCCGGTGCCGGAAGTGCAATTCGAAAGCCCCGGCGGTAAAACGGTAGCTGTGCAGTCGGAAGGCTTCCGGCACGACAAGCCGGATGTCGTACAAGGCAAACAGGTTCCGGCCGTCTTCGGAATGATCGCGGAAAGAGGCCAGCAGGGTCGTGGAAATCCCATTGGAGGAAATATCCGGGAAATGGTTCCGGTTGGGCCGATGAATGAACTGAATCAGGCCTGCCTTGGAGCAGCGGGGGCAATCAAAAATCACCCCCCGGCCGCCGGTGGTCCCGTCGCGCCATTCGAAGCCGGACAGACGAAACCGTCGGAGCCCCTGCACCCATTCTTCGGGGACCGGAATCGCCGAAAAACCGGGTGGCCCATGAAGCCGATGTTTCAGGGCAAGCCGCTTCAACAGGGCGTCATGGGAAAAAGTTCCGCTTGCCGGCCCCCATTTGATTTCCAGGACCGGGCCTTCCTCATCCGCGAGCAGAAGGTCCTGGTTGCCGATGCGGGTGATTTCCCAGTGGGGCGGCCTGCGGAAACGGATGCCGTTCCAGGCGGTTTCAAGCCAGTCGGAATGTGTTGTGTTCATTCCGGAATGAGCAGCCGCCAATCAACAGGACCGGAGATGGAAGGGATGGGCGGGTCCACGGGTGTCGCTGCCCGCGCCTGATGGCAGGCCTGTTCTTTCCGAATCTGACTGGTCAGGGTCAATTTGATGGAATTGCCCAGTTTTTGTTCCTTGTCCTTGGTATTGTGCTGCAAGGTCAGGCTGACGGCGTTTTGTTGCCGGTCGATGAAGGACCATTTCCAGGCCAGGACGGTTTGAAACGGGTCGCCCCGCCATTCAACCGGCTCCCCGAAACGTTTTTTCAGGCGTTCCAGCAGCTGCTCGTAAAACGTCCGGCTGCCGTCCCGGTATTTCAGCCGGATGCGAAGGATTTTTTCGGATTGGTCGCAGGTTCCATAGGCGATCAGGCCGCTTTTAAAATAGGCATCCGGACGGATTTCGATTTCCACGAGATAGGCCTTATAACGAACGGGCATGGCGGTGGTTTCCCGGAGGCGGTTCCGGTACTGGCGGATGTCGGTTCCCAGGATAAAGCCGCCAACCTGGCGGGGGATATCCTGACAATCACCGGTGACGGCGATCAGGATGAGGAAAAGCGGGATGACCGGCAGGGTTGTTTTCATCTTCGGTTGTCTCCGATGGGTCGGTTGTGACTGTTTTTCAATAGGCCATGCGGGTCAGGGATTTGACGATCAAGGCGAATCCCATGGCGAACATGCCGCTGAGTCCCATGCCGCAGGAGAAACCCGCCAGCAGAACCGGCGCGTATTGCCGCCACATGGCGCCGTACCGTTTCAGGAAAAAGAAGCGCCCCAGAAAGGCGCCGACGACTTCGAGCAGCATGCCGTGGGGGGTGGTCTGCCCCAGGCCCCGGATAATCCCGTAGATCAGCAGCACGGGAAGGCCCATCAGGTTCAACAGGAGGTAGGCCAGCAGGCCGAATCCCAGCCCGGCCAGGACATAGTTGCCGGTCAGGGATTGCAGAAACAAGGAATTGCCTTCCAGGGTCGAGGTCTGCATCAACAGCGAGTTCAGGGCCTGCAAATGCCACAACTCCTGGGCATAGGGATAGGCCGCGGAAGGAATCGGCGCCAGCCGCCAGATAAACTGGGAGAACAGGAGGCCGGCGATAATCACCACCGGAAAAACCACCAGTTCGGCCTTGATGATGCCGCGGATGCTGGTTCCGGTGAGTTCGATCTGACGGAAGTGGACCGTCGCCTCGCCGTAATTGTGGATGGGAATGGGGGCATACCAGATTTCAATGCCCTGGTAACCGAAATATTTGGCGCCGGCGATAAAGCTGATTTCCCGCACCATGGGCAGGCTGACGAATTGTCCGGCGATGCCTTCCATTCGGGCCGTGATATAGGACAGAACAGGCGTATAGATGAAACCGTAGGCCAGGAAAAAAATCCAGGGGAAATTCGGCACCAGCAGACGGCAAAGGGCGATATAGGCGAGAGTGGATAGCAGATAGATGGCAAGGGAGATCCAGATGCTGATATCGCCGCGTCCGGGATGCGTTTTCAGCAGGTCTTTCAGGGAACCCCTTGGAGCGCCCGGATCCTGCCGAAAGGATTTCACCACATAAAAGACGCCGACGAAGGCGATGGCCAGGCCCAGGCCGATTCCGAAACTCATGTAAAAGTCGAAATTGTTGGCGAAGACTGTGTCCACGGTCCCCATGCCCTCGTGCCATCTGCGCAAGATGCCGTGATGGTGGAGAATGGGATTCAGAAGGATGGTGATGAAAAGCCCTGCCAATCCTCCGATGACCGCCCAAAAGGGGAGCACCATTCCGATGAACACCAGCCCCAGGTCGAGTTGGATCCCGGTGGCCACCGCCGGCAGCAGGCCCTCGGTGTAGCGGGTCAATTCCACCCAGGGAAGGGGAATCAGACGAATGGGTTCGATCAACAGCAGTCCGGAAACCGCCGGCAGCAGGACATAGATTCCGCCGAAGGCCAGGCCGATCACGCCGCCGATGGAAAACACCCGCCATTTCCAGCCGGTTTCCTTTTCTTCAGTGGATTCCGCCAGGGCCATGGTGCCGAGGGCTCCCACCGGAGCCATGGGAAAGGGCAGTTTTTCCACATCCGAAGTGAGCCGGTACAGCGCATAGCCGAGCCCGAAATGATCAATGCGTTGAATCAGCTGGGAACCCACCAGCAGCAGGATCGGAATCAGCCAGTCGCGGTGAAAAAAGGTTCGCTCCAGGAGGGAGGCGGTTTCCGGCGGGGGGGCCACCCATGCCGGAATGAATTCCGCAAGGCCGAGCATGCGGGCCGCGTCCGATTGCACGAGGTATTGGCTCCACAAAAGTCCCTGGAAGGGCGAGGCCATGGCCGCACCGGCCATGTAATACAGCAGGAATATTTCCTGGCGCTTGATTTCCGTATAGGCGCGCTTGGCGATTTCGGCGAACAGGATAATGGTGACCCAGCGGGCCGCCGGGCCGATGCCGGTACCGATCATCAGCTGCAGGTACATGCTTCCGGGCATCATCAGAAAACCGATGAAGACCGCGCCGATGACGGTTTTCCAGTCAAAGCCCTCCTCGAAGCGGTCCGGAACCGTCAGGAGGTCGCGGTATTCTTTTAACTCACGATCCATAAAAGCAATTACGAATTACGAATTACGAATTAGGAATGAAGGTATGCTGTCAATTTCAATTACGAATTAGGAATTAGGAATTACGAATGAAGGCATGCTGTCAATTTCAATTTTGATTTTTCCGCTGAAGGCGATGAAAACCATTACGAACGAAGGTCGGCTCCGAATATACATCCGTATGGTATCCAAATTGATAGAATACCACAATTCGTAATTCGTAATTCCTAATTCGTAATTGTTTTTCAGGTGGGCAGGACCGCGTAGCTGCCGCCGCTCACCAGGCCGACCACGGCCCAGATTCCGGCCATCAGAAAATCTCCGATGATGAGGCCGACGAAAAACAGGCTGAGGCGTTTGAACAACCGGATGCCGCCATAGCGCAGGCAGAGCGAATTGCACAACCAGCCCACGAAAAAACTGAACCAGAGAATGCGCATGGCGGAACTGTAAGCCGTCAGATATCCGATGGGATGAATGGGCCACCAGTAGGCCCGGTGATAGCAGATCACCAGGAGCAGCATGATACCCGCGCCCAGGCTGGTGAAAAAAGGCACCCAGTCGCCGGTCCGGTCCGGGGATTCCACGGCGGTTTTGATGGTTTCATATACGGTGAGCGTGGTGCGGGTGGCCCATTCGAGTTCCAGCTCCCGGGCGCCGAATTTGTAGCACAGGGCCAGCATGGCAAGGAAGGATACCGCGACCCCGACGATCAGGGTGAGGGCGATGCCAGCCAGCAGGATATGGCGGTTTTTTTCCCGGTGGGTGACTTCCCCGGCATGCAGTAACGAAGGCATCAGGGATTCCCGCAGGTCCACGAACAGCACTTTCTGGGTTACGGCGGCCATCAGAATGCCGGCATGGCTGAACATCCGGGGGCCCCCGAAGGCCGTGAGTCCGTCGAGGGGCGAGGTTGTCAGCGTATAATAGGCCACACCGCCCTGGCAGACCACCCGGGTGGCCACCAGCATGACCATGAAAAAAACACCGACCACCATCAGCGACAACCACAGGCTCAGGCCGAACCAGCAGAACCAGAGCACGATGACGCCGAGACCTGTGAGCAACCCCCAGAAGGACAGGCTGGTGGGAAACCATTCGGTGCGGGAGGGCCCCGGCGTCTTGAAATGCAATGCATCGGAAACGATTTCTGTAAAATGATGGCGTCCCAGCCAGACCAGAAACAGGAAGAAAATGAAATAGGCGCCGATCATCTGGGTTTCCTCCGGCCGGGTGAGGGTCGGTCCGAAGGTGACACCCAGGGCCGAAGCGGGAATGTTGTATCCCATGACGAGCAGGAGGCCCGTCAGCAGACTGCCGGCAAGGAAAAAGAACCAGAAGGAAAAGGAGATCTGGCGGGAAGTCAGAAAGGCGAAGCCGATGAAGGCCGGGTATATATATATCGTCAATTTTTGGAATCCATCGAACAGTCCGGCGGGAGGGAAATAGGCGCCGGCGAGGATCAGCGTCGGGATCTGGGGAACGGAGGGATGGTAGACATGCAGGCCGTTGATCAGGTGGAGGCCGGCGGCGATGGCAAGACCGGCGATCAGAAAGCCGTCGGCCAAAAGGCTTCCAAGCCGGTTGTTATCGAAGGCCTCCGCAAGGATCATGGGCACCCGCAGGAGCGGAAGGTTCATCCGTTCATTATGGAGCCACTGCCGGCTCACCAGATTGATCATGCAGATCATGACACCGTAACAGGTCAGAATGAATCCCCCCCATAACAGGAGGGGCGCCAGCCAAGCCTCCCAAGGGATCTGGCCGCAGATCGAGAGCCAACCCATGTCGCGACCGCCGGCAAGTCCCTCGTAGAAGGGCCTGACGGCGTATTCCCGCGGATATAAGGCGGAGGGCAGCAGCGGCTGCAGTATTTCCGCCCAGCGATTTTCGATGGTGGCGTAGTAATAAGGGGCGGTGAGATTGATGAAGAAAGTGCGGGTCAGCCCGGTATAGGCAATTCCAGAGACAAGCGTCGTGAGAACCCAGACGATCATCAACTCCTTGCCGGTGAGCCAATCCTGCCCGCGGGTCAGTTTTTTCACCCCGGCCGCCAGAATGGTGATCCAGAACATCAGCAGGAAGGGTGCCAGCGGGAAATGACCGCCGCCAAGCGGGGTCCCCTGGCGATAAATGTTATGAAAGGGCGTGATCAGGCAGATCAGCGCGGCCGCCAGAATTCCCAGCACAATGGCGCGAAGGCGGATCTTCGGTGGGCGGTCGCCGGTTTCTCCGGTTGAGATTCGAGCTTCAGTCATAACATATGCCGCCGGAACCGGAGCGGGCGTCCTTTTCCAGGGAGCGCCAGATGAGCAGCTGCTTGCGCAGGCGGTTGAGGAAGACCTTGTTGATCCGCCACCAGGCATTGGTCTCGCCGGATTTGCGTTCCAGCCGGACCGTCATTTCCAGCATCCCGCAGCCGCTCCCGGACGAACGAAACGACAGGGTCACCAGCTGCATGATGCCGAAATCAAAAGGAGCCAGCCAGACTTTCTGGCGCAGCTGGGCGCAGGCCGGGACATCCGGCCGGGGGTGGAATTCGGGAGACGCTTCCGGATGGACGGTCGTCATCTCGCCCGTGGAAAACAGGCCGTGGGAGACATCCTGGTGGGCTTTGAAATAGGCCTGCAAATGGCTGCAGACACTTGAAAGCTCGCGGGATTGAATCATGAACGGCAGGGAAAGTTCCATGACGCTGTCCCTGGATTCGGGCAGGGTCCACGAACGGTTGACATCCGGGATGGCGATGCTTGCCGCTGTTTTGGCCGGATAGACCACGGAGACCAGCACCACCATGACCACCAGAAGCATGGCGGCCACACCCGAAAGAGAGGAGTAGTTCACCGTGATGCCGGACCAGAAGGAGATACCCCCAAAGAGGGTGGCGCTGATCTGGGCGACGATATAACCGATGACGACGCTGATGACGGCGAACGCCAGGGCTTCGGCGATGAACAAAAACGCGACATGGGAAGGCGCCAGCCCGATGGAGGTGTAGATGCCGATTTCGCGCTTGCGTTCATGGACGCTGCCGATCATGGTGTTCAGCACGATGAGGATCGAAATGCATATGGGAATAAAGATATCCGGCGAACCGCTGTAGCGAATGGCATCTCCACCCTGATGCAGGTACCCATTCCGCCCCTCGCCGCTGAACAGGGACAGGCCGAAACGATCCACCATTTTCCGGGCAATCGCGCCGATATCCGCCGTCGGATGCATTCCCACCGCGATGCTTTTCAGCGCCCCCCCTGCCGCGGCCACCGTCCGGAACGGCAGGATGACGGTCAGGTCGGCATCCACGTGTTCGTAGCGGCTTTGAAAATCGGTGATGTCCTCCCCGGCTTCCACGGCTTCCATTTCGACTTCGCTCAGCTCGGTGACGATTTCATCGGGAAACGTCACCGGCGTGAGCGGCTCGCCGTCCAGGTCCGCGTAACGCCGGAACCGGCTGCCGGAAAAGACGCCCACCACATCGAAGGGCCGGCCCCAGATTCGCACGCTGGCGCCTTCCGGCGATTCCGGATCGATCCCGAGATGGGCGGCCATTCGGTCCGGCAGGATCACCGCCTGACGCTCGTTCGCCGTAAACCATCTGCCGCCGGTGAGCAGGCGAGCCATTCCGGTGACGTGGACTTCGTTTTCCGCAAGCCCGAGCATTCCCCGGGCATCGAAGACGCGGTCCCCGTGTCCGATGGGAATCCGGGCCGGGCGGGTGGGATCATCGGCCTCCAGCCACACCCGGGGGGCGATGATATCGCCGTGGGAAAAGGCTCCGGCAAGGGCGCTCACGGTTTCCGGCGGCAGGCTCTGCCAGTTGCCTTTTTTGAACAGCAGGCCCTGATAAGCCGGGTCGTCCCGGAAGCGAACCCGGGAATGGTGGCGGGCGGTTTTGACGGTGGTGAAGCTCATGATGGTGAAGGTCAGGATGATCAGGGTGATACAGGTCAAGCCGGTGCGCAGGGGCCGCCTTCTCAGGTTGTCCGCCCCGAGAAAGAAAGCCGCAAGAAACGCCTTGCCGCGGCTGATTTCGCTTAAATGCAAAGGACTGGCGTGGCGTTGCAAGCGGGCCATTTCCGCCTCGAACCGGAAAAAGATGATCAGGGTCACCAGGAGGGAAAGACTGATGATAATAAAGGCCAGAACGACCACCAGGGGGTTGTAGGCCAATTGAAATGCGGGGTGGACCCAATAGATGATGGCGACAAGCAGCGCCAGAATCCCGCAGAACGCCAGGATCCGTTTGTGAATATCCGTGCATGCGAACAGCAGCCTTTCCATGCAGAAGGCGAAGGGTACAAAGAAGGCGATGTAAAAAAGAACACCGAAAAGAACGTCCTTCTGGGTTCGATCCACCTGGTCGTAAACCCGGCTGGCAAGGGCCAGGGCTGTTGACGCGGCGCCGTGGAACCGGTCGTACAAACCTTCATCCAGATACCGCCGGGCATCCGCTAGGCTTTTCAAGCCCCGGTCTTCTATCCGCCGGATGCTCTCATCGAAGATGCCGTGGGATTCGAGATTGGCAATGCGGGGGGAAAGCAGGGCCCACATGTCCGTTGCGGCCCGGAAGGAGCCGTAGGTCAGGGAGGGCCAGTCCTCCGCCCGATATCCGATTCCCTGGGGATGGGAAGGTTCCGTGCCGGTCAGGAGCAACTTTTTGGAAAGCAGGTTGTCGGAAAGGATGATTTTCAACCGGCTGCGGGGTTCCATGAAGACCGCCGCCATGGAGGAGGAGCGGGTGTCGATGCGGCTGTAACTGTAGGTCAGGGGCGGGGCGTCGCGAAAACCGTCGAGCAGTTCGATCTTGGTCATATAGTTGAAATTGCGGGGTTCCAACAGGTCGAACAGGGTGGTTTGACGGCAGGTGAACAGGATTAGATCCGTCCGCATGTCCTTTCGTTTGATTTTCAGGCGGTAGGCGTCTTTTCCCGTGAGACGTTTGTCGATGGCGGCAATGATTTTCCCGGTTGCGGGCTGGAAATGAAAGGCTTCGATGATGAGCTTGTCGAGAACGTGTTTTTTGTCGCAAACGCCTTTCAGCTGGAAATCGCCCCGGGCGTCGGTCATGGCGTAGTAGCGACTGGTTCCCTGGAAGGCCATGACCAATGCTCCGGCAACGGGCCGGTCCGCAAAGAGTTCTCCATGGCGCATGCGGCGCACCCGGCCGCTGACGGTGCTGAATCCGTCGGCCGGCTGCTTATTGGATTCCAGGCCGGGGTGTGCGGCAAGGTCCCGGATCATGGAGCAGACAGCCGCATTTTGTCTGGCGGCGTATTCCCAATCCATATTTCCGGGAAGATCATCCGGGGTTCCCCAGAAAAACCGGCCGTCATGCACCGTGACCAGGCTTATGCCGGGATAGCCCGCCAGGGAAGCCACCTCCCCGCCCAGCTCCGGCCGGTCGGCCAGATAGCTTTGCCAGTCTTTCAGGCTGCCGGGACGCAGGGTATCGGCCAGCATGGAGGGATGACCCGTGGATGCCGCTGTTTTCAGGGCGCAGGCTTGCAGGCACCGCTCCAACGCGCCGTATGCGCGGAGCCTGTCCACCGTCGGTTTGAGCGGATACAGCCAGCCCTTATTGAAAGCGCCGAATCCATCCCCGTGACTGGAGAGATGGAGGCAAATGACGGCGGAGATGGTTTGCCCTGCAAGACATTCCTGGAAAATCCGGGAGCTTTCCAGCAGGTCGAGTTGCAGCCGGGCCGCTTCCCGGTAGTCGCGGTGCTGCTGGACGGCGGACGGCAGCAGTTCCCGGATTCTCATGACTTCCTCCGGGGAGAGAACGGACAGGTCGTTTTTCCACTCCAGCCGCTGGAGCGCCTGTCGATCCTGAACGAGGAGGTGGGTCCGTTCCGTATCGTTCCGGTTTTGTGGATCCATGCGGAGACGAATCAGTTTCCGCGAAATGGAATCGATCCGGTTTTTCAGCTGGGACGTTATGGCCGCCTGGATATCCGTATGGGACAGATCGTCCGGCAGATTCGGCCGGGCCAGCTTTTCAAGGGTCGAGAGACACCGGTCGGCGGTCGCCAGTTCCAGCCGCAGGTGTTTTTCCCTTTCGGCCTGGAAGGACGTCTCGTTCCGCAGGCTCCAGACCAGTTCCCGGAATCCCGAAAGAGTTTGGGCGTGTCCGGACGTGGCGACCAGCAGAACGGATCTGGCCGGCGGGTGCTTTTTCAGAAATCCGGCCAGGGAAATGAGACCGGCGACGCCGAGAGCCTCATCCGCGCCGGGAGACAGGCCGGCCACCAGGGGCGTGCTGTCGTAAAAAGCTTCGACCACCAGGAGGTTTTTTTTCAGGCGCGGGTCACGGCCTTCGATTTTTGTGTAGACATTTTCGGCCACCACGTTTTCCCAGGCGATCCGGGAAAACAGAGTGGCTTTGGGCAGTGGGGATTTCAGGCCGTCGCCGGCGTCCCTCCCCAGCCAGGCGTTGAAGGCGGAACGGGAAACCCGGAACCGGGGAAAATGAAGGGGCGTGAGTTCGATCTTTTCCTTGTAGAACAGGTTGGGCGTGGGCTCCGGGTTCCCGTCCCGGCTGATCCCGCCATCCAGGAAGATCAAGGCCCTGGCCCCCAGCGCCGCCGCATTCCGCCAGTTCCCGCCCGAATCCATGTCCATCAGGACAATGGCGTCTTTAACGGGTTGATGGTTGAAATCCGCCAGGGCTCCCCGTCCCACATAGATCAGCTGAGCGAGGGTATTCATGGCCGCCGATGTTTCCGGTGCCGCGGCGTTTAACAGCAGCGGATGGATCGTGAGCCTTCGTCCGTCCTCGGTCGTCAGGCGGCTTTTTTCCCAGCGCCGCACGGGAACGGTGAAACGATGAACCGCCACCGGTCCTGCACCAGCGGCCTGGAACTCCGCCTGGATGAAAGCCGCCGCCCGGATGCACCCCGGGGAGCCGGTGCTGCGGTCTTGAACGGCGGCAAGTTCCCCGACGGTGCGCATCAACCCTTCCCGGGCGTCGGCCCGGCATTCCGGTGCGGCGAGGAAGGCGATCGCCGGCAGACAGGCGAGAACCCGAATGGTCTTGGATCTCAGAATGGATTTAGGCCTTTTCATGCGGACGCGAATCGATTTGGCCGATGGAGATGGACAGCTCGGCGCGGTTTTCGATTTTCTCGATGCGGCCGTCACGGATCCAGACCACCTGGTCGGACACATTCAGCATTTTGAAATCATGGGTGGCGGATATGATGGTGACGCTGCGTTCCTCGCTGAGGCGTTTCAGGAGATTGATGATTTCCTCGCCGGTAACCAGATCGAGATTTCCGGTGGGTTCATCGGCCAGAATGATGGCGGGATCATTGGCCAGGGCCCGGGCCACCGCCACCCGTTGCTGCTGGCCGCCGGAGAGTTCGTTGGGCTTGTGGCGGAAACGGTCGTCCAGGCCTACCATTTTCATCAGTTCCATGCCCTTGTTCGTTGCCTGCTCCCCCGGCATTCCGGCAAAAATCATGGGCAGGGTCACATTTTCCAGGGCGGTCATTACCTGGATCAGATTGAAGGTCTGGAAGATATAACCGATCTTGCGGCAGCGCAGCCAGGCAAGCTCGTAGGCGTCCAGCTGGGCGATGTCCACCTCGTCGATGAACACTTTCCCGGCAGTGGGCTTGTCGAGACCGCCGATCATGTTGAAAAGGGTGCTCTTCCCGGAACCGGAGGGCCCCATGATGGAGATGTAGCGGCCCTTTGCGATCTCCAGGTCGACGCCTTTCAAGGCCGGAAGCTCGATATTGCCCAGCTTGAACTGCTTGGTTACGGCGATCAAGCGGACGATGATTTGCCGATCGGTCGGAGAAGCCGTCATGGCGGTTTGTTCACCTTTCACCTTGGGGCTGCCTATCCCATCTAGTGCTCCCGGCGCATGGCGTCGACCGGCTGCATCCGGGCGGCTTTGGCGGCCGGGTAGACGACCCCCAGGAGGCTCAGAACAAGACCGATGCCAATGGAGATCAGGAACGATTTCAGCGCCTGTTGAACGGGAAGGGCTTGGATGGCCGGCCATCCGAAACGAATCAGGCTGCTCCCCACCGCGGCGAGGGTTCCGGCAACGGCTCCAAGACCGGCTCCGGCAAGCCCCTGCATGCCGGCTTCCAGAAGAAAAAGGCGCAGGATAAAACGGTCCAGGGCTCCCAGACACTTCATGGTGCCGATTTCACGGATGCGTTCACTGACCGCCATCAGTTGGGCGTTGACAATCCCCACCACGCAGACCAGGAGGGACAGAAACAGGATCCATTTCTGCTTCGGGGTGTTGTCGATGCGGACGGCGTCCGGCGAGACATCATGGCCGGCCCGCGCCAGGGCCAGCCGCAAGGCGGGATTTCCGGTTTTCAGCATGCCGCCGGCGATGTCGGCGTTGATTCGCAGAAAACAGAAAAAGGCGATGGCCAGAACCAGGCTCAGCACGGTGATGGCAGAGCGCAGAAAGCGGACCCGGATGCTTTGAAAGGCGATGGCGACGGATTTGCCGAAGGGCAGGGCCAGAAGACGGTCGGCGCGGTCGGCAGGGTGCGGGGTTTCCGCAGCATTCACCATGATGGGGTCCCCTTCATCTCCGGAAACGGCGGCGCGGCCATGCGCCGCATGTCGGTAAAGCGGTGGATGCGGATTTCCGGCAGAAAGGCAAAACGCTCCAGCAGTGTTTCCAGAAACCGGAAAGCCTGGTCGTTCATCCGTCGGTGATGGATGACGATTCCGCAGCGGTTCTGGGAAAGAGCGGATTCCAGCTCGGCCAGCAGCGCTATCCAGTCCCGGTCCGCCCGGGATTCCTTGCGGGTGTGCAGGTCCACCTGAACACAAAAATTCGGCAACGGCTCCGCAAACGGGGATCCTTCGGAGACAGCGGGGCTTGCGGAAAAAGCCGCATACCCGAGTTCCGACAGTACGGCGATGGTTTCTCTGCTGCAGCGATTCCACGGGGGGGTAAAAACCGGGGTGAAATCCCTTCCCAGCAGTTCTTCCAGCCGGCGGAACCCGGCGGCCAGATCCTTCCGGATACGGTGCCGGGATCTGGCCGGGCCGAATTCCTGCTTTTTTCCGGACGGTTCATGGTTGACATGCCGCCATCCATGCTGGTGCCAGCACCAGAGTTCCGGATGGGCTGCCCCCGCTTCCCGGAGTTTCCGCCACCGGGGCGCCGTCAGCCATGCCGGCACCACGGCCAGGTTCAGGGGGCTGCGGTATTTCAGGAACAGGCGGATCAACCGGTAAACCTGCTCGCCGGGAACTCCGATATCGTCGGCCCTGAAAAAAACCTGGATGGGACGGCGGCGGTCTTTCCGTCCCAGCACCCGGCTCAGCCTTTCATCCAGGCGGGAAGCGAGATCCTTCGGGAGGGGCTTGCGCCAGAGGGCTGAAACGCCGGGCGTCATGCAATGGCCTCCCGTTTCCGGATCCGTTCCTCCACGACACGGCGGGTCTCCTCCGCTCCGTTGATCCGGAGCGTGGTTGCGGGTGGACGGCCCTGGTTCAGGGCCTGCCGGATCCGATTGGCCATGCCGTCAGCCGACAGATCCGTTTCGGAAAGGACACCGAGCAGTCCCCGGTCCGCCAGGGCTTCGGCCCGCAGGCGTTGCTCCCGGTTTTGGGGAAAAGGCCAGACCAGGGCTGGAATCCCGGCGGCCAGTATGTTCATGCAGGTGTTGTAGCCGGCCATGCTGATGGACAGGTCGGCTTCCGCGAGGTAGGCCGGAAAGCGGTCCGTAAACCGCTGGACGCGGATATGATGATTCCGGCCGGACGACAGGAGTTGATATTCCAGCTGGTTCAGAAACGGACCGGTAAAGACCTGCAGCCGGACAGGTATGTCCGCCGCCAGTTTTCGGGCGGCTTCCATGACGGCCGTCAGCAGGGGGCCGCCCACCTGCCCGCCGCCGGCGCTGGCGACAATCCATTTTTCCCGGGGACTGATTCCCAGCCGGGCCCTGAGCCCGGCGGGAGCCGAGGGGCCGGGGCAGACGAAGCCGGTATAGTCCAGGGGGATGGCGATGTCGGTCGCCAGGGAAAAGGTCCGGTCCAGGGGTATCAGGTCCGGGTCGGCATGCACCAGCAGGCCGTCGAACAGCCGGTTGAGGATGTCCACGGCCCGGTGCTCGTGCTTCCGGGAATTGTCCTTTTCCACCAGGATGTCCCGCAGACTGCAAAAAACGAGACAGCGGTGCAGGCTTCCGTTGCGGATGCCTTCCAGCAGCGGGTCGAGCTCGAAACGAAAGGCCTTGCGTCCGAAGGGATACAGCTCCACCAGCAGCGCGTCCGGTTTTTCCGCTTGAAAGATTTCCGTCAGGCGCGCCCGCCGCAGGAGCTTGATGGCCTCCAGGGATCTTTTCTGGTCGGGAGTTTTGAGTCCGCTGAATTCGGCGTCCATCACCAGGGCCGGCAGCCGGTGTTCGCGCACCCGTTCCGGAAGAGCGACAGGGAAATCCCGGCCGCCGGTGACCAGAACCACGTCATGCCCGGCAAAGCCGCGACTGATTTCCAGGCTGCGGCAGAGGTGTCCGATTCCGAGAATATATTGACAATATTGGAGAATTTTCATCCTGGCGGTGGGGATATGGTCGGAGTCCAGCGTTGCCGGGGATGCTCACCCGGTGTCGGTTTCCGCATTTTTCAGCGGAACGGCGTTGATTTGAAGCAGATGGAGTTCCCGGCCGTCGTGCCGGAGGAAATGGAGATGCAGCGGCTCCATCAGCGGGCCTTCCCCCGGCAGAAACATCCGGTTGCTGAGCCGGTTCAGCAAGGCCTTGATAACCCCCTCGTGGGTGATCACCAGGATGGTCTGACCTTCATACTGCCTGGCCGCGTCCGCCAGCGCCAGTCGGCTGCGTTCCAGCAGGTGAAGCCGGTTTTCCCCGTCCGGAGGGCGGAAATGCCAGCCGGCGTTGACCTGGCGTTCCAGTTCGTCCGCGCTGTCCGTGGTGATCTGCCGGAGGGTCAACCCTCTCCAGCGGCCCCAGTCCTGCTCCCGCAGGCGCTGATCCACGGTGACAGGAACACCGAGGGATTCGTTGACCAGGTCGGCGGTCCGGCGGGCCCGCCCCAGATCGCTGACAAGGATTCTTTCCCATGGGAATTCCCGCAGGCGTTTTCCCCAGGCAAGGCACTGGCGTTCACCCTCCGGGGACAGGGGAGAATCGTCTTGCCCCTGAATCCGTCCCTCCCGGTTCCAGATGGTTTGACCGTGTCGCAGCAGGCCGAAAGTCGTTCCCGGCGGTCCGTCCATTCCCATGGCCCGCCCCTTCTATCCGTAACGCCTGGCGGTTCGGATTCGCGTTTCCATGACGCGGCCATACAGTTCCGCCATTTCATGGATCAGGGTCCGGTTGTCGAATTTTTTCCGCACCGCCTGGCGGGCCTCCGAAATGATGGTGTTTCGCAGCCGGTTGTCGGTCAAAAGGGTGGTCATGGCCCGGGCCATTTCTTCCGGTTCGCCGGGAGATACGAGCAGTCCGGTGCGCCCATGCACCACGAGTTCGGGAATGGCCGATACGGTTGTGGCCACTACCGGAACCCCCATGGCCATGCTTTCGATCAAGACATTGGGAATACCGTCCCGGTCGCCGTTGGGCGCGATTTCACAACCCAGGACAAACAGATCGGCGCGCTTGTAGTATTCCAACACCTGATGATGGGGGAGGGTTCCGCGCCAGCGGGCGATGGACGACAGGCCCAGCTTGGCGATCAATCCCAGAATTTTGTCACGATCATCGCCATCGCCGATCAGGTCGTGTTCAACGGCAAGTCCTTGTTCTTGAATACGTTTCACTGCGTGATAGACGGTCGGAAGGCCTTTTTTGGGAATCAGACGGGCCACGGTGAGAATCCGGAACGGGGGACCGGGGGGCTGGTTCGATGATTTTTCCGGTGCAAACATCCCCGTGTCGATCCCGTGGTAGCTGCGGTGAATCGGGGTATGAATACCCGCCGAAAGGGCGAGCAAATGGCGCCGGTTGTATTCGGTGCAGGTGACGACCATCTTGGCCCGGCTTATTTTTTCCCGGAGTTGTTCCGGGTCCGACGTATAAATATCCTTGGCATGGGCGGTGAAACTATAGGGTATCCCGCTCAGCAGGGAGGCGAACATGGCCACGGAAGCGGGTGAATGGGCGAAATGGGCGTGCAGATGCGTGACGCCGGCGTCCGGCGCCAGCCGTTTTACCAGATACCCGGCCTGGAGCAGGTGTTTCCAGGTCGCGGCTTTGCGGGTTCGACGGTAACGCCGCAGGGCCGTCATGAACGCGGCCGCATAGCGCTTCGGCCGGCAAAAGGCCAGAAGCGCATTGGCGGTGAAAAAGTTCAGGGGGGCCGCCGCCAGCATTTCCGGGAGATAGTCCGCCCGGGCCCTGATCCTACGGACACTGGCATGGCAAAAGGATTCCCGGGGCTGACGCATGGAAAAGATGCGGATGTGAAAGCCGAGACGTTCCAGGCCAAGAATTTCATTGGAGATAAACGTTTCGGAAATCCGGGGGTAGCCTTTGAGAATCAATCCGAGCACCGGAAAGGAGGGGGCTTTTTGCGGGCGCGATTCCCTGTTGCGGTTTGTTGCTTTCATCCCGTGCCTTGATGGACAGGCAATCGGTCCGGGCAGCGCCCGTTCCGGAATGCTGCCAGTCGTTTCCTCATCACATGGAAGCCGGTCATGTCGAATCGGGAGACGGCGCGGCGTATGGCGCCCGGATCTTCGAGCAGGGCCATGACCTTTTGTTTCAAGGCGACCGGTGTCAGGGATGACCAGGGAATATAGTCCACCAGGTCATGTTGCTGAAAAACCCGGGCGCGGATCAGTTGCTCCTTGCGGGGTTCCTCCCGGGGGATCAGCAGGGAAACCGTGGCCTGGGACAGGATTTCGCAGGAAGTATTGTATCCGCCCATGCTGACCACCAGGTCCGCGGCGGCCATGAGGTCGATCATGCTGCGGTAAAACCGGTGGGAATGGATGCCGTAGCGCCGGGCGCGTTGGTCGATGCATTTTCGCTGCCGTTTGGGCATGAACGGGCCGGTCACCAGAACGCTCTTGATGTTGTCCGGCAGGGTTTCGGTTTCGATCATGGACAGATAATTGTCCATGACCTTGTAGCCGTCGCCGCCGCCGCCGGTGGTGACGACAATGAGTTTTTCCCCGGGGCGGATCGGATATTCTTTCTTTATTTTCTGTATGGTGGCCGGATCGGCCTTGCGCCGGGGAATGTATCCGGTGAAATGGATTTTGGCGCTCACGGCGGCCGGAATGGCGTATTCGGCGATGGGGTCATAATACTCGCGGAGGCCGTAGACCCAGATTTCATGGTACAGGGAATCGAGGATGCGGTACACGTCCTTTTTTTCCCAGTCATGCCGGATGGTTTCCGCGTCATCCATGATGTCGCGCAGACCGAGGATGGTGCGGCTTCCCGGCAGATATTCCCGCATCCATTCCAGGGTGGGCAGAATTTCGCGTTTCAGACCCAGCGGCTCCTTGTCGACGATGAACAGATGCGGCCGGAAGGTTTTGGCGGTTGCCGTGATGATATTGGTTCGGATGTCGAGGGCTTGCCTGGCGTCGATTTTGATGGACATCGGCAGGTATTCGTCGTTGGTCTTTTTGATCATTCCGGGAATGCGCACAAAATCCACCTGATCCGGAAAAGAGAAGCGGCCGGCAATGGGGGAGCCGGTCAGGATCAGGATGTTGACATTGGGTCCCCGCAGGTGGTCGGCGATGGCCATGGTCCGGCGGATATGGCCCAGACCGTAGGTGTCATGGGAATACATCAGAATGTTATATGTCGATCCCGCCGCCATGTTGGTATCCGTTCCGGTTGGGGTTGCGTTCGGGTTCCGCCGCCACTTCTCAAGCGACCCTAAGGCTGGCTGTAGAATTTGAAAAAATGATCCATGATGAAGGCCACGGTTTCCCGGTTGACATGAAAATTTTCCTTTCCCTGGGCAAAATAGCTTCGCCCCAAGAGGCCGGTGTAAATAGTGGCCATTTCAAATGCCGGAAAATACGTCACATTGTCATGAAGACCGGCAAATTCGTCGGCCGCAGCCCGCAAGGTTGATTTGGAATTGCAGCCGGCGCTGATGACGTCGCTATCCTTGCGGAAAGTGGCCCAGAGATGAACCGGGGAGACCGTTATCACCAGATGGCACCGGGGATTGACCCGGCCCATGATGGCGTGAATTTTTTCCAGATTTTCAAGGACTTCCGGATAGCGGCTGATTCGAAACCGATACCGGCTCATGTCGCCCTGCTCCTCCACATAGGGGCCCGACGGCAGACAGATGACGGCGCCGTCGGTCTGATCCTGCCATATTTCCGTCAGTCCCAGGGTCAGGATCAGCACTTCCGCCGTGGTCAGGGCCTTGCGGGAATGCAGGATGTGGCGGCTAAAATCCGCCTCCGCGGTCTCCAGGCTGTCATACAGGATAATCCGCCTATAGGGGTCCTGGATCTGGCCGGATTGGGGGCAATGCCACCAGCGCAGCTCCGGCCGCCATTCTTCGAAGGTATACTCGAAGATCTGCCGGATGGAATGGGGGTTGTATACCCGCTCCCAGGCAGCGCTGGCATGGATGGCGGCGGGATGATGGGCTTCCTCGGTGATGTAGTGATACCCGGCCGACAGGAGCGCCTTGCGGATTTCCCGCGCAAAACACGAACCCATGGAGGCGATGGGGGTTTCCGGGGTGATGGTGAAGGAACGGTCGCCGGGAAATGGAAAATTTCCGTCGGCCGGTGGATTGTGATACGATCCCGGCCAGACTTGCCAGGATTCGAATCGATGGGTGGGATGAACCTTGGAACGGGCCATGACTGCAATCAGGAATTACGAATTAGGAATTACGAATGGGAGGAATGGCGTCAATGATGCTTGGGGGAGCCGGAACATAGCTCCGCTCTCTGACTTACCGGAAGATGGTCTTCGGCAGTCCCATTGTCGAGCGACCGCTGTCTGGATAGCGCGCATTTTTGATTAAATCATTATAAATCAATATGATATATCAATTATGCGCACGGGTCGGCCCTGTACCGGGGAGAAATTTGAGGGTTTATTGCGCATTCCGCCGGGCATTCCGCCGGGCATTCCGCCCCAGCCGGCGGGCAACAGTCTCATGGATAGGGATAAGTACCATATGCACTTTGAAATGAAAAGATTATTTCTGTCTCCGGGACCGGTGGAGCAGCCCTGAAAATCGCTTGACTAATGACGGCTTATCGGTCACCATAACGCCTTGTTTGATAGCGGTGCCCATGGCTGGGGAAGCGGTTTGTGTGCATAACAATTTGTTTTAAATTGGATTTATTTTGCAAGCAGCAATGGGGATGGGAATGGATTTCGAACCTGTCATCGGGCTGGAAGTACACGCCCAACTCAAGACCAATACCAAAATTTTCTGCGGTTGCTCCACCGCTTTCGGCGCGGCGCCGAATACCCATGTCTGCCCGGTTTGCCTGGGGATGCCCGGGGTGCTGCCGGTGCTGAACAGGCAGGTGGTGGAATTCACCCTGATGATGGCGGCGGCCACGGATTGCCGGATCGCCCGGCGGAGCCGGTTCGCCCGCAAGAATTATTTTTACCCGGATCTGCCCAAGGGGTACCAGATTTCCCAATATGAACAACCAATTGCCGAGCACGGGCATATTGAAATTCATGTGGGTGGGGTGGACAAAACCATCGGCATCACCCGCATTCATATGGAGGAAGACGCCGGCAAGCTGAATCATGACCCGGCCCGGCCGGTCAGCCTGGTGGATTTCAACCGCACCGGGGTGCCGCTGATGGAAATCGTCAGCGAACCGGATATGCGTTCGCCGGAGGAAGCCGGCGCCTATCTTCGGAAGCTGCGGTCCATTCTGCGGTATATCGGCGTCTGTGACGGCAACATGGAAGAAGGCAGTTTCCGCTGTGACGCCAACGTGTCCTTGCGACCCCGGGGGGCCCAACCCTTCGGCACCCGCACGGAGCTGAAGAACCTCAATTCCTTCAAGCATGTGGAAAAGGCGCTGCATTACGAAATCCGGCGCCAGCAGGCCATTCTGGAAGAAGGCGGGGAAGTGACCCAGGAAACCCGCTTGTGGAATCCGGACAAGAACAAAACCGTTTCCATGCGCGGGAAGGAAGATGCCCATGATTACCGGTATTTTCCGGATCCGGATCTGCTGCCCCTGGTGATCGAAGCTGCCTGGATCGAAGCGGTCAAGGCCAACCTGCCGGAATTGCCGGATGCCCGGAAAATGCGTTTCATCCGGGAATACGGGCTGCCGGTGTATGATGCGGAAGTGCTCACCGCCGCTCGCGAAACTGCCGATTATTTCGAAGCCTGCCTTAAGGAATACGACAAGCCCAAGATCGCGGCCAACTGGGTCATGGGGGAAGTCATGGCCCTGCTGAACACCCTGGGACGGACCATCGAGGAATCCCCGATTCCCGCCGCCAACCTGGCCGGACTGCTGAAGCTGATGGACCAGGGCGTGATCAGCGGCAAGATCGCCAAAACCGTTTTCGAGGAAATGGCCGCAACCGGAAAGCCGGCGGCGGCCATTGTGGAAGCAAAGGGATTGGTGCAGGTCACCGACAGCAGCGCCATCGAAGAGGCCATCGATGCCGTCCTGGCGGCTTCTCCCGCTGAATTGGAGGCCTATCGCGGCGGCAAGAAAAAACTGCTGGGGTTCTTTGTCGGCCAGGTGATGAAGGAAACCAGGGGCAAGGCCAATCCGGCCATTGTCAACCAGCTGCTGGGGAAGAAGTTGGAAGAGCCGAGAGAATAGCGCTATCAACCGATAAACGTCAACCATAAACCAATCGATATTCCGGAGCGATGATGAGAATGCGGCTGCTCTTTTTCAGTGTGGCGGTGACGCTGCTGGCAGGCATGCCATGCCTGGCCGGGCAGGAGGCGGAAACGACAATCGCCGTGCTTCCTTTCAAGATCAATGCCGACCGGGATCTTTCCTATCTTCGGGAAGGGGTCGCCGATATGTTTGTGGCCAGACTTTCAGCGGAAAAAGGCCTTGCGGCCGTCAAGCCGTCGCTGGATGAGGCCGAAAGCCGCGGGGGCGTAAGCGAGGATGAGGCTGCGCGGAAAATCGGCGGAAGCTTGGGCGCAGACCGCGTCCTCTATGGCAGCCTGACGGTTTTCGGCAGCAGCATCAGTCTGGATGCCAAGGTCCTGGGGGTGAAAAGCGGGGCCGGTCCGCTGGTTTTTTCCCGCCAGGCCGCTTCCGTGGACGAAGTCATTCCGGCGGTTCAGGCCGTTGCCCGGGAAGTGGCGGCGGCGCATGCCGCATCGTGGACAGCGGGAGTAGTGGCGGAACCGGTCACCGCGGGCGAAGGCGCTGGTTTCTGGAAAAGCCGGAATTTCGAAGCGGAGATTTCCGGCATATCCGCTGGTGACGTGGATGCCGACGGCAAGGTGGAAATCGTGCTCATCGCCGATAAAAGCCTTCAGGTGTGGCGAAAGGAAGACGGTGAGCTCAAGGAGATAACAGGCTGGGAGGCCGGGGCCGGGAGGAAACTGCTGGGCGTGGATATCGCCGATATCAACGGCAACGGCAAGGCGGAAATCTTTGTCACCGCCATCCGTCCCGACTTCGATGGGATGAATTCCCTGGTGCTGGAATGGAAGAGTGGATCGCTCCAGCCGGTTTCCCATGATCCGGCCTGGTTTTATCGCGTTGTTCCCAGGCCCGGCGGCAAACCGATGCTGGTGGGACAAAAAAAAGGGTTTGAAGAGCCTTTTTTGCCGGGGATTCATGAATTGACCTGGGATGGAACCGGATACCGCCCTGGAAAAAGATACAACCTGCCGGCGGAGTCGGACCTGCTGAGCCTGGCTGTGGGAAATATCCTCAACGACGGCCGGGAAGTCATGGTTTTGCTGGATCAACAGGACAGTCTGAGATTGTTTCTTCCCACCGGCGCCCAGGAATGGAAGAGTGAAGAAAAATATGGCGGCAGCGAGCGTTTTCTCGATTATGTGACTAGCGGCCTGGAAAGGAATGACGAAAAAGAACGCCGCTATCTTTCCCAGCGGGTGATTGTCGTGGATTTGGATCAGAAGGCCGGGAGCGAAGTGCTAGTGGTGAAAAACGAATCCATGACCGGCCGCTTTCTGGAACGGTACAGAAGTTATGGCAGCGGTTCCTTCGAAGTCTTGGGGTGGGACGGTCTGGGGCTTTCCGTGAAGGCGGCTGCTGATAAAATATCCGGTTATATCAGTGACTTTTATGTGGAAGATCTGGACGGCGACGGTTCCCTGGAACTACTTGCCGCAGTGGTGAGTGAGCGCAACTCCCTGATCAAAGGCGGAAAAAGCGCCGTCATTACTTATCGGCTCGGGTCCCTGAAAAAATAAAAACGGGAAATAACTCATAAATTCCTTGACAATCGCGGCCGCATATAGGAATATGGCGGTGTTTATTCGCTAGTATTCACTTATAACCGCTTTGCATATATACTGAAACCGACAATATGACCGCAACAATCGCTGCGCACTCTGCTTTGTAAGAGAGTCAGGCGGCCTTCAAGTACATGAAAGGGGGGATGCCTGTCAGACATTGAGGCTCGAAGTCCGGTTCATGCACATGTTTACAATCAATCGACAACTGACCATATAAACTTCTGGAGGGAAACTAATGAAGAGAACCATTTCAATTGCGCTGGCGCTATGTTTTATCGCCGCCCTGGCGGTTCCGGTAATGGCGCTGGAAATCGAGACGACAGGGGGCTACAGACTTCGCGGTTTCAGTTACAAGAATCCAACATTCAACGATGAGGACAAGCACTCGGACGACAAATACGATCACCGGCTGCGGATGGACCATGTGCTGACCATCGCGGACAATTTGAAGTTGAGCGTCCGCTGGACCGGTTTTGACAATACCTGGGGCACGGAAGTCAATCGCGGCTATGCGGAAAAAGGCGATTATGATACCTTTATTCTCAACCGCGCTTTCATGACCTACGTCTCCCCCATCGGCAAATTCGATATCGGACGGCAGCTCGGCGGCGCCTGGGCCCTGCCCTTCGGCGATTATGCCGGTGATTTCGACCGCATCAAATACACCGTGCCCATCGGCGATAAAGTGGCTGTGATCGGTATCCTCCAAAAAGGCACCGAGGGGGATTTCCAGACCCGAAATGCAAATATGGTACCCTATTCCGATGCCGATGCCGATGTGTACTACCTGGTGGGCAATTACAAGGCCGAGAAATTCTCCACCGGTATTTTGACCGCCTATGTCCGAAACCCGATCAATGAAGCCAGAAAACAGAATTACTATGCCGCCGTACCTTATTTCAACGGCACATTCGGCGATATCACTTTCATGCTGGAAGCCGTCTATGAATTCGGCCGGTTTGATGATGACCGCAACGGCGCCATCAACGGGAACGACATGGAAATCGGCGCGTTCACCTTCGGCACGGAGCTGAACGGAAAACACGGCGCCTTCGGCTGGGAAACCGGTTATGGTCATCTCCAGGGCCAGGATGCCAGAAGACTGGCCGGCAATGACAGAAAATGGACCTTCGCCAACTTTGCCTACGGCGGCCTGGGACAGGACTGGGATAAATTCGTCTATCTGACCGACACATCCGGAACCGCCATCCTGACCAATTATTGCAGCAACCAAGGCGCGGTAACAGTCAATCCTCTTGCGGCCACGAGCGCGACCATGCCGGCCCTCGGCGGCGCTCATATCTGGTGGCTGGGCGCGTCTTACATGCCCAAGGAAACCCTCAAACTGTCCGTACTGGGCGGCGCCGCCAGGGCAGCGGAATATGACTACAACCCGCTGACTGGTCAGGCCTGGCAGGGAGCTGATTACGGCACGGAGCTCGATTTCAGGTTGTCCTGGGACATCACCCCCAATTTGAATTATGCCTTTAATTTCGGCTGGCTGTTTGTGGGCGACGCCATGGCGGATGTGGCGGGCGCCGATCAGCTGATCGCCACCGGCGGAGCATATGTCCTGGATAAAAACGATTTGCAGGACGGCTGCAAGATCTATCACAAGATAGAGGTTTCCTTCTAACCGTTTTCCGCTGACGGCGTTTTATTGAAAGACCCGCAAAGCCCCCTGGGAGTGAAGAACTCTCCCAGGGGGCTTTTTTTCGCGCCTCAGGAGGCGCTCATGCGCGTTATGCCGTATCGCATGGGCAGCAGGAGCGTGGCAACGCCGAGGGACGCAATGGTTCCGGCGGTGACGATGAGCCAGATCCCATCCGGCAGGGACAGACTCCTGCCGGACAAGCCGGCCATGAAAATACGGTAGACCGGTCCGGCTTCCAGCAGAAGGACGGCCGTGACATAGAGCCCGGACAGGAGCATGAACAGAAAGCCGCCGTAGCCGGTGACGGTCTGGACCGGATTTTCCGCCTTGAAATCCGGAAAAGCCGCGCCCAGGCCGATGCCCAGGGCGGTAATGCCGGGGGTTAGGCAGGCGATGGTGCCCACGGACAGCCACATCAGGAAGGGGGTCACCCCGAGGAGCAGGTTGGTGGCGACGATCAGGGTTTCCGTGAGCAGCAGCAGGGGCGGGAAATAGATCAGGAATTTGATCCAGAGAAATTGTTTTTTGGTCAGGGGGGCCGCATGCACCAGCCAGATGGCGTCCTTCTCCTGGCTGACCGCCGGAAAAGCGAAGCGCGCGGTGATGGCGGTGAGGACGAAGGCCGCCAGGCCCATGTTGAGAAAGGCCAGCAGGTTCTGAAGGTAAACGGTCCGGATGGGCGCTCGGTTGAGGGGCAGCACCGAGAAATTGTAGGTATAAACCGCCACCAGGCCGGCGATGAGCAAGAGCTGGGACCACTGGGTCTGATCCCGGAGAAAGGATTTGATTTCCTTGACCGCAAAGGCGGCGGCCGGCCGGGAAAACAACGGCAGCCGGCGGACGCCCGCTGTCTTTTTCCGGCCCTGCCGGCGGTAACCGCCATCGGCCCGGGAGATGCCCCTGAAATATAAGGGTTGGGAGATTCCGATGGACAGGATGGTCAGAAAAGACGTGGCGGATATCAGCAGGCCGATATGAAAAGCCGCCCCGGCAGTCCGGCCTTGAAGGGCGGCCGCAAGGCCGTCGAAAGCCCAGGTGGTGGGATAAAACGGTGAATCCGGGGTTTTCAGCGCGGCCAGGTACTGCAGGGCGGTGCCGAACATCTCCGGGTCCACCAGACGTTCCGGGCGCAGCAGCCGGAAGGCGAGGAAAAGGACCAGGAACAGCAACAGACCGAAAAAGATGAAAAGGGACCGCAGTCGTCCGGCGGACAATATCAACGCCGCCAGCATGATCAGGATCGCGCTGAGGGAAGACGCCAGCAGTCCGAGCAGCGGCAGGACCAGGAGGATGCCGGCATAAAACGGCCATCCGGCGCGGAAGACGATGCCATAAGAGATGAAAACCGGCAGGGTGTACATCGCCACCATCCAGGAACTGTCCAGGACGATTTCCACCAGCCGGGCCGAATAGATCCGGTAAGCGGGCACCGGCAGGGAATGCACCAGGGCCAGATCCCGCGACAGGTACAATTTGGAAAGGGTCGTCAGCAGGCTGCTGAAAACCAGCAGGGAAAACAGCGTGACCAGAACCATGGACAACAGCTTGAAGGCCAGAATATCTCCCAGGGTCTCGATGGATTTGAAATACGTCAGCACCCGCAGGGAGACCGCGAAAATTCCGCCCCAGAACAGCAGGCCGATGAATCCGAGAACGATGAGCGGGTTGAAGCGGCCGTTGCGGACGGTCTGGCGGAACCCGGTTCGAACGGATAGCGTTCTTGGCAACAGCAGGGTGATGACAGGGTGCATGATTCTCATTTACAATAAACGCCTTCTCCCCGTCAAGGAAGTGGCATTACGACAATGTCATGGAAGCCGTAACCAGACCGCATGGCAATGGCGAATAGCCACCTTTTGCAGGATTGCCCGGCGATTGAATAGGCGGTTTTGGTATTGAGAAATTGAAAGGATCACGTTGGAAACCTCCATCATGAAAAGAGACTGGCGTCCGCCAATCGATCAGGAGTCAGGCATGCTGCAGGTAAAACAGAGGGCTTTCAGGAGCGTCGGGTGGAAGACATGGATCATCTTCGTCATGGGCGTGCTGGCCTGCGGGACGGGGCATTCGGCTGAACTCGATCTCGGTTCGTTGCAGTCGCTGGCGGTCGATGCGGAGTCATCGCCGGTGCCGCGCGGGCTCGTGATCGGAGCGGTGGCCATCGCCTACAACCCGCGCTACGAAGCGCAGAGCGACTCTTTCTTGGTGGTTCCGGGTGCGGTGTATTTCGGCAAGGACTTGCTTTACCTCGGCGACCGTGGCCGTTACTATTTCTATAAAAAGGAAAGCGGATTTGCGGGCTTTCTGTACGGCCGGTTCCGTTTCGGCAACCTTGATCCGGAGGACACGCCGGCCCTGGCCGGAATGTATCAGCGCAAGGGAGAGCTGGAAGCCGGTATCGGCGCCAACCTGGTCACGCCGTATGCCTTGCTGACGGCGCGGATGGCGAGCGATGTGACCAATGTCAGCAACGGCCACGAGGCGCTGCTGTGGGCGGACTTTCCCATGATTGCCGGCCGGTTTCTGGTGATGCCCGGCTGCGGCGCGATCTGGCGTTCGAGCCGGCTGGCGAACTACTATTTCGGCGGGGTATCGTCCGGTGAGGCGACGGCGTCACGCCCCGCCCATGACACCGGTTCGACCCTCTCGCCGATGGTTTCCCTGGTATCGACCTGCCGCCTCGGCAAGTCATGGATCGGGGCCCTGGCCTTCTGCATGGAGCGCTTCGACACCGACATCGCCAACAGTCCGATCGTCGGACATGCCGACGAGTTCACCGTGCTGACCGGTGTGGGGTATATCTGGTAAACCGCCAGGTTCGTTACCGTAAAAGCGGAATTCGATGGCAAGGATAGCCCGCGATACGATAAGGTTCTCGGTTTCGGTGCTCTGAAATGCATATGGCGCGGTCCCATCCGCCGGGATGGGCACCGTTGACGGGTCGGCTTGACTTTGGCGGCGGGCTCGGGTAACAATGCCCGCAACATTTCAATCATGGAAGGATAGTTGGATTTATGGATGTAAACGAACCAAAGGCCGCCATCGAGCCGGTCCGGCTGGATAAAAAAAGCCGTTTCCGTTTTCGGTGCCACAAGGAAGTCGCCTGTTTCACCAAGTGCTGCCGCGGGATCAATATCGTCTTGACCCCCTATGATATCATCCGGCTCAAGAACCGGCTCGGTATGACCTCAACGGAATTCCTGGCCGTCTTTACAGTGCCCCGGCTTTTTGAAAAAACCGATCTGCCGGTGGTGACCCTGAAGCTGCTGGATGATGAATTGTCGTCCTGTCCCTTTGTCAAGGACGACGGGTGTATGGTCTATCAGGATCGACCCACGACCTGCCGGTATTACCCCCTGGGGGTCGCCTCCCTGAGCCACAAGGAAGGCGCGGATGGAGACGAGTTTTATTTTTTCGTCAACGAGCCCCATTGCAGGGGTTTCGAGGAAGAGAAAGAATGGGACGTCGCCGAATGGCGGGTGGATCAGGGGGTGGACCGGCACGATGAAATCAACGCCGGCTGGACCGACCTGGTGGTGCGGAAACGGTCTTTCCCGCCCAACATCAAACTGACGGAAAAAACCAAGCAGATGTTTTTCACCACCTGTTATGATATCGATCAGTTCAAGCATTTTGTATTTGAGAGCACCTTTCTTTCCCGGTACGACATCGATCCGGATCAGGTGGAGCGAATGCGGACGGATGAAACCGCCCTGCTGGAATTCGGCTGCAAATGGATGCTGTGGGTGTTGTTCAAGATCGGGGATTTCCGCCTGAAGGAGGGCGGCGTCAAGCTGGACGGGGAGAGCTGAAATCTCACCGGATATCCATATCGCGGAAACAGTTCGAGCGGCCGGGAGAAGTATCGTACCATCGCATACCCCGGCCGCTCGAAACCTTCATTCGTAATTCGTCATTCCGAATTCCAGATTGTTTCCCTAATATTCCTTATAATACAGCCCTTCCCAATATTTCCGGTCGTTCAGGCGGGCCGCCATGTCGATCTGAAAAAATTCGGCCGCCGGTTGGAATACCTCCGGGGTTTTTGCCCAGACATCCCGGCAGGTGTCGAAGACCTTCGTCAAGCCGGCCAAGGTCATTTTACCAAGGGGACGGCGGCAGCCGCCGGCAGGCATGCCGATGGCGGCCATGATGGTCTTGACGGCCAGGGGGTTTCTGGCCCGGCAGACCACCTCGCCGAATCGGGTATTTTCCGTGGTTTTCACCGTCACCAGTTGAAACAGCGGATCCAGGGCGTTCTTCCAGCGCAGGGCCTCGGCGGTTTTTCCGGCCCGCAGCAGGGCGACCATTTCCGCCACGGCTTTCGGGGCGATGTTGGACATGACGGAAATCACGCCCTCGGCCTGAATATCCGCAAGGGTCATCATATCATAGGTAAGGGCGTCGTCACCGGAAAGAATGGTGTAGTTTTTTCCGCAGCAGGCGCGGGTGCGTTTCATGTTGTCCAGGTTTCCGGTGGCTTCCTTGACGGTTCGAACATTGGGATATTCAGCGGCCAGCAGGGCCAGGTCCTCCGGCAGCAACTGGGCTCCGGTGCGGCCGGGTATGACATAGGGAATGATGGGTAAATCCGGAAATTCCCGGGCCACCGGCTCGATGTATTCCCGGCGGATTTCAAGGGAGCTGGGACCATTGTAATACGGATCGACCATCAATACGGCGTCGACACCGGCCTTGGCGGCATGCTTGGCGGCCGAAAGCGCTTCGGAAGTGTTGTTGCTGCCGGTTCCGGCAATGCAGAAACATCGTGTTTTGCAGGCCGCGGCCACGTGTTCGATGACGCGGTTGTGCTCTTCCCAGGACAGCGTCGGGCTTTCACCGGTGGTGCCCACCGCCAGAATACCGGAAATACCGCTTGCAATCTGAAATTCCGTCAGCTGCTGCAGGCCTTCGTAATCCACCTCCTGTTCGATGAAAGGGGTGATCAACGCTGTAAAAGAGCCTTTGATCATGTTACCTCCGCAGAATGGGGAAATGATAATTGACAAAGCAAAGCGCTACCAGAGCCGTGCCGTATTGCTTTTCCGGGACAAAGCTCTCGGTGATGACGCGCCGGTCCCGGAGCTCGAAATGATCCGAGTATCCGTTGGTGTACAGTTCCTCGAGACTGGCATGAAGCCTGTGCTCGATTTCCGGAATCGAATGGTCGCCGTAAAGCTCGCAGACAAGCCCGCCGTATTTCTGGTCGGTTTTTCTGTCGAACAACCATCCGTAAATAATACCGGCGGTGGCGCGCTGGCCTTTTTCAACCGTGCAGACGGCGAAAATGGATTCCATTACGGAACCGTGAACGAGATGATCCGGTTTTTGAATTTCGTTTGCGATACCCGGCAGGATGGAGGAATACGTCATGATGTTGCACATCTCAACCCCTGCCGCTTTGAGGGCCAGATGATAGGAGCCCGCATGAACGGTGAGGTCGCTTTGACCCGTACCCTTGGTGACAAAGTAGTCCCGGGGGATACGGTTGCCAATGATCAGTTCACCCAACCGGCCTTCCACGTGCAAGATATCTTCTCTTTCCACTCCCTGTATTCCCTTTCAGTCGCATAAAAAATCCTGTGTCGAGGTTTACCCTTGATTCCGGACGGTATTCCCGAAAAGACTCGCGGGACGCCACGGAATCCGCTTCCGCCGCTTCGCCGATCCCCCGCTGAGCAGGTTTTCGGCTATCAAAAGACCAGATAACATAACATGAATTTTTATTTTTGCAATATAATTTTTTATCGACACAAGACAAATTTGATGTGGTATACAGGCTGGAAAAGTAAAGGGAAACGGGCTCGACCGGCGGATGCGGGTCGCAATCGAAAAGGGGAAGCGGACGGATGGGGCTGCCGGAGAATTATGAGATTGTCATTGCCGTGGTTATCGGCCTGATCGAACTGATCGGGATACTCTCCGCCATTGACGCCGTTATGAAGGACCGCACCGCCCAGGGGGCCATTGCCTGGGCCATATCCCTGATCACCTTCCCCTATGTATCGGTTCCGCTGTACTGGATTTTCGGGCGCTCCAAATTCCACGGCTATGTGAAGCTGCGTTCCTCCCGTGACCTGGAAATCCGGGTGGTGATCGAAAAACTGCGGCAGGCGTTCCATGACCGGGAGATCATCGACGATATCCGCAACAGTGATGAACAGGTCCTTGCCCAGCTGGCAGACATGCCCATGACCTGCGGGAACAGCGCCCGGCTTTTGATCAACGGCGAGGCCACTTTCGACCAGATTTTCGAACGGATTGCGGCGGCCTGGAAATACATCCTCGTTCAGTTCTACATTGTCAACGACGACAACCTGGGGCGGCGGTTCCAGGAAGCCCTGATGAAAAAGGCCGCGGCAGGCGTGCAAGTCTACTTCCTGTATGACGAAATCGGTTGCCATAAATTGCCCGGAAAATACATCGATGACCTGCGGGAATCAGGCGTCCGGGTCAGCCCGTTTCTTACCACCAAGGGAAAAGCCAACCGCTTTCAGATCAATTTCCGCAACCACCGAAAAATCGTGGTGGTGGACGGTCACGCGGCTTTTGTGGGCGGGCATAATGTGGGGGATGAATATCTGGGGTTGGATCCGCATTACGGTTTCTGGCGCGATACCCATGTCTGCATCCAAGGGCCGGCGGTTCAGGGGATTCAATGTTGCTTTCTGGAAGACTGGTACTGGGCCACCGGGATGGTGGTGCCGGAACTTGTCTGGGAACCGGCAACGAGCGCCGGTGGCAATATGCGGGCCCTGGTGTTCGCCACCGGCCCCGCGGACAAGCTGGACACCTGCGGCCTGATGTTCATTCACGCCTTCAACTCGGCCCGGCGTCGCGTGTGGATCGCCAGCCCGTATTTCGTACCGGATCCCCCGGTGATCAACGCGCTGCAACTGGCGGCCATGCGTGGGGTGGAAGTCCGGATTCTGCTGCCGCAAAAACCCGATCACCGGCTGGTGTATTGGGCGTCTTTTTCCTATTATGAAAAAACCATTCCCCTGGGTATCAAAATATACCGCTACCGGAAAGGGTTCTTGCACCAGAAAGTCTTCCTGGTGGATGATCACCTGGCGGCCGTGGGCACGGCCAATTTCGACAATCGCTCCTTTCGGCTGAATTTTGAAATCACCATGTTGTTCCATGATGCGATCTTCGCCCGGGAAGTGGAAAGAATGCTGGAGGATGATTTTTCCGCCAGCCGGCGGGAAGCCATGGTGGACCTGGAAAAACGTCCCTTCTGGTTCCGCTTTCTGGTCCGCTCCGCCCGCCTGTTGGCGCCGATTCTGTAACGGGTTGGCGGGATGACGGATAAGCAAACACCATCCATGGCCGCCGGGGAAGAAACCCCGGCCGACGAGACGGAGATCTGTATCGAAGCGGCAGTCGCCCTTCCGGTGCATGGGACATTCACCTATCGGATGGGCAGGGACATGTTTTCGGCCGGAGATGCGGTGGGAAAGCGTGTCCTGGTTCCCTTCGGACGGCGCCGGGTGACTGGATATATCCTGGGAGCGGGGGATGCCGGGGATCGCTACCAGACCAAGCGGATCATCGACATCCTGGATGATTCGCCCCTGTTTCCGGCAGCCATGATTCCATTTTTTCGATGGGCCGCGGATTATTATGTATATCCACTGGGAGAGGTGATCAAGTGTGCATTGCCCGCCGGCCTGACACTTTGCGAGACCGTCGAGTTTGCGGTGACGGAAATGGGCAGCCTGGACTCCGCGAAACACCGTCTGACGCCGCTGCAGAAAGATATCCTCGAAATCTTGAAGACCGGCTCCTGTTCCCGCAGCCGCTTGTCCAGACGCTTGGGAACGACCATCCCTCCGGCCCTGATCGGCCGGATGGAGGAGGCGGGCCTGATACGAAGGGAATACGGACTGCAGGGGCGGCTCTCCCGGGCCCGCACGGAAAAAATTCTGGCGGTGTCCCGCATGGATATTCCGGAGGACCGGTTTTTCCGGCAACGCAAGCGGATCCTGGATGCGATTGCCCGCGCCGGTGAAATATCCGTTGCCCGGCTGTCGGCGTCCCTGCCGGGCTCCTCCGGCCTGCTGAACTACCTGCAGGCCAATGGATACGTGACCGTCACGGAACGCCGGCTCCATCGGGACCCTTTCGGGGAGGAAATAGTTCCGGATTCGCCGCCGGTCCTGAACTCCGAGCAGGAAACGGCCGTGAAGCGGATGATGGGCGACATCGGCAGGGGTTTTCGGACATTTCTGCTGTCCGGCGTTACCGGCAGCGGGAAAACCGAGGTATATCTGCGACTCGCGGCGGAAACCATCCGCCTGGGATATACGGTACTGGTGCTGGTGCCTGAAATCGCCCTGATCTCACAGACCGGGAGAAGATTCCGGGCGCGTTTCGGGGAATGCGTCGCCATTCTCCACAGCGGGCTTTCCTCCGGGCAGCGCTACGACCAGTGGACCCTCATCCGGGAGGGAAAGGTCAACATCGTTATCGGCGCGCGGTCGGCTGTTTTTGCTCCCCTGGAAAAAATCGGGATGGTGATCGTCGATGAAGAACACGACGGCTCTTACAAACAGCAGGAGGGCGGATTCCGTTACAACGCCCGGGATCTGGCCGTTGTCCGGGCCATGCTGGACGGTGCCATCGCCTGCCTGGGATCGGCAACACCGGCGCTGCAAACCACCTACAACGTCGATCAGGGGAAGTATATCGAAGTACGGCTGACACGGCGCATCAACCGCCAGGCCCTGCCGGAAGTCGCAGTGGTGAATCTCCGCGGGCTTCGGGATCAGCGGGGCACGCGCCGCTTCATTTCGCGGGAGCTTCATACCGCCATGGCGGAAGCGCTTTCCCGGGGCGAGCAGGTCCTGCTTTTTTTGAATCGCCGGGGGTACGCCAATTTCCCGGTCTGCTCCGGCTGCGGCGAGACCCTGCGCTGTATAAACTGCGACATTCCGTTGACGCTGCATAAATCGACCAATGCCTATCGCTGCCATTACTGCGGATACTCCGAAGCCGCCACGGTTACCTGTCGGGCCTGCGGTATTCCCGGCATCAAGGCGCTGGGGCTTGGCACGGAAAAGGTCGAGGCCGCGGCCCGGGCGCTTTTTCCCGCTGCGGCCATAGCCCGGCTGGATCATGACACCACTCGCGGAAAAGGCGCCCTGCTGGGAATTTTGAAGGAACTGAAGGAGCGCCGTATCGATATATTGGTTGGCACTCAAATGGTTGCCAAGGGGCATGATTTCCCGAACATCACGCTGGTGGGCATCATCTGCGCGGACGGCAGTCTGAATTTTCCGGATTTTCGTTCCAGTGAGCATACATTTCAATTGCTGTCGCAGGTTTCCGGCCGGGCCGGGCGCGGCGACCAGCCCGGCCGGGTGATTTTGCAGACGTATAACCCGGACCATTTCAGTATTCAGGCGGCCAGGCATCAGGATTACCAGCTTTTTTATGAACAGGAGATCCGCTTCCGCCGGGCCCTGCGGTATCCGCCGTTTTCCAGAATGATTCAATTGGGCGTTTCCGGAAAGGACAAAGCGCTCACCGAACGGATGGCCCGCGAGCTTGGATGCTGCTGCCGGGATTTGCGAATGGCCGATGGGGAGTACACCATGCATCTGGAGGTTCTCGGTCCCATAGAGGCCCCCCTGGCGAAGATCGCCAATCACTACCGCTGGCAGATTCTATTGAAGGGAACCGGTATCGGCCCGTTGCATCGATTCATCCGTCGCTTGATGTTCGGCGAGGCTGCCGGTTGTTTCCGGAACCGCAACGTGAAAGTCCTGGTGGATGTGGACCCGCTGTATATGCTGTGAGCGACAATTCAAGTTTCGCCTTGACTTTACCGGAGACGGCATTACAATATCCCCGCTAAAACAAATGGAAATCAGGAGGCTTATATTATGGCAGTGAACAGACGGATCGCCGTGGTGATGTTGGTATGCATCTTTCTGTTATTATTTCAGAATGCAGTCGCGGAAGAGGACCAGAAAACAAAAGGGCCGTCACCGTTGGTGCAGCTGAAGGAGCCGGTTTATAAATTCGAACCCGTTCTGGAAGGCAAGGAAATTTTACATGACTTCATCGTGCAGAACAAGGGAACGGCCGAGCTCGACATTTTGCGGGTGCAACCCGGCTGAGGGTGCACTGCCGTTTCCTATACACGGCAGATCCCTCCCGGAGGCGAGGGAAAAATTACCATCCGCGTGAATACGGAAGGAATGGGGGGCAAGGACCTGCAGAAATCCATCATGGTGCAGACCAATGATGCCAGGATGGGGAGTTTCCGATTGGAGGTTGCCGGGCATGTGAAAAAGTTCGTTACGATTTCCCCCACATCGGTGATCAGATTGAACGGCAAGGCCGGAACGCCGGTCATCGCTGAAGTCCGGATCATCCAGGAAAAACAATACCCTTTCACCATAAAAAAAATCCAGGCCAAAAAAGGAGAATTCATCCGCTGGGAAATCAAGGAGGAAAAAAAGGCCGGGCAGTTGGAATATCTGTTGCGGGTGGAAAACATCAAACCCGATGCCGGGCGATATTTCGACACGCTGACCATTTCAACGGACAGCCGGGAACGCCCGGAGTTCGATTTGCGTGTCTATGGCCAAATCAACGATCCGAAGGATGAGCGGGGAAATGCCGGAAATAATAAAGACGCACGGTCTTCCCGGCAGCTCCCCGATACAAAAAGCTAAAAGCCGGTGGAGGGGATCACGGTTTTCGCTGATAATACTGCCTTTCGGCATTCCATGAACATCGGCTCATGAGCAGCAGGATCAAAGTGGTGGCCTTTGATTGCGACGGGGTCATGTTCGATACCACCCGTTCGAATCAACTGTATTATAACAGGATATTGGCCCATTTCGGCCGCCCGTTGTTGACCCCGGAGCAATTTGCCTTTGTGCATATGCATACGGTGGATGCGGCCCTGGACCATCTGTTTCCGGAGCCGGATGTGCGCGGGGAGGCCGATATTTTTCGCAGAAAAATGAACTATTACGAACTGATACCGCTGATGGAGATCGAGCCGGATCTGAAACCGCTGCTGAAAAAACTCCGGCCGAACTGGAAAACCGCCATTGCCACCAATCGTTCCGATACCATGGACCGGGTGCTTCAAGAGCACGGCCTGGAAGGATGTTTCGATCTGGTCGTATCTGCCCGGGACGTGCCCCATCCGAAACCATGGCCGGACCCGTTATTGAAAATTTTGGAATATTTTCAAGTTGTTTCAACTGAAATCGTTTATGTGGGCGATTCCCCTTTGGACGAACAGGCCGCCCTGGCCGCCGGTATTCCGCTGGTGGCTTATCGAAATCCGGCCCTGTCGGCGGCCTACCATGTCCAGCGGCTGAGGGAGATCGAGGAAATCGTGGGCGTACCGGTTTGACGGCTGAATCATTCGTGCCGGGAAACAGACGATTCAGCCGTATCCAATTCCATTGACTTTCCCTGGGGTGGAATCAGAAGGGGATATCATCCTCCGGAGGCGCCGATATTCCCATGGGGCCAGGGGAGCTTGTTTTAAACCCATTGTCGGGACCATGGCTGTGGCCGAAATCTCCGGAACCGCTTTCCGGTGAGTAGCCGCCCCCCTGGGATCCGGTTTCTCGTCCGCCAAGCATTTGCATGTCCGTTGCCACGATTTCCGTGGTATAGCGGGTGACGCCGTCTTTTTCCCACGAGCGCGTCTGCAGGCGGCCTTCAATATATACCTGCTTGCCTTTTGACAGATATTCACCGCAGATTTCTCCCAGCCGGTCAAAGGCCACGATGCGATGCCATTCCGTACGCTCTTTTTTCTCTCCGGACGCCTTGTCTTTCCAGGTATCCGATGTCGCGATGCTGAAATTGGCCACCGCTTTGCCATCCTGGGTATATCGGATTTCAGGGTCTCTTCCCAAACGACCGACGATTATCGCCTTGTTGATGCCTGCCATGATGATCCTCCGAATCGTGATGCGTTCAAAATCGTATGAGTCTTGATACAGAAAACCGGTCCGTCTGTCAATCTCCGTTACAGAAAGGAAAAGCCGTGATTATGAGAAGTTGTCAATCCGAAAAAACATATAAGTATTGACAAACAACCGTCATTTGTTGGAAAGGCCTCTCATGAATCGGTTGGACATTCCATTGGATCACGGAATTGTGACAAAACGTATCAAACGCCGGGTTATTTCCCGGCCCCAGGAATTTTTCGCCGCAACATCACCTGGACTTGAGCACCTTTGTCTGGCGGAACTCAAGGGGCCGGTGTTGGGAATTGAGAGCGCGGAGACGGTTGCCGGCGGCGTGGCTTTCAACGGGAAAGTTCATGAGGGATACCGGGCGAATCTGCATCTGCGTACCGCGAATCGCATTTTGATGAGGCTGGACCGTTTACAGGCCGGCAATTTCCGGCAGCTGGGAAGAAAGCTGGCGGAATTTCCATGGGAGCTGTATCTGCCGGTATCCGCCGCGGTCCGCGTTTCCGTGAGTACACGGGAATGCCGACTGCATCATACCGGCGCTCTTGCCGACTGTTTTACGGAGAAGATCCAAAAGCGGCTGGAAACGGCGGTGGCTCCAGCCGCGGAGGAGCCAGGCCGGGAGGCAGGAATTTTTGTCCGGGGTCAGGGGGATATTTTTACGATATCCCTGGACAGCAGCGGTGCATTGCTGCACAAACGGGGGCTCAAACAACATGGCGGTCGCGCGCCCCTGCGGGAAACGCTCGCAGCCGCGGTCCTGATGCTGGCGGAGTATGACGGGGGCCAGATCCTTCTCGATCCCATGTGCGGATCCGGCACGTTTTCATTCGAGGCGGCGATGATCGCCGGGAATATTCCGGCGGGATGGTTCCGCTCTTTTGCATTTATGGACTGGCCTTGCTTCAGACCCGAGCGGTGGCGGGATATCCGGCGGAAGGCGGAAGGGGCTTTTCTTTCCCTTGCTCGGCCCGTCATCTGGAGTTCGGATACGGATCCCGAGGCTGTCCGTAAGGTTTCAGAGGCAGTGGCCGGGAACGAACTCGGCGTTTGCGTGCAGGTGCTGCGACGGAATTTTTTTGATTGGACGCCATCCCTGATCGCCGAATTGCGCTTGAGCCGGCTGGAAGGCAAGCGGGAAGAGGGGCTCGTCGTCCTGAATCCACCCTATGGCAAACGGTTGGGGCAGGAGGACTGCAACCAAAAAATGATTGGGGAAATCCTGAAAAAAATTACTGCCGATTTCCGGGGCTGGCGGTTTGCCCTGCTGGCGCCCGGCCATCTGCTGCCCCGGTGCATACGGCTGACCCACGTAAGGCGACCGTTGTTTCATGGCGGCTTGAAATTGACGCTTCTGTCGGGGCGGGTGCCGGAATAAGGATGGCTTTCTGATGGCCCGCTGCTGGATGCGGAGAGAAAACATTCCAACCCCTCTGTTCTCCACCCATGATGGAGAACAGAGGGGGGCGGGAATTACAAAACCGTGTCGATGAAGCAGCCGTTGTCGAGCTCTTCGGACTCGCCGTCGGAATTGTCAACGGGTTGGGTATCGGAAAAGGCCAGGACGGAGAGACCGCCCTTGCCGTCCGCCACGACGGCGCGGGTGCCGATTTGATTGACAGAGATATCCGTGGCGGTGCCGATGGTGTCATGGGACCAGCCGCTGACCTCCTTGGGACTGTCCGGCTGGGTGACATCCACGGTCAGGATGCCGCCGGTTCCGTCCGCCACATAGGCATAGACCTTTTGACCCGGATTGAGGGTGGTGTCCGCTGGCCTGTTCACCCAGACCGCGGATGCGTCCACAGTGGGGAAATGGGCCACAATGGACGGCTCCGTAGGCTTGCGCACATCCACGATTTGCAGGCCGGCCGATCCATCGGCGATATAGACATAGCTTCCCCAGATATCGATCCCCTTGGCGTCACCGGGTGTGTCGGTGCCACCGATGATGTCCATGTCTTTCGGATCATTGGCGTAATAAAGAATCTGGAGCCCCGCTTCTCCGTCGGCGACGTAGATATAGTTGCCGGTGTGAAGCAGGTCTTTGGCGGTCCCGGGGGTATCCACCGTTCTTTCGATAGTGGGGGCGGTTTTGTCGGAAACCCGGACGGATCGCAGCCCATTGGTGCCGTCGGCGACAAAGATAAAGGTGTTGGAAATATCCGCCGAGTCGATGGCTTGGGCCTGGGTAAGGCCTGAACCGAGGAGGGTATCGGAATTAATGGGCGTGCGATTGGCCAGGTTCTTTTGATCAACATTGTAAATCAGAAGACCGTTGCTGCCGTCCGCTATAAAAGCATAGACATTATAGGTATTGTCTCGACCGACCTCAGCGACGAAAACGTCCCGGGCCTCTCCCGGTGTCTTTGTGAAGCTTTGCAGCTGAATGTTGCTGAATTCGGAATCAGCGATGCCGCCTTCCTGGGTGAATCTCAGAATTCGGAGTCCCTCTTCGGCGCCGTTGGAATCCAGCGCATAGGCATACAGGTTCTTATCGCTGGTATTGGACTCAGTAAACAAGAGCAGTTTATGACAATTGGCCGGGGTCTCGGTTTGGGATGCCAGCGGCGTCGGCGCCTCCGGTGTGGCGACATTGATTTTCACTAGACCGCCGATACGATCCGCCAGGTAGACAGTCGAATCGGCATAACAGACGCTGTAGACGCTGGCGAAATCGGCGTTGTATGTTCCGACGATCCGCGGATTGGCTCTGTCTTCAACGTTGATGATTCGGAGGCCGGAATCCACCGGCACGATGGTTTTCGAGGGATCCGGCGTTACTTCGATGAGCTCGAGATAGTCGTCTATGTTGGTGCGTGCATCGGCTATGTAAGCGTAATTGCCGTTGACCGATATGCTGCGGGCTTCAACGGGATTGCTGACCGGCTGCCTGCTGCTGTCCAGCACATTGGTTCCGTCGGTGTATTTCATGGCGCCGTTATACAAAAACGTCGATGGAATCAGGTCGTTCCCATTGGTATTGGTTGGGTCGGCAATCCACTGCCCGATGGCGCCGATCCACAATCCGACAGCGCCGCCGGCCGAATAAGCATATGTGTCTTGAATTGCGACATCCAAAATCGATTTCGAAACGATCCAGATGTAATTATCCCAGTAAACACCCACCGGATTGGCAGGATCGGTGAGATTGAATCCGACCAGGCCGTTTACGACGTCTATCAGAAATGCGGTGTTGCCGTATAGGCCAACGCCACGTGCATCGGTGAAAATGGTGACTCCGCTGGGTATGTCCGCGGCGCTGATCCGGTTCATATCGCCGGTGCCGGAGACATTGACCAGCTCGATGCCGGAAGCCGCGTTGCTGTTGGCGATGATTTTTGTATAGGGAACATAGGCGGTGCCGTTGGCGATATAGACTCCCCTGGAACGCGGAATAATGGCCTTATCGGGTTCTGTTCTGGTGCTGGCGTCGTCACTGTATTCGCTGTGGGAGTTTCCCTTGACGATATAATTGACGGGAGCGGCCCCTGGATTGGCGGTGTCGATCTTGTACAGCCCGCTGTGGCCGCTCGTGACATACAGATAACGGCTGGTTGCGTCATAATGCAGACCAGTGATTCCTTCGCTGGTGTCGATAAGGATATCCCGGTTTTTATACAGGGTCTCCTTGTCGTAAAACCGGACGATGTTGCCGGTGCCGAAAAATACATAGTCGTCACTCACCGCGATGGCCTTGGGTGCGTCATAAGGCCAGCGGTTGGAAGGACTGGTCTGTTGCACGGCCTGGGCCGTGGCGCAGCAGACGAAAAAAAAACCTGCAAGAATCAGGATCGTATTTGTTCTCATTGCGTTTCCCCGATGGTTTGGTTGGTTATGGTTTCAAGTAGGATAATGATTCGCCTATGAAAAGTCAAACGGATTAGCGCTAGGGAAATCTGTTTGGACGGGGTTGATTTTTGTTTTAAAACACTGTAATCATTATTTTACCAAAATCATCCAAGGCCGGTGGCAATGGAACGGCGGGAGGGTGACAATGGCGGACCCGTCTGGTGCTTTACCAATAAATTGAATTCGATATGTCAAGATCATGGAAGCGCAGAGTTGCGCGAGCGGGGTGGCGTATGGATTGTCCCAAATGTGGTTACGAGCGTCAACCGGAAGACGCCAATTGTGTGATGTGCGGTCTTGATTTCAAACTGTGGGAACAACAGGTCGCCGAGAAAAAAATGATGAAATTGAGATCCCAGCAGGCCGAATCGCCGGGGGATCGCCAGCTGGAAACACCGGCCGCCGCAGTACCGGGAATTCAGGCGGGTCGAAAGATCGCAGGCGAATGTCCGAAATGCCATGGCCCGCGTTACGTTGATGCCCGGGACTGTTCCAATTGCGGTGTCATATATGAAAAGCACGAGCAGCTGCTGGCTAAAAAAAAGGCCGAGGACGCCGCCAGAAAACAGGATGAAGCGCGCCGATTCGCGGAAGAAAAGGCCAGGGTTCAACGGGAAGCCGAAAAGGGAATCGCCGAAGAGCGTGCCAGGCGTGAAAAAGAAATTTTGCGAAAGTCGGCGGAGATGAAGGTGCCGATCACGGCCGCTGATCCCGAGCCAGCGTTGGAAACCGTGGCACCTCCGAAATTGAAAAAAACAGAACTTTTCACCCGAAACCTGGGAAAACTGACCCGTCGGCTGCTGCCAGCGGCAGCCATACTGGTTGTCATTGCCGGTACGGTGGTGGTGATGCGTTTCTGGCAAGCCAGGGTGGAAAGGAGCCGTGCGGTTGCGGAACAGGCGGAGGCCCAACAGAGACAGCTTGAGGAGCATCAAAGGATCGCGGCACGATTCCAGGAGAACAAACCGGAGATTATTGCTTATTTGCGGGCATTGATCGATGGCAGGAAGTTCGATTTTTTTGAGGAGGAAGTCCGGCGGTACAGCATTCCGGCCTTGACGGACGAAGTGAAGAAGATCAACGACTATCTGTTTGAAATCAAGCTGTTTGACACAACAAACGACATTTCGGCCGATGATTATCAGCGGAACTTTGATATATTTCTTCAACTCAACCAGATGGACCCGGAGAATAAGCTGTATGCGGAAAAACTGGAATTTTACCGGCAAAAATTTGCCGAGGAAAATTTCCAGGCGGTCAATGATTTCCTGAAAATTAAAACCCCCAGCCGCGCTGAACTTCAAACCGCCATGGCATGTATCGCCAAAGCCATCGAATTGGAAGGCGATAAAAAGGAATACGTCAAAGCGTTGTCGGCATTGAAAACCGCGGAGCTGCTGTTTTTTGAAGGCAATGAAACCGTTCATATGGCTCTCCGGGATGATGGTGTAACCGGAGGCGCCACCGGTGGACAGCGCAAAATTTATGTTTGGATAAAAAATGTCGGCAAGGATTCATTCTTTACCAACATCGATTTTTTCACCATGTTGGGGAAGGATGAAAAAGAATATAAATACAATAATTTCAGCAGAGAATTGGTGGCGGAATTGAAGCCGGGGGATATTGCCCAAGGGTATATCTATTTTTACACCCGGGTTGAACCCCAGGTGCTGACATTCGCCCATATCAATGCTGGAACGATTTCCAGGAATTTTCCCTGAACCGGATCAATCCACAAACAGCTGCTGACCAGGGTAAATCTTGCTGTGGGCGGCCAATTTATTGCGTGACAGGAATTGCGACAGCGACATGTTATGTCTTGTTGCAATGGTGAAAGCGCTGTCGCCGGGTTTGACATGATACACTTTTGCCGTATTGCGTCGGGAGGTTGTTTTGGGAACCCCCGGAATTTTCAAAACCTGGCCCACGGTCAGTCCCGTATCCGGCAGTTGATTCAGTTTTTTGATCGCCTGGGTTGTGGTGCCGTATTGTTTGGCAATGTTCCAGAGCGAATCGCCGCTTCTGACCGTGTGATTGGCGGCGCGGCAGACAACCGGCGGCGAAGAGGATTCCCGCAGGGCCATGGAGCCGCGCACGGGTATTTTGAGGACGGTGCCAGCTACCAGCATGCTTCGTTTGTTAAGATTATTAGCCCGGGTGATGGCCCGCACGGTGGTGCCGTATTTCAGGGCGATGCTGAAAAGCGTCTGACCTCGTTGAATTTTATGATATGCAATCGTTTTTGGGGAGGTCGGCGGTCGGGAAACCGGAAGTTTGTTGATTCCCGCCAAAACCATTTCCTGGGCCCCCACCGGTATGCGCAGTCGATACGGATCCGGCGGTAATTGCTTGAGACGCAGTTCCGGGTTGAGCTGGATCAAATCCACGGCATTCAGTTTGGCAAAGGAGGCGACTTGACCAAGGGAGACCGACCGCGCCACCTCAATGGTCTCAAAGGTCATTTCCGGCTCGGTGGTCAGGCCATCCATCCCATATTTTTTGAGATTTCCAATGATGTGCAGGGTGGCCAAAAATTGCGGAACATAACGGGCGGTTTCAGCAGGCAGGCGTTCGTACAAATCCCAGAAATTATCCAGATAATTGACGTTCTGGGTACGGATGATCTGAAGCACGCGGCCTTCCCCGCAGTTGTAGGCCGCAAGCACGGTGGTCCAGTCGCCGAAAATTTGATGCAATTCCTTTAAATACGCGATTGCCGCATCGGTGGCTTTGATGGGATCCATGCGTTCATCCACATACGTGTCCCGGTTGAGGCCGAACTTATACCCGGTGGAGGGAATGAACTGCCACAATCCCAGCGCTCTTGCCTTTGAAAGCGCGCCGGTCTTGAAGCCACTTTCGATAAGCGGCAGCCAGGAAAGGCTTTCCGGCATCCCGGCGGCTTTTAACTGCTTGACAATATAGGGACGGTACCTTCCGGAACGCCCATAGGATGCGATGAAAAAATCACGCAACAGCTTGTTTTTTGTAAACAGGTCGATTTCCATCTGAACGTGCTTGTTCATCGTCAGCGGAATCTCTTTGTGGGAGCCGTTGGCAACCACGTGACGGGAGGCGTATATTTCCAGGATTCGTTTGGAAATCAGAAAACGCAGGTCCTCTTTTTGTTGAAATAATTTTGGGTTATGGGTTGTATCGACTTCCAGGATAGACGCATAGGCTTCGTCAAGGGTCTGCAGGGCGTTGTCAAGCTCCCCTTTATGCCAATAGTTCTGGGCCACCTGGCACAAGTCAAGGGCTTTATCCAGGACAGGGTTCGGGACATTGCCATAGGAAGAAAGGGCAGACGGGCTGGTCTCATCCGGCGGCGCTTCATCGTCACCCGCGGTGGAGGCGTAGCGGCTGTCCGGGAGTTCCGAGCCCTCGGTTTCAAATCGAGCCGCATCGATGGTGAACGGTGGTCTTGCGTTGGTTTGGGGACCATGGGTTCCGCAAGCCGCTAGTGCGAGCAGCGATATGACGAGAAAAATCGTCTTGGGGGAATGAATATTGCGGAAACGGGAGCATAACCAGCTAGTATTTTGAGATAAAAAAGGCACCATGTTCGTCACTGTGTATATCCCACATTCGTCTGATCGGTTGGGGTTAAGAACCACCCGTGGTGGAAGTCCGTCCTGATCGTCACCATCTGCTGTAACTGTCACCGGCCAATGTCACCGCACAATAATAGTATATACCGCGATATTTAGCAAGTCTTGATTATATTGAACCGGCAAAAAATAAAAAAAGTCTCTTGACAACAAGGACGGGCTTTGTTTATAAGAACTGATTTGTTGATTGTCTGTTCGTTGTTTGGGCCAACGTAGCTCAGCTAGGCAGAGCAACTGATTTGTAATCAGTAGGTCGTGGGTTCGATTCCCTCCGTTGGCTCCAGGCATTGAATAGGGTGGGGTTCCCGAGTGGTCAAAGGGAACAGACTGTAAATCTGTCGGCAGTGCCTTCGGAGGTTCAAATCCTCCCCCCACCACCAACCTCATCGCAAGTCGAATGCAGGAGACTCCGGTTGCCGACCGGAGTCAATGAAACTGCGTGACTGCCTGCATGGCGCCTTCCGAGATCGGAAGTTGCCTTTATCCTGTTGCCCGGTGGCGAATGGTGACATGCGATGACCAGATTATCAGCGGGAGTAGCTCAGTTGGTAGAGCTCCAGCCTTCCAAGCTGGATGTCGCGAGTTCGAGCCTCGTCTCCCGCTCCAATTCGGATTTGTTTTCGCCCTGGCGGTTGCGCTGGCTGGGGGTGCGGTTATGGAGATGCCCACGTAGCTCAGACGGTAGAGCGCTTCCTTGGTAAGGAAGAGGTTCATCGGTTCGATTCCGATCGTGGGCTCCATCCAGCATTATCGGCATGGGAAGCGGGTCCAAATATGATTGTATCGATATATTCTTAACAATTCCGTTAATTGTAACAGATTTATTCCATCAATAAAGGGGAGGACGGGAAGATGGCGAAAGCGAAATTTGAGCGCACGAAGCCGCATGTAAACGTGGGAACAATCGGTCATATTGATCATGGCAAGACGACGCTGACGGCAGCGATAACGAAGCATGCGTCGTTGCGGGGGAATGCGGAGTATGTGCCGTTTGATCAGATTGACAAAGCCCCTGAGGAGAAGGAGCGGGGGATTACGATTGCGACGGCGCACGTAGAGTACCAGACGGAGAATCGTCATTATGCGCATGTGGATTGTCCGGGTCATGCGGATTATATCAAGAACATGATCACGGGAGCGGCTCAGATGGACGGCGCCATTTTAGTGGTGGGGGCGGACGATGGCCCGATGCCGCAGACGCGGGAGCACATTCTGCTGGCTCGTCAGGTGGGCGTCCCCCGTATTGTGGTGTTTTTGAACAAGTGTGACATGGTGGATGATGAGGAGTTGATCGAGCTGGTGGAGTTGGAGCTTCGGGAGCTGCTGGACAAGTATGAATTTCCCGGGGACGAGACGCCGATTATTCGTGGCAGCGCGTTGAAGGCGCTGGAGAGCGATGATCCGAACAGCGAGGAAGCCAAGCCGATTTTTGAGTTGTTGGCGGCGGTGGACTCGTACATACCGGAGCCGGTGCGGGATACGGAGAAGCCGTTTTTGATGCCGATCGAGGATGTTTTCAGCATATCCGGACGCGGCACGGTGGTGACGGGCCGAGTCGAGCGAGGGATTATCAAGGTAGGCGAGGAGATCGAGATAGTGGGATTGCGTCCGACGGCGAAGACGGTCTGCACGGGAGTGGAGATGTTCCGGAAGTTGTTGGATGAGGGCCGGGCGGGAGATAATGTCGGGTTGTTGTTGCGCGGTACGAAGAGGGATGAGGTTGAGCGTGGGCAGGTAGTTGCGAAGCCTGGTTCGATAACGCCGCACATGAAGTTCAAGGCGGAGGTGTACGTACTGAGCAAGGAGGAGGGCGGACGTCATACGCCGTTTTTCAGTGGATACCGGCCGCAGTTTTTCTTCCGGACGACGGATGTAACGGGGATTTTGATGTTGCCGGAGGGAGTAGAGATGGTGATGCCGGGGGATAATGTTGCGATTACGGGAGAGCTGATATCTCCGATAGCGATGGAGAAGGAGCTTCGTTTTGCGATTCGTGAAGGCGGCAGGACGGTCGGCGCCGGCGTCGTGAGTGAGATTATTGAATAGACGGCGAAGGGAGTATGCCGGTGAGAACGATTATTACGCTTGCATGTTCAGAATGCAAAAGAAGAAACTACACAACGACCAAAAACAAGCGGACAACGCCGGATAAGCTTGCGTTTAAGAAATATTGCCGATTCTGTCAACGGCATACGGAACACCGCGAAACGAAGTAGAAGGAGGCGGGGCCGGCACAATTGGCCGGTATCGGGGTGTTTTACTTGCAGGCCAGTAGCATAATTGGGTAATGCAGCGGACTCCAAATCCGAAGATTGCGGGTTCAAGTCCTGCCTGGCCTGCCAACCCGTTACCAACTATTGCACGAACGGTTTGGCGGAAACGAGGGACCGACCATTTCCGCGAGACAGCCCGCGCGATTGAAAGCTCAGGAGCAAGATGGGAAAACTATTAAGAAAAAAACCGACGGACAAGAAGAAGAAAAAAAAGCCGGATGATGGTACGGTTGTGTCTTCCCCGGACAGCGAGGCTGATGAAAAGAAAAAGGTCATTTCGCTGACGGATTTTTCCCGGGATAAAAAGAAGCCGGTTTTGTTAAAAGTGAAACCCGAGGCGCCTGCCAAGCCTTCCGGACCGTTCAAAGAAAAGCTTGATGAATGGATGCAGTTTTTGCGGGAAGTGAAGGTTGAATTAAAGAAGGTGACATGGCCCTCGCGTACCCAAACATTGGGATCCACTGCTGTTGTCATTGTTTTGGTAATGATTATTTCCCTTTTTCTGGGGTTGGTCGATGCCGGTTTGTCCAGTGTGGTCCGTTTTGTCCTGCACTAAGCAATATCAAGGAGAGGGATAGTGGCATTACGATGGTATGTGGTCCATGTTTATTCAGGATTTGAGAACAAGGTGAAGACGGCTCTTGAGGAGCGTATTTCAGCCTCCCCTCATCCTGAAAAATTCGACCAGGTGCTGGTACCGACGGAACAGGTGGTGGAACTTGTCAAAGGAAAAAAGAAGGAGTCGTCCCGCAAGTTCTATCCCGGATATATCCTGGTACGGATGGAACTGGACGATGAGACGTGGCATATTGTCAATAATACCGCTAAAGTAACCGGCTTCTTGGGCGGCAAGGATAAGCCGGCGCCGATTCCGGATGAAGAAGCTTTGCAGATATTACATCGCATGGAGGCGGGGCAGACAAAACCCCAGCCGAAATATTTTTTTGAACCGGGAGATGACATCCGGGTCATTGATGGCCCTTTTACAAATTTTAATGGAGTCGTCGATGATGTCAATCCGGAAAAAGGCAAAATCAAGGTGCTGGTGAGTATCTTCGGTAGGTCGACACCTGTGGAACTGGATTTCGTTCAGGTGACAAAATTATAGTGTCAGGAGCTTAGGGAAGATGGCAAAAAAAGTAATCACACAAATCAAACTGCAGGTGCCCGCCGGAAAAGCGAATCCTTCGCCACCGATCGGTCCTGCGCTGGGACAGCACGGCGTTAATATAATGGATTTCTGTAAAGCCTTCAATGCCAGAACAGCCGGCGAAGAAGGTATGATCATACCGGTTGTCATTACCGTTTTTCAAGATCGAACATTCAAATTCATTACCAAAACTCCACCCGCGGCCGTACTTCTGAAAAAAGCCGCTAAAATCGCCAAAGGTTCGGGCGACCCGAAGCGGGTCAAGGTGGCAAAGGTGACTCAGAAACAGGTTGAGGAGATCGCCAAATTGAAGATGTCGGATTTGAATGCCAATGACCTGGATGCTGCCTGTAAAATAATTGCTGGAACAGCCCGAAGCATGGGAATCGAGGTAGCCTAACAAATTGAAGGAGCAGGTACGTTAAAATGCCGAAGCGGGGTAAAAAGTATAAAGAGATGGTGGGGAAGATCGACCGTCAAAAGCGTCACGATCTAAAAGAGGCTTTTGCGATCGCGCTGGCGTCGTCCTATGCCAAATTTGATGAAACCGTTGACGTGGCGGTAAAGCTTGGGGTCGACCCGCGCCATGCAGACCAGATGGTCCGGGGAACCGTTGTCCTTCCCCATGGTATAGGAAAGGAAGTCAAGGTCCTGGTTTTCGCCAAGGGTGAAAAGGAGAAGGAGGCGCTGGATGCAGGCGCCGATTTCGCCGGCAATGAGGATATTGTGGAGAAAATCAAAGGCGGCTGGTTTGGATTCGATAAGGCTGTGGCGACTCCGGATGTCATGGGGACCGTCGGCAAGATCGGCAAGCTGCTGGGGCCGCGAGGGTTGATGCCGAACGCGAAAACCGGTACGGTCACTTTCGAGGTGGGTCGGGCTGTTCAGGAATTGAAGGCCGGTAAAATCGAATTTCGGGTTGAAAAAGCCGGAATCGTGCATGCACCTCTTGGAAAAGTGTCGTTCGGTGTTGAGAAGCTGATCGATAATTTCAATGCATTTCTCGATCGGGTGATTCGGTTAAAACCGACATCCAGCAAAGGAATTTATCTGAAAGGGATCGCTATTTCCACCACCATGGGGCCGGGGATAAAGATTGATACCAACCTGGCGAAAGACTACACGAAACAATAGGCGATTCGTTCGGGTTTTCTTTTCAGCAATAGCATCCAATCTGTTTTGCATGATTGAACCCGGAGCGGGCGGAGTATTCCGTCCGTCTCCGGAATATTTATTACTTTCTGTCAAAGACCGTAGGTTCACAGAATGTGAATAATCGGTGATGCCGGCCTACCGAGACAGCATGTTCGCGCCATTTCCGGTGAGAACCTCCGGTTTTTTACAGATGAAAGAAGGAGGTGGAATTCTTTGAATCGAGATGAAAAAGCACAAATCGTAGAAGAACTGCACGGTCGCTTCGAAAAATCGAAGATCGTTATTCTGACCGATTACAAAGGCCTGAACGTGGGCGAGGTCAGTGATCTCCGGCGCAAGCTGACGGAAGCGAAAGTCGACTATCGAGTCGCTAAAAATACGCTGATCAAAAGAGCAGCCGAAGGAACGGATGCCTCGAAATTGAACGCGTATTACAAAGGACCGAGTGCGGTGGCCTTGAGTTATGACGACCCCGTCGCTCCAGCCAAAATTTTAACCAAATTCGCGGCTGAGAACGATAAGCTGCAAATCAAGATGGGTGTTCTGAACGGCAAGGTGATCGATCCCGAGGGCATCAAGGCATTGTCCCAGCTTCCCTCACGCGAAATATTGCTCGGTCAACTGCTGTCGGCCATGAACGGCGTGGCCACTGGCCTGGTCAGGGCATTGAACGATGTACCGGTGCGACTGTTGAATGTTCTTCAGGCAATCAAGGACAAGAAAGAAGCGGCCTGAAGTGCTATCAAGTATCGATAGTCGAAGAAGCCGAAACCGATGATCAAAAGAATTTGTATAAACTCATTTGGAGGATAAAATGGCGGATATTAAAAAAGAAGATGTTATTGAATTTATTGCGAACATGACGGTACTGGAATTGTCCGAAATGGTAAAGGAACTGGAAACCAAATTCGGCGTTTCGGCTGCGGCTCCGGTGGCCATGATGGCGGCCGGCCCGGTGGGTGATGCGGGAGCCGCCGCTGTTGAGGAAAAAACCGAGTTTGATGTCATTCTCGTCACTGCCGGCGACAAAAAAATCCAGGTTATCAAAGAAGTCCGAGCCATTACCGGTCTGGGGCTGAAAGAGGCCAAGAGTCTGGTCGATGAGGCGCCCAAACCCGTTAAGGAAGGCATTGCCAAGGAAGAAGCCGACAAGATCAAGGTCCAGTTGGAAGAAGCTGGGGCACAAGTAGAAATTAAGTAGTCAAATCGGGCGGTTCATTCATACGAAATTTGCGCGATAATACACCTGCGGGATTGTGGGAGACTGATTGAAAGATCCACTGCGATCTGGTCTTTCCACAATCCCGAAACCATTATATTTGGAGACGGCATGTCGGAAATGCTTTTGGCCAAAAAGCGAATACGGAAGAATTTCGGCAAAATTCATAAAATTGTAGAGATTCCGGATCTGATCGGGATGCAGCGGGAGTCCTACAACCGGTTCCTGCAAATGAATACTCCGCCGGAAGCGCGCCAGGATATTGGATTGCAGGCTGTATTCAAATCGGTTTTTCCCATCAACGATTTTACGGGAAGCGCATCCCTGGAATTCGTTTCCTACAGCTTCGGCGAGGTGAAGCATTCCGTTCATGAGTGCATTCACAGGGGCATGACGTACGAAATACCCGTGCGCATCCGCATCCGATTGGTGGTTTATGATGTCGACAAGGAATCCGGAGTCTCCAACATACGTGACATTAAGGAACAGGAAATTTATTTCGGCACCATCCCGCTGATGACCGAAAAAGGCACCTTCATTATCAATGGAACCGAACGCGTCGTTGTCAGTCAGCTGCACCGCTCATCAGGTGTTTTCTTTGATCATGACAAAGGAAAAACCCATTCCAGCGGAAAAATCATTTATACCGCTAGAATCATACCCGTTCGCGGGTCGTGGATCGATATGGAGATTGATCCGAAGGATGTCGTGTACATCCGTATCGACCGGAGACGAAAATTTCCGGTGACGCTGCTGTTCAAGGCGTTCGGGTATACGACGGCCGATCTGCTCGATTATTTTTACAAAAAAGACAGGATTTATATAAAGCGGAAGAAACTGTTCCGGCGTTTTGATGAGGATATCCTGAAGGGTCTGCGCGCCAGTTGCGACATCAAGGATCCGAAAACAGGCGAAGTCGTGGTGAAAAAAGGTCGGATCTTCACCAAGCGATCGCTGCGGCAGTTGCAGACCAGCGAAATGGACATGGTGCCCATTCTGCCCGAAGATATCCTCGGGAAGTCCTTTGCCTCCGAGGTCCAGCATCCGGAGACGGGGGAAAAAATAGCCAACTCCACGGAAGTTATCTTCGCGGAAACCATTGATAAATTGGTCGAGTTGGGTGTCAAGGAATTCGATTTGCTCCAGGTCGAAGGCGCATACAGCAGCGATTCGATCCGCAAAACCCTGCAGTTGGATAAAGTGGAAAGCAAGGAAGAGGCCCTGATCGAAATCTATCGGCGGCTGCGGCCCGGCAATCCGGCGACGCCCGAAGTCGCGCTGGATTTCATCGACCATCTGTTCTTCAAATCCGCATATTATGACTTATCCGGCGTGGGCCGATTGAAATTGAATCACCGTCTGGGCATCAATACACCCATCGAACTTAAAACACTAAGAAAAGAAGATATTCTGTTGACTGCCAAAACCTTGGTGGAATTGCGGGATACCCAAGGGGTCGTGGATGATATCGATCACTTGGGTAACCGTCGGGTCAGGGCGGTTGGAGAATTAATGGAAAATCAGTATCGCATCGGCTTGGTGCGGATGGAACGCGCCATCAAGGAACGCATGAGTATGCAGGAAGTCGATGCGCTGATGCCCCATGATCTGGTGAATCCAAAACCGGTATCCGCCGTGGTCAAAGAATTTTTCGGTACCAGCCAGCTCTCGCAGTTCATGGATCAGACCAATCCGTTGTCCGAAACGACGCACAAGCGGCGGCTGAGCGCGCTTGGTCCGGGAGGTCTGACACGTGAAAGGGCGGGTTTTGAGGTTCGGGATGTTCATCCCTCCCACTATGGTCGTATTTGCCCCATCGAGACCCCTGAAGGTCCCAATATCGGACTGATCGTTTCCCTGTCGACGTATGCCAGGGTCAATGATTACGGATTTATTGAAACTCCTTATCGGGTGGTGAAAGAGGCGACGGTTACCGATAAGGTGAAGCTGCTCAGCGCTTTCGAGGAAAAGGAACATCCCATTGCCCAGGCGAACGCGCCCATCAATGAAAAAAACCGGTATGTCAATCCCTTGGTCACTTCCCGGGTGGGCGGCGAATTCATGATGGTGAAGGCCGGCGATATTGAGTTGATGGATGTTTCACCAAATCAGCTGGTGAGCGTTTCCGCATCCCTGATTCCCTTCTTGGAAAACGACGACGCCAACAGGGCCCTGATGGGCTCCAACATGCAACGGCAGGCCGTTCCCTTGACCCAAACCAAGGCCCCCCTCGTGGGAACCGGAATCGAAGGTGTCGTGGCCAAAGACTCGGGAGTGACGATTGTCGCGCGCAGAGACGGGTTGGTGGTTGATGTAAGCGCGGACCGGATCGTTCTGAAGCACGACGCGTCGGAAATAAGGAACGGCAACAGTTTTGTCACGATCTATAATCTTTCCAAATTCATTCGCTCCAATCAAAACACCTGTTTCAATCATCGTCCGATTGTTACAAAAGGGCAGCGGGTGGTTGCGGGCGATATTATCGCAGACGGTCCGGCAACGGAAAAGGGCGAGCTCGCACTGGGTAAAAATGTTACCGTGGCCTTCATGCCTTGGGGAGGATATAATTTCGAGGATTCCATCCTGGTCAGCGAACACCTGGTGCGGGACAATGTCTTTACTTCCGTGCACATCGAGGAATTTGAAGTTGTTGCGAGGGATACAAAACTCGGTAAAGAGGAAATAACCCGGGACATTCCCAACGTGGGCGAAGAAACGCTGAAGGATTTGGATGAAAGCGGGATCATCCGCCTGGGTGCCGAGGTTAAGCCGGGCGATATCCTTGTGGGCAAAATTACACCCAAGGGAGAGACACAGCTCTCACCCGAAGAAAAACTACTGCGAGCGATTTTCGGCGAAAAAGCCGGTGATGTTAAAGACACCTCCCTTCGGGTTCCCCCCGGGGTTGAAGGCATCGTTATTGACGCCAAGGTGTTTTCACGCAGGGGCGTTGATAAGGATGATCGGGCCCGGGAGATCGAGGATCAGGAAATCGCCCTCCTTGAAAAGAACAGGGAGGATGAAATCCGGATCATCGAGGAAGTAGCGCGCGAACATCTTGAGAAATTGATCGTAGGCAACAAATGCGAGACTTCCATCAAGGTCGGTAAAAAATCGCTGATCGTAAAAGGCAAGGTAATCACCAGAGAAGCCCTGATGGAACTGCCGATGGATCAGATGGAGGGGATCGTCATGGAAAACCCCGAGTTGACCGAAGGGCTCCATGAGTTGCTGGATCGCGTGAGGGAACAAAAAGAGAGCAGCAAGCAGCGGTTTGAGGAGAGCGTCAGCCGATACGAAAAAGGTGATGACCTGCCGCCCGGGGTGATCAAACTCATCAAAATCTATGTGGCGATGAAGCGGATTCTGTCGGTGGGCGACAAAATGGCCGGCCGGCATGGAAATAAAGGCGTGGTTTCCCGTATCCTGCCGCAGGAGGATTTACCCTATTTCAAAAACGGCCTGACGGTGGATATGATTCTGAACCCCCTGGGGGTTCCCTCCCGGATGAACGTGGGACAGATTCTGGAGATTCACCTGGGGCGCGCGGCAAGGTCCCTGGGAGCCCAGATCGAACGGTTGATCGAAGAGCGGAAAACCAAAGAGTTGCGGGAAAAACTCAACCGGATTTTCGATTCGGAACCGGAATACGACAAGATTCAACAGTTGAATGACCAGGATTTACTCGAATTCGCCGAAGATTACCGGGAAGGGGTCCATATGGCGACCCCGGTATTCGACGGAGCAAAGGAGGAGGAAATCAAGACCTTGCTCACGGAAGCCGGTGTGGACGAGAGCGGTCAGGCGGTTTTATACGACGGTAGAACGGGCGAAGCGTTTCACGAAAAAGTGACCGTGGGAACCATGTATATGCTTAAGCTTCATCACCTGGTGGACGACAAGATCCATGCGCGATCCATCGGCCCATATTCGCTGGTAACCCAGCAACCGTTGGGTGGGAAAGCCCAATTCGGCGGTCAGAGGCTGGGAGAAATGGAAGTCTGGGCCATGGAGGCATACGGTGCAGCGCATGCATTGCAGGAATTCCTCACCGTCAAATCGGATGATATGGCTGGCAGGACGCGCATGTACGAGAAGATCGTGAAAGGACAGAATGTCCTGGAGCCGGGGTTGCCTGAATCCTTCCGGGTGTTGATTAAAGAGCTGCAGAGCCTAGGGCTGGATATAAACCTTATTGAGAGAAAACAGTAGGGGGCTACGATTGGAAACCATTTACGATTTCTTTGCTAAACCAACAGATCCAAGGCTTTATTCCGGTGTGAAGGTGAGCTTGGCGTCTCCGGAACAGATTCGCCAGTGGTCCCATGGGGAGATTAAAAAACCCGAGACCATCAACTACCGAACGTTCAAACCGGAAAGAGATGGTCTCTTTTGTGCCAAAATATTCGGACCCACCAAGGACTATGAGTGCAACTGCGGTAAGTACAAACGGATGAAACACCGGGGCGTCATTTGTGAAAAATGCGGCGTGGAAGTCATTCAATCCAAAGTGCGCAGGGATCGATTGGCGCACATCGATCTGGCCACGCCCATCGCCCATATCTGGTTTTTGAAGAGCCTTCCCAGCAAGATCGGCAATTTATTGGATTTGACGCTGAAGAATATGGAAAAGGTTCTGTATTTTGACAGCTATATCGTCATCGATCCCAAGGAAACCGGTCTGATGCGGGGACAGCTGCTGTCCGATGAAAAATATCATGAGGCCCTGGAACTGTACGGCCCGAAATTTGAGGCCGGCATTGGAGCGGAGGCCGTCAAGAAGTTGTTGGAGCAGCTTGATCTCAATGTTGTTTATCGCGAATTGCGCGAGGAAATTACGGCCACCGGATCGGATGCGAAGCGTAAGAAACTGGCCAAACGGCTTAAGATCGTCGATGCCTTCCGGAATTCCGGCGTGGATCCCAAATGGATGATCATGGACGTCATCCCGGTTCTTCCCCCGGATTTAAGGCCCCTCGTCCCCCTGGAAGGCGGGCGGTTCGCCACTTCGGATCTGAACGATCTGTATCGTCGGGTGATCAACCGGAATAACCGGCTGAAACGGTTGATGGAACTCAAGGCGCCGGACATCATCGTGCGCAATGAAAAGCGGATGCTGCAGGAATCCGTGGATGTGCTTTTCGACAACGGCCGCCACGGCCGGGTCGTAACGGGGACCAACAAGCGACCGTTGAAATCCCTGTCCGACACGCTGAAGGGCAAGCAGGGAAGATTCCGGCAAAATCTGCTTGGAAAACGGGTGGATTATTCGGGACGAACCGTTATCACCATCGGGCCGAATCTCCGGTTGCATCAATGCGGTTTGCCGAAACAGATGGCCCTGGAACTATTTAAACCGTTTGTTTATCACCGCCTCGAGCACAAGGGTTTTGTTTCAACGGTAAAAAGCGCGAAAAAACTGGTGGAGCGGTTGTCACCGGAAGTATGGGACACGCTGGATGAGGTCGTCAAGGAATACCCGGTGATGCTGAACCGCGCGCCGACGTTGCACCGACTGGGCATTCAGGCCTTTGAACCGGTATTGATCGAGGGCAAGGCCATCCAACTGCATCCCTTGGTTTGTACGGCTTTCAACGCGGATTTCGACGGTGATCAGATGGCGGTTCATATTCCGCTTTCGGTTGAATCCCAGATCGAGGCCCGGGTACTGATGCTCGCGAGCAACAATATCCTTTCGCCGGCCAACGGAAGCCCCATTATCGTCCCGACACAGGATATCGTTCTGGGACTTTATTACCTGACGAGATCGACTCCAGGCTCCAGGGGGGAGGGCATGCTTTTCTCCAATCCGGACGAGGTTCAGGCCGCCTATGACGCCGGGACCATCGATCTGCATGCCGCGATCACGGTGCGGATGGGGCAGGCGCGGGTGGAAACCACGGTGGGACGGATATTGTTGTGGGAGATTATTCCCAAAGATACCATCATGACTTTTCGGCGCATCAAGGTTACCGCCAAAAAGACCGCGAAGGCCATTCTGGATGAAATTCAAAACGGTGCGGCTTTTAGCGGGTTGGTGGAGGCCTATTCCAAAAACAAGGAGAATAACGGCTATATCGGAAGGTTCAACCAGGAAGATTTCATGAATGTGTTTCCGGTTGAAGATCCGGAGGCGGTGGAAGCCCTGTTCAATTCGGAAAAAGGCGAAATCAGCGGCATTATCACCATGGAAGACGGTTATCACCTGTTCGAAATTCTGGATAAGCGAGCGGCGATTCCCTTCCATGTCATCAACCACGTGATGGATAAGAAAACCTTGCGCGATCTGGTGGATTACGCGTACCGGAACACGGGACCGAAAACAACCGTCATCCTGTCCGACAAGCTGAAGGACATCGGCTACCGGTATTCCACCATCGGCGGTTTGTCCATATCCATCGATGATATGATCATCCCGGCCAACAAATGGAGCATTATCAACAGCGCCGAGAAAAAAGTCGAAGAAATCGGAAATCAATATACCGAAGGATTGATCACCCAGGGAGAGAAGTATAACAAGGTGGTGGATATCTGGGCCAAAGCCACCGATGAAATCGCCGACGCCATGATGGACTCCATGAAGCAAACGGCGGGCGGTTCAGGATCGGAAGTTACTTCGGTGAAAAAGATTCACCAGAACTCCATTTTCATGATGGCGGATTCCGGCGCTCGGGGAAGCAAGGATCAGATGCGTCAGCTGGCCGGTATGCGGGGATTGATGGCGAAGCCTTCCGGTGAAATCATTGAAACCCCCATTACCGCCAATTTCCGGGAGGGTTTGACGGTTCTGCAGTATTTCATTTCTACCCACGGCGCCCGGAAAGGGTTGGCCGATACGGCCTTGAAAACGGCCAACTCCGGATATCTCACCCGACGACTCGCGGATGTGGCCCAGGATTGCACGGTCATGGAAAAAGATTGCGGCACCATGATGGGCATTGAAGTCGAAGCGTTGATGGAGGGCGGAGAAATCATTCAACGTCTGGATGAAAGAATTCTGGGGCGAACAGCCCTTGAGGATGTGTTGGATCCGTTTACCGACGAGGTCCTGTTGAAAGCAGGAGAGGAGTTCGACGAGGATGCCGTCAAACTGATCGATGAATCGGGTCTGGCGAAAGTGAAAATCCGATCGGTTCTGACATGCAAGGCCCGTTACGGTGTATGCGCGAAATGCTATGGCCGGGATTTGTCCCATGGTGGTCCGGTGGAAATCGGTCAGGCGGTCGGCATTTTGGCAGCTCAATCCATCGGCGAACCCGGGACACAGTTGACCATGCGGACGTTCCATATCGGTGGAACCGCAAGCAGACGCGTCGAACAGGCCGATATCCGCGCCCGCGTGGAAGGCACCATCAAATATGGCGGGTTGAACGTGGTGCGCAATGCGGAAGACCAGTACATTGTCATGAATCGCCGCGGTGGCGAGTTCACCATCGTCAGCGAAACCGGAAGGGAGCGCGAGCGTTGTCCGGTCATTTATGGCGCCCACATTATGGTGGAGGACGGAAAGCCGGTGAAAGTCGGCGATTTAATCGCCACCTGGGATCCCTTTACGACCCCGATCATCACGGAAGTGGCGGGAACGGTAAAATTCGGTGATATCGAGGCCGGGAAAACCATGCAGGAAAAAGTCGATCCGGTAACGGGAAAATCCAGCCGGACCATCATCGAATCCAAGGCCGCCGATGTGCGTCCGCGGATATCCATCAAGGATGAAGCCGGAAAAACCGTGGTTCTGACAGGGAAGAGCGGACTGGCCCGCTATATGTTGCCGGTTGACGCCATCTTGCTGGTGGAAGAAAACGATGAAGTCAAGGCCGGGGACGTACTTGCCAAATTACCCCGGGCGACCACGAAGACCAAGGATATCACGGGCGGCTTGCCCCGCGTCGCGGAGCTTTTCGAAGTCCGCAAACCCAAGGAAGTGGCGGTATTGAGCGAGATCGATGGATATGTCTCCATCGCCAAGGCAACCACCAAGAAGGGCAAGCAGAAAGTCACCATTACGCCGGTGGATGTGGGCGAGAAAAAAGAATACCTCATTCCCCGTGGAAAGCATATCAACGTGTATGAGGGGGATTACATTCGCGCTGGTGAGCAGGTTGTAGGCGGAGCGGCCAATCCTCAAGACATACTGAATATCAAGGGCGAAGTGGCCTTGGCGAGATATCTGGTGGATGAAGTTCAGGAAGTGTATCGCCTCCAGGGCGTCCGGATTAACGACAAGCACATAGAAGTGATCGTCCGGCAGATGATGCGCCAGGTTAAGGTCAAAGAGATTGGCGATACGGATTTTATCACCGAAGAGCAGGTGGAGCGCAATCGCTTTGAATCGACCAACCAGGCGGTACTGGCCAAAGGGGGTAAGCCCGCCATCGGTGAACCGCTGATACTAGGAATTACCAAGGCGTCACTTTCAACGGACAGCTTTATTTCCGCTGCATCTTTTCAGGAAACCACCAAGGTGTTGACGGATGCCGCCATACAGGGCAAGGTGGATAGCCTGACGGGGTTGAAGGAAAATGTCATCATGGGCCGGTTGATTCCCGCAGGCACCGGGTTGATGTCGTTGCGGGATTTGGAAATTGAAACCCTGGTGGATCGAAAAATTACCGAAACCGAATCCGCTGTGGAGTGAGGCATGGAGATGGTCGGCGTCCGATGGTTGCGGCGGATTTGTAACCGCTGGAAAAGGCAACTCCAATCGGAATAAAGCGCTTGACAACGTGGATCGATGAGTATAGAATGCGCTATTTTGTGTGTTGGTCCATAAAATTGGAAGTGAATCAAAGGAGTTAGCAAGAGAATGCCTACGATAAACCAGTTAGTTCGCAAGGGGAGAAAGCGGGTCAAAAAGAAGACCAATACGCCCGCGCTGAAAGGTGCGCCTCAAAAACGCGGTGTTTGCACCCGTGTTTACACGTCCACGCCGAAAAAACCGAATTCGGCGTTGCGGAAGGTGGCCAGGGTTCGATTGACCACCGGCATAGAAGTAACCGCTTATATCCCGGGAATCGGGCATAATCTTCAGGAGCACTCCGTGGTGCTGGTTCGTGGGGGACGCGTCAAGGACCTCCCGGGTGTCCGATATCACATAGTCCGCGGTACTCTTGATACGCTGGGGGTGGAGGATCGAAAGCAAGGGCGATCCAAATATGGTGCGAAAAAACCGAAATAGCCCCCGCTACGGTGGATTTTATAAACAATAAATCGAGTTAGGTGCAGGATATGCCGAGAAGAAGAGAGGTCCCGGAGAGGACGATCATTCCTGATTCAAAGTACAACAGCAAACTGGTGGCCAAGTTTGTTTCGAGCATCATGCATGACGGCAAGAAGAGCAAGGCCGAATTGATTCTGTATGAGGCTTTCGATATTATTAAAGAAAAAGCAGGTGAGGCCCCGCTGAAGATTTTTGAAAAAGCCGTGGAAAATGTTCGCCCGGCCATCGAAGTGAAATCGAGACGAGTGGGTGGATCGACCTATCAGGTGCCCACCGAGATCAGGCCTTCGCGGCGCACTGCCCTGGCGATTCGGTGGATACTGACCTTCGCCCGCGGTCGTTCTGAAACCAGCATGGCCCGAAAACTGGCGGCGGAGATTCTGGACGCCGCCAACGAGCGCGGCGCGGCCATCAAGAAACGGGAAGATACGCATAAAATGGCGGAAGCCAATAAGGCGTTCGCCCATTACCGCTGGTAGTAAGGATATTGGGGCCCCCGGCGGGGGGAAATGAAACGGTCACATGTAATAGTGATATCCGTTTTCGAAGAGGGGAGGACGGGAAGATGGCGAAAGCGAAATTTGAGCGCACGAAGCCGCATGTAAACGTGGGAACAATCGGTCATATTGATCATGGCAAGACGACGCTGACGGCAGCGATAACGAAGCATGCGTCGTTGCGGGGGAATGCGGAGTATGTGCCGTTTGATCAGATTGACAAAGCCCCTGAGGAGAAGGAGCGGGGGATTACGATTGCGACGGCGCACGTAGAGTACCAGACGGAGAATCGTCATTATGCGCATGTGGATTGTCCGGGTCATGCGGATTATATCAAGAACATGATCACGGGAGCGGCTCAGATGGACGGCGCCATTTTAGTGGTGGGGGCGGACGATGGCCCGATGCCGCAGACGCGGGAGCACATTCTGCTGGCTCGTCAGGTGGGCGTCCCCCGTATTGTGGTGTTTTTGAACAAGTGTGACATGGTGGATGATGAGGAGTTGATCGAGCTGGTGGAGTTGGAGCTTCGGGAGCTGCTGGACAAGTATGAATTTCCCGGGGACGAGACGCCGATTATTCGTGGCAGCGCGTTGAAGGCGCTGGAGAGCGATGATCCGAACAGCGAGGAAGCCAAGCCGATTTTTGAGTTGTTGGCGGCGGTGGACTCGTACATACCGGAGCCGGTGCGGGATACGGAGAAGCCGTTTTTGATGCCGATCGAGGATGTTTTCAGCATATCCGGACGCGGCACGGTGGTGACGGGCCGAGTCGAGCGAGGGATTATCAAGGTAGGCGAGGAGATCGAGATAGTGGGATTGCGTCCGACGGCGAAGACGGTCTGCACGGGAGTGGAGATGTTCCGGAAGTTGTTGGATGAGGGCCGGGCGGGAGATAATGTCGGGTTGTTGTTGCGCGGTACGAAGAGGGATGAGGTTGAGCGTGGGCAGGTAGTTGCGAAGCCTGGTTCGATAACGCCGCACATGAAGTTCAAGGCGGAGGTGTACGTACTGAGCAAGGAGGAGGGCGGACGTCATACGCCGTTTTTCAGTGGATACCGGCCGCAGTTTTTCTTCCGGACGACGGATGTAACGGGGATTTTGATGTTGCCGGAGGGAGTAGAGATGGTGATGCCGGGGGATAATGTTGCGATTACGGGAGAGCTGATATCTCCGATAGCGATGGAGAAGGAGCTTCGTTTTGCGATTCGTGAAGGCGGCAGGACGGTCGGCGCCGGCGTCGTGAGTGAGAT
>JBMORA010000031.1:0-122244 GCA_049320885.1 Thermodesulfobacteriota bacterium | reverse complement strand
GGTGGAACTGCTGGTGCATCCTGGTGACCATGCCGCCGTCGCAGCACCGCCTGCTGGTGGATGCGCTTGTCAGGATCGATGATCGATCACCACGGCGACCAGGAGCCCATGAGCTGGTGGAACCGCTGGTGCATCCTGGTGACCATGCCGCCGTCGCAGCACCGCCTGCTGGTGGATGCCGGTCATGGTCGAGGACCGGATCACCCCGGCGACCAGGAGCCCACGAGCTGGTGGGTGGAATTCACCCACAAGCCCCAACAGGCGGAAAAGAGAAGGAAAATAGTGGTAACACTGGTAACACCGGAAAAGGTGGAACCGCTGGTGCATCCTGGTGACCATGCCGCCGTCGCAGCACCGCCTGCTGGTGGATGCGCTTGTCAGGATCGATGATCGATCACCCCGGCGACCAGGAGCCCATGAGCTGGTGGAACTGCTGGTGCATCCTGGTGGCAGATATGACGCTGCGCGGTCAATCCATTTTATGGGGGACCAGTGGGGGACCAGAAGCTTAAAAATAAAAAATGGCTTATGAGGCAATTCTCATAAACCATTGTTTTTATTGGAGCCGACGCGCGGAATCGAACCGCGGGCCTGCTGATTACGAATCAGCTGCTCTACCGGCTGAGCTACGTCGGCGGCATACCGCAGATGGAAAGTGAGAGGCTATTACCATATGGCCGCAAATGGGGTCAAGGCCTTTTTTATCAATGGCCGGCTCCGGCCTTGGGCCGCGGCGTGAATCCCAGGCGTTGCAGCATGGCCAGATCGCTTTCCAGGGAAACGCCCGTGGTGGTCAGGTAATTACCGGTCATGACACCGCTGGCGCCGGCGAAGAAAATCAGCGGATGGAGGTCCTGGAGATTGGCCTCGCGGCCGCCGCAGACGAGGATATCCCGGTCCGGCAGCGCATAGCGCAGCAAGGCGATGATCTTCAGGCAGCGCAGGGGGGTCAGATCCCGGCGGTTTTCCAGCGGAGTGCCGGGAATGGGCACCAGAAAATTCACGGGCACGGAGTCCACCTCCAGTTCCCGCAGGGCCAGGGCCAGTTCCAGGACCTGGGCGTCGCTTTCGCCCAGGCCGAAGATGCCGCCGGCGCAGACGGACATTCCGGCGGCCTTGGCGGCGCGGATGGTTTCCACGCGCTCCTCGTAGGTATGGGTGCCGCAGATCCGGTCGAAGAAACTGCGGGCGGTTTCCAGGTTATGATGGTAGCGGCTGACCCCGGCGGCTGTCAGCAGGGCCAGGGATTCTGGATCGAGGATTCCCAGGGAGGCGCAGGTGGCGATTTCCTCTCCATTCAGGCCGGCCAGGGCGTCGGCCACGGAGCGGACTTCCTCCCGGGGCAGCCCCCTTCCGCTGGTGACGATGGAATAGCGGTTGATGGGGGTGCAGGCGGCCCGCAGACCGATCTGCCGCAATTCGGCTGCCGGCATCAGGCCGTATACGGGGGCGTCGGTGCGGGCATGGGCCGATTGGGAACAAAAGCGGCAATCCTCGCTGCAGCGACCGGACTTGCCGTTGCAGATGCAGCACAGATGGACGGTTTTCCCGAAATAATGCTCCCGGATCCGATCCGCGCCGGCAAGCAGCGTCAGGGTGTCCGCTTCGGGCAGCCGGGCGATTTCCTCCAATTGCGCGGGGTCCGGGTCGGCTCCCGCGGTGAGGGCTTCCGCCAGTTCAAAAAGGGTTTTTGCGTTCATGGCCAAGGTGAATTACATGTGGTTTTGAGTTCATTTTCCGAAACTCCGCTGTCAGGGTCGAGGCATCAATGCGGGGCAACGGTTCGATTTCCGCCAGCACGCGGGTTTTGCCATAATGTTCAAGCGCCTTCCGGTTGACCTCGTTCCGCGGACCGTTCATGACCACTCCCAGGATGGCAAGACCATGCCGCCGGAGCTGCTCCAGGGATAGCAGGGTGTGGTTGATGGTGCCCAGGGTGCTGCGGGCCGTCAGCAGGATCGGCAACTCCAGTCGTTTCATGAGGTCGAGCATGAAACGGGTCCTGTTCAGCGGGGCCATGACGCCCCCCGCGCCCTCCACCACCAGACTCCTGCCCGGCTGGACCCGCGGAAGGCGGAACCGGTTAAGGCGGATGCGGATGCCGTCCTGTTCCGCCGCGGCATGGGGGGAAAGCGGCCGGGTCAGGCGGTAGGTTTCCGGATGGAAATGGTCCTTGCCAAGCCCTGTGTGACGGTAAACCCACTCCGTGTCCGTGGGTTCGTCCAGTCCGCTCTGCACGGGTTTCCAGTAATCGGCGCGCAGCCCGGCCGTCAGGACGGCGCAGACCAGGGTCTTCCCCACCCCGGTGTCCGTGCCGGCAACGAAGAGTTTTTCCGGCCAGTCACGCGCCATGCCGTTTCCTCCATTCGCCGAACAGGCCGACCAATTGCCGGACATCTTCCCGGGTATGGGCCGCCGACAGGGAAATCCGGATGCGGGATTCCCCCCGGGGCACCGTGGGGGGCCGGATGGCCACGGCCAGGACGCCGTTTTCCTCCAGCCAGGCGGAAAGGGCCAGGGTCGCCTGCTCGCCGCCGGTGAGCACGGGAATGATCTGGGTGCTGGAATTGCCGGTTTGGAAACCCAGGGCGTTCAGTTCCCGGCGCAACAAACGGGCGTTGTCGTGAAGCCGTTGCCGTTCCGCCTCCATGCCCGGTATGAGATCCAGGGCCGCGTCGATGGCGCCGATCACGGCGGGCGGCAGGGCCGTGGAGTAAATGAACCCCGGACAGCAATTGACCAGGTAGTCGCACATGTTCTTGGAAGCCGCCACATAGGCGCCGAAGGAACCGCAGGCCTTGCCGAAGGTGCCGATGGTAAGGGCCGCGCCGTGGCCGCAGGTCAGGCCCATGCCTTGGGGCCCGCAGACGCCGGTGGCATGGGCTTCATCCACGAGGAGCAGGGCGCCGAACTCATCCGCCAGGGCCGTCAGGGCCGGGATGTCGCTGCAGTCGCCGTCCATGCTGAAGATTGATTCGGTGATGATCAGGATCCGGGAATGTCCGGCGTCGCGGTTTTCCACAAGGAGGTCGCGGAGATGCTCCGGGTCGTTGTGCCGGAAGCGCTCGATCCGGCACCGGCAGAGCCGGGTGCCGTTGATCAGGCTGTTGTGGTTCAGGGCGTCCGAGAGGATCAGGGATTGCTTGTCCGCCAGGGCCGGCAGCACCGATACATTGGCCTGGAATCCGGAATTGAGGATCAGGGCCGCCTCGGCGCCTTTGAGACCGGCGAGCTTGTTTTCCACCCGGGCCATGCAGTCGAAGCTGCCGCAGATGAGCCGGGAGGCGGTGGCGCCCATGCCGTAGGTCTCCATGAAAGCCGCGGCCCGTTCCCGGAGCAGGGGGTGCTTGGAAAGCCCCAGGTAATCGTTGGAACAGAAATTGAGCATGGGGCGGCCCTCCACGTCCACATGGGTGTCCGAGAGGGGCGTGACGGAGCGCAGCCGGCGCAGGAGATGGTTTTCCCGGCGCTGATGGAGTTCCTGCCGGATGAAGTCAAAACGGCGGTCGTTTATGGTCATGGTGCGACCTTTTCCCGGGCGATCACCGCCACCATGGCGCCGGTGAGGATGCTCAAATCCGATTCGGTGATGATATACGGCGGCATGATGTAGACCAGCCTGCCGAAGGGCCGGACCCAGACACCGCGTTCCACGAAGCGGCGCTGCATGGCGGCCACGTCCACGGGGCGATGGAGTTCCACCACGCCGATGGCTCCCAGGACCCGGACATCCGCCACCTGGGGCAGGTCGCGGCAGGCGGACAGCTCCGCCGTCATCTGCCGTTCCATCCGGGAGACGCGTTCCCGGAAGGGGGAGGACAGGAGCAGGCGCAGGCTGGCGCCGGCCACCGCGCAGGCCAGGGGATTGGCCATGAAGGTGGGGCCGTGCATGAACAGACCCGGGTTTCCCCGGCTGATGCCGTCGCTGACCTCGGCGGTGCACAGGGTGGCGGCCAGGCTCAGGTAGCCTCCCGTGAGGGCCTTGCCCAGGCAAAGGATGTCCGGAACGACGCCGGCCTGTTCACAGGCGAAAAGGGTGCCGGTGCGGCCGAAACCGGTGGCGATTTCATCCAGGATCAAGAGGGCATCGTGTTCCCGGGCCAGTCCCGCGACCTGTTTCAGATAGGCGGGCGCATAAAAGCGCATGCCGCCGGCGCCCTGGACAATGGGTTCCAGGATGACGGCGGCGATTTCCCCGTGGTGGTCCCGGAGAAGGGCCCGCATTTCGGCGAGATCGTCCTCTTGGAAAGGGCGGCCATGCCCCGGGGGCGGAGCCGGGGCGAAATAATGTCGCGGCAGGACCCCTTGAAAAAGCTCATGCATGCCGCTGACCGGATCGCAGACGGACATGGCCGCGAAGGTATCACCGTGATAGCCTCCCAGCACGGTGAGCAGTTTGTGCTTTCCGGGCCGTCTTCGGGCCTGCCAGTACTGCAGGGCCATTTTGACCGCCACTTCCACGGCCACCGAGCCGGAGTCGCAGAAAAAGACCTTGTCGAGACCCGGCGGCGCGATGGTGAGGAGCAGTCCGGCCAGTTCCACGGCCGGGGCATGGGTGAGCCCGCCGAACATGACATGGGACATCCGCTGGAGCTGCTCCGTGGCGGCGGCGTTCAGTTCCGGATGGTTGTAGCCATGGATGGCGGCCCACCAGGAAGACATGCCGTCGATGAGCGCGGACCCGTCCTCCAGGAACAGGTGTACGCCCCGGGCCGACTGCACGGGATAGACGGGCAGGGGAGCGGTCATGGAGGTGTACGGGTGCCAGACATGCTCGCGGTCGAAACGGAGCATGTCCCGGATGGGCGGATTTTCCATCTTGTCGCGGCCGGATGGTGCTTTATTCAAAACTCAGATCTCCCGACAGGATCCGGCTGGTCCGGCCCTGATCATCGGTAATCATCAGCGCGCCGTCGGTGTCGATATCCCGTACGATCCCGGACCGGCTTCCCTGATGCATCGTGATGCGCACCCGCCGGCCGATGGTGTTGGTCAGGGAGCGCCAGCGGTCGAAGACCCCGGCAAATCCCCGGGATTGGGCCGACAGATACAAGGTCTCGAATTCCTCCAAAAAGTCCCGCAACAGCTCCACCCGGGAAAAATGCCGGCCGGTTTCCAGAAACAGGGAGGTGGCGCTCCGGTCCAGGGGTTCCGGAAACCGGCGGGTGTTGACGTTCACCCCCAGACCCACGACCACATAATTGGTGATATCCATCTCGCTGCTGGTTTCCGTCAGAATGCCGGCTATTTTTCGGGAGCCCACGAAGACATCATTGGGCCATTTGATGGCGGCTTTCAGGGACGTCCGCCGACCCAGGGAATCGGTCAGGGCCACGGCGGACAGCAGGGTAATGCCCTGGACCTCGAAAGGCGATATGTCGGGCCGCAGGATCAGGGACAGATAGATCCCCTCCCGTTCCGGTGAAAACCAGCTCCGGCCCTTGCGCCCCCGGCCGCCGGTCTGGGTTTCGGCCAGCACGATGGTTCCCTCCAGGGCGCCATGGTCCGCCAGGTCCTTGGCCAGAGTGTTGGTGGAGTCCGCCAGGGGAAACGTGTGGATGCCTCCACGGCCCATCACGCGGGTGTGAAGACGGTCGCGGATTTCGTCCGGCAACAGGTGCTCGGAGGCCCTGCGCAGTCGGTAGCCCTTGCGGGGCAAAGAATCGATGACATAATCCGCTTCCCGCAGCCCGCGGATGTGTTTCCAGACCGCCGAGCGGCTGATGGACAAACCGGCGCTCAATTCCTCGCCGGATACCCATTGACCGATCCGGTTTTTCAACCGGGAAAGAATGCTGGCCTGGGTGGACATATGGACGGTGGTCCCCTTCGAAATCCGTTGCGGCTGCCGCCGTGATCCGCCGCCGTGATCCGCATGGATTCGGAAACCGGACGGCCGCCTTACCGGACCGCTTGGTCTCGGATGCGGTGCAGTGCCCCGGCTTATATCGGTTGCCGCCTGGATTGTCAACCGGAAAAAAAATAATGGTTGACAATCCGCCGACGGAGGGAGCCGGCCGAATGGAACCGGATGGAAAAAGGCGAATCCCCCTTGCGCCTCAACCGGACAGGGTATATAAGGACAACCGTAGACAATGGCGGGGTTGTTGAAAAGCGGCCGCCCATTCATGGACAGGAAACGCGCCAGGGGACGCCGGAACCGGATCGGCCTTCCAAAGGCGGATGTGCGTCGTTGCGCCGGGAAATTCAACGATAATGAATCGATATTCCGATACGGATTGTTTTTCGGTCGTGGCGGATTTGCTGCGGAACCGCGGCGGCCGGGTGGCGGTCAGCGGACTGGGGGGAGCGGAACGGGCCCTGTTGATCGCCCGGCAGTTTCGGCACCGGCCGCAACACCTGGTGGTGATCCTGGCCACCAGCCGAGAGGCGGAACAGTTCCTTCTTGACCTGCGGTTTTTCCTGAACGACGACCACACACCCGTGCACTATTTCCCGCCCTACAACCTGCTCCCGTATAAAATGGTTTCCTATCATGCCGAAACCACCGCCGACCGTATTCGGGTGTTGTTTCAGACAATGGAGTCTGCCAAACCCTGGATCCTGGTGACCACCGTCGGGGCGGTCATGCGCCGGCTGATGCCCAAGCAGGCATTGCTGGACTTCGTGGAACTGATCATGGCGGGGGAGGAGATCGACCGGGACGCCCTGGTGGAGAAAATGATTTCCGGCGGCTATGTCCGCTCCGCCATTGTGGAAGAACCCGGCGACTTCTGCGTGCGCGGGGCGATCCTGGATGTCTTTTCCCCCCTGTATCCAGACCCGTTGCGCATCGAGCTGTTCGGGGATACCGTGGATTCCCTGCGGTTTTTTTCCCCGGGCAATCAGCGCAAGCTGAAAGACCTGGGGGAAGCGGTGATTCTGCCCGCCCGGGAGACCATCCTCCGGCAATCGGATTTGAAGGATTTCATCATCCGGGTGCGAACCCTGGCCGCCGAGCAGCAGGCGGCTTCCCGGGAGGTGCGCGGCCTCATCGAGCGCATCCGCAACGAGGGCCTTTTCCCCGGCATTGAAAGCATGCTCCCCCTCATTTATCCGGGATTGGACACCCTGATGGACTACATGCCCGCCGACACCGGGTACGTGCTGGTGGAACCTGCGGGCCTGGAAATCGCCGCGGTGGAAACCTACGGACTGACGGAGTCCCATTATGTCGGCGCCTGTCAGGAGAACCGCCTGTGCGTCCCCCCGCAACAGCTCTATCTCGACTGGACCGGGCTGGCGGAAGCCCTCGGGCGGAAGCCGACCCTGACCCTGGGACTGCTCCCCATGGGGAAGGCCACCCCATCCTGGATCGGGCAGGCGGCTGACGTGCAATTCCGGATCGAGGACAACGGGGAAGTGCGCACCGCCCTGCGGAATCCGGTGGAAAAGGAGCATCTGCTCAAACCCCTGGCCGACTGGATTGAACGTCAGAAGGAGAGCGGTAACACGGTGCTGCTGGTCTGCAGCACGAAGCCCCAGATGGAGCGGTTGCAGAGCCTTCTGCAGCCCTATGATATCCGCCCCAGGACCGCCGACGGTTTGCCGGAACCCGGGCGCAGCCGCGGCATCGTGTACTGCTGCATCGGCCGCCTGTCCGGCGGTTTCGTCTGGACGGAGGCGGCCCTTTCGGTGATCACCGAGGACGAGATTTTCGGGGAAAAGCGCAGGCGGCGAGCCAGATCCAAGCAGGATGTCCGCGCGGAACTGCTCAACATCGAGGATCTCAAGCAGGAGGATCTGGTGGTCCATTCCGATCACGGCATCGGTCGCTATCAGGGTCTCGTGAAACTGGAAATGAACGGCGCCGCCGGCGATTTCCTCCTGATTCTTTATCAGGATGACGACAAACTCTATCTGCCGGTGGAGCGCATGAACATGGTGCGCAAATATATCGGCGTGGACGGCATCGTGCCGGTGCTGGACAAGATGGGCGGCAAGGCCTGGGAGAAAACGAAAAAAAAGGCCAAAGAAGAGGTGGAGAAAATCGCCGGAGAACTGCTGGAATTGTACGCCACCCGCAAGGCCCAGCAGGGGCACGCCTTCGAGAAGGCCGACAGCTATTTTAGGGATTTCGAGGCCGGGTTCGTCTATGACGAAACGCCCGATCAGCTGAAAGCCATCGACGATGTGCTGGACGACATGGAGTCCTCCACCCCCATGGACCGGCTGGTCTGTGGCGACGTTGGCTACGGCAAGACTGAAGTGGCCCTGCGGGCCTCCTTCAAGGCCGTCAGCGACAGCAAGCAGGTGGCGGTGCTGGTTCCCACCACGGTGCTGGCCGAACAACATTACAAAACCTTCCAGGAACGTTTCCGGCGTTACCCGGTCAGGCTCGCGTGCCTGAACCGTTTCCGGTCGCCCCGGGAGCGGAAGCAGATCGTGGAAGGTCTCCGGCAGGGAGTCATCGACATCGTGGTGGGCACGCACCGGCTGCTGCAGAAGGACGTGGCCTTCAAGGACCTGGGGCTCATCATCATGGACGAGGAACAGCGCTTTGGAGTGAAGCACAAGGAAAAGCTGAAGAAATTGAGGGCCACGGTGGATGTCCTGGCCCTGACGGCCACGCCCATACCCCGGACCCTGCACATGTCCCTGATGGGCATCCGCGATATCAGCGTGATCTCGACGCCCCCGGAGCAGCGCCACCCCATCATCACCTATATTTCCGAGTTCGACGACGGAATCGTCGCCGACGCCATCCGCAATGAGTTGAAACGCCAGGGCCAGGTTTTTTTCGTGCACAACAACATTCACTCCATCGAGAAGATCGCCGGACACATCCGCAAACTGGTGCCCGAGGCGCGTCTGGCCGTGGCCCACGGCCGCCTGGCCGAGGACGAACTGGAAAAGGTGATGATCCGTTTCATCGCCCGGGAAATCGATGTGCTGGTATGCACCACCATCGTCGAGTCGGGTCTGGATATTCCTTCCGCCAATACCATCCTGATCAACCGGGCGGACCGCTTCGGTCTCGCCCAGATTTACCAGCTGCGGGGCCGGGTGGGCCGGGCGGAAGAGCAGGCCTACGCCTATCTCTTCATTCCCAAGGAAACGATTCTCGGCAAGGACGCCCAGAAAAGACTGAAAGTGCTCATGGAACACAGCGATCTGGGCGCCGGCTTCCAGATCGCCATGAGCGATCTCCAGATCCGGGGCGGCGGCGACGCCCTGGGCGTATCCCAGTCGGGCCACATCGCCGCCGTGGGATACGACATGTTTTTACAGCTGCTGGAGAACGCCGTTATGGAATTGAAAGGCAAACCGGTGCTGGAGCCCCTGGAGCCGGAAATCAACATCGCCTTGTCGGCGTTTATTCCGGAAGCCTACATTCCGGATATCGATCAGCGCCTGTCGGCCTATAGAAGACTGGCCAAACTGACGGAGATAAAGGAGATCAACGCCTTCAAGGAGGAACTGCAGGATCGTTTCGGTGCTCTGCCGGAACCGGCCACCAGCCTGCTTTTGAAAATCATGATGAAAATACTGGCGAAAAACGGCGGCATCAAGCGTCTGGACCTGGTGGGGCAACAACTGACCCTGGCATTTTCCGCCATCCACCAGAAAAATCCCCTCGGGATCGTGGAACTGGTGTCCACGGCCCCCGGCCGATTCCAGTTCACCTCCGACAGCGGACTGAAAATCCGGCTTCCCGCCGGCAACCCCAATCAGTGTCTGGCGGAAACCAAAAACATCTTGAAAGAAATAGCACGCCGTGTTAACTGCTGAACGTCAGCCCGGGGCTATGACGATACTCTTCGGCCGATCATTTGGAAAATCGTCCTCCGTCAATCGGGGAAAGGAGGCCGGAGGCGGAAGGATACGGATTTTTGCCATGCGGACAATTCAAAGACGCTCACCGGGCTTCGGCCGGCAATCTTCGCATGTCAGCAGCGTGACCCTGCTGATCGTCTGGATTGCCCTCCAGGGTCCGGCTTCCCTGACGAGCTGCTCAAAAACCCCGCCCCAACCGAAGGAAAAAGCGCTTCTCCGCGTCGGGAATCATGTGGTGACGGTTCTCGATTTCAACCAGGCCCTGGAATTAGCCAAAACCGCCTACCCGCATAATGCCATGCAGAATCCGAAGACGGCCGGCGACATCAAGATCCGGCTGCTGGGTCAACTCACCGAGGAACTCGTTCTGCTCGCCAAGGCAGGGGAAATGAACATCCGCATCACCGATGAGGAACTGGAAAAGGCGGTGAAGGAAATACGGAAGGATTATCCGGACAAGACCTTTGAGGATACGTTTCTCGAGAACGCCGTCTCCTATGAGTCCTGGAAGGAACAACTGAGGAGACGGCTGCTCATGGAAAAAGTGGTGGCAGTGGCGTATGAAGCCGGCATCCAGGTCACCGCCGGTGAGATCGCTGGTTATTACAAGGAGCATTTCCGGGAAGAAACCGCCGAGCTTTTCAGCGAACAGGATGTCCGGGACAAAATCATCCGGGAGATCCGGCGCCAAAAGGCCGAGGCGGGTTATACGGAATGGGTGGAAAGCATCCGGAACCAATATCCCGTGAAGCTGAATCAGAAGCTGTGGCAAACCATCATGGAAGGATGACGGGACGACCATGGGAGAAGCAATGGAGAATGAGTACCGAAAGCGGAATTGGATCACCGTCGGAGGCGTTTTGATACTGGTGTTTTCCAGCCTGACAGTCGGGATTTGCCGGACGGATCAGGCGATCGGTGCTGAAATCGTCGACCGGATCGTGGCCGTCGTCAATGACGATATCATCCCCCTGACCGAATTCGAAAAGAACTACAACCCGCTGGCGGAGAAAATCAAAGACTATGGGTACCCGCCGGACGAAGAACGCCAAATGATGTTCAAGCTGCGGGAAAGCATCCTCAACCAGATGATCGAAAAAAAACTGACGGAGCAGGAAATCATCCGGTTATCCATCAACGTGAGCGAGGAGGAACTCGACAGCGCCATCGAGCGGATCAAAGAAAAGAACCTGATGACCGACGAGGACATTCGCAAACGGTTGCGCGACGAAGGACTGACCATGGAGGAATACCGCAGCGAAATGAAGGGCCAGATTCTGCGCGCCAAGCTAGTGGAGCGCGAAGTGAAATCCAACATCGTCATTACGGACAAGGATCTGGAGAATTATTACGAGGAGCACCAGGATGAGTTCGGCGGGGACACGCGGTATCATCTGCGGAACATCATCATGAAGGTGGGATCATCGGCGGATGAGGAGGAAAAAAAGGCGGTATCGAACAGGATGGAAGCGGTCATGGAACGCCTTGAAAACGGCGAATCCTTTGAAGAGTTGGCCAGACAGTATTCGGAATCGCCTTTTGCCGCTGAAGGGGGTGATCTCGGTTTTTTCAATAAAAAAGACCTGACACCCCAGATCCAGGCGGCTCTGGAGAAAATCAGTTCCGGTCAATACACCGGTATCCTGGAGACGGAACAGGGGTATCAGATTTTTTTCCTGGCGGAGGTTTCCTCGGATCAGGGCAAAACCATGGAAGAAGTCAAACCACTGATCGAGGAAAAGCTCTACAACCAGATGATGGAAAAACGCTTCAAGAAATGGGTGGCGGATTTACGCAAGAACTCCCATATCAAAATCATGAATTGAGGCATATGGTTGAGCAACCGGTCGGCGTTTCTTTCGGTCAACTCCTGAAATCGGCCAGAACGGCCAAGGGATCGGACCTCCGCGAGCTTTCCGACAAAACCAAGATTTCCCTAAAGGTTCTGCGCCAGATCGAGAATGAAGATCATGGCGGTCTGCCGGACCCGGCCTATGTAAAAGGATTTTTGCGATTGTACGCCGCGGCTGTGAACGTCGATGAAGAGGAGACCGTGCGGTCGTATTTGAAAAGCCGCTTGGAATATGAACGGATGGCGGCCATGTCCGCCGCCGGATATTCCAACGGTGGTCGGTTCTGGGTGAACATGCTCATTTCCGTCGGAGCCCTGGGAATCGTCATCGCCCTTTCCATGTATATGATTTCCGATGCCGGAATTCCCAAACGGGCGGAGGAACCGCCGGAGTATCCCGTTGAAACCGTTTCCGAGCCGGCTCCACCGTCGGAGCCGGGAACCCAAAAGAGCCAGCAGGACAAGTCCCCATCGGGAAAGGCGCTGGAATCATGGATTCTGGAGGTCGCGGCGGTCGACGACACCTGGCTGAAGGTCATTATTGACGATCAGGCCTCCAGGGAATATAAGCTGAAAAAGAACGAGCGCCTGGAATTGATGGCGGGTGAACGTTTCAATGTACTGATCGGGAATTCCGCGGCGGTGAAACTGAACCTGAACGGGAATCCGGTGACATTTCCGGCAAAAAACGGGCAAATCGTGACGCTGGATCTGCCCTAGCGGCCTTTGGGCCAAACGTGGCTTCTGTTGTAAGGGTGGCATCCATGTTGAGCGAAAAAAACAAAATGCTGCTGGAAAGCGTCAAGCGCCTGTCCAGGCGGAACGCCGTCCAACACCTGCGTAAGATCGTCAACAAAACCCACGCCGCGGACCTTTCCGCTGTTTTTCGTTCCCTTTCCCTGGCTCATCAGCAGCAGCTTTTCGGTCTGATCGACAGCCTGGAACAAAAGGGCATGCTGTTCGGTGAACTGGACAAGGATACCTTCCTCGACCTTGTCAAGGGGATGGACATCGACGAGATCGTGGAAATCCTGGAAAGCATGCCCGCTGACGACGCCGCCTATGTCATCGACCGGTTTCCCGAGGAGCAGGCCGACGCCATCCTGACCAAGATGCAGAAGGAGGAATCGGCGGAGGTGGAGGACCTGCTCCGCTACGAGGACGACACCGCCGGCCGGATCATGGTTCCGGATTTCATCGCCCTGGAACAGGAGATGACCGCCCGGGAAGTGATTGAATCGCTGCAGAAGGAGCATCTCGACGTGGAGATGCCGTTCTATATCTATGTGGTCGACGAATATGAGAAACTGGTGGGCGTCATTTCCCTGCGCCAGCTGGTGGTGGTGCCGCCGAATAAAAAACTCAAGGATTTCATGACCACCGAGGTGATTTCGGTGCGTACGGATGTGGACCAGGAGGAAGTGGCCAGAATGGTGGCCCGCTATAACATCCTGGCGGTGCCGGTGGTGGACGAAAGCAATCGCCTGGTGGGGATCATAACCGTTGATGATGTCATCGACGTCTTCCGGGAGGAAGCCACGGAAGACATGCTGAAAATGGCGGGCGCCGGGGAAGAGTTCGTCGAGACCAAATCCATTTACAACAGCACCCGCATCCGCCTGCCCTGGCTGTTCGCCAGCTGCATCGGCGGAATTATCGCTTCCATGGTCATCAGCCGGTTTGGAGCGGGTTTGAAGGAATTCGCCTATCTCGCGGCTTTTATACCGGTTATCACCGGCATGGGCGGAAATATCGGCACCCAGTCATCCACCATCGTGGTCCGGGGGCTGGCCACGGGCCGCATCATCATTCGCGACCTCTGGAAAGTGGTGCTCAAGGAGATCTCGGTGGCCCTGCTCCTGGGCTGTGTCTACGGGACCATGATGGGTCTGGTGGCGCACTGGGAATGCGGTGTCTGGCTCATGGCGGTTTCGGTGGGACTGGCGGTGATTTCCTCCATGTCCGTCGCCGCGCTTGTCGGCTCGGCCATTCCCATGGTTCTTGCGCGGATCAAAATCGATCCGGCGGTGGCCACCGGCCCGTTCGTCACCACTTCCATCGACATCATCGGGGTGTTTCTGTATTTCAGGATCGCCATGACCCTGCTTCCCGGTTGAGGTCCATGTCCCGTTTTTCCGCACCGGCTATTCTGCTCCGCCGCATCGCTCACGGCGACCATGATCTGATCCTGACGCTCTTGACCCGCGATCAGGGGAAAATCGCCGTCATCGCCAAGAATGCCAAAAAGAGCACCCGCCGTTTCGCCGGGGCGCTGGAACCGTTTTCCGTCGTCCAGGCCGTATGCGAAAAGGGGCGCGGCGGATTGATGGTGCTGCAGGAAGCCGCCCTCATCCGGCCCAACGATCGTATCCGCGGCGACATACGCAAAACCGCTTACGCCAATTTCTGGGCCGAGACCATCCATGTGTGGGTGGAGGAGGGCAGGAGTCAGGAGGCCCTGTTCGATCTGCTCCGGACCGCCCTTGAGCTGGTGAACGGCGAAACCCTGCCGGCGGAAGTCGTGAGCATTTATTTTCAAATCCGCTTTTTGTCCTTGTCCGGTTTGCTGCCGAATCTTGTGGAATGCTGCGCCTGCCGGTGCATGCTGGAGAACATCGGTGACAGCCGGATGTTTCCGGACTTCCGGAAAGGCGGGGTCACCTGCCGGAACTGCGGGCCGGAAAATGAGGGGGGGACGAGCCTCTCCAAGGGCACCATGAAAAAACTGCTCTGGATCAACAGCCCCGACGTGAAAAAAGTGGAGCGGATCCGGTTTGCCCCCCAAGGAATCCGGGAAGGACTTTTTTTCCTGGAGACATTTGTGGTCTACCACCTCGGTAAAGAACTGAACAGTTTGAAATTTCTACGGAGTATGCGCAAGCCATAAGGACGGAATCATGCACGAAAAACTGAAAAAATTTCTGAAGAACCGCACCATCGAAGCCTCGGCGCCCTGCCGCATCGATCTTGGCGGCACGCTGGACATCCGCACGTTTCATTACCCCCTGCGACACCTCCATCCCTGCACGGTGAACATGGCCGTTGATCTGCGCACGCGGGTTACCCTGAGCCCCCACGAGGAAGGCCAGGTGCGGATCGTATCCAGGGGGTTTCCGGCGGCTGAATATCCCCTCAACGAGGCACCCTTCGATCATGCCCTGGGACTGATGTTCGCGGTGGCGACCTATTTCCAGGCCCACGGCGTAGTTATCCGCATCGATTCGGCCTCGCCTCCCCGCAGCGCTCTGGGCGGCTCCTCGGTGGCGGCCGTGGCCTTGATCGCGGCCCTGGACGCCGTCATCCGGGAAACCGGCGGAAAGGGACTCGGCGGGCGGAGGATCGCTCTGCTGGCCCATGCCGTCGAGGAAACCGTCGCCGGCGTTCCCTGCGGGTTTCAGGATCAGCTGGCGGCGGTGTACGGCGGCGCCAACGTCTGGCACTGGCCGGGCGGACCGGATGAACCCGCGTTCCGGAAGAAAACGCTCCTGCCCCGCGCAAGACACCGGGAGATGGCGGAACGTATACTGATCGCCTATTGCGGCGTGCCCCACGAATCCCGGAATATCAACGGCCGCTGGGTCGGCCAGTTTTTATCCGGCCGGTTCCGGCGGGAATGGGCCGAGATCGTCGCCTGGACGAAAAAATTTATTGATTCGATCCGGGATCGCAACTATAAAGGTGCAGCTTCGGCCATGCTCCGGGAAACCGAGATCCGCAGGCGCATGACACCGGATGTCTTTGATTCCGTGGGGGAAAAGCTGGTGGAAAGCGCTGCCCGGCATGGCTGCGGGGCCCGCTTCGCCGGCGCCGGCGGCGGTGGATGCGTCTGGGCCCTGGGTGAAACGGAAGGGATACGACGTCTGCAACCCGTATGGCGGGAAATTCTGGCTGAAAGGGAAACCGGCGGATTGTTGGACGCGCATATCGATGCCGCCGGCCTTTCCGTGATTGTGTCGGGAAAGCCTTCCCGGGGCCGATAAACTGCAACTGAAATGAAGGAATGGTTCATGAATTTCCAGGATGTGATTTTGACGCTGCAACAATACTGGGGGCGCAAGGGATGCGTGCTGATCCAGCCCTATGACATGGAAGTGGGCGCGGGGACGTTTCATCCGACGACCCTGCTCAAGGCTTTGGGTCCGGAGCCTTGGCGGGTGGCCTATGTTCAGCCCTCCCGCCGTCCCACGGACGGCCGCTATGGCGAAAATCCGAATCGTTTGCAGCATTACTACCAGTTCCAGGTTTTATTGAAACCGTCGCCGGCCGATGTGCAGGAATTGTATTTGAAGAGCCTGAAGGCCTTGGGCGTGGATTCGCTGGAACACGATATCCGTTTCGTGGAGGACGACTGGGAATCCCCGACCCTCGGGGCATCGGGACTGGGCTGGGAAGTCTGGCTCGACGGAATGGAAATCACCCAGTTCACCTATTTTCAGCAGGCCGGCAGCATCGAGCTGCATCCCATTTCCGTTGAAATCACTTACGGGCTCGAGCGCATCGCCATGTACCTCCAGGGAATCGACAATGTCTATGATCTGAAATGGAACGACCATATCCGTTACGGCGACGTATATCATCGTCAGGAAGTGGAGCAGTCGACCTATAATTTTGAAACCGCCGACGTGGCCATGCTCCTGGATTTTTTTTCGCGCTATGAGGCGGAAGCCCTGCGCGTGGTGAAGCAGGGCCTGGTGATACCCGCCTATGAGCATTGCCTGAAGTGCTCCCATACGTTCAATCTGTTGGACGCCCGGGGCGCCATCAGCGTGACGGAGAGAACCGGTTATATCGCCCGGATCCGCAATATCGCCCGGGCCTGCGCCGAGGCCTACCTGCAGCAACGGGAAACCATGGGATTCCCGCTTTTGAATGCATTGACGAGGAGAATATGAAAACGCTGTTGCTTGAAATCGGATCGGAAGAAATCCCCGCCGGATACATCCAGCCGGCCCTCGCGAGCCTTGCGGACAATCTGGTGAAAAAACTCGATGAGGCCAGGATCGCCCATGGAACGGCCGGAACCTATGGAACGCCGCGGCGTCTGGCGGTTGCGATCAGGGATGTCGCGGCGCGACAGACCTCGCTGACCAGTGAAATGACGGGTCCGCCGGAGAAGGTCGGGTTCGACGCCGAGGGCAGGCCCACGGTGGCTGCTGAAAAATTCGCCGAAAAGGCGGGGATTCCCGTGCAGCGGATCACCATCAAGGAAACTCCCAAAGGCCGATATTTGTGTGCCGTGAAAACGGAGAAGGGGCAACCCACCCCCGTCGTCCTGAAGCGCATCCTGCCGGAAGTCATCCAGTCTGTGACGTTTCCCAAACGCATGAAATGGGGCACCCTTACCGTGGAATTCGCCCGGCCCATTCAGTCGATCCTTTCCCTCTGGGGCGAGCAGGTGATTGCCGTCACCATCGGCGACATCAAGGGAAACCGCTATACCCTGGGGCACCGTTTTCATTCGTCCGGCCGGTTGAAAGTGAATGCTCCCGAAGAATATGGCGCCGTTTTGGAAGCGGGCCGGGTCATTCCGGATATCCGACGCCGCAGGCAGGAGGTCAAGCGGTTGGTGACCGAGGCGGCCGTCCATGCCGGAGGAGAAGTCATGCCGGATGAGGAGTTGATCGATATCGTCACCAACCTGGTGGAATATCCGTTTCCGGTGGTCGGGAACTTCGATGAAAAATTTCTGGAATTGCCCAAGGAAGTCTTGATCACGGCCATGCGCGAGCACCAGAAGTATTTCGCCGTGGTGCGGCGGGACGGCGGCTTGATGCCCCATTTCATCGCCGTGAACAATACGGAGGCCAGGGACATGGGCCTCGTGGCCAGGGGGCACGAACGGGTTCTGCGGGCGCGCCTGGAGGACGCCCGGTTCTTCTACCGGAGCGATCTGGAAAGCAAACCGGAAAATCTGGTGGATCGGCTTGACGGCGTGATGTTCCAGGCAAAGCTCGGTTCCATGCGCGAGAAAATCGAACGGGTGCGGCACCTGGCCGGATTCCTGGCCGGACAGACCGGCGCCTCGGACCAAGAGAAAGCCCTGCTTCTGCGGGCGGCCTGGTTGTGCAAGACGGATCTGGTCACCCAGATGGTCATTGAATTTCCCAAACTGCAGGGGATCATGGGACGGATTTACGCCGCAGCGGCCGGGGAACCCGGGGAAGTCGCCACCGCCATCGAGGAGCATTACCGCCCGACTTACTCGGGCGGACGCCTGCCGGAAACCGCAACCGGCGCGCTGCTGGCCCTGGCCGATAAGATGGATTCCATCTGCGGATGTTTCAGCGTGGGGCTTTCCCCCACCGGCGCTTCCGATCCCTACGCCTTGAGACGTCAGGGCATCGGTATCATCCAGATCCTGCTGGATCGCCGTTTGCTTGTCAACCTGCGGAACCTTGTCGCGGAAAGTGTTTCCCTGTTCGCTGGCGGGAATGCCGCCGAGCCCGCCAGGGTCATCGATCCGGTGTACGGGTTCCTGCGGGACAGAATGTCCCATCTGCTCATCGAGGAAGGCTACAGCAAGGACGTCGTGGCCGCGGTGACCGCCATCTCCGTCGACCGCGTGCCGGATGTCTGGGCCCGTGCCCGGGCCCTTGCGAACCTGAAACAAGCGCCCGATTTCGAACCATTGGCGACGGCCTTCAAGCGGGTGGTCAACATCATCCGGAAATCCGAAGGATTTGAGAGGGCCCGGATAAACCCGTCCCTGTTCCGGCATGCCAGTGAATCGGCCCTGATGCAGGCCTTTGAGGATGTCAGAAAGAAGGTCGACGGCCACCTGGGGCAGGGGGACTTCGATCAGGCCATGCGGGAGATCGCTTCCCTGCGTCCGGCGGTGGACGGTTTTTTCGACGGTGTCCTGGTCATGGCGGAGGAAATCGAGATCCGCAACAACCGGTTTGCCCTGCTGGCCGCAATCGCGGCGCTGTTCGAAACCATCGCCGATTTTTCGAAAATCACCACCTGACGGCAGGCAACATTCAACGATAACATCACATGGAGGTAACAATGCCTTTTGATCCGGATAAGGATAAACTGTTGAAGCAATGGCGCTGCGAGGAAACCGGTCTGCTGGTCTCCATCAACCAGTATGCGGACTCGCGCCCCAAGGTCCAGATCGGCCCCCGCATGCTGAAAAAAAAGGATGGCGGCGACCGTGCGCCGGCCAAGGCCGGACGCCTGAGCATGGAAGATCTCCTGTGGCTTTACGGCATCATCGACGAGATCAAGGAAGAAATGCAGCGTCTGGTGGAGCCGGAATAGCCTTCGTTTTTCAATAGCCGTCGGGAACCCGATGAATCACGATGCCGTCATCAATCCGGGGCGCGGCAAGAAATCGCCGAAGCTTCGGACAGCGGTCATGATCGCCACCGCCGAGGACTTCGAGGCCCTGACTTCGGAGATCGGCGCTGAACGATCGTCGACAGCTCCCTTGCTGATGAGCCGGCTCTGCCTGCCGGAAGGCGGAAAACCAGCCCTGGTCGGTCCCATGGTGGGCGCGCCCTATGCGGTCATCCTGCTGGAAAACCTCATCGCCTGGGGAGCCCGGAACATTCTTTTTTTCGGCTGGTGCGGATCGCTATGTCCCCGCCTGGGCATCGGCGATATCCTGCTGCCCGATGCCGCCTTCATCGATGAAGGCACCTCGCTGCATTACGGCGGAAATCCCGCAACGGCCGAACGGCCGTCCGCTTCCCTGGCGCGTACCGTCCGGGATGCCCTGTCCGAAGCGGCCGTTCCGTTTCAGGAAGGCGGTGTCTGGACAACGGACGCCGTCTTTCGGGAAACGGCGGCGAAAGTGACGGGATTTCGTCAACGGGGGGCCTTGGCGGTGGAGATGGAAACCTCCGCCCTGTTCGCCGTCGGCCGATACCGGAAAGCGGAGGTCGGCGCGGTGCTGGCGGTTTCCGATGACCTGTCCACCCTGAAATGGCGCCCGGGATTCCGGGACGAGCGCCTGAAAGCCGCCCGCCGCAAAATCCGGGAGGCGATTCCCGATATCTGCCGCCGCCTGGAAGGAGGCGAGAATGACATCCCTCGATGAACTGGTCCGACGCCTCCGGATGTATAACGTGGCTTACCGACGCGGGGCTCCCCTGGTTTCCGATCATGAATACGACAGCCTCGTAGCGGAACTCAAATCTCTTGCGCCGGATCATCCTTTTCTGAGCGCCGTAGAGCCGGAGGTGTTCGACACCAAACTGGAAGTCCGCCATCCCACCCCCATGCTGTCCATTGAAAAAGCCTATACCCGTGAGGAACTGGAGCGTTTCCTTAGCCGGGTGGCGAAGGAAGCGGCCGACATCGGGGCGTCGGGGGTTCTGTTTCAGGTGACTCCCAAACTGGACGGCCTGGCCGGTCGCGACGACGGCACCGTGTTCGCCTCCCGGGGCAACGGGGAGGTGGGATATGAAATCAGCAGCGCTTTTCAGAAAGGCGTGATTCCTGTAGGCGGGAGGGGTCAAGGGATCGGCGAGATCGTCATCGTGAAGTCCTATTTCGACGAGCACCTGGCCGATAAATTCGAGCACCCCCGCAACATGGTGGTGGGAATCGTGGCTTCGGACACCCTGAATGAGTTCGCCCGGCAGACGCTTTCCGACGGTGCGGTTCATTTCGTTCCCTATGTCGGCCTGCCATCCTGGACCGGCACCGCCGAACAACTTCTGGCCGATCTGGAAGCCGTCACCATGGAGCTGGCGGCCCGCACCGACTATCCCATGGACGGCATGGTGGTCATGGCGCTGGATGAACGGGTGCGGGCCAGAATGGGCGCCACCACCCACCACTACCGCTGGCAGATCGCCCTGAAAACCAAGGGGGAAACGGCGGAAACGGTTGTGGAAAATGTTCTGTGGCAGGTGGGGCGCACCGGTAACGTCACGCCGGTGATGGAGGTCCGGCCGGTCTCGCTTTCCGGCGCCACCATCCGGCGGGTGACGGCCCATCACGCCGGCCGGATCCGCGACGACCGCATCGGCCCGGGGGCTTCGATCGAAATCATCCGCAGCGGCGAGGTGATTCCGAAACTGGAGAAGGTCATCACCCCTTCCTCCCGGGTGGAAATTCCCGACCGTTGCCCTTCCTGCGGTCTGCCGCTGCAGTGGGAAAACGATTTCCTCCGGTGCGACCATGCGAGCTGTCCGGCGCAGATCGAGCAGGGGATCAGCCATTTTTTCAAAACCCTTGGAACGGCGGACTGGTTCGGGATCAAGACCATCCGGAAACTGGTGGCGGGAGGATACGACAGCCTCGAGAAAGTGTACGCCCTTGCGGAAAAGGATTTCGCGGCCATGGGTTTTGGTCCGGTCCAATCCCGGAATCTGCATGACGCGCTGCGGACCAGTCTTGCCAAGCCGGTCGAGGACTGGCGTTTTCTGGCGGCTTTCGGCATTTCCAACCTGGGGAAAGGCGACAGCCGCAAGCTGTTGTCCCATTTCGCCATCGAGGAACTGCCGGCCCTGGACGCCGCAAAGATCGCCGGAATTCACGGCTTCGGGGAGATCACCAGCCGGGCCGTCGCCGCCGGGCTCGACAAGGTGCGCGATACCCTGGCCCACATGCTGGCCCTGGGATTCACCATCCTGCGCACCCCCCCGGCGGGCAACGGTGGCGGGTCCGGAATGCTCAGCGGGAAGAGCATCGTGTTCAGCGGGAAAATGCGGCACGGCGACCGCGAGGAAATGCAGGCCCAGGCCCGCCGCCTGGGGGCCCAGGTCCAGACCGCCGTGGGCGGCCGCACGGATTATCTGGTGTGTGGTGAAAAAGTCGGGCAGGCCAAGCTGGATAAAGCCAAAAAACTGGGGGTCGCCATCCTGACCGAAGAGGAATATTTTCAGATGCTCCGGGAACGTTCACCCGAATGACCGCAGGCCGCCGCGTACCGGTCCAGGATTTCGAAAATCTTGCCGGTCACCAGGCTTTCCGGGGTGCCGTCAAGACGGCCTTCCCGGACCGCTGCGTACTGGGCGGGCAGGTATTGACTGAGCAGGGGCAGGGGAATGCCGTGGCGCGCCAGGTTGTGAAACAGCAGGGAAACCGCCTCGGTGATCCGGGGATGCGACCAGTAATAGCGCAGCCGGTCGCTGAAGCCGTAGGCGGTAATATACCGCAGGTAGGTCTCGCCGCCGCGATAGTGATCCCGCCAGTGTTTTGGTTCTGCCAGCATTACATTGCCCATTATTTCGGGAAGTCGGGACAGGGTAACCCCCCGGCGGTCTCCCAGCCATTCCCGCTCCATGTGCGCAAGGGCGAAAATGGCTTCCCGCATGGCGAAGGTCAGGCACGGGCCGGCCTTGAGAATCGCGAAATGATCCTGCACCATGGCGGCCAGGGACGCCCGGGTCTGAAAATCGGTGGAATGGGCCTCGAAGACCAGGTTGGCGTGGTTCCGGATGGAGGCCCTGAGTTCCGCGGTTTTCGCGCTGTCATAGGCCCAAATGACTTCCGGTCCGAACCCGGCCCCATGATGGGCCACCAGCGCGATACAGCGCTCCCAGGCGGGTTCCAGGCCTTTGGCGACAAAGGCTTTCCGTATCAGGGTGATGGTTTCCGCCATGTCGGCGGCGGAGGAGGCCGGTATTTCGCGATGGTCCTTGTGGTGTCCTCCCGCCGGCGGAACTTCCGTCCCCACGACATAGGCGAGTCGGTTTACCTCGTCGGGGCCTGGTCCGGCGGCTTCCTCCGCGCTCTTGCAAAGAGCGGCCGTCCGTTCGGCGATGGTTTCGGTGGAAAGCCACGGGCGTCCGTCGCGGACATCGTCCCGGCAAGCCGTGCTGGCGTCCAGATGCAGCTTCCGGTACCCCGCCAGGACGCATTGCCGGATCAGCTCCCGGGCCTTGGCCATGGCCGTTTCGGCGGCTTCGTGCTTCCAGGGTTCCGGCCCTAAGTGGTCGCCTCCTGGAATGAGCCGTTCATTTGGAAGCCCGGCGGCCCTCGCGGTCTGCCGGACATATTCCGCGAATTGTCGCGGCTGCATGCCCACGTACCCGCCGAATTGATTGACCTGCTGCCCGGTGGATTCGATGCACGCGGTGAGATTCCGTTTTGCGGCATGTACCAAAACAGCCTCGACAACCAAGCGGTTCGCCGAACAAACCGACGTCAGTCCCAAGCGCCCGTCCCGTTTATGCGCCGCCACGAATTCACGGAGACAATCCGGCATTTTCACCCATCCATCCTCCGCTCGTTTTTTCCGTATGGAATCACGACTATGGTGTTTCAGCCTTCATATCATATCCGCGGCCGCTTGTCTTTGAATTACGGAGCCGCTAGCGCATTTCGGGGAAGAGGGGGACGCGAATCCACTTTGTACGAAAAATCAGAAGGGTGTTTAAACGCGGGTTTTCATTCTTGACAGGTGGTTTTCCTTACAATATTTTTCTGCAATAAAGGAGGGCTCATGGCGGAAAGACAGTTGCGAACCAGGTTGTGTGACATGCTGGGCATTGAATATCCGATCCTCAGCGCGGGGATGGGACCGACCCTGATCGGCGAGCCCAACGGCGCTCCGGTGGAGCTGGTGGTGGCGGTTTCCGAGGCCGGCGGCCTGGGCGTGCTGGGCGGCGCCGGTTTCACCCTCGAGGAACTCCGCGCCGCCATACGGGAAATCAAGTCCAGGACGAAAAAACCCTTCGGCGTGGATCTGCTGCTGCCCAAGAATCTTCCCGAGGGCACCACCGAGATGGGCGACATGCCGCTCACGGATGTCTTGAAGATGATGCCCGAGCAGCACCGGGCCTGGTTCGAAAAGGTCAAGAAGGAGTTGGACCTGCCGGATGCGGAGTTGACGGTGAGGACCGGCACCACCACCATGCGGCCCCGGGAAGCCATCCGGATCATCCTGGAGGAGCAGGTACCCCTGTTTTGCGCTGGTCTGGGCAACCCCGGTTTCATGGTGGCCGACGCCCATGCCTGCGGCGTCAAGGTGCTGGGCATTTCCGGAAACGCCCGGAACGCCAGGCGCATGGCGGAATCCGGCGTGGATCTCATTGTGGCCCAGGGCCATGAAGGCGGCGGACACACCGGACGGATCGGTACCATGGCCCTGCTGCCCCAGGCCATCGACGCGGCGGCGCCCGTGCCCGTGCTGGCCGCCGGCGGCATCGGCGACGGCCGCGGTCTGGCCGCGGCTCTGGCCATGGGGTGTGTCGGGGTGTGGGTGGGCACCCGCTTTCTGGCCACCAATGAAGGCGGCGCCATGCCCCTGTGCAAGCAGCGCATCGTGGAATCGGCGGATGAGGACACCCGGGTCAGCAGGTTGTATACCGGCAAAACGTCCCGTACCAGCTACACCCGCCTGCATGATCTCTGGGACGGGTCGGGCCTTGCGCCCCTGCCGTTTCCCTTCCAGGTTCTTCTGGCCTCGGCGCTGCTGGGGGGCTTCATCAAGGCCGGCCGGACGGAGTATGTCGGGGGGTTTGCCGGACAGGTGTCCGGTCTCATCCATGACATCAAGCCGGCCGCCGAAGTGGTGAAAGAGATGGTGGCGACGGCCGCCGATATCCTCACGGAAAAATTACCCCGGGAGGTCCAGGCGGTGTAAATCGGTCAGGAGTTCATCGATGCTGCGGTAGCGGTTTGTTGCCCCGGCTGAAAAATGCGCCAGGATGTCGGACAGTTGCGGTGATAGGTGCGGGAAGAGTTTGCCCAGATTGGCCACCCGGTGAGGGAACATGAGGGACATGTCCCCCGGATCCAACGGGCTTTTGAAGTCGGGATAATCCGACGGCCGCTGGGAGATGTCGTGCTGGGAGTGCCGCCCTTTTCCCGCCACCTGGGAAATGATGTTCCCCAGACAGAACAAGTCATATTCCGGATGACTGATTTCATAATCGAAGTCGATCCAGACATATCGGCTGCTCCGGTCGAACAACAGGATGTGATCCGCCCGGATATCGCCGTGGTGCATGCCTCCGGAGTGCAGCCGGGCCAAGGCTTCGATGCATGCGATTACGGATTTCAGGATGCTTCCGAACAGTTCATGGTAGTATTTTTCATGGGGCATTTCGATACGGCGCAGGTAGTCGAAAAGCGACGGCCCCGGAATGAAATCGATCACCCTTACGATATTACCGACCACATCATGCAGGGAAATTCCCTGCATGAAATGCGGATCTCCCTGCATTTCCCGCAGGATTGCGGCTTCTTTTTCCGGGTTGCGGACGCAATGAAAAACATCGGCGCCGATCCGGCTGGTGAAGGATTCATGGAATACCAGCTTGATGATCTTCCGTTCACGGGTGGTGAGGTCGATGGCATTCTTGACCCAGAATTTGGGCTGCTCATCAATACCGAAGCGGCCTTCCCGAGCGTTCCCCATCACCAGGTAGTCGTTTCCGTCCAGCCGTAGTACGCCGCCCTCGTCGATGGACATGAAGTCCGAAGTGTCCTCGATGATTTGCGGCTGATCCCCCTTGAATCGGCCGGAAACCTCCCGGATGCGCCGCCCAAGCTCTTCAGGTGATGGAAAGATCATGTTCAGGATACCTTTTTCCTCAGTTTTTCAATGCTTTCGTTTGGTCCGATCAGGATCATGATGTCGCTGTCCTTCAGGACGAACTGGGCCGTGGGAATGACATTGAGGCGTTCGGGCACGATTTCCTTGATGGCCACGATTTGAATGCCGAACTTGTTGATCAAGTCCAGTTCCCGGAGGGACTTGCCGATGAACTGGGTCGGGGTGGCGAATTCCACGATACCGTACCCTTCCATGAATGGAAGATAATCCAGCATGTTGGGATTATGCAGCTTTTCCGCCATGGAAATCGCCAGGTCTTTTTCCGGGAAAAAGGTTTCCATGATGCCGAGCTTGTGCAGGATGCGCTGATGGGGTTCGCTGATGGCCTTGGCCACGACTTTCTTCACCCCGATCTCCAGGAGATTCAGGATGGTCAGTATGGAGGCGGCCAGATCCGAACCAATGCAGACCGCGATGGTGTCCATTTCCTTCAAGCCCAGTGACGTCACCGTGGCCCGGTCCGTGGTGTCGGCGACGACGGCCTGGCTCACGTTGTCCTTGATGGCCTGCACCTGGACCGGATTTTTATCGATGGCCAGCACGTCATATCCTTTTTTATACAATCGCGTGGCCAGATAATACCCGAAATTTCCCAATCCGATGATGGTGAATTTTTTCATTCAATGCCTCATTCAATGCGTCAGCCGATCATGATGTGCTCGGTGGCATGGTAGTGGTTTTTGTCGATGGTCCGGCTTACGGCCACGGCGATGACCATGGGGCCGAGACGACCCATGAACATGATGCAGGTGATGATGAATTTGCCCAGGGCCGACATGGCGGCGGTGATGCCGGTGGAAAGACCGACGGTGCCGAAAGCGCTGACGGTTTCGAAGAGAAGTTCCAGAAAGCCGCCCCGGCTTTGGGTATGGGGGATGTCGCCCAGTTCGGACATCAGCATCAGCATGGTTCCCAGAATGACGATGAAGCCGCTGAGCAGCGCGAGACCCACGGCTTTTTCCGAGCTTTCCTCCGAGATGGTGCGGTGGAAGATCTGGGGCCGGCTGTATCCCAGAAGGCGTGACAACCCGAGGAGGGATATCGTCGCCAGGGTGGTGATTTTGATGCCGCCGGCGCAGGACCCGGGTCCGGCGCCGATAAACATGAGCAGGATCATGAAAAAGAGGGTTTCACTGGTCATGTCGCCGATGGGAATGGTGTTGAATCCGGCTGTCCGGGTGGTCGCGGCCTGGAAAAAAGCGGCCAGGATCCGTTCCGGGGCCGACAGGTCGGCCAGGGTGTTGTGCCACTCCATGGAGGCGATGACGAGGGTGCTGATGAGAAGAATCAGCCCGGTGGAGGACAGCATCAGCTTGGAATGCAGGCTCAGGCGCGACCATTTGCGATGGTTCAAGGGAAAACCCCGTTTCAACTCCGACATCACCAGAAAACCGATGCCGCCGCTGACGATCAGAAAGACGATGACGAGGTTGACAATCAAGTCCCCGGCATACCCCGTCAGACTGTCGGAAAACAGGGAGAATCCGGCGTTGCAGAAGGCGCTGACGGCATGAAACACGGACAAGTAGGCCGCATCCGAAGCGGACCGGCCCGGCAGGAAGCGCAGGAACAGAATCAGGGCGCCGCCGGCTTCGATCACCAGGGTGAAGACGATGATATCCCGGAGAATGGATTTCAGGTTGCGTTCGCCGCTCTGGGTGAAGCTATCCCGGATGATGGACAGCTCCGTCAGGCTGAGTTGTTTTCCGGCAATGAGCATGAACAGGGTTGAAATGGTCATGATGCCCAGTCCGCCGACCTGGATCAGCCCCAGGACGGTCAGTTGACCGAACAGGGTCAGTTCCCGGCCGATATCCATCACCGACAGGCCGGTGACGCAGGCCGCCGATGTGGCGGTGAACAGGGCGTCGATGAAGGAAAGCGGCGCGGCGGTGGAGGAGTGGGGCAGCATGAGCAGAAGGCTGCCCAGCAGAATCAGCACCATGAAGCCCAGGATGGAAACCCGGGCGGGGGATTGAAAAAAACGGCGCCATAGATGCCGGTATTTTTCATGATACCATGTGCGGAATGGAAGCAAGATGCTGTTCCTCTGGACTGTCGGATCGCGTACATATCATCATATCCGGGATCGGCCTGGAACAATCCGGACCTCCCGTGGTCGATGAAAAACAAAACAGAATGAAATCTACAGGAAAAATGGGACTGGAGTCAATATGGAAACAATCCCGTTTTTTCGTTCTGGGTCGGTTGCCTCCATCCATCCGAACCGTGGCGTTTCACCCAATGAGATAGGGAATCGCCTCGTCGGTGCACCAGGAAGCCAAATGGGAGATATCGGCAGGTAAATCCTATTTATTCCAGGGGGCTTGCTGGAGAAAGATGCCTGTCCAGGGATCAACCCTAGGGTGGAGAAATCCCGGCCTTGCGCAGCAGCAGTTTCCAGTCCTCATTGACCATTTCCTGGATCGCCGTCAGATCGTTGTCGGTCAGATGCCGGAAACGGCCCTGGAGTTTGAAATATTCCCGGACGAGATAGCCCTTGGGCGTCAGGTTGATGGTGTATTTGGTCCCGTTTTCCACCTCGTACAACGGAAAAATATTGGTCTGGACCGCCATCCGGGCGATTTTGACAGACATTTCAGAGGGCAGGCGCCAGCCGGTGGGGCAGCTCGAAAAAATATGGAGAAAACGGGAACCGTTGAGTTCCTTTGCCTTTTTAACTTTGCGCATCAAATCCTCGGGATAGGCGATGCTGGCGGTGGCGGCATAGGGAATCCGATGGGCCACCAGGGCTTCCACGATGTTCTTTTTCCTCATTTTCTTCCATTCCCGTCCCGGAGTGGTGGTGGTCCAGGCGCCATAAGGGGTCGAGGAGCTTCCCTGGACGCCGGTGTTCATGTAGGCTTCATTGTCATAACAGACATAGATGAAGTTTTCGTTGCGTTCCACGGCGCCGCTGAGGGCCTGAAAGCCGATGTCGAAGGTGCCGCCGTCGCCGGCCCAGGTGACCACGGTGGTTTCCGTATCGCCCTTCATGTCCAGGGCCGCGCGCACCCCGCTGGCCACCGCGCCGCCGGTTTCGAAGGCCGTGTGGATCAGGGGGATTTGCAATGCCGACATGGGATACGGGCCGGCGATGATGGACCAGCAGCAGGCCGGCATCACCATGATGGCCCGGTCGCCCAGGGCCTTGAGAAAAAAACGCATGGCGATGGCGGCGCCGCATCCGGCGCAGCCGACATGGCCGGAATACATGTGATCCGTATCAGGCGCTTGTTCCCGCACGTTACACCTCTTTCAGTCCGATCCAGATGCTTTCCGCATCCGGCCGGTCATGGTTCCGGAGATACCCATGGATATCCGCCAGGGTTTCGATGGTCACATCGCGGCCGCCGAGCCCGGCGATAAAGCCGAAGACGTGGGGCCGGCGGGACAGGCGGCAGAGAGCCGCCCGGACTTCCTGGGCGAATATTCCGCCGGCGCCAAAGGAGCAATTGCGGTCGATGACGGCGACCTTGCGGGCCTTTTTCAGATACCGGCGGACCAACTCCACCGGAAACGGCCGAAACAGCTTGATCTTGAGCAACCCGATTTTTTCTCCCTCGGCCCGCAGGTTGCGGACGAACTGCCGCGACGTGCTGGTGATGGTGCCGGAAACCACCAGGATGGTTTCCGCGTCCTCGCAGTGAACAGCCTCCACCATGCCGTACCCGCGGCCGAAAACCTGCTGGAACTCCTTCTCCATGGAGGCGAATTCCGCCAGGGTTTTTTCCATGGCCTGGTGGATCTGGTGGCGCATTTCCATGTAGACCCCAGGGGGCGAGAGCTGGTTGAGGGCGCAGGGATTGTCCGGATCCAGCTGAATGCGAGGGCAGAAGGCGGGCAAAAACCTGTCCGCTTCCTCCTGGGAGGGAATGTCCACCGGCTCATAGGTGTGGGAGAGAAAGAAGGCGTCCAATACCACCATGGCCGGCAGGTCCACGGCTTCGGCGATCCGGAAGGCCAGGAGGGTGGTGTCCAGCACCTCCTGGCCGGTTTCACAGTACAGCTGGATCCAGCCGGTGTCCCGCTGGGAAAGGCTGTCGGTCTGATCCGTCCAGATGTTCCATCCCGGCGCCAGGGCGCGGTTGACTTCCGCCATGACAATGGGCAGGCGGGCGCCCGAGGCCCAGTGGAGGAGTTCATGCATCAGGGCCAGCCCCTGGGAGGAGGTGGCCGTGAAGGTGCGCATGCCGGTGCTGGCGGCACCGATCATCACCGCCAGGGCGGAGTGTTCGCTTTCCACCCGCAGGAAGCGGGCCTGAATGGCGCCCGAGGCGCAGTAATCGGAGAGACGTTCCACGATGTGGGTCTGGGGAGTGATGGGATAGGCGGAGATAACCTGCACCTTCGCCAGTCGGACCGCTTCCGCCACGGCATGGCTGCCTTCGAGCACTTGTTTCATTATTCCTTTTCCTCCTCGAGCACCATGGCGTTGCGCGGACATTCCACAACGCAGATGCCGCAGCCCTTGCAATAGTCGTAATCGATCCCGCGTCCCCGGAGGGAATCATCGAGTTTCACCGCGAGGTCCGGACAGAAGATCCGGCAGTTGTCGCACTGGTTGCAGAGTCCGCAGTTGAAGCAGCGCTCCGCTTCGCGGATGGCCATGCTGGCGGAAATTTTCAAATCGATTTCAGCGAAGGACTCCAGTCGTTCGGACTGCAGCAATCTCGGCTGGACCAGTCGCGGCGCATATTCGAAATAATCGATGTTGATTTCCTCATAGGCGACCACATGGGGACTGCGGGAGGAACGCAGACCTTTCAGGTGGCATTCCATGGAGAGCGCGCCGTCCTGGCCGGCGGCGGCGGAAGAAAGTTCTTCGGGAATCGACCGGAAGCCCTTGCGGAACAGAACATCCAAAGCCATGGCCCCCTCCTTGGCCGAGGCCACGGCATGCACCACGCTTTGGATGTCAGTGACCGGGTCGCCGCAGTACACCACCGGGATGGCGTCCGGCAACATGGTCAGCACGGAATGGCGGAGTCTCAGCCGGTTTTCTTTTTCCGGGGGCGGGAGATGCCAGGGTTCCCCGGCCTCGAAGCCGATGGCTTTGAATACATGGGCCGCGGTGATGGTGTGCACTCGTTTCCCGTCCGGAACCGACCGGGTTCGTCCGTCCGCGTCCGGGGTCGACGGTTTCATCTGCTGCAGGGTGATGCCCAGGCCGCCTTCCACCGGCTGGATGTTGACGGGAACACAGAGCTCCATCAATTCCACGCCTTCGGAAAGCGCCATCTCGATTTCTTCCCCGAAGGCCGGCATGTCCTGACGTCTGCGCCGATACAGGATGACGGCCGGGGCGCCGAGACGTCTGGCGCAACGGGCCACATCCACGGCCGTATTGCCTCCGCCGATGACGGCCGTCAGGCCGGAAAGGACCGGAGGATCGTCCTGGACAATGGCGCGCAGAAAAGCGAATCCGTCGCCGACGCCCGCCGATTCCTCCCCGGGGATGCCCAGACGCGGCATGCGGCCCAGGCCACAGGTCATGAAAATGGCGGCGTAGGATTCGGCGGCGGTCCGGAAAAAGTCCTTCCGGACGGGTTGGCCGCAGAAGAAGGAGACGCCCGCCTGTCGGATGCGTTCGATTTCCGGCGCCAGCGCTTCCAGGGGCAGCCGGTAACGCGGGAGGCCCCAACGAAGGATTCCTCCGGGTTCCGGCAAGGCCTCGAAGACATCGCAGGCATATCCCAGCAGGGTCAGGAAATGGGCCGCCGCCAGTCCGGCCGGACCGGCTCCCACCACGGCGATCTTCTCGCCGCGGCGGGCGGCGGGCTGGAGGGAGGCCTCCAGTTTGTAGCGCTGGGCCGTATCGGCGACAAACCGCTCCAGGGATCGGATGGAGACGGCCTCATCGAACCGTTTACGGTTGCAGACCGATTCACAGGGGTGGAAGCAGATGCGGCCGCAAACCGCCGGAAACGGATTCTCCAGCAGAATCGTCTCCCAGGCTTCCTTGAAAAACCCCTGGGTGTTCAGCATCTCGATGCGGCCGATGTCTTCCCCGGCGGGGCAGGCGACGCTGCAGGGCGCTGTTTTGTCGTGATACCGCGGCATCAGGTAGCGCCATGACCCGGTTTTGTTGCTTTCCGAGGTCATATGGGATCTGGAAATCAGCAGGGGTTCCTGAATCGGCGGTTGTCTGTCAGGGGATCGACTGGGTTTCATGTTCTGCATCATTCTCTTGCCGGGCCCGGTGTTTTGACAGCCGCAAAGGCGTCCCGGGCTGCCTGGATATTCGGTTCAACCTGATCCGGAATTTCCTCCCGTATGGCTCCGACCACGGCTTCCATGGGCGGCATGCCCAGGAGCCGCGCAAAGGCCCCCATCATGGCGGTGTTCAGGATGGGATGGGTCCTGGTTCCCAGACCGTTGTCCCGGGCGATGCGGGTGGCGTCGATCCAAGCGGTCCGGAACGGCGCGAAGGCGGAATCCGGCTCAGGGGGATCCGGTGTGTTGATGAGAATCCAGCCGCCTTTTTTCAGGCCCCGGGTGACATCGACGGAGTGCAGGAGGGACCGGTCCATGACCACCACATGATCGGGCCGATATACATTGGTGCGGATCAGGATTTCTTCCCTGTCCAGGCGCAAATAGGCCTCCACCGGCGCGCCCCTTCGCTCCACGCCGAAAAGGGGAAAGCTCTGCACCTGATAATCGGCCTTGAAGAAGGCCTTGGCGAGCAGGATGGTGGCCACCACCGTGCCTTGACCGCCGCGTCCATGGAAACGGATTTCGATCATTCGAATTCGTAATTCCCAATTCGTAATTGCAGTTACATATGAAACACCACCACGATGGCCCGGGCCGTCTGATCGCTGAGGCAGCGGAAACTGTGGGCGATGTCGGACTCGAAATAGATGCTGTCTCCGGGTTCGAGCACGTGCACCTGATCCACGCTGCGGAACTCCAGCCGGCCTTCCAGCACATGCAGGAATTCCTCCCCCTTGTGGCTGACGAAAATCATGTCGGCGGTATCCAGTCTGGGGAACTCCACCAGGAAGGGTTCCATGTGCTTGTTGGTTTTTTTGGCTTCCAGGGTTTCGTAAATGTAATTGACTTCCCCTTTCTGGTGATGGGGCCGTCTTTCGATGCGGACCCGCTCGTTTTTCCGGGTCACGGCGATCTTGCCGCTGCCGGCCGTTTCCTGAAAAAAATAGACCATGCCCACCTGCAGGGCTGTGGCCAGGGTGAGGAGGGTCGCCACCGGGGGCACGATCTCGTTGTTTTCGATCCGGGTCAATTCCTCCTGGGACAGGCCGGTTTTGGCGCTCATGTCCTGGATGGTATAGCGGTGTTTCCCCCGCAGCTCCTTGATTTTATCTCCGATTTTAAAGGCGTTGACAGCCGGACCCGCTGTTGTCGGCTCGGTCATGGGACCTCCTCTGATCACATCCCGCTTGCTTTCCGTTCGTTTGGTTGCGGGAAAACCGGAACTTCCGTCAGCCAGCCTGCCAGAACGGGCAACAAATGTGCCTTTCGGCAGGTATGAATTCGGTGACGGATGAATGGGTTATGGGTCGCTGAAGGAAACGAAATATGATGACATTATGGCAGGATATGTCGCCGGTGTCAAGCCGTGTCCGGTGTCCGTTCAGGGCCATCGCTTATACATTCGATACAGCCGGAACTGTGGCACCATGATATCGTATGGCCGTGTTTTTTCGCTTCGTCCCGGCGTCTCTGCGGGATAACTCAAACGCCTGCGGGGGTTGTCCCGCAATGGCGTGAAAGAATTGTCTTCACGCAGAGCCGCAGGGAAAAGCAAAAAAAAATGGGCGGTTGGGCATTCCGTTTGCCATGGGGAACAGGATCTATTTTGCGGTTGTTTTTCAAATTGTATCGGGTATGATTCGGCGGTGATTGACCGTATCCGCTCCGCGCCGGAAAGGTGCGCATGCATGGCATCACCCATAATGATAACAAGGAGAAACCCCATGGAACAAGCCGTACTGTTCGAAGTTCGCGATCAGGTGGCCCTGATCACCCTGAATCGCCCCAAACGGCACAATGCCATCAACCAGGCCCTGCTGTGCTGCCTGTACGACCATCTGGAAACCGTGAGCCGCAAGGAAGAGATCCGGGTCGCGATCCTTACCGGAAACGGCAAATCCTTCTGCTCCGGCATCGACCTGGAGGCCGCCGTGACGGAAAATCTGTTCGATCCCCGGGATGACGGCCGCGATCTTCCGGACATCATTGCGGAATGCCGGAAACCCCTCATCGGGGCGATCAACGGATATGCCATCACCGGCGGGTTCGAGATCGCCCTGAACTGCGATTTCCTCATCGCCAGCGAACAGGCCTTTTTTGCCGACACCCATGCCAAGGTGGGCATTCATCCCGGCTGGGGAATGACCCAGTTGCTGCAGCAGGCCATCGGCCAGCGCCGCGCGCGCCAGATGTCCTACACCTGCCAGCCCATATCCGCCCAGAAAGCCTTTCAATGGGGCCTGGTGAACGAGGTGGTGCCCCATGAGATGCTCCTGCCCAGGGCCAGGCAGATCGCCGCCGACATCTGCGCGGTCCACCAGAACATCCTGGGGGATATTCAGAATCTGATCGAATACCGGAACGGGACCACCCTGGCCGCGGCATATGCCCATGAACGGGAAGGTTTCCGCGCCTTCAAGAATGAACTTTTCAAACGATAACGTTTTGGATTCGCGGATGAAAGGAAGGAAGCATGGTCCGCATCGAAAACATGACCAAAAGCTTCGGCAGCCGGGTTCTGCTGGAGGACATCCAGTTCAGCATCAATCCCAGGGAGCGCATCGGTCTGGTGGGACGGAACGGTCACGGGAAGACCACCTTCATGCGGTTGCTGCTCGGCGAAGAGGAGCCCGAAAAGGGCCTTATCCAAATCCCCAGGCACTATCGCATCGGACATGTGAAGCAGCAGTTCGATTTCCAATGGGACACGGTCATCGCCGAATGCATGGCGGACATGCCGGCCGCCGAACGGGAGAACACCTGGAAAGCGGAAAAGATCCTGGCCGGCCTCGGTTTTTCCATGGCGGACATGAACCGCCGTCCCCAGGAGTTTTCCGGCGGCTACCAGGTGCGCCTGAATCTGGCCAAGGCCCTGGTGGCGGAGCCGGATTTGCTGCTGCTGGACGAACCCACCAACTATTTGGATATTACAGCCATCCGCTGGATCGAGGGGTTTCTGCTGAACTGGCCCCATGAGTTGCTGCTGGTGACCCATGACCGCAGTTTCATGGACAAGGTGGTGACCCATACCGCCGGCATCCATCGCCTGAAAATCCGGAAAATACCCGGGGATACCGGAAAATATTACGGCCAGATCGCCCAGGACGAGGAAGTGTACGAAAAAACCCGGGTGAATGACGAGCGCCGCCGCAAGGAAATGGAGCTGTTCATCAGCCGGTTCCGGGCCAAGGCCCGTCTCGCGAACATGGTGCAATCCCGGATCAAGACCCTGGCCAAGCTGGAGAAGAAGGACAAGCTGGAAAAGGTTCAGAACCTGGAGTTTTCCTTCCGCAGCAAACCGTACAAGGGGAAAACCATGCTGTCCCTTCGCGACCTGACCTTCGGGTACGAACCCGGACGTCCCCTGTTCAGCGGGTTGAGCACCGTCATTCAAGCCCAGGACCGGATCGGCGTCATCGGCCGGAACGGCAAGGGGAAAACCACTCTGCTCAAGCTCCTGGCGGGCGAGATGAAACCCCACCGGGGGGATATCGTTTACAGCCCCGGCGTGGAGGTTGGTTTTTTCGACCAGACCCACACGGATTGTCTGGATGACAACAAGACCGTTGAGGAAGAGGTTTTGTACGCCCATCCGGACATCGACCGGCAGGCGGCCCGCAACATCTGCGGCGCAATGATGTTTTCTGGGGATGAAGCCCTGAAAAAAATCGCCGTCATTTCCGGCGGAGAAAAAAGCCGGGTCATGCTCGGCAAACTGCTGGTGACCCCGGTGAACCTGCTGCTGTTGGACGAACCCACCAACCACCTGGACATGGAGTCCTGCGATTCCCTCCTGGCCGCCGTGGACAATTTCGACGGCGCCGTGGTGATGGTCACTCACAACGAGATGTTCCTGCATGCCCTGGCCAAGCGACTGATCGTGTTTCAGGACGAGCAGGCCGTTGTATTCGAGGGCACCTACCAGGATTTTCTGGACAAGGACGGATGGCGGGAGTCAGGTGCCGCCTTGGGGGACACCGTTTTGAGCAAGCCGGCGGAGGTCCGGGATACGGAAGGTGCCAAGCTCAGCAAGAAAGAGCTCCGCAAACGGCGTTCGGAGATCACGGCGCTGCGGTCAAAGATCCTGAAACCGCTGGAAACCAGGATCAACCGGACGGAAGACGCCATCGCCGCCCTGGAAGAGGAATTGGCCGGGCATCACGCCGCCATGCAGGCGGCCTCCCAGGCCGGGGACGGAAAACGGATTGTGGCCCTGTCCCAGGACATTCATCGCTGCCAGTCCCGAATCGACGGTTTATTCCAGGAACTTACCGAGGTGACCGAAACCTACGAAAAGGAACGCAACGAGCTGGACCTCCAGGCCGCCGTTCTGGAGACGGAAGCGGAAACCTGAAAAACATGAGGGATTCATTTGACATGGATTCGTAAATAACGCTATAGATAAAAAGCGGTTGCAGGAGAATGGAGCATACCGCCCGACAACGCGAGAATATTATGCCTGACAAGAAAAACAATCGGACACTGATCTGGGGCGTTGCGCTGACCCTGGCCGGTCTGGGGGTGTTTTTTCGTATCCCGCAGGTCATGCCGCGCATCGCCGAGATCGACTATTTTTCATCGGTTCTCGGGGTTATTCGCTTTTGTTTTTATCTGATGGGCGCCATTCTCATGGTGGGTGGTCTGCGCAAGGTGTATGCCCAGCTGCGGCGTCCGGATGAACAGCAAAAACAATAGCGCAAGAAGATACAGGACGCTCAAGCTCAGTTGGTGGGATCGAGGACAGGATCATGACGACGAATACAATCAATCAGCCCGCATCCGATGTTCAGGACCTCCAATCGGAAGTTGAGTACCGGCAAAAAGCCCAGTCCCTGAACAAGAAGATTTTCGCGGCTTCCAATCTGGATGAAATCATCATTGATCTGCAGGGCGAAATCATTTCCCTTTTCGAAGCGGAGCGGCTGACCATTTATTACGTGGACGGCATCAAGCGGGAACTGGTTTCCCGGTTCAAAACCGGTGATGAAATTCAGGAAATCCGCGTCCCCCTGGCTCCCAGCAGCATCGTCGGTTTCGCGGCCTACAAGCAGAAGCTGATCAACATCAAGGATGTCTATGATGACGAGGAACTGCGGAACATCGACCCGCAATTGCATTTTGACCGCAGCTGGGACGACCGCACCGGCCTCCGGACCCGCCAGGTGCTGGTGGTGCCGATTATTTTCAAGAAACTGCTCCTCGGCGCCGTTCAGCTGATCAACCGCAAAGACAACAAGGCGTTTACCGCCCTGGATGAAAAGAACGTCAAGGAACTCTCCGAAACCATGGGCATCGGACTGTTCAACCAGAAGCGCATGGCCACGGCCAAGGGCGGACGGAAGAACAAATACGATTACCTGCTGGAAAATCACATTCTGACCCAGAAGGAATTGAAGAAGGTCGTGCTTACGGCCCGGGAAAAGCGGATGTCGCCCGAAGAGGTGATGATCGCGGAATTCAAGATCCAGAAACGGGATATTCTGGAATCCCTGAGCCGTTATTACAATGTGCCCTATATTCTGTTCAACAAGAACCATCCCATACCTGGCGATCTCCTGGCGGGACTGAAAGTCCCCTTCATGAAGAACAATGTCTGGGTCCCCCTGAAAACCGAAGACGGCCAGGTGGTGATCGCCATCGACGACCCCTACGACCTGCAGAAAAGCGGTGAGATTAAATCCCTGTTTCCCGGAAAGAAAATTAAATTCACCATCGCCTTTCCGGACGACATCCTGGAATTCATCAAGCTGTTCACCCAGGACGAGAAGGAACTGGCCTCCATCGATGAGATCATCTCCCAGCTCCAGGAAGATGAAGGCGCCATCGAGGAAGATGTCTCCGCCATGGACGAGGAGAGCAGCGCCGTCGTCCAGCTGGTCAACAAGATCATCCTGGACGCCAATGCCCGGGGTGCCTCCGATATTCATATCGAACCGTATCCCGGAAAGAACAATACCCAGGTGCGCATCCGGGTGGACGGGGCCTGCACCCTCTACCAGACCATCCCCTTCCAATATAAGGCGGCGGTGGTTTCCCGCATCAAGATCATGTCCGACCTGGATATCGCCGAGCGGCGCCTGCCCCAGGACGGCAAGATCAAATTCAAAAAATACGGCGGCCTGGATATCGAGCTGCGCGTCGCCACCGTGCCCACCCAGGGCGGCGTGGAAGATGTGGTCATGCGTATTCTGGCGGCCGGGGAGCCGCTGCCCCTGGACAAGATGGGTTTTGCCAAAAAGAATTACGAGAATTTCCTGTCCGCCATTACCAAACCGTACGGGATCGTTTTTGTCTGCGGGCCCACCGGTTCTGGAAAAACCACCACCCTGCATTCGGCTCTCGGGTATATCAACCGCACGGAAACCAAAATCTGGACGGCCGAGGATCCGGTGGAAATCACCCAGAAAGGCCTGCGGCAGGTGCAGGTCAAGCCCAAAATCGGGTTTGATTTCGCCGCCGCCATGCGCGCCTTTCTCCGGGCCGACCCGGATGTCATCATGGTGGGTGAAATGCGTGACAAGGAAACCACCCATATCGGCATCGAAGCCTCCCTCACCGGCCACCTGGTCTTTTCCACCCTGCACACCAACAGCGCCCCGGAAAGCGTCACGCGTCTGCTCGATATGGGCATGGACCCTTTCAATTTCGCCGATGCCATTCTGGCCATCCTGGCCCAGCGGCTGGTGCGGACCCTCTGCAAGAACTGCAAGAAGGCCTACCATCCCCAGGAGGCGGAATTCAATGAACTGGTGCGGGAATACGGGCAGAACGAGTTCGAGAGGCTCGGAATCAAGTACGGGGACGACCTGATGCTGTACAAGGCCTCCGGCTGCGATGCCTGCAGCAACACCGGCTACCGGGGCCGGATGGGTATCCATGAGTTGCTCATGGGCACCGATGATATTAAACGGCTGATCCAGCGCAGCGCGCCCATGGAGGAAATCCGCGACCAAGCCATCAAGGAAGGGATGACCACCCTCAAGCAGGACGGCATCGAGAAGATTTTCGCCGGCCACACGGACCTCCTGCAGGTGCGGAAGGTCTGTATCAAGTAATCGGTTGGATTGGTTGAACGGACACCAAAAACCGGCTATCGATAGATTTTTATCTATGACAGAATACCTTACATTCGTAATTCATAATTCGTAATTCCTAATTGCTTTTTCTGAATTTGTTCAGCTGCTCCTCATAATGGCTCCGATCATCCTGCTTTCCGAGCTTTTCCAGGGCCGCCTGTTCCGTTTCCACCGCCTGTCGTGTCATTCCATTCCGATGGTAGCTTTCCGCCAGGGTATCCAGGATATGCGGGGAGGGGTTGATCGCCGCCGCCCGGATGGCCAGGGAAAGGGCTCTTTCCGGGTTGCGGAAGGATTCATCCTCGCAGGTGGCGTAAAGCCAGGCAAGGTTGTTGAGCGTTTCGGCGGCATCCGGATCGAGCAGCAGCGCTTTTTCGTAAGCCGCAACCGCCTCCCCGTATTGTTTCATCAGGATGAAGCGTAGATCACCCAGCATCCGGTACGCCTCCGGATCATCCGGATTCGTTTCCAGTTTGCGGGTGATGACGGTTTCGGTCAGATAGGCGTTGATTCTCTTCCCGGGGGCGCCGTATTCCATCTGGTGAAAGACGCCGATCACCAGGAGCATGCAGGCCAGATACAGGAGCATGGCTGCCCGGACTTTCCGGTGGTGGCGTTGGATCCAGGCAGGCTCCAGGATGCAGTTCCTGATGTAATCGATGCGTTCCCGGATGCTGAAATGATGCCAGTTGGGTTTGTCGGGCGCCTGCCCGCTGATCAGGGCGATTTTTTCCAGGGAAGTGATCAGGGGGATGGGGCTTTGCAACAGTTCGAATACATGGATGTCCGCCTGGCGTTCGAAATTGCGCATGAAATACCCGAAGACATAGCGGAAATAGATATAGAAAACAGCCAGGAAGATGGCGGCGTGGACGGTGGGATTTTGCAGCAGCAGCTGAATTCCGGGATGGTCCGTAAGCGGATCGACGGAAAAAAAATAGACCGTCAGGAATACAAGGGCCTGGCCGATGAGCGCGCAGGAAAGCAGGACCGTGGGCATCAGGCTGATGAAAAACAGGAGATAAAACACCAGATGCTTTTTCCGGACATGGCCGATTTCATGGGCCATGACCGCATCGATCTCCTCGTGGGTGAGAAAACGGAGCAGGGCCGGGGTCACCAGAATATAACGGAACCTTCTGATCAGTCCCATGACACCGGCGGTGAGCATGCGCCCGCCGAACAGGGGCCAGATCAGGATATCGGCATATCCCACTCCGGCCTTGCGGCAGAGGGCTTCAATCCGCTGCCGGGCGAAACCGGGCTCCAGCGGGAGACAGCCCCAGGACCGCTGGATCAGGACCGGTCCGAAAAGGGCCACCAGGATCAGCAGCGCCAGAAGATATCCCGCCTGGCCCCAGGCAGATCCCAGTATTTTCCCGGGGGTTTCCAGCGGCAGGAGCAGGAGGATATCGGTGAGCCCGGAGATCAGGAACCAGGGAATCAGAACCGGAATGGAAAAGGAAAGATGGGAACGGATGTATTCCCGGCGGGAAGCCGCTTCCGGCTGAAGCAGGCGATAGCAGCCGAAAGCGGCGGACCATATCAGGACCAGATAGGTGACGAAGACAGCCAGGAAAAGCAGGGCTTCCAGGGTGGGGAAGGCCTTGAAAACCGCCAGATGGGCCGTATGGCGGGGGAGCTCCAGGCCGTAGATGTCGATGCCGAACAGCACCAGCGCGAGAACCGACTGCCGGGCGATGAGGGATTCCAGCCGCTGGTCCTGACCGGCGGGTCCATCCTGGCGGATCTGTTTTCCGAGGCGCGCGAAAGCGGCTTTCACCATCAGGGCGAATAAGGCCGCCGTTAGAAAAAAAACCGTGACCGCTTCCACCGGCGGGAAATCGGCGCTTTCCGCCGGTTCATAGGTGGCGTAGACGAGCAGGACAATGATGAAGTAGAGAATATTGCCGAACATGATTCTGGACCTTCAGATTCCTTCCGGGGCGGCGGTTTTTTTCTGTGGGCGGCAATAGCGCTCTTTCTCGCTGTAAATGCAGCCGCAATACTGCTGGCGGTACATCCCGATCTCCCTGGAGACCCGCACGCCTTCCTTCCAGCCTTCCCGGAAGTCCTGATAGTGAAAACGCACGCCGATCTCTCCGGCTACTGCTTCCCCGGCTTCCCGGATGAGGTCGTGGCGTTGGAATTTGCTGTAGAGCAGCGTGCTGGAAAACGAATCGAAACCGACCTGTCTGGCCAGCAGGGCCGTGGCGCGCAGGCGTTCGTAGTAGCAGAAGCGGCAGCGATCCTGTTCCCGGAAGACCATTTTGCGGATGAAATCCTCCAGGTCATAGCCTTCCGGAAAGATCACGCGCAGGTCCGACTTGGCCGCGTAATCCGCGAGGGCCTCCCGGCGTTTCAGGCATTCGCTGTAAGGGTGAATGTTGTGCGGATAGAAAAAACCCATCACGTCCGCACCCGACTCCCGCAGCACGCGCAGCGGATAGATGGTGCAGGGGGCACAGCAGGTATGCAGCAGCAGTTTCATACCCGTTCACCGAAAAGCGCCGATCCGACGCGCACCAAGGTGGCGCCTTCCCGGATGGCGACTTCAAAATCCCCGCTCATCCCCATGGAGAGTTCCTTCAGGTTTTCAGGAGGAAATCCTTCCTCTTGGAGACGGTCCCGGATCAGACGCAGCTCCCGGAAATATGGCGCCGCCAGATCCGGAGCGTCATAAAACGGCGGAATGGTCATCAGTCCCCGCAGGCGCAGATTGGAGAGACGTTGAAGGGCCTTGGCCAGGTCCGGGGCTTCCTTCGGGGAAACGCCGGATTTGGAGGCTTCCATGCCGGTATTGACTTGCAAAAGGATGTCCTGGATTTTATGGATTTTTTGCGCCTCCTTGTCCAGTTCGGCGCCCAGTTTCGCGGAATCCACCGTATGGATCAGGTCGAACAGTCTGACGGCGTATTTGGCTTTGTTGGATTGCAGATGGCCGATGAAATGCCAGGAAACCGGGGTGTCCGCCAGTTCCGCGATTTTCATGCGGGCTTCCTGGATGTAGCTCTCCCCCACCAGATCGATTCCGGCAGCCACGGCTTGCCTGACCGTTTCCGCCGGCCAGGTCTTGGCAACCGCCACCAGACGGACTTCGTCCGGGTCCCGGCCGCATTGTTCGGCCGCCTCCCGTATCCGTTGCCGGAGGGCTTCGATGCGCCGCTTCACGAATGTTCCCCTGTTTCGTCCGGATGGTTCAGGTGGTCTTCCAGGCGGATGACCCCATGCAGGATCAAGTGTTCGATGACTTCGCAAACCGGCAGGCCCACCACATTGGTATAGGAACCCCGGATTCCCTTGACCAGGAATGTGCCCAGCCCCTGGATGGCGTAGGCGCCGGCTTTGTCAAAGGGCTCCCTCGTATGGATATACCATTCGATTTCCTTTTCCGAAAGGGATTTGAAGTGCACGTCGGTGCTGACCACCTGGCTGTGAAAATGCTGTCTGGTTTTACAGATGACAGCGAAACCGGTCAGCACCTGATGGGTCTGACCGCTGAGCTGCATCAGCATGCGGCGGGCATCGGAAAGGGAGACCGGTTTGCCGAGGACGGCACCGTTGATCAGCACCACGGTGTCGGCGCCGATGACCCAGCTGTCCGGAAAACGGTCGGCGATGTCGGCGGCCTTGGTTTCCGCCAGCGTGCGCACGTAGTGTTCCGGAGGTCCGGATTCTACGGTGCTCTCGTCGATTCCGCTGGGAATCACGGAAAATTGCAGGCCGGCCTGTTTCAACAGGTACCGCCGGCGGGGGGATTGGGAGGCCAGAATAATGGCCGGATGTTGGTTTGCCGTGGACATGGGCGCTTTCTTATCAAATGGCGTCCGGATTTACAATTGGAAACCATGCAGGACCCATGGGGAAGCGCCGGCCGGGAATCCGGATGAAAACCGCTTTGAATTCTTGACAATCCGGCAAATTCCCGCTAAAAAGATTGCCTTGTTTGGATGACCGTTTTCCCGCTGGAACCTCCGAATGCCTGGGTGGCGGAATAGGTAGACGCAAGGGACTTAAAATCCCTCGGTCCTCAGTGGCTGTACCGGTTCGATTCCGGTCCCAGGCACCATAATATCAGATAGTTGAAAAACAAAGACGCTCATGGTTTCGGGTTGAACTAGAGGTATGCCCTCAATTTTCCGGGTTCGATGGAATCTCAGAAACATGCAATTCCTTCAGACGGCCGATGATCTCAGGGTCGTCAGGAATGAGCCGCAGGGCTTGGTTGTAATTGGCGATCGCCTCCTCCTTTTTTCCGTTACTCCGCAAGATTTCGCCAAGGTTGAGATAAAAGATCGGTTGACGAGGGGAAAGTTGAATCGCTTTCTTGTAATGTTGAATGGCTTTTTCCGGCTGTTCCATCGCCAGGTAGGTATTGGCGATATTGTTGTGGATTTCTGGTATGTTGTTGTTGATCTGAAGCGCTTTTTGATAATACTGGACCGCTTCGCTGAAGCGGTTTTTCAATTTCAATGTATTCGCCAGATTGTTGCAGACATCAGTGGAATACGGATCCAATTGCAGTGCCTTGGAAAAAGCCGCCAGCGCTTTCTCCAACTCGCCCATTTTTTTATAAACAATTCCGAGATTGTTCCAGGCAATGGCGACGTTGGGGTTGATGGTCAGGGCAATGGAAAGCTGTTCCATGGCGCTTTTCAAGTATCCGGTTTCCGCCAGAATACCTCCCAGGGTTATATGCGGGGTATTGTAACCGGGTCCCAGCCGAACGGATTCATGGACATGCCGGATTCCTTCCTCTTTTTGTCCGTTTTTTATCAATGCCAGGCCAAGGAGGTGATGGGCGACATGGTTTCGTTCCGTTGCTGCAAGGCAATGCTCCGCAAGGCGGATATCGTTTTGCCAATATCCCAGCTGCATCCGGGTTAGAATTGCCAGCAGAACGATTATGACCGAAGAAAAGACCAGCAGATATCGCCTCAGAATGTTGCTATAGGCCAATTGGTGCCCTCCCCACACCAGGACGATGAAAATGCCGATACCAGGAATATATGTCCAGCGGTCCGCCATGGCAGGCCACAGTCCCTGCTGCTTGAGGCCCAATACCGGCACCAGGGTTCCGCAGAACCAGCTCCATCCTGAAAAAAAATAGGGGGAGGATAAACGCAACCGAATTGCAAGGAAAGTAACGATCAGCAGGAAAAATACGAAAACGGCTGTTTGCCCCAGCGGTCCGGTTTCAGCTGGGAATGGATAAAAAACAGCCATATCCTGCGGGAAGATGAGTTTGCTTAGATAACTCCAATAGGAGTGAATGGCGTTCTGCAGGCGCACAGGCATGGGCGCCGCATGGGTTGAAATCAATAACCCCGCCTGCTTGGCGGAAAGAGAGGCAATCCACACCCATACGGCCGACAAAGAGAAAAATGGGATTTTTTCAACCAGCAATAGAACAAAGACCGGTGCCTGCGGGCTGCCATTTTTCAACCTGATCCTTCCAAGCGGCCAGAAATCCAGAAGCAGAAAGACGAACGGCAGGGTCACCAGCATGGGCTTGGATAGTAGGCCAAGAAACATTGTCACCAGCGTGGCGGCATAGGAAAACACGTCCCGTTTGCGGGAATACCGGGCGTAGGCAAGGCAGGCAAGCAACCAGAACATGGAACTAAGCAGGTTTTTCCGTTCCGCTATCCAGGCGACGGACTCAACATTCATCGGATGCAGGGTGAACAACATCGCCGCCATACCGCTTCGATATGTCGATCCGGTGGAAAAATGCAGGAACAAGAAAAGCAGTATCGCATTGAGTGCATGGAAGGCTACATTTACCAGATGATGGGAGGAGGGGTTCAAACCGAACAATTCGACATCCAGCATGTGGGACAGCATGGTTAAGGGATGATAATACACCTGTTCCCCGGTTCCGGTAAAACGGAAAGCCTCTTTGATGCCTTCCCAGGTGATGCCGGATCGGACATGGTAATTCGCGGTGACATAGATATTGTCGTCCAGTTCGATAAAGGGATGGTTGCGGACCGGCTGGTACACCGCAAAAGCGGCAGCCATGAGACACATTATAATGAATAGGGAGCGATGCGGCTGGGATTTCATCAGAAGCAGCTGTTTTGCATAACAGGTCACATCGTTTTGTCCATGGTCGGATAGCGGCCAGAAAGTGCTTGCGGGAACAGTCCCGAATGGGCAAGGCTCGATTTGGCGAGACGGAATGAGATGGCTGTGCTGAGACAACCGAAACCGTATTGAATGCTTCTGATCAGATTGATGGAAGAGGCTTCCGGGAAATATTTCGTTGGACAACTGATTTCTGCGATCATGTATCCCTGCCAGACGATTTGCGCCAACATCTGGTTGTCGAAAACAAAATCGTCCGAATTTTTCTCCAATGGCAGATTCTCGAGAAGGCTTCGGGAAAAAGCCCGATACCCGGTGTGGTATTCCGAAAGCTTGGCGCCCAGCAGCAGATTTCCGACAAGTGTCAGGAAACGGTTGGAAACGTATTTCCATATAGGCATCCCGCCTTTAAGGGCATAGCCGCCTAAAATTCTGGAACCGAGAACACAGTGATACAGACCGTTGCCTATCATGGACGCCATGGCGGGAATCAATTTGGGTGTATATTGATAATCGGGGTGAACCATGATGATGATGTCGCCGCTTTGTTCCAGAGCTAATCGATAACAGGTTTTTTGATTTCCGCCGTATCCCGTGTTTACCGGATGTTGATGAACGATGGCGTTGGGGAGTTGCCGGGCGATTTCCACTGTTCTGTCCCGGCTGTTGTCATCAACGATAATCACCAGGTCGACAATCTCCTGGGCCATTACCTCATCATATGTTCGACCCAGGGTCAATTCAGCGTTATATGCCGGCATGACGACGACTACTTTCTGGTTTTTATACATTCGCGATCAGTCCTTTCAGAGGGTGGCGGAGCCGTAAACCATCTGCCGCCTGTATACACTGTTTCCATCCCAAATTTGCAAACTGATTTTAATTGTTCAACAGCATATCCCGTTTTTTCCTGGCGTCGGCAAACGATTCGTCGATTTCGATCACTTTGGTATAATGTTGGATCGCCTCTTCAATACGGTTGAGTTTGGAATAAGAAACCGCCATGTTATAATAAGTGTTCGCATCCTTCGGGTTGATGGTGAGGGCACGGTGAAAATAACGGAACGCCTCCTCCATCTTGCCTTGTTTGAACATCAGAATGGCCATCTGGTTATATAAATTGGTATTGCCCGGATCGATCCGGATGGCCTCGGTGTATTGCCGGGAAGCTTCCGCGAAATTTCCCATTTTTTCAAAGGACGCGCCCAGACTTTGATGGAACATGGCGGAATCGGGCTTTCCTTGAATGGCTTTCCGGTAATATTGTGCGGCTATTTCTGGTTGATTTTGCCGCTCGAACAGATTGCCCAGGGCATGCAGGGTATCCGGGTCGTTGGGTTTGGTCGTCAGAATTTTCCGGTACTGATTCTCCGCTTCTTCCCATTGGCTGAGTTTTGTAAAAAGACGAGCCAGATTGAACCGGGCTTCGGTAAGTTCCGGTTTTCGGGAAAGCGCTTTATGATAATAAGCGATGGCTTTGTCGGGCTGATTCGATTCAGTGAAAAAGAGGGCCATGAAAAAATTGGCTTCTGCAAAATCGGGCGCCATGGCGGTTGCTTTTGAAAAATAATGAAAGGCCTCCGCCGATCGCCCCATTTTCCGAAGGGCAACCCCGAGATTATAATAGGCCAGTGTATACGTTGGGGAAATATGGATGACATGTTCGAACAAGGTCACCGTATTCCGCCAATATCGGTTTTGGAGGATGGTGTTGACCGTCATGAGAGCGATCAGCAGCATGGCCCAAACCATTACGGTTTTCCCCCGGAATGGACGCATTCGATTCCAGTCGGCGACCGTCCATGAGACCATTATGAAAATTCCGATGAGCGGCACATAAACATACCGATCCGCCATGGCCTGATGGCCAAGCTGAATAATGCCAATCACCGGGGTGAGGGTGCCGAGATACCAGAGCCAGCCCACCGCAAGCCATGGTCTGGTGCGAATGGTCCAAAAGGAGATCCCGGTGACCGCTACCAGAAAAGCCGCGGCCGGCAGAATCTGCCATAACGACAGGTTTTTATTCAGGGGATAGTTCAAGGACAAATCGAAGGGCCAGACGGTTTTGACGAGATAGGCTGAATAGGAAACCATCGCATTGGCGAATCGGAAACCGATGGGCAGTTCCTCCGCCGACATGAGACCTCCAATCCCGGGTGCGCCGCCGGTGTTTTGTGCGGCGATCAACGTCAGGTAACTGGCCGCAACCGAGATAATCATCAGCGGAAGCTTTTCTAAAACGGCGATTCCATAGGAATTTGAGATTTGAGATTTGAGATTTGAGATTTTTGCTTCCGGCTTTGAGCTCGCCCCGTTTAGCTGGATCCTTTCTAACGGCCAGAAATCCAGCAGCAATAATGTAAAGGGCAGGGTCACCAGCATGGCTTTGGACATGAGACCGAAAACAAAAAAAACGGTCATGAGGATATAGGATGTCAGGCTGCGTCGTTCGGTATAACGGATATAGGCAAGTGTGGCGGCGAACCAGAAAAAAGTGCTGAGCACATTCCGTCGTTCGGCGATCCATGCCACGGATTCCACATTCAGCGGGTGGACGGCAAACAGGGCCGCAACAGCAGCGCTTGGCAGAATATCTCCGCCAAGGCGTTTCATTAAAATAAACAACAGCAACACATTGAGAAGATGAAAAATCAGGTTGACAAAATGGTGCCTGCCGGGATCGAGCCCGAACAGCTCGCAGTCCAGCATATGGGATAATACCGACAACTGCATGCAGAAGTAGTCCGGATTGCGGAAAACCTCTCTGATCCCTTCCCGGCTTATGCCTTTTTGAATGAGGGGATTTTCGGTGGTGAAGGCCGGATCGTCAAAACCGACGAAATCGAATCCCATCACTTGGGCATATGCAGCAATGGTAACTATCAAAAGGGCGACACAGATCAATCCTGTCGTTTGGTGTTTGACGATATTCACTGTTCTTCGAATGATTGTCCTTGTCTGGTTGAATCGGAAAGCGTTTTGCTTCGGTTGATATGTTTCATTCGTCCCGGGATAAAAAAGTAAAATCCGGGTCCGATATTCTCATACTCGAAAGCCGGGATGGTTTCCAGCCGAATGCATATCACGGTTCGATTGCAGCGCTTTGACTGCCGAAAACCATCCCTGGAATTCCCATTCTCATTCCTGCTTAGCTGCCGGAGGGGTGATAATTTTTTTGTATTCTTCGGTCTCCCGGATGCTCGCCAGTCGATTGTCGGTTTTTATCCGTGATAGATTCCGATAGCCTTTTTGAACTGCTTTCCCCAGCCATTCAACAGCTGATTTGGTATCCGCTTTCTGGGCAAACAATGCGGCGCACTGATACATAAGGTCATTTCTCTCCGGTTGCAGCTTCAAGGCGTTCTGCACCATTTCAAGCGCCGGTTCAAAATTTTTCTGATATTCGTAAATGTCAGCCAGATCCAGCATCGCTTCCACATAATCCTGTTTTATGGAAACTGCTTTTTTATAGTGCTCGATGGCCTTGTCCAAGTCATTTTTTTCCGAGTGCAGGTTGCCCAATTTCCACTGCAGGTAAGGATCGTCAGGTTTTTGTTGAACTTTTTCAATTTGCTGCTGAAGAATGGTGTCGATCTGGGGTCTGGTTTTGTCCAGCTCGGCTTTGTTTTTCAACAGATTTTGTTCTCCGGGCGTGATTTGAAGCGCGGTATTGTAATATTTGTCCGCTTTTGCAAATTTGCCCTGGGAAAAATAAACAGCCGCCAGGTTGCTGAATATGGTGGCTACCTTGGGGTCTTTGTTACCGTATACCTGGAGGCTGATGGATAAAGCATCCCGGTAAACGGCTTCCGCCTGATGGTTTTTATCCTGCAGGGAATAGATGTTCCCCAGGAGATTGAGCAGGTCGGCTACTTCCGGATGCATGGGGCCGAAGGCTTTGATTTTTATTCTCAGAGCCCTTGCAAAAAGCGGTTCCGCTTCGTCCAATTTGTTTTGAATGTAATAGCATCCGGCAACATTGTACAGGGTTTTGGCCACATTGGGATGCGCGGGATCAAATGCTTTCTCCGCAACTTCGATGGCTTTTTTCCCGATCTGGATGGCCTCATCGTATTTGCCGGCCTGATAAAGACTTGCCACCTGATTGTTCAGTTCGTTCCATTCAATTTTCGGATCTTTTGCGCAGCTCATCATCAGGGGAAGAACTATCATGACAAGCAGACCGGCGTAAGACTTTTTCATTCTTTCCTCCTTTAGTCGTGTCTTTTAAGATTTCCACCAAGCGGTACTGTTTTTTCTGTCTTGTCCATCCACTTATATCCCAATGTCCTAAATCATAAACAGAAAGGAAATTATGCCATCAGTGGCGCTATTTGTCTTGTGCCGAAAACAAACCTGTTGATTATAATAATAACCGACTAATTATTCAACCGTTTTTCTTCCGATGCTTATTCACCGAATTTACGCAACTGACGGATTCGATTCAATGCCATTGCGGCAAGTTTCGGTTCCGTCTTTATGGCGGTCTCATAGTGGGAGATCGCCCTGTCAACACGATTTTCTTTTTCATAGGCCAGCGCCATGCTGAAATGTGCTTTTGCATGGATAGGGTTCAGTGCAAGCGCCTGGGAAAAATGAGCTATGGCGTTACGAGTATCCCCTTGTCGCAATTTTACAATCCCCATATTGACATGGGCATCGGCAAAGCCGGGCATTAATTCGATTGCATTCCGGAAGGCCTGCTCGGCCAGAGCAAGCTGATTGTTCTGGACAAGGGCGATGCCGAGATTGTTATACGGCTTTCCATTGTCCGGTTTCAACCAGATGGCTTTCGAAAAATGCTGAATGGCCTCCTGGACTCGGTTGCGATCCAGTTTGGCCAGCCCCATGGTGTTTTGGATCACACTATTGTCATCGTTGATTCTCAGAACATGTTCATACAGCGTGATGCTGTCACGCCAGTGATGGACCTGAACCCAGGTGAGGATGGAAAATGCGGCGACCAGAATCGAGCCGGTCGGTAACAAGAACTTCTTTCGGAACTGATGTTTTTTCACCCATTCAGCTATTTCCCATGCCATGGCGATAAAAATTCCAATCAAGGGAATGTACGTGTACCGATCCGCCATGGACTGAGCCCCGACCTGGATGATGCCGATAACCGGCACCAGTGTTCCAACGTACCAGAACCAGCCGAAAAACAACCAAGGCCTTTTGCTGGATTGAAACAGCGCAAAGAGAGAGAAACAAAACAATGCGAACCCCGCAGACACCGGTAGCCATAAGGAAATGACCTGGGGAAATGGATAAAAAACGGAAAGTTGAAACGGCCAGGCCGTTTTGACCAGATAGCGGCAATAGGATATCAGCGCGTTCAGCAGCCTGGATTCTAGCGGGATGATATCCCGCGGAGCGACCGCGCCTTCGATCTGCTGGACTTTGAAAACGATGACGCAGAAAACCGCCACAATGATCAAAAATGGTATTTTTTCCAATATGATATAAACGGGAAATCCCGAATTCCAGTTTTTTTCCGTTGCTGTCTTTGTGTCTGCCTGGAGGGCGACGCTTTTCGTTTTACGTCCGATTCTCCCCAGCGGCCAAAAATCCATCAGCAGCAATGAAAAAGGTAGGGTGACCAACATGGGTTTGGCCATCAGGCCCAGGGAGAAAAAGGTTAGAGCCATCAGATAGTTTATGAAGGTCTTATGTTCCAAAAAGCGGAGATAACTCAGGACAGTCAGAAACCAGAAAAAAGTGCTTAGGACGTCTTTACGTTCGGCGACCCAGGCAACGGACTCCACATGGAGAGGATGAACGGCGAAAAGAATGGCGACAAACAGGGATGGCCATGGCTCGCTGGAGAGCCGATTCAACAGAAGATACAGGAGTAGCGTATTCAGAATATGAAGCAACAAGCTGGTGAAATGATGCCCGCCGGGATTTAGTCCATACAGATGAACATCCAGCATGTGGGAAAGCATAGTCATCGGATGCCAGTTTGCCGCCACCGTGGATGAAAAGGCCCAGATCACGTTCTGAAAGCTCAGGCCGTTGATAACCTGATCATTCTCATAAACATACTGATTGTCATCGAAATTGATAAATTGATTATCGGTCACCGGCCAGTAGGGCATCAGGGTAAGTAAAACCAGCAGGGCATATATCCAGGTTCCGGGTCTTCGAATGAGGGAATTGGAATCGCGAAAGATTTGATTCATGGAGTATAGACGGTTATTTCCCGGTTAAGCGTTTTTTAAGTACGATTTCCAAATTGTGGCGCGCATCCGGATAATCCGGCGACAGACGCAATGCCTGTTGAAAATGGAATATGGCTTCTTCCGTCAACTGTTTCGTATAGTAGGCGATTCCCAAGTTATTATGCGCTTCGGAGTAGTCCGGGTTCAGCGCCAGGGCTTTGCGATAATTCTCGACAGCCTCATCGATATTCCCTTGGGTGCTGAGAATGTTGCCTAAATTGTTGTATGCTTCCGCAAATACCGGCATCAGTTGTATGGCTTTTTGGATATTGTCGCTTGCCTCTTCCAGTCGGCCGGCGTTGGCCAGGGCCATTCCGAGGTTGTTGTATGCCACGGGGTAGTCCGGCGTTATGCGCACCGTGCGTTCGAATAGTGTCAGACTGTTTTTCCAATATTGCAGCTGCATCCAGGTATTGGATGCCAAGATAGTGAAAAAAAAGACCGCCAATAATGCGGTGGTTTTCCGCCGGATACCGGTTTTCGTGAAAATCGTCGCTGTTCCCCAGACCAGGATGATAAAAATTCCTATACTCGGTACGTAAATATATCTGTCGGCCATGGCCTGGCCTCCGAGCTGAACCAGACCGATTACAGGCACCAGAGTCCCCATGAACCAGAACCAGCCAGTCACCAACCAGGGCAGACGAACAGCATACCGTAAGATAACGATCAGCATGGAAATCAGCAGCAGAGATGCGCCGGTAACCTGCCAAAGAGGGATTGAATTCGGGTAAGGATAATAAACCGACAGATCAAAAGGAAAAACCAAATGAATCATGTAGTTGATATAGGCAATGGCAGCGTTTGCCATGCGCGAAAAAAGTGGAATGGCTTCAAAGGATACCAGCCCGCCGATTCCTTTAACCCCTCCCTGATTTCGTGCGGAAATTAGGGTAAGGTAACATGCGAGAGCCGAGATGGCGAACAGGGGGATTTTCTCTATCATAACCCATGAGAGGAAAGATTTAACATTTGAATTTTGCGATTTGAAATGTATTCTTTCCAGGGGCCAGAAGTCCAGCAAGAGAAGTTGAAAAGGAAGTGTCACCAGCATCGACTTGGCAGTCAAACCCAAAGTAAACAGAACCGTCACTGCCAGATAGGAAAGAAACCCGGGTTGACGGGCGTAACGCCAGTAGGCCAGCAGAGCCGCGAACCAAAAAAAAGTACTCAGGACATTCCGCCGTTCAGCAATCCAGGCCACGGATTCAACATGGACCGGGTGGATGGCGAACAGCATGGCCACGGCAAGGCTTTTCCACATGGCACCCGTCATGTGGCGGAGGAATAAAAACAACAGAACGGCGCTCGCGATATGCCAGAAAAGGTTGGTAAGGTGATGGTAACCGGCTTGCAGGCCGAACAGCTGGCAATCCAGCATATGGGACAAAAAACTCAGCTGCATGCAAAAATAATCGGGGTTGGAGAAGATCTCCCGGATGCCTTTTACGGTGAATCCCTTTTGTACAAGGTAATTTTGAGTCGTGAAGGTGGGATCATCATAATTGATAAATTCGAAATCCTTCACTTGCCAGTAAACCATCAGGGTCAAAAAAACCAAAAGAACCGATGGCAGCAAAATTCGGCTTTTTCTGGCCCGCCCGCTAGTTGAAGAGAGATTATCAGCGATCATACCTGTTGTCCTCACATGGAAGCACCGCTTCTATCCCGGTGTCCATGTAATTTAAAAGACTTTGCTTTATATTGTTGCACACCAGGTTAAAAAAAACAAAACCGATTCCATCCTGGTTTCTGCAATCAACAACAGGCTGGAAAACACATGGTTTCCCATTAGCGGCATACCGTCCGATATACTTCTCTATCAGGCTGATCCGATGGTCGTCTATCGAATCCCGGAAAAGCTGAAACCAGAAAACATTCCGGTTGTCCAAGGTCCAGCGTAAAAAGGAATCCTTGTCGAAAACGCCGAACTCCTCCAGCAGACGGACATATTGAGGTGAGTTAATCTGCCAGCCGAAGGGCAATATTGTAAAATCGGGATAATCCTTTTTTTCCTTAAGGGGGTGGATGGTCTCAATCATTATATTATCCAGGGGGTTCAATACGATTAAGAGAGCACTATCCTTGTTGATCAGGTTTGGATCAACTTTTTCGAACTGATGGCGGATAAATTGTTTGTTCCTGTAAGACGCGGATAGATCCTGCAACTGGATGTCGCCGATGATGTAGACCAAGCCAATAGTTCCAATGGAAAACGGTATGACGGCGCACCATATCATTTTGTGAAAGACCGATATACGCGCTGGCATCCCGGGGCAGTCATGATACAGCAGGATCGCCATCATGCCGAGCAAATAGGCATACAGGGGGAAATAAATGCGGGGTTCAAAGCGGTAATACGCAAAAAATAAAACACCGGCCGTCGTCATGGAAATCGATATTGACCGTTTCAGAAAGTCCTGTTTCATTGCACCCGGCGGATACAATATCCGAAATAGAAAAAGCAGCATTGCCGACAACAGGAACAAAATGGTTGGCTGTTTGCTGTTTCCAAAGGCTTCCGTTACCCTTTCTATAGCGTGCCGGAGGAACGGTTTCTTCTGGAGAGGCGTGTTTTCCTGTAAAAACGCGGTCAGTTTTTCCTTATTGAAATGAAGGTGGTCATATAAGAACCACCAATTCCGGAACAATACGAAGTCATTGTAAGACCAGCCTGCCTTACCGAGGGCCGCCGGCGTGATATCTTCGTAGTAATATCCTTTTTCCGTATCGTGAAAGATCTTCCTCAGTTTACTGTATTCATTATAGGGCTGTCTGTTTCCGGAATTCAGATAAGTCAAAAAGACCGGATACAGCAACAGAATGAGAAGGACTCCGGAAAGAACGGAACGGCAATAGAGTTGCCGCGAGGGCTTACAGCAGATGAGCACCGGGACGAGGAATACAAGAGCGTAAGTCGCCAATTCCCACCGCAACAGGAATCCCATGAATAATCCAATCATCAGGAGGGCCTGATGCATCCGTTTTCGAGGAAATGGGCATCTCCCAGTCAAGCCCCAATCCAGAATGTTTAGAAAGACGGCGAACAACAGCAGCAGGGTTGCCGATGTGATACCGGGAAAGGCGATGGTCCGAAACAAAAGAATCAGAAAAAAGGGCCCGATCCAAAGAAGCACCAAACGATGACTGATCCGAATAAGAATTGAAATAATCAGAAATATTGCCAAAAAGATACTACCGTACAACCAGGTTCCGTACCAGGGGATTCCCGGGAAAAGCCGGTAGGCGTAAAAAAGAAAATGACTGGTGATCGGATTGAGAACAAAACTCACCGGCGTTGCGGAAGGCCCAGATAATTCATATACCAGGGCGAAATCGTCGTTGGTTTCATATCGAACCGGAAAAAAAATCAAGATCAGCAGAAACAAAACGGCGGTGGCGGCGAAGGCCTGCCAGAGGGAGTTGCTGCCGTTTTCCCGGGTTTCTTTGGATATGTCGATCCCTGGTTTAATCCGGAACCTCACGATGTCTCAGCGACCACCATTTCATCCCAAAAAAGTTGATAAAAACGATAATGGGCAGGATAAACATCTGAACGATCAGCGGATCCCATCCTGTGAATTCCGTCAACAGTTTCAGGGAAAAGAAATTGATCAGAAATGAAGAAATGTAGACGATGAAATATTTGGGCAACCGGGAGCGGAATTCCAATTGCTTTTCCGGTTTGAACACCCAGACGAAATTGATGACATAGGTGAATAAAACCCCGGCGAGCCATGATACCGAATAGGCTACCAGGTAATGGGAGTGGAGCAGTTTGAGAAAAACAAAATAGACGGCCAGGGTGAAAAACAGGTTCAGGATGCCCACCGCCACATATTTTTCAAACTGGATCACCCCGGTGCGAAATTTCAATTTTTTATTCAAATCCATCCTCATTCGATAATCCGGTCAATGATGTACGGTTGCCGCTCCCGCACCTGGTCCAGGGTTCTCCACAGGTATTCCCCTACAATACCGATCATCAGCATTTGCACGCCGCTCAGGACGAGGATGGCGATCATCAGAGGAGCCCAGCCTTTCACCGACCCGCCGGCGAATAGCCAGGCCGTGAAAATAACAAACGCATATCCGAAGCCGATCAAAGCCGTGATGGCGCCGATGACCGACATCATCCGGATCGGAAAATAGGAATAACTCATCACCCCGTCGATCAGGTATTTGATTTTTTTCCCGAACGTCCAACGGGATTTACCGATTTCCCTGCGTCTTCTGACATAGGGGATAAAGTGTATGGAATATCCGGTCCAAAGGATCTGTCCCTGAAAAAATGCGTTGGATTCCCGGCTGTTCAGGATGACTTGCTTCACCTTGTCGCTGAGCAGTACGAAATCGAAGCCTTTTTGCGGCATGTTCGGAAAGCTCAGGCGTTTCATGATGGAATAGAAAAGCTGCGACGTCACCCGCCGGAAAAAAGATTCATCCCGTGCTTCACGGGTGCAGATGACAATCTCGCGGTGTTCCTGGAAATGATAATAAATCATTTCATTGATCAGTTCTGGAGGATCTTGAAGATCCGCCGATATGTTGATCACGCATTTTCCCCTGGCTAGTTTGAATCCAGCCATGATGGCCTGAAGTTGTCCAAAATTACGGGTAAATTTAATCAGCCTCACCAGTTGTGGGGCGGCATTTTTCAATTCGGTCATTTCCTGGAAGGAATTGTCTCCGGAGCCGTCATCGATGAAAATGATCTCGGCCGTTAAATCCGGATTCCTGCCAATAACTTCCTTTTTCAGTATATCAAATGTTTTTGCAAGACTGCCTTCGTTATAGTAAACCGGTATAATAATGGAGTAGTCAACGGTATATTCGCTCATGACATCAAGCCCTTTCCCGCAGGGAACCACTGTGGTGGATGATGGCGCTCAAGGTGGCGCATATCTTCCGGATATGTTCTTCCGTGATGGCTGTGCCGGTGGGTAGCGAGATGACGCGATCCAGCAGTTTCTCCGTTTCCGGCAGCAACAATCCGGCATGGGGAAAGTAGGATCGATACGGTTCCATTTTATGGCAACCGGGGAAAAAATAGCGCCTGGCGATAATGTTTTCCGCGTGGAGGATCTCCACAATCCGGTTACGGGCTATGCCGGCGGCCTTCTCGTCAACTTCAATGATGATATACTGATAATTCATCCGTTCTTTTTTATTATAGCTGATCAGGGAAATTCCGGGAATCGCCTCCAGCAGGTGTTGATACAGATGGTAGTTGGTCCTGTTGGCGCTGATGATTTCGTCCATACTCTCAACGGATGTCAGACCCATGGCGGCCGATATCTCGCTCATTTTACCGTTGGTGCCGATATAAATGACGTTGTCGTAACCGGCGAAACCGAAGTTTTTCATCAACCGGATTTTTTGAGCCAGATGGTCGTCGTTGGTTACCACGGCGCCGCCTTCAAAAGTGTTGATGAATTTGGTGGCGTGAAAGCTATAGACTTCGGCATTACCGAAATTTCCGATCATTTTCCCTTTGTATGTGCATCCAAAGGCATGGGCCGCATCGAAGATCAGTTTCAACCCGTGTCGGTTGGCCACATCGGTCAGGGCCTCGATATCGCACGGCCGACCCCATAGATGAACACCGATGATACCCGTTGTCCGGGGTGTGATCATCCGTTCAATTTTGGCGGTGTCCAGATTGTGGGTATGGATATCGATGTCGCTGAATATCGGAGTGACACCCTGCCATTGAAGGGAGTGGGCCGTAGCGATGAACGTTGCCGAGGGAACGATGACTTCGCCCGTCATTCCGAGGGCGCGAATGACGATTTCCAGGGCGATGGTTCCATTGCACATGGCGATGCAGTGCTTTACACCGGTTATATCGGTAATTTTTTGTTCAAACTCCTGAACCAGGGGACCGTTATTGGTCAGCCAGCATCGTTCCAACATCTGGTTGATACGGGTCAATAGGGCGGCTTTGTTTAAAATGTTCGGTCTTCCCACATGGAGTTTTTCCGGAAAAACGGGAGTTCCGCCCAAGATGGCGAAATCATTCGGCGCAGATTTTACAGAAACATCGATTTCCATCATCACGATTCATCCTTATGCTATAAAAATGCAGATGGCTGGAGCCGCATCCACAATGGATGCATATACAAAAATCTTATTTTAATAAAGATCATTGTCGAATTTCATTCAAGATACATTCCCTTCTCCATGGTTGCATTTTGTGGGCTGCAGGAACGGCATCAGTCGGGATAAGGACCATTCAAAAGCGATCCCGAAATAAAACAATGTTATCATAACCAAAATAAAATTTATCAGCTGACCATACAAGATATAATTCGGTAAAACCAAACCAAATAATTTTTGTAATGGATACATCAAGGGATAATGAATTAGAAAAATACCCAATGAATATTTGCCGATCCGTTCCATCGATAGCCAATTAAATCGATTAAAGAAAAAATACAGGAGTACGAACAGAAACACGCCGATGAACATTTCGGAAAACAAGGCTCCCCAGAGAGTCGTTGCCAGAACCAGACCCATTGCATAACCTGACAGGGTAAGGAGAGTATTTTTCAGGTTAGGTATCCATTTCCGATGTTGTTCTGGATACCATGTCGCCATCGACATGCCGAAACCGAACTCCGCCAGCCGGCACCCGATGAACGAGCCTAAAGCAAAAGGCCATCCGATGGATTTTTGTAAATAAAATATAAAAATAAAGCGAGATACAATAGTGATAATGATGGAAAAAATCATAAATTTTCCGGGTCCGTATCGATCTAAAAGAACGACCAGGATTGGGAAAATGAGATAAAACTGGAAAAGCGGCGCAATAAACCAGAGGGGAGGATTGATACTATATATAGTTCCTGGGAATAGTCCATTTAGGCCCAACGCCGTGAGCAAGGATAACCTCAGCCAGACAACCGGACTATCCGGAAGGTTGGTAACATAATATATTTTTCTAGGGCCGAAAAGTAGTAAAAAAACAAGTACGATGACCAAGGAAAACCACAGCGGAAGAGAAATCCGCATAAATCGTCTGCGCATCCATGAGAACAGGAAAAACCGGTCGATTTTCTGTTTCCTCAAGGAGGCGTTCCAGGACAAAACCAAGCCGAATCCGCTTAAAACGAAAAAAAGATGCACGCCTTGGTATCCGAGATTACAAAATGTGGCGATGGGCAGAAAAAAGAATTGCACGCTGGAGGTGGTTGTAAACAGGTCCTGAAATCCGGGCTGATCTAAAAACGGCAGCAGAAATCTGGTATATTTATGAAGAAACAATCCGCTGAAGGGCAATTGATTCACATGCCAGGCGACTATCATGATGATGGCTGCCCCTCGCAACCTGCCCAACCAGGATAGATCGCTTGGTGGATAATTAGGATCGGAAGTTTGCCGGTTTCTGGTTGTCATTTATAGGTGCGCTGTTCGGATGGATTTTGCCGGAACACCGACATAGGTTTGCTTGCCAGCAAGTGATCTGGTTACGCAGGCACCAGCGCCGATGACGACATCATCCTCAATCACGATGGGACGTTCAGAGGTCCCTGCGATAATGACAGCACCCGTACCGATATACACACGGTTTCCGATATGAACTCTACCGGAGACATGCACCCCTGGAGAGAGGGTCGAATAATCACCGATAATAACATCATGACCAATGGTACACCCCAGATTGATCTGGGCGTGCCGCCCGATTTCAATATTTGTCGTTAAAATATTCCCAGCGCAAATTACAGTTCCCTCGCCGATCTTAATCCATTCGGACTTCAGGGTTTCTTGGTGTATAATGGTTGCGAAGCAGAACCCGTTTTCTTTTGCCCTGTTGCTGATGATTTCCCGGCCAGCGGGATTCCCAATGGCGGCAATGGCTGATGCGGATGGATATCTTTTTCGGGTCTCTTCAAGGCTCATTACGGCAATCCCGTTGATCACCAAACCCTGTTCTTCCGGGGTATCGGAAATAAAACATGCGATTTCATATTGTTTCATATTGGATGAGGGAATGAGCCAGGCGACCTCTCTGGCGAATCCACCGGCACCATATATTACAATTGTTGGCATGGGGTACTTCCTTTATCGAAATTAAGCATTACCAAACAGTTGCTGCAATGCAGAGAATGAATAGACCGATGTAACTAAAAAGTCAATATCTTGCGGGATATTTGAAAAACTAATCCATTGGATTCACAAAATAATTGACATATATTCAGTCCCGCCGTGCCGTGCTCACCGATAGGTAATGATATTTCATCAAGAATGTTTGGCTCGCCCTCAGTTTTATATCAACTTGGAAAGATCCAGCACCTTCTTGCTGGCGATCTTGGCACCCCGGGAGGAGGCCGCGGAAAGACAGAGACAGATCCATATCGTACCTTACCGCCGGGAAATCCACTTCCCGGCTGTTTTTTTGCGGTAGCCGCCATGCTCCGTGGATCACTGATAGGACATCGATCCGGTCCGGTTTAATGCGGAAAATGATCCGGGACTGCTTCTCAATCAATTCATAGATGTCATTCTTATCAAGGACATTCACCGAAAATTGCCGGCGCCGGGAAAAAGGCGCTCCGGCCCGATACGACAGCGAAATCTTTTCGCGGAAAACGTCGGTAGGAAGGCGACATGCAGGCCTTGTAAAACTATTGTAAAAGCAGCATATAAACATTGCCAGCAGGTGATCTTCGGGCTACATGAGTATTCAGGGGCCACGATTCGCACGAAATGGACACCGATCAAAACCAATTCAATTTCATACATGTCGGAGGACTCGACAATGCTGCAATTACAAAATATTCTATTGGTTTATCCTGAAGTGCCGAACAATACTTACTGGAGTTTCAAATATGCCCTGCGGTTTATCGGGAAAAAGAGCGGCCAGCCGCCCCTGGGACTGATCTCCCTGGCGGCGTATTTTCCCGATCCCTGCCGGTTGAAACTGGTGGACATGAACATCGAGGAGCTCCGGGAGGACGATATCCGCTGGGCCGACGCGGTATTCATTTCCGCCATGATCGTTCAGCAGGCATCGGTGGAACAGGTCGTCGCCGCCTGCCGGCGATTGGGAAAAAGGACGATCCTGGGAGGGCCTTACGCCAATTCCCATTTCCGGGAAATAACCGGCGTGGACCATATTGTGGCAGGCGAGATCGAGGAGATTTTTCCGTCCTTTTTTGCCCGGCTGGAGGCTGGAACCGCTCCCGCCCTGGTGCAGTGTCTGGAAAAACCGGATATTACCCGCAGCCGGATTCCCCGTTTCGACCTGTTGAACCTCGATGCCTATGCTTCCATGTCCATCCAATACAGCCGTGGATGCCCGTTCCGATGCGAGTTCTGCGATATCTGGAAGGTCTACGGCAACCGTCCCCGGGTCAAGTCGCCGCGGGATGTGTTGGCGGAACTGGACACCCTTTTCCATCTGGGATGGCGGGGGCCTGTCTTCATCGTGGACGACAACTTCATCGGCAATAAACGCAGCGTGAAAACGGATTTGCTGCCCGCGTTGCAGACCTGGCAATCCGAGCATGGGTTTGTTTTCCGTTTCTTCACCGAGGCCAGCATCAACTTGGCGGAAGACACCGCGCTGATGAGCCGCATGCGGGACGCCGGATTCAACGAAGTGTTCATCGGCATCGAGACGCCTTCAGTGGAAAGCCTGAGGGAAACCGGCAAGCTGCAGAATCTGAAAACCGATTTACGGGAAGCGGTGCAATCCATCCAGCGGCATGGAATGGAAGTCATGGCGGGGTTTATCCTCGGCTTCGACAACGATACGGAAGAAATTTTCCAACGTCAGATATCCTTCATCCAGCAGGCCGCCATCCCCAAGGCCATGGTGGGTCTGCTGACCGCCCTGCCCGGCACCGATCTGTACCACCGTCTGGAACGCGAAGGCCGCATCCGGTCGACTTCCAACGGCAACAATACCCATTGCCTGAGACTGAATTTCGAGCCGAAGATGGAGCCGGGGCGATTAAAGGCGGGGTATCGTGAGGTGCTGGGGGCGATTTACGACAAAAACCTGAAAAACTACTTCTCCCGCTGTACCCGGTTTCTGGACAATCTGGGGGAGGCACCCCATTTTGAGCGGGAGATCGGCGGCAAGGAAATCCTCATGCTGTTGAAGTCGCTTTCCATGCAGTCGTTCAGCCCCTACGGCTGGCAGTACCTGAAATTCGTCGGCCGGCATTTTTTCAAAAACCGGCAGGTGTTCGGCGAGGTGATCAAATACTGCATCATGGGGCATCATTTCCACATGATCACCCAGGAAACGCTGAAGGTCGATGAGATCTCTTCCCATCTGGATGACGGCTATCGATATTTGAAGGAGCAGGTCAGCCGGTATTCCGGCACGGTCATGAAAAATTCCAAGGAAGCGGTGCGGCAGGCCGAGAATCTGTGGCGGCAGAGCCGGCGGATCATGGAAAAATGCAAGGCGGCCATGGATACGATCCATGAGGACTTCCGGGAGGAAGTCCGCTTGAAGTACGAAGAAGTCGCCCAGCGGATGAAGGAATTGCTGACGTCCCTGGACCCGGAGACCGTAAGGCGCGGGTATGGGTTCTGACCCGTGAAAAATCAGCGCGATGGTCGCTTCGGACCGTTTGACTTTTCGACGGAATTATAGAAAAGTGATTCCGTTTCACCGGGCGGGGAGAACCCGGTGGGGGGTAAGTACCAACCCGATTGCCAACGAACCCAGGCGGAATTTGTCATGCCGACACCGGAGCGACCTGAATACAACCCGTATATTATCGGGTTCACCGAACATAACGGACCGGTTTGCATCCCTTTGCAGGAGGCCAGACGGTTGTATGGACGTCTGCCCAGCGACTATCGCTTCGTTTCCCCGAAAAATACCCGGAAAAACAAGAAAGGCCTGAATCTGGCCGCCGGCAGGCTGATCACGGAATTGCTGGAAAAGCCCGGATTCAACCTGAAGGCCGCCGTGTTCGGTTTTTTCGATACCTGGCATCGTGATTATGCCAGGGAATTCGATCTGCGCCTGGAGCCTTTCTGCAATCTGAACCCGCCGTCGCTGGTGGGCCGCATCATCCGGGACAATCAGGAGGAACTGCTCCGGGCCGGGAAAACGGATCTGCGGCCGTTTCTGGCCGATGGCTTCATCCGCCGGGATGTGCTCAATTCCATCCCGGAAAGAGAATTGCCCCAAGCAGCCGCTAAAATCCTGACCAGAAAGATTGCCAGCATAGGGGCCGGCGAGAGAAGCGCCGCCTGTCGGAAGGCCTTGGCCCTGGTGTTGGCAAAGGACATCCTTGCGCGTCTTTTCCAGGCCACGTCCTTCGATGTCGCCGATCCGAAGAGTGAGCGGCTGGCTGTTTTTGCCGATGAAATCGCCATGGCCCTTTTCGAGATCGGCAGAATCACGCCCCTTGCCGGCACCGGTGGCCTGATCTGCCCGGCGGGACGTGAAATCGATTATGAATTCGCGCGTCGCGATTCCCGGTACCTTTTGTTGGGGAAACAGACCGGAGATTGCACTGCGGACAAAAAGACCTTCCAGGCCGATCGCCATGTGGAGAACATTTACTGGACCGTTTTCCCCTGGATCCTGGATCGCAATTATCAGATTTTAAAAGTTTTTCATCAGGGCGTGTTTGTCATGAAGGCCCACCTGCTGCCGCTTTTCATTCTCCGGAACGGGGAAGGCCGCATGGCCCTGGCGGTGGACGCCATTGAAACCGTCCGGGCGCTTCGGGACGACCTGAGTGGACAGTGTCAGGATGGATTGCTGGAAAACCGCGAGCCCATTTTCTATCAGGTGATCCGGGAGATTCTGCGCCTGGCGGAAGAGATGGGCATTGAACGGGTCTATGCCGAGACTTTTTCCAATACGCCCTGGGTCCGGGAGGCTTTCAAGACCTTTCCGGAAATATTCCTGCATGTAAACCAGATCGTCAAGGTCGACGAACTGGAGGATGTTTATTGTTTCACCCGGGAATTGAGCCGCAAGGCGGGCTTCCAGCCGCCCACGGATATTTTCATGGAGTTGCAGATGAAAAACACTTCCCTGGTGCCCAGACTGTCCAAGAAACTCGAGGGGGTCAAGGCGTACGCCGTGCTGAAGGGCGATCCGGAAGAGGGGATTCCCATGAAGCGGGTGTTCGGTATTTGACGGTGGACAGCACAAAATGATTGATTTCAGCGCGTGATGCAAGCATGATGGGTATCGGGTTCCATCCGGATCAATTTACAATTTTACAGGAGTTATCGCCATGCTGGATGTGGAAATGAAGATGATACGATTCCGTCATCATGAGGATTCCCATAAACACCACCATGAACACCGTCACGGCGGCGGGGTGGAAAGCAAGACCACGGCCGGAAGGGAGATCAAGGTGCTCCGCCGGGTGCTGGACGTCAATGAGGAAATGGCCCGCAGAAACCGTGCGATTTTTTCCGGCAAGGGTATTTTTGTTTTGAACATGATGAGTTCCCCGGGATCGGGCAAGACCACCACCCTGGAAAAAACCCTGAACCTGCTCCGGGATGAGCTGAAATGCGCCGTGATTGTGGGCGACATCTGCACCACCAATGACGCGGACCGCCTCGCCAGGGCCGGTGTGCCCGTGGTGCAGATCAATACGGACGAATTCGGCGGCGACTGCCACCTGACCGCGCATGTGATCCAGACCGCCTTTGACGGGATCGACAGCGACAATTTGGATTTGTTGGTGGTCGAGAACATCGGGAACCTGGTGTGCCCGGCGGAATTCGATATCGGAGAGGATGCCCGGGCGGTGGTCCTGAGTGTCACCGAAGGGGAGGACAAACCCTTGAAATATCCCCTGATGTTCCGGGAGAGCGACGTGGCTTTGCTGAACAAGGTCGACCTCTTGCCCTACCTCGATTTCGATGTGGCGGCGGCGGAGGGTCATATCCGCCAGATTCATCCGCAGATGCCGATTTTTCGCCTGTCGGCCAAGACCGGGGAGGGATTTGACATCTGGATCGACTGGATCAGGAAAAGCGTTGCCGCGAAAAAAAGCGCCCATCCGGCCAGCCAATAAATCCATCCCCTGCCGAAGCGCACTGTGACCGAGCCGGAGAAAAAATCATCGAATCGTTGTTCCGGGACGACTGCTTGGTTTTGTATTGACTGAGGGTGGTTTTCCATTTAAAGTGGAAGTAGATTCAAACCGGAAACGGACGGACTGCTCCGCGAAAAAGACTGTTGCGCGGTATTTGCCGGAAACCCCTGGGCGGCGGCTCTCCTTCTCCTCTCTCCATTTTCATTTGAGACGATTTCTTATTACAATCCGAATAGGTTGACATCGGCGGGGCCCTCGCTGGAACCGTTGTTCCGGATGACCGACCCGCCGGATGGGGCGTTCCGTCTTCGTCATCAACAGAAAGGAGGGCATATGCAGACCAGAACCCGCTCCATTCATCAGATTGTCGAGGAACAGGCGCAACGCTGGCAGCGGTTGCATCAGGAAGAGAAACCGGTTGCGGAAAACGTGCCGGTGATCACCATTTCCCGGGCACCCGGAAGCGGGGGGCGTCTGGTGGCGCAACAACTGGCCGAAGAGCTGAAGCTGGATTTTTTTCATCAGGAATTCATCCGGGAAATCTCCCAGAGCGCCCACGTCAGCAAGATGTTGATGGAAACCCTGGACGAGAGGGGGCTTTCCATGATCGAGGACTGGGTATCCGCGGCGATTCTGGACCGCCATCTCTGGCCGGACGAATACCTGCACCATCTGATGAAAATCATCGGCACCATCGCCAGACACGGCCGGGCGGTCATCGTCGGCCGGGGCGCCAATTACCTCATCCCGCGGGAAAAGCGTTTCAGCGTGCGGATCATCGCGCCCCTTGAAATCCGGGTCAAAAATGTCTGCCGGCAGTTCGGTTCACCGGAGGAGGAAACCAGACGTCGCGTCATCCGCACGGAATCGGATCGAAAGGCTTTTGTCCGCAAGTATTTCAACGCGGATGTGGATGATCCGCTGCAATACGACCTGGTGATCAACACCGGGTTTATCGGCATCAACGCAGCGGTGAAGGCCATCCGCAGCGCGCTGGGCGTGTGAATCGAACTCCGTGCCCGGGACAAGACGCCGCAGGAGGTGGCCGGTTTTGCCGGGGGCTTGAAATCCGGGGAATCGACCCTATATTACCAGACGGTCGGACCGGTCCGGGTTGGCCGGAAGCGGTCGCCGGGCGGAAGGGCTGGACGGAACACCACCGGCGGCTGTTGGGCAGGGAAACTTATTCGGGGAAAGGAAGGAACCGACGTGCCGATTTATGAATATGAATGCAACGCCTGCGGCAAAGGGTTTGAAAAACTGATGATGCAGGGGGATTCGGAGGAAGGGACCGAATGCCCCCGCTGCCGCTCCGTCAACGTGAAAAAGCTGATGAGCGCCGGTACCTGTCTGGGAGGCAAGGGCCTGGGCGCCTGCGCTCCCGGAGGGCCCGGGCGTTTTTCATGAGCTACATGACCATGAGCGGCCGTGGGCCGCTCTTCAATCAGTCGTTTCGGCCTGTGCTCTGGGAGGGACGGCCTCCCCGCGGTTCGCTTGCGTCCGGCCGCCGGGGACGGCGACGTCCCCAACGGCCTGGAAATCAGACAATTTCCTCAATGCCCAGCGGAAATTTGGACAGGGCCTCGCAACCGTTCTGTTGAATCACGATGGGGTTCTCATAGCGGAAACCGATTTTTTCATCCGGACAGGCGTACTGCATGGCGCAGATCAGGACTTCATTTTCCTGGTAGACATGGTCCGGATTGGTCCAGTACGGGAAGGGGCCGTCGTTCAGTCCGATCCGCCATTCGTCCCCCATCATCCCGATTCCGTGCTCGAAGCCGGGCACCATGTAATCGGAAAAGCCCCGGGAGTCAGCGAAATTCATCATTTCCTCGGCCAGTCTGGAGGGGGTGATGCCCGCCCGATAGGTCTTGAGGGTCAACGCTACGATGTCCACAAAATTGCTGGCATGCCAGAACTGACGGTCCGTGGCCGGTCCGATGAGGTAGTTGTGGGCATGATCGCCCAGCCCGAGCATGAACATGGAGTGGATGTCCACCATGAGCGGCTCACCGGCCTGGATTTTCCGGCGGGTTGCGGGCGTGCAGGCGCCGCCCATATAGCTGGTGCGGTAGCCGCTGGCGATCTCGTTGCCTCCGGTGAAGGACCATTCGAACTCGCTGCCTTCCTTGCGCATGGCATAGGCCGCCAGGCCGGCGATTTCCGTTTCGGTCATGCCCTTGTAACCGCCGTTTTTCAGGGCCGCCAGCACCGCCTGATGCCCCACGTCCACGATCCGGGAAGCTTCGCGGAAGCGGTTGATGGTGCCCTGGTCCTTGATGAGGGCCAGCTTGTCCATGATCGTGTGGGCATTGACCAGCTCGGCGCCCGAGAGCGCGCTCTGGAACTGGTTGTACTCATAATGGGTCAACCAGCCTTCGGGGAGATAATTGGACATGCCGCTTTCGATGCCGATTCTTCCCTTGCCGTTTTTCAGCAGGTCCTTGATGAAATCGGAAATTTGTTCGATCTGGTCCTGACCGCCCATGGGCGCGAACCCATAGACCTGGGATTCCCCCAGCCAGGAATCGTCGGCGATTCTGGCGGCGTCGATGACGAAGGTGAAAACCGTGGGGAGACCTTCGCCGGGAATGACGATGAAGCTGCGCCAGGGGCAAAAGGCGTCCGTCATCCAGGACAAGGTGCGGAGCCGGGAACCGAGGTAGACATCGATTTGTTGGGCGGCCATTGCCTCCTGGACGTCCTTGAGGCGTTTGGGAAAATCGATATAATATGGGCTGGTTTTTTCGAGCAGGGCTGCCATGGTGATTTCCTCCTGGTCAATGATATCAATAATTCGTCGGAATGCCGGAAAGAACTTTGTTCAACCGGTCGGCGACGGAAGCCAGTTTCAGGGCCTTGATCATGTTGCCTTTCAGTTTCAGCCTCATGGTCATCAGCGCTTTCTGGGAACTGAGTTCAGCCCGGGTGATTTTGGCGAAGGTCTCGTAGTCGCCGGTGATCCTGAATTCGGCTGCGGGCGGCTCGCCTTCCCCGGCCAGCAGTTGCTTCAGGCTCCCGTTTTCGTAATGGAAAAACAGGTAACGGTCCTTCCCGTCCGGACAATGAATGTAAATGTTGGACATGGAGGAAGTGATGTGGTTCATGCGCTCCGGCGGAAGTTCGGCCTTCAGTTTTTGTTCGGCCTGATCCCGCCATTCCGGACTCAGATACTGAAATGTGGCGTTCATGGTGACCTCCTGGATGTGAAGGGTGGAATGGGAAGCATGGCGCCTGGGATGAAGGCCTTCATGCATTGCTCCTGACAAACAGACCGTTGACCAGCAGCTCGAAGGTGTCGGCGAAGGCCTCCTGGAGTTGCCGCTCGTCGGTTTTTACATAGGTTCGGATGATGAACATCTTGTAGATCATGAAAATCACGTCGGACATTTTTTCCGGATCCACGGGCCGGAACACGCCTTCCCGGATGCCCTGCTGGAGGATGCCGCGGATCATGAGCACGGAATTCCGGTTGATCTCCTGAAACGGATCGTTCACCGGAAACATGGGAAAAATATCCGGGTCTTGGAGGAGCACCTGGCGGAACTCCTCGTCTTCCGAAAGATACTCCACGGCCTTGAAGCACATCACCGTGAATTTTTCCCGGGCCCCGGATTCCCGTTCCACCGCCTCGCGGACGCGCATCTGCCAGCGCAGCAGGGCCCAGGCCACGGTCTTTTGGTACAGCTCCCGCTTGCTTGCCGCGTAGATATAGAGATTGCTCTTGGTCATCCGCAGCCGGCCGGCGATATCCTCCAGGGTCGCCTTGCGATAACCGAATTTCGCGAACACGGCCAGGGCCGCCTCCAAAATCGTTTCCAGGTTTTCTTTCTTGCGCATGGCACCCGTTTCGTCGGCGCCGGATCATCGGCATGGTTAAAATGAATAAATGAACAAAAAGATAATTTGTTCAATATTAAGAAACGGGCCGCTTGTCAAGAACTTTGGTTGTTGAAATGGTTTTAAAATTGTTACGAGCCTAGATTTTCCGAATTTTTTCAATGGGGGTTCTGGTATGGGGCGCAAATGCAGGGAAGGCCTTCAGTTTTTCACAAGCGAAACGGAATTACGGTTTTTTTTGTTCTTTTGGGCAACGAAATAAAGGAAGCGGTTTTTAGTGCAACTGAAATCCAGGTCAAGGAACCTAGTCACCAAGCGCTTGGAGATATACAGATTCGACACGTTTGAAAATTTTCCGCCATGTATATTGCGAGGCGATTTTTTCTGCATGGGGGTCATCAAAATCGGGGCATTCCCTTACAGTGGAAATCATTTCCATTATTCTTTCCGCCAACTCGTCTATCAACCATTGCTCATCCTTTTGATACGGCCGGTCAATGGTTTCAAGTTCCGGCAGTTGTATCAGATCCACTGTTTTTCGTTTTGCCTTGCCAAAGATTTCATCGAATCCGGGCAGGTTGTTGGTGATGACGCGGCAACCGGATGCCAGCCCTTCAAACAGGACCAGGGGAAGGCCCTCAAAAAAGGAAGGCAGCACTTGAATATGGGCTTTTTTCATTAAGGCGGACAATTGATGGTGGCTGACGTACCCATGGATGGTTGCTCTTTGGCCCAAATTTCTGGCAAGGGCAAGACATTCCTCATACTCAGGCCCCTTGCCGCTTCCAGCCATATGAAGGTGCCAGACCTGGTCTTGTATTTTGGCAAGAGATCGCAACAGCCAGGGAACGCCTTTGCTCCGGTTCAATTTGCCCGCATACAGAATATGGACCTTGCTGCCGACGGTCTTGGGTATCCGGTTGAAGATCCGATCATCATATCCTCCGGGAATGGTCGCAATCCTGTCAAGGGGGATATCATATACGGTGTTGATCGCTTTTTTATGATCCGTTGTCAGGGCGATGATCCTGTCCAACCGGCAGCAATGTTCTTTAACGAAGGTTCTTAGATGGTCGCAGTTATGGTATTGTCTGAGGTCTGTCCCGTGGCAGGTGGTTACAATGGGTAAATCGGGAAACAATTGCCGTGTCAGGGCGGTCACCACCAGCAGATGATGGGTATGGATGATATCCGGCCGATAAAGGGTTACGGCGTCCATCAGCGTTTGGCCGAAAGCTGTTTTATAGGCGTCGAGGCGCTCGCCTTTCAGTTCTTTGAAAAGTGAACTCCCATAGGGCATGACATCCGACATGCCGGTCACCGGAAAATTCAGATGATCGGATTCAAAATGGACATATTGGCAGCAATCAGGAGGGATATTTTCCAATTCGGGCATCTTGTTCAGCGGCACGCCGGCCACCAAATAATTCTGGTGGTTCTGTTTTGTTGATTCCTTGGCAAGTGCCTGGAGATAAACGCCACTGCCGGTCATTTCCGGTCTCTGCCCGATAACATGCAGTATTTTCATTTGAAGCGGTATTCCTTTACCTCAAATTGTCATAAGCCGTAAGCCAGGTCTTGGAAATTTTACTTTTTTTCGTAGGCCACATGAAACCGAAATGACCGCAAAGACAGCAAAATGCAGCCATCTGATCCGATAAGGAATCGGATTTGTCGGGAAGATTTTGTCGTCCCAAATGATACTTGAACACCCGGTCGATGCCGCCTGCCACCGCGCACATGTAGTAACCAGAAGGTGTTACCCCCAAACCACAGTCAGCGATGATGCGGCATCCGCAGGAGTAATCCGAAAAGCGGTTATAAAACGTATCCTTTGGGGCCACATTAAATGGTCTAAACAGGTTTCTGCGGGATTTTTTCAGGGTGCTTTTGACGGCGATGTTCGGCGGCAATCGATCCAACACACGATGCACTTCCGGACCAAAATAGTTGGTTCCGATGACCAGGCTGACATGTGGGTTGTCCTTCCGTTGATAATCAGTCAGAATACGAATAATATCAAAAATTCGGCTGTGCAAGGTGGGTTCCCCCCCCAATAACCGTATCCGCTGCCAGAGAATATTTTTTTCAATGCTCTGGCGGATAAATGTTTCGACCATGCCAACTGGCATTTCGATATTGCTGGGGGCCTGGGTGCAGGAACGATTGCAATTGAAACATTTTAAATTGCATTTATAGGTAATGTCCATTTCTGCATATGTAAAACTGGGAGAGAACGGTTTGCCGGCCCACCGTACCACAAAGGATTGGGACCGCAGGAATTGATAGCTGTCCAGCAGAAGCCGCTTCAAGGTTATATTTCGATGTCGGGTGGTTGGCTGCATTGCATTTTCCTCGGTCTTGTCCAGTTAAGCATTGGCGCCCGTTTTTTTCAACCCGGATCATGATCGTTGCTATTCGCTAAAAACATGTATAATGACGTGAAGACTACATTACCAGGAATGGCCGGGCACAGCTATCTATGGATAAACAAAATCAAAACTGGATTATCGAGGCCAGCGGACTGACCAGGATCCATCAGCGCGGGGCAACCGAAGTGGTGGGGCTTATCGGCATTGATCTGCGTATCGCTCCTGCTGAAATGATCGTCCTCAAAGGAAACAGCGGATCAGGTAAAAGCACCTTGCTGGCGCTGCTGGGTGGATTGGATAAACCCACCAGCGGTCTTTTACAGGTTGCCGGTGTGGATTTGGCGGCGGTGCCGACGGAGCAGTTGACGGCTTATCGCCGCCATGTTGTCGGGATGATTTTCCAGGCGTTTAACCTCATGCCCACCCTTACGGTGCTTGAAAACGTTTGTTTGCCGGCGCTGCTGGCTGGCGCCGGGCAGGCGGAAATCCGGTCGCGTGCCGAAGAATTGCTTAATTGGCTGGAAATGGGAAAACGTCTGGATCATTTTCCGGCCCAACTCTCCGGCGGTGAAATGCAGCGCACGGCCATCGCGCGCGCACTGATCAATCACCCAGCCATTATACTGGCGGATGAGCCCACCGGCAATCTGGACAGCAGGAACGGCGAAGCGGTCATTCGCTTATTGGTCGATATGAATCGGGAAATGAAAAGGACCCTCGTTATCGCCACCCACAGCGAAATCGCCGACCCATTCGCAGACCGCCAGTTTTGCCTGAAAGACGGCCGGATTTATAAAGGCTCATGCGAACCGTAACCTTCTCATTGCGACTGTTTGTCTGGTTCAGTTTACGGCAGATGTATCGCCATCGTTTCCGGACGATGGCGGTTGTCTTGGGGATTGCCATGGGGGCGGCGGTCTTCACCAGCGTGCGGTTGGCGGTGCATGCTTCCATGGATGCCTTTACACGCGGTATGAATGCTATTGCCGGCAAGGCCGACAAGGTTGTCATCAATCCCGGCGGGCGTGTGCCCGAGCACCTGGTGCGGACTCTCTTTATCGAACCTGAAATTGAAACGGTTTCCCCGCTTCTTCAGACATACGTCTCGCCTGAAGGTGAAGAGGAGGAACCCATTTTGCTTGTGGGAATTGATCCCATTTTGGACCGGCCCATGCGCCACTGGTCAACCGCGATCAGCGGCGGTGACGCATCCCGGGCATGGTTCGACCTGATGCGAAAACCCCATGCCTTGATTGTCAGTCGACAATTGGCGGATCGGTATGGATTGGAAGTAAACGCCCCCTTCACGCTCATCAATGCCGCCAAAAAGAATGAGTTCATCATTGTCGGGATCCTTTCCAGCGCTGATGTATCACTGGTGGAAGGGGGCATGATGGCGCTGGTCGATATCGCCACCTTTCAAGAATTTTCCAATATCTCTGGTTGGGTGGATTCAATCGACATCGCCTTTGCAAAAGACGTCCAACCGCTGGACATCGACCGCATCACCAAACAGATCGCGCCCCATGCGGTTCTTTCCGATCCGTCGGATACCAATCAAAGCGGCCGGCAGTTAATCCGTGCCTATCAGCTGAATCTATCCGTACTGGGGTTTGCCTCCCTGTTTGTCGGCATGTTTCTGGTGTATAGTCTGATTACGGTGAATGCCACCGCCCGGCGTACGGAATTGGCAATCTTGCGATCATTGGGTGCGTCGGACAATACCATTTTCTGGCTTTTTTTAGCCGAAGGGGCGTTTTTGGGGATGGTGGGGTGGGCAATTGCCATTCCCGGCAGTCTCGCGGCCGTCTCCTTCATGGTGGCGGGCATCAGCAAAACCATTGCCACCCTTTTCGTGCGGGTCAACGTGACGAGCCTGTCGTTAAGCCCATGGGAGCTGTTGGTTTCATTCGGTATGACCATGGCGATATCGGTCACGGCCGCCTATATGCCTGCAAAACAGGCCATGGGGGTCGAGCCGCGGGAAGTGTTCTCCTCCCCGGTCAATCACATGGACCAACGCTCTGATTTGCGAAAATGGTTGCGGGGGGGCTTGTTGTGTTTGTTGTCAATCCTGCCCCTCTCATTTTCACCCGGAATAGCGGGCTTCCCTTTGCCCGGCTATGCAGCGGCGCTCCTGTTGTTTGCAGGCTTTGCCCTGATAACGCCTTTTCTGCTGAAACATGCATCCAAAAAAAGCGCGCCCCTTGCGGGCCGATTTTTCGGAGCGGCCGGCAACCTGGCGTTGCGCTATATTACCCACGGGAAGGGCACCCAAACAGCCGTATCGGTGGGCGCCTTGATTACGGCCGTAGCTCTTTTTACGGCTTTGGTCATTATGATTCACAGTTTTCGTCAAACCGTCGGATTGTGGGTGCATCAGACCGTCAGCGGCGATTTGTTTGTAAGCCCGCGCCTGGGGGAACTGAATCAAAATCGGGATTTGTTGAATATGGCGGCCATTGCGTTGATCAGGCAGGCGGATTCGGATTTTGATGCCATACCGATGAGGAAATTTTATCTCAACTACCAGATGCCTGGAAAAAGCGGGGTCCGATTTCAATTGGAAGCCACGGACCTTTTGAAGTTTGCCCGATACGGCAATTTCATGTGGGTCAAGGGAGATCCCCAAACCGCTTACCGGCTGGCCGCCGATGGCAAGGGCGTATTGATCTCCGAAGTGATGGCGGCCCGGACGGGTTTGGGGGTAGGGCACCTTTTTCAGTCAGTGGTCAATGCAACCCCGATGCAGTTGCCTGTTTTGGGTATTATCCGGGACTACCGAACCCAGGGCGGTGTTGTTTTTTGTTCTTTCAGCGTACTGGAAAGTCAAGCTGGTGCAAAGGGAGCGCCGGCTTCTCCTGCATGGAGCGGCGTGCGTCTTTTTGTAAAGGATTCCCCAAGTGACGATGACCAGGGCCGTCAGCAGAAAATTATTCATTTGAGAAAACAGCTGCTGTTGCAATCAAACGGTACCTTGAATGTCATTCAGGGAAATGATTTGCGGAACCGAATCCTTGACATTTTTGATGAGACGTTTGCGGTCACTTTCATTTTGCTGCTGATTGCCTTGCTGGTGGCAACGCTTGGCATTGCAACGACCATGACCATTCTGGTTTTGGAAAGGGCCCGCGAATTGAACACCTTGATTGCCATCGGCGCCTCGCCAAGGCAAATCCGCCAAATGATTTTTTGCGAGTCCGCTTTCATGGTTATCGCAGGGGAAATTTTAGGCGTTCTATGCGGCGTTGTCCTTTCCTTTCTATTGATCTATGTCATCAATGCCCAATCTTTCGGTTGGACGTTCTTATATCGCGTTAATGGCAAGATGATCTGGATGTCGTTGCCCCTGATCTTCCTGGCGGCTTTTTTTGCCGCAATTCCGGCGATCCGTTCGGTGTATCGCATACCTCCGGCAACCCTTTTGAATGAGAAGGCTTATGGCTAGTCTAAAAATCCATCACTTATGGATGGCCCTGGCAATCATTTATGGGGCTGTTTTTCCTGTCCGGGCCATCCCCCAACCGGGCCACGACGGCGATTATTTTAAAGTGGACGGGCCTTGCGGCTTCCAATTTCCGGATGACCACGGCGAACATAGCGGTTATCGGACCGAATGGTGGTATTATACCGGGAATGTTTTTGATGCGAAGGGCAACCAGTTCGGATTCCAATTGACGTTTTTCAGATCCCAGATTTCCACCAATCAGGAAATGGAAATAACCGTGAACGCTTCTTCCAATTGGCGCTTTGCGCAGATTTATTTCGGCCATGCAGCGATTTCAGATATCAGCCGCAACCGGTTTTTCCATGATGACCTCATGACCCGGGGGGCGCTGAAACTGGCTGGTGTCGATGCCCGGAAAGAGGAGATTCATGTGTATCTCAAAAATTGGTCGGCAACCATTAAAACGGATGAACACCGACTCAAATGCCGGTCCGACGACTTTGCCTTGGATATCCATTTGAAAGCCTTGAAACCCCTCGTGGCCCATGGCAATGATGGCTATAGCCGAAAAGGGCGGTCACCTGAGAGGGCTTCCTGTTATTATTCGTATACCCGTCTCAAGGCCGACGGTTTCATTACAATCGATGACGTTTCGTATGCCATCAGCGGCAATGCCTGGATGGATCATGAATACAGTTCGGCGCCCTTGGATCCCGTCGCCATTGGATGGGACTGGTTCAGCCTCCAGTTTGACGACCAGACCGAACTGATGTTGTTTTTTGTTCGAGAAATGGACGGCGGGTTTTCCCCGGCTTCGGGCGGAACATTCATTGACGCCCGGGGGCAGAAAATATCGTTAGCATTGAAACAGGTTCACGTCCAGGTGGACAAGAAATGGAAAAGTCCTTCAACCCAAGCCGTTTATCCGAGTCAATGGCAAATTGAGATTCCTGATTTAGAACTGCGGCTCCAAATACGGTCCAATTTGGATGATCAAGAATTAACCACCCACCAAAGTACAGGCGTCACCTATTGGGAAGGGAGCGTCCGTGTTATTGCCGAAAGGCAACAGAAGCCGCTGACCGGTCATGGATACGTTGAATTGACCGGATATGCGGAACCGTTTCGTTCGCCGCTATAGGCGCTATTTGGTCGGCTATTCTGCCTGGCGGATGTGGATCCTCTCAATGCTTCCCTGTTAATGGTAGTTTTTAACTATCATTAATCTTATCATATGCCCCCATTGCAAAGGCCGGAGAGGGTCCTAATTTTTACTTGAATGCCAAAAACCGGTCTGCTGTTTTCTGGAAAAAACCTTTTCGGGGAGGAAAGCGATGAATCGGAAACTACAGGATGTATTAACGAATATATATGAAGAATTCAAAGACAATATCGCGAAGGGGGCCAGGCATTACCTGCAGGTGGACATCGGGCAGCGCGCCGGCGAGCTTGGGTATTCCGAATTAAAGGATCAATACCGGCTGTCCAGCGCTGTCGTCCCGCTGAAAAACCCCGTGAGGGGCATGAAAGTACGGATCGATGGCCGCACGTTTACCAATTATGCTCAATTTGATTCCGGTATTGTAGTGCCGGATTACGTCGCCAAAGATACGGGAATGCCATATGGGAAGTTTGTGCCCAATGACAGCATGATTCTTAACTTTCATTAATCCATCGGTATGCAGGAAATGGCGATAGTCAGATAGGAAAATTACGCCAGGGAGACCAGCATTGAATTCCGGATGTTTTAAGAACTACGATCAGACAATGCCCGTCTGACGAAGCCAAGCTTCAACCTGGCAGCTCGAAATACAACCGGGTTCATTCCAGCGCTATAACCCATGGAAATGCGATAATGCTGAAGTGGTTTTATGGAAGACATGTCATGGCGTCAAATAGCAAATTGTCGTCGGATTCGTTCAATTGAAAACCAACTACAGCCCGGTCTGATGTGTAGGTAATATGGGTGGCGCCGGCAATATCTGCCGTGAATAAAGCGGCGGGCAGAGAAATCCTCTTTGAGTAGGCTTCAATTACGATGCTTTCGGATGCGATCATATCTCCATTGTCGTTATAGGCATTCAAGCGCACGTTTGCGGAATTGGGCTGGGTATTTACAAAAGCCATCCGTTTCCATCCTTTTTTATTGATTTCAGAAAAAATTCCGTTTTTCCCTGATTTGTTCACCACGGTATATCCGGCAAGCCGATTCCAATCACGAGTACCGAACAGCTCAAAACCCGAAACCGGATATGTGGATGAAATTTGAAGCCAGGCCGTGTCGACCGGAAGTGCCAACTGATCCACCGCACCGATGTATTTTTCTTTTGCGGCAAGCTGGATTGTCTGGACTGGATAGGATACGCCCTCATCTGTATAGGGCGAAATCGTCAGGCTGACCGGCAGATCGTTGGGATTATACGCCACAACTCCGGTCCACCAGGTGGCATCGCTGACAACATGGGGGAAAAACATATTGGATGCGCTTTTATCCCCCAATTCCATTCCGCATAAGATATCGCTGCCCCTGTCCCAGTTGCTGCCGAACAGTTGTAGGGCAACGAGGCCGTTCCCGTTTTTAACAATCGCGGAATGGATGTCCGGCTGATGCATTCCTCCAAACAGATCTTCGATTGTAAATGACGCCTGCGCATTTTCCCCCAGTATGATCCGCTTTTCGGTGCCGTTATTAAATTGAATAGTTACCTCTTTCGTGGTCGTCATCGTGTTCAGGAGACAGATCCCGGTCCACCAATTTTCATCGGACGTCACATGCGGGACGTAGATATTCCCGCTGTTGATTTTTGTGGCGGCAGGGATCGAGGCGCGATATTTTCCGGGTTGAAGGAATGTTGTATAACCACTAGCCGCAAAATCCGACTTATACACCATGTAGCGGATTTTCCCCGGGAAGGCAAATTGCTTGGAAACTTCCATTTCTCTCCGCCCATGGATCGGGAGAGAAATGACTTTTGCGCCCACCTGTTGCCCCTGCTGATCATAAGCGAAAAGTGTGCCGCACAGCGTCCGCGTTTCATTGGGGTTAACAATGCAAATCGACGTTTGCCATAACTGATCACAGGCGACATGCCCGAAAAACAATGCTTGTTCCGTTGAGAAAGACCAAGTGTCTCCTATTACCACATATTCTGAATCACGTGCATCAACCCGCCAATAATATGTCTGTCCATAATCCAGGTGGGTCGGAGAATAGGTGGTGGAAGTTGTATTGCCGACGAAATGGCTTGTCGTTAAAGCGGGAGATGTTCCAAAATAAATATCATAGCTAGTAGCACCGCCGCCGTTTTCCCATTGAAGGCCGGTCGTTACGGGAAGGGTTTCCGCATGCATCTCCGGGGTCGGATTGATCGGCTTGAACAAGGGAATGAAAACCGTCTGGAAATTTTTTACGAGGCCGGCGGCATTTCCCTCATGGTTATCTGCGCATAATTGGTAATAATAAAGTGTACCCGGTAGCAGATTATAGATGCCTTCCGATACGGAATTGGTCGTAAAGGAGGCATCCAGCGTCCGTGCAGCGGTGGTTTCGTTTGAGTTGTCAGACCAGTACTTGAAATAATAGGTTGTGGCATACCCTTTCGGATTTATGATTCCGCTCAGATTCGCGAATGTCGGTCCGGAGGAGCTTACATCGCCTGTTTTCACTTCGGGCGCACCCGAGCATTTTCGTGCAATTGCGAACATGGGCGTGGTGGTGCTGAATGACAAAAAATTCGAGCCGCTTGTTCCGCCGCTGCTGATATCGGCGCGAATCGGCCCGCCGGAAAATCGGTTCGCATCCATTTGAATGGAATATCCGCCGATTCCGAATGAATAGGTACCGCCGGCATTCACGGATACACTGGATTGGAAGCTCGCCGTGAGCCGCCCGTCTCCTTGCAAACCGTTGATCCGGATTTCATTCGATCCGACGATCGTGACGCTTCCGCTCGGTTGACCGGTGGCAGCATAATCCACAGATTGGCAGTTTGTAATACCTGTCGGCAGATCAATCGCGATCCAGTCACCGGGCTGAATTGTCGTACCGGGGCCGATGATAAACGCGAGGGAGCCGGTATTATCGCATCTTTCAAGGCATACATTCGTCGTGGAAGCGCTGACGCTACATTCAAATGCCGCGGGTATCCCGCAACTTATGACGTCGGCGCGCTCGGGGTTCGGAGGCATGAATGTCATAAAATTATTGCCGCTGACTCCGCCGGCATTGATGGATGAATTAACGGTGGTTCCGCCGAATTGATGTTCATTGATACTGACGGCTTGTTTCCCGAGGGTGAATGAATAGGTCCCGCCGGGTCCAATTGTCACCCCGGCCTGGAAATCCACTCTTGTCCTGGAAGATCCCTGCGTATATCTGATTAAAAGTTCATTGGGCGCCTCGACCACCACATTCCCGGATGCCTGACCCGAGGTAAGGTAACTGGCCGTTTCGCAACTGGTTACTCCCAGCGAAAAATCGAGCGTAATCCAATCGCCGGCCAGAATGATCGTGCCGGGATCAAACGAAATCGTTAGTGTACCAATCTTGTCACAGTTTTCGAGGCACACGGTGGTTTTGGAAGAACTCACGGAACCAATAAAAGCGGCATTGCCGAGGCCGGGATATATCAGGTAAGGTACCAAAAGTGTAAGAAAACCCCAGAAAACACGCATGCATCATCCCTTCCATATTCAAGATGTCCAGTCGATATCGACCATGAATAGAATGGTTTCAAATAGATAATATCGGCCGAAGTTGTCAAGCAGAAGTTTTGAGGTTATCCTGATAAAAATGCGATTATTTTCCACTGGAATTGGAACGGAAATGAGCGGAATTGGGTCGGAGGATGGCGTTATTATTCCAGAGGACTTTCTATGGATGAGCAGCCTGACACGGGCGTGGACAATATGAATTGACAAAAGGCTTGAATTTTTATAAGTTCTTTCTGATTCTTAGCTCAGATTCCATCTCGCGGTCATAAACAAGAATTTTGTATCGGACCGATGGCTCGAATGCTTTCCTCCCTAACCGGACACGCAGATCCGCCTTCCTCTTGTTGTGGATATGCTTGCTTGGCTGAACGCGAACGGCACCGGAGGTTTTCATTTTCCCAACAGCACCATTGACGATGGTTTCTTGGAATCGTTTCGATAACCGGTTTCAGACAGGATCAATGCAACAGGAATTCCTGACAACAGGGAAAGGAGGCTGGTGATGGACAAGATACTGCGGATCGATATGGGGGCTGCCGGCGGTCCCCGGGCAACCACCCATCCATTGGGAGAATATGCCGGTCTGGGCGGACGCGGAATGACGTCGGCCGTCATTGCCAAGGAAGTACCACCCCTGTGCCACCCGTTGAGCGCCGAGAACAAACTGGTGATCGCGCCGGGCTTGCTGAGCGGTTCCGCCGCCGCCCAGTCCGGGCGAATATCCGTGGGCTGCAAGAGCCCGCTGACCGGCGGGATCAAGGAAGCCAATTCCGGCGGCCAGGCGGCCCAGGTCCTGGGCCGGCTGGGATACGCCGCCATCATTCTGGAGGGGAAACCCGCCGAGGGCGCCCTTTATAAAATCAAGATCAACAAGGAAGGCGTAACGGTGATGCCGGAAGGCGGCTTGAAGGGGCTCGGCAACTACGATCTCATCGACCGCATCAAGGCGGAAGATGGCGATAAGGTGGCCTGCATCTCCATCGGTCCCGCCGGTGAAATGAAACTGCCGTCGGCCTCCGTGGCCTTCACGGACATGGAATTCCGGCCCACGCGGCATGCCGGTCGCGGCGGACCCGGGGCTGTCATGGGATCGAAAGGGGTGAAGGTCATCGTTCTGGATGATGCCGGGTGCCCCATGCGGTCACCGAAGAATCCGGATCAATTCAAGGAAGCCAACAAACGCTTTGTCCAGGGATTGAAACGCCATGCGGTCACCGGCCAGGGCCTGCCGGCTTACGGCACCAATGTTCTGACCAATATCATCAACGAGGCCGGCGCGTTCCCCACCCATAACTTCACCACCGGCAGGTTCGGCGGGGCATCAAAAATCAGCGGCGAAACCTATGCGGAACTGGAAAAGGCCCGGGGCGGCAATCCCACCCACGGCTGTCACCGCGGTTGCGTGATTCAATGCTCCGGAATCTTTCACGACAAGAACGGAAAATTCCTCACCAAACAGCCGGAGTATGAAACCGTCTGGGCCCACGGCGCCAACTGCGGCATCGATGATCCGGACGTCATCGCCCAGCTGGATCGGCTGGATGATGATTTCGGCGTCGACACCATCGAGATGGGCGCCACCATCGGAGTCGCCATGGAAGCCGGTGTGGCAGCGTTCGGGGATGGCGAGGCCGCACTCCGTCTGGTCAGGGAAGTGGGGCAGGGGACGCCCCTGGGACGCATCCTGGGGAGCGGCGCCGAGGTCACCGGCAAGGTATTCGGTATAGAGCGGGTTCCCACCGTGAAGGGCCAATCCATGCCGGCCTACGATCCCCGGGCTGTCCAGGGCGTGGGGGTCACCTATGCCACCAGTCCCATGGGGGCCGATCATACCGCCGGCTACGCCGTTACCGCCAACGTTTTGGGAGTGGGCGGAACCGTCAATCCGCTTTTACCCGCCGGCCAGATCGAACTCTCCCGCAACCTCCAGATCGCCACGGCGGCCATCGACGCCACCGGGTACTGTCTTTTCATCGCCTTCGCCATTCTGGATCAGCCTGAAACCTTCCAGGACATGCTGGATGTCATCGGTGCGTTTACCGGCCAGGACCTGACCGCGGATGGCGTGACCGAACTGGGCAAGAAAATCCTGGCCATGGAGCTGGATTTCAATCGCCGGGCCGGGTTCACCGCCAAGGATGACCGCCTGCCCGGTTATTTCAAGCGCGAAGCCCTGCCGCCGCACAATGTGGTCTTCCAGGTGACGGATAACGATCTGGATCAGGTTTTCAACTGGCGGAAAGACTGAAACACCAAGCGAAGCACGGGTGCCGGGAGCCTTCCGGGGCTCCCGGCGATCCCCGTGCGACTTGAAGGAACCGGCACCCGTTGCCATCGAAGGCGTCATGGAATCAACCCCAACTCCCTGCCTGAGCATCCTGCTGGAACAACCGGCGTTTTTTTCGATTTTTTACCCTTTTTTATCCAAGGGGGTGCAGATTCCGATAGCGGAAACGCTGTCCATCCGGGATTTCCTCAACGGATATCTGCGTCTGGAACCGGCCTATGCGGAGAACCGGATTCAGACCATCTTCCTGAACGGCAGGGCCGTGGACGACCTGGCAACCGCCATGCTCAGTGGCGGCGACACCCTGGCCTTATCGGCAGCCATGCCCGGTCTGGTGGGCGCGTCTTTCCGGCGTTCGGGAAACTATTCCGTATTCCGGGACAATGTATCCCTGCACGCCGGCCAATCCGGGAAAAGCCGGGGGGCCGGAATGGTGACCCTGAAGCTGTTCAACCTGATTGTCAGTGAGATCGGTCCGCGCGTGCTGCGGCAGGGAGTTCATGTCCCGCCGAAACTGCTGCCGGAAATCCTGGATGCCCTGGACGCCGCTTCGGAGACGGCGGCGGAGGCGCGGCTGGATGACCGGCCGGTGGCCCTTCCGGAGATCCGTTCCCGGATTCCCGCGAATAAAACGGTTGTTTTGAGAATCCAGTCCGGTCAGGAATCGGGAGCATTGGAAGCATGCGATCCTCCACCGGCATGAAAAAAGGCTTCGAGGATAGGGTCGTTTATATCACCGGCGGGTCCAGCGGGATCGGTCTGGCGGCAGCCGAATTGATGGCCGCCGGGGGAGCCCATGTGGTGATTTTTGCCCGGCGTATCGGTCCGCTGGAGGAGGCTGCCCGGCAGATTCGGCGGCACCGGGCAAGCGATGCCCGGCCATGCGGTTATTACCAGCTGGATGTGGCGGATCCGGAAGCGGTGAAACAGGTGATGACCAGGGCCGTTACGGAGTTCGGGATTCCGGGCATCCTGATCAATTCAGCCGGAAGGGCCAAACCGGATTATTTCGCAAGCATATCCTTTGAGCAGTTCGACGAAACCATGAAGATCAATGTATACGGGACATGGAACACCATCGCCGTCCTTGCGCCCCAAATGCAGGAAAAGGGCGGCGGCCATATCGTCAATGTGGCCTCCATCGCCGGGTTCCTGGGTCTTTTCGGTTATGCGGATTATTGTGCCTCCAAGTTCGCCGTGGTCGGTTTGTCGGAAGTTCTGCGAAATGAATTCAAGCCCATGGGGATCCGGGTATCCGTGCTGTGCCCGCCGGATACGGACACGCCGGGATACGCCTTGGAGAATATCGGCAAGCCGCCGGAAACCCGGGCCATTTCCCAGACGGCGAAACTCATGTCCGCCCGGGATGTGGCTCGGGAAATGATGAGGGGGATGAGTCAAGATCGCTTCATGATCATCCCCGGCATGGATGGACGTCTGGTTTATCTCATCAAACGCTGGCTGCCCGGGGTTGTGGAAAGGGTCCTGGATCATGCGGTGAAAAAAGCCCGGGGGAAGAAAACCGGATCTTGACCGAAGGACCGGATTCAACCCCTGGGAAGACCCGGGGAAAACGCCTGCTCGATTCTCCGTTGCGCCTCCTTCTCCGCCATCCGGTTGCGAAAACGGTCTTCCTGATCGAGAACGGCTTTGTAATAGCGGACCGCCTCCCGACGCAAGCCCTTCAGGTCCTCGATCATGCCCTTCAGCAGCAGGATCTGGGGCGAGAGCACGGCGGCGATCTCGGGTTTGGCCGAGGATTCGATGTCGGCGAGCGCGGCCGTCGATGCCTGGAGTTCCCCTTTGTGGATGTCGATCTCAGCAATGATCAGACGGGTTGCATTGAGAACCCAGGCATCGTAATTGAGACGGGCCGTCCGCACCTTGTTTAGGATGGACCGGGTATGGGCGCGGGCTTCCTCGTATTTCCCGTTGAGCAGCAACAGGCGCGCCTGCTGCAGATCCAGGACCGGATTGTCGGGAAACCGCCGGGTCAATTCCGTGGACAATGCAAGGGCTTCCCTCGTTTTGCCGGGTTCCAGATGGGCGTAGATGCTTACCAGCAGATGGGTGGCGCCAAGATGGTGCAGGCGGCTGTTTTTCCGGGCTTTTTCCAGGGCCGCGATGCCTTCCGGAGCGGAACCCCGGGGGATGAACCACAAAAAATTGAACATCCGGAGAAACCGGGGAAGCCGTCCGGCGAAATAGACATAGGCGCCGTAGGGGAAGTGGATGTCTTCATACACCAAGGCGGCGTTTTCGTTTTTCCCGGCATTCCCGGAGGCGCTGTTCCGGTAAAGTTGCATGGCGGTTTCCAGATATTTCCGGCCGGTTTCCCCCTGGACGCCGCCTTCGTACAATCGGCCCCGGTGGGCATCCATGCGCCCCAGATACGTATAGGCAAGTCCCATGTAATGCAGGGCATCCAGATCGTCCGCCTGTTTGTCCAGGCGTTTTTGGGACACGGCGATAGCCCGCTCCAGCAGGCGCCGGATGTCGTCGTCGTAACGCGGGTTGTTGGGGTCCAGACTGTTTTTCCAAAACAGCACCGACGCCTGGTAAAAAGCCCCGGCCGGATGGTCCGGCGCCAGCGTCTCCACCTGCTGGAACAGATTCAGGGCCTTGTCGTAATCGCCGGCATAATTGGTTTCGATCCCCTCAAAAACCAGGTTGTCCACTCCAAGTGAGGCCGACAGCGCGGCTTCCGGCTGTCCCGGAAGCAGGTTCCAGAGCAGTTGGATCAGCAGTAACAGTGTCGAGCAGGCGAGCCTGCAGCCCATCATGTCACGGATGCTCATGATGCATGGTTTCCTTTTTACATTGTCCGGATGTCGGGATTTGAGCCAGCAGGGAATCGAGTTCTTTTTTAAGGGTCCAATACTGGGACGCGGTCACGCCGCTGTTGCAGATCATGGCTTCCGGGATACTGTAGGCCGACGCCTTCATGGCCGCGCCCGCTTCCGTCAGGCGGATGGTGACCCTGCGTTCATCCTCCGCCGAGCGATTCCGGTGGACCAGCGCCTGTTTTTCCAGCCGTTTCAGCAGGGGCGTGAGGGTTCCGGAGTCCAGGTGCAGGCGGGCCCCGATTTCACCCACCGAAAGGGGGCCATGCTCCCACAGCACCAGCATCACCAGATATTGGGGATAGGTGATTCCCAGTTTATCCAGCAGCGGCCGGTAGAGCCCGGCGATTTTCCGGAAGGTCGCGTACAGGAGAAAACACAGCTGGTTGTCCAGGCGCAGCAGTTCGTCGCGGTTCATCGCAGCCCCCTTGCCCGATCCCTGAAATTTCCCCGGAATCGGTTGTGGTTACTTGCCTTCATTGAATTTCGCGCGGATGGCCTCCACCCGTTTCCGGTTGACCCCCAGATCGGAATAGCCGATCCGCGAGGCGGAGCGGACGTGGATGAGGGGTTCGTCGGGAAAATAAAATTCCACATCGTCGACAAACCGGAACACCAGCGATTTGAATTCCATGTGCAGGTAGCGCTCGTCTGCGGACACGATGCGGCTCCGGTCAAAGGAGATCGCCACGGCTTTGAGCCGCTGCATGGCGGCTTTCCGGTCGCCGGTGTACCGGATGGGGTCGATATAATGTTCCGCATCGTTGGCGTCGCTGATGACGCAATTGGGTTTGCCGGGGCAGGGCGCCAGACGGCCGTCCCGCAGGCCGATGTGTTTAGGGGGACTGCCCGCGCAGCCGGCCAGCATCATGGTGCAGACGGTGAGCAGTATCGGTTTGTTCATTTGGGGCTATCCTTTCTGGTTGTGGTCAGGCCCGTTGGGGTTCTTCATTTATATGGCGTTCAAAATTATCGTGCACAATATAATTTGGAAACATAAAAAGTCAAGAAAATAATCGTGACCTTGTTCCCCGAGGTCCCCTGGAATCCCGGATTTTTTCCCGCGCGCGGAACCAACCGCAGCGGATTCCTTGAAACAAGCGCCAAAAAAAGCTAAACAGATTATTCCGGAAGCCGCATGGACAAGCGCGGAATCCCATAACCGTTTGAGAAGGTAGCGGATTTGTTCTTCGCAACCCCCTGACGAAAGGGCTCTTTCATGACATCCGACGAAAAAACGATTTCGGTTGAAAAAGCCGGCAGCTCATCCCCCGGCGTTATCGCCTGGAACCTGGCGCTCATGCTGGCCGGCAGCCTGCTCTGCGCCCTGGCGGTGAACGGCATCCTGATTCCCAGGCAGTTCATCAGCAGCGGCGTGACCGGGCTGGCCATGCTGGTGTATTTCATCCTGCCGTCCTGGGATATGGGCCTCCTGTATTTCCTCCTGAATATCCCCCTGTTCGTCCTGGGGTGGATTTATGTCAGCCGGCGGTTTTTCTACTACAGCCTGGTGGGAATGCTGATGTTCACCCTGGCGGTATCCTGGATTCAGGTCCCCTTTGACGTCCATGATCCGCTTTTGAGCGCGCTGCTGGCCGGGATTCTGTTCGGCGCCGGCGCCGGGATCACGTTGCGCTCCTACGGTTCATCCGGCGGCACGGATATCCTGTCCATCATTCTGATGAAACGCTTCTCCATCCGGATCGGGAGCACGGTGCTGGCCTTCAATTTTCTGCTGCTGGCCGCCGCCGGGTTGCTCTTTTCCCTGGAGAGCGCTCTGTATACCCTGATTTTTATTTTCGTATCCTCCCGGATCATCAATCTGGTGGTGACCGGGCTGAGCCAGCGCAAGGCGGTGCTGATCATTTCCCCGCAATGGCGGAAGATCGCCGACGGCATCATGAACGAAATCAAGCGCGGCGTCACGGTGATCCCGGGGGAGGGCGGGTATTCCGGCCAGGAGGAAAAAATCCTGTATACGGTGATTACCTTTCAGGAACTGGCCCGTCTGAAACAACTGATCCGTCGTATGGATCCCCAGACCTTCATGGTGGTAACGGACACTCTGGAAATCATGGGAAAAAGAATCGGGAACCAGCCCCACTGGTAAAACGATTGACAGCAGGGGGGCGCTGATTTATAGAGTCTCTTTTTTTTCAAGGACGACTCACGGACGGCATGAACAGAATTGTATTGTCACATCCACTTGTAACCATCCCGCTGCTGGCCGCCGCCTTCTGGCTCCTGCCTTCCCCGCTTCCCCTGGCGGCGGCGCCGGCCGGGAAATCCCATGCCCTGGTCAACAGCCTTCACGAACTGTGGAGTTTCTACAAATACACGTATATCCGGGAAGGTCGGGTGATCAGTCTCGACGAGAACAACATCACGACCTCGGAGGGGCAGGGCTACGCCCTGCTGCGGGCGGTCTGGTCCAACGATCACCGGACCTTCAAACAGGTCTACCAGTGGACACGGGAGAATCTGATGGTCCGGGGGGATCACTTGTTCGCCTGGAAATGGAAACAGGACCGCAATTCCGCCACGGATGCAGATACGGATATCGCCCTGGCCCTCCTTTTGGCGGCGGAAAAATTCTCCACGGCTGCATACCGGGATGACGCCCGTAGGATCATTCAGGACATCTGGAGAAACGAGGTCATTCGGCTCCAGGACAAATACTATCCCACCGCCGGGAACTGGAGTCTCCAGGAGGCGTTTCCCACCGTCCACGTTGCCTATCTGGCGCCCTACGCCTATGAATTGTTTGCCGAGGTGGATGAGGAACATCCCTGGAAGGAACTGGTGGTTTCCTCCTATGAAATCCTGGAATGGATTTTCCTGCAGGAAAAACTGCCCCTGCCGCCGGAAATCGTCTATCTGGACCGCAAGACCGGTAAACCGACGCTGATGAAACCGGGAAAGGGGCGGAAGGCCGATTTCAGTTACGATGCGTTTCCCATTTACTGGCGGGTGGCCGTGGATGATTACTGGCATGGCCGGAACAAAACCGAGTTGATCGGCCGGATGCTGGCTTTCTGGAAATCCGAATGGCAAAACCGGCGGCGGTTCGATGACCGCTATACCATCGACGGCAAATCGAAGTCCCGGTTCGAGGCGCTCCCTTTGTACGCCACGGTGCGTTCCCTGGCCGCCATCGGTGATCCGGATCTTGCCCGGCAATTGAGTGAGCACAAGCTCGGCGAGTTATGGCGGAAGGCCAGGGCCGGGAAGGATACTCCGTATTATCTCCACAACTGGCTGTGGTTCGATCGGGCGCTGCAGGTTCATGTGGCGCGTGATCTGACGGATTTTTTCGACTTCCTGAAACCGTTTGATTTTCGCGGTTTTCGGAGCCATTTCCCTTTGCATCTCTCCATGGCCTGTTTGGCCCTGTTTCTGCTTTCCCGCTGGGAAGGCCTCGACCGGTATGCGTTTTTCAAGGCCGGATTCCTGATCACCGGCTTCGCCCTGTGTCTGCGATACCTGAATTGGCGGGTTGCGTGTTCGCTCAATTTTCTGGAAGCCCTCGGTCCCTTTATCAGCATTTCCCTGCTGGCCGCCGAATTCTATTGCCTGTCCACGGTTTTCCTGTTGCTGCTGCAGGTCGGTCTGAAAAAGCGGAAACGGGAGCTGCCGCAACAACCGGAAAACTACTGCCCATCCGTGGATGTGTACATTCCCATCTATTCCGAAAGCCTCGACATCCTCGAAAAAACCCTGCTGGCCGCTTGTTCCATGGGGTATCGGAACAAGAACGTTTTCGTGCTGGACGACAGCCACCGGCAAGAAGTGGCCGCGCTGGCCGGGAGTTGCGGTGCCCGTTATATCAAAGGGCCGAAACAACACGCCAAGGCCGGCAATCTGAACAACGCCCTGTCCCTGACCGGGGGGGAACTGGTGGTGGTCTTCGATACCGATCACATTCCGGTGGCCAGCTTCCTGGATGAAACCGTGCCTTTTTTCCAGAATTCCGAAGTCGGCGTTGTCCAGACCCCCCACCATTTCTACAATCCGGATATTTTTCAGCGCGCCTTTCATTGCGAAGGCCTGATCCCCAACGAGCAGGACATGTTCAACCACGGAATCCAGGGGGGCCGGGACGGATGGAAAGGGGCCTTTTTCGTGGGCAGCGGGGCCGTGTTCCGGAGATCGGCGCTTGAGCATATCGGCGGCTTCCAGTTGATGAGCATCACCGAGGATATTCACAGCAGTCAGCATCTCCACGCCAGGGGCTACGAATCGGTCTTCGTGGACAAGGATCTCGCCGTGGGCCTGACCGCGGAAAACTACTCCTCCTATATCGTGCAGCGGCGCCGCTGGATGCAGGGCTGCCTGCAGATTTTTTTCCGCGACAATCCCCTGGTCCGGAAAGGCCTGGGCCTTCGGCATCGGTTCGGCTATTTCGCCTCCCTGTATTACTTCTTTTTTCCTGTGGTGCGGGTCATCTTCTGGATCACGCCGTTGTATTATCTGCTGTTTCATCTCCATCCGATTCTGGCGGATGTATCGGTGCTGCTGGCCTACATGCTGCCCTACATGATCTGCCTGCCCCTGCTCTCGGGAGCGCTTTTGCGCAAATGGCCCCGGATGTTCTGGGGCGTGATTTACGAGAAGGCGGTCTGCTTCCCGCTGTTTCTGTCCATGTTCTCCCTGCTGCTGCCCGGAAGCCTGGGCTTCAAGGTGACCCCCAAGGGCATCGTCTCGGACCGGCGCCGGTTTGATTTCTCCTCCTCCGCCGTCACGCTGCTGATGGCCGTGATCAACGCCGTGGCCATCATCAAGGGCGTGGCGGAATTCTATTATTTCGAAATCGAAAAGGATGCCTATCTTTTCAACCTGGGATGGGCCGTTTACAATATGCTGCTGCTTTCGGCGGCCCTGCTGGTTGCCTGGGAGCGTCCCCAAAGGCGCGCTTCCGACAGACTGCGGGTTTCCATTCCGTTCACCCTCACGTCCGGTGGTGTCTCGCTCAGCGCCGCCACCAGCGACATCAGCCTCACGGGTTTGTCCTTCCGGACCGGACCGGAGGACCGGATTCCCGGGGCGGTGGAGTTGACCCTGTTCGCAGCGGAGCCGCTGCGCATTCCCGCAAGATTGGTCTATCACGACCGGGAAAAAGGCGGCCGCAGCCGGTGCGGATTTTGTTTCCAATTCCGGGACCCCGGGGATCGCAATCAACTCCTGCTGCGCACCTTCGCGGACCCGGCCACCTGGGAAGACGTCCACGGGGAACACACCCGCAGCAATCTCCTGATGGGGTTTTATTTCATCCGGGGCATTTTTTCCTGCTTTTCTTCCTCAATGGTCTTGAAACGCTCCGAGGTCCGATATAAAAGCCTTACTTTCATGCGCCTGGCCAACGGCCGGCGGCGGGTCGCCGCCCTTCTGCGGAACCGGTCCGCGGCCGGCAGGGGATTTCTGGTTTTCACCCCGGCAATTCAAGGGAACGAAAAATGGATGTTGGGAAACCAGGAGGCCGGGACCATGGAAATGGAACTTGTTTATCAACAGAAAATGGCGCCGCTGGTGTTTCGCGTCGGATTCCGCCTGAAAGAAGGATCATAACGCTATGAAGGGACCGCTTTCTCTGACGGCTTTTCGCCTGGTTTTTCTCTGGTCGCTGCTGCTCTCGGCCGGGCCGCTTTACGGCGGGGAGCTGAAGGAGTCCTGGTACATGTCCAGGGGCAAGGCCAATATGCGCATTCACAATTACAAGGCCGCCATCGAAGCCTTTGAGAAACTTGTCGAAATCAAGCCGGACGATCCGGAAGCCATGCGGCTGCTGGGCAAGGCCTACGAAGCCGAGGGGTTGACCGATAAGGCCATCGAGCAATATGACCGCTATCTGGAGCGGTTTCCAAAGGATGCCGAGATCGCCTTCAAACAGGCCGGGTTCCTCGAGTGGTCCCGGTATGCCTACCGTAAAAAGGACGCCATCAAATATTACCGCATGGGCCTGGCGGTCCGGGAGGACCGGGTCAATCGTCATAAACTGGCCAAATTGCTGGCGGCGGATAAAAAAACCATGGGCGAGGCGGTGGAAGAATATCGGAAACTGGGCGCTTCCAACCCCGAAAACAAAGTCCTCAACGCCGAATACCGGAAACTGCTGCTCTGGGATGGCCGCTACCGCAAGGAGGCCATCGCCGAATATGAAAAAATCGCCCGGAAATATCCCGGGGACCGGGAAATCAATCTCCAACTGGCCCGCCTGTATGCAAAAGAAGCCGCCCATCGAAAAGATGCGGTTTCCCAGTACCGCAAGCTGGTGGACCGATACCCGGGAGATCTGGATATGCGGGAGGAATATGCCAAGGCCCTGGCCAGGACCGGCAGTCATTTCGACAGCGCCAAAATCCAGTTCGAAACCGTGTTGAAGAGACGGGATCGTCTGGATACCAGGCTGGCATATGCGGAGCTGCTGGCCGGTGAAAAGACCACTTACGAACAGGCCGCCGGCCAATATGAAAAACTGGTCGGGAAGCATCCGGGCAGGGTCGATATCCGCTTGAAATACGCCCGGCTGCTGGGCTCCCGGAAGGAAAACCTGGACAAGGCCATTGCCCAGTACCATGTCATCCTGCAGCGGCAGCCCGGTAATCCCGCGGCCCACCAGGGGCTGGCCAATGCCTACGCCTGGAAAGGCGACAACGACATGGCCATCCATCATTCCCGTAAGGCCCTGGCCTATCAACCCGGAAACATCGGAGCATCCTCCCTGGAACGGGATTTGATGAAAGGCCGTGAGCCGCGAGTCATGGCGGGCGTCCGGTTTTTCGATCAAGGCAGTGATGAGGAGAATTATGAACTGAGCGGCTTTCAGTTGGCCACGGGCGGCAGCGGGGACCCGACACCGTTTCTCACCTGCGGCGGGAAAATCGGCCTGGAAAAATATTGGCGGGACAAGGAGGATATTCACGGCCGGTTTTTTACGCTGGATCTCCAATACCGGCTGGATCCGGAACGGAACCTGGAAGCCTCGGCATCCTATCATGCCATGGAAGAAGCCGAGGGCGCCGGGGAGTTCCTGTTGCAGTATCTGTTCCGGCGATCGGATCTGGAGCTGTCCGCCGGAATCCGGCGGGAGATCAAGACCGATTCCCTGCTTTCCATCGGCGGCGGCACGGACCCCGTCACCGGGGCCAAAATCGGCGCCGCCCGATCCAACACCGCCTTTTGCGAGATCTCGTACACGGATAAGCGTTTTCATATAGAGGCGACACCCCATGCCGGTTTCATCAGCGCCGATACTGCCGGAAACAACGCCGTTTACGGGATCGGAGCCAAGGCGAAACTGCCGGTGATGGAAAGAGACGTTTTCACCGTCTCGATTTCGGATCTGTTTTCCCTCACCCATTATTCCGAGGATCACGGGGGATTTGAGGACACCGAGGCTTCGCCGCTGCCGGGGGGGTATTACAGTCCGCGACTATTCCTCAACAACGCCCTGAATCTTCAATTGGACTATGCCTTCGGACCGGACGAACGGATATCCCTGAGCGGCGGCCCCAGCTATCAGTTTTCGGAAGAACATTCGGCTGAAACCATATCCAGGATCGGAGCCAACGGAAGTCTGGACTATCTGAAACGATTTCACCGCGCATGGCATTTCAACGCCGCGGCCCGTTATGACCAGATTGCGGAAATATACAATCAATACAGTATAATGGGGTTCATTACCTACCGCTTTATGTGACCAGGCGCGCAAAAACCATACCGGGTGACTTGATTTCGGCTCCATTGTGTTCTATTAAGGAATACGGATACCATCCAGTCATCTACATGAATTTCGTCGGGGCCGGGGTTGGATACGCGGGAATTTTCCGGTTTCCATCCGGTCGGGGAGAAAGAGCAGAGCCGTCCGTTGACAATGTTGCCGAAGAATCCATACCTGACCGTGGATATCATCATCGAAGTGGATGAGGGTATCGTGCTGATTCGTCGCAAGAATCCTCCCCATGGTTGGGCCTTGCCCGGCGGGTTTGTGGATTACGGTGAAACGCTGGAGGCGGCCGCCCGCCGGGAAGCCAGGGAGGAAACCTGTTTGGATGTAAGCCTGGTGGAGCAGTTTCACGCCTATTCGGATCCTGCCCGTGATCCCCGGCACCATACCGTCAGCGTGGTATTCATCGCCAGGGCCAAAGGCGCGCCCAAAGCGGATGACGACGCCAAGGAAGCGGGTGTTTTCCATGAACACGCCCTTCCCGGTCCCATGGTGTTTGATCACGGTCGGATCATCTCGGACTATTTCCGGTACCGAACCGGCGAAATGTTACGGGAGATATTCAGATCCCGATAAAAAGGGGGATGAATGAAATCACACAACAAAGCCCCATGCTGTACCTCTTTTGCCGATTTGGGAAATCTGATGAAAACCAGCGGCCTTTTTCCGTCCCCACGCAACCGGTGCGGTTCCGAGCGCATCAGGCCGTTCCAGCCGCCGGCGGTTCTGAAGGCCGACGCCTGCTCCGAGCCAGACCCGGAGCAGGAGAGTCGTTTGTTTCTGGCGGCCATGGCGGATGTCACTCCGTTTTCCAGGAGCAACCGGCGGGAAAAAACCGCACCGGATACGAAACCGAAGGAAACCAGCGATCATCCGGAAGCGGAAACCTTCCGGAAATTGAACGAGTTGGTGGAAACCGGGCAGGGATTTGTGGTTTCCCTGACCCCTGAATACCGGGAGGGCCTCGGATACCGGGTGCACCCGATCATGGCCAGGCGCCTGCATCACGGAGATTTTTCCATTCAGGATCATATCGATCTGCATGGCTACGGGGTGGCGGATGCCCGGGCCGCCCTGGATGCCTTCCTGACATACGCCATCGCCACCCGTAAACGCGCGGTGCTGGTTGTTCATGGTCGCGGTCTTTCTTCCCCCAAGGGGCCGGTGCTGAAGGAAAAAGTGCATGCATGGCTGACCACCGGATATTGGCGGAAATGGGTGTTGGCGTTCACCAGCGCCAGACGTCATGACGGTGGCGCTGGCGCCACTTATGTGCTGTTGCGGGAAAGACCCGCTTCCCGGAAATGCCGGTCGCGGATACCGCGGGTTGAGGGCTAACCGGAAAAAGAATTTTAGCGGCGCACAATCATGAGCAGAATGATCAACAGCGGAGCGGATATGGAAACGGAAACCTATCGAATCGTCTTCAAGGGGGAAATCACCGACGGGCATTCCGTCCAAAACGTCAAAACCGCGCTGTCCGGAATGTATAAAAACCCCGCCACCCTTGAATCCTTCTTTTCCGGCAAGGTTGTGGTGGTGAAAAAAAACGCCGATCTCGCTACCTGCAAAAAAATTCAGGAAGCCTTTCAAAAGGCCGGGGCCGTCTGCGCCATCCAGAAGGAACAGGACCTGCCGGCGAAAAAAAGCGCGGCCCCGAAGCCGGGCAAGCCGAAACCCGCCATTACGGAAAAAGAAGCGGCGGTTGCGGCGGTGAAACCGCAATCGGCACCCCTTCCGGTTCAAGCAACCGTTCAAGCCGCAGTGAAAGGACCGGATGATATCTATTGCGAAGCCTGCGGCCGGATCGCCAAAAAAACCGCGAAAACCTGCCCCCATTGCGGCCTGGCCCTGAAATCCCCGCCCGCCAAGTCCATCCTGCTGTTGCTGACCTTTTTCACCGGGGGAATCGGCGGACATAAATTCTATCTGAAACAATATGTCCAGGGAGTCCTCTACCTGCTTTTTTTCTGGACTTTCGTACCGTCCCTGATGGCGGTTGTCGAATTCATCCGGTACGTCGTCCGGGATGAAAAATCCCTCCGGGAACAATATCCGGCAACTGCGGATCGAACCGCCATGGCGATGCTTATTGGTGTCGGTCTGGTCTGGGTTACCGCTTTTTCCGGCATCATGGCTGTTTTCGCCATCCCCGGTTTCGTCGACTACCGCAACCGGGCATTTGTCGCCGCCATCGACGAGGAACTGGAAAAAGTCAAGGCAGCTCAGGACCGGTATCATGAAAAATACGGTAAATACACCGCCAGTCTCGCGGCTCTGAACATGTATATCACCGCTCCCGACATCCGGGTGGAGATCGTCGCGGCGGACAAGGACTGTTTCAGGGCCCGGGGCAGACACACAACAAGGGACCTGGAGTCCTGGATCGACTGTCGCGGATCGGGAAAAGACCGGACGGATGCTGCCGCGATTCCGAGAGCGGATGGCCTGGTGGAGGAATTGCCCCCTGATCCGACGGTGCTGGAAGGCACCCGGTTTTCGCCTCCCGAAGGCGGGTTTTCCATCATTTTACCCGGAAAAGCCGTTTCCACTAAACAGACCCTCGATACCCCGGTGGGCCCCGTGGATATTTTCATGTATATGGTGGACAAGGAGGATTCCGCCTGCCTGGTGGGCTATGCCGACTATCCCGATGAACTGATGCGCCAGGCGGATTACAATGTGCTGATGGACGGCGCCGTCAACGGCGCCATGAACAACATCAAGGGAATCGTCAAAAGCGAACAGGATGTTTCCATCCGGAGCCATTACGGCCGCGAAATCGAGTTCGCCTTTCCCGCCTCCGCCAAGATGCCGAAAGGCGGTAACGGCAAGGCGAGATTTTTCATTGTCGGCAGCCGGCTCTATCAGATCATGAAGATCGGAGAAGATGTGCTGGCAAGTCCCCATACGGACCCGTTTCTGGCGTCTTTCCAGCTGAAGACCGGCGACGGTACGTGAGATAGGGGATAATGGCCTCGTTTTTTCTCCCGCCGGTGCCGTCGTAGGTGATGGAAACCACCGGTACGCCGGTGTTGCGCTCAATGGCCCCGGCCATTGCTTCGGTGATCAGCGAAGCGCAGCAGAAAGAGGGACTGGCCTGGACAAAAAGGGCCACATCGGGATAGTGTTTCTGGATGTAAAACACCTTCAAGATATTGTCCAGGGACTCGCCCGTGTTTTCGATTTTGATATTGTAAGCGGACAGAATGGATTCCGGCGGGGTGTCGTAATCGAAAGCCGGTTCCTTCAGGATGCGCTCGAAATAGCGGTAATAGACTTTTTCCCGCAGGCTGAGGGTGGACAACAGGGCTTTATAGGACAGGAGGCTTACATAGAGGCCTTCCCGGAGCCATTTCCGGAAATAGGGCCCGGCCACCATTTTCGCATAGCTGAGGTAGGGGGTCGTGATGACTTCGCCGCCGTTTTCCTCGATGAAGCGGATCAGGCCCTGGTTCATGACATCGTTATCCCTGACATACAGGTCGCCGAACACAGCCACCAGGGGTTTTTTCACCCGCCGGATTTCAATCCGTTCAAATTCCGTCACCACTCGTTCCAGCGCTTCCATTTTGCTCATGTTCCCCCTGAACGCCGCGGTCAATATGTCCATGCCCTGACGGATGACCTGATCGGTGCGGCCTCTTTCCATTTCATAGGGCCGCACCTTGCATCCCATTTTCCGGACCATGCCGCCGAACATATAGGCAAAATAGGCATTGACGGCCGCCCGGATGGAAACCTCCCGGAAGGACAACTCCCCTGCGAATACCCGGGTTTGTTCCAGGCCGCCCCCCATGGCGTTCAGCAGCGTCTTGATATGATGCGGATACATGCTGAGGCTACAGGTATTCGAGGTGGTCATCCACAAAACGGTTTCCGCCGGGTTCAGGTCGTGCCGCCGGATGCATTCCGCGAACCCCTGGGTGATGGCGTTGAGCGGAATGCACTGGCCGGTGTTCAGGCGCAGGCTTTTCCGGATGGACTCCTCGGTTTCATCCATCAGGACGGCATTCAGGCCTTCCCGCTGGAGGTTGGCGGTCAGCAGGCGGCAGGTCAGGGAATCCCAATTGGGCAAAACGACGGTCTTCCCGAGAAGCGACCTCGCCGGGTCCGGATTGATGCCGCGGTAGTCCGCCGGAGCGGGTTTTCGCGCGGGTTTCCGGTTGGACGAATCATGGTTCCGAAAGGAGCGGATCGCTGCTTCGATGCGGGTTTCGTAGCCCACGGTGGAGCCGTGTTCGTCCAGCTCCAGAATCAGATAGGGTTTGTCATGGCCGGCCATGATTTTCTGAAAGTAGTCCTTGACGAATGAATCCGGCGCGCACTTGAAGGAAGTGACCAGCACCGGGTACAATCCGTCCGTCTTGGCGATGACTTCGGCCGCTTCCAGGATTTTCGCGCCGTAATGCCACCTGATTTCCTTCAGGAGGGGGGCGATGGAGGATACGGATTGATCTTCGCAGGGAATCATGTCCTGAAAAAAGGCCTTGATGCCCAGCGATCCGAACAGGGAGGGAATCCCCTTGTTCATGGAAGGCGACAGGATGGAATAGGGCCTTCCCAGCAGAACGACGCCGATGTCACTGGATGCCTCTGTTTCCTTGCGGTAGATCTCCTTCAGCCGGTCCTCGGACCTTCGGACGAAGGCCCGGGCTCTTTCGTATGCGGCCGACATGTCGAAAAAAGAAAGGGTCGGAGCGATGGTCCGCAGGGATTGGAACAATTGCATCCGGGCATGAAAACTCGTGTACAGGTAGTGCAGCACGGGAGTCAGCAGCCGGTTCCGGTCCTTTTCCGCCACGATATCGGCCAGGGCCGGCATAAATTGGGAATAATAGCAGAATTGTCTTCGCAGGCCCTTGGTTTTCTGGCGCATCTCCAGATAGGCCGGCAGGAAGACATGATCCGCCTTTTCAAGCAGGTGGTGAACGTGACCATGCATGGCCGTGATGGGAGCGCAGAATTCGGCGCCGGTGAGTTGCCGGCCCTGCTGGAGGGCCTGATCGAAGCGTTCGCTTGAAAGGGTGCGGAAACCGAGCTGATGGAAGAAACGGCGCCAGAAGGGGAGGGCCTCCACGAGAAACAAGCCCGCCGGAATGCCGATGGTGATGTTTCCGGAACCGGCAAGCGAATCGTTCGACCGGTCCTCCCTGGTAACGCGAAAGGCGGATTTACGGGACCGGATCAGATCGAATCCGGAAGGGTTGTTTTCCATCCGTTTTTTGACATCGTAATCCCTGCCGCACAGAAAGCCGTAGGCGACGGTTTCCCCGGACAGATGCGCCAGGGTCAGCTTGCAGTGATTGGTGCAGAGTTCGCAGACTTCGGATCGGATGGGGATTTGCTGTTTATAAATATCGAAGCCCCGGAACGTGCTGCGTTCGTTCCCCATGTCGGCCAGCATGAGCGCCGTCCCCAATGCGCCGGTCAGGTGGCAGTACCGGGAAACCAGGATGGGCTTTTCCAGGCGTTGTTCGAAGGCCGCCACCAGGGCCTTGTTTTTCGCCGTGGCTCCCTGGAACAGAATGGTCTTGCCGATATTCCGTTCAACCGCCACTTTCTGGAGATAATTCTCCCTTACGGAATGCAGAACCGATGCGAGGACTTCCGCCGTCGTATAGCCCTCGCTGAGGTAGTGATTGATGTCTCTTTCCATGAAAACCGTACAGCGGTCGCTGGACATGGGGGCGCGCACATTTTCCGTGCGTGCGGAATACTCATGGATGGAGCAGCCGAGTTTCCTGGCCTGTTCCTCGATGAAGCTTCCGGTTCCGGCGGCGCAGACCGTGTTCATGATGGAAAAGGAAACCGTTCCGTTGCAAAGGGTGGTGAACTTCGCATCCTGACCGCCGATTTCGATGATGGTGTCCACATCCGGGTTCAATTCGCAGGCGGCCCTGGCATGGGCGGTGATTTCGTCGATGACGGTATCGGCGTTGATCAGGCGTCCGACGAATTTGCGGCCCGAACCGGTGGTGCCGGCGCCGATTACTTCGAAGCGGATTTTCCTTTTTCGGGCGAGATCGTCCACGGCTTCAAACAGAGCGCACACCGCCTCCACCGGCCGGCCGGCGGTGCGGGTATAAAAACCGGCCAGGACCTGCCCGCGGGTTTCCAGAAGAACCGCTTTGGTGCTGGTGGAACCGATGTCGATGCCGAGATGGATCGGACAGGTTCCCGCGTTTTCCGGAAGACTGTACAGATCCACATCCACCCGAAAATCGCCGTTGCGAAGACGGGGAAGATATTCATAGCTTTCATGATCGGTAAAGTCCGGGTATCGGGAGTGGCGCAGCGCAAGGGGTGGATAGGTGTATTTTTCGGCAGCGGCTTGGGGGGGGGTGAACAGGTGCTTGAAGCTCAAACCGCCGCCGTTATTTTCCCCATTTTGACGAATTTCAAGCATGGACGCGGCGGTTTGCGTATGGATCAGCCGCAATGCCGTGCCGATGGCTTCGTAAACAGGGGCGTTTTCATCGGTGATCAGGTCCATTCCGGTGAGGCGCCGGATATGGCCGGCCACCGCCCTGTTTTTCGACACCCCGCCGCAGAAGAGCATCGGGCCGACGGGCGCGGGACCGGTCAGGAGCGTGTCCACGATATTTTTTGCCAGCCCGTAACAAAGACCATCGCTGATTTCCTCGATGCGGTAGCCCTCCTGTTGGGCGTGGATCAGATCCGTTTTTGCGAAAACGGCGCAACGGGAGGCGATTTTCGGCAATTGCCCCTTGTTTGCATAGGCAATGCGGCTCAATTCCTCGGTTCCGCCGAGGTTGAGCCGGGCGGCCTGCTGATCCAGAAAGGCGCCGGTGCCGGCCGCACAGGAAGTATTGGATTTATAACTGGAATAATTACCGTTTTCATCGAACCGAATCAGGCCGAATTTTTCCCCGCCCACCACCAGGATCGAACCGATGCCGGGGTGATGGTGTTTCGCCCCCTCGATCAAGGCGATCCGGTTGTCGCACCGGAAATCAGCATGAATATATCCGGGAGTGGAAGTGGTTGCCGAAACCGCCGAGATTCTCTTGCCGGAAAATCCCGTCAGGACGGCCTCCAGATGAGTCGCGATATCTCCGTAATGGAAACGGTAGGCGGTATCGAGAACGGTTTTGTCCGGCGCCACCACAGCCGCCGAAATGGTGACGGAGCCGATGTCGATGCCGAGGATGCAGGCGGAACTCTCCATGATTTTCCTTGTTTCGTTGTTCGTGTTGTTGCCGATGGCCGTTCCGCGGATTTTCATCAAACCATCCGCCTGGACAGGGAGGGCGACCCGGTGGTTTGTCCGGGTATGCTGTTACGCCATTCATACCTCAAGCGCCCGAGGAATTCAATCCGTATTCCATCCGCGGGTTCCCCTGATTGCACCACCATGGGATTGAACTTACACATTGACAGGTTTTTGCGATTCGGTTAGGTATACCGCAAATTGATGGAACCTAAGCGAGATAATGCCTGTGAGAAACAATCCATACGGACAACTCATCCTGCATGCCCTGTATCAGCCGTACAAATGGCTGGTATATATCCCGGTATTGGCCCTGACCACGGCTTTTTTCGGCAGCCTGGCCTTCCTCATTGCCCTGATGGGGATGCCGCGGCTCGGCAGCCTGGTGGGCGGCGTCACCTGGGCGAGGATCAACAGTTATATGACGCCCATGTTCGTCCGGGTGGTCGGCCGGGAACATATCGACAAGCGTCGTTCCTATGTCGTGGTTTCCAATCATCAGAGCCATTTCGATATATTCGTCCTGTACGGATGGCTGGGCGTCGATTTCAAATGGGTCATGAAATCGGCCCTGCGCAAGATCCCGTTTCTCGGGATCGCCTGCGAAAAACTGGAACATATTTACATCGACCGCTCCAACACCCAGTCGGCCATCGATTCCATCAATCAGGCAAAGACCCGGATCGTCAATGGGACTTCCGTGCTGTTTTTCCCCGAGGGAACCCGGAGCGAAACCAGCCGGATGGGGCCGTTCAAAAAGGGCGCCTTTCGATTCGCCGCGGACCTCGGACTGCCCATTCTGCCCATCACCATCGTGGGAACCGGGGAGATTCTTCCCAAAAACACGGTGGATCTCTTCCCGGGACGGGTGTTGATGACGATTCATCCCCCCATCGATATCCACGGGTATGATGCGGAGAACCTGGAAATCCTGATGGATAAAGTGCGGAGCGTCATCGAATCCGCGTTGCCTCCGGACTAGAGACGGAACGGCAACAAATTTCTTGACAAAAAAGAAGCGATCTAGTAGTCGGAAAAATCAGGACGATATCCAAGGGAAAAGAAATTGATGCAACATCACAACATCCATTCAATCAACGAATATTTTCGCTGGTGGTGGCGGGGCGGATACTCGGGGCCTGCCGGCGGAACCTTGCCAATACGGATGTAAGGATGGTTCGATAGAAAACAGAGGCCGTGGGCGGCTCCAGAGCCCACGGCCTTTTGTATTCAAAGGGGTCGTGGACGAATCCACGGCCCCTTTTTTTGGCCCGGAAACATTTTACGGAAAGGCGGAAACATGCTGTTGAAACAATTTCCCGACAAAAGCGGATTCCAACGACTGGCGATGACGCATACCGTCGTTCCGGTGTGCGTTGAAATCCTGGCGGATATGGAAACACCGGTTTCACTGTTAAAGAAGTTTTATCACAAAGGTCCCGTTTTCCTTTTGGAAAGTGTGGAAGGCGGCGAGCGCTGGGGGCGCTACAGTTTTTTGGGAACATCCGCCAGCAGTCATATCCGGGTGTACCGGGACCGGGTGGAAGTGCGGAAAAAAGGCCTTGTGACGGGAATTCCCCATGGCGGCGATCCGCTCGGAATCCTGCGCGAGTTGATGAGCCGGTACCGGGCGGCCGATATCGACGGATTGCCCAGATTCTGGGGCGGGATGGTGGGATATCTGACCTATGAGATGGTTTCCTTTTTCGAGCGCATTCCAAATGGCTGGCCGGATGAGAAACCCCTGGCCCATTTCATCATTCCGGACGAATTGCTCATTTTCGATAATATCCGGAACACCTTGCTGTGCGTGGCCGTCACCTTTCTGGGTGAGGGGGAGAAGGATGCGGGTGACCCCGGGGCCGCCTACGATTCGGCTTCCTCGCGTCTTGCGGCCATGCTGAACAGGATGGAACGGCCCATCCAGATGGAGGGTTTGCCGGATACCGGCCAGGGATACGCCCTTTCTCAAACCATTGAAGATGAGGAATATCGCTCCCATGTCCGCAAGACCAAGGCGTATATCCGCGAGGGGGATATCATCCAGGCCGTCATCGCGCAGTCTTTCGTGTGCGAACCGCCGCCGGATCTTCTCCGTCTCTATCGGGCCCAGCGCTATATCAACCCGTCCCCCTATCTGTATTTCATGCAGCTGGACGAAATCGCCCTGGTGGGTTCATCCCCCGAGACCATGGTGCGGCTGGAAAACGGTGTCGCCACTCTCCGCCCCATCGCCGGCACCAGGCCCCGGGGGTTGAACGAACAGGAGGATAGGAATTTCGCGGATGAACTTCTGAAGGACGAAAAGGAACGTGCCGAACACCTGATGCTGGTGGATCTGGGACGCAACGATCTCGGGCGGGTGGCGGAAACCGGTACCGTGCAGGTGACGGATCTGATGATCGTCGAACGCTATTCCCATGTGATGCATCTGGTGTCCAACATCTGCTGTGATATGCAGGCCGGAAAAGACGCCTGGGATTTGCTGCGCGCCACCTTTCCCGCCGGAACCCTTTCCGGCGCGCCGAAAATCCGGGCCATGGAAATCATCGCGGAACTGGAGAAGGAGCCGCGGGGGCCCTATGGCGGCGCCGTGGGGTATATTTCCTTCAGCGGCAACATGGACCTGGCCATCACCATCCGTACGGCCTGCATTGAAGACGGCCGGCTGACGGTGAGGGCCGGGGCGGGCATCGTGGCGGATTCGGACCCGGAAAGGGAGCGTCTGGAGACCGTCAACAAGGCCAAAGCCATTCAGCGGGCCCTTGAACTCTTACACAACAGCGGAATGCGGAAGGAGGCCCTGCCATGATCGTCATGATCGATAATTACGATTCCTTTACCTATAACCTGGTCCAGCACCTGGGAATGCTGGGGGCGGACATGCGGGTCGTACGCAACGACGCCGTCGGCCTTTCGGAACTGGAATCCTGGGGGCCGAAGGGGATCGTGATTTCGCCTGGTCCCGGAAGACCTACGGGGGCCGGAATCTCCCTTGCGGCCATCGGCCGCTTTTCCGGCCGGGTGCCCATTCTGGGCGTATGTCTCGGTCACCAGAGCATCGCGGAGGCCTTCGGTGGGAAAGTAATTCCGGCCCGCAGTTTGATGCACGGCAAAACCTCCCTGATCACCTCCGACGGCAAGGGGGTGTACCAGGGAATTTCCAAACCGTTTCAGGCCATGCGGTATCACTCCCTGGCGGTGCAGCGGGAGGGCCTGCCGGACTGCCTGCAAGTCACCGCGCAGTCCGATGACGGCGAAATCATGGGACTCCGGCATGTGACCCACCCCACCGAAGGGATTCAGTTCCATCCGGAATCCATCATGACCCCGGTGGGGAAACGCCTGCTGCGCAATTTCCTGCAAATCGCGGAGGATTTCCAGGCCCGGGCCCGGTAAGGAATTTGGAGCAATTCTAATGACGAAACAGATGGAAGGAGCAGCCATGGCTTTCAAGGACAATTTGGGCAAGATCATGAAAAGAAAAAACCTGACGGATGTGGAGATGTCGCAAATGGTCACCGATATTTTTTCGGGTGAGATCACGGACGCCCAGATCGGCGCCTTCATGGGGGCGCTGGCCACCAAGGGGGAAACCTTCGAGGAATTGGCCGGCGCGGCCCAGGCCATGCGCAAGAAAGCCCAGCGGATTCAAACCTCGGCCGGCACGGTGATCGACACCTGCGGCACCGGCGGCGACGGGGCCAACACCTTCAACATTTCCACCACCACGGCGTTCGTGGTGGCCGGTTGCGGGGTGACCGTGGCCAAACATGGCAACCGGTCCATTTCCAGCCGTTGCGGCAGTGCCGATCTCCTGGAGGCCCTGGGTGTCAAAATCGACACGGCGCCGGAAATCACCGAGGAGGCCATTGCCGAGATCGGCATCGGCTTTCTGTTCGCCCCGTTGTATCACGGCGCCATGAAATACGCCGCCAAGGCCCGGAAGGAAATCGGGCTGCGGTCCATTTTCAACATGCTCGGGCCGCTCACCAACCCGGCGGCGGCCAATTGCCAGCTGCTCGGCGTGTTTGCCCCGGAACTGACGGAAATGTTCGCCAACGCCCTGCGGCTGCTGGGGGCCAAGAGAGCCCTGGTGGTCCATGGACACGACGGCCTGGATGAAATGTCGGTCTGCGCTCCCACGCGCATATCCGAACTGAGGGACGGCCTGATCCGGACATATGACATCGCTCCGGAGCTATTTTTTGAAAAACAGGCCGAGCCTGCCGAACTGGCGGGCGGGACTCCTTCCGAGAATGCCGTCATCACCCGCGATATCCTGGCCGGAAAAAAGGGCCCCCGCAGGGATGTGGTGGCGCTGAACGCCGCCGGGGCCCTGATGGCCGCCGGCAGGGCCGAAAACCTGGCGGATGGAATCAAGGCGGCGGCGGAAGCCCTTGACTCCGGAGCCGCAGCGGAAAAACTGGCGGCCCTTGCGGAATACACCCGCCGGAACGGATAGCCGGATTCATGGGAGGAGTGGAAGATGGGCAAGGATTTTTTATCCGTCATCGTCGAGCACAAGAAACAGGAAGTCGCAGCGGCCGCAAAGCGGATTCCGGAAGCGCGGCTGCGGGATGCGGCTGCCGGCCGGGTGAAACGGCCCTTTGCCGCTGCCATGGAAAAACCGGGAATCCATATCATCGCGGAGATCAAACGGGCGTCGCCTTCCAAAGGGGCGATCCGGCCGGACCTGGATCCGGCCGTTCTGGCCCGGCAATATGAAACCGGCGGGGCCTCGGCGCTGTCCGTGCTGACCGAGACCGCTTTTTTCAAGGGCAGCGTCGACGATTTGCGGCAAGCCCGTGGGGCCGTATCCCTGCCGGTGCTGCGAAAGGATTTCACCGTCTCCGCCTATCAGCTGGTTGAATCCGCGGCCGTGGGCGCCGATGCGGTGTTGCTGATCGTCCGGATCCTCACTCCCGGCCAGCTGGGCGACTATCTGGGCCTTTGCCGGGAGCTGGATCTGGATTGCCTGGTGGAAGTGCATTCGGAGGCCGACCTGGAGACGGCCGTGGCCGCCGGGGCGCGATTGATCGGCATCAACAACCGCAATCTGAGTTCCTTCGAGACGGATATCGGCAATGCCATGCGCATGGTTTCACGGATGACATCCGGTCAGATACCGGTGGCGGCCAGCGGCATCACGGACCGGCAGGATATCGAGGGGAACCTGAAATGCGGCATCCGGCATTTTCTCATCGGCGAGAGTCTGGTGCGGTCGGCCGATCCGGAGGAGCACCTGCGCCGGCTGCTCGGGGGGGGATCATGACCGGCCATCCGGATCGAACCGTTCCCCAGGTGAAAATCTGCGGTTTGACGGATGCGGACCAGGCCCTGGCATGCGCCGAACTCGGGGCCGACGCCATCGGCCTGGTGTTCTTTCCCAAAAGTCCGCGGCATGTGACGCTGGAGAAAGCCCGGGAGATAGCGGGGGGCTTGCCGCCGGATGTCGCAAGCATCGGCGTTTTCGTGAACGCCGATTATGATGTCATCATGGAAACGGTTTCCCGGTGCGGGCTGACGGGAGTCCAGCTCCATGGCCAGGAGCCTCCCGGGCTGGTGGAGCGCCTGGTTGAAAAAAAGCTTCGGGTGGTCAAGGTGCTGTTCATCGGCGCTTCCCCGGCCATGGAATCGGCACCGGAGTACCGGGCGACGGCTTATCTGGTGGAATGCGCCGGCGGGAAACTGCCGGGCGGCAACGCCATGGCCTGGGACTGGAAAGCGGCCCGGCCGCTTGGAAAAGACCGTCCCGTTATTCTGGCGGGCGGCCTGACGGCGGACAATGTGGCCCGGGCCATCAGCGACGCCGAACCCGATGCGGTGGATGTCAGTTCCGGCGTGGAGATCCGTCCGGGGCGGAAGGATCTGGAAAAAGTGGCGGCCTTCATCGCCGCCGTCTACCGGTCCGATACGGGACGATTCCGCCGCCGGGTCTTTTGATGCCGTCCGTCTCCCCGCCATGGCTTCCAAGGAACCTGGCGGAACGATGGCGGAACGATGGCGGTTGACAGAACGCCCGGTTTTTTTTACCATGAACCCCAAAAAAAACGCCGGAGAGGATACACATGGAAAAAATGAAATGCCCGACATGCGGTTCCCAGACCTTTTACGTCAAGGACCCCGATGATGAGCACACCGTATATGTATTTCATTGCGAAGCCGGGGAGGTCTGTTTCGATCCGGAAATCGGCGGCGACACGCCTCCCGCCATCGAAGACCATACGGAAACCTACTGCAACAACTGTTCCTGGCACGACAGCTTCAAGAAGGTGAAAATCGATTTCAAATGACGGAGCCTCCGCCTCCCTCCCATCGGTGGATTTCAGCTTCGCCGGAGCCGGGCGGGTGTGAGAGCCATGCCTGCCGGACCGTCAACCGATATCGACGGGTATGGTCTCCCCGTCTGCCGGAATGATCGTTTTGGAGGCCGATCCGCTGTTTTCGAGAGCCTGCCTCAGTTGTCCGCGGGTTATGGGGCAATGGTTGAGGGCCTCCAGATGGTTGGCGATGACCTTTCCGGGAGCGTTCCGGGCAAAGGCCAGGAGTTCGTCCAGCGGCATCAGGATCGGCCCGCCCGCATCCAGGCGGGCGCTGCCTGCGGCCATCACGGAAATATCGGGTTTCAGTTCCTTCAGGGCCTGTTCCACTTCGGGCGTATATACGGTATCCCCGCTGATGTAGATCGAAGGCTCTTCCGGAAACCGGAGATAAAAGCCGGCGCCGTTGGCCATGAGCCTGTGAATCCAGCCATGACCATGCCGGGCCGGAACGGCGAGGATCTCTCCGCCCGGAAACGGCTCCGGCCGCCAGAAATCCAATTCCCATTCCACCCGGAGGCCCTGCCTTTTCAGATACGCGCCGTCCTGCCGCGGGCACGCCACCGGGATATTGTTGCGGCGCAAAAACGATTCCCCGGCGCGATCCAGATGGTCGGTATGCTGAAAGGCCTTGATGCCGAAGGCCTGACTGTGGGTGATCAGGCAATGGGTGACCCGGTCCAGGATCTCCGCCGCATTGGACGGCAGGGGAACCAGGGGGTTCCTTCTGGCCTTATGGCGGATCACCGAAAACGGCGGCAGCTTGCCCGGACCGGAGAGCATGGGGTCGATCAGAATACAAGTGGCCCCGGTTTCAATCACAAACGTGGCGTTTCGCAGGTGGTGAAGTTTCATGGCGTCGTCACCTTAAACAAACTCCAGCCTTGTCCGCTCCGGCCGGAGGTCGATGGTTTTGTATTTGCCGTTTTTCCAGTTTTCCAGATCCGAGCAGTACCATTTGGAAAACCGCCGGTCCGATGGACCGCCGGCCAGATTGGTGTGGATTTCGTCCGTGGCCATATCGGTGACCATCCGGAAGGATGGGGCGAAGGTGGTCAGCCGGCCGGCGCTTTCAAAAATCTGGCCTTGATGGGGTGTGGCAAGGCTGCCGATGATGGTGATGGGTCCCCGGTCAAATCCGAGAAATGCTGGAAGCTTGCCGTCAAAGACGATATTCTTCATCAGGACTCTTCGTCCGGTTCCCCATTTTTCAGGCGGTGAGGCCAGGGCTTTTTCAGCCGCCTCCCGGTAGATCTCCGCGCGGGTGCGGCCCCCGAACCAGGCTGATTCTTCCTGCAGGAGGATCCGGTCGAAATGGATATAAAAATCGTTGAAGATACCGGTGTGTTTTTCGATTTGATCCACGGCTTCCGGGCCGAAACCGTGGCGGCCGAACACTTCGCGGTACAGCTGTCTGTAAAACCCGTCGAACAGAAACGCGCCCCGGGAGTCGGCGGTGTAGTCACCATTCCAGTTTTTCAGTATGGCCGCCTGTTCCGAGTCCGGCAGCAGAGGGGAGAGAACGGCCATGAAGGTTTCCGCCTGGGTGGAATGGACATCATAATGCAGCTTGTACATGAACTCGCAGGTGATCCGGTTTTCCCGGGCAAGCAGGGTCGCGATGCGATCGGAGCGGTAAGGGCCCATGCCGACGGTTATCGGCTCCACCCGGCCGAATTCGTTCAGGTTCTGGTTGGCGGTGACCAGGTAGCCGCAATCCGGGTTGTAGGACCGCGGCAGATCATCAGGGGATTCAAATCCCTGCCAGTCGTTTTGTTCTTCCCAGCCGGGCAGGGGAACGAAACCGCTGACCCCCTTCCTCCGTTTCGGCATCAATCCGGACATCTGGTAGCCGATATTCCCCTGCTTGTCCGCCAGGACGAAATTCCAGGAGGTCTCGATGCGTCCGAGCAGGTCCATCCCCCGGCTCACGGTGGTTGCGTCCAGGATGTCAATGATGCTGTTGAAGGTGAGTGCGCCTGAAAATGAGGGGGCCCATGCCGTGGCGAGATAATAGCCCTCCTGGTTCGGATCGCCTTCCAGGACGCCATGGTTGTTTTCATAGAAAATCACGGTGACCGGCGGTTTTTTCTTGCGGTTGATGATTTCCTTGCGCCGGCTGAAGTCCAGCCATTGGTCCGGTTCGCGGAAATATTTGCCGTCCCTGCATTTCTCAATCCAGGAGTCGGTTCCGTCCATGAAGGTATAGGTCGCTGTCCAGGCCAGATCCGGATTGCGACCCACCAGCAGGGCCGGTGTTCCGGGCATTGTCCCGCCCATGGCATAGGAACCGTTTGTCTGCAGGGCCATTTCATACCAGACATTCGGCAGCCGGTTGATCTCCAGGTGGGGATCGTTGGCGATGACCGGTTTTCCGGAAGCGGTCTTCCGGCCGGAAACCACCCAGTTGTTGGACGCCATCATCACCGGCGCCGCGATATTCCAGAGGGATTCGGGGGAGACGAGGCGTTCCTGGAGCTTGATTTTTTTCACCAGATCGATATCGAGGCCGCCGAGGATCCCCGGGAACAGTTCATCCAGCCGTCCCCGGTCCACACCGGCCTGGATCATCTCAATAAGCAGCCTTTCCATTTCGCCCTGGGATTGGGCCAGGGTGAGATACCCGATCATCCGGGAGATCAGAATCGAATCCTCGCCACGCCAGGGCTCCGGTTTGAAGCCGAACAACCGGCATTCCCATGGTGTTTTCTCCGAAAAGGCCCGGTTGACCCCGCGGCAATAGGATTCCAGAACAGTCGCCGCATCCGCGGTCAGCTTTTCCAGTTCCCTGGCAACAGCGCCAGTCCAGTTCATTCTTCGGAAGAAGGTGTCGATGCGAAGCAGTTCATCGCTCGAGTCCAGCAGTTCGGCTGCACGCCCCTGTCCCAGGATCCGCATCAGGATCATCTGCATCCCCCGGTCTTTTCCATGGGCATACCCCATCAGGCCGAAGACCTCCGCCTTGTCCTTTCCTTGGACGTGACAGACACCGTTTTCATCTCTCCAGATGGCATTGTTGAGGCTCATATCCCCTCCCTTTGTGGAATGACCTTTCATTAACAAAATTCACCGTCACCAGTCAATGATCCGGACATTCCCTGAACGGGAATGGGTATTGCCGAGTCCCGGCCATGGACGATTGCGCCGCCCTCATCACAATCGGATTGCATGGCGAACCGTTACATTATATGATGGGACCATGAACCGTTCACCAGGCATCCGCACCAAATTGCTGGTCATCTTCGTTTTCATCAAGGTATTGCCGCTCATTGCCCTGGCCTGGTTCGCCTGGAGCGAAATTTTCGATCTCGCCGGAACAGTGGAAGAAAACAACCTGGAGATGATCTCCCGCACCCGCCGGGTGGTGGACGGGGTGACGGAATTGTCGACGAAAAATTCCATCCGGGCCCTGGATGAGAAATCCCGTGAGGCCATCGAGCGCCTTACGACGGATACGGCCAAGGCGGTCGCCGCCTTTTTGTATGATCGTGACCGGGACATTGAAGCGGCTTCCCGGCTTTCACCGGACCGGGAACAATACCGGAGTTTTCTGGCCACCCGTTTCAGGCCGGTGATATTGCATGCACCCTGGCTCCTGGATGCGGAAGGCAGGACCTGGGTTCCCGGGGAAAAAAAGCCGACGGAGGCCCTCCCTGGCGTAATCGCTCAGAACGACGACAACCGGCGGGATTTCCATTACCGCCCGCCCGAAGAGAACGGGATCGTCGAAAACCGTCCCGTTTATCTGGAAATGACCTTCATTAATCCGGACGGCCAGGAAATCGTCAAGGTCTCCCCATCGGGAATCCTGGACAACCGGTTACGGAATGTTTCCGATCGCAGGAACACCTACTGCCAGGCGGAGACGTATTTCCAGGAACTGAAAAACCTCAAACCCGGCGAGATCCATGTCTCCGAGGTCATCGGGCCTTACGTCGGCAGCCGCGTCATCGGAACCTACAGCCGGGAGGCTGTCGAAAAGCTGGGCATTCCCTTCGAACCGGAGAAATCCGGATACGCCGGCAAGGAAAACCCTTTGGGGAAACGGTTTCAGGGGCTGGTGCGCTGGTGCGCGCCGGTGACCAAAGACGGCCGGATCCAGGGGTATGTGACCCTGGCCCTGGACCATACCCATATCATGGAGTTCACGGATCATGTGGTGCCGACGGAAGAACGCTATGCCCCCATGTCCGACGCCGGAAGCGGCAATTACGCCTTCATGTGGGATTACCGGGGCCGGAATGTCTCCCATCCCCGGGATTATTTCATTGTGGGGTTCGATCCGGAAACCGGTGAGCGGGCTGTTCCCTGGCTGGATGAGGAGTTGTATGAACTCTACAAACAATGCAACGGCTCCATGGCTGTCTTTGAGCAGCGGGCGCCGGAGTTCAAGGAGCCATCCCTTGCCAAAAAGCCCGCTGCCGAACTGACGGCCCGCGGATTTCTGGGCCTGGACGGGCGGTATTTGAATTTCGCCCCCCAATGCGTGGGATGGCACAACCTGACCCAGCACGGCGGTTCGGGTTCCTTCCTGATTTTCTGGAGCGGTTTGTGGAAACTGACCACGGCGGCCACCATCCCTTATTACACCGGCATATACGGGCGGCAGGCAAGGGGCTTCGGGTATGTCACCATCGGCGCCAACGTGGATGAATTCCACCGCCCCGCCATGGAGACCGCGGCGACCATCCGGGGGGTTCAAGCCCGTTTCGACGAGGACCTGGACCGGGAAAAACAGGAAAATCAAGCCCTGATGCGCTCGACGCTCCGGGACACTTTCAAGTCGCTGATTTTTTATACGGCCATCATGGTGCTGGCGGTGATCTTCATCGCCATCTTCATGGCCGCAGCCTTGACGAGCAAGATCACGGATATGATTTTCGGTATCCGGCGGTTCCAGGAGGGCGATCGCAGTCATCGGCTGCAAATCAGGACCCGCGACGAGATGGGCCAACTGGCGGGGGCCTTCAACCGGATGGCCGATACGGTTCAAACCTATATCGGCCATCTGGAAACCTCCCGGGAAGCGCTGGAAACCGTCAACGAACGCCTGCAGGGAGAGGTCCGGGAGCGACAACAGGCGGAAATTCAGCTTTCCCGGCACCGGGATAACCTGGAGGAGCTGGTCAAGGAGCGGACGGCGGAACTCGAAAAGGAAATCGTGGAGCGCAAACGCTTTGAAAAACTGCAAGCCGAAAGCGAGGAACGTCTCCGGAAGCAGAACAACGCCCTGCTGTATCTGGCGAGTCACGAGACCATCTATGCCGGAGAACTGGAGGCATCCCTGACCGTCATCATGGAGACTGCCGGGCGGACCCTTGCAACCGAGCGCAGCAGCGTCTGGCTTTTCAACCGGAAACAGACCGACAGCGTTTGCATGGGGCTGTATGTGCTGAGCGCCAACCGCCATTCCCGGTCCGGGGAACTCCCGCTCTCGGATTATCCCGTCTATTTCAGGGCGCTGGAAACCAGCCGGACCATCGCGGCTGCGGATGCCTGTGCGGATGAGCGCATGGTCGAATTCGCCCGTCACTATCTGCCGGCTCTCGGCATCCGGTCCGTTCTGGATGCCGCCATCCTGGAAGGCGGCCGACTGGCCGGTTTTGTGAGGTTCGAGAATACCGAAATGCGGCGTGAATGGCACATCGATGAGCAGAATTTCGCCAACTCCATTGCGGATATCGTGGCGCTCTCCATGGGTGCGGCGAAACGGATGCAGGCCGACAAGACCAAAAAAGACCTGGAAACCAGACTGCACCAGGCTGAAAAAATGGAGGCCATCGGCACCCTCGCCGGCGGCGTGGCCCATGACCTGAACAACATTCTGTCCGGACTCGTCAGTTACCCCGAGCTGATGCTGCTCAAAATGCCCAAGGACAGCCCGCTGCGGAATCCCATTGAAATCATCGCGCAGTCGGGAAAAAAAGCGGCCACCATCGTCCAGGACCTGCTCACCCTGGCCAGGAGAGGGGTTGCCATCGCTGAAATCGTGAACCTCAACCGGATCATCGAGGAGTATCTGCAAAGCCCCGAATATCACCGACTGCTTTCCTTCCATGAGCATGTCCGGGTACGGACGTTTTTAGAACCGGATCTGCTGAATATTTCGGGTTCTCCGGTCCACCTGTCCAAGGCGTTGATGAACCTGATATCCAATGCCGCCGAGGCCATGCCCGACGGCGGAGACATCCGCGTCTCCACGGAAAACCGCTATGTGGACCAGCCGCTGAAAGGCTACGAGGAAGTCAACGAGGGAGACTACGCCGTCTTGACGGTTGCGGATACGGGCGTCGGGATTTCCCCGGAGGATCTGGGACGCATTTTCGAGCCGTTCTACACGAAAAAAAAGATGGGGAAAAGCGGCACCGGACTCGGAATGTCGGTGGTGTGGGGCACTGTCAAGGATCACAGGGGGTACATCGAATCCGAAAGCCGGGTGGGGCGGGGCAGCAAATTCACTCTCTATTTCCCCATCACCCGCAAAAAACTCGAAAGGACCGAGGAATATCCGCTGGAAGTGTACCGGGGAGGCGGCGAAACCGTTCTGGTGGTGGACGACGTACGGGAACAACGGGAAATCGCTTCCGCCATCCTGAACGAACTGGGATATGCCGTGCATACGGTGGCCAGCGGAGAAGAGGCGGTCGAATATCTGAAGGACAACGAGGTGGATCTGCTGCTGCTGGATATGATCATGGAACCCGGGATCGACGGACTGGATACCTATAGAAAAATAATCGAATTCCGCCCGGCCCAGAAAGCGATCATCGCCAGCGGATTTTCGGAAACCGACCGCATCCGGGAAGCCCAGCGTCTGGGGGTGTCGAAATACGTGAAAAAGCCCTATACGATCGAGAAAATCGGCCTCACCATCCTGGAAGCCCTGGGGAAACGGGAAGCCGGGTCGCCTCCGGGTGTTTAATCGATGGATATCCAGCGCCGGATCACGAAGTTTTTTCCCGTTCCATCAGCCAGGACGCCACTTTCGGCCACACCTCGACCTGCGCTTCCTTGCTGACCACCATGCCCACGTGGTCGTAGTCCTTCCGGAAGCCTTCCTTTATACCGAGAACCACAAAGGCCTTGTCCCGGCTGCCGTAGCGTTCATGGAATTGCAGACAGCCTTCGGCCGGATCATTCTTGTCGTCGGCCGCGGCAACGGTCATTACCGGCGTCTTGATACCGCCCAATCCGTCCCAGTAGGATCTGCCGTCGGAAGCGGTCCACTCGCCGCGCCATTTTTTCCAGCGGATGGTTTCCAGGATGACGCCGGCGGGTTCGATCTCCGGGCCCAGCCCCAGCCGCGGGGCCGGCAGGTGGCCGAGCATCTTCATCAGAAGGCTGACAATCCAAACCACGGGCGGAATTTTGAGATACCGGTCGCCGTGGCTGATCTGGCTGCCGAAGGTCACCACGGCCTTGACCAGGTCATGCCGGAGCCATTGCATGCCGAGGGCGGCCACTGTATACAGGCCGCCGAAGGAATGCCCGATCCAGAACGCCGGCTTTCCGGTGATCCGGAACACATGCTCCTGGATCGCCGGTAAATCGAAGCGGATCTGATCCTCGGCGTTGATGCGGGAATAGGCCGCGGTTTTCGGGGACAGGCCGTGGCCGCGCATGTCCGGCACCCATACGTCGAAACCCTGGCCGGCAAGATACGCCCCCATGCCCACCCCCTTGGGCGAGATCCAGAACGTTCTGGTGCAATAGGTCCCGTGGACCAGGATGACGGGAAATGGACGGTGGCCTTCCCCCTTGGAAAAAATCCGGCTGACGGCGAGTTCCTGCCCGTCCCGGGTTTCAAGGCGATGCACTTCTCCGCTCAGGTCGCCCCAGCGGCAGGATTCGGGTTGAGATCGGGGTTGGATCGGTTTCATTCGGTTCCGCTATCACGTGGATTGAAAGCCGGTTGGCGCGCCCGCAACCGGCTGGTGCAACAACTGGTCATGTCCGGGTTGATACCAACCGGACAGGGGTTTGTCAACGGCTGTTCTGGGTTCTCATGTTTTACTATTTATGTATTTAATTCCGGAGCATTCAACAGAATTCCGTCAGCCCGAACTCCTAAGACAGGAAATCATCCCGGTTGCCGGTCTGGAAATGATAGCCCATGGAACTCCAGCGGTATTCTTCCGGTCGGGCCGCGAGACCGGCGCGGATGGGATTGAGATCGATATAGGCCAGGCAGTTGATCAGGGTCTCGCCGTTTTCCACGATCAGGCTTTTGAAACGCTCGCCCCACAGGGTTCCCCATAATTGGAAAAATACAATAATTCTCCTGTCCCAATTAGTCCCAATTATCCAAATATTCTTTTGTTTGACAGATAGGACATTTTTTGTATATTGTATACAGTATACAAAAAAATCCCGCAAAGGATATCAGGCCATGACGTTTACGGTACCGAATAATCTCAGTGATATAGTAGTGGCGGAAATCAGCGAGAAAATCATCCGGAATGAGCTGAAACCCGGGGAACGAATTCTTGAGACCAAGCTTGCGGAAGAGCTTGGTGTAAGCCGCAGTCCAATACGGGAAGCACTGCAGCTTCTTGGAAAAAACAAATTGGTTGAGATAATCCCACGCAAAGGAGCACGGGTTACCGAGATAACCCCGGAAAACGTCGATTGGTTTTATGATATTTTTGAAGCCCTGTATGGCATGGTTGCCCGCAGGGCAACTGAACGCGCAACGGAAAAGGATTTTCAGGCGTTAGGGACGGCACTTGAAAAAATTGAATGCGCGGCCAGGGAAGAAAATGTTGAGAAATATTATGACGGCATCTTTGAATTTGCAGCCGTATCGATGAAAGCGGCCAGAAACCCGATGCTGAAACAGACGCTGCTGGAGCTCTGGCCTTACAACCGACGGATACAATACGCATCACTATCCTATCGGAAAGCGGATTTGGAGAAGAACAAAGTTTTTTTTCAGCGGATGGCAAAATATGCCAGCGAGGGAAAACCTGAAGAGGCCGTAAGAACAATTCAGGATTATGCCCGTAATGAAAAAACCTTTGCTTTAAAAATGCTCAAGGACAAAACGGGCCACCGACCCTGACCCTTCTATCTTTGGGAAGAAGACAGACCAGTCATCTCGCATGATGGGTAATGATGCTAATCAAAACCCTGGGAAAAAACCCAGGAAACGAATTGTTGAGGTAAATGGTTATGACACCCGCTTTTGAAGACAGTATCTACGTGATTGCCGGGGATGATGAAAAAAAGAACAGCGGCTACTCCATGGGAAGATTTATAGCCGACACCCTGCAGACCAGGGCATGTCGCAATACGCTTGATTCTCTGATTTCAAATGTTCTGGCGCACTGGTCAAAAGAACATGCGGGAAAAAAGGCGTTTGCCAGGCTGTATCGGGTGATGATCGGAAAGCGCCTGGCAAAACCGGTTGGCACCGAATCGGAAGATGCGCTTTCCCGCCTTTTTGAAAGCCCGGAATTCCTGGAAAGGGCCGGCAAAGCGGCTCCGGACTTGATGAATGGCGCCATCGGTATCCTGCATGCGGCCACGAATGCTTTTGAACATCTTCCGGAAGCGAAAAAGAAAAAAATTGTCGGGGATTTTTTATCTGATATTGATACCGGGAAAATCGCTGAAATCCTGACATCCCTGTTCAGGACAGCCGGTTCCCTTCGATCTGATAATCCACGCTTTTTTACGGAAAAAATTATTCCCCAGATTCAAAGCTGGCTGGATCATACGGATTTCGGTGAGCTTCGGGAGCTTTTCGATAATTCAAAGGAAGACTACGACGCTTTGATTGTCCAACTCTGCGAACTGGCTTTTGAATACCCGGCCAAATTTATTATTTTCCTTTCCTATATTCCGGGGATCGCAAATTTCGCGATCCTGCTTCTGGCCGAAATGACCAAACGATTCAATGCGCTTTCTCCAGACATGCTGGCGGATATCCTGCTTTCCTTTTTCCGGGAGCTGGATGGCGATAAGGCCGGCGATCTGCTGAACAACCTTGCCGAAATTGTCAGGCAGATTCATACCGGAAGCGCCCTTGTCGGAGAATCCGGCGCTCCCCGCTTCACAATGGATCTTTCCGGGAAAACGCGGGCCGTTTTGAAAAATGCCGATCCGGCGCTTTTCATTAAGGCCAGAAACGCTTTGATCGACGGCAAGGAAACCATAGCAAAAGTGTTTATGGATGTAGCTGCCGAGAATCCGGAATTTCTCGTTCAGCAGTTGCGTCATATAGCCGTGCGCCAGAATTCAAAATCACGGTTGGTTAAACGAAAAATCGAACTTGTTGAGGATTTGCCGGAAGAAGTTACCATCCAGGCGCTGGAAACAGGGCTTGCGTCATGGGCCACCTATGACCTGGCCGATATCCTCAACTCGCTCTGCAGAATGGCCAATACGCTTTATGACGGCAGGCCCGAGGTGCTGGTTTCAAAATTACGGGAATTCACGGGGGCTCTGGACCTGTATGAGATTGAAAAAACCGTTGGCTGGTTTGCAGCGGAGATAGGCCATTCGTTCCGGCCGCTGGCAAGAACCGTTTTCCCGGTACTTGTGCAAGAATTCTGCGATTTCTTTACGCCGGAAGACGACGGACAGGATCAGGAGATTCAGGAGGCCAGAAAAAGGCTGCGTAATTTCGTCCTGAATGAGGAGGAAAGATCATGGGTATGACGCTTTATGAAGCTGCTACCAATATCGACATTGCGCCTGTACGTGACTGGAAGGAAAAGGGCAAAAAGGTCGTTGGATACACCTGCTCTTTCCTGCCGATCGAGGTATTTTATGCGGCAGAGATTCTGCCGATAAGGCTGCGGGGCATTGGCGCCGACAGCATGGAAATCGGAGATGCCTACTATGGTCCCTTTGCCTGCACCTTTCCCAAGGCGGTTCTGCAGTTTGCCGGTTCCGGGAAATACAGCTTTCTTGACGGCGTGGTGATTTCCAACGGCTGTGATGCCATGCGAAGACTGGATGATTGCTGGAGGAAGATGGGAAAGGACATTGATGGGACACTGCCTTCCTGGCTGCACTACTTCGATGTGCCGCACAAGCCTGACGGGCATGCGTTTATCTGGTATGTGAACCAGGTAAGGAAATTGATCGCAGCCGTTGAAGAGCAATTCCAGGTGACGATATCGGACGAAAAATTAACAAAAACCATCCGGCAGCTAAATCGCGTTCGAAAACTCATCCTGGACATGGAACAGTTGAGGGCCAATGATCCAGTGGCTGTTTCCGGAACAGAGGCATTTTCATCCCTGATTGCTTCAACCATAATGCCCGCGGAAAATTTTGCAGAACTCCTGGCAGACCTGATTCAAACCGCAAAAAAACGGGACAACTCCGTTCAAAAAGGCAAGCAGCGGATTTTTCTGGGGGGGAGCATCTGTGATTCTGTTGAGCTGGTTTCCCTGATCGAAGATGCGGGTGCGGTTGTTGTTGGTGAAAACGTCTGTTTCGGCATCCGTAGTGAAAACGAGCTGGTTAACGAAGATGAAGAACCCATCGTGGCGCTTACCCGGCGTTATCTCGCCGGCTCAGCCTGCCCCCGCATGTTCGGCTGGTATAAGACCCGTCTGAAAACAGTTGCGGAAAGAATCCGGGCGGCAAATGTGGACGGTGTCATTCTCCAGAACATCCGGTTCTGCGATATGCACGGTACGGAAAATGGCCTGATGGAAAGGGATCTTGAACAGATGGGGATCCCGTGTCTGCGGATCGAAAAAGAATACGGTCCGCTGACCGAAACCGGAAGGCTGAAAATGAGAGTCAGTGCATTTATCGAACAACTGAAATCCAAAAATCAGAAGAATGAAACAGCCACAACAAGCAAAGGTGCGGAATGAGACCAGAATTACTGGAATATAATCTTGATTGGTTGTTTGCGGCCACGTTCAATATCGCCAAAAAAACGGAAAATGCGACTCCCAAGGAGCTGGCCAGGCTTCTCCAGTTCGCTCCCTATGACAGCGGACTCCTGACACCGCTGCTGGCCCTTGGCAAACCCGCTATCACGTTTATCGATCTTTTTGGAGAATACTACACCAACATCGTCAACGCCAAAAAAGACGGCAAAAAGGTCGTGATGACAACCTTTTGCTTTGATCCCGCCATCTTTTATGCAGTGGACAACCTAGTGCCGGTGACCCTTGAAATCGGAACCGCATTGACCTCCATGCTGTGGAAGCGCGGCTCCTATGATTTTATGGACTTCTGTACCGAAGTGGGTTTTTCGGAAACCGGCTGTTCGTCCCAACGCGGTGCCATGGGGGCCTACCTTGCGGGGGCCGGGGCGGAAATTGATATGGTGGCGCTCAATATGGGGGGCGTCTGTGACACGAACGCCAATGCCTACAGTTTTGCCGCCCAGTATCTTGATGTTCCTTATTACGGACTTGACTACCCTGCCGAACTCACCACCGAAGAGGTCCAGGAATATCATCATAAAGACTACCGGGAATTCATCCGATTTATCGAGACACATTCAGGATGCAAATTTGATATCGACCGGCTCCGCGAACTTTTGGAAGAGAAGAAAATACAGGATGCCCTGCTTGATGAGCTGGAAGAAATGCAGCGCCTTGTACCCAACCCTGTGCCCGGCCTGTATCACATTTTGATTTATGCCTCGCGCTATATCTATTCCGGTAGAAAAAAATACACCAAGATGCTGCGGGAAATGCTCGAAATCGTACGGCAGAATGCAGCGGAAGGGCGGTCCGGGTTGAACTCCGGGGAAGAAAAAATCCGGGCCTTTCTGATATATATCGATAATTACTCGCTGAATGTCGGCATGTGGGACTGGTTTGCTAAAAACGGCATTGCGCATATGGGCAGTATCCTGACACGAACATTTGCAGAGGATGCCCCTTACACGACCGGCATACCAGGTACAACCTACCAGATAAATACAAAAAATCTCGATACCATGATTGATTCCCTTGCGGATATCAACGCCCGTATGCCAATGACCCGCACCATCCGGGGACCTTATGACGCTCCCAACATGTGGCTTGAAGATACCCTTTCACTTGCCAGAATCTATAAAGCGGATTGTTGCATCTATAACGGTACGCCCGGTTGCCGCAATACCTGGTCAAATGTCAAATTGATTGCCAGGGATCTGGAAGCGGCGGGGTTCCCAACCCATTTGGTTTACGCGGATTCTTTTGACGGCCGCGTGGAAAGCTGGGACACGACCGTGATGAGAATGGAAGAATTTTTTACCATAAGGGGGCTGTTATGAGCTTTGTTGCAGGATGTGATGTGGGGTCATTGACCACCAAGGCGGTTGTCATGGAAAAAAAAAGAATCATCGCCGCCGCCGTGATCAAGTCGGGTCCAAATCCTGTTCAATCGGCCGGTGAAGTGATGGCGAAAGTGTTTACGCAAGCGGGCATCCAACAGGATGATATCGCCTGCTGCATCGGGACCGGATACGGACGCGAAAGAATCGCCTTTGTTACGGACACAGTCTCGGAAATTTCCTGCCATGGCAAGGGCGCCCGCTGGATCATTCCTTCCACCAAAACCGTAATCGATATCGGCGGACAGGACTGTAAAGTGATCCGGCTGGATCGGCAGGGCAATATTGACAAGTTTGTGACCAACGACAAATGTGCCTCCGGTACCGGGCGTTTTCTCGATATAATGGCAAAAGTGATGAATATTGAAACCGAAGAGCTCGGCAAGCTTTCTGCCAAATCAACGGCGCCGATTCCGTTTGCTTCGGTTTGCACCGTGTGGGCGCAGGCCGACGTGATCAAACATATTAACGCAAGGAGCCGGCCGGAGGATATCTGTGCCGGAATCAATGCGGCCATGGCAAACCGGGTATCCATGCTTGCCAACACGATGAAGATTGAAGATGATATCTGCATTACCGGAGGAGGGGCCAAAAATGACGGTGTGGTCAGGGCTCTGGGCCAGATCCTCGGCCGCCGCATCAAACGGATTACAAGGCTGGATCCGCAATTGGCCGGTGCTATTGGAGCGGCTCTCATTGCAGGGGAACGAATCCGATAAGCCAATGAATTCTTGCGGCAAAAAGCCGATAGAAGCGAAAGAAAGAGGTGAAATATGATCACTGCCGGATGTGATATCGGTTCGCGGACAGCGAAAGCTGTCATTCTGGAAGGTGACACGATTATTGCAAGCGAAGTTATTCATGCCAGGCTTGACCCGCGCGAGTCGGCACAAACGGTCTTCAAATTGGCATTGCAAAAGGCCGCGCTGTCAATGGAAGACATTCATGCTGTCGTCGGGACGGGCTATGGACAGAAAGAAATCCAGTTTGCCGATAAACTCGAATCCGAAATTGTATGTCATGCAAAGGGGGCCTGGTGGATCCACCCATCCGCGAAAATGGTGATTGACATCGGCGGGCAGGATTCAAAAGTGATCAAAATGGACCATGCCGGCAAGGTGATCCGGTACTCCTATAACGACAAGTGTGCGGCCGGAACCGGCCGATTCCTCGAAATTATGGCCGATGCGCTGGGAGTGGACTTGGAGGAAATGGGATCGCGCTCCGCAGATTCAACCGAAAATATCAGCATCTCCAGCCAGTGTGTTATTTTTGCTGAAACCGAAGTCGTTTCCCTGGTAAATGAAGGCAAGGCGATAAACGATATTTTGAACGCCCTTCACCGGGCCATGGCAAACCGGGTTGCATCCCAGGCACGAAGCCTTGTTGTGGCGGAAGATGTCATCATGACCGGCGGGGTTGCCAAAAATGCCGGTGTGTTTGACGCCTTGTCGGAAGGTATTAACCTCCGAATGAAATCCCTGGAGACCGTTGACCCCCAGATTAACGGAGCCCTCGGCGCGGCCTTGATCGCCAGGGATCTATAGAATTTCCATATGATTGCATTTACAGCGAGCTGGAATGACGGTTGACAGGGGTATTGCCAGCCGAAGGCATGATGCTGGGTTTCGGCCGTATTGCTCGGGAAAGTGATGCCTGCGTAATTCTTTCTGAAGGATTTGAAGCAATAAAGGAGAAGCATGATGTCAACAAGCGTTTACAGAAAGCTCCAAAAAAGACTCGATCTTTATTCCGTAGGCTTCCCTTCAACAAAATCAGGAATTGAAATCAAGATTTTACAAAAACTATTTTCAGAAGAAGACGCACGTATTTATCTTGGCCTAACGCATCTCCTGGAAACACCTGAAGCTGTCGCTGGCAAGCTCTCTCTGCCCCCAGCAGAAGCAAAAGACAGGTTGGCAGACATGGCGAAAAGGGGATTATTGTTCAGCAGAAAAGAAAATCATAAAATTTTATACGGAGCCACCCCCTTTGTCCACGGCATATTTGAATACCAGGTAAATCGGATGGACAAAGAACTGGCAGCATTAATGGACCAATACCTCACGGAAGCAATGGGGCTTTCCTTGGCTCGACATGGGGGCTACTTTTTACGGACCATTCCCATACAAAAATCCCTTGCGGTTAAACATAATGTCGCATCATACGATGACGCGGTAGAATTTTTAAAAACCAGAAAACAAATTGCGATTGCGAATTGTATTTGCCGAACAACAAAAAACAAACTCGACCAAGGGTGCGGGAAATTGCTCGAATCCTGTTTTATGTTTAATACAATGGCCGAATACTATATTGAACATAACCTGGGGAGGAAAATTACTTATAAAGAAGCCGTTGCCATTTTAACAAAGGGACAGAAAGCGGGACTGGTCACACAACCCGCTACATCTCAAAACCCGGCGGGCATGTGCCTTTGCTGCGGCGACTGCTGCGGTGTCCTCCTGGGCATAAAATCTCACCCCAAACCCGCGGAGATTGTCAGCAGCAATCACTATGTCATTTTGGATAATTCCAACTGCACCGGGTGCGAAGTCTGCGTCAGAAGATGCCAGACAGCCGCCCTTTCAATGAATGCAGACGGAATTGCAGAACTCAACCCCGATCGCTGCATCGGCTGCGGTCTTTGCGTAACCACATGCCCGGCAAAATCGTTTACGCTGCTGCCAAAACCGGAAAAGAGGCAGTATGCACTTCCTGAAAACAGCATGGATCAAATGATGGCTCTGGCCAAAAAACGGATGACAGCGAACCCTGAACTCATTCCTGGAAACCTGATGATCCAAATCAGAATTATGTACAAAATGTTCATGAGGCAAATACGCCGGGTCTAAAAATTCTGGATAAAACAAATGCAAGGAAATGTTTCTGCTTTTTTTAATATCCAAAAATTGCATCAAATCAGGTGAATTCGATTGCCTTTGCATTCCGGTAACGAGCGAACTGAAAATTTGGAGGATGCGATTATGTTTCGGTGGTGGATCAAAAAAAGAACACTGGTCGATAAAACATCACCTAAACCTCCTTTTTATCTGGCAAGCGAATTGTCGCCGGCGCCGGGTCGCCGGGCGCCGGGTCGCCGGGGGTCGCACCAAGTTAACATCTTGATTTAAAATTTTAATTGGGTTATGAGAGCCTTGATTTCATAGCGATAATGCATTTTTTACCCCCAAAAAGATCGATATTGAGGAGTTTTTGTGGCGCGTGCTTATCGACATTACATTCCCGGACATATCTGGCATATCACCCATAGATGCCATAAACGGGAATTCTTGTTGAAATTCTCAAAGGACCGCCTCCGATGGCTTCAATGGCTCTATGAAGCGAGAAAACGATACGGACTGAAAATTCTGGATTATACGGTGACATCCAATCATATCCATTTGCTCGCCTACGACGCCACCGGCAACGATGTTCTTTCCAGATCCATGCAACTGGTGGCCGGAAGAACCGGACAGGAATATAATCAGAGAAAGAAACGGAAAGGAGCATTTTGGGAAGATCGCTATCATGCCGCGATCATCGAAGGCGGTGAACATTTATTGCGGTGTATCGTATACATTGACATGAATATGGTGCGCGCCGGGGTCGTGGATCATCCGGAACGATGGATGCACGCCGGCTTTCGGGCAAAGGGCAGAGATATAATAGAAGGAGCTGAAGAATTCCAGGTCCGGGAGGGGGAAGCTGTCTATAATGCATTTTTTAATGCTGAAAAGAGCAATATTGACCTCCAAAACACCTATTTCTGGAACACTAATGATTAATAATCAGGCATATGCCGTGGCCCGACCCCAACCCGCAGCTGGTGGCCGGAAGAACCGGACAGGAATATAATCAGAGAAAGAAACGGAAAGGAGCATTTTGGGAAGATCGCTATCATGCCGCGATCATCGAAGGCGGTGAACATTTATTGCGGTGTATCGTATACATTGACATGAATATGGTGCGCGCCGGGGTCGTGGATCATCCGGAACGATGGATGCACGGCGGCTATAATGAGATCCAGGCGCCCCGGAAAAAATGTGTTCTGATTGATTATGAAGAGATTCGGAGATTGGCCGGATTTACGGATTTTTCGAATTTTCAAATCGCGCATCGCAAATGGGTGAACGCAGCGGTATCCAATTCAGACCTTCAGAGGGAATCGATGTGGACGCAATCAATCGCCGTTGGCAGCCGATCTTTTATGGCATTGATAAAGAAAAAAATGAATTCCATAGCAATCGGACGTTCCATCCGGCAAGCTGAAAATTGTTCCGAGTTACGTGAAGACGAGGTTTTCTATAATTGCTTTTTTGGGGTCGAAAACAGCGATATTGGCCCCCAAAATACATATTGCTGGAACA
>JBMORA010000030.1:0-122569 GCA_049320885.1 Thermodesulfobacteriota bacterium | reverse complement strand
GCTGCCTGATTTCTTATATGCCCTTTTTTACCCCCAAAAACATCGATATTGGGCCAAAAAACGGCCTTGTTTTTGGTTAAATTCCTTCATTAACAACCAGTTGTCTTGGTACGACCCGACCCGCCTGAGTATTCCGATCCGACCTTCATAAACAACGGATCAGTGGTCCAGGTGGAGCCGGGTTTGTACCCAAACCTGCCGATGGATTTTGCCGCTCTATGCGGTTTTGGCCCCCTGCATATCCGATTGCATGTCAAAGAGCGTACAGGCGATACTGGCTTGTATCGCAGAACGGGTTCATATGTAAAGATTTTTCAAGCGGTTAAAAAATAGATGGGAAGCCGGTTTTATTTCTCTGCCTTCTCCTGGGGAAGTTGTTCCTGTTCTTAAAACGCCTTTTTCGGCCCCAAAAACTCGTTATTGGGCCTAAAAACGGCTTTGTTTTAAGGTAAAATCCTTGATTGGCGCCTATCTTCCGTGGCCCGACCTCTAATCGCTAAACGCCAAATCCCAAATCATTCCAAAGAAAAGCTACTCAAATTTCATTGTAACCTTTTTCCCGTCAAAAGAATATGTTTTTATATGATATGTGCTCCCACCGGGTACACTTACATGCAAAAATTTGTCGTTGTATTGCACAATCCCAAGGATAATATCATAAATATCCTCTTTATATACTACACTTAAACGACCTTTCGATTGCATGTAAATTACGAAATGCTGTAAATTTTCTTTTTCAACATCGCTTCCCCATTTATATGTGATAGGTCTACTATAAATGCATATCAAGTTTCCATGCTCTGTCGACCATCTATTTACAGATATTATCTTTTCATCGCTATATATTCGTCCTTGCAAAGCAATCAAAAAATCATCTATCGCTAATGCGGGAGACACTATTGTAAGTATGATCAATAAACCATATATATGTTTTTTCATTTTATTTCCTATGTAATGGCTTGTAACAATCATCGTGATTATCACATTTTTGGGCGACTTTATTTTTTAGACATTCCTCGCAATCCAATATTTGCTTCGAGTATACGGGTGTCTCCTTGTCGCCTGTTCCGTATCTGCTAAGCCCATAAGCGACATTTCCATTTCCATAGGCTTTCCAATTAACGAACCTGTTAAGAAGTTTAGTGCCGGCTTTAATATTATCTTCTGGTTTCAACATATCACTCGAATTGTATCCAACCCATTCTGCCGAAGAATCAGTTACCCCCATAAAGCCTTTTGCACTGCCACCATCACTTCTCTTTGCATTTGGATTGAAGGTGCTCTCTTTATAAATTATGCAAAGAATCAACTCGGTGCTGAGATTTGATTGATTGTTTGCAACAACAAGTTCTCTAATTTCGCTTTCTTTCATGAGCCCGATTGCGTCTAAATAAAAAATTGGATTTCCCTCAACATAAGCATATCGATTGATTCCACCTAATAGTCCAATCGGATCTGCAGTCAGGTACTTCCCTAAACCTGAATCATAGTAACGATTAAGGTTATAATGAAACCCGGTCTCTGAGTCATAATATTGGCCCGGGAACCGCAGATTGTTGACAACCGTGGATGCGGGAACGATCTCCGCCTTGCCGAATGATGAGTATTCCGCCGACCAGACCACGGCCCCACTGACGGTAGTCATTTTCTGAGGAGTCCCAAGATGGTCGTTTTGGTAGAAGTAGTATTCCGATCCGACCTTCATGAACAGTGGATCAGTGGTCCACGTGGAGCCGGGTTTGTACCCGTACGCCTTAATCTCGGCTCCTGAACCGTCATACTCCCCGATCAGGCCTTCATCGGCGTAATGGAAGTACGTCCGTGTTCCGCCCACATCCTTCCACAATCTGCGCCCAAAGGGATCGTAATAATATGTGGCTGTCAAAGAGCCGGTACCGACTTCGCCGTCCCATACCTGGGTCAGGCGGTCCTCTGTATTGTAAACGTAGCTGGTGACGACTCCGCCGTCGGTCTTCTTGATCGTGTTTCCGTTGGCGTCGTATTCATAGGTTACGTCGTCGTAGCCGCCGAGCTCGTTGTTCGGGTTGTAGGCCCAGGGGCCGATGGTGTCGGCCGCGGTCAGACGGTTGCCCACGGCATCGTAGGTGAACGTTTCGTCGCTGACGCCGATGGGGTTATCGCTTTCCGTGAGCCGGTACAGATCGTCGTACCCGTAGGTGTAATCCCCGTGCTCGGTATTCTTGTCCGTGATGTTGTCCATTGTGTCATATTCGTACTCATAATTCAACAGGCTGTTTAATGCCGGGTCCTTCACCTTCATCCGGTCGATCCGCATCAGCGGATCGTAGGTGAACTCCTTGGTGGAGCCGCCGGGCAGGGTCATGGTTTTCGGCCGGTTCCAGGTGTACTCGTTGACGGTCACGGAACCCATCCCTGGAATATCCAGGTTGCTGAACTGATTGGCGGCATCGTAGCCGTAGGTGTACTGGATGCCGTCCGGTCCGGTGAAGGTCTTTTTCAGGCCGTTGTCATGATAAGTCATGCTGTTGGACAGGCTGAACGGACCGTAATCCACGGTTTCGATTGCCTTGCGGTAATTGGCGTCATATTCGTACACAGCCGAGGTGACCCCGTCGTCATAAGCGGTCAGGTTGCCGACCTTGTCGTAGGTGAAGGTCACGGTCTTGTGGGGCGTGGGAACGCCGGTTTCAAAATACAGGATATTCACCAATTGACCGAGGTCGTTATAGACATATTCGGTCTTCTGGCCCTTGGCGTCGAACTTGCGGACCAGGTTGCCGGCCTCGTCGTAAGCATAGGTCGTGGCCTGGTTCATGGGCCGGATCTCTTTGACGAGCCGGTTGTTCCTGTCGTACTCGAACAGGGTGGTCTGGCCCTTGGCGTCCTTGAGAGACACCAGGTTGTCGCGGCTGTCGTAGGTGTACTCGGTGACGCCGTCCAGCGGATCGGTCACGGCCGTGAGCCGTCTCAGATCGTCATAGGAATAATACGTGATCTTGCCGGCCTTGTCGGTTTTTCGGGTGAGGCTGCCCACCGGATCGTAGGCGAACCGGGTGGTTATGGTTTCAGAATCCGTGATATCGCTTTCCAGCGTCTTTCTTCCGCGCCGGTCATAGGCATAGGCCTGCTCGAAGGTCGGGAAGATGGTTTTTGCAACCTGGCTGCCGCCCCCGCCGGAACAGGAGGAGCAGCCGGAGCCGCCGTATTCATACTGCATGGCGATCTGGTTGCCGTTGCCGTCAATGGTGCGCATCAGGCGGCCCTGGTTGTCGTACTGGTACTGCATCACCCGACCGGTGGGATCGGTCTGGCGGATGAGCTTGTTGTCCGAGTTGTAGGCAAACAGGGTCTTCTTGCCGGCAGCGTCGGTGGTTTCGATGAGGTTGTCTTCGGCATCATAGACGAACAGCTTTTCCCGGCCCTCGGCATCCACCTCGCGGATCTTGTTGCCGACCCTGTCGTAGAAGAACCGGGTAACATTGTCATCCGGATCGGTGGCGGTGAGCAGGTGACCGGCGGCGTCATAGGTGTAGGTCCATTCCTGGCCGCGCGGGTCGATCTTGGTGAGCACGTTGCCCATGTTGTCGTAGCTGGTGAACCGGGTGAGGTTGCCCTCGGCGTCGGTGATGGTGGCAAGGTTGCCGGCGCTGTCGTAGGTCATGACGGTGAGGGCTTCCGGCGTCTCCGCATTGCCCGCCTGTTTTACGGTCAGCAGGTTGGCGTCCGCATCATAGGTGTATTCGGTGATGCGTTCCCTTGCGGTTCCCGCGGCCTCGATTTTCCGTTCCAGCAGTTTTTCGCTGTTGTATTCGTATTCCGTCACCACGCCGGCTTCATCGGTCTGCTCGATGAGGCGGTTGATGGTTTTGTTGTATTCGCTGCCGACAACCGTGCCATCGGGGTTGACGGTGGCGGTCAGCCGCGCCCATTCGTCGTACTTGTATACGGTGACATAGCCGTTTTCATCCGTGAGATGAATGGTGCGGCCGTCCACCGTGATCTTTCTGACGGTCTTGCCGTTGATATCCACCCGCCTGGTCCGGCCCAGAGAATCGTACCAGACTTCTTTCACCTGTCCGGACGCGGAGGTGATGGAGGCGTAATACTCCTTCTTCTTATCGTCATAATCGTAGCTGAATGTTTTGGCGCCGCTGGCATCCTGCATGGCGATGACATCGCCGTATTCGTCATATTGGATCTGTTTGACGCGGCCCTCCTGATCAGTGACCTTGCTAATAGCATACACTTGTCTTTTTGTAGGCATGTAAATCATGCTGGCGACATGACCACTGTGGCCATCATCGGGAGTGACGTAACTGCATGGCATGCTACCACCCTCAACGCCGCTCCCGGGCAAGACTTTGTGAGTGAAAGCAAGGTGATAGGTTTCCGGCTCTAACTCCGATGATTCCTCACCTATCAGTGTATAATCGAATCGTGTCACGTGGCCGAGAACATCCGTCACGGTTTCAAGCAGTCCGTCGGCATTATAGGAATACTCCACACGACGATTCACGCCATCATGTACAGCGGACAGCTGATCGTTCGGATTGTACTCATACCAAACCACTTGATGACCATACTTGTCGGCGACCCCGATCAAGCGTCCATCATCGGGATCATAGATGGCTTGTGCAAAGACGCCATTCCGGTTGCTGATTGTTCCAACCCTCCCGGTACCGTCATAACGAACAATGTTTCCGTTGGAATCAACGTATTCATAGCCATTGTCATATTGCGTGATCTGGTTACCGTCTTCATCCCTATATATTGGAGTACCGATAAATTCCAGCTCACGCGATTGGATAGTACCATTCGGATTATACTCTGTTCGGATTGCATAGGCCCCATCCGTCAACCGGAATACCACCCCGTTTTGTATCAAAGCCGTGACAATTTTAAAGTCACCGGTACAGTATACCCATTGGGTAATCCCGGAAACTCCCGTTACCGGATTCATCGAGAACGGCTCAATACTCCAATCATGATCCTGATAGGTTCTTTTCAGTTCAAGCATACCGCCGGGAACTTTCACCGACATGTCATGATCTTCTCTTTGATAACTGCGCAGCAAGGTGTTCGTGTGAGATCCGCCCGGCTCCAGGACATCCTTGCAGGTGACGTTCGTCTGGCAGGGGTCGCACCAGCATTTTTTCCTCTTGGATTCCGGATAGCAAACGTTTTTTGTACCTTTCACTTTCTGAGGTGATGCAGACGGCTTTTGACTTTCCGCGGCATTACCGTTTTCGCCATCTTTCAAATTGGCTGTCTGGTCTCCGAACCAGCCACCACCGAATGGCGGATTATCTCCCGTCGGACATTCGCCGACAGAAGTGATGCAAAAACCAGTTTTAGATCCGGATTCATTACCGTTGGCACAGATATAGGTAAAGGCGATCCTGCCACAGCGTTTGTAAGTCCGGCAGGGATTGGCGCCGCCGGTGCCGCCATCCGCGTCGATGGACATCAGGCAGGTGACGCGGAACGGCAGGGTCAGAATCTGCTTGGCGGCGAGACTCTCGGGAATGCCGCCCAACAATTCGTAATCGAAATACTGATCATCGGAAGGCAAGCTGAACTCCAGGTTGTCGGCCCGGACCAGGCCATGGTTGGTCAAGGTCAATTCGCCGGTATGGACATCGCCGGCCTTCATCTTGGGCAGGGCGATGGATGCGGGCTTGGCCACCACCACAGGCGCGGGAACATCCGTGACAAAGGTGGTGTTCAGGGTGATCTCGTATCGATCCTCCAAGGTGATCTCGTTCACCTCCCATTCCACGGTGACCAGGTTATAGTCCAGAAACACTTCCTGGTTGGTCGTAACCCCCGGTTTGATCCACACCCGGCCGGTGGCCTCGCTGTGGTTGGCGGCTGTGACGCGGTACTGGTAGCGGCCGGTGGGGATGTTTTCGAACAGGGCCTCGCCCTGGTTGTCGCTGGTCAGGGTGACTTCGTCAGTAGTCACCAGTTCGTTGCGCAGCCGGATCTTGGCGCCGGCCAGGCCGGGAATGAGCTGGTTGTTCTGGTCCAGGGTGCCGGTGTAGATGTCGGACAGTTTGAACAAGACCCCGCCCTGGCCGGACTGGGTCACGGCAACAGCCAGATAGATATCCCGGGTGGCGTGGTTGCTGGAAGTCACCCGCAGGAGGAAAAGATAATTGCCTTCGGGGGTCACGCCCGCCTTGGGCGAGAAGGCCACGTCGATTTTTTGGCTTTCACCCACGGCAAGGACCCCCTGGTCCGCGGCGGAGTTCAGGTACACCCAGGCCGGCGCGGGACTGCCGTCCTCATTGCGCAAGGACACGGCCACGTCGTTCATGTCGCCCACGCCTTTGTTGGTCAGGGTCACGCTTTCCACCTGGGTGTTGTCCAGGGCCACGCCGGTGTCCACGTGATTGGGCGAGAAATACAGCACAGGCTTGGCTTCCAGGAACCGGGCGTTGATCCGCACCGTGGCGTGGACAATGGGCTCGCTGCCGCTGACGGCCTTCAGGATGATGGTGGCGGTCTCGGCCGCGCTGTTGTCCGCGGAGATGGTGAAGCTCAAGGTTCCGGACCCGGCCGAGGGGATGTTCTTGGCCGGACCCATGGAAACGCTCACGCCCGGAGCCAGGACCCCGCCGGGCTGGTCCGCGTTGGCGCAGATCAGCCGGGCGTTTTCAAGGGCGTTGCCCTCGCTGGTCTTGACGGTGATGTGGATGGTCTTCTGGTAGTTGCGCGACAGGTCCAGGTTGATGGTGGTGGGGCTGACGCTGGTCCTGCCGATGGTGAACTCGCCGTGCACGGGCTTGTCCGTGAGATCCGGATGCACCACCCGGACGGTATAGACCCCGGCCTCGCCGGCAAGGGGCGTGAAGGCATGGGAGAAGGTTCCGTCCGCCGCGGTGTAGACTTCATAGCTGCGCTCGAAGCCCTTGACCGTTATCACCAGCTTGAGGGGCACGCTGGCAAGGGGCTGGAGGGTGCTGCGGTCGACGGCCCGGCCGGTGATGACGATGTCCTGGTCGCCGGCAGATACGGCAGGAGCGATGCTGTCCACCGCGCCGTAATAGGAGGTGTCGATGAGATAGACCTCATGGGTGGTGGACGGGCCGCTCATGGATACCTGATCCGTGCGGCCCTGGTGATGGTAGATGGTGCTGATGGAAAGCTGGACCGTGACCCGGTCCGGCGCATTGGCCGGCACGGTCAGGTCGAACAGGGCCGAGGTGAAGGTCTGGCCGGCCGGGATGCGCGCCACGGTGTTGCCATTGGCCAGGGTGACGATCATGTCGCCCACGGTTTGTTTGAAGCCCTGGGAGGCGATGACGTTGCCGTCAGTATCCAGGAGCTTGAAGGTCACCTGGTCGGAAGGCTTGGTCCCGGAACTTTTGGCCAGGGTCACCTCGATCTCCTCTTCGCCGGTGTTCTGCAGGGTGAAGCCCACCTTGCCGATACCGCCCCGGGTGAACTCCTCGTTGACGATCTGGAGCACCAGGGAGCCGTCTTCCACCTCGATCTCGCTGGTGCGGATGATGCGCACGGTCTCGCCCGTGGCCGGGCTGATCGTCAGGGTGGCGGTCATGGCCGCCAGATCCGGCAGCTCGCTGTAACCGGCCACCACCACGGGCAGGCTGCGGGTCTCGCCGGCAGCCAGGCTGACGGTCTCGGACAGATGGTCGCGGTTGTTCAGACGCACCTTAAGGGTCACAGCCTCGACAGCCTGATCCGCGCTGTTGGTCACCTGGTATTCCAGGCGGTTCATCAGCCCGCGTTTGATGGCCGTACCATCCGGCAGAACCGCCTTGATCTTGGGCAGGGTCACGCTGCGGGCCAGGCTCTCCTCTCCGTCGTTCACGGCCGTCAGGGTATAGACGCGGGTGTCGGCGCTATAACCGATATCCGTGTAGACCGGGCTGGTCAAAAGGCTCTGGTTGAGCTTGACCCCCTGGGACACGGGGCCGAGATAGATGTTGTAGCCGTCGATGGCGGCAGCCGAGGGATGGGTCCAGGTGATCACCGGCAGGGTGTAATCCTGCTGGGTCACCACCACGTTGGCCACGGGCAGCAGGGCGAAGTCCAGGTACTGGGGCGCGCAGGGCGCGGACTCGTTGCCCACCCCGTCCACGGCGGTGATGAAATACCAGTGCTGGGCGTTCGACGGATGGAAATCGATCCAGGAGGTCTGGGTGAAGCCTTCCTGGATCTGGGTGGCGTCTTCCGGCGCGGTTGTCTCCGCGGCGGCCCGGTAGAAGGCGTAGGTCACGGGCTCGGCGGACGCGGAGGCGGTCCAGTTGGCCCGCACGCCCTGGGGAATGAGATCCAGGACCAGGCCGGTGGGCGGCGCCGGGGCGATCGAGTCGGTGGTGACGGTCACCGGGTTGCTCAGGCCGCTTTCGGATTCCTGGCTGTTCTCGCTGCGGATGCTGGCCACGGCATAGGTGTAGAGGCCGTCCTCGGTGGTCTGGTCGTTGTATTCCAGACCGCTGTCCACCCGCATGAAGGAGGTCAGTCCGGGTTCTCCCGGCGCCTTGCGGTACACCTGGTAGGCCACGGCGTTTGCAACGGCCTTCCAGGACAGGATCACCTCGCCGCCGGGCATGGCCTCGGCGGACAGGCCCGCGGGGGCTGCCAGGGGCGGCAGGCTGCCCTGGTAAACCTGGAACTGGTTGGCGGCCGTAATCTCGTGGCTGACGTTGTCCAGGTTGTCCGAACCGGTATAGGCAAAGGCCAGGGTCTCGGGTCCGGCCTGGCCGGCTCCGGCCGGCAGGACGAATTCCGCCTGCCAGGTCTCGGCGTCGCCGGCAACGGTAGCGATTTTGGTCAGGTTGGCGATGGTCACGGGTTCGCCGCCCTGGCTGGGCAGGACATAGCCGAGGACAATGCCGGCCTCGGTCTTGGAGGTTTCGGAAAGACCCAGGATTGCCTGGATGGTCACCGGCGCGGCCGCGTCGTTCCGGATGGGCGCAAGCGGGGTCACCACCAGCCGGGATACGGCCGGTCCGTCGGTGTCAATGAGGATGCTGGTCCCGCTGACGATCTCGGTGCCGCGGTTGCCGGCCGCATCCCGGGCCGAGAAATTGGCCCAGGCCCTGGCCGAGACCGTGTTCCCGGTGATGTCGAAGAACCCGGTGAAGGTCAGGTCGTCTTCCTTGGTCAGCTCCACGGAAATGGGCGTGCCGCCCTCGGGGGCCATGGACAGGAACGGCAGGGTCATCAGCGGCTCGTCCACGGTGAGGACCACGTTCACCCGGCCGGGGGCCATGGCGCCGTCCGGTCCCACAGTACCGGTGGACGTATAGACAATGGCAATTGCCTTGGGTCCCACCCGGTCGGATTTGGCCTCCACGGGCGCGGACAGGTCGCTTTCGTTTCCGGCCGTGTTGATGCAGGTGACCCGGTAATGCCAGGTCCCGTCCGTAGCCGGCAGGTTGTCGGTCTGGGTGGCGGTGATCAGGCTGGTGTTGACCTTCACGGCCGCGGCCTTGTCGGTGAAGGGCTGGGCCGCCCGGTACAGGTTGTAGCCGGTGACGCCGGAGCTTTCCGAGGCCGGCCAGATCAGCCGGATGGTGCCGCCGCCGCGGGTCTCGGCAGCGAGGGAGGCGGGCGGCAGGGGCACGGCCGTGTTCAGGGTCACGTTCACCGGCGCGGATTTGGGGCCGGTCCCGGCCCGGTTGACGGCCGCGGCTTCAAGTTTGTTCAGGCCTTCCGTCAGGGTGATGGTAGTGCTGAAATTACCCTGGGAGTCCACGGTCAGGGGGCTGCCCTCGGCGATGTCGTTGCGGAAGAGCTGGACTGTGGTCAGCTTGACCGCCTGGCCGGACACGTTCAGGGCCGGCTGGTTCACGGTCAGACCCGCGGCCGGTTGGGTGATGACCGGCGCGGCCGGCGGTGACAGGGCCACGGTGAAACCGTAATCCGTGACCGTGGAGTTGCCCAGGGTGTCGAAGACCTTGATGGTCAGGGTATGGGCGCCGTCGGCGAGATTGGCCAGCTCCAGGTTGCAGGTATAGTCCGGGCCGGTGTAATCCGTGCGCAGCAGGGCGCCGTCGATATAGAATTCCACCCGGCCGACGCCGGCCGGGTCATTGGCGGTGAGGGACAGGGTCAGGGACTGGGTCAGGGTCATGCCCGTCACCAGGGGGCTGCCGCCGGCCGTGGGATTGACCACCTCGGGTCCCTGGCTGTCTGCCGCGGGCGTGGCCGTGACGCTGGTGACGGTCTTGCGCTCGCCGCCGGACAGGTTCACGGCCGTAACCGCGAAGAAATAGGGCGTGTTGTTGGTCAGGCCGGCGATCTGGGCCGTCAGGCCGGTGGTGATCAGGGCCGGAGCGCCGGCCACTTCGCCGCCGAAGTCGGAACCGGCTTTGTAATACACGGCATAGTGCTTGACATGGGCCGGCGGTGCAACTGCGTTCCAGGCCAGGGTCACCTTGCCGCTGTAAGGCGTGGCGGTCAGGCCCGCGGGATTGTCCAGCCAGGTGTGGCCGGTCAGGCTGACCCCGGCGGATTCGTTGGTTCCGTCCGTGGCGGTGATCCGGAAGGGATAGGCCCCGGCCGGCGCAAGGCCCGTTCTTTCATAGCTGAGCCCGTCGGCGTTCAGGGTGGCGGCCGGCGTGGCGGACCCGTCCAGGTAAATCTTGAACCCGGCGAGGTCATCGGCCGGGCCGGGCTGCCAGGTATACACCAGGCGGTCTTCATACGAGGTCACGGTCAGGTTGTTCACCTCGCCCGGGGCCCGGGTGTCCTGGGGCGTCCCGGCGACGGCGGTCACAGCGGAGGTGAAATTACCGGACTGGTCCACGGCCACCACCGCGAAATAATAGGTCTGGTTGCGGGTCAGGCCGGAGACCGTATGGGTGAACACGCCGGCGCCGACCGTATTCAGCAATTCAACGCCGGGGTCGTTGACCGCGGCGAACATCGCGTCACTGCGGTAGATGCGGTACAGGGCGATGTCGCCGTGCTCGGCCTCGTTGTAGCCGGTCCAGCTCAGGGTCACCTGGGTGCCGTCGCCGGCCGGGTCCACCGTCAGGGTGGTCACGGAAAGGGGCGGCACATCGTCATAGACGATGGTCACGGTCGCCGGCAGGCTCTGGTTGCCGGCCCGGTCCACGGCAATGAAGGTGAAGACATTGTCGCCGCTCGAAAGGGTCACGGTATGCTCGAAGCTGGTTGCGGCGGTGTTACCGGCGATCTGGCCGCCGTTCATGACCACGGCGCAATACGCCTCCCTGGTTCCGCGGATGGTCTGGGTGGTGTTGTGGGCCGGGGACACCACCGGTTCGATCACCGGCGCTGCCGGCGGAGCGGTGTCCAGGGTGAACTGGTTCTGGACCAGTCCGCCCAGGTTGCCGGCCAGATCCCGGAGTTGCAGGGTCACGGTGTAGACCGAATCCGTCAGGGCGGACTGGGGCGTGAAGATCAAGAGGCTGCCGTCCAGGGACCAGGAGCCGGGCACCAGGGCCAGGCCGGCGTCCCGCACGGCCATGGTGGAACCCGCCTGATCCAGGCCGCTGCCGGCCTCCACTACTTCCACGGTAATGGCGGCGGGGATCTGGTTGGTGATGCTGTTGTGGGCCGGGGTCATGGCGCCGGCGGCCGGCGCCGTTGCATCCAGCCGGATATACACGGTCACGGCCGGGCTTTCATTGCCGGCCGGGTCCTTGAGGGTCACGGTCAGGGTATTGTCGCCTTCGGCGAGGGTCAGGGCCGCGGCCCAGTCGCCGGAGCCAAGGGCTGCGCCCTGGACGCCGTTGATCCACACCGAGGTATTGGCTTCGCGGGTGCCGGTGAGGGTCACGCCGGCATTGCTGGCCAGGTTGACCGCCGGCGCGGGCTGAATCAGGCCGCTGGTAACCGTGCCGCCGGTGATCGCGAACGCAGCCGGGGCCTGGTTGTCCACAGTGAAGGAGAAGGTATATTCTTGGGTATTGCCGGCCATATCCGCGGCAATCAGGCTGACCTGGTAGGTGGCCTCCATGAACGGCAGATCCGGGGTGAACACGAATACGCTGCCGGTGCCGCCGATGGCTCCACCCACCGGCTGATTGGCGGAGTCGGTGACAACAATGGTGGGCGCCGTGGCGTCCCGGTCCACGGCGCCGTTGCGGTCCAGCAGGGTGATGCGGATTTCTTGGGGCGAAGGCGTCATGGAGCCGGCTGCCGGAATGGTTTCTGCAAGCTCGGGGGGCAGCTGGTCCACATACAGGGCCGCGATTTCGGCCGTGGTAAGGGCATAGTTGTAGACCCGTACATCGTCGAGCAGGCCGTCAAAGAAATCCGTGGGACCGGCCGGATCCCATTCCTGGCCGAAGCTGTGGAAGGCCGCGTTGTTCCAGGCAACGGCGGCCTTGGTGCCGGTTTGCAGCAGGACATTGTCCACGTAAATCCGGAACGCGCCGCTGGCCTGCTGGATCACCGCCAGGTGGTGCCAGGCCCCGTTGTTGTAGCCGGCGCCGTATTCGTTGTTGCTGGTACCTACCGAATGGAAGATTCCGCCACTGGAGCCGGTGCCGAGGCGGAAGAGGTCGCCTTTGGTCCCGGTGTTGGCGCCAAACAGAATATTGTTCCCGTCATTGACCTTGGCGGCCGTGGTGTTGAACCACAGGGTCAGGGTGATGCTGTCGCCGGTCCGGAGGTCCTGGGCCAGGGAATCCGAGGCGATCCAGTCGGTGCTGCCGTTCAGGTCCAGGGCATTGCCGTCATAGCCGGCTATGGCCGCGGGGGAACCCTGAATGGCGCCGGGGTGGGCGCCGGTCTCGTCATGCAGCTGATTGCCGGTGATGCTGTCCATGGTATAATGGGCGACGATCCCCTGGACAGGGGTCACGCTAATGGGCGTTACCGCGCGGTCCTCACCGCCGGAGATGTTGACGGTGGTGACCGCGAAATAATATTCCGTGCCGGGCGTGATGCCGGTGGTGATGTCGGCGCTCGTGCCGGTGACCGTGGGGGCAACCGGTGTCAGGCCTTCCACGCTGCTGAACGAAGAAGTGCTATTATAAATCGCATAATGACTCACCAGTTCGGCCGGAACGGCCGGATCCCAGGTAAGGGTCACCCGGGTGCTGCCGGGCCGGGCCGTCAGATTGGCGGGGTTGGGCAGCAGGGTGGCGGCAGTGATGCTGACGCCGGCGCTTTCATTGTCGCCCTGATCCCTGGCGGTCACTTTGATGGCATAGCCGGTGGCCGGGCTCAGCCCATTCACCGTGAAGGTATTCTGGTCCGCCAGGACTTGATCCCGGTATTCTTCGTTCACGTAAACGAGATAGGCCGCCAGATCCGAGGCGGTGTTGGCCGAATGGTTCCAGGCGATTACCAGACTGTCGGCGTTGCTGGCCGTGACCGTGAGACCGGTGACTTCCTCGGGCGGCAGGTTGTCGCTAATGGTGGTGAACCCGGTTTCATTGGACCAGGCCGACCAGGAGCCGCGGCTGTCCTTGTAGCGCACCCGCCAGGCATAGCCGGTGGTCCAATCCAAAACTCCTTGGGGGGTCTGGATCTGGGTCAGGTTGCTGGTGGAGATTTGGTCGAACGCCGGATTGTCCCAGGTGGCGCTCTGCTGCCTTATCTGCCACTGGGTGGCGCTGTGGGTGTCGCTGTCCGCGTCGCTGAAGGCCGAGGCCTGGAGAATGACCTGCCAGCCCACCGTGGCGTCGCCGTCCGGCGGAGCCTGGTTCACGGGCTGGGCCGGGATGGTGTTTTGGAAGGTGATTCTGATGGTATCAGGCGGGCTGGTGAGTCCCGCGGCGTTCCTGGCCGTGACCGAAATCAGGTTTTCGCCGGGAGCCACTTCGCCACTGTAAGTCCAGGTGGTGGCCCCGGGCGTATAGGTTACTCCGGACGCAGAACCGTTCACCAGAATGCTGGTGGAATCCGCCGTGCAGGTTCCTTCCAGCTGGACCAGGGCATTCTGAACCGTGAAATCGCCGCCGCTGTTGGTGGTGATCTCCGGCGCGCCCGGCGGCGTGGTGTTCATGGTGACCGTGATCGTGGCGGCCCCGCTGCGCACGCCCAGTGAATTCTCCGCCACCACGGAAAACGGGTTGGCGCCCTCGGCCAGGGTACAGGTATAGCTCCAGGACGGATCGCCGGTAGTGTGAATGACGTTGGTGGCGGAATCGTTGACCAGAATGGTATGGGCGTCGGCCAGACAGGTGCCTTCCAGGGTCAGTTCCGCTATGTTGGTGGAGAAGTCCCGGCCGCCGTTGGTGGTGATGACGGGGGTGGCGACTTCGGCGATATATATCGTGCCGGCCTCTCCGTTCTGGTATCCGGTACCTCCTGTGACGGTGATGTTGGCCATGTTAAAGGTCAAAGCAGGCCGTGTCTCGCTATAGTATAAAGCAATACGGCCGCCGGACCCGCCGCCGCCGTAATTTGTATTTCCGCCATTCCCGCCGTTGGCGCTGATAACGCCGCTTCCGGTCAGTTCCCCAACCGACAGGTGAATAAAACCACCGGACCCGCCGCCGCCGCAATAATTGTTATTTACAGCGCCGGTATTGCCGTCAGCCTGAATTATGCCGTTGTTTTGTAACCGGCCGCCGATGTTTACCCTTACACCTCCACCGCCACTGCCACCGCTTAGATTATAATTACCGGCCTTACTTCCGCCGCTTCCAATTAGGGCCGGCAGTTCGATTGAATCGTAACTGTTACCACCGACAGCACCGCCCCCTCCATTACCCCCTTTCCCGCCATGGCCGGCGCCGGGGCCATATAGATTCGCAACGGCTCCCGCTCCCGGACCGGTATCGCTTGCATAGCCAAGACCCTTTGCATCGATCTTCCCTCCGGTTTCGATAACCATGTCACCTGAAACCACCATGTCGATGATACAGGTCTGCGCAGTGGTATTCGTGCTATGGGTCAACACGCCGTTGTTCGATATGGTCACATTGTCAACTGAGCTTCTGTAATCGGCATAAAAAATGGCGCTATCGATCGCGCAATCGGCGGCGATTACTTCCCCGGTTGCGACAACCACTGCACTGTTGCGGATGACGATATCCGGGAATGTGCCGCTTATGGTCGAAGAGGCTCCTGATCTCGAACCATTGTCGATGATAAGCTGACCTTCGTTTGTTGCATTGGATTTCACATAAATGCTGCCGGCGCCGCCGCTCTGCTTTCCGGTACCTCCATAGGCGGTGATAACACCCGTATAATTATTGGTCGAATAATAGACGGCGATACGTCCTCCGGCGCCACCACCACCGTATGTTGTATTTGCTCCGTTACCGCCATTGGCGGTGATCGTTCCGCCGCCTGCAAGTTCGCCGGCAGTTAGATGGATAAAACCCCCGGAACCTCCACCTCCGCCATAACTGCCTGTAGTACCATTCGTGCCAATCGCAGTTATGGTTCCATTGTTTTCCAGCCTTCCACCAACGCTGAGACGAACTCCGCCACCGCCAGCACCACCGTTTCCGTCGGTGTTGTAGGTGGATGTCCCACCGCCACTTCCAATCAAGGATGGAACCATGATCGAATCGTAGCTTTCACCACCAGGACGCCCCCCGCTGCTGCCGCCATATCCTCCATTGCCGCCGTGCCCGCCGCCACCGCCGCCGTAATCTCCCCCGATCCCTTTAGCAATACCTTGATCTTTCTCATAACCGAGACCGTTCGCATCGATGAATGATGCGACATCGATGGTCATGTTACCGGAAACAACCAGATCAATTGTATATGTCTGACTGATATTATTCGAGCTGTGGGTTACAACCCCGTTATTCAGTAGGGTCACATTTTCAATCGACGTTTTTGAATTGACATAAAAAGTGGCGTTATCAACCGTGCAATCGCCCGCAGTGATTTCTTCGCTTGCGACAACAACAGCTTTGTTGCTGATAACAATGTTCGGCAAGACACCAGAAATGTTTGTAAAAGCGCCTGTATTCAACGCATTGTCAAAAACAACCCTGCTCTCGCCGGATGTATTGGAATGGAGATATACGCTTCCGGCTGCGCCGCTTTGCTTTCCTGTCCCACCACAAGCTGAAATATTTCCCGTATAGTTATCATTGTTATAATAGACGGCGATACGTCCTCCGGCGCCACCACCACCGTATGTTGTATTTGCTCCGTTACCGCCATTGGCGGTGATCGTTCCGCCGCCTGCAAGTTCGCCGGCAGTTAGATGGATAAAACCCCCGGAACCTCCACCTCCGCCATAACTGCCTGTAGTACCATTCGTGCCAATCGCAGTTATGGTTCCATTGTTTTCCAGCCTTCCACCAACGCTGAGACGAACTCCGCCACCGCCAGCACCACCGTTTCCGTCGGTGTTGTAGGTGGATGTCCCACCGCCACTTCCAATCAAGGATGGAACCATGATCGAATCGTAGCTTTCACCACCAGGACGCCCCCCGCTGCTGCCGCCATATCCTCCATTGCCGCCGTGCCCGCCGCCACCGCCGCCGTAATCTCCTCCGATCCCTTTACCGGTTCCCTGATCCTTGGAATATCCTAATCCATTGACATCAAAGGATGAATTCACATCAATGGCCAGATCATTGGTTATAGCTATGTCGATAATATTGACTTGCGCTGTGCTGTTGGCGCTATGGGTGACCTTGGCGCCGTTGATGAGGGTCAGACTTTCGAACTGGTGGGCGCCGTTGATGGTGACCGTGCAGGCGTCGACGGTGACGGCCTGGTTGTCGTAGCTCATATCGGTTGCGGAAATGGTCGTGTTGGCCGTGATCACCACCGGGTCTGCTTTGGCGGGGTTTGCGGATTGGATCAGAAAGAAGAACAACAGAAAAACAATTCGGGATATGGTGCTTAAGGCTGTTTTTCGTTCCGTTGTCGAATTTGAGCTGGATAATCCGTTAGCGTTCATGGTTCCTCTTTGTTTGTTCATCTTTCCGACTTTCCGCATATGGTGAAAATCAATTGTGTTTTATTCTCTTTCAACCACCCGCTTCGCTGAAGTACACGAAGAGCACGAAGTCTGCCGGCTGCGCCGGGAAAAACAGTTCTGTCTTTCTTCGTGTCCTTCGTGGTGAATAACAATATCCAAATCAGACATCATCCTTTGCCTTTTTGGCGCAGGAGGGGCAGGCGCTGATGCTCTGGGTGCGCTCCTCCTGGGGCCGGTGCAGCAGGGCCAGGTTATTCAAAAAGGAGTTATAGCCCTGGATGCCGCCGGATAGAAAAAAGGCCGGTCCGGCACCGGCTTTTTCGAGTTGATACTGTATATTGTCATAGCCTGCGCCGTCCCCGGTGAAAATGAGGACCGGCTGGGGGCTTCGTTTTTGTTTGGTGGAGACGAAAGTGGTCAGAGGGATTGCGTTGATTGGTTGGGTTGGTTTTGCTGGTTCGGGTTTGGCGGCATCGACAAGAACCAGTCCGGGGCGGTTTTTTTCCTGGTGGAACGTGTCGGCGGTGACCATCCGGAGCGTTGCGAGTTCACGGGGATCGCCTTCCAGGGGGGCCTTTTGGGCATTCCAGGCAATGAGGCCGCCTGCCAGAACGGTTGCGTGAAAGCCTTTGGCCTGGAGGGATCGGCATTCGGTTTCCAGAGGAGTGATGCTAAAGCCTTCGTTTACCAGGATGATGGGTCTGGTTTTCAGGAAAGGCTTGGTCTTGACGGCGAACAGCGGGATGTTGAGCGAGCCGGGGATGTGGAGCTTGTCGTAGGCTTCCTGGCTGCGGACGTCGATGAGGAGAATCTTGTTTAGCCGAAATTCGCGTAGGGCCTTTTCCGAGCTGACGGTGGCATCGGTTTCTGTTTTGTTGTTGTCGGCTGAAATCGAAAAAGTGGGCGTCAGCATCAATGCCATAACTCCCAACATCAATATTTTCATCGCTTTCATATGATTTCCTTTATAAACCACTTTCAACCACCCGCTGCGCTGAAGTACACGAAGCGCACGAAGTCTGCCGGCTGCGCCGGGGAAAACAGTTCTGTCTTTCTTCGTGTCCTTCGTGTTCTTCGTGGTTAAAAAACATATCCAAATCAGATCAAATCCTTTTTCAACTGCACCCTAATCCAAATCCACCTCCACCACGGTCTCCACCCCCGGTGTCACCGTGATTGTGTTGCTGTAAACCGAGTCGACGCCCTGGTCGGCCCGGAACTTGTAGGGCTGGTTGGGGAGGAGGAACTCGGCCAAACCCGTGGTACCGGTGTCCTTATATTGGTTCATGTAAGCGCCGGCTCCGGTGTAGAGATAGACCCGGGCGCCGGGCTGATCGACTCCGGCGCGATGGGTATGCACCCGGGCCAGGCCATGGTCGATGGTGACCAGGGGATCGGTCCAGGTGAAGGGCGCGGCGGACCAGAACTGGTAACCCAGGTAATCGGCCCGCACCTTGTAGGCTTTCTCGGGCAGGCTGAAGGTCACCCGGCCGTCGGCGCCGGTGGTTTGGTTCTGGTTCTGGTAGGCGCCGCTCTGGGTGAAGAGGTAGACCTTCACGCCGCCAAGGGGCGCCGGATTCTGGTACAGGCTTTCCACCGTGACCGTCACTTCCTGGTGGGGGATGAGGAAATCGTCCGCCAGGCTGGCGGGCACGGTGTGGATGCCGGTCCAGAACTGGTAGCCGAGGTAATCCACCCGGAACCTGTAACTGCCGTCGGCCAGGTTGAAGAGCACCCGGCCCTGGGCGTCGGCGGTGCCGGACAGGCCCAGGTAGGCCCCGGCCTGGCTGAAGACGTAGCAGCGCACGCCGGGAAGGGGCAGATCAAGGTCCTTCCGGACGGTGAGCTCGAAAACGCCGCCGCCGGCGGAGATTGTAACGGGGTTGACCAGGTCGGCGGTCAGGGCCGCATCATCGGCCCAGTACTGGCTTCCCTGGTAGTCGGCCCGGAAATCATAGGCACTGCCGGCCGGCAGGCGGAACAGGACCTGGCCGGCGGCGTCGGTGGTCTGGGTCAGGTTGAGATAGCCGCGGCCGGCGGTGTAGGCATAGACCGGCGCATTGGCCACGGGCGCTCCGGCGCTCAGGACCGTTATCCGGGCGTCGGCCATGGGGATCTCCACGTCCGCATCGGCCTGGTTGAAAACCGTGGACCAGAACTGGCGGCTGCGGTAATCGGCCCGGGCCTTGTATTCGCCGGGGGGCAGGCGGAACAACACCTGGCCCACCGCGTCGGTGGTCTGGATCAGGTTCTGGTAAGACCCCGCAGCGGTGAAGAGATACACCGGCACGCCGGCCAGGGGTTCGCTGACGCCCTGGTACAGGCTGCCCACACCGACGGTGACATCCGCGTGGGGGATGGTCAGGGTGCTGGTGGAAACCGCCGGGACCTGGCTCACCGTGCTCCAGTACTGGTACCCCAGGTAGTCCACCCGGAATTTATAATTGCCGTTGGCCAGTTCGAAGGTCGCCTGGCCTTCGCTGCTGGTCACGTTGTTCAGGTTGAGATAGGTTCCGGCCTCGTTGAACACATAACAGGCCACGCCGGCCAGGGGCTCGTTTTCCGATTTCCGCACCGTGAAGATGAACGGCCCGCCGCCGGTGGAGATGGCCACCGGGCTGACCTGGTCGGCCGGGAGGCTGGTCTCGCCGGACCAGTACTGGCTGGCCTGATAGTCGGCCCGGAACTCGTAGGTTCCGGAGGCCGGCAGGCGGAATACGGCCCGGCCGTCGGTTCCCGTTGTCTGATGGCGATTCAGATAGGCGTGGGCCGCGGTATAGGCATAGACCGGCACGCCGGCCAGCGGGGCGCCGCCGTAGGTCACGGTGATCTCCGCGTCGGCCATGGGGATCGCAACGGCCATATCCTGCTGGTTGAAGGCCGTGGACCAGAACTGACCGCTGAGGTAGTCGGCGCGGACCTTGTATTCCCGGTCCGGCAGGTCGAACACCACCTGCCCCTGGGCGTCGGTGGTCAGCATGCGGTTCTGGTAGGCGCCGGCGGCGGTAAAGAGATAGACCGGTGTGTCCGCAAGGGGCGTCACCTCCCCGTCGAAACGGCCGCCGACGGAAACCGTCACCGGTTCATGGGGGATGACCAGCTGCCCGGAAAGGGGGCCGGGCATTTCATGCTGGTAGCTCCAGAACTGGTAGCCCAGGTAATCGGCCCGGATGTTGTAGATCCCGTCGGCCAGGTCGAAGGAAACAGCCCCTTCGGCGCCGGTGGGTCCGTACACGCCGAAATAGGCCCCGGCTTCGCTGAACACATAGCAGTTGATCCCCTCGATGGACTCCCCGGCGTCCCGGAGGGCGGTAAAGGTGAAGGAACCGCCGCCGGTGCTGATGTCCACCGGGCTGATCTGGTCGGCAGGCAGAACGGTTTCGTTGCTCCAGAACTGGCCAGTCTGGTAGTCGGCCCGGAATTTGTACTGGCCCCCGGCCGGCAGGCGGAACAGGACCGTGCCATCGCCGCCACTGACGCTGTTCAGGGACAGGTAGGCGCCGCCGGCGGTGAAGACGTACACCGGCACATCCGGCAGGAAGGCCGTGTTCCAGCCCACCCGCACCCGGGCCTCGGCCATGGGAACGACCACCGCGGCATCGGTCTGATTGAATTCCTCGGACAGGAACTGGCCGCTGCGGTAATCGGCCCGCACTTTATAGGCCCCGGCCGGCAGATGGAAGACCACCTGGCCGGAACCGTTTGTGACGGCGCTGCGGTTCTGGTAGGCCATTTCCCTGGTGAACAGGTACACCGGCACGCCCGCAAGGGGTTCGGCCCCTCCCTGGTAGGAGGCGGAGACGGTGACGGCCACATCCTGGTGGGGAATGGGCAGGGTCGCGGCCCTGTCCGCCGTCACTTCCGTATAGTCGCTCCAGAACTGGTAGCCCAGGTAATCGGCCCGCACCCGGTAGGTGCCGGCGGATACGTCGAAGCGTGCCTGCCCCTGGGCATCGGTGATGGCATTGCGGTTCAGGTAGGCGCCGTTCTGATGGAAGAGGTAGACCCGCAGGCCGGGCAGGGGCGTTGCGCCGTCCTCGCCCACGCTGACGGTGAACTCGCCGCCGCCGGCAGTGACGTCGAAGGTGTTGGCGCCGCCGGCCGTCACCTGGCTTGCACCGCTCCAGTACTGGCTGCCCATGAGATCGGCGCGGAAATCATAGGTCCCGCCCGCGGGCAGCTCGAAGACCACCCGGCCGGCGCCGTCGGTGATCCCGTTGACCGAGAGATAGGCATTGCCGGGACCGAATACGTACACCCGGGTGTCCGGGGAGGGTCCCGCGGCCGTGGTCACATCCAAGGAAACGGTTTCCGTGGGAATGACCACATCGAGAGCGGTTGCCCCCGGCAGGCTCACCGGATCGGACCAGAACTGCCGGCCCAGGTAGTCGATGCGGAAGGTATGGGAACCCTCGTTGAAAGCCGCGGGATCGAAGGCTGCCCGGCCGGCGGGATCCGTGGTCCTGACAAGGCCGGTATAGGCTCCGGCCTGGGTGAAGGCATACACCGGAACACCGGCCAGGGTCCTGCCGCTGCTGGTGGATACCCCGATGGCCAGCACCTCCGGCGTGGATTCCTCCTGGACGAACAGGTCGGCGGTTTCGGACCAGTCGCCGGCCAGGCCGTGCTGGTCCGTCACCTGGACCCGCCAGAAATAGCGGGTGTTGGGGGTGAGATCCAGGGGCAGGGTCCAGTCCGAAGACGGACCACCGCCCGCGGCCGCCAATTCCGTCAGGGCCGCATTGCGGTAGAGTTCGAACTCATAGGTCAGGCCGTCACGGTCCGCATCCCCGGCCGGGGCCGCGGACAGGGTCGGCCGCAGGGTCGTGGTCCAGGCGTGGTGACCCGGATTTTTCACCACCGGAGCAGCCGGTTCGTCATTTCCGGTGTTGACGAAACATTCGGCCGCGGCCCAGGGGCCTTGGGCAATGCCGTCATCGGCCCGCACCCGCCAGAAATAGACGGTGTTGTCGCTCAGCCCGGATACCTGCCAGGCGGTTTCCGCGTCTCCGGCCGGAACCGGGGCGGACACCTGCTTTGCGGGACTGTCGAATGCGGCGCTGGTGTCGATTTCAAAGGTATAGGTCAAAACGTCCCCGTCCATGTCTTCAGCGTTGGTCACCTCCAGATTCACCGTGGTGCCAGTGATCTCGAGGCCCTCTGCCGGCGCCAGGATGGCCGGCAGTCCGGGCGCGTGGTTGGCAAGGTTCACGGAAAAGGAAGCCGGCTGCCCTTCGGTCTCAGCGCCCAGGCTGTCCCGGGCGATCACACGCCAGTAGTAGGTGGTCTGGTCAATGAGTTGGGGATCGGCCACCTGGAAGGCCACGGTTCGGCCGCTGTCCGTGACCCAACCCGGACCCTCGATCAGCAGTTCGGTCATGGCGACGTCAGTATAGATTTCAACGGTGTGGGTCACCGGATCATCGTCCGGATCAATACCCGCAAGGGCTCGCAGCATCGGTGTGACCGAGTCTACGTTGCGGCCGTCGGCTGGAGTGTCCGGCCGCGGGGCAGTGGGCGGATCGTTTTCCGTGTTGACGAAAAAGCGGCCGTAGGCCCACAGGCTGGCGCTGACCGCATCCCGGGCCCGCACCCGAAAGGTGTAGGCGGTGTTGTCGTCCAGTTCCATGGGCAGGGTCCAGCCGGTCGCGTCGGTGCCCTGAACCACGCCGGTCTGGGAGGCCACTTTTTCGGTCAGGCTGTCGTCGGTGAAGACTTCGAATTCATAGGTCAGGGTGTCGCCGTCGGCATCCGTGCTGTTTTCCACCTGGAGAACGGGCGAGCGCGTGTCCACGCCGGCGTCCAGGGCCGGCGCGAGGATCACGGGAACGCTCGGGGCATGGTCGCTGCGGCCGGGATCCGTGCCATTGAGGAATTCGTCCAGATCGGAGATGCCGTCGCCGTCGAAATCGCCGCTGCCGTCCCGGTCCAGGGTGCCGAAATGGGCCAGTTCCCAGGAGTCGGCCATGCCGTCGCCGTCGCTGTCCTCCGGGTTGAAGATGGTCAGGGTGGCCCGCCGCACGGCGGTCAGGGTCCCGTCGGAGGCCTTAAAGGTGATGGTGTAGCTGCCGGCCTGGCCCCCGGCCGGGGTCCACAGGAAAGCGGCCGTGCCGTCGCCGTTGTCGGTCAGATCAGCCCCCACGGGCAGGGCCTCGGCGGAAAGCGCGGGAATCGTACCGTTGGGGTCGGAGGCCTGGATGAGAAAGCCCAGCTGCTGCCCTTCGGCGCCGCTGCGGTCGGGAATGAACTCCAGCACCGGGGCCTGGGGCAGGTTCAGGGGATCATCGAAAGTCAGGGTATAGGCATTGGTGGCGCCGGCGTCGAAGAGGTGGACGAAATAATTCCAGCCTTCGCTGGCAACCGCCTTGCGGGACTTGGACAGCCAGGCGTTTTCGGGCTTGATGATCTTGCCGTCGGAGCGCACCACGCTCTTCAGCACCCGCGCGCCCGCGTGGGGATCGGCCAGGCGGACATAGCCGAGGCCGCTGGTCTCGGTGGTGGAAAGTGAAAAATAGGTCTCCGTGCCCGAAGAACCCGCCGGCGTCAGGCTGGACGAGCTGGAAAAATCCGTCACGGCCGTATCCACACCGCTGCTTTCGAAGAGCTTGAGGGCCGCGCCGTCCCGGGCCAGGAAATCCCGGATAGCGTCCCGGCCCGGCAGATCCAGGAGCACGTCCCGGATCATGAAATGGGTTTTCAGATTCTCGGTTTGAATCAGGGAAGTCAAGTCCCCGCCCAGCTCATCGGCATGAGCGACGGAAGCGCTGAAGTCCACGAAACGGCCGGACAGGCTGCTGGTCATGACCCAGCGGGCCGTGCCGGCCGTCTCCGGCGCGATGTCCCCCAGGGAGGCCAGCAGGGTGTTGGACGCGATCACGCCGTTGGATTCGGCGGCCTCGATGACGAAACCGATGAGCAGGCCCTGGGTGTTTTCCGTGATTTTGGGTTGGGCGGACTCGATTTTCACGTTCCGGGCGATTCCCAGGCCGATGTTCTTGACCCGCAGGCCCAGGGAATAGGGCACCGGCGGTTCAATAGCACCGGTAAAAGCGTCGTCCCCATAGACCTCCTCGGGCATGAAATAATCCAGGGCCAGATCGGGCAAGGGTTTGACATAGATGTAATCCGGCGTGACCGTGGTGACGTTCTCCTCCCCGTTGATGCGATAGGTCAGGGTGGCGCCGACGTAATAGAGCTTGCCCTGGGGCAGACCCTGGGCCGCTCCCTGGGCGGGAATGATCAGCCAATGGATATCGGCGCTGGTGGACGGGGCCACGACGCCGGTGCCGTCGATGTCAGCGATGTTGTCCATGGAATCCACCCGGATGAAAAAGCGGGTGGTATTCGGGTCGGCATTGGGATCGAAACTGGCGATCACGGGGTTGCCGTCCTCGTCGGTGAAATTCACCACGATCCCGACCTGGTCCAGGCTGATGTTGGTGAGCCCGTTGTTGATGCGCATGTGGGCGTCGAAGGCCTGGCGCTCCAGGCTGAGTTCCTGCTTGATCTCCAGCTTCACCTCGGCGCAGAGGCTGTCGGCGGCTTGGGCCTTAAAGGGAGAAACGCAGAGAAGCATGACGAAAAAAAGCTTCAGCAGTGACATGGATCGACGTTGGGCTTGGTTCATGGTCGGCTTTCCCGTTTTATTATTTTTTTCCACCACCCGCTGCGCTCGAGTTGGGGAGGCTGGGGAGGGTTTGCTCCTTGTCCTCCGTGCCTCGAACGAAGTGGATGGTGAGTTGATCATCAATTGTCATTCATCACGACTTTCAATCCTTCGGTAGTCATCCGGAAGCGGTCGAAGCGCATCTCTGTTTTTTCCCGGGAGGCGCTGATCACCCGCATGACCACGTAATCCCGGGCTTTCTCCACGAACATCCGGTTCTGGGGATCGGCGGTTTTCCAGGTCTTGCCGTCGTGAAACTCGGCCCAGTTGTGATAACCGGCCGGGGCCAGATTGGCGCTTTCCGGACAGATGAACCCGCCGATTCCCCGGGCAGGTATGCCGGCGGCCCGGCTCAGGGCCACAAACAGGTCCATGTATTCCGTACAGTCGCCTTTGCGATTTTTGTAGGCGTATTGAGCGCCCCGCTCATTGGCGGTATAACCGGAATAATCAATATGGTCGGCTGTCCAGGCGTTGATCCTGGCGGCGGTTTCCATGGGGTTTCCGGCGGCCAGTTTCTTGGCCTCGGCCCGGATGTCCGGATCAGCGGCCTCCACGAACGGCTCTGCCGCCAGCCAGACAGCCTCGTCATCCAGGGAAATCCGGCCGGGAGCATCCGCCATCATCAGATCCGCCGTCACGGTGATGATCCGGGTGCCGAATGGCGGCATTTCCGTGAGGATGAGACGAAGCACCTGGTTACCCAGCTGGTCTTCCAGGGTTTGAAACTGTGCGGAGACCGTCAATTGGCTGCAGATTTGATGCGCCGTCCGTTTCACCGGCGCCCGCACCAGCAATTCAGCGTTCCGGATCAGCTGGTTGGTGGTATTGGTCACCGTGAAGCCGTACCGCACCATCCTTGGGTGAACATAGTGTGAATCCCCTGTTTTGATACCAAAGGGATCAACCAGGACCATCCAGAGAGCTACGATGGCACCGATAATGAGGGCCAGACCTGCAATCGCGTAACGGTTCAAGGTGCGCACCTGTTAACATTGTTAACTTACTGCCCCAAAAAAACACGCAACGATATATGCGTGACTTTAAGATCAGCAAGAATGATCAAACCGCATCACAAATTGGAGGCTTACGCCTTATTGGAGAATGCCATGGCATGATGCATGGCCACCGAAAATGGCAGGTAATAATGAAAGATCGATCCGCCCCCTGGATCGTAATTTGGGGTTGATAGCACTGCACATCGCCGAATGTCAAGTTAATAAATTGTTATAACAGCGATGTAGCGCGATATTTGAACTTTTGGCGCCATGTGCGATCTCAATCGAAAAACAAGTATTGTTCAATTGGGGAATACCGGAGCCCAATTATAATAATTGATCTTTGCCCTTTTTCAAATGCGGCAAGGGACTCAATGCGCGAGTGGATTATTGATATAGGACAATCAACTTTGTAAGCCACCGAGAAATGCGATAGTCTGAAGGATTGATCCGGAAAATCAGCCACCGACTGTGCACCGGTTTGACAACAGCTGCAAGAAAGCATGCGTCGCCTTTGTAAGGGCGTGGAAAAAGCTCCGGAGGGAAACGAATGCAGAATTCGTTTCCCTCTTTTTTTCAATGCAAGCATACGCGATAAAAAAACAAGGATGGGCGAATACACGAATTTTCGCTTGACACAAAAGAACAACATGGTAAGAAATACCAGCAAAAAAAAATTATTGCAGGTAAAACTATCCATGCCGCTGATCATAAAAGAAGCAGAATCAAATGCGATTGAAAGAGTGAAAAACCTGTTTCGCTCACGAAGCGGTGGAACGTTTCGCGTGAGTGAGGCGGTGAAGGCAGGCATTCATTCCCGGACCATTTACAGTATGCGGGATATGGGACTGATAGTGTGCATCGGTCGAGGGATGTACCGCTTTGCCGATCTTCCAACGATGGGAAACCCGGACCTGTCAATCGTTGCCATGAAGATTCCGAAGGGTGTCATCTGTCTCATTTCCGCCCTTTCCTATCATGAGATAACGACTGAAATCCCTCACGAAGTGTATCTTGCCCTGCCAAGGGGTGCTGAGCCTCCCAGGCTTGATTTCCCCCCGCTACGTATTTTCTGGTTTGGCAGCCCTGCTTATGAGGAAGGGATCGAAAAACACGCTGTAGACGATATCCCCATGCAAGTTTACAGCCCGGAGAAGACCCTGGCCGACTGCTTCAAGTATAGGAATAAAATCGGTCTTGATGTCGTCCTGGAAGCCCTGAAGAATTATCGGCAGAGAAAGCGGTTCAAGGTCGATGAACTGATGCATTATGCCAGGGTGTGCCGGGTCGAGAAGGTCATTCGTCCATATGTTGAGGCGACTCTATGACAAGCCCCAACCCGCGTAACATCGCTGCTTCTGTTCATCAGCGCCTGCTCAACAAGTCGCAAGAATCCGCCCGCCCGTTTAACGAGCTGTTCCAATACTACGCGATCGAACGCTTTCTATACCGTTTTTCCCGGTCTTCATATGCCGAGAAATTCATTCTCAAAGGAGCGCTGATGCTCATGGTATGGGAGGTTCGCTCACTCCGGTCCACGATGGACATCGACATGTTGGGAAAAATTAAAAACAGCACGGATTCTATCATCGCCATGGTCCGGGAAGTATGCCTTCAGAAGGTGGAGCCGGATGGGATTGTTTTCGACCCGGATAGCATCCGGGGACAGATTATTACCGAAGAAGCCGACTATGAAGGGGTGCGCGTCCACTTCCGCGGATTGTTGGGTAATGCGCGTATTACTCTTCAGCTTGACATCGGTTTCGGCGACGTTGTGATTCCATCGCCGGAGATGATGGCATATCCTACGATTCTCGACCTGCCGGCACCGAAAATCCGCGGATACAGCAAAGAAAGCATGATTGCAGAGAAGTTCGAGGCGATGGTCAGACGGGGCATCATAAACAGCCGCATGAAAGATTTTTGGGATATCCGGCTTCTTTCCCAGCGGTTTGATTTCGACGGAAATACGCTGGCAACGGCGATCAAGAAAACCTTTTCAACACGTCACACCACCATTCCGATGAATCCCATCGCTTTCACAGAAATTTTCATGAAGGATGAAATGAAATATGCCCAATGGAAGGCTTTTTGCCGAAAAAACCGGATGGATAGTGACTCGGATACCTTCGAGGAGGTGGTTTTCGGTGTTTCTCTTTTTCTGAAGCCCATGGTGGAGTGTATTGTAAATAATCAACTTGATCCGGTGAGATGGAAAGCACCAGGCCCATGGCAACGATAATTTTTGACCCGCGACGGATCATCGGAAAGTTTTTCAAGATGCGATTCGAAACAGTCTGCGGTTACATATCGCCGGCACATATAGGGCTGACGAAACAATTCGGATGTTGCCCTTATTGTTTTTGCATAATCAATTTGGTCGATACCCGGTTCGGCCAGCCATTTGTTTCTCCTTTCACAATATTTACCAGACACGTTCCTTACCAGTATTATCCCTTTGTTAGAATTTCTTGAAGATCGCCTCTGAAAGTGGTACATCGTTTTCATCCAACCGAAATAGCTGTTACGATCCCGGTGTGGAATTTCCTGATTCCGTAATATCGGGCCTGATCCGGCATCCAGCATCCATCTGGATAGAGCTGAACTTCATTTCGTGCAGGGCTTTCGTCTGAATGACAACGCCTGGCGCCTTTTTCGCTGAGGAAACACAAATAATAAAGGACGCAAACCATGGGAACGATCGTGACGGTCCTTATCGTCATATATTTCATTGTTGTTCTGTTCATCATGATCGAGAAGAAAATCGATTCGTTGCCGCGATCTCGTCCTGAAGGTTCGGATGAAAATCCGTCTGCGAGGATCGATGCGTATAAAAAAAGGCGACAATGGGTGAACTTTGCAGCCGGTCTTTCTGATACTCCTTCATCCAAAATACCTTGCCGACCTCTTGACGAATAGATTGCAGAAAATGTTCCCTTCAACAATCAGGTGTCAGGAGGATCGGCACTTTTTTTTATTGAAGGTGGTATGATTTGATCCTGTACCTTATCAAATCTCTCCTGAAAATGTTCCCTGGCAGCCTGCCCGTCAAGCGATTCACTGGTCAACCCGATTTTCCCGGCCTTATATCCTCGCCTTGTCAGGCCATCACATTCATTCCGCAATAAAGATTCGGCCTTTTCATAATCGACTTTCCCATTTTTGTCTTCGGACTCTTTGATTACATGAAGGAGAGATGCGCTTACCTGGTTTATTTTTTGTCTGCTTGAAAAAGACAGATCCAAGCCTCCAGACAGATCAAAACCTTTTTTTCCTGCGTTCACCCCGAGAGACGCATCAAGCCCGCCATGAGCCCCAACTGTCTGGACTTCATCAACCCCGATGATATTCCCCACCGTCTGCGCCATGTTGTTGACAAACGCCAACCGCGTGGCTTCGTCATTCAGATCGTAGAACCGCAGCATGTTCCCGTGGGATTTGTCGTACAGATTCCGGTAAGCCTCATCCGGTTTGAAGTTCACGTCCTGACTGAGGGTCCGGTCCGTGATATGGCCGGTGACGGTGTTGTACCGGAAGCTGACGGAGCGGCCGTTGTCCAGGATGCCGGAGATATCTTGCATGATGCCTTTGGAGCGGATTTCGCCGGAGACCAGGGTCAGTTCGCCATTATCATCCTGGAACTTCAGGGTCTCGCCGCTGCGCAGATGACGCACGGTTGAGGCCACATCCTTTGCTTCCGTTCCCTGGCTGAGTTCGGTGTAACCGGTCTCGCCGGTTTCAGGATTCCGGTAAACAACCTGGTATCCATCGTTGGAGTTTTTTTCCACATGCAGATCGGACTTGGTGAACATCCGGCCGGATTCGCCATGGACGAGCAAGGCAGCGCCGCCGGCGGGTGAAGACTTGATGGAATAGAATCCTTCCCGGGTGAGGCCCAGTTTTTGGGCCTGGTCTTTGGATAAGGCGCCTTTGTATTCTTTGTAATCCTGGCTGGTGATGACGGTGCCCTTGTTCACGGCGATAAAGCCAGTCTTGAGGTTGCCGTCATTGTCCGTATAGAGGTTTAGACTGGTCCGGGCGCCGACGAGATCGCGACTTTGCACCGCCACGCCCTGGGTTTCCAGATACCGGCTGAAATTGTGGGCTTCCCGTTCGCCCCGGATGGTGGTTTCCAGGCCGCCTTGGGCTCGCAGCTGGGTCCGGCCCATGTCCGTATCCTGCAGGGCTTTGATATCGGCAAGGGTCTGGCCCGAGAGGCTCCCCTGGCTGGCGATTTCGTCCACGGCGTTGCGCCGGAGGTGCTTGACCGCCGCCTCATACAACTGACCGGACTGGGTCAGAAAATAGGTATGATCACCGGCGGCGAAGAGATGCTCCTCCTTGGCCAGGGCCTCGAAGGATTTGGCCCGGCCGATGGCTTCCCCCACTTCTTCCGGGGCTGCCCGGTGGTTGGAAAAATTCCGCAGCATGGCCGCGGTCTGGGACTGGCTGTATTCCGCTTCGTGCCGTAACAACTGCTGGGTGTTGCCGTCAAAATAGGTTTCGGCCATTTTACGGACAGCCCCGGCGGTCAAAAAACCTTTGCGGCTGTCGATCTCGGCCCGCATGGCCTGGTAATCCGCAATGGTCCCGGAGAACCCGTCCTGTGTGGCCGACTGATAGGCCCGTTCCACCCCCAGGGCGTCGCCGTATCCGGTTTCGGTCTGGATGTGCTTGGCAAAATCGAGGGCCTCCATGGGTGAGATATTGTACTCCCGGGCGATCTTGTTCATGGCCAGGGCCGAGGAGGCGCTTGCATGCTGGAGATAATCCCGGGTCATCCGGATGGTGTCGTCGCTGCTGAGGCCATGGGCATTGCCCCATGCCTGGACGGCATCCGCATGGGCCACTTTCTCCGTAAGCTGGGTCAGATTGGCCCCGGACATGACATCCGCCGCCGGGAGAGGGTCGGCCGATATACCGCCGAAGGCATTTACGGCTGCCTCCTTGGTCTGGTATTCGGTGGCTCGGGCATATAAATTGGTGCGGGCCTGATTGGCCATGCCGTAGCGGTCATGGAGTACCTCGGCGGGAACGGCTTCCGTAAGGGCCGACTTCCGACCGGCGCTCCGGACCGGATCGATGGTCTCCCCGGAGGCGATGGCCCCGAACCGGCTCATCTGGCTGCCCGGAGCCCCCAGGGTTTTTGCCCACATGCTCCCGCCGATGCGGGTCAACACCCCGGCAAAGATGCCGGCGAACATGATGCTCATGATCTTGTACTGGGCAAAACAGGCATAGGCTTTCATGGAATCCGACTGAAACAGCAGAAAGGATTTCAGGCCCAGCTGGCCGTTGCGGATCTCGGTCATGATGTCCAGGGCCTTGTCCATGGCAAATTCGTGCAACAGGGCATCGCAGACGCCCCAGGAGACGAAAAAGACAAAGGCGCCCAGGATGAATGAAATCACCCGCGCATAAAACGGCGTGGCCGCCAGGATCAGGAAAAACGGCATGATCCCCACGAACACGGCAAACAGCATGGCCTGCATGTGGGGCATCCACTCGCCGGCCACGATGCCCGCACCCACCAGGCTGCTCCCCATGTTCATGGCGCCGGACATCCTGATGGCACTATCCGGATTGGCTTCCTGGAGGGCGCCGTACAACTCGCTCGCCATGAGATGCTGGCGCATCAATTGGGAGGAGGTCAGGGCCACGCCCAGGAGTCTCGCGTTGGACAAGAGTTCGGCCGCTTTTGTCCGGCAGAGGGTCACCATGTCCGGTCCCACGGCGCCGACGACATTGTGGTTATATCCCGCCCGCAGGCATCGTTCCGTCCAGTATTTCTCATTGGCCGAGCTGGTCTCGGTGAGGGAAAGGAGTTCCGTCTGGATCTGCGCCCAGGCCGAATAGCAGGAATCGGTCACGCCGGTGGGGTGGCTGTTGTCCCGATACACCGTGAACAAGGCCGGATTGGAACCCTGGGCGAAGATGGGGATGAAATCCGTATTGATGTTGATCTGATCCAGGGTCAGGGTCGTGCCCGGCCGGGCGATCTCGAAAAAAAGACAGTCCTTGACGTAACTCCGCAGGTTGGTGTTCAAATACCCGCCCGTCGCGCCCACGCCGGACAGATCCACGCCTTTGGCAAAGGCCTTTGAAAAGATGTTGAAGGTGACCCCGCCCGGGTTGTCGATGTACGAATCCGGGCTGCCGCTGGTCTCGATGATATGGATCAGGCCGTTTTCGATTTTCTTGGCAAGGCCCGCCACGAAGATGACCCCGTCCGGCACATCGGCGATGGTGACGGACTGGTTGCTGGATTCATCATGGATGACCAGGGGCGAACGCGGTTGAATAAAAGTCTTGAAAATGATGAGACCGAAAACGACGGCGCCGAGCCAGGCCACCCAGGAGTGCATGCGGTCCTTGCCCTCAAACACCGCGTGGCCGATGACCACACACCCGGCGATGAAGATCCCCACCACGATGAACGTGAAGAACAGATTGTTGTACCGCGTATCGCTCATGATCAGGGCCAGCCGCCGGAAGGTCTGGGCATACACGTCAAAACCGCCCTGGACCGTGATGGTTTGGAGGCTGCTGGGCACGGCGGCGGCAGCGGCAGAGGGAAGACAGCAGAAGATAAGGATATAAAGGAATATTGTCGGTTTATATTTTGTTTTTAGACAGGATGGACAGGATTTACAGGATTTTGTAATAAAACTACGAAAGAAAATACCGATAGCTCTCATATTAACCATTCTCCGTGTTTTTATCTTTTCCATCCGGTCGATCCCGTCGATCCCGTCAAAAAAAACCTAATTCAGCATATGCCGCACGGCCGCCTGGCCCACCCGCTCCGCAAGCATCTGCCTGAAATGCTCATCCCGCTGCTGGATGGCCCGGGCAAAATCGATGGTGTTGTTGAGCTCCAGCAGCTTGGTCTGGTACAGATCGTAGATCCCGTGCATGAAGGGCAGCAGATCCTCGCGCATCTTGCGCAGGTCCCCCATCAGGGGCTCCACCAGTTCGATCTTGCAGGTCCGCTGGCCCCCGCCGGAGTCCGTGCCTTTTTTGGCCCGGCTGACGGTCTCCGCGGTCAGGATGGTATTGTCCATCAGGTTGTACAAATCCCCCATCATGTAATAGGCGTACAGGATGGACACATAGTCGGCGTATTTGGCCGCGATCAGGGGCGGTGCGCCGGCGGTTCCGTCAATGGTGATCTCCGTGATCATGGCTTTGTAAATGGGCGCGGGGATGAGGTTCAGGAAACCTTCCTCGCTGCTCGATAACGACTGTTTGGCCATGACCTTGGCGCCGATGGTGCTCAGCATGGTGAACACCCAGTTCTTGAGATTGGGATAGGTCACACCGTCGATGACGATGGTGTTCACGGAGCTGCAGGTGTCCGTGGTCTCATCCCGGAGCTGAACCGTGCCTTCGGCAAAGGTGTCCAGGATCGTCGCCGGGGTGTTTTGGGGGCAGCGGTCGATCCGGGTACTGGTCATGCCGTCCGGGCTGATCTTGATGTCGCCGATCAGCCCGCGTACCAGATCGATATAGGCGGAGGCATACCCCCGCTTGGCGCCCAGGTGAGCCAGCACCGACCCCTGGGTGAAAAAGATCTCCCGCAGATTCATGGGGCAGCCGTCCACGAGCTGGTTCATGCCGCCCACGCCTGCGGCGGCGGCCGTATCCTCCACCGAACTCTCCTGGCCGAAATTCTTCAATTCGTGCCAGAGACTGGACACCCCGGACTGCTGGGCGAACTCGGTCATGGCCTGGGTTTTGTCCCTGGCCTCGACCCTCGGGTTGGCCGCATCCACCAGGGTGGCGGCAATGGCCTGACCGGCCTTGCAGTCGTCGTACTGGAGCTGGTTGACCCGGTCCACGATGGCCATGATGGATTTCATGCTGGTGGCCACCTTTTCGGACAGCACGCTCATGGCGATATCAAACGCAAAAACAGCCGAGGCCGACCCCATGGTGCGCTGGAGCTTGGCCACCAGGTAGTCAAATTGCATCAAGTCCATGCCGCCCAAAAACAGATCGATGCCGCCGCAACCGGCCTTGAACTGGGGTTTGTTGATACTCACGAGATAATCATTGCCGTTCTGCCAGCGGGCGGAAAAATTGCCGAAAGAGGTGAACCCCCGCTTTTGGGTCTCGAAATGGTTGGGACCGGATACGGTCTTCTGCTGCATCCAGTCGTCTATCCAGCCGGCTTGGGCCGGAGCCACAGACAGAATTATCAGAAGACAAGAAACAATTCGGATGGATTTCATTTGGATTCCTTTTTTAGACAGGATCAACAGGATTTACAGGATGTTTCTGACCGCCTTTGCGGTCAGGAGAAGAGACTTGTTTTTGATCCTGTCGATCCTGTTAATCCTGTCTACATTTCTTTTTCAAAAGTCTTTTCCTTCTGCTCCTGTCCGAGCATCTTCTCAAACGCCTCCGGATAGGAGAGTCCGCTTTGGACGAGTTTTTCGATCAGCGCGTTGTCCTCGGCCGAGGAGGTGAATAAATAATAGGAGAAGGGGTCCACCAGCAGCCGGGCGATGCCCATGCCCATGGGGCTGTCGATGAAGATCTCGGAATATCGGGGCTTGGGGCTGCGGACGCTTTTCAGGAGCTTCATGACAAAATCCGGATAATCGATGAGTTTCTTGGACCGGGCCTTTTCAAAGTCAGCGGACTGGAGCAGGAATTTGTAAGCCGAGTTGGACAGGATCACCTGGCCCACATCCCCGAACATGGCCAGATCGAGCAAAGACTGGGTGATGGTGATGAAACTGCCGCCGTATTTGCGAGCCCGGCGATAACCTTCCACGATGATCCGGGCCAGAAGACTGGTCTCGCCCCCGTTGTTGCCGTTCCCGGAAAAAAACTGCCAGGCCTCGTCGAAGATCACCAGGCGTTTCCTGGACCGGTCCGAAAGATACAGGTTCTCGGTTACGTAGTTCAGGAGCTGGAGGGTCACCACATTGAAGAGTTCCACCTGGGGCTTCAATTCTTCCAGTTCCAGGACCACAAAATCGTCCTGGGCGATATCCAGGTTGGCCGGCCCGTTGAACCAGACCCCCAGGTTGCCCATGGAGGTGAAATTCCGGAGATTGAAGGCCAGCTGGGCCGACAGGGATTTGATGTCCTTGACGCAAGAATTGTCCTCGCCGCATTCCAGCTCTAAGAGGGCTTCGGACGTTTTGCTCGGGTCCTTGAGGTATTCGTAGACCCGGTCGATATCCGCGGCATTGCCGTATTCGCTGAAGGAACTCAAGGCCGCGTTGCGGATCAGGGTGATCTCGGTCTCGCCGGGAGTCTGCCGGCTGCTGGAATAAATCATCTGGGCAATGATGGCGGTGACCGCCTGGATGCTCTCGTCGATGTCCACGATATGGGTGAACGGATTGAGGCGGATATGGGAGTCCTTGCTGAAATGGATGAATTTCCCGTCCACGATCCGGCAGAGCTTTTTATAGCTGCCGCCGATGTCCACGATGCGGATCAGGGCGCCGGCGGTATAATAGTTGTAGCACAGGGAGTTGGTGAAAAAACTCTTGCCGGACCCGCTGGTGGCGGTGATCAGGCCGTTGTAGTTTTCCGAGACTGGCGCGAACAGATCAAAGGGGATCAACTGGCCCTTGCGGCCCACAAAGAGATTGTATGGCGCGCCCCCGCCGCAGAAATCCGCCTGGATGGGCAGGCAGCGGGCCGCCACTTTGGGCTGGCAGATGAAATCCCGGTCGATGTAATCCACGGCCCGGTCATGGGTGTACAAGCCGAACGGCAGGGCGGAGAGCCACAAAATTTTCAAAATGCCCCGGTCCTCCTGGGTCACGAACCCCCGGGATTGGAAAATGCGCTTGACCCGGGCCGCCGCGGCCCTTGATTGTTCCTCGGAGTCCGCAAAATGCCAGAGCAGCGGCATGATGCGCACGAAATTCACCCCTTGTTCGATCTGGCCGGCGGCCCACATGTATTCGTCCTTTTTCCGTTGCAGGGACGGAGCGAAGCTGCCCACCCCCTGCTGCTGGAGGACGAAATTGCATTTGGCGTGCAGCTTGGCAGAAAGGGGCTGGAAGATGACGTTCACGGTGAACAAAAAAGGCACGTTGATCTGGTTGTTGTCCCCCTGGACCCCCCAGATGTCGCCCGCCAGATAATTGAAGGTGAGTTCATCCACTTGCTCCACCATTTTCTTCACGGTCATGCAGCGCAGATGCCGGCTGCCCAGGAGGATGCGATCCCACCTGGTCCGGATCGGGGTTTCGCTCAGGATGATCTGTTTGTGGATCTCCTTATCCGGATCATAGCCCTGGTGGTCCGGGGGATGGTCGTTGAAGAGCCGGGACAGGGTGCTGATGAGGACATCGGGACCGATAAGTTCCGGCGACAGATAAATGCCCTTCAGGGTCTCCTGGACACTGTCGCGGATGTCGAGATGATCGATCTTCTCTTTTCCGGCCGGCGGGAGCTTGAGGGCCACCAGCAACCGGAAATTCCGGACCGGGGTTCCCCGCAGTTGGTGAAGGCCCTTATTGCCGGAACGGTAGAAATCCATGGTGTTTTGGATCGTTTTGGCCGAAAGCTCGTTGCTATGGATCTTGAGGCGCCGGTAAGCGTCCAGCAGGAAGTTGATATGCGGGTCGGCATACAGCAGGAACTGCAGGACCGTACCTTCGGGAAAGACGGTGTTGAGCAATCCGCTGAGGATATCGAAGACATGCCCGTCGGCATGCACCAGGGGCACGCATTCCCACAGAAAACCGATGGAATCGTCCAGGTTGTGAAAGGCCCCGGTCCGCGGGTCAAAGGCCCTGTAGGGAAAAAATTCCGAGAAGCGGATTCTGGCGGTCATGTCGGCGATATCCCCGTGGGTCATGCCGTCGGTGCCGAAGATCAGGTTGCGCCATCCCATCAGTCTTCTCCCTGTCCGGTTTCCATGCCGGTGGAAAGCAGCCAGGAGGGCTCGGTGGCGAAAAAATAGATGTAGCGGAACCCGAACAGTTCATTCTCCTGACCGGTATAGGACAGGACCAGGACCCGGACCACTTCCGGCGGCGCCGCGACGGGCGGCCGGTCGGCCTGGATCAGGGACTTGAACCGTTCGAAACGTTTCTCCTGATAGATCGACCGGGCATCCGGCGGAGGAGGCTCAGCCGTGTTTCCTTCCGGCATCGCCGCTTTTTCAGAACAGGTGTCGCACCCATCCTTCGGGGAGCCGTTGGTAAGGCTTTGCTGGTAGGCGTCCGGGATGCTGGTACAGGCGCCCTCGTCCATCTCCGGGCACTGGAAGGCGTCATCATACGGGTTGAACACGGCCTGGCATCCGCCGGACAGAATCAACAGGCACAGGCCGGTGACGGCCAAAAACATCTGTTTCATCGCCTTTATCCTTTCTCCATGATATCGAGGCCCGCGCCTTCGCTGATGACGATGGTCACCTCCTTGGTGGAGCCGATCTCGATGACCGGCAGGGTCTGTTCGGCCAGTTGCAGATAGAATTTCTGCAATTCCCTGGTGGCCGAGGATATGCCCTCGCCCAGGCCTGCCTTGGCGATGGTCCCGGCATCCGTGTTTTTCAGTTGCGACTGGGGCTGGCCAAGGGCGCTGAAGGTACTTGTTTTTGTCGAGTCGCTCAAGGCCTCTCCCATCCCGCCGATGAACCCGGCTAGGGCCGTGCGGGCGATATGCACCCCCATCTTGGCCACGACCCGTCCTTTCAAGCCCACCTTGCCGTCTCCGTCCACGATAAAGCCCTTGATGCTCTGATCGATGACCGCGGCTCCGTTCCTCGCCACACAGGACAGGGTGTTCAGACGGATATGGACCCGTTCGTCGGCCAGGTTGCCGATGCCCGAGCCGATCACGAAGCAACCTTTCAGATTCGCTTTGACTTTATTGGGCAGCACGGCCAAATCCTTGACCCGGAACAGGAGGGGCAGGGGATTGCCCTTGGCGGCATTGGTGGTGGGGGCCGCCACTCCGGAAAGCAGCGTCGCCTCCATGAAAGAAGGGGGTAAATAAATCCGTTTTTTTTTACCGTCGCCTTCCGGTACTTTCGTTTCCTCCACCAGGGGGGCCTGGACCATCTCGATCCCGCCGATGAACTGGGGCGCCTGGGCCTTTTGCGGCGGTGGAGCAGTATTGAAAAGGCTTTTTGGAATCCGGTCGCTCTTATCGGTTTTGTCCATGGGCGGCGGCGGGGGGATGGCGAAATCCGGTTTTTGGGGCAGGGGGATTTCGACGGTTTCTTTTGCCGGAGGTTTGGGGGGAGCGAGCGGGACGGCCTTCTCCCGAACCGGTGATTTTTCCAGATTGGCCTGGAGGGCTTTGAACGCTTTCTTGAGTTCATCGGTCTCCTTTTTCTGGGCGATCAATAGCTCCTCGGTCTTGGCATACAGGGATTTTTCAAGGACGTTCTGGTCCATGCGGACTTCCGCGATGGGGTCGTCTTTTTTCTTGTCGGCGGTTTTGTTGCCCCTGGCATAATAGCCGATGACGAAAAGACCCAGCAGGGAGATGATCAGGCCGATGGTGACAAGCCTTCTTTTGGTTTCCGGCGCAAGGGCGCTGAACCGGCTTTTCAGGGTATGCGGCTTTTCAGGCTCGCCGATGGTATCCGGCGTATTGGATTCGTTCATGGCATTTCCCCTTTGCTGTCTGCATGGTTCACGCCGAGCCGGGTCGCCTGATCCGCCCTTTCGATGATGAACAGCCGGGTCGGGCGATCCTTGGTGAGGATCAGGCTGTCCAGGGTGACGGCCAGCGGGTTTTCGGCCAGCTGCGGCACCAGGAACTGCTTTTCGAGGACCCGGCGTTGGGTTGTCTCCTGGTTTTTGGAGAGCGTCAGGCCGTATTCCTTGAGCTGGAAGCCCTCGCCGTCCACCCGGACCAGCCGCCGATAGGTGATGTCGAGCCATTCAAGGCCCTTGATTTGGATGGGCCTTGCCATTGTTCGCATGGTGTAGGAATCCGGAAAATCCTCGGTCACGGCTTGCTTGACCAGCGTCAGAATCTTTTTTTCGAAATCCCTGCCCGCGAATAGCGACAGATTTTTCTGGATGTCACCGTCTTTGGAGGTGAGTTGGACCCACTGGGCCGGGATCTTTCTGGGGATACCGATGAGGGTATAGACATCCTTCCCGTTGCCGCAGACCACATAGAGCTCGACGGGTTCCCGGATCACTTCCGGCTTGGACGCGAGATCATCGGGCCGGAGTTGGAGTTTGACAAAGGCATTGGCACCGTTGATTTTTACCGTGACTCCCTTTTCCGTGGAAAAAATCACATCCTTGACCGGCCGGTCGCCCATGCAGGTGATTCGGTTGATATCGAGGTTGCTCAAATACACCTGGGTGGAAATTCCGGGCAGGATTTTCACAGAAGAGTTGGACAGCACTGTTGCCCGGTCCGTGGACTTGCCTGTTTGATCATTTGAATCGTATGCCGCCGGGGCCGGTCGCAGGTGCACCGCTTCCGGGGCTTCATTCGTTTTCCGGGGAGCGCTCTCCGGATTCTTGGCAGTCTCCTTGGAAGGTTTCTTCAAGTAATGACCTGTTGCAAAGCACCGGGCCGGATCGTACTCGACAAGTTCGGCCCTGGTGCGTTCATCCAGCAGCCGGGAGAGTTTTTCCCGGATGAGAAAGGCGGCATCCGGGTCCGTGGCGCCGGTGTGGACCAGGGCATAGGCATTTTCGTCCAGGCAGATGCGCAGTTCCTGCCTGTCGATTTCGTCCGGAAGTTTGTCCATGCTTTCCTGGATGGACCCCAGGTCGGCTTTCGTTTCTCCAAGAAGCACCCAGTAATGGCTGTCCCCGGCCGGGCCGTCGCCGGCGGCTGAAAAGGGAACCAGCAGAAGCAGGAGACAGAGCATCCCCTGTTTATTGTTTTTCGACCTCTTCAATTCCGTCCACATAGAATCTCCCGTTGAGCAGCTGGTATTTCATGAGATAGATTTTTTCGACCCGTTCCACTTCCTGGCCCCGGGCGGTTTGAATCCGCAGTCCCAGGATGTTGATCTCCTGCTTTTCCTGGTTGATGCGCAGGAGCTGGGGATAAAACATGCTGGTGATGGAAAGGCGCTTCACATCCCCCTTTATCTCCAGCATCCTGCGGTTCAGGGCCGGATAGTAGCGCGGGGACGTGAGTTTCAAGAGATCGCTGATCTGGTCGTCAAAAATGCCGGGGGTATAGTTCAGCAACAGTCCCATGGCGTATTTGGTGAACAGCTCGATGTATTCGGTGTTCACGCTGCTGCCCTGGATGACAATGCGTTTGTCCACCGCCGGCGGCAGGATGACCACCTTTTGATAGGTCACCGCCCGCAAGGAGATGGCCGACGAGATGATGCAGCCCGCGCCGATCACGATGATGACGAACTTGAGGAGCCGGTTTTCGGCCGTAAGGTTGTCGAACTTGTTGATGAATTTCTTGATGTGCATGGCGTCATTCGGAAAAGGTGTTGGCAAAGGCGTCCGGATACTGGTTCAAGCGCTTGATCCCCGAAAAATAGAGCATGTGTTTCAAGAACCCGGACGGGTATTTGACCTTGAGCCGCGAATACAGCAACGGTCCGACAAAGCAGAGAATCCACAATACCCCGTGCAGGACGGAGGCCGCCAGGAAGAAGAAAACGATCATGGCGAGTTCGTCGGTTTCAAACCAGAGCACCTGGACCGGCGCGGACAGGTATTGTGGAAATCTCTCTGCCATGGATACCCTTCCGTTAAAACACCAGACCGAGGCTGGTGACCATGGAATCCGCATTCAGCAGCACGGCGCCGCCGATGATGGCCATGCTGGCGAGGGCCAGTTTTTGCTGAATGGCGGCCACGGCGCCGGCCACCATGGCGCCGGCCCCGGCCACGAACCCGATGGGGCCGTTCAGGATCTTGTTGACGCCAATGTCGTAGACGTCCCAGGCAAAATCCGTGGGGCCGGTGGGGGCGGTGATGGCGGCGGCCGTGGCGGCGGTTCCGAGCACGATGCCGGCGGTGATGAGGAGACTTTTTTTCTTTCCTGCCTGTTGGATGACGGTTGAGAGTAGGGGCATGGTATGGACCTCCTGTTTGGGGTTGTTTCGTGTGGAAACGATTTCCACTCTTTTGTTGTTGGCCAACTGGTTTGTCGATTGGTAGCCGCATGGTTTTCCGGTCACGTCCACTGTCTGGCTCCTGTCCATAATAATGACAAGGCGGTAAAGTGTTTGTTTTTCAATCCGGGACAGCTCCGCTGGAATTCAAACCGAACTGGATGACCACCGGTCTTTCACGGGATCGCCGGGTCGTTTGTCCCGGAAGAAAACGAGTTTCGTTTCGGGACAGTTTCGCGAGAGGATTCGATGCAGTCCATATCCTTCAGCCAGCGGCCCTCGCGATCTCTTGGATGTTGCCGGTCGTTTGCTGCCAGCGGTTCGAATAGCGCCGCCTCGAAAACGTAGAACCATTTTTTCAGGGGCGAAAAATGGTTTTTGAACCGCAGCCGGTATTTTTCGTTCCGGACTTCGGGAATCCGGGATGAAAACAAACGGGCGATGTCAGTCCGGGAGGTGAACGGGGGAAGCCCCTGTTCCTGCCGCAATTTGTTCAGGATGCTTTCGACAACGGCCGGTGAGACATGGACATGATCGTCAAACCAGAAGCAGTCAAACCCCATGCAGGTGAGCCGGGACCGGAGGATTTCCAGAAATGATTCCTGTAAAAACCAGGCGTCTTGGTCATCCGGGCCAGGCGTCGCATTCATGGTTTCTATTTCCGGAAGGGGTGGATCATCCGCCTTCAGCTCCACAGCTTCGGTCTGTTGTTCCACGGCGACAGCGGCCAGTTCTTTTTCCCGGGCCACCCGGTCGGCCAGGGTCAACACCGGCAGGATGGGATTGTCCGTGGCGACTCTTCTATAATTTGTCTCCGCATGGTGCAGCCGGACCGCCGCTATGATCGGCTCCCGTTCCCGCAAATGGCCGATGCGCTTTTGGAGCCAGACCGCGCTGCTGTAAGAATGGGGCATGTTGGGAACAGCCGCGGAAGGGTGTTTGCCCATGTCGTGAGCCAGGGCGGCGATTAGGGTTTTGCCCGCCAGCATCTGAAAATCATTCTCCCGGACCCGCAAAAGATCCAGGGCCTCCCGGGCGACGGCGAGAGAATGGGTCGTCAACGAAATCCGGGTCAACCCCCGATACGGTTGCGGGGTTTCTGGATCGGATTCCAATACGGACGGGCAGGGGGCCAGTTTTTCAAATTCCGCAAGCAAATCCTGAACCGCCCGGAGCACCGGCGATGGCATCGCGGTTTGAAACGGCCGCACATATTCCAGCCAGAAATCCTGCAACTCCCGGTTTTCAAAAACCGGATCGGATAGATGCTCGCCCTGATCCTTGGCCAAGGTTTGATCCACCGGCGGTTCCTGCCAGAACGCCCGGGCCAGATCGCCGAGCTTGATTTGTCGCGGGGTGTTGGTTTTTCTGAACCAGGTCAACCTCATGGATACCTCCCGTCAGCTTTTCCCGCCGGACTGTTCCGGTTTGCCATCGGCATCCGCCGCCTTTGACGCTACCTCATCCTCGCCAAGCACCTGCACCAATGCCCGCGGGGTCCGGTAACGCACGTTGGTGATCCGGCAGATCTTGGCAACGATGTGGTGCAGCGTAATCAGCGCTTCGTTGTAGGCATTCAAGAGCGGCAGGGCCTCTTCCGGCGCAAGGGAGATGAGGATGCGGTTGCGCAGACGCCGGAGACCCTGGTCCGCATACCGGGCCAGATCCGTTAACGGATAGGTATCCGGGGTGTTGTGCAGGATGACCCGCGCGTTTCTTTCCTTGGCCAGTTCCACATAGTCTGTTTTGGTTCGTGGCCCCTTTGGCTGACCATCTGATGGCGTAACTTCCTTTGATAGCTCGAATTTTTTCTCTTTTTCCCTGGTGATGGTTCGTTCTGTCGGCATATCCGATTTCCTCCATTTCACAACGATTTTACGATGTCGGTATTATTATGAGTGTCGGACAACATTGTCGCAGTCTTCAATCTCATAATGCGCGGGCGGTAAAGCGGAGGCGGAGATGAGTTCTGGATGTATGGATGTTTGCGAAATATCGGCGAAAACAGCGGAAGAACTGTCGGAAACAACCCGGAAGGCCCTTGCGTTGTCCATCGAAAGCAGCCTCCGGCGGTTTTACGGCGTGACGGATTGCCGGGTGGATCTGGAAGGCCGGACCGCCGAGATCGTATTGCTGATGCCCCGGCATGAACGGATCATCCGGCAATTCGGCGCCATCGACCAGGTCCTGCCCCATGACATCTTGCCGGTAGCGCTGGATCTGGCCGATCTGCCCCGGGCCGTGAAGACCGCCGCCCGCTCCCTGTTCCCGGAAATCATAAGGGAACTCCAACTGGAAGACGAGTTCCGCGTCTGGAAAAAACAGACTCGGCGGATCATCTCCGGCGTCATCCGCAGGCGCCGGGAGGACCTGGTGGAGGTGGAACTGCCCGGCGCCATGGCGATCCTGCCGAAGGACGCCCGGGTTCCTGCCGAAGAGCCCCTCTACCATGCCGGATCGGTCCTGTTTTTCACCATATCCGCCGTGAAGCGACTTCCCGATCGGGTCCTCATCCGCTTGTCCAGGTCCTCCCGGAACCTGCCGGCCCGACTGTTCGGATTCTACCTGCCCATGCACCGGTTCGTCTGTGTCCGGCGGTTCATCGGACAGAAAAGTGTTGTCCGCACGGACGCCAATGTCCGGGACAGGGATGTCATCCGGATCCGGGAAAAAGTCAGCGCCGAGCTGCAGGGCGAAATCATCGAACTGAGACCGTTTTAGGCACTCACAACACTTCAACTTTTTAAAAAGAAAGGAACCACGAACATGAGTACCAACCCCCAGGAAAACAACGAAACACCTTGCTTCAACCCCTATGACGTGTTTGTCGGCGGATTTCTTCCCAACGGCATCCTGGCCCGCACGGATTTGTCACCCACGGCAAAAATCTGCTGGGCCAGAATCGCCGGATACAACGGTCTCACCGATGCCGCATGCAATTCCTACGAAGAGCTGGCCGCGGCCACCGGGCTTTCCGTGCAGGCGGCTATGGCCGGAGTCCGGGAGCTGCGCGCAGCCGGTCTGGTTCAATGAGGAGGCCGGTCCATGACAAATGAAAAAAAATACGGCCGGGATCTCGCTCTTGCCGAAGGCAAACCGTTTATCCCGTACAAAACCTTTTATGGCGGCTTCCTGCCCGAGCCGGTGATGGAATCCACCCTTCTGACCGGCACGGAAAAAGTCTGCTGGGCCAAGCTCAACCAGTTCGCCGGCAAGAACGGCTTTTGTTATCCGTCTCACAGCCTGCTGGCCAACTCCATCGGGGTGTCCGTCCGCCAGATCAACCGGGTGCTCAACGGGCTGGTGGAAAAAGGGTTCCTCCGGAGGAAGACGCCGACAGACCCTGAAAAAGGCCGGTACCGATCCACTTGTTATTATTTCTTGTGGCATGCCTGCTTCAACGACGCTGCCCTGAGGGATTCTGACCGGTCGCCGGACAAAATGACGGATGCCGCCGGCAGCCCTCCCGACATGGATGTCACTACCCCTCCTGTCGCCGACGTCACCACCCCTCCCGACACGGATGTCACCACCCCTCATGACCATTTCGGTATTCAAAGCGTCCCTGACGGCCAGTCTGTCGGTACCCCTAGTGACATCGCCGTCATGCCCCCTCCCGTCATCCGCGACACCCTCCCTCCCGGCGCCGACGGCACACGAAATGGATCATATATTAAGAATCATGAAAAAGAAGAGGGGAATCTTTATAGATTCCCCTCTTCTTTTTTTGGATCAACTCCCTCCCGACAGGATGCGGTTGTTGAAAACGAAAAAACCGCCCTGCTGGAACGGTACACCTCCCCCCAGCGGGTCATCATCGATCTCGGGATCGCCTGCCTGAAACAATCCCGTGCCGGCGGAATCCTCCCGGAGGATGTCCTCATGGGCGAGCTGCGGCGCTGGAACGAGATGGCCGTGGAGCACGTCATCCAGGGACTCCGGCGCTACATACGCGGGGGCTGCTACCTGCGGGGGAAAAATGAGACTTATCTCTGGGCCATCATCCGGAATCTCAGCCACTCGGCATCCCAACGAGAATCCGTTTCGCTTCCCCGGCCGGAATCATGGCCCATTCACACCAAAATGGCCTTCAAGACCTGCATGGAACACAGCCGGGAGAAGACCATGGACGCATGACCGCCGAAACTCGCTTTCGGACAAGTTGTCAACCACAAACAAGGGATACGGAAACCCGCGGCCTGGGACCGAAAAACCGTCATCATGTCATGGAAACCTTTTTGAAAAAGATGGAACCCGTCATCAAAGCCATTATCCGGCGCCACCGGCCCGATGTCCGGAGTTACGAATTTGAGGACCTGATGCAGGAAGGCTATGCCACGGCCCTGGTTGCCGCCAGGCGCTGGAAAGTGCAGCCCGGCAAGGCCAGCCTCATCCCCTGGATATGGGTTTTGATCAAACTGAGATTCAGCCGATTGTCCGAAAAATTCTCTCACAATGAAGTGTATTTCGAGGAGCTCGACATGGATATCGCCTGGGAAGAGGCCTGTCTCACCGAGCCCGATGACCGGGAAACGGAGGAAGACCGTGAGGAAATCATCCAGCTGCTGATCCAGGCCATGCCGAAATACAGGGATTATCTGGAAGCCGTGCTGGACGACGGCCTGATCAATGTCTCCGTGGCCAAAAAACTGGGGTTCACCAAGCAGCGGATAACCCAGATGCAGAAAGAGGTCCGGAATTCCTTGATGGGCGACCATGTCAAATAACCCTGGTAACGAAAAGGCGGCATTGACAGTGGTTGAATCAAAAAATATACTCACCCCCGAGGAAGTCGCCCAGTATCTGCGGAAAAGCCTGAGTTGGGTTTATAAAAACGCCGAATTGCTGGGTGGTAGAAAGCTCGGGGGTTCTCTCTTTTTCCCATCAAAGGAGGACCTATATGAGCGTTTATTCAGTGAAAGGGAAGGGGTGGAGGTTCGACTTCACCCACAAGGGGACCAGGCATACGGGAAGCTGGTTCCAAACAAAACGAGATGCCAATCTGGCAGAAGCCAGAAAAAGAGAGGAGGTGAACAATCCGCAGATGGAGGCGGAGACCCGACCGGACCCGACGGGAACCGACATAACCTTTTTGGATCTGGTGAATCTCAGGCTTGACCACGTCAAGGCATATAACTCCAAAAGGCATTATACGGATTATTCGTATATGGCCCGTCGGTGGGTTAGAGAATGGAAGCGTTTCAGTTGTGGCACTGTAAATACAGATATGATTCGAAAGTTTTTGATTAAACGGCTTAATGAAACATCTGCATTTACAGCCAATAAAGAATTGCGATATTTGCGAGCGCTTTTCAATTTCGCAATGCATCCCAGTCGGGATTGGATTAAAGCCAATCCAACCCGAGGGATCGAATTTTTTCCAACAGAAAAACGAATCAAGTATGTTCCGTCAAAAAAAGATATTCTTCGAGTACTCATGGCCGCGGATCCAGAGACACAGGATTATTTGTGGACTATAGCGCTTACAATAGGGCGAATGGGGGAAGTCAACCGGCTATGCTGGCAGGATATCGATTTTGATAAGCGTAATGTAACCCTTTATACAAGGAAAAAGAAAGGCGGGCATTTAACACCAAGGAAAATACCCATGACCGACAAGCTCTTTGAAATATTGTCGAGGCGGTTTTCGAGAAGGGATCAATCAAAACCATGGGTATTCTGGCACCGGTATTGGAGTCGCAAAAATGGTCATTGGGTTGAAGGACCATACGCAGATCGGAAAAAAGTTATGACAACACTCTGCAATAAAGCTGAAGTCAAATATTTCCGATTTCATGCATTGCGTCATTTCGGTGCAACGATGTTGGATGCCGCCAACATTCCTATCGGATCGATCCAACGTATCCTCGGTCATGAAAACAGGACTACAACAGAAATTTATTTACACTCCGTAGGGGAGGGTGAACGAAATGCAATGGGCGTTCTTGAGATGGGGTTTTGTGAAAAGTCTCACACAGAGTCTCACACAAAAATAAAAAAGGTTTAGAGATGTTTCTCTAAACCTTTGATTTTATTGGCGCGCCCGGAGGGATTCGAACCCCCGACCAACGGATTCGTAGTCCGGCACTCTATCCATCTGAGCTACGGGCGCGCAAGCTTGACCCGAAGAGGCATTCTATCTAATATAGATTATCGGATGTGTCAATGGGAAGTTCTCCGTGTTGGTTGAAAAATTTCAATTTGGGGTGATGGAATGGATCAGGTTGACTTCATGGATCTGGCGCTGCAAGAGGCCCTCAAGGCCCGGCAGCTGGGGGAAGTGCCGGTGGGCGCCGTGCTGGTGGATGCGGCCGGCGACATACTGGCTGCCGAACACAACCGGACCATTGCCCGGTCGGACCCCACGGCCCATGCCGAAATCCTGGCCCTGCGGGCCGCGGCTCTGAAGATGAACAATTACCGGCTGCCCGGAGCTGTTCTGTATGTCACCATCGAGCCGTGCCTGATGTGTATGGGGGCCATTGTCCATGCCCGGTTGGCGGCGGTTTGTTTCGGTGCCTTTGATCCCAAATGGGGGGCTGCCGGTTCCTTGTATGATTTTTCCAGGGATTCGCGCCTGAATCATGCGCTGGCGGTCTATCCGGGCGTACGGGAGGCCGAATGCCGGGAGCTGATTCAGGATTTTTTCCGCTGGAAACGAAAATCTGTTGCATCTTTCCCGTCCATGACCTAAAGAGGGGAGTGCCCATCCATGCCTGGTTCTTTCAGGATCCATCTGCGTTGTCAGACCGATTATCCGTGTTGGGCTCGTGTGTAAATTTAATATTATAAATCAGAATTCTTATCTATGAATTTATAAACCACTGCTTGAAACAGTGGTTGTTTCATGTAAGGAGCTGCTCGTGGCAAATATCGTGATCGTGGGAACCCAGTGGGGAGATGAAGGAAAAGGTAAAATCGTGGATCTGCTGGCCGAATACGCGGATTATGTGGTGCGATTCCAGGGCGGCAACAATGCCGGTCACACCATGGTGGTGGCAGGGGAGCAGTTCATCAGCCATCTGGTGCCCTCGGGCATTCTCCAGGGAAAAACCTGCTTCATCGGCAACGGCATGGTGGTGGATCCGGAAGTGCTGCTCCAGGAAATCGATTATCTGCAGAAAAAAGGCATCGCCGTAGGCCCGAATAAACTGAGGATCAGTGAAAGAGCCCATCTGATCATGCCGTATCACAAAGCCATCGACATTGCCCGGGAACAAAGAAAAGGGGGGCAGAAAATCGGCACCACCGGCAGGGGAATCGGGCCCTGCTACGAAGATAAAATGGGCCGCCGGGGAATCCGGTTTGTCGATCTCCTCGATAAGGATGAATTCAAGGAAAAGGTATCGGCCGTTATACAGGAGAAAAACTTTTATCTGACGGAATTCCTGCATACCGAGCCGCTGGACCCGAATCCCATTCTGGAACAGTATCTGCGGATGGGGGAACGACTGACACCCTATGTGGATAACATTTCCGTCACCATATATGATGGTATCCGTGCCGGTCGCAAGGTCATGTTCGAAGGCGCCCAGGGCACCCATCTGGATATTGACCACGGCACTTATCCTTTTGTCACCTCCTCCAACACCGTTTCCGGCAACGCCGCCTGCGGTGCCGGTATCGGCCCGAAGGAACTGAACGGAATTCTGGGGATCGTCAAGGCATACACCACCCGGGTTGGTTCCGGGCCGTTCACCACCGAGCTGTTTGACGATATCGGCGACAGCATTCAGAAAAAAGGGGCGGAGTTCGGCGCCACCACGGGCCGTAAGCGGCGTTGCGGATGGCTGGATGTGATCATGTTGCGCAACGCGGTCCGGCTGAACGGACTCACCGGCCTGGCCATCACCAAGCTGGATGTCCTGGGGGGGCTGGAAAGCCTGAAGATCTGCACCGGGTATGAATACCGGGGAACACTGTTGTCTGATTATCCCAACAGTTTGAAAGTGTTGGAAGCCTGTAAGCCGGTCTATGAAACCGTTCCGGGCTGGTCGGAGGATATTTCCGGCGTCCGCCGCTATGAGGAGCTGCCGGATACCACCCGGTCCTATCTGCGGCGCATCGAAACCCTGACCCAAACCCCCATCGACATCGTTTCCGTTGGCCCGGGCCGCGAGGAGACCATCATATTGAACAATCCGTTTCAAACCCGCTGATGAAAACAGACCGGAGCGGTTTTATCCGCTGACCGGGTACCGGAAATCAGCCGGAAGGCGGCATGTTTTTCATTGACAATTGAGATATTGTAACATAAAAGAGTCGCCGAAGTCGGGACATGGCTCAGTCTGGTAGAGCACAGCGTTCGGGACGCTGGGGTCGCAGGTTCAAATCCTGCTGTCCCGACCACTAAAATCCTACCATTTTAACATCATATCAATTTTACCCCCCCTAAATAAGTCGGTGCCAAATCGGTGCACCAATTACGGCAAAAGACATCACCGTCTTTTGACCGTTTTTTTTGCCGGTGATGCCGGACGGTGAGGGCGCTGCTCGAACGCTTGAGAATTGCGGAGAAAACGAAAATGGTGTGGCAAGTGATATAGAGCATAACAAACTTAAATACTTGACACAAACTTTTTTAAACGATATTCAGTGTATCGCCAATATCCCGATTAATCCAAATAGATTGGACGTTTCAACAATGACCCTGACGAAATTTGATATCGTGGAAGACCTGGTTCAACAACTCGGCTTGACGAACAAAGAGTGTACGCAATTGGTTGAATCAACGATCGAGATCATTAAAAAGACCCTGGCATCCAGCGATGACATTCTGATTTCCGGATTCGGGAAATTCTGCGTGAACCAGAAGAGAGAGCGCAAAGGACGAAATCCCGCGACAGGGCAAACAATGATGCTGCCGGAAAGAAAGGTGGTTACTTTCAAGAGCTCCGGGATCTTGAGAAATAGAGTGAATGGAAACAAATGATCGTCCGAAAACCATAAGCTGCCCATTCTGCCGGTCTTATGATTTTGAGTTCAAACCGGGATTGGTTTCCTGCCCGATCTGTTTTACCGATTTTGAAATCGATGACCGTGGCGGATGCATTTACATTGATCCGAATAAGCCCAGGCTTCCCATAAAAGGAATATTCTGTAAAAGGTGCGGCCTGTTTCAGTACGAAGAAAGCGACAACTGCCTGAACTGCGGGGCGCCAATGAAAACCGTGATAGTTTAACAGAAATCGGCAGGCAGGATGACGGACCCGAACCCGGTAAAACATAAATGCTATATCCAAATTCCTCGGAAACCTTAAAACGAAACCGATGATGGGAAATTGGATTTTTTCCTAAAAAACATTTGCGTCAACACGCGCCCCTGCTATATTATTTGATCGTTTCAGCGTAACCAACGGAAACCACAGAAAAGACGGCGGGGGGAAATACCGGATGCTCACGACCCTTCTGATCACCATGGTCATCGTACTCGCCTTCATGGCGGTGCTTTTCTTTGCCGCCGGAAGGAACGGCGCGCCGTCGGGATGTGCCGGCTCATCCGGGCGCTGTAGGTGTGGAAGCGCCGGCGGGTCTTGCCGCACCGGGAGCCGCGGGAACGGATAATGGCCGATATCACCCTGAAAAAAGGTTTCACCATACGCCTCGACGGGGCACCCTCGGCGGAGTGCGAAGCCAGGGGCATACCCCCCCGGGCGGCTCTGATGCCAACGGATTTCCGCGGCATCACCCCGGCCCTCCTCGTGAAAGAGGGAGACCACGTAAGGGCCGGCACGCCCCTCTTCACTGACAAGACGGCGGGCACCCCTTTCTTCGTATCACCCCTGAGCGGCAGGATCGAACGGATCTCCCGGGGGGAGCGGCGCAGGGTAACCGGTATCGTCATCGCAGGTGACGGGAAGGGAGCCGTCGAGGAGTCGCCGCCAAAAATTGCCCGGGCCTCATCCCGGGAGGACATCATCGATATCCTTGTGAAGACGGGCCTCTTCGCCTCCCTGCGCCAGCGCCCCTTCGCCGTCCAGGCGCGTCCGGTTGACATGCCCCGCGACATCTTCATATCGTCATTCGATACGTCTCCCCTGGCCCCCGACACGGGAACGATCCTCGCCGGCAACGGCGAGTATCTGGCAAAGGGCCTGGATATCCTTCGCCGCCTCACATCGGGAAGGATCCATTTTTCGGTCCGGCGAGACGACGACGCGACGGCGCGCATCGCCTCGGGGATCCCGGAGGTGGCGGTACACCGCGTGAAGGGCCCGCATCCGGCCGGGACCGTGGGAGTCCAGGTTCACCATATAGCCCCGGTGCGGGGCCCCGGGGACGTCGTCTGGTACTGCACCCTCGAGAGTGCCGTCCGGATTGGCAGGCTCTTCGCCACAGGGATGCTCTCCTTCGACACGGTGATCGCCATCGGCGGCCCCGCGTCCCAGGTGCGGAAGCACATCCGCACCGTTCAGGGGGCGGAGATCGGCTGGCTTCTGGGGGGCGCCGAGGTTCCCGAAACGCGGTATATTTCGGGTAACGTCCTCACGGGCCGCAACGCCGGTTTCCAGGGCTTCATCGGTTTTTTCGACAATCAGGTGAGCGTCATCCGCGAGACGGCGCGGCCGGCGCTTTTCGGCTGGATCCGCCCGGGCATCCGCATGGAGAGCGCTTCGAACACCTTTTTCTCCCGCCTCTTCCCCGGGCGCAGGTTCGACCTCGATACCAACGTGAACGGGGGATGCCGTCCCTTCGTCGCCACGGGGAACTACGAGAAAGTGCTTCCCATGGACATTCACCCGGTCCACCTGGTCAAGAGCATCCTGGCCGGCGACATCGAGGAAATGGAAGGCCTCGGCATCTACGAGATGGCCGAGGAAGAGATGGCGATATGCGAATACATCTGCCCGTCGAAGTCGGACATGCAGCGGATTCTCCGGGACGGCATCGACATGATCATGCGGGAAGGCTAGCGCCGGTAACAAACGGATATCATGATTGATAAAATATTCAACATGCTGAAACCGCATTTCGAGGAGGGGGGACGCATTAGAGCTGCCTGGCCCCTTTACGACGCCCTGCAGACCCTCTTCTACCGGCTTCCAGTGCGCACGGTCGCAGGCGTCCATCTCCGGGATGCCTATGACCTCAAGCGCATGATGATGACCGTGGTCATCGCCCTGGTTCCCTGCGCCCTGTTCGGCACTTACAACACGGGTTACCACCATTTCCTTTCACGGGGCATGACACCGGAATTCCTGCCGAGCATGGTCGAGGGTCTCAAGGTGCTGGTGCCCCTTTTGGTCGTCACCTATACCGTGGGGCTCACCATCGAGGTCGTGTTCGCCATCGTCCGGAAACACGAGGTGAGTGAGGGGTTCTTCGTTTCGGGAATGCTCATCACCCTCATCATGCCCCCCACGATACCCCTTTGGCAGGTGGCCCTGGCCACGGCTTTTGCCGTGGTTCTGGGGAAGGAGGTCTTCGGCGGGACCGGCATGAACATCTTCAACCCGGCCCTGATGGCTCGGGCCTTTATTTTCTTCGCCTACCCCAGGAGCCTTTCGGGGCACGACGTCTGGACCCTCACAACGGGGACTCCCGTGGACGCCTACACCATGGCGACGCCCCTTGCGGTGGCCCATGAGACGGCCTTCGGCGTGGCGGAGCACCTGGCCGAAAAAGGATACGGAGTGTGGAAGATGTTCATCGGCCTCCACCCGGGCTGCATCGGTGAGACATCCGAGCTGGCGATCCTCCTGGGTGCGATCCTCTTGATCGGTACGGGCGTGGGAAGCTGGCGCATCATCCTATCGGTCTTCGCCGGTGGCGCCGCAACGGTTTTCCTCTTCAACGCAGTGGCACCATCTCCCGTTTCCATCATGGCCCTGCCCCTGCAGTACCACCTGGTCATGGGAAGCTTCGCCTTCGGCGCCGTTTTCATGGCCACGGACCCGGTATCGGCGGCGTCAACGAACGGCGGGAAATACGTCTACGGCTTTTTCATCGGGGTCCTCATCATCCTCGTTCGGGTCATCAATCCCGCCTACGAGGAGGGGACCATGCTGGCTATCCTGTTCATGAATCTCTTCGCACCCCTCATCGACTACACGGTCTTGAGGATCCACATGCGCAGGAGGCGCTCCCGTGCAAAGGCAGAGTAATTCCTACACCTTACTCTTCTCCTTCGGCGTGGCTTTTGCTTGCGCGCTCCTCCTGGCCCTGGCGTCCCAGGCCCTCAAGCCCCGCCAGGACCTGGCCCAGGAGGCGGACATCAAACGCAACATACTCCAGGCACTGGGGCTCATGAAGGCCGTCGGAAACGATGCCTGCGACATCAGGGAGTCCAGCGGGGAAAAATGCGCCGACATCGCCTGTTGCTACCGTGAAAACGTGAAGGTTTTCATTGTCGACAGCAGCGGCGCCCCAGCGGAAAGCAACCTCAAGGCGGAGCAAATCGACCTGGCCCGGGAGATGGACAAGGCCCCGGCGGAACGGCGGCTCCCGGTTTTCACCAGGGTGAAGGACGGGACGGTGACCGCCTACTGTTTCCCGGTTTACGGCAAGGGGCTCTGGTCCTCCATCTACGGCTACGTCGCCCTGGAGAGGGACCTGGACACTGTCCTCGGTATCACCTTCCACAAACAGGGGGAAACACCCGGACTCGGCGGGGAGATACAGTCCCTGGAATTCAGAAGAAATTTTAACGGCAAGAAAGTATTCGACGCGAAAGGCGCCCTCGTTGCCGTGGCGGTGATGAAGGGCAAGGCAGCGACCGCGCTGCCCGAGTCGCTCCACCAGGTCGACGGCATCACCGGGGCGACGATCACCGGCAAGGGTGTCACGGCGCTGCTGAAGAAGAGCCTGGCGCTTTACGAGCCGTATATCCTTAGCGAAAAGAAGGGAGGCCGCCATGGCGTTCGATAGAAAGATACTCCTGGAGCCGGTGAACGAGACCAACCCGATCACCATACAGATACTTGGCATCTGTTCCGCCCTGGCGGTGACCTCGCGCCTGAAGACCGCCGTGGTGATGGGATTGTCGGTCATCGTCGTGGTGGCCCTGGCGAATGTTGTCATATCCCTCATCCGGGACCGCATTCCCTCGAAGGTGCGCATCATCATCGAGATGACGGTCATCGCCACCCTGGTGATCCTGGTGGACCAGTTTTTGAAGGCCTACGCCTTCCAGCTTTCAAAACAGCTCTCGGTTTTCGTGGGCCTCATCATCACGAACTGCATCGTCCTGGGGCGCCTGGAGGCCTTCGCCATGTCGAACCCGCCCCTCCCATCCTTCCTGGACGGTCTGGGGAACGGGGTGGGGTACGCCCTGGTCCTCGTCGTGGTGGGGTTCTTCCGGGAACTCCTCGGCTCCGGCTCCCTCTGGGGATACCGCGTGATCCCCGAATCGTTCTACGCCGCGGGCTATGCCGACAACGGCCTCATGGTCCTGGCACCGGGAGCCTTCATCATACTATCCCTCATCATCTGGCTCCAGAGGACGTTGACGGGATACCGGGAGGAGTGACGCCATGGACCTGGTGAACATCGGTATAAGGGCGATATTCACGGAAAACATCATCCTGGCCTATTTCCTGGGGATGTGCTCTTTCCTGGCCTTGTCGAAAAAGGTCTCCACTTCCGTAGGCCTCGGCCTTGCCGTGGTATTTGTCCTCACCATCACCGCCCCGGTGAACTGGCTCCTGAACGAATACGTCCTCCGCGAGGGGGCCCTCGCTTGGCTCGGCCAGGAATTCGCGAATCTGGACCTGAGCTTCCTCACCTTCATCACGTTCATCGCCGTCATCGCCGCCATGGTGCAGATCGTAGAGATGGCCGTGGAAAAATTTTCCGCCACCCTCTACAACGCCCTGGGAATCTATCTGCCCCTGATCACCGTCAACTGCGCGATCCTCGGCGTGGCGCTCTTCATGGTGGAGCGCCGCTACACCATGGCACAGGCCTCGGTCTACGGATTCAGTGCCGGCATCGGGTGGTTCCTCGCCATCGTGACAATGGCGGCGATCCGCCATAAGCTCCGTTACTCGAACATCCCCGAGGGGATGCGGGGCCTCGGTATCACCATGCTCATCACGGGCTTCATGGCCGTGGCGTTCATGATTTTCTCCGGCGTGGACTTGGGGGACTGAAGATGATCACGGTCCTCATGGCCGCGATGGCCTTCTCGGTGATAATCCTCCTCCTGGCGGCCCTTATCGTGGGCGCCGAGAAGAAGCTGGTGCGCAGGGGGACGGCGATGATAACCGTCAATAACGACGATTCGAAGGCCCTTACCGTGGAACCGGGGAGGTCCCTCCTGGCGACCCTGGCGGGGGAAAACATTTTCCTCTCTTCCGCCTGCGGCGGCAAGGGAACCTGCGGGACATGCAAGTGCCGCGTTGAAAGCGGCGGCGGCGAAATCCTTCCCATTGAGCAGAACTACGTCAACCGCAAGATGGAACGTGAGGGGTGGCGCCTTGCCTGCCAGGTGAAGGTCCGGGAGGACATGGCGATCCGCGTTCCCGACGAGGTATTCTCGGTGAAACGGTACGCCTGCCGCGTCGTCTCCAACGAAAACGTGGCGACCTACATCAAGGAGTTCGTCCTGGCCCTCCCACCCGGCGAGAAACTCGATTTCGAGCCCGGCGCCTACATACAGATAGACGTGCCGGAATACGAGATTCACTTCGGAAGCGACATCGACATCGCCGAGAAATTCCATGCCGACTGGAAGAAACTCGGCCTCACGGGCATCCGGGCGAAAAACCGCTCGGTGATAAACCGCGCATATTCCATGGCCAACCACCCAGCCGAGGGAAGCATCATCAAGCTCAACGTCCGCATCGCCACGCCCCCCTGGGATCCCGCAAGGAAGGCCTTCAGGGAGCTGCCCCCGGGAATGGCGTCGTCTTATATTTTCAAGTGCAAACCCGGCGACGAGGTGATGGTCTCGGGCCCTTACGGCGACTTCGCCGTTCAGGAAACGGACCGGGAGATGATCTTCATCGGCGGCGGCGCCGGGATGGCCCCCCTGCGCTCCCAGATATTCCACCAGTTTCACACCCTGAAGACCAAGCGAAAGGCGAGCTACTGGTACGGCGCCCGTTCCCTCCGGGAGCTTTTTTACGAGAAGGAGTTCCGCGACATCGAGAAGGAGCATAACAATTTCAGATTCCACGTGGCACTCTCGGAGCCGATGGCGGAGGACAACTGGAAAGGCTTCCGCGGATTCATCCACCAGGTGCTCTACGAGAACTACCTCAGGGAGCACCCGGCCCCGGAGGACATAGAGTACTATGTCTGCGGTCCCCCCTTCATGCTCGATGCGGTGAAGAAGATGCTCTTCGACCTGGGCGTCGAGGACGAGATGGTCCGCTACGACGACTTCGGCGGATGATTCCGGATATTACGACGATTGGCTGAAATTGTATTTGTTTCCTGGCAATTGGATCATTCGGTTGATGATTTCGTCACTTGATCTCTTCATGTTATTCTCCTTTTTTTTGTGCATAGAACTCGGCACTCCAAACATTCCCGACCGCATTCATTGTCATCTGCCGGATCAGATTTTCGCGGTTTTGTGTGGAAATGTCATTGATCATTTCTTTCAGGCCAGGTATTTCCCCTGTTTCAAAAAACGCTTTGATCTGGGATGCTTCATAGACGAACCGGTTTCGAACTGCCACGTTCATCAGGCCTGCTTCACGAAGTCCGGCCAGATAATCTTCTTCGCTGATGGCACCACCCACGCATGCGGCATATATCTGATGGTTCTGGCGTAACCAGTCCGGCAGATTTTTCACCACGATATCCGACACCAACATTTGCCCGCCGGGCTTGAGCACCCGCTGGATTTCCGAAAAAACACGCGCTTTTTCCGGAGAAAGATTGATCACACAATTGGAAATCAACCAATCCACGGACGCGGATTCAACCGGCAGGTTCTCGATCAGTCCTTGCCGGACTTCCACGTTGGTCAATCCCTCTTTCCGGATATTTTCCCTCGCTTTCTGGATCATGGCTTCGGTCATATCCACGCCGATCACGCGACCGCCTGGCCCGACTTTTTTGGCAGCCAGAATCAGGTCAAAACCGGCGCCGCTTCCTAGATCCAAAACTGTATCTCCTTTTTTGACGCCGCTGAACGCCAGGGGATTGCCGCAACCAAAAGAACTGGCGGCAGCATCGGATTTCAGCGAACCGATATCCGTCTGTTCATAACCTGCCATGCCGGCGATGGAACCTTTTTCATTCAACGGTTTGCAGCCGCAACCGCAACTGCCTGGGGACAAACCAATCGCTTTCCCATAAGCGGTTTTAACCATCTCCCTAATTCTTTCATTCTGATTCATTGCCATTCTCCTTTAAAATTGGGGGTCATTTGTTATCTTGATTCCAGGGGCGCCACTTATATGGAATCAGCATCGGCACACTGCGCTGGTAGTTTCGATACGCATCGCCAAAAGAAGCGACCAGATCCCTTTCCTCCAGAAAAGTGCCGGTGATGATCCATAAGGTCCAGAGACTGTTGAAAACCAAGCGGTCCGTGGTCACGGAAACCTGCGCCCATATCATCAGTAGGCAGAATAAATATAACGGATGCCGGACCCAGCGGTAACTCCCGCGCACTGTAAAGAAGGATTCCCTTGGGGTTTTGCCCTGTAAATGGATCGCAATTTCCCGGATGCCAAAGGGGTCAAAAGGCCGCAAAAAACGGGAGGTGATATAGAAGCCGATGATGGAAAGCCAGAACAAGACGCGCATGAACCAGTAAGCCGCTCCATCCAGCTCAACCTGGAAGGAGGTTGATTTTTGCCAGAAAAGCATGAGGATCAATAAAAACAATCCGGAAAAAATCGAAAAGACTGCGCTGAGGTGATCCCGGGGAATAAAACCCGATAACCAATTACGGAAACTGCTGCGAACCATGAGGCTGTGTTGAAAGAAAAAAAGAAGACAAAGCAGGGTGTTGACATAGAGATTCGCCGGTTCATCAAGTCCCAAATCGATCTGACTGGGCAATCCGGCATAAAGGAACACAACGAAAAGAAGTATGGAAAAGCCTCCCAGCACAATGGAAAGCGTCATCATCACATACGAGGGGATACAGACTTTTGACTGACATGACGCCTTCGCTGAAATTTGGTTTTTGGTTTTCATTTTTCACTCCTTTATATTATGTAAAAGTGTGCATTAATGCATATATATGGCCAAAAAAATTTCCGTCTTATTTGGAACAGCAATCAGGCGGACAGCAGACGGAAATACTTTCCTTGATTAATGTCAAGAACCGTTCCAGCTTGTCAACAAATGTCTGGGCGTTAATGGTGTAATACACGTGCCGGGTTTCTTTTTCACAACACAACATGCCGACCGCATGCATTTGATTCAGATGCCTTGAAACAACGGACCGGTCCTGAGGCATGTTTTCCGTAATGGAGCCAATATCAGAACGTCCGTTACGCATCAGGTAAGATAAAATCTGGATACGGACGGGCTCAGCCAGGGTTTTGAAAAACCGGGCATCATAGGCTTCGGAAAATTCTTTTATAACTTCATCTCTTGTCTTTATGCGGGGCTGTATTTTCATGGTTCTGATTATATGTGCGCACAAATGCATGTGTCAAGAAAAAAATTCCATTTTTTTGATTCCGTCAAACCGGGAAAGGTCTGCATCATCACGAAACACATGGAAGCCCAGCCGGGAGGTTTTCCGGGGGCTACCGTTCTGTCCTCTCAACCCCGCGGATGATATGTATCATGAACTTTCCGCAGGTGGTCCTGGGCCACGTGGGTGTAGATCTGGGTGGTGGAGATGTCGGCATGGCCCAACATCATCTGCACGGAGCGCAGGTCCGCGCCCCCTTCCAGCAGGTGGCTGGCAAAGGAATGCCGCAGGGAGTGGGGTTTGATTTCCTTTTCGATGCCGGCCTGGGCCGCATATTTTTTCAGCAGTTTCCAGAACCCCTGGCGGGTCATGGGCTTTCCGGCCCAGGCGATGAACAGATAGGGGCTGCTTGCTTTTTTCAGCAGCAAGGGCCTTGCTTCCTGGAGGTAGCGCCGGACCTTGTCCCGGGCATAGCTGCCGACGGGCACGATCCGTTCCTTGTCACCCTTGCCGTAGACCCGGACAAAGCCGGCCTCCAGGTTGATGTCCTGCAGCTTCATGCCGATGAGTTCCGACACCCGCATGCCGGCAGCGTACAGCAGCTCGATCATGGCGCTGTCCCGCAGCCCCCGCGGCTTTTCCTGGTCCGGTGCGTGCAGAAGCCTGGCGATATCGTCAACGGAAAGGACTTCCGGCAGGCGCAGGCCTGTCTTTGGTAAATCCAGGGCCGCTGTGGGATCCTGGGCCAGGATGTTTTCATTCAGCAGAAATTTATGAAAACCACGCAGGGTCACCAGGTGCCGGGCCCTGGATTTGGCATTCAGGCCGGATTGGCGCATTTCGATCATGTATTTCAGGATGGCGGCCTGATCGATTCCTTCGACCCCCGTGATTCCGTTTTCGGAGGCGAAACGGCTGTAGGCGCTTAAATCGGCGCTGTAGGCGGAAATGGTGTTGGCGGACAGCCCTTTTTCGATCAAGAGGTAATTCACATACCGGTCGATCAGCGGGTCAAATGGATTCATGAGCCTCAATCCGCCACGCAGCGGAATCCCAGAATGTTGGAGGTGTAGGTGACTTCAAACCGGAAACGGGTGAGCAGGGTGACCTCGTCTCCTGAGATCCAGCTGCCGCCCCGCACGCTATGGTACACGGCCTTGCGAACGGCTGCAAAGGGTGTTTTGGTTTCGTCGGCGGTCCATTCCAGCACATTGCCGATGGCGTCGGCGATGCCGAAGGAGTTGAGGCCCTCGGGATACCGGTCCACGGGCGTGGTGTCGGCCACGGCGGATTTTTCCGTGTTGCAGTTTTTTTCACGCCATTCGTTGCCCCAGGGATAGACGAAAGCCGAATCCGATCGCATGGCGGCCTCCCACTCCAGCTCGCCGGGCAGTCTTTTCCCGGTCCAGGCGGCAAAGGCCCGGGCATCGGCCAGGCTGACCTGGACCACCGGGTGATTGCGTTTGTGATGCAGGGTGCTGCCCGGACCCGCCGGTTGATACCAGAACGCTCCCTGGACCTGATTTTTTTGGGTGCTGGTATTCCACAGGGACTTGCGTTTGCCGGTTTTGGGGTCCCGGTCATTCCGGAAGCGTCCGACGTACACGATCCCCCAGCCTCTTTTTTCCGCTGTGGTTACATAGCCGGTTTTTTCCACGAAGACCTCGAAAAGGGCATTGGTCACCGGGTATTTGCCCATGTAAAAACCGGGGAGATAGACCTGCTGAAGAGGCAATTCGTTGGTGTGAGGCCGCTTTCTCCCGATGGTATATTCGCCGGCGGGTACATGGATGTACTGGTTGTAATAGCGTTCCATGGCGCCCAGATACCCGTCAAATTGTTCCGACAGGAGATCATCGTCCGGTTCAGGGCGGTGTTCATCTGCGGGGCCGAACGGCATGCCGACCTCGGCGCCCAAGTCACCAGGAGGCCACTCATCGACTTCCACGATCTCGTCTTCATCCACGGTTTCCAGGTCCTCGTCGACCTCGACGATCTCGTCCTCGTCCACGGTTTCCAGGTCGTCGGCCGGAGCGTCGGCGGCCGCTTCTTCCTCCAGGGTCTCCACCAGGTCCTCGTCGACCTCGACGATCTCGTCCTCGTCCACGGTTTCCAGGTCGTCGGTCTGACCGGATGGCGACTCGCCGGGGCGGACGTCCGCCCCACCGTCGCCGACGACTTTTTGGGACAAGCCTTTCACCAGTTCCGCGATCCTAAGCAGTTCGTCCCTTGAATCCGTTTCCGTGAGTTTTTGCGGTTCCGTCAGGAGCTCATTCAGCAGGCCCAGCACCTCGGATATTTTTTTCAGGGATGCGCCGCCGCCTGATTGAACGGCGTCGGAAAAGGAGGAAAGGAGTTCATCCTTGGCGCTGTCCGACATTTCGAAGATGTTGTCGGCGGAGATGGCGATCCCTTCGGGATTTTTATCGTCGCGATACAGATTCAGGAGGTCGGCGTTCACGGTGGAACGGATGCTGTTGAAATTTTTCCGCTTGGATTTGATCAGATCCGGATCGTCACCAAGATCCCAGATGAGCCGGATCAGTTCTGCCGTGTCGATGCGCCGGAGTTTTCGGATGGCGTCGGCGGAATCATAATACCGCCGGATGGCGTGAATGAGTTTGTATTTGGGCGCGTGGACATTGCGATAATTCAGATGGGCGATGGCCAGATCAATACCTTCAAGGGATATGGAAGACGGCAAGCAGCCTCCTCGGGATTCGGACCGGCCGTTCCCACGGCATCCAACCAATCGCGGCCCCGGGTGAAAGCGCAGAAAACGGTCGCGGGGAAACAGACAACCGGAGTATACGATAGTTGTTGCGATTGTTCAAGCAGCCGCTTTTCCCCCGGCCGCTGCTTCCAGCAGGGATGAAGGAGTGCCTGTTTGGCCTTTTGAATGCGATTTCCCGGCGCTCTCCGGAAAACCGTCTTCCCAAATATTCATTTGTGTGGTAAAAAACAATATGACTGAAATCATCTGCATATCCAACCAAATAGCCGGAAGCGGCAAGACCGCTACCGCCGTCAGTCTGGCGGCGTCCTTTGCGCTGATGGAAAAAACGACCCTGCTGATGGACTGCGATCCCCAGGCCGCGGCCACACAATGGCTGGGGATTCCGGATATGGATCAGGGGCCGTCCCTGTATGACGCCTTCATGGGTCAGGCCCTGCCGGATGATATCATGAAGGCGACGGAGCTGGACCGGCTCCATATTCTGCCGTCCCGGATTGATTTGTTTCAGGCCGAGTATAAACTGGCCGTGAAGCCCGGCAAAGAAATGATTCTGAGCAGACTGGCCCGGAAATCCTCGCCCTCCTTCGATATCATTGTAATGGACTCGCCGTCCACCCTGGGCTTTTTTACGGTTTGCACCCTGGCCGCGGCGGATTGGCTGGTCATTCCGTTTCAACCCACGTCCCGGGGAATCGCCGCGCTGCGGCATTTGCAGGACGTGGTCGCAATCGTCCAGAAAGAGTTGAATCCGGCATTGCGGATCGCCGGCATCCTGGTTGCCGATACCGGCGGGCATCAGCCCCAGGCGGGGACAATCTCCGACGATGGCTTGCCCGGCGGACTACCGTCTTTCACAACCCGCATCCCCCATGACAAAGCGGTTCCGGAGTCTTTTATGAAGAGCCGCCCGGTTCACCTGCATGACATCATGAGCCGGGGGGCTCGGTCCTATCTCGATTTTTCGGTGGAACTTATCAATATAATATATAAAAACTGATCTTTTTGCCATGGAGAACCAGTGAAAATCACCGATTCCGAAACCATCAAAAGCAGTGAAAAAGAGCTGATCGACGCCATTACCGGAGATTTGGACTGGCAGGCCATCGAACAACTGTTCCGCGAAAAATACCATCTCGGTCTGCAGGATGAAATCGAGTATCGCAAAGGGGATTTGGTCGTTCACAACGAGCAAATTGCCTACCGGCTTGAATTTGATGTAAAAGTCGCGCTCTCGGTTTTATTCGACAGAAAAGGGGAATGCATCGAGGTGACGGCCGTTGATCGTCAGGGAGATTCAGCGTACAGTGATGAAGACCGGAAATCGGAAACTGTGCAGGATGACCCCGGTGCTGAGGCGAACGGGGATCCCGCCAATCAGCAGGTTTCCCAGATGGCATCCCAGATAGCCGAGATGATGACCGAAATAAACAAGGATTGAGAACAATCCAATGGAACAGACAGAGCTCGCGGAAGTCAGGGCGCAATTCGACGCGGTGATCGTCAGGCATATTCAGCGCCTGCTGGAGCTGCAGACCCTTGCGAACACCGTTACATTCACGCTTTCATCCATTTCCTGTCTCCTGTTGATCGTGGAACGGGAGAATGAAATCCGCAAATTTCCGGCATCTCCCCCCAAACGTTACACCCGGGAAACCTTTTTCGACGATCTGGCCGACATCGGACTGGAGGTCGATGATGACCTGATGCTCTCGTTTCAGACATTGGTGCAGCACGGGTACGTGGCCATCCTGGACGATGACCGCTACCATGCCCAGATTTCCGCCTTCGCGCTGGTGAGTTTCCTGGACAATCTTTTCCCGGGAATGACCGGATTGAACCTGGTGGGGTACATCCTGCAGATGATCAACGAAGTGATCAGTAACCGGAAAAAACTGCAGGATGCTCTCGAACAGTTCGACCAGACCCTCCTGTCCCAGGGTATTCCCCTGTCGAAACAGAAACTGCAGCAAAACGAAAAAGAGACCCTGAAAAAACATGTGGACAAAGTCGTCGGATCCTTTGAGTCCAGGAAAATATCGGAAGACGTGAAGTCCGCGTTTACCGAGCGCCTGTCCAGATTGCGAAGCCGCGACGAGCAAGCCGTTCCGACTCCCAAGGTGTACCAGAGCGTTCGTCCGTCTGGCGCCGTGGCGGTCCAGGAGTTGTTTCCCAAGCGGCCGGTGGAACAGCCTGCCGGGCAGCCGGAACAAAAGCCGGAGTCGGAACCGGAGTTTCCAGTGAACGGAACGGCCGTCGGGGATGTACCGGATTCCGGGCCGGCGGCGGCTCATCAAGCGGCCCTGGAAGCGGAGCAAAAAGCGGCGGAACTGGCGGCCCGGGAGGCGCAAATGAAAGCGGCGGAAATCGCCGCCCGGGAAGCGGAGATCAGAGCCCGGGAAGCCGAGATCAGAGCCCGGGAGCTGGAAATCCAGGCCCGGGAAGCGGAAATGCGCTTGCAGGAAAAGAAAACGGAATCTCCGCCGGATGGGGACGAACTGCCCGGCATAGAGAAAAAAATCGAGGCCTTCCAGGAAAACCTGGCCATGGAATGCCCCTTATGTCACACCGGCAGGATCCGCATGGAGGAAACGGAAACCCGTCGGAAATATTATACCTGTTCCAACGGGAACTGCGGGTTCATCAGCTGGGGGAAACCGCATGCCTTTTCCTGCCCGCTATGCCGGAACAGCTTCCTGGTGGAATTCACCGCCCAAGACCGCGTCGGCCTGAAATGCCCGCGGGCCACCTGCTCCTTTTCCCAGAATCATCTGGGACCGCCGATCCCCCCTCCGGCCGGCGGCGACAGCCCCCAGAAGCGCCGCAAACTGGTGCGGGTGCGCAGGAAGTGATGGTTTGTCAGCCCAGCACGTGTTTTTCCAGAATGAAACAAATGAAATTGCCGGTAAAAACCGTTTCGGATGCCCTGGAAACCGTGACGGATACGGATTGTTTCTTGCCTTCGTTTTTCTCCAGCCGGGCAACGGCCGTAACCGTGTCCCCGACCCTGACCGGCTTGGTGAATTTGACATCTGCCGCTCCCAGAACCACATGGGGATGGTTCACGGCAATCATGGCCGCGTAATCGGCGAGGCCGAAGATAAAACCGCCATGGACGAGGCCCATCTCATCCACCGCCATTTCTTCCATGGTCGTCAACGCCACCTTGCTGTACCCGTCCTGCAGTTCAACGGGGGCACCGCAATACGCGTTGTCGATCTTCTGATGTGTCCGAATCAGCATGCTTCATCCTTTGAGATACGGGTGATGACCATTGAAATCCGGATAACCAATACCAAATCAACCGCTTGACTGCAACCGCTTTCGATCCCGCCCGCGGAATCTTCTTGCTTTGGATGGTTACCTGTTTTATAAGGAGTGACCATGTGGTCATTTTCATAATCCGCGGTTTCAAAAACGGATTGCCATAAGGATTAGGGTTGTTGGAGAAGATGTACGATCTGCCCATATCGGATCAGCGACTGCTGGCCATCCGGGAAAAAGTGAGAGCGGGACGGCGCCTGGGACCTGAAGACGGCATGCTGCTGTATGAAAGCCGGGATCTCATCGGCAAGGCCCGGATAGCCGACGAAGTTCGCAAACGGCGTCATGGCCGCAAGGCCTATTTTGTCTATAATCAGCATATCAATTATACAAATGTCTGCATCAATCATTGCCGCTTCTGTGCCTTTTCAAAACAGGAGGGGAGCAACGGCGCGTTTACCCTGGCCCTGGATCACATTCGCGACCGGGTGACGGAGCGCCTGGGGGAACCCATCCGGGAACTGCACGTGGTGGGAGGAATCAACCCGGCCTTGCCCTTCAGCTATTATCTGAGCCTGGTCCGTACCATCAAGGAACTGCGACCGTTGGCCACGATCAAGGCCTTCACGGCCGTGGAAATCAATCATTTTTCCAAAATATCCGGTCTTTCCATCGAGAAAGTGATCCGCGAATTACAGGCGGCCGGTCTGGGCATGATGCCGGGTGGCGGTGCCGAGGTGATGAACGAGCGGATTCATCAGGCCCTGTTTCCAAAAAAAATCAGCTGGGAAAAATGGATCGAGGTGGTGGAAACAGCCCATGGATGCGGACTGTCATCCAACGCCACCATGTTGTACGGCCATATTGAAACCATTGCGGAGCGGGTGGCCCATTTGATCCGGCTGCGCGATCTTCAGGACCGCACCGGCGGCTTTTCGGCTTTCATCCCCCTTGCCTTCCATTCCAAAAACACGGAACTGGCCCATCTGCCGGCGACAACGGCGTTCGATGATCTGAGCAATATCGTGGCGGCCCGCCTGTTGCTGAATAATTTCGATCACATCAAAGCCTATTGGGTCATGATCGGGGAGAAACTGGCCCAGATCGCGCTTTCCTTCGGCGCCGACGATCTGGACGGGACCATCATCGAGGAAAAAATCACCCATATGGCCGGGGCCACCTCCGCCAAGGGCCTTTCATCCGATCACATGCGGGCATTGATCGCCGACGCCGGTTTCATTCCGGTGGAACGGGATTCGTTTTACCGGCCGGTGGACGGACTGGAGGAGGCCGGATGACCGCCCCTGTTCGGACATCTCGCCGTCATGAACGCCTGGACGCCCAGGAAGCCCTGCGCCTGCTGGACCATGCGGAGCTGCTCGAACTCGGAGCCCGGGCTCATCAGAAACGGGTTGAACTCCATCCGGATAATGGCGTCACCTTTGTGATCGACCGCAATATCAATTATACCAATATCTGTCTTTCCGGATGTGATTTTTGCGCTTTTTACCGGGAGCCCGGGCATCCGGAGGGTTACCTGCTGACCGAAGCGGTTTTGAGCCGGAAAATCGAGGAGACCCTGGACATGGGGGGAACCCAGATATTGCTTCAGGGCGGGTTGAACCCGGAGCTGAAACTGGAGGATTACCGGAAACTCCTGCGGTTCATCAAGAGCCGCTTTCCCATTCACGTCCACGGGTTCTCTCCTCCGGAAATCCTGTTTATTTCGAGACAGTCCGGCTTGTCGGTCGAAAACGTGCTGGCGGAGCTCATGGAGGCTGGTCTCGGATCGATTCCCGGCGGCGGCGCCGAGATTTTGGCGGATGACATCCGCGCCGTCATCTCGCCCCGCAAATTCACTGCCGGGGAATGGCTGGAGGTGATGGAAACGGCCCACGGCCTGGGGCTGAAATCCACCGCCACCATGATGTTCGGACACATTGAACAGAACCGTCATATCATCGAGCATCTTTCCAAAATTCGGGAGTTGCAGGATCGGACCGGCGGGTTCACCGCCTTCATCCCCTGGACGTTTCAGCCCGGGAACACCCGCCTTCCCGGAAAAACAGCCTCCGCCGTGATGTATCTGCGGGTGCTGGCGCTTTCCCGTCTGATGCTGGACAATGTGCCCAACATCCAGGCTTCCTGGGTCACCCAGGGGGAAAAGGTGGCGCAGGCGGCCCTGGCCTTCGGCGCCAATGATCTGGGCAGCACCATGATCGAGGAAAATGTCGTTGCCGCGGCCGGGGTCCATTTCCGTCTGCCGCTGGCGGAAATGATCCGGCTGATTCAGGATGCCGGATATGAGGCCCGGCAGCGGGACTGTTTTTACAACCTCATCCGGGTTCATGGCCGATGACGTCGGCAGGCTCCATGGCATCATCGCTTACGCTGCCGGGTTCCCGGCCCCGGGGGGCTTTGCGCCAGGTTCATCGCGCCGGCTGGGTGATGGTGGACCCGGATGACATCCTTCAAAACGGCTATGTGGTGATCGAGGACCGGATCATCCGCGAGGTGGGGCGGGGCAGGGTGCCGGGGGATGCGTTGGTTACGGATCATGGTTCCGGCGTGTTGATGCCCCCCCTGGCCAATGTTCACACCCATCTGGAATTGTCCGCCTTGCAGGGAAGAATCGGATCTTGGCCGGAATTTCGATCCTGGGTGCGCGAGCTCATCCGCCTGCGGGATGAAATCGACGCCGCAAGCCTCCTGGAAAGCGCCCGCAACGCGGTCCGGTTCCTGAAGGCTTCCGGGTGTCTGCTGGTCGGCGACATCTCCACCACCGGCCTGACCCGGGAGATGTTTTTCGCTTCCGGGCTTTGCGGCGTCTGGTTTCAGGAGCTTCTGGGGGGCGACCCCGCCGCCTTGTCCGTGGAGGGGAAGGGCGGGCAAATCGATTCGTTCCGGATCGCGGCGCTGGCCGGACATGGGCCGCATACCACGTCCCCCGGGGTGCTGGCCGCCCTGAAAAGCCGGACGCGCGGGGACGATGCGCCTTTTTCCATCCATGCCGCCGAATCCGAGGACGAAATGACTTTTCTTGCGGAAGGGAAGGGCGCGTGGGCGGATTTGTTGACGGAGCGCGGCATTGATTTTCAGGACTGGCCCGTCGGATCGGCCTCGCCGGTCCGCTATCTGGAACGGCTGGGACTTCTGGACCGGCGCACCATCCTGGTGCATTGCATCCATTGCGACGGGGAAGACCGGGACTTGCTGCGGAAGCATCAACCGTCCGTGTGTCTCTGCCCCAGAAGCAACCAACGGTTGCATCGGCGATTGCCGGATGTGGAGGCCTTGCACCGGAGCGGGGTGAACCTCTGTCTGGGGACCGACAGTCTGGCAAGCGTGGACAGCCTGGATATCTTCGACGAGATGGCGTTTCTGGCCAGGATGTTTCCCGGTTTATCGCCTTGCTCGATCCTCCGGATGGCCACGAAGAACGGCGCCGCGGCCCTGGGGCTTGCCGCGCATTTCGGGACCCTGACCCCTGGAAAACAGGGTGCCATGCTGTACCTGCCGCTGGAAGCCGCCTCCCGGGAGGAACTGGCGGCCGCGCTGGTCGGGTCGGGTCCGACAGCCGGCGGAAGGCTTTTGGGAACCGCATGACAGGTAGGGAGACGGACATTTTCATGGCAGGGAGCTGTATGAATCGCTTGGGGAAGGACGCGCCGGAAGTGCGCGTGGGCAGAATCAAATATTTGAATGTCGCGCCGGTCTATTACAACATGGACCGGCAGGCCGGGCCGGATGATCCGGTCTGGGTGAACGGAACGCCTGCGGAATTGAACCGCCTGCTGGCAGAGGGGGCCATCGATATCAGTCCGGTTTCATCCGCCGCCTATGCGGTTCATCATCGAGACTGGCAGATCCTGCCGGATCTGTCCATCTCCAGTTTTGGAAACGTCATGAGCGTGCTCCTGGTCAGCCGGCTGCCCCTCCATCGGTTGCAGGGAGAACCGGTCTGCATCACCGATGAGTCCGCCTCGGCGGCGGCTCTGGCGAAACTGATCTGCAGCCATAGGGGGATAACCCCCCGATGGATCACGGCCGGCATTGAAGACCCCGGGAATCTCGATCCCGGCGTCGCGGCTTTTCTGGTGATCGGCGACAAGGCCCTCCGCAACGACTGGTCCCGCCGATTCCCGTTTATCTGGGATTTGGGGGGGATGTGGCGCCGGATGACCGGCCTGCCGTTCGTCTTCGCCCTCTGGGCGGTGCGCCGGCAATTCGCCCTGGATCACCCGGACATCGTTTCCGCCATCGGTGCCGCCCTGGTCCGGTCGAAAAACCAAGGCATCCGGCATATCGACCAGGTCGTCTGTTGCGTTGCCCGGGCCACCGGCCTGGATTCCACCTTTCTGGATACGTATTACCGCCGGCTGCGGTATGACCTAGATCCGTTCAAAAAACTGGGGCTCCGGCATTTTTACAACTGTCTGGCCCACCAGGGCCTGCTGCAGGAGCCTGTGCACTTGTCTTTCGCCCAGTCCTGCCCGGCCAAGGTGATTTATCTGTCCCGCAGGGAACGGCCCTTGCCTTCAAAAGCGAACAGTGGTCCCCTGGGCGGCGGGATCAAGCCTTTTTCGGCGGCCTTGGCAAAAAGCAGGCGGATGGCCTTTTCGCCTTCCCCCCCCACATCGATGGAAAAATCATTGACATACAGGGAGATGTGTTGACGGATGACCGCGGGACTCATTTCCCGGGCATGCCGGTGAACATATTCCCGTGAGGCCTCCGGAAATTGCTTGGCATGCCGGACGCTGGCGGCGATGGCCTCCTCGATTTTCCGGCCGATTGGTTCCTCCGTCCGGCGATGGATGGCGATCCCGCCCAGGGGGATCGGCAAGGATGTCCGCTCCTCCCACCAGGCACCGAGATCGCACAATTCCGCGAGCCCATATTCCCCGTAGGTGAAGCGGCCTTCATGAATGATGACGCCCATGTCCGCTTTTCCCTCCCGGACGCTCGGCATGATGAGATCAAAGGGCATGGGCATCACCATGGGCGGTTTCGGCAGAAACAGTCCGAGCAGTAGGTTCGCCGTGGTCCAGAGGCCCGGGACGGCGATCACCTGCCTGGCTTGGGGCCGGATCACGGTCCCCGGCCGGGCCACCAGCAGCGGGCCGCAGCCCCGTCCCAGGGCCGCGCCGCTTCGCAGCAGACCGTACCGGTCCAGCAACCGTCCGATGGCTGCGAAGGACAGTTTGGAAACATCGTAGCGTTCCGCCCGGGCTTCCTGATTGAGGGATTCCACGTCCTTCAACTCCGCGGCAAAGCGGATCCCCTCGCAGGGGACCAGTTGATGGACAAGGGCATGGAAAATGAAAGTGTCGTTGGGACAGGTGGAAAAACCCAGGGTAATGCGTCGGTTCATGGTCGGTCTCCGTATGCTTCCGGTCCGGTCTCCTGAAGAAAAATCCGGACGGCCTCACTGCACCGGGAGCAGGCCAGGGGGATATTCCATGACGTCAGGTCACGCCGGCCCGTCATGTTGCTGGCCGCACGGATTTCCAAAAGGGGTATGTCATAATGGAGGGACAAATGGGCCGCCGCGGCGCCTTCCATGGCTTCCATGCAGGCGCCGTATTGATGGAACAGACGTCTGGCCCGCTTTTCCGTTGCCGTGACCGTGGCGACGGTGACAAAGGGTCCGGCCTGGATTAGGACTTCCCGTCCCTGATAACGCCGCCGTAAAACGTCCAGGGCGGTTGCCACCAGCCGGGAGGGCAGCGGATATCTGCCGGTGACGGTCGCGCCCTGATGAGCAAGAACCGCGAAGGGAAGCGGGACGACCGCGGCATCCTCCGCTTCCGGTTCGATGCCCAGTTGGACGTCGATTTCCTCGGTGGCCACGGCCAGGTCGCCCACTTGCAGCCGCGTCTCACCGAATGCTCCGGCGATTCCCGTCTGGATCATCATGGCGGGAGGGTCGCGTTCGATGCAGGCGGTGACCGCCTGGAGGGTGTTGGCGGCACCGGGTCCGGTGACCAACAACCGGATTTCCCGGCCCTCGAGACGGCCTGACATCAGCCGCCGGCGTCCGATGACATGCGTCTCCGATCCCTGAATACAGGATTCCAGGGCGGCTGTCTCCGCTTGTACGGCGGAAAAGATGAGAAGATGGGTCATAGGCGGCTCCCCATGAGGAGGTCACGACCGGCCGATGCCGTGCCGGATGATCTCCATCAATTCGGCGATCCAGACCTGGATGAGGGGATCATCCGCCTGGTGCAGGCCGACGCCGGCGTCCAGATGCCGGATCATATGAGCCTGGAGGAAACGGTCCATGATGGCGTCGATGACGAAGCAGGCCTTGTCCATGTCCAGGTTCTCCCGCAGCTCGCCCTTATCCCTTGCCGATTCAAGCAGTGAATGCAGGTATTCATGGCTGTATTTCCGGAGGGAAAGCAGAATTTCGTCCCGGAACGGAATTTTGGAACCGAACAACACCTGCAGGTACAGCTTGTAGATGCGCGGATGTTCGCTCAAGAAGGCCACCCCGGCCGTCAGGCTTTTTTCCAGCCGGGAGAAGAGCTGGTCGTCCCGGGTCTGGTCGCGGATGATCCGCAGTCTGGCCTTCACCATTTCGGTGCAGGTATCGAAAATAAAATAGAACAATCCTTTTTTATCGCCGAAATATTGAAAGATGGAACCTTTGGCGATCCCGAGATGATCCACCAGGGCGTTGATGCTGGCGCCGGCATATCCCTTTTCGCTGAACTCCTCGATGGCGGCCAGGGTGATGCGATCCTGCTTGGAAGGCGACAGGTTTTGAAATGTTTTTTTGGTCGTCACGATACGCATCCATCCGTCAAACGAATTCCGTCGTTTTTTGAACAGTTGTAGGGCATCCAGGCCCGAATTACCATGAACTCCCCGAAAGTGCCAGCAGAAATAGCGCTTGAATTCAAGAATTATCACTGATATGGATTCTGAGCCAAGACTTCGTCTTTATATGGGAAACCATTGGATATCCCTACCGGTTCATTGGCGTGTGATCCATCATCAGACAGGATGCGGAAAAAACAGATGACCTCGGAGTATCAAAAACGGATATTGTGCATCGGCGCCGGATATGTCGGCGGGCCGACCATGGCCATGATCGCCTACAAATGCCCGCAATACCGGGTGGAAGTGGTGGACATCAATCCCACACGGATCCGGGAATGGAACTCGGACGAACTGCCCATCTACGAACCGGGACTGAACGAGATTGTCACAATCGCCCGGGGAAGAAACCTCTTCTTCAGCACGGATATCGAAGCCGGCATTCAACAGGCGGATATTATCTTCGTCAGCGTGAACACCCCCACCAAAATGTTCGGCGTGGGCGCGGGAATGGCGGCCGATCTGCAATACTGGGAAAAGACTGCCCGAAAGATTCTGGATTGTTCCTCCTCGCCGAAAATCATCGTGGAAAAAAGTACCCTGCCGGTGAAAACAGCCCTGGCCATGGAGAGAATCCTGAAATCCAACAACAGCCGGATTCATTTCGAAGTGCTTTCCAATCCGGAGTTTCTGGCTGAAGGTACGGCCATGGCGGATCTGGAAAACCCGGACCGGGTTCTCATCGGGGCCTCCCAGACGGAAAGCGGGCGGCAGGCCATGCACGAGCTGGTGGAGATATACGCCAACTGGGTGCCCAGGGATCGGATCATCACCTCCAATATCTGGAGCAGCGAGCTCTCGAAGCTGGTGGCCAACGCCTTTCTGGCCCAAAGGATTTCTTCCATCAACGCCATTTCGGATTTGTGTGAGAAAACCGATGCCGATGTCAATGAAGTGGCCCGAGCAATCGGCATGGATACCCGCATCGGGAAAAAATTCCTGAACGCCAGCGTTGGTTTCGGCGGCTCCTGTTTTAAAAAAGATATCCTCAACCTGGTCTATCTGTGCCGGACCTATGGATTGAATCCGGTGGCCGATTACTGGGAAAGTGTCGTAAAGATAAATGAATATCAAAAGGAACGTTTTGTATTGAACATGCTGAAAGCCATGTTCAATACCCTGGCTGAGAAAAGAATCTGCCTGTTCGGCTTTGCCTTCAAGGCCAATACCGGTGATACCCGGGAGACGCCGGCATTCTTCATCGCCAAGAAACTGCTGGAGGAGAATGCCGAACTGGTGATTTCCGATCCCCAGGCCCTGCAGAATGCCAAAAATGACCTGAGCGGATTCAAAGGCCGGATCCGCTATGTGACGGATCCCTACGAAGCGGCGCAAGGCAGCCACGCCATTGCCATTGTGACCGAATGGGATCTCTATAAAAACTTGGATTTCCGAAAAATATTCCGCAGCATGCATCAACCGGCTTTTCTGTTTGACGGCCGGAATATTGTGGATCATCAGGCGCTTTTTCAAATCGGCTTTAATGTCTACCCCATCGGGAAGCCGGCGTTGACCCATTTTTAACCCTGCTCAAGAAGCAACAGGAGACCAAAACCTTGGCGAAAAAAAAAGCCTTACTGACGGGAATCACAGGACAGGATGGCGCCTATCTGGCGGAATTCCTGCTGGGCAAAGGATATGAAGTCCACGGCATCAAGCGCCGGTCTTCCCTTTTCAACACCCAGCGAATTGATCATCTGTACCAGGACCCCCATGTTGAGAAACGTAATTTATCATTATATTACGGAGATTTAACAGACGCAACCAACATCATTCGGATTATCCAGACAGTGCAACCGGATGAAATTTACAATCTGGCGGCCCAGAGCCATGTCAAAGTCTCCTTTGAGGCGCCGGAATACACGGCCAATACCGACGCCCTCGGGACGCTTCGGATCCTGGAAGCCATCCGGATGCTGGATCTGGTGAAAAAAATCCGATTCTACCAGGCTTCCACCTCGGAATTATACGGCAAGGTGCAAGCGGTTCCGCAAAATGAAAAGACGCCATTCTATCCCCGTTCTCCCTATGCCTGCGCCAAATTGTACGGCTACTGGTGCACCATCAATTACCGGGAGGCGTATGACATGTTCGCCTGCAACGGGATTCTGTTCAATCATGAATCGCCCATCCGGGGTGAAACCTTCGTAACCCGCAAAATTACAAGAGCGGCGGCGAGAATAGCGCTGGGAATGGAAGACGGGCTGTACCTGGGCAACCTGAATGCCTTGCGGGACTGGGGGCATGCCCGGGATTTCATCAAAGCCCAGTGGCTGATCCTGCAGCAGGAAGAACCCGACGATTACGTCATCGCCACCGGCGAACAACATTCGGTACGGGAATTCTGCACCCTGGCTTTTCATGCCCTGGGCATTCAACTCGAATGGCGGGGCGAGGGGGTAGAGGAAAAAGGGATCGTAGCGGATGTGACGCCCACCGAATTGCTGGAAAAGCACGACCGGGCTGGCGGCTGCCGGCGTCTGAAGAAAGGTCGGACCCTGGTATCCGTCGATCCCCGCTATTTCCGCCCCACGGAAGTGGCCACCCTGCTGGGCGATCCCACCAAGGCAAAGGAAAAACTCGGCTGGAAACCGGAGATCAGTTTTCAGGAGATGATCCTGGAAATGGTGACCCATGATTTAACGGAAGCCTCCCGGGAGGATATCTGCCGCCGAACCGGATATGCCGTCCCGAACAGCTTTGAGGCCAATATGTGATTGTCGGCACGAGGAGTCATGAAACAAAACGCCCGAATCTATATCGCCGGACACAAGGGACTGGTGGGCAGCGCCTTGCACCGCGCGCTCGCCGGCCGGGGATATACCGATCTGCTGGTCCGCGACAGCGCGGAACTCGATTTGACCCGCCAGGCGGAGGTGGACGCTTTTTTCGCCCGGGAAAAGCCGGAATACGTGTTTTTGGCCGCGGCCAAGGTCGGCGGCATCCTGGCCAACAACAACTATCCGGCGGAATTCATCTACATCAACCTGATGATTCAGACCAATGTGATCCATGCCGCCTGGAAGGCGGGCGTAACCCGGCTGCTCTTCCTGGGTTCTTCCTGCATCTATCCCCGGGAATGCCCCCAGCCCATGCGGGAGGAATATCTGCTCACCGGGTCCCTGGAGCAGACCAACGAACCCTATGCCGTGGCCAAAATTGCCGGTATCAAGATGTGCCAGTCCTATAACCGCCAATACGGCACCCGCTATCTATCCGTCATGCCCACCAATCTCTTCGGCCCGTTCGACAATTTCCATCCGGAGAACAGCCATGTGCTGCCGGCCCTGATCCGGCGTTTCCATGAAGCCAGGGAGCAACAAAAAACGGTCGTGGAAATCTGGGGCACCGGAACCCCCCGCCGCGAATTTCTGTTTGTCGACGATCTCGCTGAAGGTTGTGTGTTTCTCATGAATCTGGATGACGAGACCTACACCCGTCTGGTCCACGCAAGTCCTGCGCCGCTTGTCAACATCGGGGTCGGCATGGATCTCACCATCCGGGAGCTGGCGGAGATGATTCGGGGAATTGCCGGCTTTGCCGGAGAGATCCGCTATGATCGCAGCAAGCCGGACGGCACCCCCAGAAAATTGCTGGATGTCAGCCGCATGAACGCCATGGGATGGACTGCGGGAACTCCCTTGCGGGACGGTATCGGCCGCACATATGCATGGTGTCTGGAAAACCGGGTTTTTGAAACCGTCCCGCCTTCTTTCAGCGGATAAACCGGGCTGCATGACGCGAGATACCTTTTCCATCCATTTCCTGCTGGCCGCTTTTCTGTTTTTCCTTTCCTGCGGCATCTGCATGCTGATCATCCGGCGCCTGCGGATCATGGATATTCCCAACGAACGCTCCTCCCATGACAGACCGGTCCCCAAATCCGGCGGCGTCGCGCTGGTGTCGGCTTTTCTTATCGGCGTCGCCGCGATTGTCGGCTTCGGGGAATCCCTGCCGATCGGGGGAGGGGCTTTTGTGGGATTTGTTCTGGCGGCCGTGTTGATCGCCGCGATCTCCCTGTACGACGATATCCGCAGCGGGCCGTTTTTCGTGAAACTGGCGGGACAGATGGCGGCGGTTGCGGTGTTGATGTATTTCGGCCTTGTCCTGACCGAAATCTCCCTGCCGGGATTCGGCCGGATGAAGACTGGTCCCTTGGGCTGGCTGATCTCTTGCCTGTGGATCCTGGGCCTCACCAACGCCTATAATTTCATGGACGGTCTCAACGGCATGGCCGCCGGAACGGCCGTTATCGCCGCATCTTTTTTCAGTTTCGTCAGTTATCAGCAGGGGAGCACGGTCGTGTATATCATCGGCTATTCGCTGATTGCCGGATCGCTGGGATTTCTGGTCTTCAATTTTCCCGGAGCGCGGCTGTTCATGGGGGATGTGGGCAGCGCCTTCCTCGGATTCGTGTTCGCCACCCTGGCCATCATCGGGGCGGCGCATGAATCCGCTCATACCTCCTTTCTGGTGATGCCGCTGCTGTTGTTCCATTTTATTTTCGATACTTCTTTCACCTTCATCCGCCGGTTGCTCCGGCGGGAAAACGTCTTTGCCGCCCATCGGACGCATCTGTATCAGCTGTTCAACCAACTCGGGTCCGGCCATGTCTTCGTCAGTAGTTTCCATTTCGCCGTCTGCATGGTTCAGGGGGCCGGCGCTTGCTACCTGGTAACCATTGAAGGCGGCAGAAGGCTGCTCGTTTTCATCCCGTATTTGATTTTTCAGACACTGTATGCCGTGATCATCATGGGCAAGGCCCGGAAAGCGGGATTGCTCGCAACCAGCGATTCCGCCGTTCGTTCCGGATCGGTGCAGGAATCCCATACATGAGAAGAACAGGAATCGACGCCGTTGAATACAGAACAGGATAAACAAGTCGCGCCGGATGTAACCACTGATATCGGAGGTCTGAGACTGAGAAATCCGATTTTGACCGCCTCCGGCACTTTCGGCTACGGGGAAGAATTCGCCCCCTTGATCGATCTGAACCGGTTGGGCGCCATTATCGTGAAAGGCCTGTCCCTTATGCCTTCCGCCGGGAATAAGCCCCCCCGGATCGTTGAGACCGCCTGCGGGATGTTGAATGCCATCGGTCTGGAAAATATCGGCATCGAGGCGTTTATCCGCGACAAACTGCCTTTTCTGCGAAAATTGGCGCCCCCCGTCATCGCCAATATCTATGGAAAAACCATCGACGAATATGTCGCCCTGGCGGAGAGAATAGACGCCGAGGATGACATCCGGGCGATTGAAGTGAATATCTCCTGTCCGAATGTGAAAGCCGGCGGTGTGGCCTTTGGCGTGAACCCGAAATCCGTGCATGAAGTTGTAAGCGCGGTGAGAAAAAAGACGGGCAAACCACTGCTGATCAAACTATCGCCCAATGTCAGCGACATCGTTGAAATCGCCCGGAGCGCCGAAGACGGCGGTGCGAACGGCCTTTCCTTGATCAACACGATTACCGGAATGGCCATCGACGTAAGGACACGCAAGCCGAAACTGGCCAACATCACGGGCGGACTATCCGGGCCGGCCATCAAACCGGTGGCCCTGAGAATGGTCTGGCAGGCGGTTTCGGCCGTCAAGATTCCGGTGGTGGGCATCGGTGGAATCGTGACCGCCATGGATGCGCTGGAATTTTTTATCGCCGGCGCGGCGGCCGTCCAGATTGGAACGGCCAATTTCATGAACCCGGCCGCGACAATGGAAATTCTCGATGGGATAACCGGTTATCTTCAGGAACAAGGCATTCCACGGCTTGCGGATCTGGTGGGCACCTTGTCCGTCTGAACCGACCGGAAAAACGAGCGCCTTTTCATGGCGAAAAGGCGCTCATCATTCAATATGGCACCACCATGCCGTTTATTCGGCATCCTTGAGCAGTCTGTCTTTCCAGTCCAGGAAGTATTTGCTGTCGGTTTTTAGCTTTTCCTGGAGAAGGGATTTGGCCTCGGCCTTGTTTTCATCCCCTCCCATTTGAATGAGCAGTTCGGCGAGATAGATCGGGCCTTCCGCTTTTTGGCCGAAAAATTCCGTTTTCTGATATTCGCGGTAGTATTTCAGGGACAAGTCCTTGTCATTGAGCGGCCAGGGCAACACGGCCCAGAAACGGCCCAGGCCTAAAATGCTGCCGGCTTCTTCATATAGTTTATCGGTGGCGTATACTTTTTCAAAACTTTCCTGGGTTTTGTTCTTCAGGCCTTCTTTCAGGGCGGTGAGAATGCTGACGCCGTCTGAATAAATCCCCACGTTCAATGCATACCAATAATATCCATCGGGTTTATTCGGTTGCTGATCAATGGCTTTCTGAGCCATATTCATTCCGTCCTTCCCGTATTTCGCGCAAATATCCTTCCAACCCTCCACCTGGGCGCGTTTTGACAGCTCCCCGTACCAGCGATAGGCTCTTGCGCAACGCCAGGCGGCTTCAAAATCATTCGGATTCTCGGCAAGCGCTTTCTCGCAAAGCGTGATGGCCTGCTTGTAGTTATCGATGGTGACTTCATCATCCAGGGCGTCAATGGCCGCATAATCGGCCGCCAACAGGAACCCGGGTACCAGTAGCAGACATCCCAAGAGCATCATGCCGAAAAGCAACCTGACCGATACGAGTTTACGCATACTGAACCTCCCAATCCACTTGCACGGTTAAAGATCAATGGTAATTCAATTGAAAGAGCATCCTGCCGGTAATGATACGAATCGATGTTTCAAAAGCGGAACGATGGTAGATAAGTCCGGGCGGTTTTGTCAAGGAAAAACCAAATCGGTAAAAAACATACTCAAAAAAAAAAGCATATTCAGAACTGGAAAAATGCCGAAATTAATGTTATGAGCGAACACAATATTTAGGCCGAAGCGTTGTTTAATTAATTGAACGGGTGTTTTTTAGAAAACATTCAACCAAAGGAGAGAGGTGCAAGATGATGAAAAAGATGGCGTTGGTAATGATGGCAATGTTGCTGGTAACCGGTGTGGCCATGGCGAAGGAAATCGGTGGTAAAAATCTACCGGACTCCCTTGCTGCGGGGAATGATACCCTGGTCCTAAACGGCGGTGGTTTGCGCGTCAAATGGTTCATGGATATTTATGCTGGCGGGCTGTATACCAAAGCCAAAACCCAGGATGCGACCAAACTGATTGAAGCCGACGAATCCATGGCCATCAAGGTCCACATCATTTCCGGCCTGATGAATGATAAAAAAATGGAAGACGCCCTTCGGGAAGGCTTTGAAAAAGCAACCAAGGGAAATCTTGCTCCCATCCAGTCACGGATCGATAAGATGATCGCCGTCATGAAGGGCGAATACAAGCAGGATGATGTGTTCGATTTCGTGTATGTGCCGGAAGAGGGTGTCAGCGTTTTCAAGAACGGCCGCATGCTTAGCACGATCAAAGGGCTTGATTTCAAAAAACCCCTGTTTGCCATCTGGTTGGGTGAAGAACCGGCTCAGGAAGATCTGAAGCAGGCGATGCTCGGCAAATAGACCATATATTCCCATTGGCAGCCGGCTGCTGTCCTCATGCCGGGACAGCAGCCGGACACCACGGGAAGTCTCAGACCGACCCCCCGGTTCCCCGCAAGATCACTCCTACAGGACTTCCGAGGCGGTGAAGGGGTGCGCCTTCAGATATTCCAACCGGTTCAGACCGTTGATATAGGCTTTGGCGCTCGCCGTGATAATATCCGAATCCGCTCCTCTTCCGATGGCGATTAGGCCGTTTTCCCCCAATCGAACCGTGACTTCGCCCTGGGCGTCCGTGCCGCCGGTCAAAGCCGCAATGGAGAAGCGCAGCAGCTCGGACCGTGAACCGGTAAGCTGGGAAATGGCGTTAAATGCGGCGTCAATGGGACCGTTGCCATAAGCGGTGCCTTCAACACTCCGGCCGTTGATGGACATTTTCACGCTGGCGATCGGCCGGATGGTTGTGCCGCTGCTGACGTGCAGATATTCCAGGCCGAAAATGTCGACGCCCCGCAGAATCCCTTCCGTTACGAGGGCTTCCAGGTCCTCATCCATGACATGCTTTTTCTTGTCGGCCAATTCTTTGAATTTGGTGAAAACCAGTTGCAGTTCTTCATCCGAGAGTTCATAGCCCATCTCCTTTAGATGGGATCTCAAGGCATGGCGTCCGGAATGTTTTCCGAGAATCAGCTTGTTGCTGGAAAGGCCGATGATTTCTGGCCGCATGATTTCATAGGTCATGGGATTCTTGAGCACGCCGTCCTGGTGGATTCCCGCTTCATGGGCAAAAGCATTGGCTCCGACGATCGCCTTGTTCGGCTGCACCATAATCCCGGTGATCATGCTGACCAACCGGCTGGTGGGGTGAATCAACGTCGTGTCGATCCGGGAATGGACCGGGAAGAAATTCGGACGGGTGTGGATGGACATGACGACCTCCTCCATGGAGGTGTTGCCTGCCCGTTCGCCGATACCGTTGATGGTGACCTCCACCTGACGAGCTCCGGCGCTCACCGCGGCGAGGGTATTTGCCGTCGCCAGCCCCAGATCGTTATGGCAATGAACGCTCAGAACGGCCTTGCCGATATTGGGGGTGTGGGTCATCACATACCGGACCAGATCGGCGAATTCCCGGGGAATCGCATAGCCAACCGTATCCGGCAGATTCAGGGTTCTGGCGCCGGCATCAATGGCCGCGGCGAAGACTTGACACAGAAATTCCGGATCACTCCGGGAACCGTCCTCGGCGGAAAATTCCACATTATCGGTCAATGATCTGGCATATCGTACGCCTTCCATGGCGGTCTGAATCACCTGCTCGCGACTCATGTTCAGCTTGTATTTCATGTGAATGTCGGAAGTGGCGATGAAGGTGTGGATTCTGGGTTTGGCCGCGTGGGAAATGGCTTTCCAGGCGCAATCGATATCCGCTTTGGATGTTCTGGCCAGGGCCGCGATTTCGCAACCCTTCAGTTTGCCGGCAATTTGCGAAACCGCTTCAAAATCCCCCTGGGAGGCAGCCGGAAATCCGGCTTCGATGACATCGATACCCATTTTTTCCAATTGCATCGCCAGCCGGAGTTTTTCCGCCGTATTCATGCTGGCGCCCGGAGACTGTTCGCCATCCCTCAGGGTCGTATCAAAAATGATCAGTTTGTCCGTCATGGGTTACTCCACTGTTCTGTCGTTTGTAAGCTTATAATGAAAACTATCGGCCAGGGCCTGCCAGCTTGCCTCGATGATGTCGCTGGACACCCCGATGGTTCCCCAAATGGTTTCCGAATCCCTGGATTCAATTAAAACCCGGACCTTTGCCGATGTCCCGTCGCGGCCGTCCATGACACGAACCTTGAAGTCCACCAGCTGCATATCATCCAGATTTGGAAAGAAATTGGCCAGCGCCTTGCGCAGGGCGTTATCCAGGGCGCTCACCGGGCCGTTCCCTTCAGCCGCCGTAATGGCTTCCGTACCCGAAACCGCTATTTTGATCATCGCATGGGAAGAACAGGGGCGGTCCTTGTCCTTTTCAATGGTCACGCGGAACGATTGTAACTCAAACCAGGGTTTAAAGCGGTTGGTGATTTTCTCCATCAGGACTTTAAAGGAGCCGTCCGCCACTTCAAATTGATAGCCTTCCTGTTCGAGCCGCTTGATTTCGGAAACGATTTCCCGGCTGACCTTGCCGTCGGCATCCAGCTCGATACCCAGTTCCTTGGCTTTGTATTCGATATTGCTTTTTCCGGACAGATCGGAAATCAACACCCGGCGTTTATTTCCCACAAGTTCGGGTTGGATGTGCTCATAAGCGCGGGGGATTTTCATGATCGCGCTGACATGAATCCCGCCCTTATGGGCAAAGGCGCTTTTACCGACAAAAGGCCTGCTGTTCAATGGGGTCATGTTGGCGGTCTCACTGACGAATCTGGATAATTTCCTCAGCTTCTCCAGGTTTTTGTCGGAGATGCAGGGCCGGTTCATTTTCAGGCGCAAGATCGGAATGATCGAGGTCAAATCCGCATTGCCGCACCGTTCCCCGTATCCATTGATCGTTCCATGGACCATGCAGGCGCCGGCATGGATGGCCGCAATGCTGTTGGCCACCGCCAACCCGCTGTCGTCATGGGTATGGATGCCGAGTTTGATCCCGGCGCCGCCGGAAACGGAACGGTGGGAATGCCGCAGGGATTTTCGCACGGTTTTTACGGTTTCTTCAATATCGAAGGTGAGGCTACCACCGTTGGTATCACACAGAACGATAAAATCCGCCCCGCCCTCAATGGCTGCCTGCAGGGTTTCCAAGGCATAGGCTTGATTGTCGAAATATCCGTCGAAAAAATGTTCGGCATCATACACGACTTCCCTGCCGGCGGCTTTTAAAAAGGCGACACTCTCCCGGATCATGTCCAGATTTTCCTGGAGAGTGTTCTTCATGACCTTTTGAATGTGCAGGTCCCAGGTTTTACCGAAGATGGTCACCACCGGAGTATGGCTTGCCAGCAGGGCCTTGAGATTCGGGTCTTCCGCAACGGCAATTCCCGGGCGCCGGGTGGAACCGAAGGCCGACAACTTGGCGGTGGCAAATTCGGTTTTGGCGGCCTCCTTGAAAAACTTCATGTCACGCGGATTGGAACCCGGCCAGCCGCCCTCGATGTAATGAACACCGAGTTCATCCAGTTTATGGGCGATGCGAATTTTTTCATCCACAGTGAAACTGACATTTTCGCCCTGGGTGCCGTCCCGGAGGGTCGTATCATAAATCCATACAGGGTCTGATTGTTTTTCATGGGCCATTTGTCCATACTCCAAAATGAAACGCACTCCCCGGTTCAACCAGTTGGGCCGGTGTCAACCGCTAATGCCGGTCTGAAAGATCGGATGGAAGTCACGGCAGGGCAGGTGGGGGATGCGCACCGAACCCTCAGGGCAGGGCGGAGCAAACCACCATTTGCCGGGAAGGTGGTTTGCTCCGGAACCATCCGCGATCGATCCCGGTCTGTTTTCTTATTTCCCTTGTTTTCTGTTTTCCGGGCGGAGCGCCCGAACGGCAGCGCCGGCACGCCACATCTCCGAGTCTCTCAGGGCCTTGAGTTCCGCTTCGAGTTTTACCTTATAATCCGGAGCACTGTTGACCGTCAGCACGCGCTCGGTTTCCTTGCCGGACCTTACCCTGCTGTACAATTCTTCAAACACCGGAGCGACGGCATCCCGGAATTTCGGCGCCCAGTCGAGGGCTCCCCGTTGAGCGGTGGCGCTGCAATTGGAAAACATCCAATCCATGCCATTTTCAGCCACGAGGCGGATCAGGCTTTGGGTCAATTCTTCGACGGTTTCATTGAACGCTTCGCTTGGAGAATGTCCGTTTTTTCGAAGAACATTGTATTGGGCTTCCATGGTCCCGGCCAGACAGCCCATGAGCACGCCACGTTCACCGGTGAGGTCGCTGTAGACTTCCTGCTCGAAGGTTGTGGGAAAGAGGTAGCCGGAGCCGATGGCGATCCCGATGGCCAAGGTCCTTTCCGTAGCCCGCCCCGTAAAATCCTGATGAACGGCATAGCTGGAATTGATGCCGCTTCCGTCAAGGAAATTCCTTCTGACGTTGGTGCCGGAACCTTTCGGGGCAACCAGAATGACATCGATATCCGCGGGAGGAACGACGCCTGTCTGCTCTTTATAAACAATGGAAAAACCGTGGGAGAAATACAGCGCATCCCCCTTGTTCAGGCATTTCTTGATTTTCGGCCATACGGCTACCTGACCGGCATCCGAAAGCAGCATCTGGATAATGGTGCCTTTTTTGGCCGCCTCTTCGATGGGAAAAAGGGTTTTACCCGGGACGAAACCGTCTCTGACGGCTTTTTCCCAATATTCGTCGCCTTCCAGCTGACCGATGATCACTTCAAACCCGTTGTCTTTCATATTCAACGCCTGGGCAGGACCTTGCACCCCGTAGCCGAGTACGGCAATGGTCTCGTTTTTCAGGATTTCACGGGCTTTTGACAGGGGAAATTCATCCACGGTTACAATGTCTTCTTTGACACCGCCAAAATCGATTTTCGGCATAACAATCTCCTTTTACTTTGTCTGTTGATGAAGTTGATTTTATTATGGTGCAATTTCGGGTCCTTTCCGGACGCTACGGTCGGAATGCACGGTTTCGCTTCATTTCGATTCCCGCATCAGGGCAATGTTCCCGGTTCGGGCGATTTCCTTGATACCCATGGGGCGCAGAAGATTCTGTATCGCCGCCAGCTTGTCTTCGTTGCCGGTGATTTCGATGGTATAATGTTCCGGACCGACATCCACCACTTTCCCCCGGAATATATCGACAATGCGAAGAATCTCGGCGCGGTGCTCGGGCTTGGCCATCACTTTGATCAGCACCAATTCTCTCTGAATGCAATTGGTTCCGGTCAGATCATTGACTTTGATGACATTGATCAATTTGAACAGTTGTTTTTTGATCTGCTCGATGATCTGGTCGTCTCCCATGGTGACCATCGTGATCCGCGACACCTGGGGATCGGATGTCTCGGCCACGCATAGACTTTCGATATTGTATCCCCGGCCACTGAACAACCCTGCGATTCTGGAGAGAACACCGGGTTGATTATCCACTAGAATTGAGAACAGATGTTTTTTTTCCGTCATGGTCTTTTCCCTCCAGATCAAACCAGAAGCATTTCGGTAATCGGGGCGCCCGCCGGAACCATGGGATAGACGCCTTCTTCACGGGCCACGACGAAATCCATAATCACCGGTTTCTGGATGGACAGGGCGGTTTTAATGACCTGTTCCACTTCTTCCGGTTTCGTGGCCCTGAGACCCACCGCTCCATACGCCTCCGCCAGCCGCACAAAATCCGGGGCGTGTTCCATATTGGTGCAGGAATAATTCTTTTTGTAGAACAATTCCTGCCACTGCCGGACCATACCGAGATAACCGTTGTTCAGGATGGCGATTTTCACCGGTAAACAGAATTGAACCGCAGTGGCCATCTCCTGGATGTTCATTTGGATGCTGCCGTCGCCGGCGATGTCAATGACGGTTTTATCCGGCCTTGCGACCTGTGCGCCGATGGCTGCCGGCAATCCGAACCCCATGCACCCCAATCCGCCGGAGGTGATGAAATGGTTGGGCTGACTGAAATGATAATATTGTGCCGCCCACATCTGGTTTTGCCCCACTTCGGTTGTTATGATGGCTTCCCCCTTGGTCAATTCAAACAATTTTTCCACAACGTATTGCGGTTTGATCGTTTCTTTTTGTTCATACGCCAGGGGAGTGGTTTTTTTCCAGGCATCGATCTGACCCAACCATAAGGAACGTTTTTTGCCGATATCCGTGAGGTCGATATCCTTGAGCATGCGGTTCAGATGCTGCAGGGTGATTCGGCAGTCTCCCACCAGCGGCACGGTGACCGGAATGTTTTTATGAATCGAGGTGGGGTCGATGTCGATCTGAACGATCTGGGCGTGTTTCGCGAATTCGTCCACCTTTCCGGTAACCCGGTCATCGAACCGCACGCCGACGGAGATCAAAAGGTCCGCCTGACCGATGGACATATTGGCCCTGTAGGTTCCATGCATGCCGAGCATGCCCAGCCAGAGCGGGTCGGTTCCGGGAAATGCGCCCAGCCCCATCAAGGAGGTTGTCACCGGAATGGCGCATTGACGGGCCAATTCCGACAGTTCCGCCGAGGCATTGGAAAGGATCACGCCCCCGCCTGCAAAAATGACCGGCTTTCGGGCCTGTTGGATCAGCTCCACCACTTTTCGAACCTGTTTTAAATTCGGTTCGTATGTGGGATTGTAAGAGCGCAATTTAATGGTTTCCAATCCCTTGTAAGTGGTTTTGGCATTGGTGACGTCTTTGGGTATATCGATGAGCACCGGTCCCGGCCGGCCGGATCGGGCGATATAGAAGGCCTCCCGGATCACTCTTTCCAAATCCTCGATGTTTTTCACCAGGTAATTGTGTTTGGTGCACGGCCGGGTGATGCCGACGATATCGACTTCCTGAAACGCATCGTTGCCGATGAGATGCGTGGGCACCTGGCCGGTGATGATCACCAAGGGGATGGAATCCGCGTTCGCCGAGGCGATACCGGTAACGGTATTGGTGGCACCCGGCCCCGATGTCACCAGGCAAACCCCTACTTTGCCGCTGGCCCTGGCATAACCATCCGCCGCGTGGACGGCCCCCTGTTCATGACGAACGAGAATATGGTTAAAATCGGTACGGGACAGCTCATCATAAAAATCAAGAACCGCGCCGCCGGGATATCCGAATATCGTGTCAACCCCTTCTTCCTGCAACACCTTCATCAGAATCTGAGCGCCTTTTAATTCCATGGTTCTGTGCCTTCCTTACATGAAATGATATTATAGTAAACAGTGACGGTCCTCATTTAAAAACCGCGCCTTCACTGGCGGAGGAAACCATCCGGGCGTAACGCGCCATATAGCCTTTTGTAATTTTGGGTTCGGGTTGGGTCCAACGCATCATCCGTTTTTGCAGTTCCGCTTCCGGCACCTTGAGGGTGATGGTTTTGGCCGGAATATCGATGGCGATGCGGTCGCCTTCCTCCACCAGGGCAATGGGCCCTTTTTGCATGGCTTCCGGCGAAACATGCCCGATGGCCGCGCCCCTGGTGCCGCCGGAAAAACGCCCATCGGTGATCAGGGCCACGTCGGCATCCAGCTTCATCCCGGCAATCGCCGATGTGGGGGTCAGCATTTCCCGCATGCCGGGACCACCCATGGGACCTTCGTAGCGGACCACGATGACGTCGCCTTTGTTGATGCTTGATTTCATGATGGCCTCGGTGGCGGCTTCCTCTGAATCAAAGACCCGCGCGGGCCCCTCATGACGCATCATTTCAGGGCGAACCGCGGATTGCTTGACCACGCATCCACCGGGAGCCAGATTGCCGAAAAGCACCGCCAGGCCGCCTTCCGCATGATAGGCTGTTTCAAAGGAACGGATGACATCCGTATTCAGTACCCGGGCCTTATCGATGGTTGCGGCAAGGGGATGGCCTGTAACCGTCAGGCAGTCCGCGTGGAGCAAGCCGGCCTGGTGGAGCACTTTCATGACCGCGCCGATACCGCCGGCGCTGTTCAGATCCTGTATATGATGACTGCCGCCCGGGCTCAGGGAACAAAGATGCGGTGTTTTTTTGCTGATTGCATTGATCAGGTTCAGATCGATGGCCACATCTGCCTCCCTGGCTATCGCCGGCAGATGCAACACCGTATTGGTTGAGCAGCCCAGGGCCATATCCACCGTCAACGCATTGTGAAAAGCCTTTTCCGTCATGATTTTCCGGGCGGTGATTTGTTTTTCCCACAACGTCATGATGCCCATGCCGGCGGCTTTGGCCAGCCGCAGTCTGGCCGCCATGACCGCGGGGATGGTTCCATGGCCCGGCAGTCCCATGCCGATGACCTCGGTCAGGCAGTTCATTGAATTCGCCGTGAACATGCCGGCGCAGGACCCGCAGGTGGGACAGGCCGCGTCCTCGATCAACGCCAGTTCCTCATCGCTCATTTTACCCGCGAGAACGGCGCCGACGGATTCAAAAACCGTTACCAGATCAAGCTTTTTATCGGCTTTGAGTGGATGCTGACCTGCCAGCATGGGACCACCGCTGATGAATATCGTGGGCAGATCGAGTCTGGCCGCGGCCATCAGCATTCCGGGAACGATTTTATCGCAGTTCGGCACCATGACCATGGCATCGAATGCATGCGCGGTGGCCATGATTTCAATGGAATCCGCAACCAATTCCCGGCTGCCGAGGGAATATTTCATCCCGATGTGATTCATGGCGATCCCGTCACATACCCCGATCACCCCGAATTCGATGGGAGTACCGCCCGCCATATAAATACCCGCCTTGACGGCCTCTACAATGGTGTTCAACTGGACATGGCCGGGGATGATGGTGTTGGCGGAATTGGCAATGCCGATGAGCGGCCGCTTGATCTCTTCGTCGGTATATCCCATGGATTTAAACAAGGATCGATGCGGAGCCCGCTCGATCCCTTTTTTAACGATATCGCTTTTCATGAAGAGGCCTCCTTAAAATAAAAAAACCGTTATCAGCGTTGGGGCTGATAACGGTTTTCGGTGTTGAAACTTTTATTTCAGGCCATTATCGTCCCCATTCCTCGCGGCAGGGTACAATCCCTACGACGAGGCTGATAAGTAGAATCGATACGTGAATCAGAATAATGGCCGATATGGTTTTCATCACAATCCCTTTCGAAGTGCCTTTACCATCACCTCGATTCGTTGTCAAGGGGATAGTCGGGGCCATCATATCTTTTTTTCAACGTTTTTTGAAACGAATTGAAACCGCCGTTCAACGGTGGTACAGTCCCTTCCCGTGCCGGCCATATCGCCTTCGTGATCTGCGGCTATAACCCATGGATCAAACAGGCGTTTGAATGAAAAAATGAAAGGATTCAACAGGATGGATATCGATAAAGGATTAACGGCCTTGTCCGTATTGGACGGACGCTATGCCCGGCTTACCGCGGGGTTGAACGAAGTTTTTTCAGAATGCGGCCTGATGAAACACCGGGTATTTGTCGAAATCCAGTGGCTGGTCTTTCTCAGCAGGGAATTGGGTTTGATGGTGCTCGATGAAGAACAAACATCGGAAGTCAAAGCGATAGCCGATCATTTCACCCCGCGGGATGCCGCCAGGATCAAGGAAATCGAAAAAGGAACCAACCATGACGTAAAAGCGGTGGAATATTTCATCAAGGAGAGATTGTCATCCAGCGGAATGGCGTCTGTCAAGGAATGGGTCCATTTCGCCTGCACGTCTGAGGATATCAATAACACCGCCTATGCCTTGATGCTGAAAAAGGGCAGGGCGTTGATCCGGGAACAAATCGGACGGCTCCTGGAAATCCTGGAAACGTACGGGGAAGCTTATAAAGCCATTCCGATGATGGCCCGAACCCACGGCCAACCGGCATCCCCAACGACCATCGGAAAGGAATTCATTAATTTTGCCTGGCGAATTCGCGAGGAACTCGACCAGTTGATGCAGATACCCATCCAGGCCAAGATGAACGGGGCCACCGGAAATTTCAACGCCCATGATTTCGTTTTTCCGAATGTCGATTGGATAGGGGCCAGCGAGCGGTTTCTTTCAACCTATCTTGATTTGCAACCGCTTCTATATACAACCCAGATCAATCCCTACCACTACGTTTCCAGGACGTTTCATGCCATGATCCGGATCGCGTCCGTGACGGTGGATCTGGATCGTGATATGTGGGGGTATGTTTCCCTTGGGTATTTCAAACAAAAACTGAAGGCGGGAGAAATCGGATCATCCACCATGCCCCATAAGGTGAATCCCATCGATTTCGAAAACAGCGAAGGGAATATGGGGATCGCCATCTCCATGATGGAACATCTCGCGGTGAAACTGTTGAATTCCAGATTTCAAAGAGATTTGACGGACAGCACCGTCCTGCGCAATATGGGAGCGATATTCGGCTATTTTCAGATCGGACTGCTGAATGCGATAAAAGGCTTGGAAAAATTGGACATCGACCACTCGACGCTGCAACAAGATCTGGATGAAAATGTCGAACTGCTGGCGGAACCCATCCAGACGGCCATGCGGGTCTTTGGAGAAGAAAACCCCTATGAGCGATTGAAAGAACTGACCCGCGGGAAGAAGATATCGCGGGAGGAATTACGGGAATTCACGGATCGTATGGATCGGTTTCCGGAGGATATCAAAACAAAAATACAGCGGATTCGGGTCGAGCAGTACACCGGTTTGGCAACACGGCTGGTGGATCGATATCTGTCCGATCATCAGGGCCAATAAGCATTGTTATCACAAGTATACTGGAAAACAGTATTCGGATGGAGAATCCTCTTGACTTTTCCATGAAATCAGATACGTACAAATGCGCTGGAGAGGAAGCAGCATGCAATTCATCGACCTGGAAACACAACAACGCAGAATAAGAACCGATATTGAGGCAAGAATCCGAAATGTTCTGAACCACGGTCAGTACATCATGGGACCGGAAGTACAGGAACTGGAGGAAAAACTGGCGGAATATGCCGGCATGGCGCATTGCATCGGCTGCTCTTCAGGGACCGACGCCCTGCTGATGGCGCTGATGGCCCTCGACGTAAAACCTGGGGATGTCGTCATCACAAGCCCATTCACGTTTGTCGCCACGGCCGAGGCGATCTGTCTGGCCGGAGCCATACCGGTCTTTGCGGATATAGATCCGCATACCTTTAATATTTCCCCAACCGAAATAGAGAGAGCGATTCAGGCAGTCATGGGGAAACAACCAAGCGTGCATGCCTTGCCGCGGATTCTTCAGGACAGCGAAGCTGTTCCCAAAGGCATCATTGCGGTGGACCTGTTCGGTCTGCCGGCGGATTATGACGCCATCAAGGCCATCGCCAAGAAGTACGGCCTTTTTGTGATTGCGGATGCCGCCCAGTCCTTTGGAGCCGACTATAAGGGAAAGAAAGCCTGCTCGGCGGCGGATATCTCCTGCACGTCTTTTTTCCCCGCAAAACCGCTCGGGGCATATGGTGACGCCGGTGCTGTTTTCACTGCGGATGACGGACTGGCGGGAAAACTGCATTCGATTCGTATCCATGGGCAGGGGCTCGACAAATACCACAATGACCGGATCGGTTTGAATGCCCGCCTGGATACCTTGCAGGCGGCCATTCTGCTGTCGAAATTCCATATTTTTCCGGACGAAATCCTCGCCCGTCAACGAGTCGCCGGCAGGTATGGCCGCGGCCTGCAAGGTCTGCCCATGGTCAACTGCCCGGAAGTGCCGGAGAATTATAAAAGCGTATGGGCCCAATATTCCGTTAGAAGCGGACAGAGACTGGCCATCCGGAACCGGCTTGCGGATAACGGCATACCCACAGCCGTCTATTATCAGAAACCGCTGCATCTGCAGAACGCGTTTTCCCACCTGGGGTATTCCCCGGGAGATATGCCGGTCAGCGAGGCGGTTTCAAACGACATATTCAGTTTGCCCATGCATCCGTATCTGGATGATGAACAGATCGACAGGATTTGCGGGATCATCGGCGAGGCGCTGTAACCGGAATGATGGCTGAAAATAAACTGTTCGATATCATCATTGTCAATTATAAAAGCACGGAATACCTGCTGGAATGTATTCGTACCATCCATGAATCGTTGGGAGAAATACCCGCTGATATCTTTATCAAGGACAACGGCGGTGAAAATCTGGATGCCGTGTTGAAGGCCTACCCGAAGGTCGACATAGAGACATTTGGCGTGAATCTGGGTTTTGCCGCGGCTGTCAACAGGGCGATCAAAGACTGTTCGGCTCCTTTCATTGTCCTCTTGAATCCGGATACGAAGATCGAAGGAAATTTTTTCCGGTTGGCCATTCAATACCTGCAGGATCAGCCGGACGTCGGTGTCATCGGACCGAAAATATTCAATCAGGACGGTTCGGTGCAAGGATCGGCCAGGGCATTCCCCACACTTTTTTCCGGTTTCTTCGGCCGGACTTCCCTGCTCACCCGCCTGTTTCCCAACAATTGGATTACCCGTAAAAATATCCTGACTGGCAGGATCAACGGCACCGATCCGGTGAATGTGGATTGGGTTTCCGGGGCCTGCATGATCGTACGACGTACGGCGATCGAAGACGTGGGGGGAATGGACGAACAGTTTTTCATGTACTGGGAGGATGTGGACTGGTGCAAACGGATGTGGATGAAAGGCTGGCGGGTGGTGTATTATCCCAAAACCCACCTGGTTCATTATGTGGGAGGCAGCAGCGACAAGCGTCCCCTCAGGTCCATGCTCTATTTTCATCGAAGCTGCTATCTGTATTTCGGCAAATATTCCGCTCAACCCCAATTTCTCATCAAGACGCTGGCCTTGTTTGGGTTGTCCCTGCGGTTTTTATTCCTGTCGCTGCTGTATCTGCTGCGCAGGCAATGGTTTTCGAAGCGGACCGGATCCAAGCGGAGTGTCCCGAAAATCCTGTTCCTGATCACGGAGGACTGGTATTTCTGGAGTCACCGGTTACCCATCGCCAGGCTGGCGAAAAAAGCCGGATTCGACGTATTGGTGGCGACGCGTGTGCATTTGCATCGGGAGCGGATCGAGGCGGAAGGACTCAAGGTGATTCCGATCCCCCTGGAACGCAAAAGCAGGCGAATTATCAAGGAATTCATGGATTTTCTGGAAATCATCAAGATTTATCGCCGGGAAAGACCCGATATCGTGCATCATGTGGCCATCAAACCGATTTTATACGGTTCGTGGGCCGCATGGATTGTCAACATTCCGGTGGTGGTGAACGCCGTGGCCGGACTTGGTTTTGTGTTTGTCGCCCAAGGAAGACGGTCCGCATGGATTCGCGGTATCGTCAAATTCGCTTACCGGATGGCATTTCTGCCGAAAAACACCGCCGGTATTTTCCAGAATCCCGATGACCGGAAATTGTTTGTCGACGCGAATATCGTCAAACGTTCACAAACCGTCCTGATCCGCGGATCGGGGGTAGACATCGAACGGTTCCGGTATCGGCGGGAATCGGAGGACGCCCCGAAAGTTATCCTGGCTTCCCGCATGCTGTGGGATAAAGGAGTGGGAGAATTCATTGAGGCGGCAACGACCGTAAAGCGGCGATTCCCGCATTGCCGTATGATTCTGGTGGGAGACCCGGATCCGGAAAATCCCATGTCCATCCCCGATGCGGTCTTGCAGAACCTGAACCGGGAGGGAATCGTGGAATGGTGGGGTCACCGGGATGACATGCCGGAGGTGTTCGAAACGGCGAACATTGTCGTCCTGCCTTCCTATCGGGAAGGCCTCCCCAAGGTGTTGCTGGAGGCCGCTTCCTGCGGCCGGGCGATTGTGGCCGCCAATGTTCCGGGTTGCCGGGAAATCGTGCGCCACATGGTGAACGGCCTGCTGGTTCCGCCCTATGATCCGAAAGCGTTGGCGCATGCAATCCTGGTTCTTTTGACCGATGCCGGGCTGAGAAGAAAAATGGGGGCGCGCAGCCGGGAGATCGTGGAACGGGAATTTTCCGACCGTTTCGTCGCCGAGCAGACCATCAAACAGTATACCCAGCACTTGTCACGTGTTCGCGGGCATTTGCCGCTACTTTCAAATGTTGAATCCGTTTCTCAATGAGGAAGCCGAGCCAATTCCTGACCCATCTGTTTTCCGTTTATTCCGCCAATGCCGTCAACGGAGTGTTGGGCATTGTCGCGGTTCCGCTGGTTGTGGGCCTGCTGGGAGATGAGAAATACGGTATTTATTCCATCTATCCGCTGCTGGCTTCCTATGTCGCCTTGATCGATTGCGGTGTAACCAAACATTTCATCCGCCTGATGTCGTCGGCGCCCGGAGCGGATGAAAAAGCCGACTATTTGCGCAAGGCGCTCGGATGGTATTTGCTTCTCGCTTTTTTGCTGTTCGGATCATTGCCCCTGTCCGTCTATCTGATCAGTCGGCATCTGTTTCCCGTGCCTCTGGAATATCATCTTCAGGTAAGATGGATTGTGGTTTTGTCGGCGGTTGAATATATCTTGGGCATTCCGCTCATGGTGGCCCAGGCCTATACCATGGCGAACCTGGGTTTCGGAAGATATTCCCAATTCACCGTTATTTCGGGGCTCCTGAGATATGTACTGATGTTTTTTGCCGCCTGGATGTACCACAACCCGGCCATGGTGGTGGTCTTCCTGGTCGCGAGGCGGTTCCCGGAATTGATCTGCGCGCGCTTTGTTCTGCTGATGCCTCCAGGGAAAGCATGGCGTCCGCGAATCAGTTTCCGGGAATTCCTGGAGGTGTTGAAATCGTCATCCGTGATGTCCCTGGCCCAGTTTCTCCAGACCACCGTCGTGTCCATCGGCACCCTGTTGTTGAATCGTCATTTCGGTATTGCCGTCTTGGGGCATTATCGCGCGGCTTTTGATTTGTCGAGCAAGGTGTGGTTTTTTTCAAATGGACTCGGACTTGTGGTATTCCCAAAATTTTCCCAAATGCTGGCGGATGTCGAGGAACGGAAAAAGTTGGTCCGGAAGATGATGCTGTGGCTCGAAAAAAGCCTGATCGGTTATCTATGCTTGGCAATCATGGCCATTGCCGCGGCGCCTGGCTTTCTGCCATTGATTCATCTGGGTCATGAACAGATTGTTCGTTTTTTCATGTTGCTGATCCTCGGCGTCTGTTTGAACGCCCATACCAATATTGCCTACGAATATATGCTGGCCGACAACCGGTACGGGACTGTCGCGATTTTATCCGCTAGCCTTTTGATCGTCATGGTTGCGAGTTATCTGGTGTTGATGAACAGCTCGGGACCTGACGCCATCGCTTGGGCGTGGATCATCAGCCAGGGAATTTATGTTCTGGCGGCCGATGAGCTGGTGGTAAGGGGAAAAGACGATAGTATGGTTCGACATTGGAAACAACCGGCGGTAAAATTGGTGATGATCTTGGTGGCGGCGGGGTTTGTCGCCATGGGAATACGGTCAGCCGTCCTTACCATGGCAATGACCGCGCCGTTTCTTCTACTTCTCGGATACTGGATGATCGTCAAAGATTGGCAGGAACTTCGGTGGATGCTGCCCAAAAAAAATGGATAAACTTTAGTGTCGTATGAAAGACGTATCCCTGTTGATCATGTCCTGCGACAAGTACGCGGATCTTTGGAAACCTTTTTTCCATCTGCTGTTTTATTACTGGCCCGAATTGCCTTTTCCGGTCTATCTTCTCAGCAACCACCGCATTTATCCGGACGGACGGGTCAGGCCCCTGGCGGTGGGCGAGGATCGAAGCTGGTCCCACGGTCTTTTGGCCGCGATCGGAAAAATCGACACGCCATTGGTGCTGTGCATGCTGGAGGATTTTTTCCTTCAGGAGCCGGTGGATCAGGAAGCCATTTCGAATTGCCTGCGGATGATGGAAGAAACGGACGCCGGCATGATGAGGCTTGTTCCCAATCCGCGTCCGGATCTTCCCATCGACGGATATCCGGAAATCGGCGAGATCGCCATCTCGTCCCCCTATCGCGTCTCCACCCAGGCGACTCTATGGCGTAAAAGCGAATTGCACCGGGTCGTAAAGGCGGGCGAGAGCATTTGGGAATTCGAGATCAACGGCACCGAGAGAAGCCGGAGTTTTGACAACGGCTATTACTGCGTCTGGAAAGGCGTGATGAGATACATCCATGTGATCGAGAGAGGCAAATGGTTCCGCAGGCAGGCCAGAAAGTATGCGGCAATGGGTATCGGCTGCGATTTCTCCAGACGTCCGGTCATGACGCGAAAAGAGACGCTGCTATGGCACGGAAGCTGGCTTCTTTCCCATCCGAAAAAACTTTTTTCATGGCAGCTGCGCCAGAAAGTGAAAAAAATGTTGCAGGTATCCTCCTCCTGAAAGCGACCACGAGATGAAGACGTATCCATATCTCTTTACGGTTTTTACACCGACCTTTAATCGCGCCCATACCCTGGCGCTGGTCTTTGAAAGCCTATGCAAGCAGACGTTCAAGGAACATCAGGGAATCCCTGTATTTGAATGGTTGATTGTTGATGACGGATCGGTGGATGGAACCGGCCTGGTGGTCGATCAATTCCGGAAAACGGCTGATTTTCCCATTCGTTATCATTATCAGGAGAACGCCGGCAAGCATGTGGCCATGAACAGAGGGGTCGCCCTGGCCAGGGGACGTTTTTTCCTCCCGGCGGACTCCGATGATGCTTTCCTTCCCGAGACACTGGATGTATTCCACAAGCACTGGAACCGGCTATCGGCCGACCAGCAACGTAGTTGCGCCGGAGTGACCTGCCTGTGCCGTGACGGTTATTCGGGAAAGGTGATCGGTGACCCGCGAAAAATCGATCCAGACACATTTGTCACCGATCTGCCGTATGTCGTCCGAAACCGCATTTATTTCGAGCGATGGGGTTTCACCCGCACGGACATCCTGCGGCAGTATCCGTTCCCGGAAATCACCGGAATGAAATTCATACCGGAAGGGATTGTCTGGAACAGGATCGCCAGAAGATATAAACGAATCAACACCAGGGAGCCGCTGCGAATCGTCTATTTCCGCAGCGACGGTTTCAGCAGAAACATCGTATCGAACTATATCCGGCATGGGATGGGCCATTACCTGTATCACCTGTCCAACTTGGTGGAAAACGGCAACCTCCTCCGGAGATATGATCCGATTCGGTTCGGTAAAGAAATGATTCAGCTCGGTCGAACCGGAAGGCATGCGAACATCCATGCGTTGCATACCGCGAGGGACCTCGGGGGGGGATGGAGCATGACCATCCTATGGTGTGTCGTATTACCGTTGGCGCTGATGCTTGCAAGACATGACCGCAACAGGATGGATTCAAGGAAGCGGAGAGAATGAAATTATTGTCCATCGGTTATTTATGGAGCGACCCGGAATGAGTGACATTCGGTTGGGATCAGGAAATTTGAGCCAGGATAGATTATGGACCTACTATCAAAATGAATCGCAGGCCAGTTTCGCCGGTGCGAAACCCCGCATTGATTTTCTGTTGAAAAAAGTAGTTGAAAAAAGCCGCTCCGGTTCCATCGGTTTGTTGAATATCGGAGCGGGGGACGGATATCTCGAAGAAACCGCCCGACGGAAGCGGTTCGATATCCATTCCCTTGATCCGGACCCCCGAACCGTCGAGCGTCTGGTATCGAAGAACATCAAGGCATCCAGGGGATATATGGAACAGATGCCGTTCATGGACGAAATGTTCGACTTCGTAATTGCCTCCGAGGTTCTTGAACATTTGGAAAAAGATCAGTTTGAAAAAGGGCTTGCCGAAGTGCACCGGGTGATGAAGACAGGGGGCTGGTTCATCGGTACCGTACCCTATCGGGAACAGCTGGGGGCCAATGTGGTCATTTGTCCCAATTGTGAAGAGATCTTTCACCGGTGGGGACATAAGCGGTCGTTCGGAACAGGGGACATCCAGCGGGAGCTGGAACGCTTTTTCCCCGATCCGCATGTCAAAATAAGGGCCTTTGTCGCCATAAAGGGCAGGACCATGCCTGGAAAACTGAAGAGTCTGATCCGCCTGGTCCTCGGTCGGTACGGCGTGGCGATTGCCGCGCCCAATATTTATTTTGAGGCGCGAAAGATGAGCTGACAGTATGCGGATATTGTTTTTATCCCGGTCCCTGGAACGGGGCGGAGCGGAACGCCAACTCGTCGCCATCGCCAAAGGACTTCACCGGAGAGGTCATCGGGTGGTCGTGGCGGTTTTCTATGATCTGGGTGAATTCAGAAGAGAATTGGCCGATACGGGTATACCGACCGTGTCCCTCGAAAAGAGGGGCCGGTGGGATGTCGTCCGATTCTTTCTCCGTTTTGCTCGAATTCTGAGGAAATTCAATCCTCAGATGGTCTACAGTTTTCTCGGACCATCCAATATCGTTTCGGTTTTGACGAAACCGTTTTTTCGGGAAGTCAAATCGGTATGGACAGTGCGGGCATCCAATATGGATCTTTCCCGGTATGATAGCATCGCGGCACTGTCGTATCGGCTGGAATGTTTTCTTTCCAGGTTTTCGGATCTGGTAATCAGCAATTCCATTTGCGGTTCCCGTCATGCCGTCGCGAATGGTTTCCCCGAGGATCGCCTCGTCGTTATACCGAACGGCATCGATACGGATACTTTCCGTCCCGACAGCGGGAAGAGAATTCAAATGCGGTCACGCTGGATGATCAGCGACGGGGAACTCCTGGTTGGGCTGATAGGGCGGATCGACCCGATGAAAGGCCATCAGGTTTTTTTAAAAGCAGCGAGCCTGTTGGCGGAAAAATATGCCCGGATAAAATTCGTTTGTGTCGGCAGGGGAGCTTCCAGGGAGATGGAAAGGCTTCGCAACCTGGTGACCTCGCTGAATCTGAATGAAAAGGTTCTCTGGGAAGGAGAAAGCAGCGATATGACGCTGGTCTACAACGGGTTGGACATCATGGTTTCCGCTTCCGTTTATGGGGAGGGGTTCTCCAACGCCGTGGGCGAGGCAATGTCCTGCGGCGTTCCCTGTGTCGTAACCGACGTGGGGGACTCAGCTGTCATTGTGGGGAACGTTGGGATGGTTGTTTCACCGGACGATCCGAAAGCGCTGGCGGAAGGCATTGAAACAATGGTCCACCAACATTCCGAGCTGGATGCCGGATCCATCAGACAGCGGATAGTCGGCCATTTCAGTCTGGAAAAGCTGGTGGAAACAACGGAAAAGGTCCTGTCTTCAATTGAAACGAAAAAATAACCGCATATGCCGCAAAGAAGCAGTGGCCAGGAAACGGATCTGTCATGTCATCACCGATCTGGATATCGGCGGGGCGGAAATGATGTTGTACCGGTTGTTATCAAAATTCCACCACCCATCTTGCAGCCACAGTGTCATTTCATTACTGCCCCCCGGAAAGCTTTTGGAACCGTATGGGAAAACGGGAACAGCGGTGTATTCGCTCGGGCTGACAAGGCGCGGCCTTTCCATACCAGCGGCTTTCAGCCGTTTTCTGCGGATAATCACATTCCTGCAACCCGATATCATCCAGGGCTGGATGTACCATGGAAATCTGGCAGCCTCGCTGGCGGGGCTTTTCCCGTCAATTCACAGCCGGGTGGTATGGAATATCCGTCAATCCCTCTATAGCCTGAACGCCGAAAAACCATTGACAGCGCTGCTCATCAGGCTGGGGGCGTGGATTTCTTCCAGAGTTGACCAGGTGATATACAATTCCACAATCAGCCTGCGGCAGCATTCCGGTATCGGCTATGCAGAGAGCAACAGCGCGATCCTGTATAATGGTTTCGACACCGATCGCTTCCATCCCGATGACGTTGCCGGCGATTACCTGCGTCAATCCCTGGGGCTGGAAAAGGATGCGCTGCTGGTCGGTCTGATGGGTCGATTTCATCCCATGAAGGATCATGAAACATTTTTCAAAGCGGCCAGTCGGTTGCGACAGGATTGCCCGGCTGTTCGCTTTGTCCTGGCAGGAAAGGGGATCGAAAAGACGAACCGGGCGCTGTTCACCCTGGTGGAAGCCGCTGGCGTCGCGGATCATACCTGCCTCCTGGGAGAAAGAGAAGACATGCCTCATATCCACGCGGCCATGGACATTGCCACTTCGTCGTCCTGGGCCGAAGGATTTCCCAATGTTATCGGTGAGGCAATGTCCTGCGGCATCCCCTGTGTCGTGACTGATGTCGGTGATTCCGCTCATCTCGTCGGCAATACCGGAATGGTTGTGCCTGCGCGCAATCCAGAGGCCCTTTTTCAGGCCTGGAAGACCATGATCGGATTGAGCCGTAAGTCCCGTTTGGAGCTTGGAAAGGCTGCCCGCAAACGGATTCAATCGAATTTTGACATCGGCGTTGTTGCAAAACGATATGAAACACTGTATCAAAACATCCTTGCGATACCTGGAACAGGATCAACCGGATAGCCTTCGATCCTGTCCGAAATCGTTCCGTGACGAGAGGAACAGACGGCTATAACGGATAACCCGGATGGCTTACTTCAAATAAAGATGAATCAGCTATGTGCGGCATAACCGGATTTGTTGCAACCGAAACTTCCCGGATTGAATATGGGGAGATCCTGGAGCGCATGGCCCGGACCATGGCCCACCGGGGCCCGGATGACCAGGGCGTCTGGTATGACGAGGCGGCCGGTGTCGGGCTGGCGCATCGACGGCTGGCGATCATCGATCTCTCCGCCGACGGCCATCAGCCGATGATCTCGCCGTCAGGGCGCTATGTGATGGCATATAACGGCGAGGTTTATAATTTCGCCCGACTTCGACATGATCTCGAAAACCGGCAAATCCACTGGCGCGGACATTCGGATACGGAGGTGATGCTGGCCGCCATGGATTCCTGGGGCATCGAGACATCGGTGAAGCAGTTCATCGGCATGTTCGCCTTCGCCGTCTGGGATCGGAAGGAGCGTACGCTCATTCTGTGTCGGGACCGCCTGGGGATCAAACCCCTGTATTACGGCAGGTACCGCAATGGATTCCTTTTCGGTTCGGAACTGAAACCATTGATCGCTCATCCGGATTTCCGGCCGTGCGTGGATCGAAATGCCTTGACGCTTTTTTTCCGGCACAATTACATTCCCGCCCCCTATTCGATCTACCGGGATGTCCGCAAACTCATGCCCGGCACCCTGCTGCGGCTTCCTCATGAGGTCCTCCGGGGAGACAAGGAAATCCCGCTGCCGGAACCATATTGGTCGGCCGGAGACATTGCGGAAGCGGGCCAGCGGCGACCGCTTTCCATTTCAGATGCCGAAGCTGTTCAGCGATTGGATGAACTTCTGAAGGATGCGGTGGGCCGGCGCATGATCAGCGACGTTCCCATCGGCGCCTTCCTGTCCGGCGGGATCGACTCCTCCACGGTCGTGGCGCTCATGCAGGCCCAGAGTTCCCGGAAAGTGCGGACGTTTTCCATCGGGTTCCGGGAAGAAGGATATGACGAAGCCCGCCATGCCAGGGAAGTGGCCGCGCATCTCGGAACCGATCATACGGAATTGTATGTGACGGCGGAAGATGCGCTGGGAGTGATTCCCGAACTGCCGAGGTTGTACGACGAGCCTTTTGCCGATTCTTCCCAGGTGCCGACCTATCTGCTTTCCAAACTGACCCGGGAACATGTGACGGTAAGCTTGTCCGGGGACGGCGGAGATGAATTGTTCGGCGGGTACAACCGGTATTTCTGGGGACGCAACATCTGGAAAACCGCGGGACGCCTGCCGCGCCGTATCCGAAAAGGCGCCGCCGGAATGCTTCAACGGATTTCTCCCTTATCCTGGGACGCATTCCTGCAACCCATCATCCGCCGGCTGCCCGGTCGGTTCAAACTGGATATGCCGGGCGATCGCGTGCATAAACTCGCCGCTGTCCTGGCATCGAATGATCCGGAAGATATGTATCAGCTGTTGCTTTCCCACTGGAACCATCCGGAACGGATGGTGGTGGACGGAAAGGAACCGCCCACGGGGATCACGCAAAAGGAACGGCATCCGTTTCTGGGGGAATTCACCCATACGATGATGTATCTGGACCTGGTTAATTACCTGCCGGATGATATTCTGACCAAGGTGGACAGGGCCAGCATGGGGGTTGCCCTGGAAGCCCGGGTGCCGATGATCGATCATCGGGTGGTGGAATTCGCCTGGCGTCTGCCGCTTTCGATGAAGATCCGCGAGGGACGGGGCAAATGGATTCTGAGGAAAGTACTGGATGGATATGTTCCCCGCGACCTGGTGGAAAGACCCAAAACCGGCTTCGGCATCCCCATCGATTCCTGGTTGCGGAAAGAGTTGCGGGAATGGGCGGAGGATCTGCTGGCGGAAAAATGTCTTGGCGAGGAGGGGTTTCTGCATCCCGGACCCATCCGACAAAAGTGGCGGGAGCATTTGTCCGGGCAGCGCAACTGGCAATATCATCTGTGGGACGTACTGATGTTTCAGGCGTGGAAAAAACAACATCCAATCTGAAAAACATTCTGATCACCGGCGTATCGGGCAGGATCGGCAGCGCTCTTGGCCGTGAACTTGCCGCCGGCAACCGGGTAAAAGGCCTCTATCACCGTCACAGACCCGCCGGCCGGGACGGAGCCTTGCTGGAAGGGATGGATCTGCAGGATCGGTCCGGTATAAAAAGAATTTGCAGTGAATTCAAGCCGGATTATGTGATCCATTGCGCCGGAATCGCCCACCAGGGACGGAAATCCGTGCCCCGGGAGACGTATCTGCGCATCAATTGCGAGGCTGCGGCGGGATTAGCGGAAGCCGCTTTCATCGCCAATCCGGAGGTCCATTTCATTCACCTTTCTTCCGTATCCGTCTATGGTGAAACCGGTTTGGCGGTGCCAACGGATGAGTCGCATCCCTGCCGGCCGGCGGGGGATTATGCGTTCAGCAAACTGGCGGCGGAAGAGCGTCTGGCTTTCATCAAAAAAAAGGAGGGAGCCGGCAGCCTCCGTATTCTGCGGCTTGCACCGGTATATGATGCCGCCTGGCATTTCAATTTGGATCGCCGGGTCATGCTTCCCGGGAGGTTCGCCTTTCTACGGGTCGGCGACGGAAGGCAACGCTTGTCAGCCCTGGCGCTACCGAATCTGGTGGACTATATCCGTTTTTTGATCGACCGCCCCATGGGCGCCATGGGTATACCGGAAATCGTCAATATCTGTGATGCCGCCCCTTACAGCTTCATGGACATCATTCAAACATATCAAAAAACCGGTTTACATTCACGGTTGCCTGTGATTTGGATTCCGAAGTCGGCGGTTTTCCTGATATCGCGGATCTGGGGTCTGCTGGAACCGAAAAGAAAGCCATGGGTGCACGCCGTTTATGAAAAAATGGCCCGCAGCCTGGTGTTCGACAACCGGAAAATGGTCCAGAGCGGTTTTCAAATCCGGCACACGCTGCGGAGTGTTTTCGCAGGCAGGCAGACCGCGTCGACAAAATGATCAGCGGGTGGATACTATTGTGAAGAAGCTGAAACGAAACATGCTTGTGGTCCTTTTGATCGATATCCTGCTGATTGCTCTTTCTTATTATTTCGCCAACCTGATCCGTTTCGAGTTTTCCATACCCGACTATTTCCTGGGTCAGATTCGGCAGATGATCTGTTTCGTAATCTTGATCAAGCTATTGATTTTCAAGCTTTTCCATCTATATCGCGGGATGTGGCGCTATACCAGCGTGGCCGATCTGACCAACATCATCAAAGCGTCCATCGTGAGTTCGCTCCTGATCGTCAGCCTGGTGGCATTTGTGTATCGTTTCGAGGGCTTTTCACGATCGGTGCTGATCATCGATTGGTTCTTCACCATTTTTTCCGTGGCTGCTTTTCGTCTTTCCGTGCGCTTTTATTATGAACGTATCAGCGGTGATCCGGCTTTCCCGAATATCATCGGGGATATCCGCGGTTTTATCTTTCCCCGGAGAAAAGACCGGAAACGACTGATCATTATCGGCGCCGGCAATTGCGGTGAAACCATCTACCGGGAAATCCGGAGCAACGAGCGACTGGGCTATTCCGTTACCGGTTTTTTGGATGACGATCCCAACAAGCTGGGGAAAACCATCCATGGGGTGCCGGTGCTGGGAGCCATCAGCGATATCCAGGAAGCGGCCCTGAAGACCGACGCCGATGAGGCCCTGATTGCGATTCCTTCGGCCAGGGGCGAACAGATGCGCAGAATCGTGGCCCACTGCCGGGAGAGCGGCATTGAATTCAAAACCATTCCCGGATACAGCGAATTGATCAACGGGAAGGCATCCGTAAAGGCCATTCGCGATGTCAACTACAGTGACCTGTTGGGGCGGGAGCCCATACGGCTGGATCAGGAGAGAATCGGGGCCTATTTGAAGTCCCAGACCGTTCTGGTGACCGGCGCCGGCGGTTCCATCGGATCGGAACTTTGCCGCCAGGCAGCCCGTTTCCAGCCGAAACGCCTCTTGCTCCTGGATAACGCCGAAAGTCCGTTATACGAAATCGAGCTGGAATTGAGGACCAGTTATGATGCCATCGAAATCGTACCCTTGCTGTGTGACGTACGGGATCGCAAGGCCCTTGAAAAAGTGTTCCGGCAATATCGTCCCCAGACGGTTTTCCATGCTGCCGCCTACAAACATGTTCCCATGCTGGAACTGCAGCCCTGGAAAGCCGTGGAAAACAATATCATCGGCACGCTCAACATGGTTGAAATTTCTTCTCGATTTGATATAGACCGTTTTGTTTTCGTTTCAACGGACAAGGCGGTACGTCCGGCCAATGTCATGGGCGCTTCCAAACGGGTGGCCGAAATGCTGATTCAAGGCCGGAAAACCGACAGCCGCTGTTTGACCCGTTTCATGATCGTCCGTTTCGGCAATGTTGTCGGCAGCGTCGGCAGCGTGATTCCACTGTTCAAGAAACAGATCGAGAAGGGAGGGCCGGTTACGGTAACCCATCCGGATGTCACGCGCTATTTCATGATGATACCCGAAGCCTGCCAGTTGATTCTGCAAGCCGGCGCCATGGCGGATGAAAATGGTGGAGAAATTTATTTGCTGGAAATGGGGTCGCCGATCAAAATTGCCGACATGGCCCGGGATTTGATTCGTTTTTCGGGTTTCGTGCCCGATGAGGAGATTCAGATCCGCTATATCGGTTTGCGACCCGGGGAAAAGCTTTACGAGGAGTTGATCACCGCGGATGAAGGCGTGGTGCCTACCAGTCATGAGAAAATCATGGTATTGAAAGGCGCCGTCCAACAGGAATCGGGCAACCTGATCGGGGCGGTGATGGAATTGGCGGCCATTGCGGAAACCCAAAGCCGGTCCGGGATCATGGACAAATTGAGAGACATGGTTCCGGAATACCGACCGTTTCCGGCTGCCGAAATCCGCTTGGACAACAGAGAGGAATTCCGGCAGGGTCGGCAATAAAACCATAACCCATACGGCGGCGAAGCAAATCATGAACCCCCCCCTGAAAAAAATACTGGTCACCGGCGGCGCCGGCTTCATTGGAACCAATTTCATCCGGTATGCTCTCCGGAAGAGGCCGGACTGGCTCATTTATAATCTCGATGCGCTCACGTATGCCGGTAACCCGTCGAATCTGTCCGATCTTTCCGGGGACGCGGCCGAACGCTATCGTTTCTTTCAGGAAGATATCCGTCATCGGGAGTTTCTGGACGCTTTTTTCCAAAAAGAATTGTTCGACGGCGTTTTCCATTTCGCGGCCGAATCCCATGTGGATCGCTCCATTTTAGGGCCGGAGGCCTTCGTGGAAACCAATGTGCTGGGTACGTTCCGCTTGCTGGAGGCAAGCCTGGCGATATGGAAAAAAAGGCAAGACCCGGACTTCCGGTTTCTGCATGTCTCCACGGATGAAGTCTATGGCAGTCTGGGGGAGGATGGATTTTTTACGGAAACGACCCCCTATGATCCCTCGAGTCCCTATTCCGCCTCAAAGGCAGGGTCCGACCATCTGGTGAAAGCCTATCATCGAACCTATGGACTGCCGGTCTTGGTGACGAACTGTTCCAACAATTACGGCCCCTATCAATTCCCGGAAAAATTGATCCCGCTGATGATATTGCATATCATCGAAAGAAAGACCCTGCCGGTCTATGGCGACGGGGGCAATATCCGGGACTGGCTGTTTGTGGAAGACCATTGCGAGGCATTGATCCGGGTTTTTGAAAACGGCCGTGCCGGTGAAACTTACAACATCGGCGGTTCCGCCGAATATCGGAATCTGGAAATCGTCCATACCCTCTGCCGATTGCTGGACAAGCGTCTGAATCGAGGCCAAGAGGACAGCAGGCAGCTGATCCGGTTGGTGGCGGACCGCCCCGGGCATGACCGCCGCTATGCCATCGACGCAACAAAAATCAGGACGGAGCTGGGCTGGACGCCGCAATTCGGTTTTGAAGACGGCATCAAGCAAACCGTTGAATGGTATCTGACGCACATGGATTGGGTCGATTCGGTGCGCAGCGGCAAATACCGTGAATGGATCGAGGCGAATTATACCCGCCGCGATAAAGGCGAATGAAAGGATCGTCGCACGATGAAAGGAATCATCCTTGCCGGGGGATCCGGTACCCGATTGTATCCGATTACCAGAGTGGTCAGCAAGCAGCTGCTGCCGATTTATGACAAACCGATGATCTACTATCCGCTTTCGGTTCTGATGCTGGCGGGGCTGCGGGATATTTTAATCATTTCAACCCCCAATGACCTGCCGCTGTTTCAGGCCCTGCTGGGCGACGGGTCCCAGTGGGGCATCTCGTTCAGCTATGCGGTTCAGGAAAAACCCGAAGGCCTGGCCCAGGCGTTCACCATTGGAAAACAATTCGTCGGCACTGATTCCGTCTGCCTGATCCTGGGGGATAATATCTTTTACGGTCAAGGACTGACCCAGCAAATACAACGGGCTTCCAAACTCCAGCAGGGAGCCAAGGTGTTCGGCTACTGGGTTCGAAATCCCCAACGCTACGGAGTGGTTACGTTTAACCAGAATGGGCAGGCAATCCATATCGAAGAAAAACCGGCGGACCCGAAATCCAACTGGGCGGTCACCGGTTTGTATTTCTATGACAATCAGGTGCTGGATATCGCCGCCGGACTGAAACCTTCCGGCCGCGGGGAACTGGAAATCACGGATGTGAACCGGACCTATCTAGAAAAAAACATCTTGTTTGTGGAAAAACTGGGGCGCGGAATCGCCTGGCTGGACACCGGCACCCACGAAAGCCTGATGCAGGCATCCAATTTCATTGAAACCATTGAAAACAGGCAGGGACTGAAAGTCGCCTGTGTCGACGAGATCGCCTACAAAATGAAATACATCGATGCGGAACAGGTGCGCCGACTGGCCCAGCCGATGTTGAAAACAGAGTACGGACAATACTTGATCAACATGCTCGCCTATGAAAGCGCCGGCAGATGAAAGTTGAAACAGTGAAACTGGAGGGAGTCCTGGTGATCGAACCGCGCGTGTTTTCCGATCCGCGGGGGTTTTTCATGGAGACGTATCATCAAAGCCGTTATCGCGATCACGGGATTCAGGCTCACTTTGTCCAGGACAACCTTTCTTTCTCCGTGGCCAACACCCTGCGCGGTCTCCATTACCAGTATCCCCAATCCCAGGCAAAACTGGTTCAGGTTTTCCAGGGCGAAATCTGGGATGTGGCCGTGGACATCCGGCGTGGCTCCCCGACCTTCGGCGAATGGGTGGGGGTCTGTTTGAGCGGGGAAAACAAACGCCAGTTGTTTATTCCCGAAGGGTTTGCCCACGGTTTTGCCGTGCTGAGCGAGTCCGCTGTTTTCACGTACAAATGCAGTGATTTTTACTCACCTGAAACCGAACGGGGCATTATCTGGAATGATCCGGATCTGGCCATCGAATGGCCCTTGTCTACACCCCTCTTGTCCGATAAGGATCAACAATACGGTTTACTGAGGGACATTGAAACCGCTTTTCTGCCATCCCGTGAAGGTATTGAATGAAGACCTTGATCATCGGCTCCAACGGCCAATTGGGATGGGAACTCGTCCGGCAGGGAAACTTGATGGGTTTACCCCTGAGGGCCGTTGATTTTCCGGATATCGATATCACCCGTCCGGATTCGGTGGTGGAGTGGATCACCGGCGATACGAATCTGGTTGTCAACGCCGCGGCATATACCGCTGTGGATAGGGCGGAATCGGAGCGGGAGCTGGCCTTTGCGGTCAATCATGCCGGACCGGAGTATCTGTCCGTTGCCTGCGCCCGGCACCACATTCCGCTGATTCACATTTCCACGGATTACGTGTTTGATGGAACCAGACAGGCGCCTTACCGGGAATCGGATCCCGTGGCCCCCATGGGGGTGTACGGAAAAAGCAAATCAGCCGGAGAGGCAGCCGTCAGGGCGGGTTTGAAAAGACATGTGATTGTGCGGACCGCCTGGCTGTGCGGTGAACATGGTCAGAATTTCGTAAAAACCATGCTGCGCCTGTGCCGGGAAAAAGAGACCCTGCGGGTCGTGAATGACCAGCATGGATGTCCGACCTTTGCATTCGATCTGGCCGAAGCGATCCTGAAAATAGTCCGGGATATCTTGTCCGGCAAGACAGATGCCTGGGGGACCTATCATTATTGCGGACGGGGCGAGACGACCTGGTACGGTTTCACCAGGGAAATCGTTCGGCTGGCAAAAGAACACACCGATTTGAAAGTTCATACGCTCGAGCCCATCACCACCGAGGAATATCCGACCCCGGCAAGACGCCCCCGCTATTCCGTGCTGGATTGCCATCGGATTGAAGAAACATTCGGGATCATCAACAAACCGTGGCAGGACGGTCTCGACCGGCTGATCCGGCGCTTGTTTGCAGCGGAGAACCGATAATGTTGTTCGATTAGAAAAGATCGGGTTCGGGGGGGGGGTGAAGCCGCTGCTTCTAATCAGCGGCAGACCGGAAACAGGATATGCCTTGAGCCAACATGGCCTGGATCATGCTCAGGGGAGTGCAATCATCGGCGCAGGCAGGAAAGGATTGTCGCTTGTCGCATTCCCGGCAGGGACTTTTTTTGAGGTAACCGATTTCAAAATCGAATTTGTCTCTTTTGATCGTCATTCCCAATTTGTATTGCAACGGTTCCATTCCCCCGGCATTTTTCTAATACAGACGGATTCCATCCGCTATCCGAATCATCAATCGTAAAAAAATATCATAGCCGCTTTCCAAGAACAAGGCAAAAATCGACGGTCGGAAAGGGTGGGGGAAGAATTTCATCGGCAAATTATCAGACCAGAAATGTTTCTTGACAGGGGGCCGCGAAGCTCTTACATTTTGCGTTTGTTTGCCTGTCGAAACATTCGAACCGAACCCAATCGTTACCGATAAAGGAGATGCTGACATGGAATTGGTTGCCGGATACTCGCGCCGTATGTTGCTCATCATCGTTCTGGTGATGTCCCTGCTGTTGCTGTTGGTGGATTTGTCTTTTTATTATGGCATGGATGCCATGTTCAGCAATATTACCGTGACCGGCAGAACAGGAGCGGACGTCAGCATCATCGTCGGGCTGAGTCAAAACATCGCCATGCTTCAAAAGCAATTGCGGATGTATTTTGTTCCCATATCCGCCGTTGTGTTCGCATCCGCGGCTTTTTTCCTCTGGCTTTTCCTGCGGGCCTCCCTTGTCAATCTTTCCAAGACAAAAGGTTCCGCCAGGCTTTCCCCGGTGGACGGCCAATCGGAAAAAGGTCCGATCATGGACCCGCGAGTCAAACTCGAAACGGATTCGCGTCTTTTTTTACACCTTCTCTCCGTATTGCAGCGCGAGGGGCGGCTGGTGGATTTTTTCTCGGAAAATTTGGGGCTGTATGATGATCAGCAGATTGGCGCAGCCGTCCGCAGCATTCATGAAAACTGCAAGCAGGCTCTGCGGAAATATGTGAGCTTTTCCGCCGTCATGGAGTATAATGAGGGCGATGAAGTGACCGTGCCGGCGAGTTTCAATCCCAATGCCATTAAATTGACCGGCAATGTTACCGGCGAACCGCCTTTTAAGGGAGTGTTGCGTCACCGGGGCTGGATGGCCTCCGATATTGAATTGCCGACCCTGGCCCCGGGAGAAGGGTATCGCATTATCGCACCGGCTGAAGTCGAGATCGCCTGATCCAGGAGACCACCACAATGGGGCGAAAAAGAATAGAGAACCGGAAGAACAACAGATGAGGCCCGATGACAACACCAACTGAATTCATCGTCGGCATCGACCTGGGCACGACGAACAGCATCATCGCCTACACGGAAGCGAATATCCCGAAGGGCGTGAAACCAAACATTCGCGTTTTCGATATACCGCAATTGGTTGCTCCGGGGAATCTGGAAAGACGGAATATGCTGCCTTCCTTTATCGTCATGCCCTCCGCCCATGAATCCCGGGGCAATGCCTTCGCCCTTCCCTGGGAGGAGAATAACCGCAACCCGGTGGGGGAATACGCCAAGACCCGCGGCGCGGAAATTCCCGAGCGGTTGATCTCCTCAGCCAAATCCTGGCTTTGCCAGGAACATGTGGACCGCAAGAGCCCGATTTTGCCTTGGAATGCCCCGGAGGACATCGTTAAAATCTCGCCGGTGGACGCTTCCGCCATGATTCTACGGCATATCCGTGATGCCTGGAACCATATCATGGGGGCCGGCACTCCTTCCCGCTGTCTCGAGAATCAGACGGTTTTTCTGACCGTTCCGGCGTCATTTGATGCCGTGGCCCGGGAACTGACCGTCAAGGCCGCAGAGGCCGCGGGTCTCTTGAATATCACTCTGTTGGAGGAACCCCAGGCGGCTTTTTATGCCTGGATTGAATCCAGCGGAGATGAGTGGCGGGAAAAAATCCATCCCGGGGATCTGATACTGGTTTGCGATGTCGGCGGCGGCACCAGCGACTTCAGTTTGATCAGTGTAACGGAAGAGCAGGGTGATCTTGGGTTGGAAAGAATCGCCGTGGGAGATCATTTGCTGGTGGGCGGAGACAACATGGATTTGGCGTTGGCCTATGCGCTTTCCGCTCAGTTGAAACCAAAGGGCATCCGGCTGGATGCCTGGCAGATGCGGAGTTTGTGTCAAAGCTGTCGCAAGGCCAAGGAGGAAATCCTTTCCGGCGGCGTTTCCGGTGAATACCCGATTACGATTCTCGGCAGGGGAAGCAGCCTGATCGGCGGCACCCTCAAGGCCCTGCTGACTCCTGAAATGGTTGCCGATACGATTCTGGAAGGTTTCTTCCCCTCATGCAAGGCCACCGATTTCCCGCAATACGCCCAACGCACCGGTCTGCAGGAAGTCGGTCTTGCCTATGAAGCGGATCCGGGGATCACCCGGCATCTGGCCAAATTCATTCAGCAGCATTCCACCAGGGATGGTCTGAAGCCCACGGCCATTCTGTTCAATGGCGGGGTAATGAAGGCCCGGCTTATCCGCGATCGGATTCGGAATACGGTTGCCACCTGGAGCGGCGGCGATCCATCCGTTTACGGCCCCATGCGGATCATCGAAGCCGCCGATCATGATCTATCGGTTGCCCGGGGAGCGGCTTATTACGGTTTGGTCCGGCAGGGCAACGGTATCCGGATTCGCGGGGGTCTCGGGAAAACGTATTATATCGGTATCGCTGCGGCCATGCCGGCCGTTCCGGGTATGCCCCCGCCCATCAAGGCCTTGTGCGTGGCACCTTTTGGAATGGAGGAGGGCACGGAGGCCGTCCTGGAAAAACAGGAATTCGTCCTGGTGGTGGGTGAGCCGGTGAAATTCGATATCCTGAGCTCTTCCAGCCGCCAGGAGGATCGTCTGGGACAAATCGTGGAAACCTGGGAAGAGGATGAAATCGTAGAAATGGCCGGCACGGAAGCGGTTCTGAAGGGCGAACCAGGGCAAACCATACCGGTGTTCGTTGAGATCAAGATCACCGAAATCGGCAGCCTTGAATTTTTCTGCGTGTCAAAGCTGGATGGGCAGCGGTGGAAACTGGAATTCAGTGTGCGGGAGAAAAAATCTTTTGGCGCATGACGATAAACCATTTATTGTCGGCATCGATCTGGGAACCACCAATTCAGCGGTTTCCTATGCCGATCTCCGGAATGACCAAAACCGTCCGGAAATTAAAATTTTTCGTATTCCCCAACTGACGGGTCCGGGAGAATTCGCCCAACGGACGATTCTGCCTTCCTTTCTTTATCTTCCGGGACCGTATGACATTTCATCCTCCGCTATTTCCATTCCCTGGGAACCGGAACCGGACTCGTTTGTCGGTTTCTTCGCCCGTGAGCACGGCGCCAAGGTGCCGGCAAGACTGGTTTCGTCATCCAAGAGCTGGCTGTGCCACGGGAACGTGGACCGGAGGGCCAAGATCCTTCCATGGGGTTCCGGTGAGGAAATTTTCAAGGTGTCGCCGGTGGCGGCCACCGCCGCCTTTCTGGGGCATATACGGAAAGCCTGGAACAGCTGGAGGGGAGGGGATGAAGAGCAGCATCTTGAAAACCAGCTGGTGGTCATCACCGTTCCGGCCTCCTTCGATGAGGTGGCCCGGGACTTGACCCTTGAAGCCGCGAAGATGGCCGGTTTTCATGAGGTGACGCTGCTGGAAGAACCATTGGCGGCATTCTACAGCTGGCTTATCCGCCACGAATCCCAATGGATGAAATTCGTGGCTCCCAATGAACTGATTTTGGTTTGTGACGTGGGGGGCGGCACCACGGATTTTACGTTGATCGCCCTGCGGGATGTTGACGGCAGCCCTCGATTCGAAAGGATCGCTGTGGGCGACCACCTGATTCTCGGCGGGGATAACATCGATTTCGCCCTGGCGCGGCTCGTGGAAAAGCAGGCCGGGAAAAAAAACATGAACCTCAGCTCCGACAGATGGAAGGCATTATGCCATCAATGCCGGCAGGCCAAGGAACGGATCCTGTCGGGTCAAACGGATTCGGAAAGGATCACCCTGATGGGCGAGGGTGGACGCTTGATCGCCGGTATTCTGTCCGCCGAAATACGGCGGGAAGAACTCGAAGCGACGGTAGTCGAAGGTTTTTTCCCGGTTGTCGATCCCGGGACGAACCAGCAACCGATTCTTCGGAAAGGAATTTCGGAGCTCGGCCTGCCCTTTGAGTCGGAACCGGCGATCACCAGGCATCTTGGTTGGTTCCTGAACCATCATGCCCGGGATGTGGAAAAAATACTGGGCAAACCTCCCATACCGGATGTCATTCTATTTAACGGCGGTTCATTGAAGCCCGCCGTCATCCAGAACCGTATCCGTCAAGCCATCCGTCATTGGTTTCAGGTAACGGACGAGGGGTTGCCGCGGGTGCTTGAAAATCCGGAACCTGATCTGGCCGTGGCCTTGGGTGCCTCTTATTATGGACTGGTTAAAACCGGCAGGGGGGTGAGGGTGGGCAGCGGCAGTCCCCGGGGGTACTACCTTGGCATTTCGGCCCCGTCCCATCCGGAAATCATCGAAGAAGAAACCCGGAAGGTTGCCGTCTGCCTGGTGGAACGCGGGCTGGAGGAGGGCAGCCATATCAACCTGAAGGACAAGCGCTTCGAGGTCCTCGCCAATCAACCGGTGAGTTTCGACCTGTACAGTTCAAGCTATCGAGCCGGCGACCGGAGCGGTGATCTGGTGGAAATCGACACCAGCCTCACCGCGTTGCCGCCTGTCCAAACCGTGGTTCAATTCGGGAAAAAGGGCATGAAAACCAGTATCCCGGTGGAAATTGAAGCGGATTATACCGAAATCGGCAGCCTGGCCCTTTGGTGCCGCTCCCTTTCCAGCAGTCACCGCTGGCGTCTTCAATTCCAACTCCGGGGAACGGATTCCGGCTCTCCGGTGGCTGATTCGGAGGTGTTCGATGAACAGCTAGTGAAGCAGGCCGGATGGGAAATCGAAAGAGCGTTTCAACCGGCCGCGGGGAACGACTCCCGCAGCAGCCTGGTGAAAGAGATCGCATCGCTGGTGGAAAGGCCCAAAGAAAAATGGCCCCTGTCGTTTGTCCGCAGGATCACGGACCTGCTTATCGGGAACAAAGACGCGCGGACGATTTCCCCCGAACATGAAAGCCGCTGGCTGAATCTGGCTGGTTTCACGGCCCGGCCCGGCTTCGGTGACAGTTATGATGCTCAGCGGATCCGGGAGCTTTGGAAAATATATCAGCAAGGACCGATCTTTCCCAGGCACCAGCAAGTGATTTCGGAATGGTGGATCCTGTGGCGCCGGGTGGCCGCCGGATTGAATTCCGGCCAGCAGCGCCAGATTATCCAGGATTTGACTTCCACCATGATACCCAAAAAAGGACTGCCGCAAAAAGTCCCCACCCAGCAACATCTGGAGATCTGGATGGCCGTGGCCAACCTGGAGAGACTGCTCGTCGGGGATAAAATTCGATGGGGCCGATATCTGCTTGGCGAAATCAAGCCCAAAAAAACCAAGCCCCAATTGTTTTGGGCCTTGTCGCGCATGGGCGCGCGGGAATTGTTATACGGTCCGGTGGACCGTGTCATTCCGCCGGCCGAGGCCAAGTCATGGATCCAGACGTTGATGGAACAGAACTGGCGAAATCCGAAACCGGTCCTATCGGCGGTGATTCAAATGGCGCGGCGGACCGGGGACCGCGCCAGGGATCTGGAACCCGCCTTTATTGATCAATTGAGCCAGTGGATGGAACGACATGACACGCCGGCCGAATCGATCCAATGTCTCCGGGAAATCGTTCCCTTGGCATCCAAGGAGGAGACGGAGATGTTCGGCGAGTCGTTGCCGGCCGGTCTGGTGCTGCACATGAAGCACCCGTGAAATGTCGCTTATTCTGTCTCCCGTCCGATGAACTTCTGATATTCGTACATTTTTGCCAGGGATTGCACCGCCTGTTCGGGGGCTGAAAAGAAGACCCCCTTGTAGGTGCCGCCCTCGATGGTGTACACGGTGCGATCTTTTTCATCCTTCAGCATGGCGACCCCGATGATCGGTTTGTGGTGTTTTTCCATCAGGGCAATGATCTGCCGGACATATCGTTCCTCGAACTGAATCAGCCTTTCATTGATTTTATTCAAAAATTCATCGGTGTAGGAAGTATCGGCCTTTCTTATCGAATCGGCAAGCTGGGAGACCATGTGGCGTCGGCCCATGATGCCGAGGTTGATGATGGCGTCGCATCCGTCCCAGTTCGCCAGTTCTTCCAGGATGGACAGGGGGATGGACATGTCGTTGTCACCCACCAGATCGATGGGATTGGCCCGGCTCCAGAAAGGCGGAAGGATCCGGTCGATTTTTTCAATAATGTCCTTGGAAAGCGGCACCACTTCCATCCCATAGGCTTCGCAAAGATCGGCCGACACGACCCCCCAGCCGCCGCCGAGCGTCATGATCGCGACACGGTTGCCCACGGGAAGGGGCAAGGATGAAAAAGCAGCCGACAAATCCAGCAAGTCCATCGGTTTGTCGACACGGACGATGCCTGCCTGTCGGCATACCGCATTAAAAACACGGGTGTCGGAGGTCATGGCGCCGGTATGACTGGATGCCGCCTTGTTGCCGGCCTTTGTTTGCCCTCCTTTCAACAGCACGATGGGCTTCTTTTTTCCCAGGCGGCGGGCGCTTTCGAAAAACCGGCGGCCGTTTTTCACGCTTTCGATATACAGCATCACGGTTTCCGTCAGCGGATCCACTTCAAACGCATCCAGGTAGTCTTCGATGGTGATCATGGCCTCGTTTCCAGAACCGCAAAACCCCCGGATACCGATTCCCTGCTGCTCGGCGAAGGCAAGCAGCTGGTTGCCCATGTTTCCGGACTGGGCCACGACACCGATGCTGCCCGGCAGGGGACGAACATGGCTGCCGGTGCAATAGAAATGGATATGCGGGTTACAGATTCCCATGGTATTCGGCCCGATGATATACACACCGGCTTCGCGCGCTTTGTTGACCAGCTCGATTTCCTTTGATTTGCCTTCCATTCCGGTTTCGGAAAAACCCGAGGCGATCAGCAGCATCCGTTTGATGCCTTTGGTTTTACATTGCGGTATCAGATCCGCAACGGCTTCGGCCGGAATGGTCACCACCGCCACATCCACTTTTCCCGGAATATCCAGAATCGACGGGTAGACAGGGTGACCGGCTATGGTTCCGCCCTTTTGATTGACCATGTAGATTTTACCGGCATATCCCCCGCCGATGGTATTGGTGAGCAGGGTATAGCCCCATTTGCCGATGGCTCCCGAGGCGCCGACAAAAGCAATGGACTTGGGATAAAAAAGAGAGCCGACGATTCCAGGTTCCACCGGCTGGAGAAAATCCTTTCCTGCCCCCGAGATCTCCTCCACGACAAGGGCATCCACCGCCACGGGTTTCCCGTCCCTGGTAATGATCAAGGGGTTGATATCGATTTCAGCGATATGGGGACAGGCCATACCGATTTCCGACAAACCCATCAGGATGGAGGCAAGGGCATTGACATCCACCGCCGGCTCTCCGCGGAATGGCCCCAGCAAGGAGGCGCTCCTGATTTCATTCATCATTTCCCTTGCATCCGTTCCGGTGAGGGGCGCCAATCGGAAACTTACATCGGACAGGGCTTCCGTAAAGATTCCACCCAGACCGAACATCACCACCGGACCGAAAACACGGTCACGGAAAAGGCCGGCGACAAACTCTCTCGCCCCGGTCATCATCGGCTGAACCAGAAGTCCTTCCAATTCCTTCCCGGCTTCGCGGATGATTTTTCCGGCGGCATCTCTTACCGCTTCCGCGGTTCCAAGGTGGAGATGGACCAGGCCGCGCTCGGTCTTATGAAGAAGCGAGGAACCCATGCCCTTCAGGACCACCGGAAAACCGAATGATCGGGCCGCTGACACGGCTTCATCCGCATCGGCGGCGATGATTTCGGGCGTTGCCGGGATCGCATATTGTTTGAGAAACTGTTTGGCATGATATTCGGTCAGCACGTTTCGTTTTAGGGGCGTGGTTTGGTCCGGATGGTCCATTGTGAGTATCCCGTCAGATGTATGATCATTTCATGTATTATTGATTCAATATCGATATCAATGGCTTCTGTCTCAATTCCGTCCATTGGACGTTCATATATAAAATTAACGTAAAGGTTAATTTAGGTGGTGAGGGAACGCTTTGTCAAGAAAAACCTGCCGGAAAACCAGCTGGATGAATTAAATGCATCATCATATTGATTATTTGTCAATTCCTTGTTAAAAGGGAACTATCTGTTTATGGACATGGATTCGAGTAGGGATATCAGCGCGCCGCGAACCGGATTTTGTTGCCGCAGGCGGACGAAAACAGAGAGACCGGAGAACAGAAATGGCTATCATCAAAAGTTTGCTCGATACGGATTTTTACAAACTCACCATGGCGCAAGCGGTGTTGCATCAATATCCGGCCGTTACGGTCCGATATAAATTCAACTGTCGTAACGACAAAAAAATTCCCTATCTCGATGAAATCAAGGAAGAGATCGACCACTTGTGCTCCCTGAGGTTCCAGGATGATGAAATCCGCTATTTGTCCACCATCTCTTTTTTCAAGGCCGATTTCATCGACTATCTGCGGCTTTTTCAGCTGAACAGGGATTACATCAAGGTTTCCCTGGATGACAACCAATCGTTGAAGATTGATATCGAAGGGCCATGGATATCCACTATTTTATTTGAAGTTCCGGTACTGGCCATTGTAAGTGAAATCTACAGCCGCCATCAGATCGATAAGGAAACGGCCTACGAAACCGGGGGCAAGCTTCTGGATAAAAAGACCACCTATTTAACCGATCTGTTGAAAACCGGTCAGGTTCCTGGTTTTAAATTCGCCGATTTCGGCACCCGCAGACGGTATTCCCGGAAATGGCACGCCATGGTCCTCGATGTATTGCGGTCGAAATTCCGGCCGCATTTGTTTGTCGGCACCACCAACGTGCATTTCGCCATGCGCTATAAGCTGAAACCAATCGGCACCATGTCCCATGAATGGTTGATGGCCCATCAACAGCTGGGAGTTCGTTTTGCGGACAGTCAGAGGGCCGCGCTGGATGATTGGGCCCAGGAATACAGGGGTGATATGGGTATCGTCCTGTCCGACGTCGTAGGGTTCAAGGCCTTTTTACGGGATTTTGATCTGTATTTCGCAAAATTGTTCGATGGCTGCAGACACGACAGTGGCGATCCGGTTTCCTGGTGTGTCAAATTGATCGAGCATTATGATAAGCTGGGCATCGATCCGTTAACCAAATCCGCCATTTTTTCCGACAGCATCAATTTTGAAACCGCGGTGGAACTCCATCAGACCTTTCATGAGATGATCAAGGTTTCCTTCGGAATCGGCACACAGTTGACCAATGACGTCGGCATACCGCCGGCCGACATCGTCATCAAAATGGTCGAATGCAACGGGCAGCCGGTGGCCAAAATTTGTGACAGCGACGGCAGGGGGATGTGCGAGGATCCGGAATTTGTGGCATACCTGAAGAAAGTATACCAGATCTCGTGATCGGGCCCCACGCTCATTGCTCTTAACATTGGCTCCATTAGGGGCTTCATTGGGAGGTAACCATGTCGTTTCAACATATCGCCTTCTGTACCGATTTTTCGAAAAACGCCGATCTGGCTTTTGAGACCGCCGTGGAAGTCGCGGAAAAATTCAGGGCGAAACTTCATATCCTGCATGTGGTCCCCCCTGTGGTCAATCCGCTTTTTACCGATTTTGACGGTGTCACTTACTCCCAGCCCGATCCGTCCCTGTTTGTCAAAATCGAGGAAAAAATGGAAGGTCAATACGGAACCAGAATCGCCGAACCCCTGGAATACGGCCTGACGGTTCTTGAGGGGCACGTCTCGACGGAAATTCTTCGGTTTATCGATGAAAACCGGATCGATCTGGTGGTCATGGGCGCCTTCGGCCTGGCCGGAATGGGATTGGTGGTATTCGGCAGCGTCGCCAAAAGGGTGTCCCACAAGGCTTCCTGCTCGGTGATGATCGTCCGGAATCCCGCCCGGAATACCGATAGTTGATTGACTGTCATTACGGTTCATAAGGAGCAGCCATCATGAAAGTGGGGGTCATCGGGGCCACCGGATATGCCGGGGCCGAACTCGTTCGAATCCTGTGCGACCATCCGGAAGTGGAGCTTACCGTGGTCACTTCGCGTCAGTATGCGGGGGACCCCTTTCATGCCGTCTATCCGTCCATGACGGGCGTTGTTGATCTGGTTTGCGAAACATATGCAACGGAAAGCTGTTGCCGAAAAGCGGACTTTTTTTTCACTGCCTTGCCGCACAAATTATCCATGGCCATTGTGCCGGAGCTGATCCGTCACGGTAAAAGAGTCGTGGATTTGTCAGCCGATTTCAGATTCCGTGACGTCCGAATCTATGAAGCGGTTTACCAGGCCCATTCAGCCCCCGAATTCTGCGACAAAGCCGTCTACGGTTTATCGGAAATCTATCGGGATGAAATCCGGAACGCGGATGTAATCGGCAACCCCGGTTGTTATCCCACCAGTGCCTTGCTGCCATTGCTTCCACTGGTGAAAGCAGGTGTCATCGACCCGAAAACGATCATCATCGATTCAAAATCGGGCGTCAGCGGCGCCGGAAGATCCCCGTCCCTCGGCACTCATTTTTGCGAAGTGAATGAAGCATTCAAGGCCTATAAAATCGCCTCCCATCGTCATACACCGGAAATCGAAAGCCTGTTGAGCCGGGAAGCAACGGAAAACATAAGAGTCACATTCGTCCCCCATCTGGTGCCTCTCAACCGGGGAATGCTGACGACCATATATGCATCCCTTCAAACCCCATGGAAGGAAGCGGAAATTCGCGACTGTCTGATCCAATTTTATAACGCGAGCCCGTTTGTCCGAATATGTCCGGAACAACTCTTTCCCAATGTGGCCGCTGTTCGCGGCACCAATTTCTGTGACATCGCCATAAAACTAGAAGCTTCAACAAACCGCCTGATCATGGTATCCGCCATTGACAATCTGGTGAAAGGCGCTGCCGGACAAGCTGTCCAAAACATGAACCTGATGCTGGGAATTGATGAAACCAGGGGCCTGGACCGTGCGCCGTTCCCCCTGTGATCCCCGTCTGATTCCGAATGTGCACGGATTCGCGGCAGGTGGACATGAAAATTGAGCAACTGAACGTCTTTATTGAGAACAGGACCGGCCGACTTGCCGGAATCGCGGAAGTCTTGGGAGATATCGGCGTGAATATCCGGGCTATTTCACTGGCCGATACCGCCAATTTCGGTATATTGCGACTCATTGTCGATGATATTGAAAAAGCCAAACAGCGCCTCAAGGAACGCGGCTTCACCGTCCGGCTGACGGAAGTGATCGCCGTGAAACTGAAGGACAGGCCCGGAGAGTTGGGCCGGTTGCTGAAAATCATCGAAGCCGCAAATCTGAATACGGAATATATTTACGGTCTCAGCGAGGGCAGCAAGGAATACGCCGTATTGATATTGAAATGCAGTGAGCTGGACCGGGCGATTGAAATCCTGATGGCCCATTCCGTCGAATTGCTGGATTATCAACAGGTGATCCATTCGCAAATCGATCCGTGAAGGGTATCCTTCCGCCGGGGAATTCTGAAAGCGGCGGGTGTTTTCAGGCCCTATTTCCAGATTCGTTTATCCAATACCTTGCGGTTTGAATCGAAAGTGCCCGGTTCAACCAATCTGACGGTGACTTCCCATCCGAGAAATTCCGATATCTCGCGGTGAAGGCTTTCAACCAGGATATTCTGCTTTTTCATCTCATCAAAGAAAGTGATGTCTGAGATTTCAAGGAGCACAACAAGCTGATCCAATTTATTGATCTGTTCGATCACCAGTTGAAAAACCGGCTGGCCGCCGATGATCCTGGCAATGATGCGGGATATCTGTTCCGGCGCAATGCTGGTCCCCTTGACAACGACCACATCATCGCATTTTTGGAAAATCCGCGAAATCCGGCAATGGGTCCGGCCGCAGGCGCAGGGCGAGTAATCGATTTTGGTGATGTCGCCGGTGCGGAAACGAATCAAGGGGAAAGCTTCCTTGGATATGGATGTCAGCACCAGTTCCCCCTCCGTTCCCGGAGGCAAGGATTCAAGCGTTACCGGATGGATGATTTCAGGTATAAAATGGTCTTCGGCGATGTGTAAACCGTTTTTCACCGGGCATTCCCAGGCAACTCCGGGACCGAACAGTTCTGTCAAGCCATATGTATCCGTGGCAGTGACCTGCATGCCGGATTCGATTTCCGCGCGGGTGGATTCAGACCATGGTTCGGACCCCAGAATCGCATGCTTCAGGGCGAGTTTGTTTGGATCCACATCCAGTTCCTCCACCATCTGGGCGAGGCCCAGGGCGACAGTCGGTGTGGATACCAGAACCGTTGTCCGGAAATCCCTCATGATCTTAACCTGATCCTGAAATTTTCTGGAGGACATGGGGATAACGGAGGCGCCGATCTGCTCCGCGCCGACCTGCACGCCGAAAGGTCCGGTGACGATGCCGAAAGTCAACGCGATTTGAACCACATCGTCCTTGGTGACGCCGACGGCGGTAAGGTTGCGGGCGATCAACTCTCCCCAGTTTTGAATATCGTTGCGGGTGAAACCGACCACAATGGGATCGTCAAAGTTGACGGAGGCCATGTGCAGGCGGACAACTTCCCTAAGGGATACCGCAAACATATCGTATGGGTAATTCAGGCTCAAATCCCTGCGGGTGATGAGCGGCAGTCTTTTTATATCCGATACGGTTTTCAAGTCTTCGGGCATGAAATCGATATCCCGAAAAACCTTACGGTAGTGCCGGACATTTTTATAAACCCGATTCAGCGTGGCCTGCAGATTTTCCAGCTGAATCTGTTCGATCTCCTGACGATCCATGCATTCGATTTTTTTATTCCAGAAAGTCATACCATTTCCTGTCGAAGATGTATTGGTCAGCTGATTATCGCATACGGGACAATCTTGCAACCGGCAGTCTTGCCATCCGTTGCACCGTCCTTCATTATTCCCAAATTTCCTTCTGGTCTTTTCCCAGGTAAGCCCGCTTCACTTCCTGGTTGGACATCAATGCCCGTGCATTTTCTTCCATTACGATCCGTCCGGTCTCGATCACATACCCGCGATCCGCTATTTTCAGGGCGGCGTTGGCATTCTGTTCAATCAACAGGACCGTCAATTTGATTTCTTTTCTGAGCCGCTCAATGAGCCTGAAGATTTCCTTGAAAATCAGAGGCGCCAACCCCATGGAAGGTTCATCCAACAGCAGCAGCCTGGGCCTTGCCATCAATGCCATGGCAATGGCCAGCATCTGCTGCTCACCTCCGCTCAAGGTTCCGGCAAGTTGCTTTTTTCTCTGTTGCAATATGGGAAACAGATCAAACATTTTTTCAATGTCGATCTTCAATTGGGATTTCCCATAGCGTTTAAAAATGATGTGCCCCCCCAACTCAAGATTTTCATAGACGGACATGGGGCGGAAGATTTGACGGCCTTCTGGAACATGGGCGATGCCGAGATCGACCAGTTTCTCAGGCGGGATGCCCGTGATTTCCTTGTTCTGATAAAAAATTTTCCCGTCCTTGACAGGCTGCAGACCGCTGATGACTCTTAGGGTAGTAGTTTTACCGGCGCCGTTTGAACCCAGCATGGCGACTATCTCGCCCTCGTCGATGTGCATGGTTACGTTTTTCAGCACATGCACCAGACCATAATACCCGTTGACATTGACCAGACGAAGCATGGAATCAGGTTCCCAAATAGGCGTTGATAACATCCGGATTCAGCTGTACTTCCTTAGGCGTTCCTTCGGCGATCAGCCTGCCGAAATTGACCACGGCCACCCTGTCGGAGATGTCCATCACCAGATCCATGTCATGTTCGACAAGAACCACGGTGATATTCATGGATTTTATTTTCTGAATCAATCCCCCCATGACCATTGTTTCGCGGGCATTCAATCCGGAAGCGGGTTCGTCCAGAAATAGAAGTGTCGGCTCCAGCGCCAGTGCCCTTGCAATCTCCAGCATGCGCTGATTCCCGAGGGGCAGGCTGCCGGCGGGAAAATCGGCGAACCTGGTCAGGCCCAGCAGATGAAGGCTTTTTTCCGCGGAAGCCCGGATCCGGTTTTCCTCTCGCCGGAGAACGGGCGGCAAAATGGAGGAAATCAGCATGCCGCTGCGGGATCGCAGATGTCGTCCCACCATCACATTTTCAAGAACCGTCATGTTGGAAAAGACCTGAACATTTTGAAATGTCCGGCCGATTCCCATGGCGGCGACGGCATGCGGTTTTTTATGATTCAGCTCCCTGCCTTTAAAGAGTATGTTTCCTGAAGTCGGCGTCAGGAATCCGGTGATTAAATTAAAAACAGTGGTTTTGCCGGCTCCGTTCGGACCGATCAGGGAGATCACTTCCCCTTTGTTGATGGAAAGACTCAAGCTGTCGACGGCAACGACACCACCGAATTTTTTTTTCAGATTGACGATTTCGAGCATTTTATCGGACATCTTCCGAACTCCTCCCGGAATATTTTCCCAGAAGACCGGAAAAAAGCCCTGCGGATCGTCTGAGTCCCACAAACAGACCTTCCGGCAGGAAGAGCATGATCAGCAATAGAATCCCCCCATAGATCAGCGTATCATAATCGGTTTTATACTGTACACCAATCGCCTGCAACTGTTCGGACATGGACGATAGAAACTCCGGCAGCAACGAAAGCAACACCGCACCGGACAGCGCGCCCCAGATATTGTGCAGGCCGCCGACAGCCACCATGGTCACCAGTAGAACCGAATGCATCACATCAAAAGGACCCGGATCGATGTAGAGGACATAGTGGGAGTAGAGGCTGCCGCTGACAGACGCATAAACCGCGCTCAGGATGAATATTTTTATCTTGTCCAATGATATATTCACTCCCAGGGACGAAGCGGCGTCCTCGCTGCCGTGGATGGCCTGCAACGCCCGCCCCACCCGGGAATGGATCAGATTGAGGGCCAGATACAGGCCTGCCACCACAAAACCCCAGCTGAAGTAATAATAACGGGTATCGGAATTCAATTCGAAGCCGAAGAGCCGAAGACGGGGAATGCCGACGATGCCGGCGGGGCCGCCGGTTATGTCCACGGCTGCTACGGATACGATATGAACGATGGAGGCAAAACCCAGGGTCGCCATGGCCAGATAATGCCCCTTCAATCTCAGGGTGGGTATTCCCACCAAAACAGCAGTCATGCCGGCGATCAAAACTCCACAGCCCATGGCGGTCCACGGCGACCAATGGAATTTCGTGGAAAGTATGGCCGACGAATAGGCGCCGATGGCGATGAAGGCCGCATGGCCGATGGATATCTGACCTGTGTATCCCATCAGCAGACAAAGCCCGATGCAGGTGAGGCAGTTCAGTGCCGTAAATATCAGCACGCCCAGATAATAATCGTTTCCGACCAGATGGGGAGTGACCCCTATTGCCGTGATCAGGATTCCGAT
>JBMORA010000029.1:0-127515 GCA_049320885.1 Thermodesulfobacteriota bacterium | reverse complement strand
CTCATCGCTTCGGAACTTCCAAAGAGGCCGCTGGGACGCGCGAATAGAACCAGCAGCAGTATGATCAGGGCGATGGCATCCATATAATGGGAGGAAATGTATCCGGCCGCCAAGGCTTCCAACAGGCCGATCAGCACGCCTGCGATGATGGCGCCCATGCTGTTGCCGAGACCTCCTAATACCGCCGCCCCGAACCCTTTGATGCCCAGCAGCGCCCCGCGGGTATAATCCATTTGAATGATCGGCGTGATGATGATGCCTGCAATGGCGCCGATTCCCGCCGACAGGGCAAAGGAGAGCATCACCATTTTGCGGTCGTTGATGCCCGCCAGCCGGGCCGCGTCACGATTGATGGCGCAGGCCCGCATGCATTTTCCCGTCATGGTGTAATTGAAAAAATAGACATATCCGGCCACGATGCACAGCAGGATGCCGATGATCCAGAGGGTCTGGGGAAGAATGGTGGCGCCATAGAAATCCAGGGGGGCCGAACCTGAGAAGTGCCGCATGAAATGGGAGTTTTTCCCCCAGAAACACATGGCCGCGCCCCTGATGATAATGGAGACAGCGATGGTGATGATGATCAGTCGTAACACCGACGGATGCTTGACCGGATTGATGGTGAACCTTTCCATGCCGATGCCGACAATGGTGACGAATAGGACCGTCAGGAAAAAAGCAACCGGGATGGGGAGATTCGCCGTCATGGTCAGCGTCACCATCATCAAACCGCCGATAACGACGAATTCCCCCTGGGCAAAATTAATGATCCCGGTGGCGTTGTAGATCATGTTGAACCCCATTGCCGCCAGGGCGTAAATGCAGCCGCGTTGCAACCCCATGAACATGAATTGAAGAATATCCGAAAGCGATCCTGCCGTCATGGTTTCCGCCAATGTGGTTGTTTCAAATCGAATACCGGATCGATGCTGAAGATCGATAAGTCCGACATAAAGTGTCCGCTGTCAATCAACGATCCCAATCGCCTCCATTGACAACGGACACAATAAGAAACCCAGAAGAAAATTCGGGTGCCGACTTATTCCTTCAGCACGACGAATTTCCCGTTCTGCACGGTCAGCATTTCAAAAGCGGTCTTATCCAACCCGCAATGATCCGTCGGCGAGAATTTGAATATTCCGGCGGTGCCGATGAATTCCGTCTTTTCGATTTCGTCCCGGATCTTGGCCGGATTATTACCGGCTGTTTTCATGGCGCTGGATAAAATATACAGGGCGTCATATGCATGGCCGCCGAAGGTGCTGACTTTATCCTTGTAAGTTTTTTCATATTCGTCGCGATAGTTCACAAGCACTTTTTTCTGGGGATGGTCATCCGCCACCGTATCCACCGCCAGCAACCTGCCCGCCGGGAAAATGATACCGTTGCCGGCTTCACCGGCTGCTTCGGCATATTTCAAGTTCCCGAATCCGTGGCTCTGATAAAGGGGGAAGGCCATTTTCAACTGCTGCATGTTCTGCGGGACGATGGACTGAGCCGGTTCGATGGACCAGTTTACCACTGCCTTGGCACCTGAATTCTTGATTTTGACCAGCTGGGCCGTCATATCCGTTGCGGTCGGATCATAGGTTTCATCCGCCGCGATATTGATGCCGTATTCCTGAGCGATTTTCTTCAGCTGGTCCCTTCCGGCGGCGCCGAAACCGCTGGTGCTGGTGATGATGCCGATGTCTTTAATCCCCTTGGCCATCATATGGTCGTATATCCTTTTAACGCAATCGCTGTCTTTCTGGGGAGTCTTGAAAACCCATTTGCGCTCGCTCACCGGTTCCACAATGACGGCGGCGCCCGCGCAGGAAAGCAAAGGAATTTGCGCTTCCTGAACGATGGGAAGGATGGCCATGCTGGTTCCGCTCGTGGAGGGGCCAATGATCGCGCAAACCTTGTCTTTTTTGATCAACTTGTTGACGGCATTCACCGCCTGGGTGTTATCTCCCTGGTCATCCTCGATATGCAGGACCAGTTTGTTGCCGTTGATCCCGCCTTCGGCGTTGATCTTTTTGGCGATCATTTCCACCGTGTTTCGTTCAGGTTCCCCAAGCCAGGAAGCTTTTCCGGTGATGGAGAAGATGCAGCCCACATGATATTCCCCGCTGATCGCATGCGTCGCGGATGTCAACCCCCAGATCACTGCTACAGCAGCTAGTAAAAGTAAACTCCTCTTTTTCACGGCTCTTTCCCTCCCTGCATTTTGGTGTTGATTGAATAGTGTAATTACCCTCAGCCAAAAGTGAAACTTGCGGCTCCCGTGCGATATCCCACTTCCCGGTTTTACCCTGTCAAATCCCCAGCACGGCATTTTCATCAAGGACGTTGATACCGTTTTCAAGCAACGTCTTCAGGGCTCTGTCCGGATCGTCGAACCGGAAAATCAGTACGGCCTCATCAGGACTTTTTTGTATGAATACATATACATATTCAAGGTTCAAGCCGGTGTTTTCCATGATGGACAACAGGTTTCCCAGAGCCCCCGGCATATCCGGGATGGAGACCGCGAGAACTTCCGTAACGCGGACGGTGAATCCATGCTCTTTCAACAAAGCCACGGCTTTTTCCGTATTCGTCATCACCATCCGTAAAATTCCGAAATCCGACGTATCGGCAAGAGACATGGCCCGGATGTTGATGCCGGCATTTCCCAGCGCGGTTGTGATTTTGGCCAGCCTTCCGGACCTGTTTTCCAGGAAAACCGAAACCTGTCTGACTTTCATTTGGATATCCGCCTTTGTTTTTTCTTTAAATTATAATTGTATGGACAACAGCACCGTTTTTTGAGAGCCGAGTATATGCAAGGGGCGGTGGTGTGTCAATTCAATTAATGAAAAAGCGTTTTGACTGCCTCGGATCATTTGCCCGCGGCGACGGACAAGGCCGCCGCATCCTTCTGAAGCAGCGGGAGGGATGGTTGGCGTCGCGCCCAGATATAGGCCATGGCCAGACCGGTCATGTACATCCAGATGCTGAAAACCGCCGACGGCAGCGCTACGGCCGGCGGAAAAAACTGCACGGCTATGGTCATGCCGAGGGTTGTATTCTGAATAGCCATTTCAATGGCGATGGTTCGTGACTGGATTTCCGGCACCCGCAGGATTCTTGGAACGAAATACCCGAGAGCAAACCCCAGAATATTATGGAGCACGACGGCTGTTCCCACCAAAGCGAGCATGTTCCACAATTCGTTTCGATTTTTATGCATCACGAAAACAATGACGAACACCAGAAACAGCAATGAAAAAATTTTGTATGGTCTTTCGATGGCAAGAGAAAATTTGTAGTAAAAGCGCCGCACCGTCATGCCGACGCTGATGGGGATGACGATGATCACGAGGACTAATTTGATCATCTCGATGAAGGATATGCTGATTTCGTTTCCAGGAACATCCATGATGTAAGAAAAGAGGGAAAGGATCAGGGGGGTGAAAAGAGGGCAGATCAGTGTCGAGAGAGTGGTGATGGTGACAGCCAGGGCGACATCACCCTTGGCCAGATAATTGATCAGGTTGGAAGTGGCGCCGCTCGGGCAGGAACCTACCAGCATGACGCCGAGAGCCAGTTCGAAGGGAAGCCGCAACAAGACCACGACACAGCAGGCGGCGATGGGCATGATGACGAAATGCCCGAAACTGCCCAACAGCACTTGGAACGGGGTTTCGCTGATCCGTCTGAAATCCCTGGTGGTCAACCCCATCCCCATTCCAAACATGATGATGGCAAGCATGACGGGCAATAAGACTTTTTCAACGGCTCCGAACTGTAACATGGCTTATCTCCTGTTGGCATGGATGTTGGTAAGGAAGGACATTGTCATTTCATATCAGTACTCCTGAGAAAAAAACGAAAGGGGGAGATCCATCCGGATAAAACAAACCAAACGGTATGTTTGCAATTGCAGAATTGGAAACAGGTGTCAAGTTCTATTTTAACGGGTGGTATCTATCTCTCTGAATCTTTGCTTGACATTCATTTCTCAGCTGATAAAAATACAATTTTTATTGATTTGGAAAAGCCCTCGATTCAACGAAGATCCATGCGATATGATCGACGAAGCAAATAAACCAATATGTCTGAAAGGAGACGGAAAATGTCTGCAAAACTGATCAAAGGGACGGAAGTTCGCGAACAGATGCTGGAGGAGATAACGGCCGAGGTGGCGGAAATCAAAGCCAAGTATGGAAAGGTACCGGGACTTGTAACCATTCTCGTGGGCGAAAACCCGGCTTCCATGTCGTATGTCACTCTTAAAATCCAGACAGCCCATCGCGTCGGATTCAAAGAAGTTCAGGATTCCCAGCCGGTGGATATCTCGGAAAAGGATTTGTTGGCGCTGATCCAGAAATACAATCAGGATGATTCCATTCATGGCATTCTGGTGCAGCTGCCCTTGCCGAAACACATTGACGAGAAAAAGGTTTTAAACACCATTGATCCGGACAAGGATGTGGACGGTTTCCATCCGGTGAATGTCGGCAGACTGATGATCGGCGGAAGCGAGGTCAAATTCCCGCCCTGCACCCCGGCCGGTATCCAGGAATTGATCGTTCGTTCCGGTGTTGAAACCAAGGGCGCGGAGGTCGTGGTTGTAGGCCGTTCCAACATTGTCGGCAAACCCATCGCGAATATGATGCTTCAGAAGGGCAAAGGGGCCAATTCGACGGTAACGATCGTTCATACCGGAACAAAAGATCTGGCCTACCATTGCAAGCGGGCTGAAATTCTGATCGTGGCGGCAGGCGTACCCGACCTGGTCAAACCGGAATGGATCAAGCCGGGCGCATGCGTCATTGACGTGGGAGTGAACCGGGTCGGCGAAAAAGTGAGCGAAAAAACCGGGAAAAAAGTGGCGATTCTGAAAGGCGATGTGGATTTTGAGGCGGCAAAGGAAATCGCGGGCTGGATCACTCCGGTTCCGGGTGGAGTCGGTCCCATGACGATAACGATGCTGATGCACAATACTCTGAAATCACTTAAGTTTAAACTTGGATTGATCTGATTTTCCTGTCGCCGTCTCCGTTTGATAATGATGCCTGGACAAGGAGGGATCCTCGGGTCCCTCCTCCAAAATTTACAAAAATCCGCCTGTTAGATCGCAATCCTTCATCCAACTATCGAAGATAGCTTGACAGTCATTCCTGTTTTTGGTAAGTTACGGTATCATAAGAATACGCTTAAATTGTCATCCGCTTGGCTCCTTTTCGGAACGATCTCCCCAAGATCTTAACCCCATTACCTATTGAATCAGAACCATGAACAATACCGTCACTTTCTTCATCGCAAGCAACACCGGAGCTTCGATAAAAAAGATCACCGTTTCCCGCTTGAATTTGATGATTAGCGGTTTTTTTTTCTGCTTGGGCATCTGTATCGTCGGAGCAATCCTTTTCGATTATTCCTGTTTGAAATCCGATGGAATCCGATCGGAATTCCTGGTGAATCAAATGGAAGTCCAGCAACAGGAAATTTCGGGCCAGCGGAAACAGATTCAGTTGTTCGCAGCCCAGCTCAACACCATCAAGACCAAGCTCGTCAATCTACATGCCTTTGAAAAGAAAATTCGCATAATCGCCAACATTGAAAAATCGGATGAGCAGGACAGTGTGTTTGGTGTCGGCGGATCCATTCCGGAGGATTTGGATGCCGGTTTAATGATTACCGAAAAACACGCAAGCCTGATACGCGAAATGCATGAACAGGTGGATCAACTGGACATGGCCTCAGATAATCAGCAGGAAGGGTTCACGAATCTGTTGAAATATCTGGATGATCGCAAGAATCTGCTGGCATCCACACCAGCCGTCAGTCCCACCAGTGGATGGATCACCTCGCGTTTCGGTTATCGCAGATCGCCTTTTACGGGCCGACGGGAATTCCATAAAGGCCTCGATATTTCAACCAGGATCGGAACACCCGTGATCGCCGCGGCGGATGGCACGATTACCTTCGCCGATAAAAAAGGGCTGCTCGGGACCATGATCATTATCGATCATGGTCATGGAATGGTGACGCGGTATGCACACCTGAATTCAATAACGAAAAAAGCCGGCCACACCGTCAAAAGAGGCGACCTGATTGCCGAAGTCGGCAACTCCGGCAGAACCACCGGCCCCCATCTCCACTATGACGTTCGGTTAAACGGCATATCTGTCAATCCCGAAAAATACATCCTCGATTAGCCCCCTATCGGAAGACCGGAATCGTTTGAATTCGCGGAGCAGCCAGAAATGCTCGTCGACCGGTTGCCGTGGAGCATTTACCCCGTCCCGCTCAATTTAATCGTTTTTTGAATGCATGAATTGTGTTAATGATCCTTACCGAACAGCGATGAACAACCCATCACGATGTGGAGGATGTGACAATACATGATTTTACAGGCGCTAACAAAAATTTTCGGCAGTAAAAACGAGCGGACCATCAAGCGATTTCAGCCGATTGTGGAACAGATAAACGCAAGGGAGAATGAAATCAAGGCCCTGAGCGATCAGGACCTGCAGGGGAAAACCGCCTTTTTCAAAGAAAAAATCCACAACGGTGCGACCTTGGACGATATCCTGCCGGATGTATTCGCCGTTGTCCGGGAAGCTTCCATTCGGACCCTCCGGATGCGCCATTTTGATGTGCAATTGATCGGTGGAATGGTGTTGCACAACGGCATGATCGCGGAAATGAAAACCGGTGAGGGCAAAACCCTGGTGGCGACGCTGCCCGCCTATCTGAACGCTCTTTCGGGAAAAGGTGTTCATATTATTACTGTAAATGATTACCTCGCCAGGAGGGATGCGGAATGGATGGGCAAGATTTACCGGTTTTTAGGCCTTTCTGTTGGAACCATTCTGCATGACCTGAACGATGAAGAACGGAAAAAAGCCTACAACGCGGATATTACTTACGGTACCAACAATGAATTCGGTTTTGACTATCTTCGCGATAACATGAAGTTTTATCAGCAATCCATCGTACAGCGCGAGCTCAATTTCGCCATTGTGGACGAGGTGGACAGCATCCTGATCGATGAAGCCAGAACCCCGCTGATTATCTCCGGGCCGGCGGAAAAATCCACCAGCCTTTACTACGAAGTCAACACCATTATTCCCGGTCTGATTTGCGATACGGATTACACCATCGATGAGAAGGCCCGTTCGGTGGTATTGACCGAGGATGGCGTGGCCAAGGCGGAAAAAAAATTACAGGTCGAGAACCTGTTCGACCCCAAAAATATCGAACTGCTCCATCATACCAACCAGGCCTTGAAAGCCCACACGTTGTTTAAACGCGATGTCGATTACATTGTCAAAGACGGGGAAGTTATCATCGTCGACGAATTCACCGGACGATTAATGCCCGGTCGTCGATACAGCGAGGGATTGCACCAGGCCCTGGAAGCCAAGGAAGGCGTTAAAATTGAGAACGAAAACCAGACGTTGGCCACAATAACCTTTCAGAATTATTTCCGCATGTACAACAAGCTCGCCGGTATGACCGGTACGGCCGATACGGAAGCCGCTGAATTCAAGAAAATATACAACCTGGATGTCGTGGTGGTTCCGACCAACATGCCCATGATCCGGATCGACCACCCGGATGTCATTTACAAGACAAAACGGGAAAAATACAACGCCGTTGTGGATGAAATCGTCGAACTTCACAAAACAGGACAGCCGGTTCTGGTGGGAACTATTTCCATCGACGTTTCCGAGAGTTTCAGTGAAAAATTAAAAAAACGGGGAATCAAACATGAGGTGTTGAACGCCAAAAATCACAGCAAGGAGGCCGAGATCGTCGCGATGGCCGGCCAGAAAGGTTCCGTCACCATATCCACCAATATGGCGGGGCGGGGAACGGATATCGTTCTGGGGGAAGGCGTGAAAGAAGTCGGCGGGCTCCACATCATCGGAACTGAACGGCATGAAAGCCGGCGTATCGACAACCAGCTCCGCGGACGCTCCGGCCGTCAGGGTGATCCAGGATCATCCCGTTTTTATTTGGCGCTGGAGGATGATCTGTTGAGAATTTTCGGCGGTGAGCGAATCACGGGCATCATGAACCGACTTGGTATGCAAGAAGGTGAAATGATTGAACATAGATGGATTAGCAACGCCATCGAAAATGCTCAGAAAAAAGTGGAAGGGCGCAATTTTGACATCCGGAAGCAGCTGTTGGAATATGATGACGTGATGAACCAGCAGCGCAAGGTGATTTATCAGCAGCGACGGGAAGCCTTGGGTGGTGAAGATCTGAAACCGGCCATCGAGGAAATGATCATGGATCAGGCCGAAATGATTGTCCAGCGGTATTCCGCTGGAAAAGAAATGCCGGAAGAGTGGGATGCAAAAGGTATAGACGAGGCGGTCTTCAAACAGTTCAATTTCCGATTGCAACTGGACCGCGACAGCTTGGATGGAATGACCGCAGGCGCATTGAACGACCTGATCGTTGAGAAGGCCATATCACTTTACAATGAAAAAGAGACCCTTGTGGGGACGGAGGACTTTCGTCAGATAGAGCGCGTCATCACGCTGCAAACCGTCGATAATTTATGGAAGGATCACCTTCTTTCCATGGATCATCTCAAAGAAGGGATCGGGTTGAGGGGATATGCCCAGCAGAATCCATTGCTGGTGTACAAAAAAGAAGGTTTTGAACTGTTTCAGGATATGATTGCCAGGGTCAAGGAGGAAATCGTTACGATCCTTTTCCGGATTCAAATCGCTGAGCCGCAGAAAATCGAGGAAATCCAAAAACCCAAGGAGCAGAATCTGATTTTCTCCCATGGAGACGGGGAAGAATCAAGCAAAAAGCCGGTAAAACGAATGGCGGACAAAATCGGCAGGAATACGGTCTGTCCGTGCGGAAGCGGGAAAAAATACAAAAAATGTTGCGGACGGTAAAATCCGTTCCGATATGAATTGAGGCTTGATTTTTTTCGTCTCCGAACTTACAATTTTGGCAGATATGATCACCGCAAGTTCCGAATGAAACGCACCCGCGCCGACGGAAGACTTTTGGAGGGGGGGATGAGTTCCGACAAACCGGAAACCGAAATAGGGGTTTCCATAAAAACCCGTGAAACTGTGGTGGAACCTCCCATGTTCCGGGTACTTCTGCACAACGACGATTATACGACCATGGACTTCGTGATTGAAATCCTGATGTCCGTTTTCAAGAAAACGCCGGAAGAAGCAACCCAGATCATGCTGAATGTGCATCGCAGGGGAGTGGGGATCTGCGGCATATACACGCATGAAATCGCCGAAACCAAAGTCGACGCCGTTCATTCCCTGGCCCAGGAAAATGGATTTCCCCTTAAATGCTCGATGGAAAAGGAGTAATGGGATGATCAGCAAGGAGCTTAGCGCTGCGCTCGGTTTCGCGGTCAGAGAAGCAAAACGGAGACGGCATGAGTATGTCTGCCTGGAACATGTATTGTTTGCCATTGTTCAGGACGGAAGCGGGAGCGACATCATCGAGAGCTGCGGAGGAAACGCCCTCAACCTGAGAAACAAACTGGAAAGATTTTTAAACGAGAGGTTTGAGAGCATCCCCGAAGGGGGGGAATATGTCCTGCATCAGACCATCGGTTTTCAGCGCGTCATCCAGCGGGCGGTCAACCAAGCTCGGTCCGCTGAAAAGACGGAAGTGACCTTGGGAGATATTCTGGCTTCCATTTTTCTCGAAAAAGATTCCCATGCGGTCTATTTTCTGCAGGAAGAGGGTATCACCCGTTTGGATGTCCTGAACTATATTTCCCATGGTGCGCCGTCCGAAACCGATACGGAGGGCAATGACGAGATTGACCGTGGCGACAGGCAGGACAAAAAGAAAAAAGTGGATCCGCTGGCGGTGTTCACGGTGGACCTCGTGCAGAAAGCCCGCGATGGAAAACTGGACCCGCTGATCGGCCGCGAGGCTGAACTGGAGCGGACCATTCAGGTATTGTGCCGCAGGAGGAAACACAACCCTGTCTTTGTCGGCGAGCCCGGGGTGGGGAAAACCGCAATGGCCGAAGGCTTGGCGCAACGAATCGTGGACGGCAACGTTCCGGAATTTTTGAAACAGACCAGTATTTTTGCCCTTGATTTAGGAGCCCTTCTGGCCGGCACGAAATTTCGCGGCGATTTCGAGCAACGACTGAAAAAGGTGATTCTGTCGCTTCAACGCAAAGCCAACGCCATTTTATTCATAGACGAGATTCATACCATTGTCGGGGCAGGGGCCACCAGCAGCGGATCCATGGATGCATCGAACATTCTCAAACCAGTGTTGACCTCCGGTGAAATCCGCTGCATCGGGTCAAGCACCTTCGAAGAATATAAAAATCATTTTGAAAAAGATCGGGCTCTGTCCCGTCGATTTGAAAAAATCGAGATCGCGGAACCGGATATTTCCCAGACCGTAAAAATCCTGAAAGGATTGAAAAGCTATTACGAGGAATATCATGGAATCGAATACACGGAAGGCGCGTTAAAGGCTGCCGCTGAACTCTCCGCCAAATATCTGAACGATCGGTATCTACCGGACAAGGCCATCGATGTGATCGATGAAGCCGGTTCCTTTATCCAGATTTCCGCGACCCCCCGTCGCAAGAAAATTCATGCCGCGGATGTGGAACGAATTGTCGCCAAAATGGCGCGGATTCCGTCGCAAAAGGTCACGACCAACGACCGGGCGAAACTCGAAATGCTGGAACAGAAAGTGAAGGAGGTCGTCTTCGGACAGGATGCCGCCATCGCATCGCTGGTGACGGCGATAAAACGATCGCGGGCCGGACTGGAAGCACCCGGGAAGCCCATCGGCTCGTTTCTGTTCACGGGCCCCACCGGAGTCGGGAAAACGGAAGTTTCCCGGCAGATCGCGAAAGTGCTGGGTGTGGAGTTCATCCGCTTCGACATGAGCGAATACATGGAAAAGCACGCCGTCGCCAGACTGATCGGCGCGCCGCCGGGATATATCGGTTTTGAACAGGGCGGACTGCTGACCGACGGCATTCGAAAACATCCATACAGTGTATTGCTGCTGGATGAAATCGAAAAAGCCCACATGGATCTTTTCAACATCCTTCTCCAGGTTATGGATCATGCCACGCTCACGGACAACAACGGGAAACGGGCCGACTTCCGGAATGTGATATTGATCATGACCTCTAATGCCGGCTCCCGTGAGATGAGCAGCCGCTCCATCGGTTTCGGCAGCGACCTTGGTGATACGGAAAGCAAAGGGAAAAAAGCGCTCGAATCCTTCTTCAGTCCCGAATTCCGGAATCGCCTGGACGGAGTCATTACCTTCAACCCGCTGGACCTGCCCATCATGGAAAAAGTGGTTGATAAATTCCTGATGGAGCTGGGACAGCAGTTGTCCGCGAAAAAAATCAGCATCACCCTTTCCGCCACTGCCCGAAAATGGCTGGCAATGAAAGGCCATGACCCCCGATACGGAGCCCGGCCCCTGAGCCGCCTGATTCAGACGGAAATCAAGGATGTCCTCTCCGACCAGATTCTCTTCGGGAAACTCCAGAACGGCGGAGAGATCCATATCGAACTCGTCGATGATAAACTGATATTCGCGTTTCAATAAAATGGAGTCTGGGTTATCATGCGTTTCTTTGTCGACTCGTCCTCGTAGCCCGTCATGCCGGTTTTCCTGCTTTCAGAAGCGTTGACGTTTCCATCACCCGAGTTGGCCGAGGATGACGGTCTCCTGGCCGTCGGGGGAGATTTGACCGAAGAACGGTTGCTGCTGGCATACCGAATGGGGATTTTCCCATGGTTCTCGGAAGACGACCCTATTCTGTGGTGGAGCCCCGACCCGCGCCTGATTCTGTACCCCGCCGAATTCCATCTTTCCAAAAGGCTGCTGCGGACCATCCGGGCAAATCGATTCCGTATCACCGCGGATACAGCCTTTGTAAGGGTCATGGAGGAATGTGCCCGCATCCGTCTGGAACAGGGACAGCAGACATGGATCAACAGCGATATGATCGATGCATATACGCGGCTATACCGGAACGGGCATGCCCATTCCGTCGAAGCATGGGTAGAAAATTATCTTGCCGGTGGTCTCTATGGCGTTGCCATCGGTAACTGTTTCTTCGGAGAATCCATGTTTTCCCGCATCACCGACGCATCCAAGGTGGCTTTTGCATTTCTGGTGAACTATCTGGGGGAAAAAGGGTTCGATCTGATCGACTGTCAAGTGACCACCGGCCATTTAAAACGCCTTGGCGCCCGGGAGGTCCCCAGAAAACAGTTCTTGAAACAGCTTGCGGTTTCCGTCGCACCTGCATGGCCGGGAGGCTGGTGATACTCTTCCCGCCGGATGCTATTTGACCGCAACAACAGGGCAGGAGGCTTCCAGAATGACATATTGCGCCGTCGAACCGAACAGCAGTTTGCCGACTTTCGATTTCTTTTCGATTCCGATGAGTATCTGATCGATATCGTTTTCCCCGGCAAACAGGACGATATCTTCCCCGGCCGAAAGACCCCGGATCAGCAGATGTACTTCACATGGGATACCGTTGTTCTCAAAACGCCTTTTCAGCTGGTTTAAATTTTCTTCCAGTCGTTTGATCTCCTTTGCCGTATCTTCCGCTCCACCGACCATGGAAGTAACGATGAAGAGTTTCGCAGCGAAGGCTTTCGCGAATTTACCTGCCAGATCCACAGCCGCAATGGACGCATTTGAACCGTCGAAACAAACCATAATTCTCATGTTGTCACTCCAATGAAATTGACCGATGATATAAGTTGCATCGCGTTATGACTGCTTGTTTTTTATTATGACAACCGTGCATACGGATGTCAAGCAGGATATACGATGAACGGAAATCGTACGATGCTGCATTATAGCGACTTTCCCGTATCCCGGGCTAAAATTAAGGCTCCCTACTTGACATAAGCGGCTGAATCGAATTATCCTACACGGCGACTCTACAAAAAAATATCGGATGTCAACCACAAGTTCCTGAAGTGACGTGATAGGCTTGCATTGTAACAAGACTTCCCGGGGAGCGTGCGGATATGGATATGAAGCGGGATTACTATGAGGATGTCCGTTTTTTTTCCTCGGGTGTGGTCGCTTTCTGGTTTGCAGCATTACTGCTGATGTTATGCCTGTTGCCTTTCTTCCTGAAAAACTATTACGTGTATATGGTGAACTACATCGCCATTAACGTCATTGTGGCATTGGGGCTGAACATCCTTGTGGGCTATACCGGACAGATATCCCTGGGACACAGCGGCTTTTTCGCCATCGGCGCTTACGGGACGCTTCTGTTCATGACCAAGGCCCAATTGCCTTTCTGTCTGGCTTTGCCGCTTGCAGGCTTGATCGCCGCTGTTTTTGGATTTTTCCTCGGGTTGCCGGCGTTGCGGTTGGAAGGCCCCTATTTATCCATCGCCACCCTCGGTTTCGGCCTCACCATTACCCAGATTATCGGCAGGATTGAGTTTTTCGGAGGCAGACAGGGCCTTCACGCTCCGGAACTCATGATCGGGCCGTGGCGTCTGACATCCGACAGGGACTTTTACTTTCTCCTGATTCCGCTTACCATCCTGCTGGCCGTATTGGCCCGCAATCTTGTCAAGACAAAAGTGGGAAGAGCCTTTCTCGCCATTCGCGATGCGGAACTCGCTGCGGAGACAATGGGAGTCAACATCCTGTATTACAAAACCCTTTCTTTTGCCGTCAGCGCTTTCTACACTGGAATAGCCGGAGGACTTTACGCTTTTGTACTGCGCTTTATCGAGCCCGAGGTGTTTTCCTTATTCATGTCGATCATGTTTCTGTTGATGGTGGTGGTCGGCGGGTTAGGTTCCGTTTTCGGCTCCATCGCCGGGGCCTGCCTGATCAGCTGGCTCGACCTGGAATTGCGCAACATCCTCGGCATCCCCTACATCGGTGTCTGGCTGGAGTCCTTGTCGAAAACCTATTTTTCCATAACCGGCGTATCGAATATCCAGTTTATCCTTTTCGGGCTGATCATGATTTTTATTATGCTTTTCGAGCCGCTGGGGTTATTGGGATTCTGGATTCGCATCAAGAAATACTGGAAGACATGGCCTTTTTGATTTCTGGAAGCAAGAGAGAACGGAAATAAAAACGATATGACGGATTTTCTGCAAATGGTCGTCAGCGGTGTCGCGGTGGGGAGTTCCTACGCTCTGATGGGACTGGCCATGGTGATGATCTACAAGACATCCGAGGTCGTTAATTTCGCCCAAGGGGAAATGGCGTTGCTCGCGGTGTTTATGACATTTTTGGTGCTGGACCAATACCAACTGCCTTTTCATATCGCCTTTCCGGCCGCCTTGCTTTTCTCTTTCGCCACCGGCAGCTTTCTGGAATTTGCTGTGCTGCGTCGCGCAAAGGAAGCCAATGTACTGGGACGGATCATTATAACGATTGGTATCGAGATGGTTCTGATCGGAATCGTATCCTGGAAATTCGGCGCCGATCCCAAGACCTTGCCGTTTCCCATCTCGCCTTATGACAGTTTGGAATTCGGCAGCATATACATCAGCACACTGGAGGTGATTTCCCTCATGATTGCTGTCGGCTTGATGCTTTGCCTGTATCTGTTTCTAAAGTTTTCCCGATTGGGGATGGCTATGAAGGCAACCCAGCAGAACAGCAACGCGGCCCGTCTGATGGGCATCAACACCAACCGCATTCTGATGGTTACATGGGGAATCTCCGCCTTTATCGGCTGTGTAGCCGGATTGCTCATCGCGCCCGTCACCATGCAGCCCTACATGATGTGGGACCCGATGCTGAAAGGATTCGCCGCCGCCGTGATGGGGGGGATGACATCACTTCCCGGAGCCATTTTTGGCGCCTACCTTTTAGGAATCATGGAAAATTTATTCGGCGGCTATGTTTCCATCGAATTCAAATCGGTGGTTGCTTTTGTCATTATCGTTTTCGTGCTTTGCATCAAACCGAGCGGTCTGTTTGCTCGTCATTACGTCAAAAAGGTATGATCGTGATGTCAAACCCTTTCAAAAGGAGCGATACGATGAAGAGTAAAAAATGGTTGACACTGTTGGCAATCATGGCTGTTACATTGATCTTCTCGTTCACCGTCCAGGCGGAAGAAGGCGTGACCGACACCGAAATCCATGTCGGGCAGTGGGGACCGCAGACAGGCCCGGCGGCGCCCTGGGGTTCTGTCGCAAGAGGGACGGATGCGATGTTCAAGATGATCAATGAAGAGGGGGGCATCCATGGTCGGAAAATTGTTCATCACATGTTCGATGATGCATACAACCCGGCCATGACCAAGGCGGGAGTAAAACAACTCCAGGAGAGTACGGGAATATTTGCCTGGGTTTCCGGGGTCGGAACCGCTCCCGGCCTTTCGGTCATGGATTACCTGATGGAAAAACAAATCCCCTGGGTCGGCCCGGCCGCCGGATCCCAGCATTGGATTTCACCGCCGAAAAAATATCTTTTCGCGGTTTACCCTCTGTATAGCCTGGAAGCCAAAGCCCTGGTGCGTTACGGTGTCAACCGTCTCATGAAAAAAAATGTCGCCATGATCTACCAGAACGACGATTACGGCAAGAACGGGGTGCAGGGTGCAACTGAAGAACTCGCTCAATACGGGATGAAACTGGTCGCCGAAGTCCCGGTGGAAGTCAAGGATACGGATATGAAACCCCATGTCATGCGTTTGAAAAAATCAGGGGCGGACATGGTACTTCTTTGGGTAAGTCCGACGCACGCCGTCCGTATCGTGGGCACGGCCAAAGCAATGAATTATGACACCCAGTTCATGAGCACCAGCACCTGCTCCGATTTCCCGTTGATGTTTAAAATCAGCAAGGGATTGTGGAAAGGTGTTATCGCGGCCGCCTTCGGTGAGCTTCCGGAAGCCGATCACTATTTGATGAAAAAATATAAAAGCGATGCCTACGCAAAATTCGCCGCCAAGGATGAGCGCTGGGGGACATTTTACTATGCGGGGATGCTGTTCGCCGAACCTTTCGTTGAAGCCCTGAAACGGTGTGGACGGGAGCTGACCCGGGAAAAGCTCGTCAAGGAACTGGAGGGACTGAAGGATTTCCGTGGTATCGGCGGATCCATCACCTATAAACCATTTGATGCAAAGGACCCTTCCTGCCGGGAAGGAATGCAGGAGGTTTTCCTGATCGAATGTCTGGAAGGCGGCGAGATTAAAAAGTTGTCCGACTGGATGCGGATTGAATAAAATGACCGGAGGGAGGCGACCGGTCCACGAATGGCATCGATCGCCTCCATCGGCTTTTGAACAACGTCATCCCAAACGTTTGACAGGGTATTCATGGATTTTTTTTCCTTGACCAATGTATCCATCGCTTTCGGCGGCATCGAGGCCCTGAAGGATATCTCCTTTCAGGTTGAAAAGGGAGAAATCTTTGCCATCATCGGACCCAACGGTGCCGGCAAGACGACCCTCTTCAACTGTATCAACGGCATTTATCGGGCGGACAGGGGCCAGATCCGCTTCAAAGGAAGAAAGCTGGAAGGCAAGAAACCGGACCATATTGCCAGACTGGGAGTCGCCCGGACATTCCAGAACATTGAGTTGTTCAACAACATGAACACCATGGAAAATATCATGCTGGGCCGCCATGTCTACATGAAAACCGGATTGTTCCGTGGGGCATTCATGTGGGGAAGCCGATCTTTCGCCGGTCGGGAGGAAACTATTCATCGCCGCAAGGTGGAGGAAATCATTGCATTGCTGAATCTGCAGGCTGTCCGCGACAAACCGGTGGGCGGTCTCCCCTACGGCACCCAGAAACTGGTCGAACTCGGAAGGGCTCTGGCCTTGGAACCTGAATTGCTTCTTCTGGATGAACCCTGCGCCGGAATGAATTCAGAGGAAAAACAGGATTTGATTTTCTGGATCAAAGACATTCAGGATGAACTGGACATCACCATTCTCCTGATCGAACACGATATGAATATGGTAATGGACATATCCGATCGGATTCTGGCGATCAATTTCGGAAGCCCGATCACCATCGGGGGCCCCCGGGAAATCCAGCAGCATCCGGAAGTATTGCGCGCCTATTTGGGAGAAAGTCGTCAACGGTGAGCATCCTCCTTGAAATTCAAAATATCGAAACATATTATGACCTGATTTACGCGCTCAGGGGTGTGTCGCTATCCGTGGAAGAGGGGACGATCACGACGATTCTCGGCAACAATGGCGCCGGGAAATCGACCATTCTGAAAACCGTCATGGGACTGATCGATGACCAGCCGGATAAGGGCCGCATTACCTTTGGCTCCCGGCGGATCGACGGCATGGACACGGAAAAAATCGTTCGCCTGGGCATCTCCTATGTACCGGAGGGCAGGGAAGTGTTTGATGAACTCTCGGTCCGTGAGAATCTTCTGATGGGCGCCTATACCCGAAGAGACCGCAGACGGGTCAGGGAAGATATCGATCAGGTTTTCGCCTATTTCCCGATTCTGAAAGATCGGCAAAACCAATGGGCCGGGACTCTATCCGGCGGAGAGCAACAGATGCTCGCCATCGGCAGGGCGCTGATGAGTCGGCCGAAACTTCTATTTCTGGATGAGCCTTCCTTGGGGCTATCCCCCATCCTGGTGAATGAAATATTCAATATCATTCAGACGATTCACCGGCAAGGCATGACCATTTTACTGGTGGAGCAGAATGCCCGTATGGCCTTATCCATTGCCGATTACGGTTTGATATTGGAGAACGGCAGATTTGTCATGAAAGGGACAGCCTCGGAGTTATTGGAAAACAAGGATGTCAAGGAGTTCTATATGGGGGTTCGATCCGAGGAATCCGCCAAGGGATATCAACGCTGGAAAAGGAAGAAGGCCTGGAGATAGGGGATTGAATAGTCACACCACACCGGAAATTTTTCTCGCCACCGTTCGAAAATACGGCGATCGTGTCGCCCTGCGAAAAAAAGAATTCGGACTCTGGCGGGATATATCATGGAACGACTATGAGCGTTCCGTCCGTGCCATCAGCAGCGCATTATTGTCCATGGGGCTGAAGAAGGGCGAATGCGTCGCCATCATCGGTGATAATTGTGCTGAATGGGTCATGGCGGACCTTGGAATTCAATGCGCCGGCGGTATATCGGTGGGCGTATATGCAACCAGCGCCTGGCCCCAGGTCGAGTATGTGGTCGATCATTCGGAATCCCGTTTTTTCTTTGTGGAGAATGAGGAACAGCTCGACAAATGCCTCCGGTTCAGGGAAAAAACCAATTCCCTTGAAAAAATCATTGTTTGGGATACAGAAGGCCTGAGAGGTTTTTCCGATCCCATGGTGATGACCTTCACCGATCTGATTCAACTGGGGGTGCAGTTCGATCAGGAGAATCGAGGCATGTTCGAGGAGCGCAGCAAGTCCGTTCAACCGGAGGATATCTGCGTTTTGATCTATACCTCCGGAACCACCGGTCCGCCCAAGGGGGCCATGTTGACCCACCGGAATGTCACCTGGATGGCGCAAGCCGTTTGTGAAGCCAATCCGGTATTCGACTCCGATGAAGTCCTATCCTTTTTGCCCCTCTGTCATATATTTGAACGGCTTTTTTCCGTTTTTGTCCATATCAGTCAAGGATATACGGTCAATTTTATCGAAAAGCTCGACACGGTTACCGATAACATGATCGAGATTTCACCAACCGTTGGATACGCCGTTCCACGAATCTGGGAAAAATACTATTCATTGATCTATATCCGTATGTCGGATGCGACCCGCCTGAAGCGGCTTCTGTATTTCGGCGCTTACCGAATCGGTGTGAGAAGAGCCACGTTGCGGATGGAGTCCCGCCGCATACCGTTTCCCCTGGAAATGGCTTATCAATTGCTCTATTTCGTAGTATTCAGAAAACTGAAAAAGCGCCTGGGATTTGACCGTATGCGGGTGGCCTATTCCGGGGCAGCGCCCATTTCCCCCGACGTGTTGAAATTTTTTCAGGCCATCGGCGTCAATCTCATTGAAGGTTACGGCCAAACGGAAGGTACCGGTGTCACCTGCACAGCCAGGCCCGGGAAAATCAAATTCGGGACAGTCGGACTCCCGCTGCCGGGTGTCGAGGTCAAAATCGCCGGGGACGGCGAGATCCTGGTCAAATCTCCCGGAGTATTCCGCGGATACTATAAAAATCCGGAGGCGACCGATGAAACCCTGGTTGCGGGGTGGCTGCACTCCGGTGATATCGGCAGAATGGATCAGGACGGTTTTTTAACCATCACAGATCGAAAAAAAGATATCATCGTAACAGCCGGTGGGAAAAATATAACTCCTCAGTATATTGAAAATAAATTGAAAGTCAGTCCCTTTATTAATGACGCCATCGTCATTGGCGACAAGCGGAAATTCATCAGCGCTCTGATCATGATTGATGAAGACACGGTGGTCAAACACGCCCAGGATCATAAAATTCAATTTTCCACCTATAAGGATCTGACCCTGCATCCGGATATTCGCCGGCTGATACAAAAGGAAGTGGATGCAGTGAACGCATCCCTGTCGCGGGTCGAACAGGTGAAGAAGTTCGCCATTCTGCCGAAAAAACTGTACGAAGAAGACGGTGAGGTCACCCCCACCATGAAAGTGAAACGGAAATTCATCCATCAGACATACAGGGATCTGATTGAAGCCATGTATCGATAGGATCAGCCGATGCAAAACTCCATACCCGCCGGTTATTCCCAGTTGGACCATTCGGAAATTCTGCGCTTTCTCTTTCATCCCCGGAAGGAGGAAGGCCGGCAGACACCGCCGCCGAATAGTGTCGATATCCGCATTCCTGTTGACGAGGGTATCGCCGTCGGGGGCAGGTTGCATCCGGCGCAAAAGCAATCGCCGACCATCCTGTTTTTTCATGGGAACGGAGAGATTGCAGCGGATTATGATGAACTGGCGCCGTTGTATACCTCCATGGGCGTGAATTTTTTGCCGGTCGATTACAGGGGATATGGCCGCTCCGGCGGCCTTCCGACCGTAACCGCCATGATGCGGGACAGTCTTGCGATTGTTCAATACGTCATCAAATGGTAGGCCGGGAATGGGTATGACGGCCCCCTGATTGTCATGGGGCGTTCTTTGGGAAGTGCGTCGGCTCTTGAAATCGCTTCACGTCAGCCCGACGATATCGAGGGGCTGATCATTGAAAGCGGGTTCGCCCATGTGATCCCGCTGCTGCACCGCATCGGCGTGGACCTCGCCGCCGCGGGCATCCAGGAACCCATGGAAATGGGTCATTTGTCGAAAATCGCCTCTTTTGTAAAACCGACCCTCATCATCCATGCCGAATTCGATCATATCATCCCGTTTTCGGATGGCCAGGCCTTGTATGACAGATCACCGGCGGCGGTCAAATTTCTAGTAAAAATCGAAGGCGCCGATCACAACAGCATTTTCTATCACGGAGCGGAAACGTATCTTCAAGCCGTTCATCGGTTGATCGGACGGCTGGCGTAACCTTCCTTCATCCAGGAGTTCTCATTTTTTATGAATAAACTGCATTTTCGCAGGCCCTATCTGCAGAATGTCAAACTCTTCGAGTTTGACCGAATTCTTGATGGTTTGATCATTGACTTTCAGTTTGGACACCCCACCGACATAACTGACAAAATAACCGGCCGGCCGATGACTGATCGTTGCCGCGCTTTTTCCGACCAGCAGTCCGCCGATGACGATATCGGAATCCGGCGATTTGCCGATTTTGGTCAGTTTTTTGGTCAACACAACCTCGCCCTCACCACCGGATAAAAATGTCAGCATGCCCAACGGGCCGCTTTGTTGCAAACCCGGCGGAATATTATCCGAAGCCGTGCTGGCAAGCATTTCCCTCTGCCGGCTGGTATCCATCACCATGGTCTGGTCCATGGCCGGCGCCGCTTTCTTGGGACGTTTTTCGTCCGCCGCGTAAGCGAATATCAGCACGTGTTTGCCGATGGTGATCACATCGCCGTGATTCAGGTAATGGGAAGTGATCAATTGGTCGTTGACAAACGTTCCGTTTTTGCTTTGCAGATCGGTAATGAGAAATCCGTCCTCCACGGAATCTATTTTCGCATGGGTGCCGGAAACGGCCAGGTTTTCAATGATGATATCATTGGTGTCGCGACGCCCGATGGTCAGCGAGTCATCCCTTCCCAAGCGCACTTCTTTAATGATATTCTCTTTAAATTTTAGTGTTATGGTTGGCATTTGCGTCCCCTTTACTATATTTGGTTCGAGGTGAAAAAAGTTTTTTTCAAGGCTTTCTGTATTTTTAAGAAGAATTGTACCGCACCTTGCCGATGGGTTTCCACGTTTTTGATCTTGACGATCACGACCGTGATATTGTCTTCTCCTCCCCGGTCAATGGCCAAATCCTTCAGGACCCGGCAGGCTTTTTCCGGTTGATGGGTTCTCACTGTCGATCGGATCTCGTCCGGAGTCACTTTGTCACTAAGCCCGTCGGAGCAGATAATCAAGACATCGTCATCAAAAAGCTGGAATTCCGAAATATCAGCCTTGACACAGGACTCGATACCCATTCCCCTGGTCAGCATGTGTTTGAATGCGGCCCCCAGTGTTCTTTTACCCTCCGGATCCAACGCCGCGTGTTCCGCCATCACCGTATGGGGCACGGAAATCAATTCGATTTCGTTCTGGTGAACCAGATAAATCGGACTGTCACCCACATTGGCAGCGATCAATGTTTGATTCTTGATGTAAACAACCGCCACCGTCGATCCCATGCCCTGGAATTCCTTTTTGCTCTTGGAAATATCATGAACGGCGCGGTTGGCCAGTTGAATGGCGGCAAGGAGTTTGTTGGAGGCATCCGTGAGCGAGTCATCGAAGGCAATCAGCTGTTCAATATCTTCTTTTCCCGAGGGATCCTTCATATAATCCCGAAGGGTGGTAACCACGAGATGACTGGCCACCTCGCCTGCCTGATGACCGCCCATGCCGTCAGCGACAATATACAGCAGCAGGTCGTTATCCATCAGGAAGCTGTCTTCATTGTTTTTTCTTTTATTACCGACATCCGTGAGTCCGGCGGATTCGACGATGGTCATAAAAATCCTTTTCCCTTCTGTCAAGGCGGCCGTAAGTGATGCCCTGGTCATCATGATGAAATGCCAAAATAAACATCAATTGCCATATTCACATGCGACGCCGATTACCGGTCTTTCCGTTCCCGCTTTGCCAACGCCGCATCGATTTTAGCGGCCAGTTTCCGTAAGTCATTACTCAATTCCACGGCATGTTGATATCGCTGATCCGGGTCTTTCATCAGCGCTTTGTTGATGATGGGAACCAGGGGCGCGAATATTTTCGGATTCAGCGACCTCGGGTCCGGATGAGGGACATTGAGAATTTGATGCATCAATGCTGCCGGACTGTCGCCGTCGAAGGGTACGGAGCCGGTCAGGAGTTGAAACATCATCACCCCCAGCGAAAAGATATCGGACCGTCCATCCACTTTTTTTCCGGAGATCTGCTCCGGCGACATATAATATGGCGTTCCTTTGACAATTCCGGTCCGGGTTTGGGAACTGCTGGTGATTCTGGCTATGCCGAAGTCGGTGATTTTTACTTTGCCCGATTTCAGCAGCATAATATTGGCCGGTTTGATGTCGCGATGAACGATTCCCCGCTGGTGTGCATAATCCAGGGCAGCGGCGATGTCCGCGCAGCAGTCGATGATTTTTCGAATCGGCAGCAGGTTCCCTTTTCTGGTGAAACGCTGAAGATCCTCGCCTTCCAGATATTCCATGGCGATATATGCCAACTCCTGCTCTTCTCCCGCGTCATATATGGTAACGATATTCGGGTGGGAGAGGGTGCCGGCGCTCTCCGCTTCCCGGAAAAACTTCGACTTCATTTCTTCGACTTCGCCTGCCTCAAGGTCATCATTGAAACGAAATGTTTTGATGGCCGTTGTCCGGTTTATGCGGGGATCCTGACCCAGATACACCACGCCCATGGCGCCTTTTCCCAGTTGTTTGATGATTTCGTAACGCCCCATGGTCGGACGGGCTGTTGAGGCCGCGGAGAGCAATTCGTCCCGGGAAGCTCCGCCGCCGATGAAGCCATCACCGAACACCATGGTTTCACTGGCCTGGATCAATTTTTTCTTTTTTTCCGTCACATCCTTGTAACGGCCGTCATGTTCTTCGATATAGCCGTATACCACCGCGGCCTTGTTGAACTGCCGTTTGCGCTCGTAATCCAGAGCCAGATTATACAGAATGGCTTTCATTTCATCGTCTACCGGGACGCGCCGGAGTTTATCAAAAGCCATATCCAGCATGCCCTGGCTTTGAAACGAGAGCCCCAGCAATCGGTTTGTTTCCGCCGACTCCACTTCGACTTTTTCCTTGCGGTTTTCGGTGATGAAATACCGGATGCTCACCACACCGATATAACCGAGCAACAACTGGAGCACCGGATACGTGACCTGCAACCAGAAATGTCGTACCATGAAGGCATACACCCCGCCACCGATCAGGAAAAGGAGACCGGCCAGGAAGGACAGTCCGGCCGGCACCGCCCTGAGTCGCGGGAAGACGACGGTCAATATCACCCCCACCAGGAGGATCAGGAACATTTCCAAACCCGAACTCCATGGCGGTTGTTGGATGAATCGTCGGTTCAATATCGTCCAAAGGGTGTTGGCGGAGAACTCCCCCACCGGCAAGGCCGGGTCGGTCGGGGAATTGAGGGGGTTCATGATGCCAGCTGCGGATGTCGCAACCAGAACCAGTTTGTCTTTAAACACGGCGACGTCGATCTTATCGTTGAGGACGTCAAAAAAAGAATAGGCCTTGAAACTGTTACGAGGCCCCTTGAACCGGACCATCAGTTCCGAATGAAACGTGAGCGGCATGATCCGTTCCCCAAGCCGGACGGACGATCCCAGTTCAACCCCAATTTGATCCGGCCGGACATCCAGATAATGTGCCGCCAGGGACAATGTATAGGACGGAAGATACAACCGTCCGTATTCCATCAGGATCTGTTCCCGACGGGTCACCCCGTCCATGTCACAGGAAAAATTGATATACCCGATGCCGGCGGCGGCTTTCAGGAATTCCGCGATCGGCAGGACCAGGCCGGATGCTCCGGGAGCTCCGATGGTTTCCGGATCTGTTACATCAGCGAGGGCATGGGAAGCGAGTTGGGGATCAGGAGGGGAATCGGACGGCGCGTCAAATGCGCGTTCCTTGAAAAAAACCGGAAGGATCACATTCCCGGCGGCCTGAATCGCTTCGGCCAGCTTTCTGTCATGGTCCAATTTGTCACGGGATTCCGTCAAAGCCTGTAAAAACGCCGCTCCCGACTGTCCGGCCCCGGACATCACATCCCGGGTGAACAGCGCCTCCAGGCGGGCGAGTTCCATCAATCCGTTCCGTTCCTCCGGTTCGCTGTAAATGATATTGAGCCCGATGGTTTTCGGAGCACCGGCGCTGATCTTCCGGATAGCCTCGGCCACAATGGATCTCGTCCAGGGCCAGCGTCCAATTTTTTCAACGGATTCATCGTCGATGTCGACAATCACGATGGGACTCGGGGATTCCGGTTCTTCCATCAGGTTGAGGCGCAAATCGTAAAATGTCAATTCCAGGCCGTCAAAAAAATCAAGGCGCAGCATTCCCAGGAGCAAAAACAAAAAGGTTATGCACGCCCCCCATATCACTGCAGGATGTTTGTTGATGAAACTCATGTGTCGGTCACCGGCAGCTCGCGCGTATTCGTCACATTGCCTTACCCGTTCCAGACAGCAACAATGAAGAGTAAAAGACGGGATGAGCTCTCAAATAGCTGTTTTACAGGACATATACCATGTCGGAACAAACAAATAAATTAAAAAATGTAAATAGCGGGATGGGACAATAGTTGAACATGGTATGATTGTTGTATCTCTATCCGGCAGGTTGAGGACCCTCATGACCATGACAGGGATAGCAGATCCATGAAAATTGATCCGAATCACCCGCGAGAAAGCAGCGGCGACGCCAGAATATCCCGCAACGGCAACCGTCCGGCGTCCTTTCCCGCATGTCTGAAAAAACTGGGATATGGCCGGCATCAGTGTCTGGAGACGGTTGCAGTCTTATCCCCATCCGCCAAAAAAATGACGCCTCCGGTGAACGAGCCGCAACCGGAGCGGCGGTATTTCCTGGGAACCATCGACAGGCTTCATCCAACGGTGTCCAATCTGTTGATCCGGGATCCAGTGTTCGGCAGAGACTGCTGGCGGATTGTGCATGCCGACATCAACCGCTCCAAACCCTTCACCCGCATATCGTCGGGAACGATGGTATATCTGGATCCTTCCACGCGTGAAATTTGTTGGGAAGAAGGGGGCACGGCGACAGCGGAAAAGACGGAGAAAGAGGAACCGCCGGATGATCTGGACGCAGTGAGCCAGCCGGGCGGGGAGGGCCGGGCGGAGTCCTGCGGAAGGAGGCTGGTGAAAGCCGCCCAGTCGTTTATCGGGCGGCAATACAAGGAAATGGATTGTTACGAGCTGCTTGTCAACGCCCTGCAGGAATTGGGCGTGTCATACCAGGGGAAGAACGGTTTGAAAGCTTTGCTGCTTCAAATGGCCCGGGATGCAGGACTTGTGGAGAACGCCTATCTCAGCGGCGAAGGGATTGTGGCGGCAGCGGGTAGAAAAGTCTTTGACCGGACATTCTCCCCCGGGACGGACATCCGGAAACAGGCCCGGCAGATACATGACGAGATGAAATCCCAGCTGGATAACGGCCAGATCTTGTCTTTTTCCACAGCGACGCGGGGCCATACCGGCGTCGTGGACCAACGAGACAGCGGCTGGGTGTTTATCAATTCAGGCCGTCTGGATCATGCGGTTGAGAAAGGCCCCCCGATCAGCCGTGGAGTCGGGGAGGAATTTCTGGAAGCGGAAATCGTCAACTGGTTGCGCCTGGCCGGAAAACGGCGCGAGCCTCTCCGGATTTCCGTCGGGCACCTGGATGAAGACAAATTGTCCGCCTTCGTCCAATCGCCGCCGAGAAAAGCATGATTACGGTTCGGTCCGTACTTTTCCCATGGCTTCTTCCATGGCGTTAGCCGCTTCCCGGCCGGCCTTTTGCGCTTGTTCTGCGGTGTCTTGGGCCCGTTTGACCATTTCTCGTTTGTCGACGCCCGGCACATTCCCGGTGTTCATGTCCTTGATGACCAGAATACCGGCCACCAGCATGGCGATCAAAACGATGATGAGTAGAATCCCTTTCACATGGAGCTCCGTTTGTTTGGTTTTTCCATCGGCACATTTTTTCTGAATAGGGGAAGTACCAGATATTGGAAGCCGGGTCAAAACAGATTTCAGTATGAAGTCAGGACAAATATGGTTTGACAGGCAAGACCGGTGTCATTATAAATTTGGCAGAAGATGGGGGCAGAAACCGCTAAGCATAAGGAAATCAACGCATGGGTACCAATAACCTTGTTTTTCTGGAAGTTCTGGAATGGTTCGATGAGACCGGCACAACGCTGGTGCACCGGATTCCGGAGGCCGGCTCGGGAGAGATCAAATGGGGTGCGCAGTTGACGGTTCGCGAAAACCAGGCAGCGGTTTTCTTTTACCAGGGCAAAGCCCTGGAGGCTTTCGGACCCGGCAGGCACACCCTGAAGACCGCCAATATTCCCATCCTGACAAAAATCGCGAGTCTGCCATGGGGAGCCACCAGTCCTCTCCGGGCTGAAGTCTATTTCACCAACCTGAAAATTTTCCCCGACTTGAAATGGGGCACGCGGGATCCGGTGGCTTTCAAGGATCAGGAGCTGGGGTTGATCCGGCTGCGGGCCTTCGGTGTTTTCAATATCCAGATCGTCCAACCCGTGCTGTTCATCAACAGTCTGGTGGGCACCAAACAAATGTTCCGCACGGACGATATTGAAAATTATTTGAACATGGTCATCGTTTCCCGTTTCAATGACTATTTAGGAAAAACCCTTGATTCCATCCTCAACCTTCCGGCCCGATATGACGCGCTTTCACTGGGACTGTCGCGAAGGCTGCAGCAGGATTTCAGCCAATTCGGTCTGGCCCTGACCAATCTGTACATCAATTCCGTGACACCGCCGCCGGAAGTCCAGAAAGCCATCGATGACCGCAGTCGCCTGGGAGTTTTTGACGACATGAATAAGTTGATGCAGATGAAAGCTGCCATGGCCATGGAAAAAGCAATGGAAACTACCCAGGGGACCGCGGGAGAAGGGATGGGCGCCGGAATCGGACTGATGCTGCCGGCCATGTTCGCCCAGTATTTTTCCGGAGCAAAGCCCTCGGAAACGCCCGCCGGCGCCCAGATTACGACGGTATCCTGTCAGGAATGCCAAAAAAGCATTCCGGGGGACGCCAAATTCTGTCCCTATTGCGGCCATCAACAGGTCATTTTCCAAAAATGTGGGGGCTGCGGTAAAAATATGACCCCTACAGCCAAATTCTGTTCCCGGTGCGGCAGACCTGCTGATATTGCGGCAGAACCGCCTGTCTGCGAAAAATGCGGAACCGAAAATCTGGTCGGCGCCTTGTTTTGCAACGAATGCGGTGAAAAACTGGCGGATTGAAATGGGAAAAAGACCATATCATTTTGGATGGCATTCGATGCAACCGGTGGGACCGGTTTCCGGCAGATGCTCAACAACTTGGCTCGATTTGGCCATTTCGGCTTTCTGCAACCGGATTTCCTGGTGACAACCCCGGCATTGGTTGTGATAGGCGTATTTATAATATTTCATGGCTATATCCGTATAGGAACCTTTTTTCATAGGCTTTTCCGTGGGAGTCGCCTGATCGTGGCAGCCGGATGTCCGGCAGGTTTTCACCTGTCCCACACCGTCCCATTTGTGGTGGCAGCGCATGCAGTTGTAAACGAAATGCCGGCTATGCGGAAAATCAACCGACGATCGCAGCTGTTTCACATCCGCGGGTGGAGCAATGACAAAATTCCCCATGGGAATGCACAGTGATCCATCCGAACCCTTGTAAGCCGTTTCCCGGCCGTCCTGGCCAGCCAGACCATCCGCACCGGAAAAAACCGCTATTATCAAGGAACCAAGAACCAAGGCAGTCATTTGTAATCTCAACATTTCCAACCTCCTTCATATTCAGATTCGAAGAAACTTTGTATATGGGTATTTCATTTTTTTCAACTATTCTTTGCATGAGAAGGTTCGATGAACTTTTTTATTGAGCATCAGTGCCCCCAATGCGGGGCCCCGGCCGTTCTGGAAGAGAACGAACGACTTTTCTCCTGCGGATTCTGCCGTGTGAAATCCTATCTGTTGGGCGACGGATTTTTCCGCTATTGTTTTCCCCATTCCGTCAGCGATGATAAGAAACTGTTTTTCTTTCCATACTGGCGGTTTAAAGGTTTGGTCTTTTCCTCCAAGCCCGATGGGATCGAGCATCGATTCATCGATATCAGCCATCAGGCCTTTCGTTCCCCGCATTTCCCGGTTTCCGTGGGATTGAGGTCCCAGGCTTTGAAGTTGCGATTCGCCGTTTCCGGAACCCCGGGAGGATTTGTTGTTCCACAAATGCCTGTTCAACAGGTCATGAGATATGTCGAAGAACTGGTGAGCCCGGCGAATGCGGAAACAGTTTTGCACCGGACCTTTATCGGCGATTCGCTCAGCATGATTTATTCTCCCTATTATCTGGAAGAGAAGCTGTTCGACGCGGTTTTGAAAGAAGCCCGCTCCACCGGCGCTGCCGCTGTTTCGGAGATCGACACCTATCCCAGGGAAGATGCTCGCTGGACATTACGTTTTATTCCAGCGCTTTGTCCGAACTGCGGCCGGGACCTGGAAGGACGAAAAGAATCCCTGGCCCTGACCTGCGCCAACTGTCAATCCGTTTGGCATACCGGAGACCACGGTTTGCGGAAATTGAATTTCGGACTCATGGGCGTAGCGGACGAACAGACCTATTTTCTGCCGGTATGGCGTATCCGGGCCAAGGTATCGGGCCTGGAACTCGATTCCCATGCGGACCTGGTGAAACTGGCGAATCTTCCCCGGGTGATCCGACCGGAAATGAAGACAAGGCGTTTCCATTTCTGGGTTCAAGCCTTTAAAATCAGGCCCCAACGGTTTCTCCAGTTTTCCACCGGTCTGACCGTCGCACAACCCGGAGGAGAACTCCGGGCCGCAGTGCCGGCAGCGGATCGCAGTCATCCTGTAACCTTGCCGGCAACCGAGGCGCTGGAGGCCCTGAAAATCATTCTGGCCGCTTTCATCAAACCGGCCAGAATGCTCTTGCCGATATTGCCGGAAATCAGGATCGCACCGGAAGAATATACCCTGGTTTTCCTGCCGTTCACGGATAACGGCCGCGAATTGGTTCAGCCGGATTACCGGATTGCCGTTGATAAAAATTCTTTGACCATGGCCCGCGGCATCTGAAAACACCATCGATTCGTAACCGCGATCATGGTCCATTCCAATATTTTTCATTGATTTTTATTATCTATCTGGTATAATTTTATCCATTCATTCAAACTGTATCTTGATTCGTTTCGTCAAATAAGACCGGTATTGCAACCATTCCCGGCTGGCGAAACAGGTAATACACCGAAATAACGATTTCTCCGCAGAAGACAATCCGGACCTTTCGACTGCGAACAATCCGATAGCGCATCGTAATGATTTGTCAGCTTCCGTTTGGCGCAGGGAGGCATTCTGTATTCAATCGGGGTGGGAATGCCGACAAAACGGCAATGGTTTGATAACGTGTTATGTATTGATTTCGAGGTGATCGACAATGACGACCCCATTGCAACACTTCAGGCAAAAGGGCCTGGTGGAACAGATTCAGAGCCTGGAAGATGTCAAAAAACTGCCAGCGGCTGAAATCTTGCCGGAATTGTATGATCTGTTCATTCATCGACTCAAAGACAGTACCATCGATTATATGGTCGGCATGACTCTGCGGGAAATCCTGGGCTCCAATGAGGAGGCGGCTGTAACCGGTCTGCGGCACGATCATCCGGAGATACGACGGTTGTGCATTCAAATATGCGGCCAGAAATGCTTTGAAAAAGCCATTCCTTTGTTGTCTGAATTGATGTCCCGGCAACCGGAAGACAGCCTGCGCCGCGAGTTGCTGGTTGCCATGTCCCAGCTTCAATCTAATGAATTTTTGAAAATTTTTAAAGAGCATATGGATTGCCCGCAGGAGGATCTCGCTGCTTTGGCCATTGAAACGGCGGGCCGCTACAACGATCCGGACGTTATTGCAAAACTGATGGCTCTATTGGACGACGGCGAAACCGACGAGCGTTATATGGCCTGCGACATCCGGACCGGCGCGGCCATCGAAGCCCTGGGCCGCATGGCGGACAAACGGGTTCTGGGATACCTGGTTTCCAAGCTGCACTACCGAAATCCAACCGGCCGATTGATGGTGCATCGGGCACTTACATCCCATGGCGCAGCCGTCATTCCCTTTCTCGGCAACATTTTCGAGGGAGACGATGTGGATGCAAAAATCATGGCCGCCAATATCATCGGAATGATCGGCGAAAAAAGCGGTGGAGAGCTCCTGATCCAAGCCGCGGATCGAGGGTTGCTGAACAATCCGAATGTCAAATACGCCGCATACGAGGCCTTTGGCCGTATTCCCTTCATGAAGGGAATCGTATTCCTGATGGACGGTCTTTCTGAAACCGACCCCCTGATTCTGACAGCGGTGCTGGCCTCCATGGAAAACCAGGTCAATCCAGGGGTCATTAAAAAAATACAGGAAAAAATCCTTCAGGATGAAACCACGCGGGAGCTCCTTGTCCAGGCCATCGTTCGATCCAAATCCATGAAAATCTTTGAACAGCTTTATGCCGATGCGCGTCTTGCGCCGGTCCTGATCAATGGAATCCGGACCATCAAGGAACCTTCCATCATCGCGGCCTTCCGCCAGAAACTGTCGGAAATGCCCCAGGAAACCGCACTGCGGGATGCAGAGGCATTATCGACGGTTTCCTCCACCCGTTTCGACCGTAAAATATTAGCCAGCGATGATTCCAAAGCCATGCTGGCTTTCTACAGAACCACCATCGCGGCCATGGGTTTCGAGGTCGTGACGACTGAAAACGGACGGGAGGCCATGGACAAGATCCATGGCGGTGACGAATTCGTCATGATTTTGACGGATATGAACATGCCGGTGATGGACGGGATTGAGTTCACCAGACAGGCCAGATCCCATGAGGGATCTCGCCAAACCCCCATCATCATGATTACAACCGAATCCGAATCATCCCAGGTGAAACTGGCCGGGCATGCGGGAGTGAACGGTTTTCTCACCAAACCGTTCACCGCGGATCAACTGCGCGCCAAAATCGCCGAATATATCCGGATAACAGAGTGAATCGCAACGTATCTCTTTGAGCACTGGATTGAATTCAACAAACGGGACAATTGGTGGCAACATATTGATCGTCGATGATTCCGTTTCGGTGGTCAATTTCATTTCCAGAACCCTTGAGGGCCATTTCCGGCTTCAGGTGGCGCACAGCGGCGAAGAAGCCATCCGGGTCATGCGGCATTACAAACCGGATTTGGTGCTCCTGGATGTGGTCATGACAGGGATGGATGGGTATTCGGTTTGCCGGAAAATCAGACGGGATCGCAGTCTCGGTTTCGTCAAAATCATCATGGTTTCAAGCGAAAACCGCTTGCAGGAACGTCTGAAGGGATATGAAGCGGGCGCCGACGATTATATCAGCAAACCCTTTGAGCAGGAGGAGTTACTGGCCAAGGTCAGGGTCTTCATGCGCTTGAAATCCCTTGAAGACAAGCTGGAGGAGATGAACGCCGGCCTCAATGAACAAGTGAAGAAACGAACCGAGCAGTTGCTGGACCAGGCCCAGATGGCGGCCATTGGAAAAAATACGGCGGGTATCGTTCATAACCTGAAAAATCCGCTTCAGGCCATCATGGGATATGCCGAACTGATCGAACTCGACGATCCGAAAAACCAGCATATCGCTTCCCTCCAGAAGGCGGCGCACCGGCTTCAGGAAATGATCGCCACGTTTCTCGTCACCTGTCACAGCAACAGTCATCGGCAAATGACCCTGCTGGACATGAACAAAGTGCTGAGGGAACAGTTGGAATTGATGGGGGTGGATGCGTTTTTCAAGCATCAGGTTCGTCTGGACCTGCAACTGCAACCGGTACCCTTATTCGCCGGCGTTTATTCCCATTTCAGCCAGATCATGGCCAACCTGATCCAGAATGCCGTGGATGCCATGTTTGAAACGGGTGAGAAAAAATTGACCATCAGGACCTACAGCGACGATCAATCAATCCATATCGATATCAGCGATACCGGTGTCGGTATTCCGGGAGAGGCGCTGGACCGGATTTTCGATCCCTTTTATACCACCAAACCGCTCTCCGCGGATGACGGGCGGCCCACCGGAACCGGATTGGGCCTGGCCTCCTGCAAGGAGATGATCGATTCCTATGGCGGGACCATCGCCGTGCGATCACCAATCGGAAAGGGAACCGTTTTTTCCATCCGGCTTCCTTTGAAAAACAAACTTGTCTGACCCCGGGACGGATGAGGATCATCGTCCGGCGGACCGCGGTGAAACATTACCCTAAACAACACGGGCAGGAGGAATTCCATGGCAACGCTCAGCTTCAGGAACCTGAAAATCAAGATGAAGATCATTGTGATCGTGGTGACGTCCATCTTGATTTCCGTCGGCGTGATCGGCGGATACACGCTGTACAAGACCGTCGTCAAGGCGGAAGCCGATATTGTCGCTTTCGAGCAGGAATTGATGAAGCAGACGCGGCAACGCCTGAAGGACCTGACCGACGCCACCTGCACGGTGGTTGAAAAAGCCCATGAACAGACATCCACGGTCGAGGCGTTGATCCAGCAATACGGCGAAAACCTGAGTTCCCTCGTGGATATTCCCTATTCCCTCCTTCAGGACTCCCATAAAAAAAGTATCTCGGCCCAGGGCACCGCCGGGCAGGCGACAGAGGAAGCCCGACGCAATGCCATTCAGAATATCAAAGCCATCCGCTTCGGCAGCAACGATTATTTCTGGCTCAACGACACCAAGCCCCGCATGGTGATGCATCCCATCGTGCCGGACCTGGACGGCAAGGACCTGTCCGATTTTTCCAAAAACGGGAAACTGGTCTTGGCGGAGGGAACCCAGACTCCCATGTTTCAGGAAATGGCTCGAATTTGCAAGACATCCGCCACCGGAGACGGATTTGTCAGTTATTTCTGGCCGGATCCCAACGATACGGAAAAATGGGTGCGCAAGCTGTCCTATGTGCGCCTGTTCCGTCCCTGGAAATGGATCGTGGGAACCGGCGTCTATGTCCATCAGGCCGAGCGCCAGGCTCAGGAAAGACTCCGGAATGTCATCGCCAGCATGAAATACGGCGAGGGGGATTATTTCTTCATCCTGGATACGGACCATACCATGGTGGCCCATCCCAATGGGGAACTGGTCGGCAAGAATATGCGCGATACCAAGGACCCCCAGGGGAAATTCCTGTTTCAGGAAATGGTTGAAACCGCCAGAAGCAATGGCGAGGGATTTGTCAGCTACATGTGGCCGAAAACCGGCTCGGACAAACCGGAACCCAAATTGTCCTGTGTGCGCCTGTTCAAACCCTGGGGCTGGATTATTGCAACAGGAGTCTATGTGGACGGCATCCAGACCCAGATTCAACTAAAACAAGAGATGGTTCAAAAAGATCTGCGGAATCAGTTGCTGTTCATGGGGATTATCATGGTCATTTTTATTGTCGCGGCCTTTACCTGGGTGCTGCATATGAGCCGGAAATTCGTGGAAGAACCCATTTCCCAGGGGGTGGACGCGGCCAACCGGCTGGCCAAGGGTGATCTGAACCTGGAAATCACCGTCAGCAGCGAAGATGAGATCGGACAACTCCAGACCGCCATGAAAAACATGGTGTCATCGCTGAAAAATATCGTCGTGGATGTCAAAACCTCCTCCGACTATGTCGCTTCCGGCAGTGTCCAGCTGAGCGCCACGGCCGAACAGATGTCCCAGGGTGCCACGGAACAGGCGTCTGCCGCGGAGGAGGCATCCGCCTCCATGGAAGAGATGTCGTCCAGCATCAAGCAGAATGCGGACAATGCGCTCCAGACTGAAAAAATCGCCATTCGCGCCGCGGAGGACGCCCAGCAAGGCGGCGAGGCCGTGGCCAAGACCGTGTCGGCCATGCGGGAAATTTCCGATAAAATCACCATTATCGAAGAAATCGCCCGCCAGACCAACATGCTGGCCCTGAATGCCGCCATCGAGGCGGCCCGGGCCGGCGAACACGGCAAGGGATTCGCCGTTGTCGCGGATGCGGTGCGGAAACTGGCCGAGCGCAGTCAGTCAGCGGCGGGTGAAATTCGCGAATTGTCCGCTGAAAGCGTCGAAATTGCCGAAAAGGCCGGTGAGATGCTGGACAAGATCGTCCCGGATATCCGGAAAACAGCGGATCTTGTCCAGGAAATCAGCGCCGCCTCCAACGAACAGAGCACCGGGGCGGAGCAGGTCAACCAAGCTCTGCAACAATTGGACCAAGTGATCCAGCAAAACGCCAGCGCTTCGGAAGAAATGTCGTCCACCGCCGAGGAGCTTTCCGCCCAGGCGGAACAGTTGCAGCAGACCATGAGCTTTTTTACGATCGACATACAACCAGCGACCGGCAAACCGGCAATCGCGGCCGCTGCCATTTTTCGCAAGGAAAAACGTCCGGCGCCAGGGAAAAAACCGTCGGCCGTGGGCCATTCTTCCGCTTCCAAGGGCGTGATGCTGGAGATGCGGGATCGCTGCAAGGAAGCCGAGGAAACGGAGGATGAATTCGAAAGATACTAGAAAAATGATAACCGTTGAACCCTAATAAAAGCGTTTCAGGAGGTGTGAGCATGCAGATGGAAAAGGAAGAGGACGATCGTCGGATTCGCCTTGCGGTGTCGGGCGCATTGACCATCGATGCAATGGAAGCTCTGCACAGCCGGTTGCTGGCGGAACAAAAAACCGGCAAGGACATCCGCATTCTGCTAGGAAAGGTGGACGCGTGCGATATATACGGAGTTCAACTGCTGATTTCCGCCTGTACCCCCTCCGGAATCCATACCGGAAAAACCGTGATGGAAGACATGCCGGCCCACATGGCCGCATATTGCCGGCGCATCGGATTTGACACCGAAACGGTCTTATAAATGTACTACCGGATACATCTTTTCAATGAGGTGGGAGATGAGCAACGCGAATCAGTTTGTCGACACCTTTCGCCAGGAAGCCGAGGAGTTGCTGGCGGAAATCGAAGAAACCGTGCTGGAAATCGAAAAAAATCCGGAGGATCTGGAACAGGTCAACCGCCTTTTCCGCGCCATGCATACCATCAAGGGATCGGGCGGCATGTTCGGTTTCGACGATATCGCGGGATTTACCCACCATGTGGAAACCGCCCTGGATAAAGTCCGGGACGGCAGCATCCCGGTGAAAAAAGGCATGATCGACCTGATTCTGGCCTCCCGGGACCACATCCATGCATTGCTGGATGCGGCCGCCGGGGGTGATCCGGTGGATGAGGCGGCCGGCAGCCGGATTATCGCCGGACTGGCGGCATTGACCGTCGCGCCGGCGCCGGCAACACAGGAAGAGCCCGACGCAACCCAGGGAAAGGAGCTGCTGTATCGTATCCGGTTTACGCCCCTGCCGAATTTCGCCGAATCCGGCATGGACCCGGCCGATCTGCTGGACGGACTCCGGGAATTGGGGAATTGTGAAATCATGGGCCTTACCGATGCAATCCCCCCCCTGGAAAACCTCGTCCCGGATCAATGTTGGCTCTACTGGGATATCGCCCTGACCACCGCCAGGGGTCTTAACGCCATCAAGGATGTCTTCATTTTTGTGGAAGACAAATGCCGGATTGAAATGGAGGCCGTCACCGAGGCCGGACCGGATGATCCGGAACTTCCCATTCCCAAACTCGGTGAAATTTTGATCCAAAAAGGGGATGCCGATCCGGAGGAGATCAAACGCGCCCTGGCCGGCCAGAAACGCATCGGTGAACTGCTGGTGGCCTCGGGGGCCGTATCCGAGGACAAAGTCTTCTCCGCCCTTAAAGAGCAAAAAATCATCGATCAACGCCGCTTGGCCGCAAAGGCGGCCAGTGTCCGGGTTCCTTCCGATAAACTCGACCATCTCGTGAACCTGGTCGGTGAACTGGTCATCACCCAGGCGCGCTTGTCCCAGGTGGCCCATGCCATCAAGGAAATGGAACTGGCGACGCCGGTGGAGGAAATCGAGCGCCTCACCGCCGAATTGCGGGATGTGGTGCTGAATATCCGCATGCTGCCCATCGGGACCACCTTCAGCAAATTCAACCGGCTGGTGCGGGATCTGTCCGCCGATCTGGGTAAAACCATCCGTCTCATCACCGAAGGGGCGGAAACCGAACTGGACAAAACGGTCATTGAACGCCTCAACGATCCCTTGGTCCACTTGATTCGCAACAGCATCGACCACGGAATCGAAGCGCCCGGGGAACGAATTCAATCCGGCAAGCCGGAAGAGGGGACCATCAGCCTCATGGCCGCCCATCGGGGTGCCAAGGTGGTGATCACCATCAAGGATGACGGCCGGGGGCTCGATCGCGACGCCATCCGTCAGAAGGCCATTGAAAAGGGGCTGATTTCACCGGAAGCCAAGCTGGCTGACAAAGAGATATGGAGCCAGATCTTCGCGGCCGGCTTTTCCACCGCAAAGCAGGTGACCAGTGTTTCCGGACGCGGCGTGGGCATGGATGTGGTCAAGCGGGAAATCGAATCCCTGGGTGGTTCGGTGGATATCACCAGCCAGAAAGGCCGGGGGACGGCCATCCATCTCTCCTTGCCCCTGACCCTGGCCATCATCGACGGTCTGCTGGTCAAGGTTGCCGGCAATTTTTTTGTTTTACCTCTTTCCATGATCGAGGAATGTGTCGAGCTGCCCAAGGAAAAGGCCGAAACCACCCATGGCCGCAACGTGATTCCCGTGCGCGGGGAATTGGTGCCGCTGATCCGCCTGCGGGAATTTTTCGATATCCGGGAAACAAGACCCTCCATAGAACACATCGCCATCGTGCGCCTCGATGATCTCCGGATGGGCATTGTGGTGGATCATATCATCGGCGACCACCAGACGGTCATCAAGTCCCTCGGCAAGATTTATCAGGACGCGGACGGTTTGTCCGGAGCCACCATCATGGGCGACGGAACCGTGGCCTTGATTCTGGATATTCCGGAGCTGGTGCGTTGCGCCTGCAACGAAGAAATGGAACGGCTCACCGGTAATGATTGATTTGAACGCTACTGAAACCATCCAGACGATGTCATTCATCAGGAGGACTCATGAAATTTTCGGACATAAAAATCGGCAAAAAATTGTTCGGCGGCTTCAGCGCGGTGGTGCTTCTTTTTGTGATCGTGACGGCCTATCAAATCTTCCAGATGCACCGCTTGTCGGCGCTCCAGGATGAAGGCGCCGGAAGGTCGCGGGATTCCCTTCACATCGGCGAGATTGTCAGCCAGGTCAACGGCGTCTATTCCGTCATCGCCGACGCGGTCATCAATCGCAATCTGGAGGAGAGCCGCAAGGCTTTTTCACAGATCAAAGCCCAGGCGGAAAAGGACCTGGAAACCATCGATGATTTGGCCGATACCAGTCAGGAAAAAAAATGGGCCGGTGAATTCGCCACGGAGTACGAGAATTACCTGCGGATCTTTGAAAAAGAAATGCTGCCCCTATTGGAAAAAGGGGCAGCCGAGGACGAACGCCGGATCCGCGAATTGGACGAAACGGTGGATACCGCCAAGGAAGCGTCCATTGCCCTGCTGAATAAAATCAACGAAGCCTTGAAAACGGAGACCAACGAAGCCGATGAGTTGTACGATCAGATCGCCGGCCAGGTCCAAACCATATCCATTTTCCTGACCATCCTGGGAGTCTTGTTGGCACTGGTGTTTGCCTGGATCATCACCCGCGCCATCACCAGGCCCCTGGAATTGGGCGTCCAGGTCGCCAGAAGTCTATCCCTGGGCGATCTGTCCATGGACATCCAGGTCACCGGTCGGGACGAGGCCGGCCAGTTGCTGGCGGCCATGAAAACCATGGTGGAAAACCTGAACGCCACGGTTCAAATGGCCCGCCGGCTGTCCGACGGCGACATGAATATCCAGATCAAACTGCTTTCGGAAAAAGATATCCTGGGCCAATCCCTCCAGGGAATGATCGGGAACATCCGCCGGCTGGTCCAGGAAATTCAAAGCATTTCCGGGGAAATCAAGAACGGCAAACTCACCGCAAGGGGCAATGGAAAGGAGTTTGCCGGCGGCTGGCAGGAGATGGTCCACGGGTTGAACGGGCTCATCGAGGCGTTTGTGGCGCCCTTCACCGTGACGGCCACCTACCTCAACCGGATGTCCAGGGGGGACGTGCCCGAGCCCATTACCGCGGACTATAAGGGGGATTTCAATGACATCAAGAATAACGTGAACCTGCTGATCACCTCCACCAACGAAATCACCAGGCTGGCCCAGGAAATTTCCAGGGGCAACCTGAAGGTGAAAGTGGAAAAGCGTTCCGATCAGGACGCGCTGATGATCGCCCTGGACGCCATGGTGAGGGATCTGAAGGAAATTGCCGCCAATGTGCAGATGGCCGCCGATCAGGTGGCTTCCGGCAGTCAACAGATCAGCGCCACCGGCCAGCAGATGTCCCAGGGCGCCACGGCGCAATCGGCCAGTGTGGAAGAGGTTTCCAGTTCCATGGAGGAAATGAACAGCACGGTACAACAGAATGCCGACAATGCCAAGGAGACCGCCACCATCGCGCGCAAGGCGGCCGCCGACGCTGCGGAAGGCGGCAAGGCGGTTTCCGAAACGGTAAAGGCCATGCAGACGATTTCCGAAAAGATCGGCATCATCGAGGAGATCGCGCGGCAAACCAACATGCTGGCCCTGAACGCCGCCATTGAGGCGGCCCGGGCCGGAGAACACGGCAAGGGCTTCGCGGTGGTGGCGGCCGAAGTCCGGAAGCTGGCGGAACGGAGCCAGACCGCCGCCAAGGAGATCAGCGCCCAGTCCATATCCAGCGTGGAAGTATCTGAAAAAGCAGGCCGGTTGTTGGAGAGCATCGTGCCGGGGATCCAGAAAACAGCGGAGCTGGTGCAGGAAATCAACGCCGCCAGCTCGGAGCAAGCCGACGGCATCCGGCAGGTGACCCAGGCGGTGCAGCAGCTGGATCAGATCATTCAGCAGAACGCCGCCGCAACGGAGGAAATGGCTTCCACCAGCGAGGAATTATCCGGCCAGGCGGAACAGTTGAAGGAAGCGGCTGCATTTTTCAAAATTGAGCACGAAGGGATCAGCCGCACCTTTCGGACATCCTATTCCGGGCGCTCGCCCCGGGAGAAACGGAGCGCCGACAGGCAGTCCGTCCCGATGATCAAGGGGGAGCCCGCCGGCCGTTTTCAAGCGCCTGTTCCGGGACACAGCCAAACGGGTTCCGGCGTTCACCTGGAGATGCGGGAAGCGGACGACAGCGAGTTCGAGCGGTATTAACAAGTCAAGACAGGAGGGGAACATGAGCGCCGCCATGAATCAGTCAACCCAGTATCTGACATTTACCATCGGGGAAGAGGATTTCGCCCTGGAAATCTCCAAGGTTCGTGAAGTACTCGATTATACCAGCATCACCAAAGTGCCGCGAATGCCGGATTTTTTGCGGGGAGTCATCAACCTGCGCGGCAATGTCGTGCCGGTGGTGGATATGAGCCTGAAGCTCGGCATGGCCGCCATCCAGAAAACGGTGGATACCTGCATCATCATCGTGGAACTGGATATCGACGGCGATCTTACCCAGATGGGCGCCCTGGCGGATTCCGTCAAGGAAGTGATCGATCTTCAGGACACCCAGATCGCGGCGCCGCCCAAGATCGGCACCAAATTAAAAACGGAATTCATCAAGGGGATGGGCAAGCAGGACGATAAATTTTTAATCATATTGGATATAGACCGGGTTTTCTCCATGGAGGAACTGGCCATGGTGAAGGAAACCGGTGAAGGGGAAACTTCGGCAAGGGAACTCCCCAACGGTGGGCGGGAAGAAAATGCCTTCCCGGCGGAAGCGCCGGTGTGATTTCCCATGAACCAGTCCGAACTGCATCACACCCCCGCCTTGTCGGATGCCGATTTCAAACGGTTCAGCGAATTCGTCTATGCCCAATGCGGGGTGAAGCTGCCCCCGGCCAAAAAGACCATGCTGATGTCGCGACTGAGCAAACGGCTGCGTATATGCGGGCTCCAGACATTCCGTCAGTACTACGACTACGTCATCAGTCCCGAAGGACGGGAGAACGAACTGACTCCCATGATCGACGCGGTCACCACCAACAAGACCGATTTCTTCCGGGAGGCGGCCCATTTCGATTACCTGGTGGATCATGCCCTGCCGCAACTGACCCGCCTGGGACGGGGAACGGGAGGACGAAAATTGTGTGTCTGGAGCGCCGGTTGCAGCAGCGGGGAGGAACCCTATACGCTCGCCATGGTGATGGCGGAATATTTTACGAGAAAGGCGGGAGAATTTTCCATTCTGGCCACCGACATCTCCACCAGGGTGCTGGAAAAGGCACGCCAGGCCATATATCCGGAAGAAGCCGTGGTCCCGGTTCCCAAGAATATGAAATACAGATATTTTTTGAAAGGCAAGGGCTCCCGGACCGGGTTCTGCCGGGTGGCCCCCGAGTTGCGCAGACATGTAACCCTTTTGCGGCTGAATCTCGTGGAGGGCAGGGATTTCGACATCAAGGCGCCCATGGATATCATTTTCTGCCGCAATGTCATCATCTATTTCGACCGGGTGACCCAGCAGCGCCTGTTTGAAAAATTTTTCCGCGTGCTGGTTCCCGGCGGCTACATGTTCATCGGTCATTCGGAAACACTCCACGGCATAAACGAGCATTTCCTTCCGGTGGCGACATCGGTGTACCGGAAGCCGGAAAAATGAAAAAAAACGTCTCCATCCATATCGGCGAACTCCATGTCAGCCAAACCCCCGCCGTTATCTACACGCTGCTGGGCTCCTGCGTGGCCGTTTGTCTGTTCGATCCGACGCAAGGAATCGGCGGCATGAATCATATCCTCTTGCCGGGGATCGCCGGGTCGAAGATGGATGATGCGACATCCCGGTATGCCCACAACGCCATTGAGATGCTAATCAACAGCCTTATGAGATTGGGGGCCAAGCAGCGGAACCTGATCGCCAAGGCATTCGGCGGGGCCCATCTGCTGCAGACCATTTCGGACCATCGCGGAGTCGGTCGGCATCTTTCAGAATTCGTGCTCGGATTTTTGGCTGAAAAAAAAATCCGGATCGAAAGTTACGATCTGGGCGGCGCAGATGTCCGAAAAATCTATTTTCATACGGACACCGGTATGGTGTTGCTGAAACGAAGCCCCATGCAGGGGTTCGAACAATTCATCGACAGGGAGCAGGCAACCGTCCGGCAATTGTATCAAAAAATCCGGAAAGCGGAAAAAATCCTGCCGGTTTTGGTTTCATAGATCGTACCTTTCCCGACATAGGTGACGAGCACAACCATGAACAAGAAAATTCGGGTGCTGATTGTAGATGATTCGGCCGTTGTGCGGCAGACCCTGGAAGAAATCCTCAATTCGGATCCGGCCATCGAGGTCATGGGTACCGCTTCCGATCCGTTCATCGCCGCCGATAAATTAAAAAAAGAAGTGCCGGATGTCATTACCCTGGATGTGGAAATGCCGCGCATGGACGGCATCACCTTTCTTCACAAAATCATGAGCCAGCACCCCATACCGGTGGTCATGTGTTCCAGCCTGACGGACAAGGGGGCGGAAACAACCCTGAAAGCCCTGGAATACGGCGCCATCGATATTATCACCAAGCCCAAACTGGGCACCAGGGAATTCCTGCAGGAATCGAAAATCAAAATCTGTGACTCCGTGAAAGCGGCGGCCCAGGCAAAACTGAGGCCCATTTCGCAGGCATTGCACAAAAAACCGATCTCCAAAAAGTTGAGCGCCGATGTGATCATCCCGAAAACCGTTTCCCGGGCCATGCTGCAGACAACTGAAAAAGTGGTGGTGGTGGGCGCCTCCACCGGCGGAACCGAAGCCTTGCGGGAATTTTTGGAGATCCTGCCCCTGGATTCCCCCGGCATCGTCATTGTCCAGCACATGCCGGAAAAATTCACCACCGCCTTTGCCAACCGCTTGAACGGGATCTGCCGGATATCCGTCAAGGAGGCGGAAAACAACGATACGGTGATTCCGGGCCATGCCCTCATCGCCCCCGGAAATCGTCACACCCTGCTGAAACGAAGCGGCGCCCGGTATTTCGTGGAAGTCAAGGACGGTCCGCTGGTCAGCCGCCACCGACCCTCGGTGGATGTCTTGTTTCGTTCCGCCTCGCGATACGCCGGGAAAAACGCCGTGGGCGTCATCATGACCGGAATGGGGGATGACGGCGCCAAGGGCATGCTGGAAATGAAAGAGGCCGGAGCCTCCACCATCGCCCAGGACGAAGCCTCCTGTGTCGTGTTCGGCATGCCCAACGAAGCCATCAAACTCGGCGGAGTGGACAAAATCCTGCCTCTGGACAAAATCGCCGGAGAGGTGCTGCGGATGTGCGCGAACTGAAGCCCGCCCTTTCCAACCCGAATCCTGCCGACCGCCGCGGTTGCAATTACGGTTGGAAATGATATGAAACAGGGTGGACAAGAAATGGGTGCGAAACATGGCGGCCGGCGCTCACATATCGGAATACATACACTCCCTGCTTCATTCGGACCGGATGCGGCATCTGGTGACCCATCATCAGGTATTCGAAGAGAAGCCTCCCCGCTTTACCGATATCCGGGGGAAATGGCCGGCCGCCATTCAAAACCTCCTGAATCAGACCGGCATCCGCCGGTTATACAGTCATCAGGTGGAAGCCATCGACCTGATCCGCCGCCGTCAGCATGTCGTGGTGGCCACGCCCACGGCCAGCGGGAAAACCCTGATTTACAACCTGCCGGTGCTGGAACATATTGAAAGCGACCCCGAATTCAAGGCCCTGTATCTGTTCCCCCTCAAGGCCCTGGCCCAGGATCAGTTGAGAGCCTTCTGCGAGATGGCGGCCGCTTTCCCTGACCGCTGGAAACCCACGGCGGCCATTTATGACGGCGACACCACCGCCTGGCAGCGCAAGAAAATCCGCCAGACCCCCCCGCATGTGCTGATGAGCAATCCTGAAATGCTGCACCTATCCATTTTACCCCACCATGACAAATGGCAGGGACTGCTTTCCAGATTGAAGCTGGTGGTGGTGGATGAAGTCCATTCGTATCGCGGCGTCATGGGGTCTCATATGGCGCTCGTCTTCCGCAGGCTGCGCAGGATCTGCGATTATTACGGCGTCTCCCCGGCATTCGTTTTCAGTTCGGCCACCATCGCCAATCCCGATGAACTCGCCGGGCTGCTCACCGGTTTGAAAGTCCAGGTCATCGACAAATCCGGAGCGCCCAGGGGGATACGGCATCTGGTGATCATGAACCCGGATTCCGGCCCTGCCCAGACCGCCATTCTGTTGCTCAAAGCGGCTCTGCACCGGGGACTCCGGACCATCGTTTACACCCAGTCCCGAAAAATGACCGAACTGATCGCCATCTGGGCCGGCAGCCAGTCCGGCCGCTTTCAGAACAAGATCAGCGCCTATCGCGCCGGCTTCCTGCCGGAAGAAAGAAGGGCGATCGAGGAAAAACTGTCCCGGGGGGATTTGTTGGCCGTGATTTCCACCAGCGCCCTTGAACTGGGCATCGATATCGGTGATCTGGATCTGTGCATACTGGTCGGCTATCCCGGTTCCATTATGGCCACCTGGCAGCGGGGAGGGAGGGTAGGGCGGAGCGGGCAGGAATCGGCCCTGGTCCTGATTGCCGGCGAGGACGCGCTGGATCAGTATTTCGCCCGAAATCCAGCGGAGTTCATTCAAAAACCACCGGAGGCGGCCGTAATCAATCCCTTCAATCCGCATGTCATGGAAAAACATCTTGTTTGCGCCGCGGCGGAGTTACCCCTGAAAGGCGGTGAACCGTTCCTGGAGGAGAAGAAGATCACCGAAACCGTGGAACGCCTGCATGAAAAGGCTGAATTGCTCCAGAGCGCGGAAGGAGGGGTCTTTTTCTCACGGTATAAAAACCCCCATCGACAAGTGGATTTGCGCGGCACCGGCAACCGCTTTGTCATCACCTGCGCCGAGACCGGTGAAAGCAAAGGGGAAATAGATGGTTTCAGGGCCTTTACGGAAACCCATCCCGGTGCGATCTACCTGCATCACGGGGAAACCCACCGGGTAGAGGAACTGGATTTGGCCTCCCATACCGTCCTGGTCGCCGCGGTGAATGCAGATTACTACACCAGGGCCAGGACCAGCAAGAATACGGAAATATTGTCCGTGGACGCGGAAAAGACCATCCGGGGCACCCGGATTTTCCTGGGCCGGCTGAAGGTCACCGAGCAGGTAACCGGTTATGAAACATGGCGGATTCAGGCTAAAAAACGTCTCAGCATCCACCCCCTGGATTTGCCGCCGCAGCAATTTGAAACCGAGGGCCTCTGGTTCACGATCCCCCCGTCGGTGCAGCAGGCGGTCGAAGACCGTTACCTCCATTTCATGGGCGGCATCCATGCCATCGAGCATGCGGCCATCGGCATTTTCCCGTTTTTTGTCATGACCGACCGGAACGATCTCGGCGGGATTTCCACGCCCATGCATACCCAGCTCAATTGCGCCGCGGTTTTCATTTATGACGGTATTCCCGGCGGCGCCGGTTTGAGCCGTCAGGCCTTTGTCAAAGCCGGGGAAATGCTGGCGCAAACCTATCAATGCATCCGGCGATGCCCCTGCGATAACGGGTGCCCCTCCTGTGTACATTCCCCCAAATGCGGTTCCGGCAACCGGCCCATTGACAAAAACAGCGCCCTGTTCATCCTGGAAATGATTCGTTCCGAGCAAGCCCCGGTGTTTCAAGAGCGGCGGCCGGTATGGAAAAAAACACTCCCGGCGGAGACAAAAACCGGACCCCAACCTCGGCAGTCTTCCAGGCCCCTTCGGTACGGCGTTCTGGATGTGGAAACCCAGCGATCCGCCCAGGAAGTGGGCGGCTGGCAGAATGCCGATCTCATGGGGATCAGCGGCATGGTGCTCTACGATTCGGAAAAGGACGATTACTTCGAATACATGGAGAAGGACATCACCGAATTTGTGGCCCATGTGACATCCCTGGATTTGATGGTGGGCTTCAACATCAAACGCTTTGACTACCGGGTGATCAGCCGGCATACTTCCTTGGATTTTCATAAACTCAATACGTTGGATATACTTGAGAAAATTCAACAACGCCTGGGATACCGGCTGCCCCTGGATCATCTGGCGGACACCACCCTGGGAATCCGGAAAACAGCGGACGGGCTCCAGGCGCTTTTGTGGTGGAAGCAAGGCCGGATCCGGGAGATCATGGAGTACTGCCGCAAGGATGTGGAGATCACCCGGGATCTGTTTCTGTTCGGAAAACAAAATGGATATCTGTTGTTCAAAAACAAGGCGGGAAAAGCCGTCCGTCTGCCCGTAAACTGGTAGAACAGGAAAAAACACACGACCATGGATGCCGATTGCGTCAACAAATTCATCGAAGCGACCCTGCATATCCTTGAAACCACCGCAGGCACAACCGCCAAGGCAAAAAAGCCCTATCTCAAGCAGGATCAAACCGCCCCCGGGGCCATCAGCGGCCTGATCGACGTCAGCGGGGACTTCAAGGGGAGCATCGCCGTCAGTTTTTCTGAAAGTCTTATCCTGCATATCGTATCCGCCATGTTCGGGGAGGAAATGAAACATCTGAACGATGAAATCAAGGATGCGGTGGGAGAGATTGCCAACATGATTTCCGGTCAGGCGACCATCAAGCTGGCTGAGTCGGGAAAAAAACTGAAGGCAAAAATGTCATCCGTGCAAATGGGGCCGTCCCACCCCATAACCCACCTGACCGGCCGGCCCGTGGTGGCGCTGCCCTATGGCACTACCCACGGCAATTTCACCATCGAGGCCTGCTCTGAAAAATGGTGACGGATGCGAAAGGGGGCGAATGACGGGGCATCGCCGCGATTGTTGGAAGTGAAGCGGCGAGGTCTTATCTGGCGGTAACGACCTTGTTCCGGCCGGTTTTCTTGGCTTCATAGAGGGCATCATCGGCTTTTTTCAGCAGGGATTCGGCGTTTTCCGTATCTTTATGGAGGAATGCCAGTCCCTGGCTGACCGTCAGCTTGATTTCCGTGTCCTTGAATAGAAAGCCTTCGTTCTCCACTTTTTTACGGATGTTTTCCGCCACCACTTTTGCCGATTCAACGCTGGTTTCCGGCAGGAGGCAGCAGAATTCCTCCCCGCCGTAGCGCGCGAAGATATCGACGTTCCGGATGATTTTCTCCACCAGGGCTGTCAGGGATCTCAGGATGTGATCCCCGGCCTGATGACCGTAATTGTCATTGATCTGCTTGAAGTGGTCGATATCCATCATGATCAGACTCAAGGAGCGGTTGTAGCGTCGATGCCGCTGAAATTCTTCCGCCAGCCGCGGTTCGAAAAACCGGCGGTTGTAGACGCCGGTCAGTCCGTCCTTGATGTTCATTTCAATGAGCTTTTGCTCGTAGGCCACTATTTCGGTCACATCCTGGACCGTGATGTAAATATACTGGATTTCATTGTTCGCAGCGCGCAATGGACCGACGGTGCAGCTTTGCTGCATGTAATCGAAGCGGTATCCCAGGGTGTTGTAGTAGGATTTAAACGGGAAGCAGTATTTGTGAAGTTTCTGCGAAATAAAGGCGAAATTCCCGAAAGTGAAAACGGATTTACAGTTGCGCAGGAACCAGGAGCTTTTGAGTTCCGGATAAAAGTCGAAAAGCGGTTTGCCAACGATTTGATCGGCGGAAATTTTGCTGTGGGTCGACATCCACCGATTCCATTTGAAGACATTCAAATCCCGGTCGAGGACGACAATCCCCGCATCCAGCATATCGAAAATTTGGGAAACGATCATTCGTAGGAATCCATAAAATTTTTCAATGCCTTGCGCAGCCAACCGATGGATTCGTGATTGGTCAGAATCAATAGAAAGCCGCTGATGTCCTTCTCCCTGAAGGTAAAAAGGGTTTTCATGACGATGGCCGTCTGCGTCGGATCGAACTGCTCCACCAGGAAATTGCAGTCGTGGGTGTCTCCCTGAAGAACCTGTGGTGGGGAATAGGTGACGAAGGTATCCAGCAGTTCGGATACCTTGCCCACACAGGCGCCGATCAGGATATTACCGATTTCCAGCAAGCCGCCTTTTTCCAGGGTGGCCATCTGGGTGGTGGTCACCTCTTCCCGGTCCTGATCCTCCAGGATGGCCATGAGATCCCGTTCCGTTCCGCCGGGAAACACCAGGAGACCGGATCCTTTGAAATTGCCCCAGAATTTCTGTTCGATGATGTTGCTGGTGCCGTCGGTTTTAATGGTGGTTTTCAAATAATCGGGAAGGGCCCCGATACCGATTACCTGAACACTGGGCACACTTAGTTTGACATAAATATCGACCACATCGGCCAGGTCGGCCGTGGCGTTGCCAAAAGCGATATTCATGATTTCCTGCAAGATATCCTTTTCTTCATCGGAAAAAATATCAGGGACTTCAGGTGTCATCATTTGTTCTCCCGGAGCTTTTTCAGCTTCATTTCGACTTTGCTGAGGGCCTCCTTGATGGATTCCGCCTTGGCCGGTTTTTTCAGCAGCGTAAACGCACCGAGTTCCATGACACTGGCGATGGATTTGGGTTGAATGTCCGCGGTTGTCACAATAATGGTAGCATTTTTGTCCAGCTCCCGGATTTTGGCCGTTGCCTGATAACCATCCAGCACGGGCATTGTCAGATCCATAAAGACAACATCGGGCTTCAATTCCTGATATTTTTCAACTCCGTCCTGACCATTGGAAGCCTCGAAAATCTCGTAGCCTTTGTCTTTGGGAATACTGGTTCTAAGCATTCTGCGCGCCACTGGAGAATCATCAACGATCAAAATTTTATTAATCATGGCAAGATCACCTTTTTCATAATAGATGCTAAAGAAATAATCACTGGTTACCGGTAGTTATAAGATGACCGGATCACTTTAGGTGATTTATTTTTGGCTGTCAAGATGTATCCGTCCGTTGAATAATGAATTCAAGTAGAAAGCGGAAATGGGGTCCCGGCCGGAAAAGCGGTGATCCGGATCATGGTTGCGGCGCTTCATTTCCTCCCGAATCCCGTCCGCCAGGGTTTTACCCAGCTCCACACCGAATTGGTCAAAGGGATTTATATTCCACAGAAAGGCTTCAAAAACCGTGCGGGCCTCGTAAAAGGACAGAAGGCGGCCGATGTTTTCCGGGGTCAGATCCGTCAACAGAATCGTTGATGAAGGCCGGTTGCCGGAAAAGCATCGGAACGGATTGCCATCCTCCTTGCCCAAGGCCAGGGCGGTGGGTTGTGAAATCAAATTGGCCCATAGCTCCTGATGATTGGTCACGCCTTTGTACCTGGATGGATAGGCGTCGTACAGGGGGGTGAGAACTCCTATGAAATCAATTGGGAAAGTCCTGCCCTGATGGGCCAGCTGGAAAAAAGAATGCTGGGCGTTTGTACCCGGCTCACCGAATATGATCACGCCGGTTTCATGACCGGTTTTGTCTCCGTCCGTGGTGACGGATTTGCCGTTGCTTTCCATGTACAACTGCTGGATATGGGGTGCCAGTTTGGAAAGGGGCGAGGCATAGGGGATGATGCCCTGGGCCGGATACCCTAAAAAATTGTTGTTCCAGATACCGATCAGCGCGGCGATCAAGGGCAGGTTCTCTTCGGGCGGCGCTTCGGCGGCATGGCGATCCATTTCGCCGGCGCCCTTCAGAAAGCGCTCGAAGCGTTCATACCCGAGGTAAAGGCTCAGCGGAACGCCTCCCACGGCCGAGGTGACACTGTATCTGCCGCCGATGAAGTCGAACATATGAAAGGAAGCCAGAACCGGGTTGGACGGATCGTCTCCGGGACTGCCTTTGCTGGTGACCGTCACCACATGCTTCTCGGGGTCGATGCCCCGTTGTTTCATGAAGGCGTATGCCAGATTGGCGTTGGCCATGGTTTCGACGGTCGTATAACTTTTCGAGATGATGATCCAGAGGGTCGTCTCCGGTTGGATGGCAGAGACGATTTCACCGAAATTATGAATATCCACATTGGACAGAAAATGCAGACCCAGGCCTTTGTCTGCGTAAAACTTCAGGGCCGCGGCCACGAATTCGGTCCCCAAATAGGAACCGCCGATACCGATCACCACGATATCCGTGAAGGGCTTGCCGTCGGCGCCGTGAATCCGGCCGTTATGTACTTCGATGGAGAACCGCCGGATGTCCTCCTTCACCTTCAGAATGTCCGGCATGACATTGTGCCCGTCCACCACCAGGGGTTCATCTGAAAAACAGCGGGTTGCCGTGTGAAGGGCGGCCCTGTTTTCGGAAGCATTGCTCTTTTTCCCGCTGATCATGCCGGAAAACAATCCCTGGGCATCCCGGCTCCTGGCCAAATCCAACAGCAATGCCAGGCATTCGTCGTCCATGCGCTGGCGGCTGAAATCATACAGCAGGCCGCCTCCGGTTTTGGCGAAACGGCGGATGCGATCAGGGTTTTCGAGCAGGTGACGCAGGTGTTTCTCAGGCCGGTTCATCTGTTCCGCCGCTCGTTGCAACTGTCTCCATTGCGGCAGGTCGGTCGGCTTTGGTGCGGGCATTTGTCGCTCCACTGGAGGTTGATCGTGATCCTCTCCGTCTTCTCAACGGAAATCCATATATCGCGGTTACGGAAAAGGAGAAACTGTATCCTGGACGGTGACAACTTCCGACAGCCAATAATTATGATATTCTACCTTTTTACTCCACAAAATTCAATCAAAAACATCGATGCCCTTCCTTTCCGCGGAGGAGGCACCTGGAACCGACGGATCAAGAATTCCTTGACAATATCATCCGATTGGGCGAGAAAAATCCGTACATATGGAAATGACCGCACGCATTGAAACCCTGATACGCAAGGGGGTCTCGATCCCCAACCCGTTATCCGTTTATCTGGATGAAACCGTCGATCTCGACAGAATTTCCGGAAATGGTACGATCATCTATCCGGGCTGTAAACTGTTGGGAAAAACCACCCTGATTTCAGAGCGGGTGAAACTGGGAGGGGAGGGCCCCGCCACCGTGGAGGATTGCCTGCTGGGGCCTGGAGTGGAACTGAAAGGCGGATATTTCCGCAAGGCGGTGTTTTTGGAGAAGGCCGTCGTGGGATCCGGGGCCCAGGTGCGCGAAGGCACGATTCTGGAGGAATACGCCGGCGCAGCTCACACCGTGGGTTTGAAGCAGACCATTCTGTTCCCCTTCGCCACCCTCGGAAGCCTGATCAATTTCTGTGATTGCCTCCTGGCGGGCGGAACCGGGCCGAAACGCCACAGCGAGGTCGGCAGTTCCTTCATCCATTTCAATTTCACCCCCAACCAGGATAAGGCCACTCCATCGCTCTTCGGCGACGTGCCCCGGGGTGTCATGCTGAATCAAGATCCTATTTTTCTGGGAGGGCAGGGGGGCGTCGTGGGCCCCTGCCGATTGGCGTTCGGAACGGTTTCGGCAGCCGGCACCATTGTTCGCAAGGATGAGCATAAACCCGGGAATCTGATTTTCGGCGGAATGGGCAGGGGGGGCTCCGTACCTTATTCCGGGGGCGGGTTCCCGTCCATCCAGCGCACGCTTGTCAACAATTTGATCTATATTGCCAATCTGACGGCGCTGATGCACTGGTATCGACAAGTGCGTTCGCTGTTCATTTCCGAATCCTTTTCCGCCGAGCTATGGAACGGACTAGTATCCACCCTGCAAATGGGATGGGAGGAACGCATCAAGCAATTGCAGGTTCTGCGGGACAAAGTTTCCGCCGCGCTTGATGGATTCCGGATTCCGGATCAGGAACCGGAGCGGAAATCGGATCAACCCGGCGATTCATTCCTCCTGATCCGGCAGCAGCGCGCCTTTGTTGAAAATTGGACCGAACTAAAGGAAATTTTGCGGAATTCCTGGGACCATGCGGAAAACCAGGCGTCATCGGAACCATTTCTGGAATGCGTCCGGAAGGGCATCCAGTGCCACGGACGACAGTATCTGCAAGTGATCCAGCAGTTGCCGCCGGAAGAGGCCGCCATGGGGGTTAAATGGTTGCAGGCCGTCATCGACCGTCTGACAGACAGGATGGCAATGTTGCTGCCCGGATTTCACTTTTCCCCCCAACCCATCGAGCATTCCTGATATCCCAAACCAAAGGAAGAAAACCGCCATGAAAACATTATTCGGAACCGATGGCGTGCGGGGCGTCGCCAACGAATATCCCATGACACCGGAAATGGCCCTGCGGCTCGGCAAGGCAGTGGCGTTTCTGATGGCGCCCCAGCGTTCGGCGGGACAGGGCGGGGCCGACATTCTGATCGGCAAGGATACACGCGAATCCGGCGGCATGCTGGAATCCGCCCTGGCCGCCGGCATCGCTTCCATGGGCTGCAATGCATGGCTGACCGGCGTTCTGCCCACTCCCGGGATCGCCCATCTGGTGAAAAAACGGGGCGCCAGGGCCGGGATCGTTGTCTCCGCATCCCACAATCCGTATCACGATAATGGCATTAAACTCTTCGATCACGAGGGGTATAAACTCTCCCGGGCCTGGGAAGAGGAGATCGAATCCCTGGTTCTGACCGACGCCCATACCGCCTTGGCCCATGGTATCCGGAGCATCGGCAGCATTCGGCCCATGCCCGACGCAGCCGGGGAGTACATTGATTTCATCCTGAATACCAGCGAACACAAACAGGCTGGTGGAAGGCTCAAAATCGTCATGGACTGCGCCAATGGAGCGGCATCACCGGTGGCCCCCGTCATCTTTCAACAATGGGGAGCGGAGGTGTCGAAGGTCCTGTCCGTCGAACCTGACGGCCGGAATATCAATGAAAACTGCGGTTCCGAGCATCCCCAGGCGCTCATTCGAAGCGTCCGGGAGACCGGCGCGGATATCGGGCTTGCCTTTGACGGCGATGCCGACCGGTTGGTGGCGGTGGATGAAACCGGCGCGCCGGTTTCCGGCGATCAGATCCTGGCCGTATGCGCCCAGGCCATGCAACAACGCGGCAGGATGACCAGCGACCTGGTGGTCAGCACGGTTATGAGCAATCTGGGATTTACCGCCGCGTTGGAAAAAATGGGACTCCGGCATTTCGCAGCCCAGGTGGGAGACCGTTTTGTCATGGAAGCCATGCGGCAGCACGGGTCCGTGCTGGGGGGAGAGGATTCCGGTCATTTGATTTTTTTACAGCATCATACCACGGGGGACGGGATTCTGGCAGCCATCCAATTAATGGAAGCCATGGTTCTCACCGGCAAGCCGCTGTCGGTCCTGAAACAGGTGATGGACATATTCCCCCAGGAGCTTGTGAATGTGACGGTAAAACACAAGCCTCCCCTGGAATCCATTCCGGAGATCGCCGCCGCGATTTCAGCGGCGGAAAAGGAACTGAAAGGCCGGGGCAGGGTGCTGGTCCGTTATTCCGGAACCCAGTCCATCTGCCGGGTCATGGTGGAAGGTCCCACGCCATCCCAGACCAGCGCCTGCTGCCGCCGGATCGCCGACGTGATCCGGCAGCATATCGGATAACCATATTTTGTTATTCCCTGCTGGAGCCGAAAATCCGCAACAAGAACAAAAACATATTAATAAAATCCAGATACAGGGAAAGGGCGCCGAGAATGGCTCCCTTGCGGATGACGGCCGCGTCGAGTCCGGCCGGTTGACTCAAGGCCATCTCTTTCAGCTTCTGGGTGTCATAGGCGGTCAGTCCCACAAAAATGAACACGCCCAGATAACTGATGATCATTTCCATTCCGGAGCTTTTCACAAACAGGTTCACAACCGTGGCAATGACAATGCCAATCAGGCCCATGAACATGAATTGCCCCACACCGGTCAGATCCCGTTTGGTGGTCATGCCGTAAATGCTGCACGCCGCAAACGTGCCGGCGCAAATGAAGAACGTCGTGGCAATGGAACTCATGGTATAGGCCAGCAATATGGCAGCCAGGGTGGCTCCGTTCAGGGCCGAATAGAGCAGGAACAAACCGGTTGCCGTGGAAGCCTCCATCCGGTGGACCCTGGCGCTGAGACTGAAAACCAGGGCGAGCTCGCCGATGATCAATCCCCAAAAAACCAGTTGATTGCCGAAAATCAGCTTCAACATGGTCTCGCTGCCGGCGACCCAGAAAGCCACTACGCCTGTCAATGCCAGACCCACAGCCATCCAGTTGTAAACCGATCGGATAAACGAATTGACGGCCACCTGGGTTTGTGCACCTTGATATCCAATGCTATGTTGCATCTTGCGATCCTCCTTGCTTACGCATTTCTCATGTGAAGTTCCGTTCAAATATAAACAACCGGACTATGGTGGATACGATTGTTTATACCGGCAAGATAACACAGATCAAGCATTTTTCAAGCTCAAAACAACCGAATGACTGCGAAACCATCACACCGGGAGCAGTGGAAAAATGGCTTGATTCATGAGCCGCGACATGATTTATTGCCCGCAGCCCAGCACAGCGAGAACATATACCATGAAACCCGAACAACTCTACAACGAACTGAAAAGCATTTCCGAAAAACTCGATATCGCCGTCACCGAGCAAAATCTCCGTGAAACCCCGGGTATAAAAGTCAAGAGCGGACTCTGCAAGGTCAAGGGACGGCTCCGGTTCATCATGGACAAACACAAGCCCGTGCGGGACAAGGCCGCCATTCTGGCGTCCTGCATCGGCCGCATGCCCCTGGACGATATGTATATTGTTCCGGCTGTCCGCGAATTCCTGGATCAGGTTGCCGGACAAGACCAGCGCAGCCTTGAGGACAGCCTTGACGAAGACGGCGAATAGGGCCATCCGGCCAATCCGTTTCCGGATGGGAACCGATTTAGGAAATCCTTTTTTAAAAGTTTACATAATATATCTTATCAGACGCAATCTGGATGGCGGATAATCGGTCAGATTGCGGTTGAACACAGCGATGAACTGTGCTAGATACAGTCGGTTTTCATGATGGCCTATACCAAGAATAACGATCTTGAAAAAAAGACAGCATACGTGCATCGTCCTATCTACACAGTATCCCAACTGACCGCTGAAATTAAATCGTTGCTTGAGGAAACTTATCCAATGGTTTGGATTACTGGCGAAATATCCAATTTTAGCCAACCAGCTTCCGGCCATTATTATTTTGCCCTGAAAGATCCATCGGCCCAGATCCAGGCGGTCATGTTCCGGGGTCAGAACCGGCGATTGGTCTTTTCGCCCGAAGATGGCATGCAGATTACCGGCATCGGCCGCATCAGCATATATGAACCCCGGGGAACCTATCAGATCATCCTGGAACACATGGAACCCAAAGGCGTCGGCGCCCTCCAGGTGGCCTTTGAGCAACTCAAGACCAGGCTTTCCCAGGAGGGGATTTTTGATGCGGACCGCAAAAAACCCATTCCGTTCCTGCCGGAGAAAATCGCCGTGGTGACCTCCTCCACCGGCGCCGTGATCCATGACATCATCCGGATCATCCAACGGCGGTTTCCGGGAATCCCCCTGGTAATTGCCCCGGTCGCGGTTCAGGGCAATGATGCGGTCAGGCAGATAACGGAAGCCATTCGCCTGGTGAACCAGATGCCGGATCCAGCCGATGTGCTGATCCTGGCCCGGGGTGGCGGTTCCCTGGAAGACCTCCAGGCTTTCAATTCCGAAGAAGTGGCCAGAGCTATTTTTTCCTCTGAAATTCCTGTTGTTTCCGCCATCGGTCATGAAACCGATTTTACCATTGCGGATTTTGTCGCTGACTTGCGGGCGCCGACACCATCGGCCGCGGCTGAACTCGTTTCGCCCGACCAATCCGTTCTGCTTCGTCAGTACGGCTCCCTGGCCCTTCGTCTGAAAAACAGCATGGCTCAGCAGATGGGCCGTTGGCGACAACAACTGGCGCAACTGGAAAGGCGATTGCGGAATCCCGGGAAACGGATCGAAGATTTCAGAATCCGGCTGGACGACGTGACTGCCCGGCTGCAACGCTCCATGGAGACGCTTTTGCAGCAACAGCAACGGCTCGTTGGATTCCTGGCCCATCGTCTGGTGGCCTGTTCCCCCCGGAAACAGGTCGATCAATTGAAAGTCGTACTTGAACAATATAATATAACTATCCAAAAATACATATTAGAAGAATTTTATTTAAAAACCATGGAGCTCCAGGCCCTTGAAGGCAAGCTTCAGGTCCTCAATCCCAGGTCCATTTTACAGCGGGGGTACAGCATCACCCGGACAGTGCCGCAAAAACGCGTGGTACGCAGTTCGGCGGATGTCCGCAATGACCAGGAATTGGAGATTTTGCTCGCAAAAGGAGCCATTACCTGCCGGGTGAAGGATATATTGTTACATGATGAAAAAAACATTTGAACAAGCGCTGCAACAACTGGAACAGATCGTCAACGAAATGGAAAAAGGCGATCTGCCCATTGAAAAAGCCTTGAAGAAATTTGAAGACGGCATGGCATTGTCCAAATTCTGCGCGGAAAAACTCGATGAAACCGAACAGCGGATTCTGCTGTTGCTGAAAAATCAGGATGGAACCGTCCGGGAAGTTCCTTTTTCCCAGGGCCCAAACCCGTCCGGTGGGGACGACCCGGAATTGTAAACAGGAAACCCGTTTTTGAACTCATTCGACATCCAGAAGTATCTGGCGAAAAAAAAAGACACGGTGGATAGCTGTCTCCTTCGGTTTCTGAATGGAATCAAGGGGAATGCCAGGATTGCAGACGCCATGCGTCATTCCCTCCTGGCCGGAGGCAAACGGCTGCGGCCGATTCTCTGCATTGCGGCGGCGGAATCCATGGGCGGTTCTGAAATAAGCGCCTTGCCGGCGGCCTGCGCCCTGGAAATGATCCATACTTATTCCCTGGTTCATGACGATCTTCCTGCCATGGATAACGATGACCTCCGCAGGGGAAAACCGACCTGTCACGTGGCCTTTGATGAAGCCACGGCCATCCTGGCCGGCGACGCATTGCTGACCCTTGCCTTTGAGATTCTGTCCGATATGGATCGATGGCCGGAAGCAATCAGCCCCCGGGAGTATCTGCGCATCATCCATGGCATCAGTGTTGCCGCCGGACATCAGGGGATGATCGCCGGCCAGATGACGGATATCCTGGCCGAAGGGGCCGGCCTGACACTGGAGGAGCTGGAAGCCATGCACCGCGCCAAGACCGGAGCCCTGATCGAAGCATCGGTCTGCACCGGCGGACTGCTTGCCGGCGCCGATACATCCCGAATGGAAAACCTACGTCAATACGCACGAAACATTGGTCTCGCCTTCCAGGTAACGGATGACATTTTGAATGTGGAAGGGGATCCGGACATCCTGGGCAAGGCGGTGGGCACGGATGAAAACCGGCGCAAATCCACCTACCCTTCCCTTCTGGGAATCCAGCGATCCAAGGAACTTTCCCGGTGCGCCGTTGAAAAAGCCCTGGACGCCGTCGCGTCTTTCGATGAAAAAGCCCGGCCCCTGCGCGAATTGGCGACCTACATCATCCGGAGACAACAGTGAGCCGACGAGCGAGTGTGGCATGAATCCGATATCCAACATGAAAACAGAAAGAACCGTTCAATAATGGAAGTGCTTGACCGTATCCATTCTCCCCAGGATCTGAAACAGCTTGCCATCGCCGACCTGAAAAAACTGGCGGCCGAAATCCGGCAAGTCATTGTCGATGTGGTTTCCACAAACGGCGGTCATCTGGCTTCCAGTCTCGGGGCGGTGGAATTGGCCGTTGCCATCCATTATGTATTCGATATTCCGAACGACAAAGTCATTTGGGATGTGGGCCACCAGGCTTATGCCCATAAACTGCTTACCGGAAGAAGAGACCAGTTCCAAACCCTCAGGAAACATGGAGGCATTTCCGGGTTCACCCGGATGAGCGAGAGCGCGTATGATGCGTTTACCACCGGACACAGCAGCACCTCCATCTCCGCCGGACTCGGGATCGCCTGCGCCAAGCGCTTGAAAAAAGAGAACCGCAAGGTCATCGCCGTGATCGGCGACGGTTCCATGACCGCCGGCATCGCCTATGAGGGTCTCAATCAGGCCGGCGACACCCATAAAGACAAGGACTTGATCGTCATTTTGAATGACAACGATATGTCCATCGCCCAGAATGTCGGGGCCTTGTCGTCTTTCCTGAGCCGCAAGCTGTCCTCCAAATATCTTCAGGAATGGCGCAGGGAATTCGGGGAATTTCTGAAATCGCTGCCAAAAATCGGCGATGATGTGTACCAGTTCGCCAAACGGTCGGAAGAGTCTTTTAAAACATTTGTGACACCGGGAATGCTGTTTGAGGCCTTTAATTTTGAGTATTTCGGCCCCATCAATGGTCACCGGCTGAACCATCTGATCGATATTCTGAATAATATAAAATCCTTGAACGAACCGGTGCTGCTGCACGTCACCACCCAGAAAGGGAAGGGATATCCGCCGGCCGAACAGAATCCCGTTTATTTTCACGGGGTCGGCAGTTTTGAAATCGAGACCGGCAAATGCAGAAGCACCGATCCTTCCACTCCGACGTACACGGATGTTTTCGGCCGCTCCATGGTCGAACTCGCGGAAACGGATCCGACCATCATCGCGGTCACGGCGGCCATGCCGGAAGGGACCGGTCTGCTGGAATTTTCAAAACGGTTCCACGAGCGTTTCTACGATGTCGGGATTGCGGAACAGCACGGGGTCACTTTTGCGGCTGGGATGGCCACCGAAGGGTTTAAGCCGGTTGTGGCCATTTATTCCACTTTCTTACAGCGCGGCTATGACCAGATCCTGCACGATGTCTGTATTGAAAAAAACCATGTGATCTTCGCCATCGACCGGGGTGGAATTGTCGGTGAAGACGGCCCCACCCATCATGGCCTGTTCGACTATGCTTTCCTGCGCAGTCTGCCCAACATGGTCGTCATGGCTCCCATGGATGAAAACGAACTCCGCAGGATGCTGTTGACCGCCTTATTGCATGACGGACCCATTGCCTTCCGTTATCCCCGGGGCAAGGGAACCGGGGTCCGATTGGATCCGGTCATCCAGCCACTCCCCATCGGAAAAGGCGAGGTTCTGACCCGGGGCGACGATCTCTTGATCCTGGCCATCGGCCGATGCGTCTGCGAGGCCCTGGAAGCGCATAAGAATCTCCTGGAGTCCGGAATCGCGGCCACCGTGGTGAACTGCCGATTTGTCAAACCCATGGATGAGGAGTTGGTTGTCTCGCTGGTGCGCCGGATCCCCCGCGTCATCACCATTGAAGAGAACGTGCGCCAGGGAGGGTTCGGCAGCGCCGTCTTGGAATGTCTGAACGATGCGGGCGTCCAGAATGTTCATCTGGAACGGATGGGCATACCGGATCAATTCGTCGAGCATGGTCCGCAACAGCTGCTGCGGTCCAAATACGGCATCGACGCAACGGCCATTACAGAGCGAGGAAAAAAAATCCTGCGACGATGAATGCTGCTGGAAATCGCCAACGTCTGGACATCCTGCTGTGCGAAAAAGGCTTGACCCAAAGCCGGGAACGCGCCAGGGCCTTGATCATGGAAGGCAAGATCCTGGTCAACGATCAACCCGTGAACAAACCCGGAACCCGCGTTTCACCGGATGACACCCTGATCGTCAAGGAAGATCTGCCCTATGTGAGCCGCGGGGGGCTGAAGCTGGAAGCCGCCATCCGGCAGCTCCATCTCGATGTCCGCGACAAGGTCTGTATGGACATCGGCGCTTCCACTGGCGGTTTTACGGACTGCCTGCTGCAATCCGGCGCCCGCAGGGTATTTGCCGTTGATGTCGGATACGGCCAGCTTGCATGGAAATTGCGGCAGGACCCGCGGGTCGTCATCATGGAGCGAACCAACATCCGCGCCCTGCCGCCGGAGTCCATCACGGAAATCGTTGATATCGCGGTCATTGATGTTTCCTTCATTTCCCTTAAGATCGTCATTCCCTGCGCGGTGCGATTCCTGCGGCCGGATAGCGGCCGGATCATCGCTTTGATAAAGCCCCAGTTCGAGGTGGGGAAGAACAAGATCGGCAAAGGCGGCGTGGTCCGGGACCCGGTTCTGCAGGAGGCCGTGATCGCCGACATTGTATCGTTCTGCGCCGGAATCGGTCTGGATTCGGGCGAAGTCATCCCCTCCCCCATCACCGGTCCGAAAGGCAACCGGGAGTTTTTGCTGCCACTGGTGTTGAAAGGGGATTGCGGGCCGGGCCTCCCGTAGGCCGGCGCTTTTGAACCGGTTTTTTTACGCTTGCTTTTTTACACCTTACAATATAAGGATTTCTGATTGTTTGCCTTCGAAATTCTAATCTGTGGAGAGGAGCCCAAATGAAGGAAATAAAGGAGATTGCGGAAAAACTCAGAAATGTCGTGATCGTTGGCCATACCGGAGCCGGCAAAACTTCCCTGGCGGAAGTGATGCTCCACGATGCCGGCGTTACAACGCGACTTGGAAGAGTGGAAGACGGCAATACCGTCATGGATTTCGAACCGGAGGAATTGAAAAGAAGATCCAGTATCAGCAGCGGTTTTCATCAATATCCGTGGAAAAAAAATACCATCTCGATCATCGACACTCCCGGCGACCAGAATTTCTTTTCCGATACGAAAAACTGCATGCAGGCTGCCGACGCGGCCCTGGTGGTCATAGACGCCGTTGACGGTTTCAAGGTGCAGACCGAACAGGCCTGGACATTCGCGGAGGAATTCGGACTTTCCAGCGCCATCCTGATCAACAAACTGGATCGGGAACGCGCTGACTTTCAGCGCACCTTCCAGGAAGTGGCGAACTCCCTGCAGCCTAAACCGATCGCTGTTCATCTTCCCATTGGCCAAGAAGCCGATTTCCAGGGTATCATCGATCTGGTCACCATGAAAGCCTATACCTACGATGAAAACGGCAAGGCCACGGTCGGCGACATACCCGCGGACATGAAGGAACAAGCGGAAACCGAGCGGGAACTCCTGATTGAAAACGTGGCGGAAGCGGATGATTCCCTGATTGAAAAATATCTGGAAGGGGGCTCCCTGACGGACGAGGAAATCAAGAGTGCTCTCCAAAAAGGCACCCGCAACCGGAATTTCGTGCCGGTTCTATGCGGTTGCGCTACCCGGAATATCGGCATCAACCTGCTCTCGGACTTTATCGTCAACTGTTTCCCCTCCCCTCTTGACCGGAAAGGCTGGCGTGCGACGGACGCCAAGGGCGAAAATGAAATCATCCGCGAACCCGATCCCGCCGCCCCCTTTGCCGGCTTTGTTTTTAAAACCATCGCGGATCCCTATGCCGGAAGGTTGTCCATTTTTCGTGTCGTGTCCGGCTCCCTGGGATCGGACGGCAATTTTTTCAATACCAACAAGGATGTGAAAGAGCGTTTCAATCAACTGTTGACCATTGGCGGGAAGGAACAGAAGCCCGCGTCTCAAGCGGTTCCAGGCTCCATCGTGGCCGTGGCCAAACTGAAGGAAACCACCACGGGCGACACCCTGTGCGACGAAAGCAGCAAACTGCGCTTTATCTGCGCCGAACCGATGCCCATTCTGATTTCCTTTGCCATTGAAGCCAAATCCAAAGGTGATGAAGACAAGATTTTCAGCTCGCTGAACAAACTGATGGAGGAAGACTCCGCCCTGCGGCTTGACCGGAATGCGGAAACAAAGGAAATCCTCGTGTCCGGTCTCGGACAGGTGCATATTGAAACCATCGTCGAAAAACTGAAGCGGAAATTCAATGTCGAAGCGGTACTGAAAACCCCGAAAGTTCCATACCGGGAAACCATCAAGAAAAAAGTGCGGGTTCAGGGAAGACATAAAAAACAAACCGGCGGCCATGGCCAGTTCGGCGATTGTTGGGTGCAGATCGAGCCGCTCCCAAGGGGATCTGGTTTTGAATTCGTTGATGCGGTGGTCGGCGGCGTGATTCCCAAAACCTATATTCCAGCGGTGGAAAAAGGTATCATTGAATCCGCGAAAAGAGGTGTTTTAGCCGGTTTCCCATGTGTCGATTTCCGGGCGACGCTGGACGATGGTTCCTACCATGCAGTGGACTCATCCGAAATGGCCTTTAAAATCGCCGGCTCCCTGGCATTTCGCAAGGCGGCGGCGGAAGCAAAAGCGGTCATGCTGGAACCGATCATGAAAGTGGCCGTTAAAACACCGGATGAATTCATGGGAGATATCATGGGTGACATGAATTCAAGACGCGGCCGCGTTCTCGGCATGGACAACGAAGGAAAATACCAGATCATCAAAGCGGAAGTCCCCATGGCGGAATTCCTCACCTACGCGCCGGATTTGAACTCCATGACCGGCGGACGCGGTGTCTTTACCATGGAATTTTCCCATTATGAAGAAGTCCCGTCGCAACTGGCGGAAAAATTGATCGAGACGTTGAACACGGAAAAAGAACAGGAAAAATAATCGCCCCCAAAATAATCGTCCAGGAAGGCCGGGGAGAGCGCGACCCCGGCCTTCTTATTTTCCCCCCACGTGAGAAGGCCGCCCCCTCAGCCTCCCGGTCGCACGCCGCAATGACGGACGGCGCTCTCATCAAGCATGCCAGGAAGGCCGCCCCTGTCGGCGGGAACAAATCCCAGGCATTGAAGCCAGACGTCATCATCTTCCATGCAGAAATAGACCGTCACTTCCGGCGCCTTCGACCGAATGGCGTGAAGGATCTCTTTGTAAAGAGCTATCCGCATCGGTTTGAAATAGCGCATTTTCCCGTCAAGGCCGGGAATGAACTCGCCGTAAACGATCCGGGAATGGGGAAACCGCCGTTGAACCAGCGGCTTCAATTCGGGCATGAAGCGGAAACTGCCCAGGCTGATCCAGACGATATTATCGGGCGAGATTCGATCGAACAAAGCGGCGATGACTTCCCGGTATTCGTCCTCGCAGTGATCGTAGATAACCAGCGGATCAAAATGAAACGACAATGGGTAACCCCATTGTTGACAGGCCTCGGCTGCCTTCAGGCGCGCCTTCAGGGGGGTGGTCCGGCGTTCCTCCGTGCGGATGACCCGTTCCGTGTTCAGGGACCAGGAGAGAATGGTTTTGCGGTTGTGCGCCAGGTTTTTTAGGTTCCCGATGGCCGTGGTTTTGGTCTTCAATTCCAATATGCAGCTGTTTTGGGCGGCAAAACGCGACACCAGCCGGGGGGTGAGATCGCAAAGCGATTCCCAGATCAGGCTGTCGGTGAATTCACCGGTTCCGATGCGGGTAACCACCCCGGAGGCGAACACCGCGTCCAGTTCGGTCATTAGTTTTTCGTGATTCACGAAAAATTGCAGCACCGCCGGATGAAAATAGATTTGGAGGATGCAGTAGGCGCAATCCATGGTGCAGAAGGAAGCGATATGAAGAATGGTATAGTCGCAACAACGGTAGGAGCGCGTTCCGGGACATTTCTTCAAGAACGGCCCCTTGTTTTCCGTGAGGAACAGGAGTTCTTTTCCGCTTTGGATGGGATCGTCCGTCCGGTCGACTTCCTGGTAGAGCTTCCGGCTGTCGTCAACCAGGGTATGCGGAACCGCCTTGAAGCGCTCCTGGATTCGCTTGACGAGCGGATGACCTTCCACGGCTCGATCAATATAGAGTCTGGATATCATTCGCGGTTCACCCGTTTTTGTTCCCGAGAATTTTTTTCAGGGCCGGATGATCCACCATTTCGGTTACCCTTTCCGCGCGTTCCCTGAATTCTTCAAGGTCATTGAACCGCAGTTCCATCGTATAGGTCATTCCCTCGAAATGACGCGGTGGCGTCAGGCCGATGGAATTCCGCAACGGCAGTTCCCGCACGGAATTTTCGAATACCTCTTCCGCGGCGGCGATGTTCGGAAAGCGTCTCTTCCTCAGGGCGCTCCTGATTTTTTCGGTTTTTTGGGGAAGATCGAGATCCGGGGCGTCGATGAGCTCCCGGATGGGATTTTCATGGAAAATTTCCCCTATCCGGATGTCCTCCCGCATGGCGATTTCCGTGGCGTTCAACAGGATTTCCCTTTGTTTGTTCAGGCCGATTTTAAGATCGCTGAACAGGCCGGCAAAAAAAATCGCGTCCTCCCCGGGCATTTCCGCCAGCGCCAGGGCGATGGGCAGCTGAATGGTCCCGTCGAGTAACAAGGCCTGAATGCTGGCCGGAAAATCACAGACGGTTTGGATTTTCGCGACCATGGATGGGTGGTGGGGAAGACGCAATAAACGATACAACCGAAAACGTTCTTCCGGATCATTCACATGCGACGCCAGGATTCGGAATGCATGGGACTGTTCCAGGGTATTCAAGGGGCGCTGGAGCGAATTTTCCGCCACGGCCAGCTTCGCACATTCAAAGGCCGGAGTTTCCGCCGGCAGGATTCTGGCCTCCATGCGGAAATGCCCCAGCTGTTTACAGGCCTCGATGCGTCTCCAGCCGCTGACGACAATACATCCGTCCACCCTTGTTTTCAGAAGCAAGGGCGGACGGATGATTCCCAGGATGGCGATTGATTCCAGAAGGTCTTGACAATCCCGGCAAGTGGAAATCCGGAATCGTTCATCGGTTGTGTCGATGGATGCCAGCAGGATTCCATGGGTCCTATAGTCCATAGTCCACGCCGGTCAGGGCAGACAGGGCTTCGACGTATTTTTTCCGTGTCTGCTCGATCACATCCGCAGGAAGTTCGGGACCAGGCGGGGTTTTGTCCCAGTCAAGGGTCAATAGATAATCCCTGACGTACTGTTTGTCGTAGCTTTTCTGGGGACCGCCCGGCTGGTAAGCGGCTTTCGGCCAGAACCGGGAGGAATCCGGGGTGAGGATTTCATCGATCAGGATGATCCGGTCATCGACGATTCCGAATTCGAATTTCGTATCCGCGATCAGGATGCCCTTGGTGGCCGCGTATTCAACACCTTTGCGGTAGATGTCCAGACTCAGGGACGCTACCTGGCTGGCTCTTTCCAGACCAACCCGACTGGCGGCTTCCTCAAAATCGATATTGATATCATGTTCCCCCATATCCGCTTTTGTCGATGGAGTGAAAATCGGCTGGGGCAATTTGTCCGACTCACGCAATCCCTTGGGCAGTTTGATGCCGCACACGGATTGGGTCTCCTGATAGGATTTCCATCCTGATCCCGAAAGATAGCCCCTGACGACACATTCGATGGACAGGGGTTCCGCCTTGGCAACCAGCATGCTGCGGCCTTTCAGAATGTCTGCGTAAGGCTTGCATTGGGAGGGATATTCGTTGACATCGGCTGTAATGACATGATGATCCACCAGCGGCTTCATCATGTCAAACCAGAACAGGGAAATCTGCGTCAGGATGATTCCCTTGTCCGGTACCGGATCGGGCATGACAACGTCGAATGCCGATATCCGATCGGTGGCCACCATGAGCAGACTGTCCCCCAGATCATAGACATCCCTCACTTTTCCTCTTTTAACCAGATCCAACCCATCGAAATTGGTTTGGCGTATACTTTTCAACATGGTTTTGCCAGTCCCCCGCTATTTATTATAATTCCAGATCGCCCGCTGAATCGCGAGCAATGACCTGTCGGTCTTGAATTGGGAAGATGGTTACCGATGATTCATCCGGTTCCGCAGCGGCGAACCCGGGAATCCTCAGGATTCGGACCCACCGGTTTTTTTCTGGTGTTCCCGGAATGCGACGATATATTTGTTCAAGATTCGCAGGGAGGTTTCATTGATGTTCTTGAATTCGATGCCGGACTCATATTTCCCCTTGCCGCCTTCCCGGCAATAGATCACCTGGCCGTCGATGTCGATCATTTCATCTTCCAGCCCGATGGTCAGGGCCACGGAATAATGGGAGTACATCGGTACACGTGTTTCCAGCAGGATTCCTCCCTGACTGACATTCAAGGTCCTGCCCATCCCCTGGATAATCTGTTCGGTTTTCTGATCCACGCAGGAATAGTTCAACAGGTTCAGTGAATTGATTCTTTCATGTTTTCTCCCGATGAATTTCTTCATGCTCATCACTCCCTGTTACGAAGCCAATGGATCAGATCACTACCGGATTTTCAGGTACATATCGCAGGTCGTTTTTGTCAGCGCTGAAATGGATGTGGCCGTGTTTTCTATCAGATTTTTCATGGTTACAGACAACTCTTCGTATTCTTTTTGGATTTCCTCCTTGGAAAGCTGTTTCAGCTGCAAATCCTCGGAAGCGAAGACTGCCGCCGAATTGGGTTCATGACCCAATTGAAGAAATGACATCTGGCCGATGAAATCCCCTTCTTCTATCCGGGCGAGGGGGAGGTACCCCCTGTCTGTCTTTCTGGCGACATATGCATTTCCCTGTTCCACCAGAAAAAGTCCGTCCTTGCTTTCCCCTTCCCGGATCAGCGGCTCCTTGCCCACCAGAAAATCATCTGTCTTGCGTTTTTTCTGGCGAATGTCCGTAGCCAGATTCGTGCATTGTTTGTAACGCTTGTCCAGGCTTTTGACGATTTTCTTGAAATTTTCCGAAAACAGGGCGTTCTCTCTTGAAATGCGTTGGGAATCGAGCACCCCGAGTTGCACATTCGTTATGGCGACAACCGTTGTGGCGCGCACGCTTCCCTGGGTTAAAAAGGATGCGATGCTGCCGATGAAGGAACCGATACCGATGCGAAGAATGGGAACTTGGCCGCCCGGCGTTTCCTTGCGGATTTCCAATATCCCGTCCAGAACCACCCAGATCCAGTTCCCATGGCGGCCTTGTTTGACGATGGTTTCACCGGCGGCATAATCTTCCTCGTCCGCCACATACATATAATCCACCAGGGGGCCCTTTACAATCGCCAGGGGAGAGACGTCCCCTTCCAGCTGAATTCTGGGTTGTTTGTCCAAGGAAACGGGTCCGACCCGGCTGATCAGCCCTTCATCCAGCATTTTCATGCCTTCCAAGGTGATTTCCATCCGGTTCTTTTTGATAACGACTTTATGGTCAACCGGTTCACGCACGAATTCGAATTCACCGTCGGACCATCCGAACAACGAATAAATGGCTTCCAGGCCGGAAAGGCCCGAGGCGGTTGCATTGATGGGATTGCCCTTCTGGAAATAGACGATACCGGGTTCTTCTTTATATCGGCTGATAATCCGTAGCGTACCGGTGCTGTTGTTCGCCCCGAGAAGCTGAAACAATTCCCCCAGGTTTAGGAAATCCAACGAACCGGCAAGTGCGAAGCTGCTTTTCATCATTCCTTTTTTATTGTGCCCAGCTGAATTGTTTTTGTAGTGACTGCAGGGTCATTTTCAGACATTCCTGGAGAGTTTTGCCGACGCCCTCCCCTTTAACCGCACTTGCGGGAAAGGAGGGGACCTTCAACTGTCGGTTGAGATCCTTCTCCATTTTTTCCAGCGGCATGATCGGAATCCCCTCATCGGCGAGATCGCGTTTGTTATATTGCATGACGAGGGGTACCTTGAAAATATTCAAACCGTAGTCTTTCAAGTTTTGTTGCAGATCTTTCAGGGACAGCATGTTTTTTTCCCGCCGGACGTCGAGGGAATCCGCCACGAAAACAATGCCGTCAACTCCGCGTAAAACCAGTTTTCGGGTCGATGCATACTGCACCTGCCCCGGAACCGTAAACAACTGCACCCTGACATCACACCCTTTGATTTTCCCCAGATCCATGGGCAGAAAGTCAAAAAAAAGGGTTCGATCACCCTCGGTATTGATCGAAACCATTTCTCCTTCCACCTGCTTTTTATATGTCTTGAATACATATTCGAGATTGCTTGTTTTTCCGCATCTGCCCGGGCCATAGTAGACGATTTTGCATTCAATCTCGCGCTTTTTGATATTGAAAACGGCCATATGTGTTTCAGCTCCAAATCCCTGTCCACAAGTATTGTTGCCAGGCTATCATATTTTGCAGGATTATAAAAGGATCATCCACATGCATGCCTTCTTTTTTCCATACAAACATGGCTCTTCCAGAAAAGGCACCGAATGACGGAGCCGTTTTCTCACAGGCTTTCAATTTTTATATCAATGCTGAAATCCCCTTTTTTAGGTCCTGATTTAATCTGTGTTTTTGCAGAAACAACCCCGGAGCCCCTGAAAATGGCCACTGGAGAATAGAAATGAACATCATCCAGCCTGACGCCGACTTTCAGGCTTTCAATCAGATGCTCGTCCCGGCTTGAAATGATCAGGCTGATCACGTTGCCGGACTGAAAACTGACATCGAGTTCCACCTGCTCTCCCTTATGGGGCCCGCTGTCAAATGTAATCGCCACGGCGCTGATGTCGAGGAATTCTTCCTCTTCATCTTCTTCCATGCCCGGGGTCTCGGTGGCCGGCTCGGGAACCGGCGGCGCTTCTTTCTTCAGGCCTTTTTTGTCCAGAATATCCTCAAAGAAAGCCGTGACTTTTTCAAATTGATCCTGGGAAAAAAGATCGCTCCCCTTCCACTGGGCCAATTGCGAATGCGCGGCCTCTTGATTGCCCATTTCCAGATGACATCTCAGGATATTTTTAGCAGCAGCCACCCGGACCGAAATGACTTGAAGTAATTTATGGAATTCCTCCAGAGCGCCGTCAAATTGTCCGAATTTGGCCAGGGCGATGGCGCCCTCCAGAGCCGCGTCATTTTCATCCTTGTCTTTGGCGGCGAAGGAAAACAATTTTTTGATCAGTTCATTTACATGACTGGACATTTCCGGCGTTGAAGGCGCGCTTTCAACCGCTTTTACATCATCATCCAGGGCAGCGAGTTTTTTGGCAAGCCCTTCCAGCAATTTTTCTTTGTTCGGCAAGTTGCTGCTTTTGGTGATCATTTCTTCTACGAGTTTGTAGCGCTTCCGGGCATCACCAAGTAATCCCTGTTTTCGAAACAGCTCCGCCTGCTGCAAAAGTGCTTTGATTTTTTTCGTCATTGCATATTCCTCGAAACGCTTTCAGCCGTCACTGCATTCTCATTGAATTGAACCATCGCCATTCCCCGTCTTGATGCCGCTTCCGCCATCGGCCCGATTTTACTTATAACATACTATAATCATAGAAACAATATTAATCATTGGCACCCAATAATGGCTTGGCGTGATTGTTATCTATATTTTTTTTTACACGGGATGTCAACATTTGAAAGTCTTAAATGGCAAGAATCCTTCGCTTTTCGATAATTTTTCTGCAATCCTCATCCTGGTGCCCTGTCCGGTGCCTTGACCCCCTTCTGCTGAATTATTGTTACTTGATTTCATTCATATAAATAAATGAGGTTCACCCTGTCGCTCCACGATCAAACAGAGGGTAACCGGTTGCTTTATCCCGGCGGCTGTGGTAACGTCCAGGAACCCGGAATTTATGGATAACCATTTGAATACAATAATGAAGTCAAGACACAAGGAGACAAGCTCATGAATCGCAAAGTTACCGTGGTGGGAGCCGGCAATGTCGGTGCGACGGCGGCTCAACGTCTGTGCGAAAAGGAACTGGCGGATGTGGTGTTGATTGATGTGGTGGAAGGCATGCCCCAGGGCAAGGCCCTGGACTTGAACCAGGCTGCGCCGATTGAAAAACATGACGCTCGTCTCACGGGATCGAACGTATACGATGCTTCCGCAGGGTCCGACATCATCATCGTGACAGCCGGAATTGCGAGAAAACCGGGAATGAGCCGGGACGATCTGCTGAGCACAAACGCCGGAATCATGAAAAACGTATGCACCCAGGTGGGAAATTTGTCTCCGGATGCGACCGTCATTGTGGTCAGCAATCCGCTGGATGCCATGTGCCATGTGGCCTTTGACAGCACCGGATTCCCGAAAAACAGGGTCATCGGCATGGCGGGGGTTCTGGATTCGGCGAGATTCAGGGCCTTCATCGCCATGGAATTGAACGTATCGGTTGAAAACACCCATGCATTTGTGCTGGGAGGACATGGCGATACCATGGTGCCCCTGCCAAGGTATTCCACTGTCGCTGGTATTCCCATAACGGAACTGATGAGCCCGGAACGGATCGAGGCCCTGGTGAATCGAACCCGCACCGGCGGCGCTGAAATTGTTTCCCTCCTGAAAACCGGCAGCGCCTATTATGCGCCGGCTTCCGCGGCGGTGGAAATGGCGGAATCGATCCTGAAAGACAAAAAAAAGATATTGCCGTGCGCTGCCTATCTGGAAGGCGAATACGGCATTAGCGGGCTTTTCATCGGGGTGCCGGTAAAACTGGGAGCCGGCGGGATTGAGGAAATCATTGAAATCAAACTGCTCGACGAAGAACGGGCCGCCCTGCTCAAGTCCGCGGATGCGGTCCGGCAATTGGTCAAAGACATGGAAAAGCTAAAAAAAACAGAAAAATAAAGCAGGCGGTTGAGCCTTCAATCCTTGGTCTGCGACCGCTTATTCCGGCCCAGGGCTTCCAAAATGGTTTCCGCCAGGCTAACGCTCATACCGGGCAGCGCTCCGATCTCTTCCGGAGTCGCCGCCCGGATTTTTTCAAGGCTGCCGAAATGCCGCAGCAGCATTTTCTTGCGTTTAGGTCCGACGCCGGGGATATCATCCAGGACCGAACGGAGGGAAACCGTCGATCGCCGCTGATGATGGAAGCTGATGGCAAACCGGTGGGCCTCGTCCCGGATCTGTTGCAGAAACAGCAATAAATCTTTTTCCAGGCCGAAGCCGATGGGATTGGATCTGCCGGGAAGATACACCTTGTCTTCGGTTTCTCCTTTCCGGGCCTCTTTTTTGGCAATGCCGGCGGCCGGCACCAGATGGTTCAAGCCGAATTCCGTCAATAGGGAACAGACCACTCCCAGCTGGCCTCTGCCTCCGTCCACCAGCAACAAGTCTGGCAAGGGTTCTCCGGGTTTTCGATGACCGAAGCGCCGTTGCATCACTTCCTGCATGGAAGCGTAATCGTCCGGAACGGTGATGTTCCGCAGGCGGTATCGTCGATAGGAATGCTTATCGGCCCTGCCGTTGTGATAGACGACCATGCCGGCCACCGGCGAGCTGCCGGCCAGGGTCGAATTGTCAAAACACTCTATCCGTTCCGGCATCCTCGGCAGCATCAGTTTGTGTTGCAGGCGCTCCAACAATTTCTGTAGGGAATGGTCGGTATCCGTCAACTGGCGTTGTTCCTTCGCCGCGTTTTCCAGCGCCAGGCGAAGAATCATTTTCTTGTCCCCCCGCTGGGGCGAAAGCAGGCGCACTTTTTTCCCTTTGGCCATGTGCAGCCAATCTTCCACCAGGGATGGGTTTTCCGGTAGAACCGTGACCAGTATTTCCCTCGGAATGAATTGCGCCTGTTCATAAAATTGGCGCACGAAGGCTTCCATCAGCTCCGGATCGCCCGCCAGACTCTCTTTGAACACGAAATGCCGGATTCCCTGGATAAATCCTCCCCGCACAAACAGGATGGTCAGGACGCGGGTTTCAAAATCGCCGGCGACGGCCACAACATCGCGATCGGCGAAATCGGTGGAAACGGCCGCCTGCTTTTCCAGGGTTTTTTCCAGGGCGAACATCTTGTCCCGCAGAACAACGGCGCGTTCATAGTCTTCATCGGCCGCCGCCGCGAGCATGGCCTCTTTGATGTTCTTGATCAGCGCGGGCGTGCGCCCGGATAAAAACAGCACCACCTCGTCCACGATCGTTTGATACTCCGCCGGATCCACCGGCAGGCAACAGGGCCCCAAGCAGGTGCCCATCTGGTAGTTCAGACAGGGCCTGGTCCTGCCCGCAAATGCCCGGGTGCGGCATTTCCGCAGCTTGAAGGTCCGGTTGATCAGTTTCAGGGTTTTGCCCACCGCCGCGGACGAGGTGTAGGGACCGAAAACCAGGCCGCCGTCGTTTTTGATTTTCCGGACGATGGATAAATACGGATAGGGCTCTTCCGTGTTCAACCGCAGCGAGGGGTAGCGCTTATCATCTTTCAAAATGACGTTGTAGCGCGGGCGGAGTTTTTTGATCAGGTTGGATTCCAGAATCAGGGCTTCCTTTTCGGAAGCCGTGACGATGGTTTCCAGCTCGGCCACCTGCTGAACCAGCACCGTCGTTTTCAGATCCGGCATTTCTTTGCGGACGAAATACGAGGTCAATCGTCGCCTCAAATCCTTGGCTTTGCCCACATAGATGACCTGCCCTTTGCGGTTTTTCATGAGATAGACGCCGGGCTTGGCCGGCGCCTTCTGCAGCAGGTCCTTCAGCCGGTTTTCATGATCGCCTTGGTCGGATTCCATGTCCATGGTGAGAAATCGTGGTTTGGTTAAAAGTCAAATACCAGCAGTTGCTGCAACTTGCGGATCCGGTCCCGGATCGCGGCCGCTTTTTCAAACTCGAGGTCCCCGGCGGCCCGGCGCATCTCCTGCTCCATTTCCGTGATCCGGGCGGTGATCTCGTCTTCCGTCATTTCGTATACCGCCGCGGATTCGGCCACGGCCGCAGGTTCCGTTTGTTCGATTCCCGAGATGGTCAGATAGGAGACCGGAATGTCCTTGCGGATGCTCTCCGGGGTGATCCGGTGCACGGTGTTGTACTCCGCCTGAATTTTTCGCCGCCGTTCGGTCTCCTCGATGGCCCGGCGCATGGACTCCGTGAAATTATCCGCATACATGATCACCATCCCGTTGACATTCCTGGCGGCCCGACCACAGGTTTGTATCAGAGAACGCGCGGAACGCAGGAACCCTTCCTTGTCCGCATCCATGACGGCCACCAGGGATACTTCCGGGATATCGAGCCCTTCGCGGAGCAGATTGATGCCGATGAGCACATGGAAGGAACCGATGCGCAGATCGCGGATGATCTCCATCCGTTCCATGGTCTTGATATCCGAATGCAGGTAACGGACCTGGAGCCCGATGTCCGCATAGTAGTCGGTCAAATCCTCCGCCATGCGTTTGGTCAGGGTCGTGACCAGCACGCGTTCATTGCGGGAGATCCGCACCTGAATTTCATTCAGCAGATCATCCACCTGGTTTTTGGCCGGCCTGACCTCAATTTGCGGATCCATCAAACCGGTGGGCCTGGCGATCTGTTCCACGGGTTTCCGGTTGGATCGCGACAACTCATAGTCCGCCGGAGTGGCGGAAACATAAATGGTCCGGCGCGCTTTTTCGGAGAATTCATCGAATCTCAGCGGCCGGTTGTCCAGGGCCGACGGAAGTCTGAACCCGAATTCCACCAGGGTTTCCTTGCGGGAGCGGTCCCCCTTGTACATGGCATGCAGCTGGGGAATCGTGATATGGCTTTCATCGATGAACAGCAAATACTCCTCCGGATAATAATCCAGCAGGGTGGGCGGAGGCTCCCCGGGTTTTCTGCCGGTGAGGTGACGGGCATAGTTTTCGATTCCGTTGCAATACCCGATCTCCTGCATCATTTCGAGATCGAAATGGGTGCGCTCCTCAATGCGCTGGGCCTCGATCAGCTTGTTGGCGTTCCGGAAGAAATCGATGCGGCCCTTCAGTTCCTCAACGATGGTTTCAATGGCCCTTTCACGGGTTTGACGCTGGGTTACATAATGGCTGGCCGGAAAGATGACGGTCCGGGGCAAGCGTCGCAGAAGCGTGCCCCGCAGGGGGTCGATTTCCGCCAGGCTCTCGATTTCATCACCGAAAAATTCCACCCGGACAGCGCGGTCTTCTTCATAGGCCGGAAAAATCTCAACCCGGTCCCCCCGGACCCGGAAAACCCCGCGGCAAAAATCGATGTCGTTGCGTTCATACTGCATGGCCACCAGATCGGACAGGAGTTTCTCCCGGGATAGCTCCATGCCGTTTTCCAGTTCAATCCGCATGGCCAGGTAATCTTCCGGGGCTCCGAGACCGTAAATGCAGGATACGCTGGCGACAACGAGCACATCGTTGCGCGACAGCACGGACCGGGTGGCCGAATGCCGCATTTTATCGATCATTTCGTTGATGGAGGAGTCTTTCTGGATATAGGTGTCGCTGGAAGGAATATAGGCCTCCGGCTGGTAGTAGTCGTAATAACTGACGAAATACTCGACGGCATTTTCCGGAAACAGGGATTTGAACTCGCTGTACAATTGGGCGGCCAGGGTTTTGTTCGGGGCAATGACCAGACTGGGTTTCTGGACCTGTTCAATGACATTGGCCATGGTGAAGGTTTTCCCGGAACCGGTCACTCCCAGCAGGACCTGATGGGGGCTGCCGGACCGGATCCCGTCCACCAGGGAGGCAATGGCCCCGGGCTGGTCACCCGCAGGTTTGAAAGGGGAAACGATCTTGAAAATGGACATGGGTATTCGGGTTACGACTTTTCCACTCGCCAGATCGTACCCTCAGGCCGGTCCTCGAGCACGACATCCATGGCGGTCAGCTCGGCCCGGATTCGGTCCGCGGTGGCCCAGTCTCTGGCCTTTCTGGCTGCTTCCCTGGCCTTGATCAGATCCTCGACCCGGTTCGCATCGACATCGGTCCCCCGGGCAGCCAGGGCTGCCCGTTTTTGAAAATAGACCCCGGGAGACTCTGAAAAAATTCCCAGAATCCCGCCGATTTTCCGCATATCCGAACAAAAGGACGCCAGTCGGGAGGCTGTCGCAACCGGATCGGCTTCGTTCTTTCCATCCAGCAGGCGTTTGACCTGCTGAACCGCTTCAAAGAGGATGCCGATCCCCTTGGCGGTATTGAAATCATCATTCATGGCTTCCTGGAATTTCAGCCAGGTTGTGTTTTCAAGGGGCTCCATGGTTGCCGGCCATTCCGCCGGATGCTGGTCGAGGCGTTCCAGGGTTGTGTATAGCTTGTCCAGCCCGGAAGAAATTTCCATCATGGTTTTATCGGAAAAATCAATGGGATTGCGGTAATGATGGGACAACAGGAACAAGCGGACCGCTTCCGGATGAACGGTTTTGAGGACTTCCCGGATGACCTTGAAATTTCCCAGGGATTTGGACATTTTTTCATGGTTGATGTTCACGAATCCATTGTGTATCCAGAATTTTGCGAATCCCTTTCCATGGGCCGCCTCGGATTGGGCGATTTCGTTTTCATGATGGGGAAAAATCAAATCTTTTCCGCCCCCGTGAATATCGAAGGTGTCCCCCAGGAAATGTTTGCTCATGGCGGAGCATTCGATATGCCAGCCCGGCCGGCCGCTGCCCCAGGGACTTTGCCAGGCCGGTTCGCCGGGCTTGGCGGATTTCCACAGGGCGAAGTCGAAGGGATTCTGTTTGCGGGAATCCACATCGATTCTGGCGCCGGCTTCCATATCCTCCAGGCGCCTGCCGGACAGTTTTCCGTATTGGTCAAAAGCGGTCACCCGGAAAAAAACATCTCCATCGATGACGTAGGCCAACTCTTTCCGGACCAGTTCGCTGATAATGCGGACGATATCCTCGATATGATCCGTGGCCCTGGGTTCATGGGTAGGTCGTTCGACATACAGGGAATCCATGTCTTCATGGAATTCGGCAATATATTTCTCAGCGACTTCCGTGGTGGATACTCCAAGCTGGGCGGCGCGTTGAATGATCTTGTCGTCCACATCCGTGAAATTGCGTATGTAGGTGACCTCGTATCCCTGGGACCGGAAGTACCGCGCGATCACGTCAAACACAACCACCGAACGGGCGTGACCGATATGGCAGGAATCATACACGGTGGGACCGCAGACATACATGCCGACCTTTCCCGGATGGACCGGTACGAAGATTTCCTTTTTGCGTGTGAGCGAGTTGTAAATTCGAATGGTCATCATTCTTTCTCTGCAATCGAGTTCTGTTCGGAATATCCCAAAAGGACCACGCACATGGCCGCCATCCCCTCCCCCGCGCCGATCAATCCGAGTCCTTCCGTGGTGGTGGCTTTTACATTAATTCTTTCCGGACGGATATGCAATACGCGTCCCAGATTATTCCGCATGGATTCCCGGTGGGGCATCAGTTTCGGTTCCTGGGCGAATACCGTGGAATCCACATTGATGATCGAATAACCCTGTTTCCGCGCCATGTCAACCGACCGGGCAAGCAACTCGAGGCTGTCGATGTCTTTGAACCGGGGATCGTCGTCCGGGAAAAAAAGTCCGATATCGCCGAGTCCGGCGGCCCCCAGAATGGCGTCGCAGACGGCGTGAACCAGGACATCCGCGTCCGAATGGCCCAACAGCCCCTTCTCGAAAGGAATCGTCACGCCACCGATCACCAGTCGGCGGCCTTCCACCAGCCGGTGAACATCATACCCGATTCCGACTCGCATGTTGTTATCCTCTCTTCCGTTCATCGTTTCCGTTTTCAGCCTTTCTGTCTGTTGATCGGCTTGGCCTTGATGTTGACCCATGAAAAAAACAACTCCACGCATTCAGGGCAAAGCTGCTTGCCACTGACCTCCGCGATGATCTGCAAGGCGTTTTCCTCTGAAACCGCATTCCGGTAAGGCCGGTCACTGGTCAAGGCATGATAGGTATCGGCCACGGCGGTTATGCGGGCCCACAAGGGAATTTTGTCCCCCTTCAGCCCTGCCGGATACCCCTTCCCATCCATGCGTTCATGGTGGTGCCGGACAATGGAGATGATATTGGAAAGGCTGGGGATGGATTTCAGGATATCGGCGCCGATCACCGGATGCTGGTTGATTTTCGCTCTTTCCGGCTGGGTGAGTCGTCCGGGTTTCAGAAGAATGTCGTCGCGTATGCCGATTTTACCGATGTCGTGCATTTTCCCGCCCAGCATGGCGTTTTCGACAGTGGTCCGCTCGGCCCCGGCCAGGGACAGCATGCCGGCGACAATGTCCCCGACATGTTCCGAATGGCCGCGGGTATAGGCATCACGCGCCTCCAGGGCCGCCACCAGGCTGGTGATCGTGGCGATGATCAGGTATCTTTCCGAATCGAGACGTTCTTTCTCCTTCAATAGCAACAAAAACTGGTCCGAAAGGATTTTTTCGATCAGAATGGACAGTTCTTCCATGTTGAACGGTTTCACCAGGTAGGTGGCCGCGCCGTGCTGGATCATCCGCCGCATGTAGCTGGGATTGTTGTTGGCGCTCATCACCACAAAAGGAATGCTGGAAAAACGGGAATCCGCGTGCAGCAACGCACAAAATTCCAGTCCGTCCATGACCGGCATGTCCAGATCGCTGACAATCAGATCCGGGCGGTTGTCGGCCAGAAGCCCCAGGGCTTCCTTGCCGTTCTTGGCCGTCATCACCCGAAAGCCCTCTTCGGTGAGCCTTGCTTCCACCATCTGGCGGATGGCCGCTGAATCATCAACGACCAGAATCAGCTGTCTGCGCTTGAACCGGGAGCGATCCAGAATTCCTTCAACGGTTTCCAACAGGCAATTCTTGGCGTCGTTTTTGGAGATATAGGCGGCGGCCCCCGCCTGGAAACCCATGTCCACATCCCGGTCGGAATCAAAGGAACTGACCACCACCACCGGGATCCCGCAGGTGGATTCCCTGGATTTCAACATCCGGCAGAATTCGATTCCGTTCACCTCCGGCATTTCGATATCCGTCAGAATCAGATCGAACCGGGCGGCGCAGGCCTGATCGAAAGCCACCCTTCCGTTTTCCGCTTCCGCTATCACGGCATTCAGGGGGGACAACAGCTGCGACAGACTTTTCCGGATCGCGGCGCTGTCATCGACTATCAGAATGCGTGGTTCGACCATACGATTCCTCTTTTGGGACTTTCTGTTGAAGGATGCCGGGGCTGTGTTTTCGCCGGACACTGCGTCCACCATATTTCCCGCCGGCTTTCCCCTTTAATATCATTGATCAACAGAGGTCAAATGTTTTGTTCATCAAAATTCAGGTTGGATGGATGGAGAGTCGTGCGAATGGAAGATGGATTCACCGGGAAAAGCTAAAGATAAGGTAACAGTAACTGTTCGAATAATAGACCGATAGTTGTCGTTCACTCTTTTTTTCAGGATCCCGGAGCTTTTAACCGTTTTGACGGGTGCCCCGCAGTTCAGGCGGTTGCAGTTAATTTCCTCGCCTCTTTTATATTTACTTTTATATTTACATTGACATTTACATTTTCCCATGATAGGGCTCCTACCAGTAATCCAAGGAGATGACACATGGCGCCGGAACTCACCCCCAAGCAGGCCCGCCTGCTGCAATTTCTGGAACAGGAAATCCTCCGCGCCGGGGTTGCCCCCAGCCTGCGCCGGACCGCCGCGGCCCTGGGCGTCAGCCATGCCGCCGTATCCCAGCTCATCAAGGCCCTGGAACAAAAAGGGGTCGTCGACCGCGGCGGCCGCTACGGCCGGAATCTGTTCCTGCTGCGGCCGTCGCCCAAAACCGAGGAGGCCCTGCGCGGCAAACCGGTGCCCATCGTGGGAACCATTGCCGCCGGCCTGCCCCTGTACGCCCAGCAGGAATGGGCCGGCACTGTCTGGGTGGATGCGGCCCTGTATCGCAGCCCCCACCTGTTCGCCCTCCGGGTTCAAGGCGATTCGATGACAAACGCCGCCATCCTGGACCGGGACATCGTTATTTGCGAGCCACGCCAGTTTGCCGAAAACGGCGAGATCGTCGCGGCCCTGATCCGCCAGGAGGAAGCCACTGTGAAACGGTTTTTCCGGCAGGGCTCCGTCATCGAGCTCCGGCCGGAGAATCCCCGTTTTTCATCGGTCCAGTATGGTCTCGGCGAGGTGCTGGTGCAGGGCAAGGTCATCGGCGTCATCCGGAACCTGGAGTAGCATTCGCCATGCCGGCCCAGCCAGCTCCCATCCCCCGAAATATCTCCGCCGGCGGCCGGCTTTACGTGGGCACCAGCGGCTACGCCTATACGGAATGGGTCGAAGCGGGATTTTATCCCCCGGGCACGTCCTCCAACCGGATGCTGCCCCTTTACGCCCGGCGGTTTCCGGCGACGGAACTCAATTACACCTGGTATCAGATGCCCCGCTCCGACACCGTCGAACGCCAACGCCGGCAGGCTCCGGCGGATTTCATTTTCACCGCGAAGCTGACCCGCACCCTCACCCATGAGATCGATCCGCAAAACTGGCCCCTCCAAGCCGCCGGATACCGGAACGGCATCGCTCCCCTGCGACAGGGCGGCCAGCTCGGGGCCGTCCTGGTGCAGCTGCCGCCGTCTTTCAGCCGGACTCCCGACCGCCGGGCCCATCTGGCCGCCCTGCTCGATGAACTGGCGGATCTGCCCCTGGCCGTGGAATTCCGGCATCATTCCTGGGCCAACGACCGGGTCTTCGCCGAACTGGAGCGCCGTCGCGTCACGCTGGTCCATGTGGACATCCCCCCCCTCCCCGGCCTTTTCACCTCCCCGGACGTGGTGACCAATCCGGATCTTTGTTATGTACGCTTTCACGGCCGCAATGCCCGGGGGTGGCGCTCAGGAAACCTGCAGCAGCAGTTTGACTACTCCTACTCCGATGAACAACTGCGGGAGTGGGTCCAGGAGAAAATTCTGCCCATGGCCGGCCGGGCCAAAACAATTCTGCTGTTTTTCAACAACCATGTCCGGGCCCAGGCCGTGGAGAACGCCCGTCAGCTGATCGGGCTTCTCAGGCAAGAGGGGCTTACGGTGGCGTGAGATGCCCGTCCGGACCGTCATCCATCTGAATGTGGCCGATTTCGCCGTGGCCGTGGAGCGTCTGCTGGAACCCCGGCTGCGCCGGCGGCCCCTGATCGTGGCGCCCGCCGGGACGGCGCGGGCGGTCGTTTATGACATGAGCGAAGAGGCCTATTGCCAGGGGGTCCGCAAGGGCATGTTCCTGGGCCGGGCCTTGCGGCAATGCCGGGATGCGGCCGTGACCCCGCCCCGTCCCGATCGGTATGAGCAGGCCATGGCCGCCCTTTTCAAGCATGCGCGGCCCTATTCCCCGCTGATCGAAATCACGGACCACCGGGGACACCTGTTCATGGACGCCACCGGCACCGGCCGGTTGTTCGGCCCGCCCCAGGATGTGGCCCGCCGCATCCGCAACGCCATCCGCGCCGACCTGGGCATTGACCCCATCTGGACCGTGGCGGCCAACAAACTGGTGGCCAAGGTGGCCTCGCGCCTGGTCAAGCCGGCAGGCGACTATATCGTCCCGCCGGGAGAAGAAGCCGGTTTTCTGGCCCCCCTGCCCATTCAACTGATTCCGGGAATCGAGGAGTTCGAACAACAGCGCTTGAAGGAATTCAACCTGCGGCGGGCCGGCGAGGTGGCCGTCCTCGACCCCCGCCAACTGGAGATTCTGCTCGGACGGCCGCACCCCTTCCTGCTTGCGGCCGTCCGCGGCATCGACCCCTCGCCGGTCCTCCCCGCCGGCCGGCGCCCCCCGAGCATCCGTCTGGATCACGACTTCGACGACGATACCAACGATCCCGCCGTGGTGGAAAGCGGCCTCCACCGCCTGGTCGAGCAGGCCGGCCTTTGCCTGCGCAACCGGCGGCTGGCCTGCCGGCGGATCGGCCTGGTCCTGGAATATTCCGACGACCGGTGCAGCACCCGAAGAAACCCTGTCCAGCCGCCGGCCGCCGCCGATTATCCTCTCTTTGTCACGGCCCGAAAAACCCTGGCCCATATCTGGCTGCGCCGGGTGCGGGTCCGCCGAATCTCCCTGATCTGTGACCGGCTTTCTCCCCCTTCGCGCCAACTGGAGCTGTTTGACGATCCGACGGCGGAAAACAGGCGGCAGCAAGCGTTGCAGGCGGCCTTGGATCGAATCCGGGAGCGTTTCGGCTTCCAGTCCCTTTGCCTGGGAAGGACCCTTGCAAGGCCGGCGGCCGGTCGTAGCGGAAACACGGCGCCATGATCCCCCTCACCCTGCGCTCCCACTATTCCCTCATGTGGGGGGTGTCCTCCCCCGAAGAAATCTGCCGGCGGGCCGGACAGTTGGGCTACCTTCGGCTGGCCCTTACGGATACCGACAATCTGTACGGCCTGTGGCCCTTTCTCAAGGCCTGCCGAAGGAACGGGCTTGCGCCCATCGTGGGCGTGGAGGTGACCGATCCCTCGAGAAACCGCCGGGCCGTCTGTCTGGTAAAAAACGCGGCGGGCTATGGCCAACTCTGCCGGTTGATCACCGAGCGGCACCGCGGGGAAGATTTCGATCTGGCCAAGGCGGTCATGGTCCGTTCCGAGGGGCTGGTGGTGCTGACCCGTCATCCGGACCTGCTGGAGTTGTGGCGGAACGCCGGGATATCCGTGGCCATTCCCCTGCCCCGGCGCCCCGGCGCAGGGGATTTCCAACTGCGGCGGCTGGCGCGCCGCCTGGAGATTCCGGTTGTGGCCACACCGGGAGCCTTTTTTCTTCACCCCCATGACAATGCGGTCCACCGGCTGCTGCGCGCCATCCAGCTCCGCACCACCCTGCCCCGTCTGACCCAAAACGACACAGCGCCCGCCGACGCCTTTCTGGCGGAACCGTCTGAGTATTCCCGGCGCTTCGCCGCCTGGCCGGAAGCCGTGACCGCCGGCAGGCGGCTGGCCGAAGAGCTGGCCTTCACCGGTCCGGATTTCGGTCTGGTCATGCCTCCCTGGATCGACCCCCACGGGCGTTCCGCCGCCGCCGTCCTTCGTGAAGCCGCTTACAAGGGGGCCCGCCGGCGTTATGGCAACGATCTGCCGGAAACCGTGGTGGACCGTCTGGAACATGAACTGGCCGTCATCGACCGGATGGGCTTTTCCTCCTATTTTCTGGTGGTGCGGGATATCGTGCGCCGCAGCCCGCGAATCTGCGGCCGCGGCAGCGGCGCGGCCTCCCTGGTGGCCTATGTCCTGGGCATCACCAATGTCTGCCCGGTCAAACACAATCTCTACTTCGAACGCTTCCTGAATCCGGGACGCAAGGACCCGCCGGATATCGATATCGATTTCGCCTGGGATGAGCGGGACCAAGTGCTGGCTTCCGTCCTGAAGCAGTACGACGGTCATGCGGCCATGGTGTGCAACCATGTCCTTTTTCAGCCGCGCATGGCCATCCGGGAAGTCGCCAAGGTCCATGGCCTCACGGACACCGAAATCAGCCGGATCACCCGGCGCCTGCCCTGGTACTGGCGGAGCCGCCATATGGAGGACGATCTGCTGACCCAGTTGCGACAGGTTCCGGAAATGAAAGCCACGGCCTTCCCCGCCCCCTGGCCGGACATCATCCGCCTGGCCCGACGCCTGATCGGCATCCCGCGCTATCTATCCGTCCATTCCGGCGGCATGGTCATCACCCCGGAACCCATCGCCGGCTACGTGCCCGTTCAAACCGCCCCCAAAGGCGTCCCCATCATCCAGTGGGAAAAGGACGCTGCCGAGGAAAGCGGTCTGGTCAAAATCGACCTGCTCGGCAACCGCAGCCTGGGCGTGATCCGGGACGCCGTGGCCGGTCTGCGGGAAAACGGCGTCACCTTTGATGAAAGCCGCTGGGAACCGGAGGATGATCCCGTAACCCGGGACGCCGTGGCCCGGGGCGACACCATGGGCTGTTTTTACATTGAAAGCCCGGCCACCCGCCAGCTCCAGAAAAAGGCCAAGGTCGGCGATTTCGAGCATATCGTCATCCACAGCAGCATTATCCGGCCGGCAGCGAATGCCTTTATCCGCGAATACCTCCGCCGTCTCCACGGCGCCTCTTGGAACCCCATCCATCCCCTCCTGGCCGATGTCCTGGAGGAAACTTACGGCATCATGGTCTATCAGGAAGATGTCGCCAAAGCCGCCGTGGTCCTGGCCGGTTTTTCCCATGCCGAGGCCGACGGCCTGCGGAAAATCATCTCCAAAAAAGACAAAGTCCTTGAACTGGACGACTACCGAATCCGCTTTTTCGACGGGGCCCGCTCACGGGGATTGACGGACGAGCAGCTCCGGGCGGTCTGGGAAATGATCCTGAGCTTCGGGGGCTACTCCTTCTGCAAGCCCCATAGCGCCAGCTATGCCAGGGTTTCCTTCCAATCCGCCTTTCTCAAGGCCCGCCATCCGGCCGAATTCATGGCCGCGGTGATCAGCAACCAGGGCGGATTTTACAACACCTGCGCCTATGTATCCGAGGCGCGGCGCATGGGGCTGACGATTCTCCACCCCGACGTCAATCACAGCCGGATCCGCTGGCAGGGCCGGGGGAAACACCTGCGGGTGGGACTCCAGTCCGTCAAAAACCTGGGGGCCGGAGTGCAGCGTCGCATCCTGGAAAACCGGCAAACCGGCCCCTATGAAACCGTCACGGATTTTCTTGAGCGGGTCCGCCCCGATGACATCGAAGTCCGGGCGCTCATTCACAGCGGCGCCCTGGACGCGCTCAGGCCCGGCGCTAGCCATGCCGACTTGTCATGGGAGGTGGCGGTCTGGCGGGACTCCCGAAACTCTCGGCTGCCATCCCGGGACCTGTTCCATCCGCTTCCGGGTATCCGGCGGCCGGTGCTGCCTCCGGACGATGGATACCAGCGCCTGCGGCGGGAATACGAGGTTCTCGGATTTCTGTGCAGCTTTCATCCCATGTCCCTGTACAAAGACCGGCTGCCGGATACCGGTCTCGTCAAAGCAATGGAGCTGGGCCGGCATGCGGGGCGCCGCATCCGCTTCGCCGGCCTGCTGATCACCGGCAAGGTGGTGCGCACCCGCCACGACGAACCCATGGAATTCCTCACTTTCGAGGATGAAACCGGTCTGGTGGAAACCACTTTTTTCCCGGAAACCTACCGGCGTTTCTGCGCGCTGCTGGATCGCAGCCGTCCCTACATCCTCAGCGGCAGGGTGGAAGAGGATTTCGGCGCCCTTACGCTGAACGTGTCCCATGTGACGGCCGTATCCAAATTTTCTCAACCGGCGTTGTCCGGTATCCATTCAGCGGGTTCCAACGGAACGCCGATGCCAGAGGCGAAGAATGACAAAAGATACGATTTTTTCGAAGGGGCCTGATATACTCTGATTTCCGCGGTCCTCGGGTGAAAACGGAGAAGGAGCAAGGGAAAGCGTCAGTCGTGGGCCATGATGCCGATGTGGGCATTGTTGGCCGAGACTGGGCCGCCGGCGCCAGAGATGGTGGTGGTCCCCCCCCCACTATATGTTTTGATCAGGACTTGCATTTGAGTGTCGAAATCGATGGCTGCAGTGTTAGCGACCTGGCCAAGGCCTATGGTCACGACATCGCCACAGTCGGCGATCTGAATCCCGTTGGGCAAACTGATGATCAGTGCCGTATCGGAAACACTGTCGCTGACGGTTGAGTGAGATTCATCCAGGGCGCTCATTTGCAAACCGCCGAACCGGGAGGCATCGGCCGGATGCACACCAGGAACCGCCCCCGACAATATCGCGTTGGTGAATTCGGTGCGACTGACAATGTCGATATCCAATGTGCGGGAGCCAAGAAAAGAGATTTCCTGGGTCCGGCCTTCGGCGCTCATCAGTAACCAGTTGGTATTGTTTCCAAAAGCAGCTTCGCCCTCATCACCATAGCCGCTGACCCAATGGGCCTTCTCAATCCGGATTGTGTTGAGGAAAATGCTGACGCCGGCTTGGCCGGTGAGATCATTCAGTTCCAGATCGGAAATCGTATCCAGTGCGAAAACCGGAAACGAGACCATCATCATCGCCAGGAAAATTATAGTTCTTTTCATAAACCCTGAATCGTTAATGGTTAATGGTATTCGGTTATCGGTCAACCAGTGCGTTCACCCCAAGGTCCCATCCAAATGAATTCCTTGGCCAGCGGTTTGGCAAGCGCCGCCATAATGGTTTATATCCGTACAACAAGCAGGCTTCTTGGGCAACTAAATTCTGAAAATATAACCGAGCAAAACCTGCAGGCCTATGGTGCGTATAATGAAGTGTCGGGTTTCAGCGAGGAGCGTCCCTTTATAACGGTAATTTCGACCACAAAAAGGACGCCAACGGAACAAGGCTCATCAGCGTGTCCGGTAAAAACACAACCGAGAGAACCGAGATCAGATGAAACAGGAAAGCGGTAAAAAAACTATGGGAGCGTTCCCGGACAAAACCCAGCGTCATACTGAAAAGGAAGGCGGCGATATACAGAGAGCCCGGTCTGAGGTTGAGGGACAGCGGATGAAAGGACTCATCGGGAAAGAACGGTAGAAAAGTCAGGAAAATGCTGTACAGACAAGCGGTCCCGAGATTCGGCCAGGAAATGAAATAGCGGCTCTCATAATTCTGGATTCTGGACCGTTGGGCCAGAACACCATGCAGCACGGAGCGGAAAAGATATTCGGCGGAGAAAGTCAGCAGGATACAGGTTATCAGCAGGAGGAGACCATCCGGAGGCTGCGGATGGAGCTTTGCCATCGGCGCCCAGGCGCCGCCGGCAAAAGCCGCCAGAACCGTGAGCGGCAACAGGAGCCACCATTTTTTCCCCAGGGGCCGTATGATTCCGAACTGCCACGGTCTTCGACCGGACACGGCGACCAGGATGATGGTGGCCAACAGGAACAGCCCGGAACTGAATCCGAAATAGGGGTCGGCGGTAACCGCATTGACAAGCGGTGCGTCGAACCAGTCGAGGGGCCGCCAGTACGCCGCCAGGAGTTCGGCCAAAAACAACGCCGCCAGGGAATAACCGGCCATCAGGGATATATCCAGCAGCTTCTGCAAGAAGGAATACTTCTGAAACGTGTCGCGGCATCCTTTGGCGATTTCTTCCGGGGTCAGCATTGTCCCGCTTTCCCGCGGCGATCCGCCGATATCGGAAGCCCCTCCCCATTTGTTGGTTACATTCCGGTATTTCACGGCCGGATCCATGAAATTCAGCTTGTCGTACACATCCTCCAGATTTCCGCGCAGAAACGGATCCACCTGCCGCAGGGTATATGCCGACGGTGATCGCCGCAGGATCGCAAGACCGATGTTGCCGCCGTAGATTTTCTTCAATTGGGGTTCGATCTCGTAAATTCCCATGTCGGACTGCAGCACCACGGCCACACGGTTATCCGGCAGATTGACCCGCGCCAGTTCCTCAATGCCCAATAATTTTCCGAATTTTTTGGATTCATATACGATCTGATCGATATCGTGCAACACTCCGACGGTATACTCCAGGAAATCCGTCTCCTCCCACCGGCCCTCCTTTTTGATCTGAATTTCCTTCCGGCGCAGATGATCGATGATGCGCTGGCTCTGATTCAGCACCGCGGGTGGGAGACCCGTCAGGTGTTTCAGTTCCAGTCCCAGGGAATCGATGCTGCCCTGAAGGCGGACCAGGGGCAACAGGATATGCTCCCGGATGGATTCCTGTTCATTGATGCGGATATGATTCAACAACAGCCAGACAGCCAGAACCGTATCCAGGTCCGGATCGTTGGCGAATATCTTCCATTCCCGGCTGCGCAGATCCAGCCCCTTTTTGATCATCAGCAGGACCTGTTCGCAGGTGGACAGCGTAAACGTCCGGATGCAGCCCTCATGGTGATCAAAGTTGTACACCTGTCTGGCATGGTCCAGCAAGGGGCCGTTTTGGGCCACCCCGTCCAGGTAAATGGTTCCCGGCGGAGATTTGGCCATGGCGGCGGCGGAAACGGACAAACCGTTTTTCACCTGAACCAGCAGATTGGGCGCTTCAATACAGGTCAAAATCCGTTCCGATCCGCTTTCCCGGATCGAATAGCGGTTGGGAATTTCCTCCGACGGCGCAGTCGCTTTTTCAGCGGTGGGTCGCTTACCGGTTTGTGGCATCAGGGATGTATGTGACACATTTTTGGATGACATAGCACGGATTTGCTGAACGAAATCAATCGGCCTTTCCCCGCCCTCCCTTCCGGTCGGCCTCTAACGATTCACACAATTTTCATTGACAGTCAACCTTTTTCGCCCTGAAGCGAGAACCGGAACGGGAAGGAATCCCAAGGACGGCCCTGGGCTTGCCAGCGGAAAAGCCCTTATACCATGGGCATCCTAAGTGCCGGTTTTTTTCATATGATTGACATCGCTGGTCCCATCGTCTATAAAATGAAATGGAAAGTAAATCTCTAGGAGTTCGCATTGACGTTTACAGGCGATATCGGAACGATTTCCTTGGCCGGAATATTGCAGCTGCTGAGCCAGGAAGGCAAGTCAGGCACCCTCACCGTAACGGAAGGCGAACTGCAGTTCCAAACTTTTTTTCTGGAAGGCGCCATTGTGTACGCCATCGAATCCCAGAAACCCTCACGGCTGGGACAACTCCTGGTCAATGACGGACTGGTGACCGAAGGACAGCTCACGGACTGTCTGGTGATCTCGAAGGAAAAAAAACAGGCCATCGGAAAGACCTTGATCGAGAAAGGATTCCTTTCCGTCGAAAGCCTGGAGCGTTATCTCTATAATCAGGTCCAGGAAATCATTTTCAGCATGTTCTGTCTGCAGAGCGGTCAGTTCCATTTCCGGGAAACCAACCTGGACACCCGCTGGATCGTTCCCGTCAAGATGAACACGCTCCAGCTTGTCATGGACGCCTTGCGCCGTATCGACGACAATCACTGAAAAACCGTCACATCATAGAATCAGTTCCTCGATGAAGGCCGTCAGCTGCTTCAGATTCTGGCAGGGACGCACTTCATGGCAATAAGCCGTATAGGTGTGCATCTCGCTGTCGCCGTCCGACCAGAAACGCTCGGACTCGGGGTTGAGCCAAATCACCCGCCGGCATTTCTCCCGGATTTCATCCAGGATATGTTCACGGGGGCTGAAGTAGTTCGATCGGCCGTCGCCCACGATGATGAAAGTGGTTTTCTTGTTGAGGACATGCATGTGATCCCGGTGAAACCGCGACAGCATCTCGCCATAGTCGGTGAGCGCCTGGTAATTGATGCCAGCCTCGGTCATGACTTTTTCAATGGCTTCGTTCACGTCGAATTTCTCGAAGATCTTGGTGATCTCGGCAAGTTCGGCCACAAACACAAAGCTCCGCACCTGGCTGAAGCAGTCCTGCAGCGAATAGATCATGTTGAGCATGAAGCGGGCCGCGGCCCAGACGGAACCGGACACATCGCAAAGGGTGACGATTTTCCCCTTGCGGGGCGGGCGCTTCTTGTAAACAACCTCGATGGGCACCCCCTGGAAGCGCCCCGCCCGTCTCAGGGTTTTTTTGACGTCCAATATTCCCCGGCTCTTCTTGGCCCATCTTCTGGTAACCATGTCCTTCATGCGGCGGACCAGCTGGGCGATGACCTCCCGCATGTCCTCCACTTCCTTGCGGGTCAAGGAGGAAAAAAATTTTTCCCCGATTCCCGGACCGGACAAATCGTCCGCCTTGACCTGATGGAGACCGTCATTGCGGGGCTTTTTTTCATCCGTGATCATGGAAAAAGCGGTTTCCAGCCGGCGATGAAAATAGTCCCGCAGCTTCCCGGGTTGTCCCGATCCTTCCGGCCCCTCCCCCCGCCCTTCGATCAGCTGCATGATCCGTCCGCGCATCTGGTTCAGCTTGAGCATGACTTCCAGACGTCCGGACAGAACACCCAGGTTGGATTTGACCGCCCGGGAGGACTCCTGCTCCCGGGTCTGGATGCGCCGCAGAAGCTCCATGAAAGCGATGGGATCTCCTTTCAGAAAATCCACCACGGCATCGGTCAAGGGATCCCGCTCTGCGGTTTCACCCAGGGCGGCAAGCAGTTCTTCCCGCGGTCCGGGGCCGGAGGTTTCCGGATGGGTTTCCGGTTCCTCGAGGCGTAACTGATGGAAAAACAGCGCATACAACCGGTCGAAATGCGGTTGATCCCGGCGGCTCTTGACAAAGTTCGTTTTCAAGGCGGTTTTGAATTGGGACTCCTCGATGAAGTCCACCAGGGAAAGATGCCGGAGACAATCCAGCACTTCCGAAGTGGAGACCTTCAGGTCCGAGGCCCGGCAAAAAGCGGCGAATTTCAGGATCAGGTTGACCATGGGGCGGTTGTCCGTTCACACCAGCTTGGGCAGCGAACGCTTCACCAGTTCCGTATCCACCCGGTATTTGCAGATAACATTCACGGTATCCGCCACGATTTCCGGAGATATTTCCGTAACCTCCAGGGCCAGTAGCGATCTGGCCCAGTCCAGGGTTTCGGAAATGGAGGGACGTTTTTTCAAATCCAGCTCCCGGATCCGGGTGATGGTGTCCACCAGTTTTTCCGCCAGGAGCCGCTGAATCCCGGGGATTTTCATCTGCACGATCCGCGCTTCCATTTCCCGATCGGGATAATCGATGTAGAGATGGATGCAGCGGCGCTTCAAGGCATCGCTCATATCCCTGTAATTGTTGGAAGTCAACACGACAAAGGGGATATGGATCGCCTTGCGGGTGCCCAGTTCGGGTATGGACACCTGGAAATCGCTTAACAGCTCCAGCAGAAAGGCTTCGAATTCCGGATCCGATTTATCGACTTCGTCGATCAGGAGCACCACCGGATCTTCCGAACTGATGGCCGCAAGCAGGGGCCGCGTCTGGATAAAACGCTCGGAGAAGAAGGCGTCTTCCTGTTCGGCGATTTTATCCACGGCTTCCGCCAGTGAAGCGGCGTCGGAGATCACATCCTGGATTTTTTCCTTGACGATCTGGGTGTATAAAAGCTGCTTGGCGTATTCCCATTCATAGAGGGCCTTGGCTTCATCCAGGCCTTCATAACATTGCAGCCGAATCAATTTTCGGTTGAAGGTCCGGGCCACGGCCTTGGCGAGTTCGGTCTTGCCGACACCGGCTGGCCCCTCCACCAGCAAGGGTTTCCGGGTCGCCTCCGCGAGAAAAACAACCGTCGCCACCTCCCGGGAAGCAATGTAATTCGCTCCCGCCAGGCAGACCTGAACATCCGCTACGTTTTGAAAGCGCATGAGCCGCAAACTCCTTTGAACTGTTTTATCAGTGAAACCGGATACCGTAGGGCAACCCTATCCCGGATTATCCCTAAGATCAACATGGAAAAAATCCTTTTGCCGCTGAAATGCCCGCCCCCCGCCGAAACAAGATGGAATCATGAAGCATTTTACTTGACCTCGGGCGGCCGATCTTCTATTAACGGACTGTTCGCCGTATCGATTTCCGGGAAGAGCCGCTGTCCGATATTTCGGGGCAGGGGCCGGAAAAACCATCCGCCCATGAACACAGCGGACGAGGACCGCTTAAAAAAGGGAATTACCATGCGCAAGGACGAGCCGGTTGAAGTGAAATGCCCGAAATGCCAGCGAACCGAAATTGTTTATCTTCCCAAGGAAGAGATTCCTCTCTGCCCTGTCTGCAGAATCCGCATGGTGATCAGCGAACTGCTGGACGAGGGGAAGTCATATTGAAAATCCGGACATGCTGTTGGTCGTTCGCCGTTGGATACGCATAACCTGTTGATCACGAAGGAGGGGTAAATGAAAAAACAATTGCGTCGGATGGGGTTGTCGGTTTCTTTTTTGCTGATTTGCGCACTGTTCATGGGCTGCGGCGTTCAGGACCAGAACAAGGCCCAGCTGGACCAGGATGCCATTGACAAGGCCGTTGAAAAAGCCCTGAGCAAGCAATCCGGTTCATCCGCCCGTATGGACATGGTGATGCAGTCAACCCTCGAGGGCATCATGAAACGCGGCGAACTGCGGGTGGGCTTCGAGGCGGGGTACATGCCGTTCGAGATGGCCGATAAAAAGGGACAATTCGTGGGGTTCGACATCGACATGGCCGAAGAGATGGCCAAGGCCCTGGGAGTGAAATTTGTGCCGGTCAATACCGCCTGGGACGGCATCATTCCGGCCCTGCTCACCGACAAATTCGATATCATCATGAGCGGGATGACCGTCACCCAGGAACGCAATCTCAAAATCAATTTCGCCGATCCCTACATTGTCGTCGGTCAGACCATCCTCTTGAACCCCAGGAACAAGGACAAGGTCAAATCCTACAAGGATCTGAACGCCCCTGAATTCATAGTGACCTCCAAGCTCGGCACCACCGGGGAACAGGCGGTGAAAAAACACATCCCCAACTGCACTTACAAATCCTTTGAAACCGAAAGTGAGGCCGCGCTGGAAGTTGTAACCGGAAAAGCCGACGCCTATGTCTATGACAAACCCAACTGCGTTGTGTTCATGGCCGAACAAGGCGCCGACAAACTGATTTTTCTCGATGAGCCCTTCACCTATGAGCCCTTGGCCTGGGCCATCCGCAAGGGTGATCCGGATTTTCTGAATTGGCTGAACAATTTCCTGCGTCAGTATAAAAACGACGGCCGTTACGAGGCCCTGTACAACAAATGGATTCTCAGCACGGACTGGTACCAGAACATCAAATAGGGCGGAAAACGGAAACGCGGCAACGCCTTTTTGAGACAGTCCCCCTGCCCGTTGACGGGCGGAAACCAGCAACCGACAGCGGATCGGCCCTGTGGATGGCGGGCCGATCCGCCTGATCCGAACCTGCCGGAACGAACCTGTATGCTGCAAATAGCCAATCTGTTGCACCGACTGAAACGGAAAAAGGACCGGAATTATCTTCTGTCCGTGCTTCTGTTTTTCGGCATTGTCGGCGCCGCCGTCTGGATGCTGTATTACGCCACCATCCAGATCGATTATGTCTGGCGATGGTATAAAATTCCCCAGTACTTTGTCTTCCACGATAAGATCGACATCAAGTCCGAAATCAAGGGAGAAGTCTCGGAAATCACGAAAGTGGATGGAGGCACCGTCATCCGCGTCACCGGTGCCGGCGGCAACTCGGTGATTCATCGGGCTCCGAACGATTCCCTCCGGGTTGAAAAAGGCGATCAGGTGTATCCCGGCGATCTGCTGGCCACCCATTCCCAGTGGAAGGCCGGGATTCTGATGCAGGGACTTTGGATCACCCTGAAAGTCAGCTTCATCGCCATCATTTTCGGCATCCTCCTGGGTCTTTTCGCCGGGCTGGCCAGGATATCGGACAATCCGGCCCTGAGATGGACCACCATCGCCTATATTGAGTTGATCCGGGGTTCGCCGCTGCTGGTGCAGATTTTCATCTGGTACTTTGTGCTGGGCACCTTGATCAACACCCTGCTCGCGAACAACGGGCTTTCGCAGATTGAACCCTTATGGTACGGCGTTGCCTCCCTGGCGAGTTTTGTGGGCGCCTATGTCGCGGAAATCGTCCGGGCCGGCATTCAATCCATTCACAGGGGGCAGAGCGAGGCCTCCCGGTCCCTTGGCATGACCTATGTGCAAAGCATGATTCATATCATTCTGCCCCAGGCCTTCAGAAGGATCATCCCGCCCCTGGCCGGCCAATTCATCAGCCTGATCAAGGATTCATCGCTCCTCGGCATCATCTCCATCCGGGAACTTTCCAAAGCCACCCGCGAAATCACCACCACCAATTTCCAGGCCTTTGAAATGTGGTTTGTCTGCGCCCTGCTCTACCTGGTGCTCACTTTTTCATTATCCATGTTTTTACAATATATTGAGAGGAGAATGCTCAACCAGTGATTGAAGTCCGCAACCTCTACAAGACGTTTATGGTGCCCCATCGGGTCAATGCCCTGGTCAATGTCTCCTGCCAGATCCAGGCCGGCGAAGTGGTGGTTGTCATCGGCCCCTCCGGTTCCGGCAAAAGCACCCTGCTGCGTTGCCTGAATCAACTGGAGACCGCGGACAGGGGGCACATCATCATCGACGGCATCGACATTCTGGATCCCAAGACCAACATCAACGCCGTCCGGGCCGAAGTTGGCATGGTCTTTCAGTCCTTCAACCTGTTTCCCCATAAATGCGTCATGGCCAACATCACCCTGGCCCAGCGGGTTGTACGCAAGCGCTCGAAAGCGGAGGCGGACCAAAAAGCCATGTCCCTGCTGCAGAAAGTGGGCATTGCGGACAAGGCCAACGTGTTTCCGGACCAGCTTTCCGGCGGCCAGCAGCAGCGGGTGGCCATTGCCCGGGCCCTTGCCATGGATCCCAAGATCATGCTGTTTGACGAGCCGACCTCGGCCCTGGACCCGGAAATGATCGGCGAAGTGCTGGATGTCATGAAAACCCTGGCCAAGGAAGGAATGACCATGGTGGTGGTCACCCATGAGATGGGCTTTGCCCGCGAAGTGGCCGACCGGGTGATCTTCATGGACCAGGGAGCCATCATGGAGGAGGGGACCCCCGAACATTTTTTCACCAATCCCACCCACGACCGGACCAAGCTGTTTCTCAGCCAGATCCTGTAACGGCAGGGGAGCAACGGGTTATTGCTGCCGTCCGTAAAAGGGCTGAATCCATTCCTTGCCCCCCTCGCGAAAACAAATCCCGTTCTTCTCGATGCGCACCAGGGTGATGCCGTCGATGGTCTGCTGCTCCCGGGCGATGCGCTCGTTGACCACGGCGAATCGTCGCGCGGGATCTTCCGACCAGGCGATGGCCTGCAGGGTGATGCGCCGGTCGTCCACCCGGGGCGTCTGCTGGTCCGGCTTGGCCGACTGCGGCCGCACCGGCGTTGTTGCCGGTTCAGCGGCCATTTCCAACAGCCGTGTTTTTTCCATGGCCGGGGGCGCGGGCTCGCGCGCCGGCGACTCCAAAACCATGGTCGGCGACGGTCCGGTTCCAGGAGAAACCAGTGGCCTTGCCGATGGGGGCGCCTGGGGGAAAACAGGTTCGGGACCGGCTGAAAGATTCCTTGTTTCCATAGGACCGGGCATGTTGTTTTTCACGGAATCCGGGGCCGGCGGTGGATGCCCCTGGGGACCGACTTCCCAGCGTCCCAGGAGAAAAAATGCTCCGGCGGAAAGGGCAAACAGGGCCGGCAGCCACCACAAATGACGCCTGCTCAACCGGATTTCCTTTCTTCTGGCCTGGACAGGGTCCGGCCAGGGATGTGCCCCGCCCTTCCCGTCGTTGTCCGTTTCCAGTTTTTTCAGTGCTTTCAATATTACGCTCACGGTATCCAATCCTTTGCAGACAAACCGGTCACCTTCTCTCCGGCGGCTCCATTCCCCGATCCGGGTTCATATCCTCGAACCTCCGGGATCCGCCTGTTTCTTCCCATAAATGGGGCATCGGAAGGGAAGGCGTGGCATTGTAAAGGGCGATGTAGGTCAGGGGACCGGCGACCCCATCCTCTGTCAGGCCTTGTTCCTTCTGGATTTTTGTCACCAGTTGCCGGGTGGTGTCGGTATAAACCGGCTCCAGGTCATCCTCCGCATGGCCGATTTCCTTCAGATGCATCTTGAAAGTCCGAATCGTATCCTGGGGAGCGTTGATGGGAATCAACCCGGCGTAATTGTAAAAATTCTTCCAGGGGATCACCGCCACGCCCGTCCAGAAGCCGGCGAGATCAGCCGCTGCCACCGCCACCGGACCCGTGTCGAGCATAATGACCAGCCGGTTTCCGTAACCCCGGGTCACTCCGAGATACCGGGGCGTCATTTCTCCTTCCGGGCGCAGTTCCAGGACCACCGGCAGATTGATCCGATACAGGGCCGCCAGATCCGTTTTCATGCGTACGGTCGTCAGGCCGTTCTGCTTGGCCGCCAGCGTAAAGAACTCCCGATCATCTTCCACCGAGTCGAGATAGTGCGTTATTTCGGCGGTACGGCTCCAGCGCCCGATAACCCCGGCAATGGCCGACCGGCGGGAAGCACGCGCGGAAAGCCGCCGCAGGATGGCCTGCAGTTCCGGCAACGAAATCTCCGGCGCCGGGATCGTTTCCGCGGCGCCGAAACCGGCGAACACCGCGGCTCTGCCGATTCCATGATTCAGAGCAGGTTGTGAATCCAGGCGTTCCCCTGGTTCCGGCGGCGTCTGGTGGGAAGCCGGCAGCCCTAGCCCTTTGTCGGCCGGCCTTGACCGGACGGTGGCCTGTTTGAATCCATTTGCGTCCCCATCCCGGAGAGGAACCCCCGAAGTGTTGGGCGACGAAACAGGTGCGGAAGCGCCTTGCCGGGGATGAATCCAGGCAGGCATTGCGGGGAAAAACCCCGGTTGTGACAGGACCAGGGATACCAGGACCAGGCACAAAGCGCCGAACAACAGGACCGGCTTCCAACCGGCGACCGGCGGTCGCTGTCCCCTCCCCTTGATTTCTTCGATGGCGCTCCGAACAATGCCGCGGCTGACGACGCGTTTTTCCATGGTGTAGGCCGTGAGCAAGGCCCGGTCGCAGACAATGCTGATCAGCCGGGGGATACCCCGGGAATAGCGGTAGATGGCCCGGATGGCCGGTCCGGTGAACTTGACCCTGGGACCATGGGCGGCGATATTCAACCGGTGGCGGATGTACTCCCCGGTTTCTTTCCGGGTCAAGGGCAGGAGCCGGCACCGCAGAGTGATCCGCTGGGATAGCTGCCGGAGTTCGTAGGAATCAAGAGTTTCCGTCAGTTCCGGCTGCCCGACGAGGATGATCTGGATCAGCTTGGCCGCGTTCATTTCCAGATTGGACAGCAGGCGCAACTGCTCCAGCACGTCCTTGTCCAGATTCTGAGCCTCGTCGATCACGAGCAGGACATTTTTCCCCTGGGTCTTGCATTCCATCAGATAGGCATTCAGGACATCGATCAACTCCTTGATGTTGTCCGCATCCGCCCCCATGCCGAGTTCCGTGGTGACGGCCTTGAGAAGCTGCAGCGAATCCAGTTTGGGATTGAAAATGTAGGCCGCCTCCGTCCGTTCATCCAGGTTTTCCAGAAACATCCGGCAGACGGTGGTCTTACCCGTGCCGGCCTCGCCGGTGATTTCCACGAAACCATCGCCGTGCTGGACAGCATAGTTCAAGTGCCCCAGCGCCTCCTCGTGGCTTTTGCTTAAATACAGGTACGCCGGGTTGGGCACGAGTTTGAACGGCCGTTCCTTCAATCCGAAATAGTGATGGTACATCAAGCCTTCCTTTCGGTAATGCCGCACGATCCGAACGATCCGACAGACCCTTCCCGGACGTCCCGGCGTCGGTATCATCCTTTCCTATTTACCTTCCACGCTGATATTTGCAACCAAAATCCGAACCGATTTCGGGGTGATGGATATGAAAAAGATGAATTGCGGAAGGAATGGACCAGGAAAGGCGGGAATGACCGGAACGGCTAATGGCCGCAGCCGCAATCACAACCGTCGCCGCAGGCGGTGTTGCCCGCCAGGGCTTTGACGATTTCGCGATCCCCGGCCGGGCGGACGGACTCGATCCGGATGGAGAGATGGAGGGTCTCCGCGGTCAATGGCAGCTGGGCGAACACCGGGAAAAGATGCCCCAGGAACGGACGGATTTCCTCCCGAAGAAGCCGGAAGTCCAGTTCGTCGCCCGCCTTTCTTCCCTGAAGGCTGGATTCGATGGGCGCCAAGCCGCAGCTGCCCACGCCGAAAACAAATTCTACCTGAGTTCCCGTTGGAGCCGGGGTTTCCGGATCACCTCCGGCCCTGACTTCCAGCAAGATCTTCTGCAGATGATCCACCGCGGGGGTATTTGCCTGCATGCATGGATTCCTTTTGAAACCGTATGGGGTTGCCCGGTTACTGCGAGTCTGGATTACGATAACCATGGATGAAGGCGCGGGCAAGGGGCCGCTGTTTTTTCAGTCCGGGCCAACTGCCCGCGCTGCATCTCCCTGTTCGGACGCCACGCTTAAAAACCGTGGCGTTTCATAATCCCATCCAGGGTGCCGTCCGCCTTGATCTTGGCAAGGCCGTCGTTGAAAGCCTGAATGAGCTTTTCGTGGTCTGGATTTTTCTTCGTAATACAAACATATAAATCTTTTTGTTCAAGAGCCGGTTCAATAAATTCCATACTGTCCGCCTTATCCGGCATTTCCTGCTTCAGCAGGTAGAGGCCCACGTATTTATCCGCCACAATCAAATCCAGGCGTTTGGCCAGCAGCTTTTTGATGTTGGTTACATCGTCCTTGGCCTCTTCTTTTTTCAGATAGGCAGCGCCATCGAATTCCGCCGTATTCACATATCCCCGAACCACGCCGATTTTATACGGCTTTAAATCCTCCAGTCTGGTATAGGTGACGGCTTCGCCCCGGCGTTTGAAAAAACCGAGGGGGCCGCCGGCAAACGGCGCGGACAGGACGAAATCCTTTTTCAAGTCTTCGGAAAAATACTCCGGAAAATATCCGTCCGTTTCACCTTTCTGGGCTTCAAATGTCACCCGGGCCCAGGGTTTGAATTGAAACTGGACGGCATATCCCGAGCGTTTGAATGCTTCCCGGACAACCTCGGCCACCCAGCCCTGATTTTCCAGCTTCTGGCCGATATACGGTTCCCAGTCCAGGGTTCCCAGGGTGACGGTCTGTTCAGCGGCGGCCGGCAGCACCGGGATCGCCATCAGAATTCCAACTGCAAGGACCATGACCGAACGACTGATCTTCATCTGGAGCCTCCTCTGTGGTGTAAAGGGTTTACGGTATCGGGTCGCGTTGCCGAATGTGGGTATTGGACAAAGGGAAAAAACATTCGCCGCTTCGAAACGAGTACTCCCGAATCCGCGGCTTTATGAATATCCAAGAAATGCAGGCCGATTGCTTGAAATTATACCCTTGAATGGAATAAAATCAAGCGAAAAGTTCGGGATATCATCCCGAACCCAGCAGTTCTCCCAGGCCGGAAAACCGTTCGACGCGCCTTTCCACGGCCGCCCGAAATACGGTTTCATCCGCCCAGACGGAGGCATGGCTGCGGGCCCGGGTGAGACCGGTATAGATCAGTTCGCGGGTCAGCAGCGGAGAATCGTGGGCCGGCAGAATCAGGGCCACCCGGTCGAATTCGGAACCCTGACTTTTGTGAACCGTGACGGCGAAGGCGGTTTCATGGGGGCCGATCCGGGCCGGATGGACTTTTTGCAGCGAACCGTCGGACCGCTGAAAAAATACCCGCAGTCGGTTTTCAACCATCGGGTCCGACAGGGCGATGCCGCTGTCGCCGTTGAACAGCCCCAGGGTATAATCGTTGGCCGAAATCATCACCGGTCTGCCAGCATACCAGCCGTCCCTTGGAGAAATCAGCCCGGCCCTGGCCAGGATGGTTTCACTGAGACGATTCATAACAGCCACTCCGTAGGGCCCTTCCCGGAAGGCGCATAACAGGCGAAAACGGTTCAACTGCCCCAGGGCTTCCAGGGGCTCATGGCAGGCCAGCGCCGGAGCGAAGGCTTCAAGAATCATCGGTCCGAGGGCCTGCTCCAGGGCGCCGGTGGCCGGCAGCCGAACCCAGGAAACGGAGCCGTCTTTTCCCTCTGCGGTGAACAATTCAAGGGCCTTCCGGCCGTCTCCCCGCTGCACGGCCCGGCTGATCCCGCCCAGCCCGGCCCGGCTGGAAAACCGGTAATTGTGCTGGAGCCGGACCAGGCAGTCGCCCGGGCCTGGGCCGGATTCGCCGACGGCCGATCCGGGGATGTCGCAACCGGCGGTTTCTTTCAGAAACAAATCGAATTCTTTTGAAAAACGATTGCCGTCGAGGGAACCGCTCAGGTCACCCAGCACCGCCCCCGCCTCCACCGAGGCCAGCTGATGGTGGTCACCCACCAGGATCAGGCGCGCGTTTTCGGACAGGGCCTGAACCAGTTTGGCCATCAGGGCCAGGTCCACCATGGAAGCCTCGTCCACCACCACCAGGGAAAACGGCAGCAACCGTCCGGCATGATGACGGAAATAGGGGGAATCCGCGATGCCTCCCAGAAGACGGTGAATGGTGGCGGCCTCCTCGGGGATTTGCCGGCGGATATCGGCGGCGCAGTCCAAAGAAACCTTGGCCTGACGAATGGCCGTCCGCATCCGGTCGGCGGCCTTGCCGGTGGGCGCCGCCAGGGCGATGCGCAGGGACCCGGCCGGTTCAAGCTCTAGCAGCAGGGCCATGATTCGCGCGATGGTGGTGGTTTTCCCGGTTCCGGGTCCGCCGGATATCACGCAGAATTGCTTGCAGGCCGCCACGGCGGCGGCGGTTTTCTGCCAGTCGCAGCCGTCCGGCGAAGATCCCGGCGGAAAAAGGCGCTCCAGGATTTCCCGTAACCTTCCCCCGTCCACCTGAACCGACGCCTTCATCCGGCGCCGCAAACCGGCGGCAAGGCTTTCCTGATACTGAAAATACCGGTGGAGATACAACCTTCGGCCGCGGTCCAGGATCAGGGGTTTGAATTCGCCGGGCCGGCCCACCACCGGGCTGGTTTCCAACACCCGGCGCCACTGCTCCAGCGGCGGACAGGCCAGGTATTCCCGGCTCTGATCCAGTCCGGCAATGGCGCCGCCGATGGTCTCCAGATCGGTGTAGACATGTCCGGCGCGATTCTGCCTGCTCGTCAGGGCCGCGGCCAGGAAAACCGCGGTCTCCCCTCGGCCGTCCAACCGCGTGAGCAGCCGGGCGAAATGCAGATCCAGGTCGCTGAACCCCCCGGTTTCCCGGAATCGTTCCATCAGTCGTTTTTCCGGCATCTCCTGTTTCCTTTTCTTCCGGGAATCCTCCGGGAAACCCATGGTCCGGTCCATCCACTGCGTGCCGTCATCCCGATCCGCCCGTCAGGAAATCCGTCAACTCCCGGATCAGGGTTTCATCCGGTTTGTCCCGGTATACACCCAGATGAGGGCTTTTTCGCGGTTCCACGCCGCGCAAAAAAAGATAAAACACGCCACCGAAATGCGCGCCGAAATCGAATCCCGGCAGGCGGGAACGCAGATACCGGTTCAGGGCCACGGTATAAATGTGATACTGGAGGAAATAAAGTTCTTCCTCCATGATCCGGGCAAGCCGACCGGGATGATATTCCTCCGGCCCATGGCCCAGGTGATTCGACTTCCAGTCCACGATGTAATACCGCTCCCGGTGTCGGAATACCAGATCGATGAACCCCTTCATGTATCCCCGGAGTTCAGTCGCCTCCAATCGTCCCAGAAGATCGAGGGCGCCTGGGGAAAACCGGCCGTGGGCGCGGGACCGGAAAATCCGCTGGAGATCCCGGGGCCGGAACGACGTCAACGGAAAATAGAATTCCATTTCGTTGAGACGCTGGCGGTTGTCGATGAGTTCCAGGCGCAGATCCGTCTCTCCTGGCTCCAGGGGAACGGACAGCACCTTCCGGACCATGGCGGTGACAGCCGGTTCATAGGAAGGATCGAAACGATGGAGCCGTAATTTGTCAGCCACCACTTCCCGGATTCGTTTGGAATCCGGTTCCGTGAAATCGATTTCCTCGAAAACAGCGTGCAGACAGGTGCCGGGTTTGGCGCCCCGGGGAAAGGAGAAGATGTCTTTTCCATCCGTCGACCCGGCGCTGAAATCCCTTGCTTCCGGCGGCGAATCCTTGGCGAGGGCGTCCCGGTCGGCCAGCTCGCCGGCAAGGGGATGGCGATGGACGAAGGAGGAGAAACTGGCGATCCGGAAGGTCCGCTCGATTCCGCGGGTGAACGGGCGGCAGGCCATGGCCGGGACATCCGCCTCCAGGGGCAACGGCGTTTCCATCCGTTTCTCGGGCATGATTTCCAGGCGGATGATTTCCGGGGCCTCCCGGACCAGTTCTTCGAGTTCCCGGTAGAGGGCCGCCGATGTCCCGGCTGCCTTCCAGTCGGAAAATCCCGTCACCTTCCCGGGATCTCCCGGGTCGGTCCGGGGATGAAGCACATAGGCCGGCGCCGAGGTTTCCGCTTCGCTGAAATGACCCCAGACCAGATAACAACGGCTGCGCGCCCGGGTCAGGGCCACATAGAAAAGCCGCAGATTTTCCGCCAGCAGCTCCCGCTCCGCCGCCAGGCGGTTACCATCCGCATCCGGTGACCCCAGCTCCAGAACCAGCTCGCCGCTGCCGTCGCCGGCATGAAAGGCAAAGGCCTCCGTCCGGTTCCCCAGCCGGGATCCGTCCCAGGTAAAGGGGCAGAACACCACCGGGAATTCAAGCCCCTTGCTTTTGTGCATGGTGATCAGCTGGACGGCACCCGCGTCGGTCTCCAGCCGCAGCTGCCGTTCCTCCATTTCCACCTGCTCCCCGGTGCGCCTGCGGGCAAGCCATTGGAGCAGTCCTTCCATACCGTTTTTTTCCAGCCGGCTTTCCTGGTGCAGCAGTTCGGTCAGCTGGGCCACGTTGGTGACCCGGCGTTCACCGTCCGGAAACGCCATCAAGCGGAGAAGCATGTTTTCCCTGCGCATGAGACGGCGGAACATGCGGATAAACCCTTCCCGGCGCCACCAGTCATGATAGTCCCGGAAAACCGCCGTCCGGGATTCCAATAGCTCCTCCCGGCCTTCCAGTTGCATGAGTTCATCGCCGGAAATACCGATAAGATCGGTGACCATGGCGGCTTTCAGCGCGCCGACATTCTCCGGATACAGAATGCCGCGCAACAGCAGCTCCATCTCAAAGGCTTCCCCGGTCTGAAAAATATCACCGCTTCCATGAACCACGGCCGGAATGTGGAACGCGGCAAGGGCCTGGCGCAGCAAGTCGGCTTCCTGGTTGCGGCGCACCAGAACCGCCACATCCCCCGGTTCCAGCGGCCGGTTGCCGATGGCGGCAAGACCCTGCCTTGAAAGCGCCAGGAGTCGCGCGATTTCCCCGGCCACACTCCTGACGATTCTTTCCCGCACAACGGCCTTGGACAAGGGTTTTTGGTCCTCCCCCGACCCCAGGAACCAGAGACGGAAGGGAATCGGGGGTTGCCCGTTTTCCAGCAAGCGCTCGTATTCCGTTTTGTCCGCCGGCGCGGCGGCCGGTTCATAGACGATCTCTTCAAAAACAAAGGGCCGTGAAGTCCTCCGGAACAGAAGGTTCAGGGCCTGGATCAGATCCGGATGGGAACGCCAGTTTTCCTTCAGGGTGAAGCGGGCGCCGACCTTGCCCGCCGCCTCGAGATAGGCGAAGATGTCCGCGCCCCGGAATCCGTAAATGGCCTGTTTGGGATCGCCGATCAGGAACAGGAGACCTTCCGGATGGTGGAAAATCCGGTAAAAAATGTCGTACTGGATCAGATCCGTATCCTGGAATTCGTCGATCAGGGCTGCCTTGAAATTTCTCCGGACAGCCGCGGCCAGGTCGGCTCCGGTATCCGCATCCAGGGCCTGATGGAGCTGGGTCAGCAGGTCATCGAAACCGCGTACGTTTTTTTCGCGGTTCCGGCGCGCGACCTCGGTGCGCAGATAGTCCAGCAGGCCGGTTTTCAGTTTGATCAGGCGCTGACGGAACAGCTCCGACAGTTCTTCCCGGCATTCCAGCAGACGCTCCCATCGGTCGAAAAAGGGATGGGAGGGCGGAGACTGGTTTTTCTTCGTGCCGGCGACGATGGCCGCCCGGGTAAGGCGTTCCGCGTCGGGAAATAGATCCGGCCCATGGACGTCGGTCAGCGTCATTTCATCCATCCGGCGGATCAAAAGTTTCGTCCTGGCCGGAGAATACGTTCTGCGGTTCAGGCTTTCATCGGTGAGCAGGATCTCCGTGAGCAGACCGCGTTCCGCTTTCCATACGGCCAGGGCGGCTCCAAGGGCCGTCTGGAATTCCTTTTCCGCGGTTTCGGTATCCGGCGGCTCGACCCGGGGAACAATCCGCAGCCGGGGATGGATCCCATACCTGGCCAGGGGCTGCCGCAGTGTGTCCGGCGTCATGCCGCGGTTCAGCAGATAATTGACGAAAAGCCGCGAACCGGCATACACCATGCGGCGCCAATAATCCTCGGCGATCTCCCGCTGCAGTGGTTCCTGGTCCGTGGACAGTTCCGCGTTGAACAAAAAACCGCTCTCAAAAGCATGCTCACCGAGCATGCGCAGGCAAAAACCGTGGATGGTGAAAATGGCCGCCCGGTCAAAGGAGCGCAGAGCGGTTTCCAGGCTTTGCAAGGCCAGGGTGTCACCCTGGAAGCGTTCCGCCAGTTTCCCCATGAAGCGGTCCCGGGCGCGGCCGCCGCGCAACACCGCGGCAGCCTCCCGCAACCGCTCCCGGATGCGGCCCTTGAGTTCGGCCGTGGCGGCCTCGGTGAACGTCACCACCAGGATTTGCTCCACCGGCAGTCTTTTTTCCGTCACCAGCCGGACATAACAGCCGGTGATGGTGTGGGTTTTCCCAGTTCCGGCGCCGGCCTCGATGAGAACCGCGCCCTGGAGCGGGCTGTCGAAAACGTCAAATGTCTTCATCGCCGGTTGTTTCCACCATATGATCGATGACCGGTCCCAGGAGGCGTTCAGCCGTTTCGGCAAACTCCCGGTCCAGGATGTCTCTGTCGGCAAAGCAGCGCCGGTAATAGGGGTCGTTGCCTTCGCCCGGCGCATGGAGTCCTCCCTCCCAGCTTTTTCGCGCGGCCTCAAGGGCCTCGTCGGGACTTCGGCCGCGGGAACGCAGCGAAACCATGTACGCCATGGAGGTGCGCGGAAAGAAAGGCAAGGGCCGGGAAAGGCCCTGGCCATAGGCCGTCAGCAGTTCCAACAGGGTTTCACGGCAATGCGCGGGCGGTGAAAAACGTCGCCTGGCAACCTGACTCCGGGAGCGGGACTCATCCTGAAGCGCCACCAGTACGGTTTCCCGCGGGTAATTGGCTGGGGACAAACTGTTCAAGACCAGATGATGGATCCAGGCGGAGATCTGGTCGATGGATTTGATCCGGGCATAGCGGTACCGGACCATGGCGTCGGCATGAATCGTCCCGATGCTGCCGATGAGACGGAAGCCGGATATTTCCAGAAAAACATCCAGGGGCGGAAGCAGGGCCTTCGCCGTGCTGTCCCGGACGATCCGGGCGAACCAGTCCGCTTCATGGGCCAGTTTTTCGAACAGGCAGTCGCCCGCGACGGCATGCGGGAGCGCACCGGAGGCCCGGACCGGCCCCTTGATTTCCGCCGCCGTCCCTCCCGCCAGGGCATTCGCAAGGAGACTGCGGTCCAGGGAATACCGGGAGAGTCCGACGATGTCGAAGGGCTCGCGTTCGTCCGGAACCGGTTCGTCCGTTTCATAAAAAATACCCAGGGCTCGTTGCATGAAATACCGGGCCGGATGGGAAAAAAAACGCACCAGGTCGTCCAGTTCCACGATCCCAGGTTCTTCCCGCGCTTCAGGAAACTCCCCGGTCCAGAAAGGCGGCCGGGACCGCCGTTGGGACAGCAGCAAAACCGCCGCGTCACGGTTTTCCGTGGAATAACTGAACAGGCCGCCTCCGGCCGTGCTTCCGTCCGGCTCCCGTGAAGCGGTGAAATAGGCCGGACTGAAAGGCTGGAGGCGCTGGAAAGTATGCAGGCGGGGAAGCGGTGATCCGCCGTCCGGCAAACAGAAACCGCCGTCGATGTAATCCAGAAGGTCGCTCACCAGCACCGACGGCGGCGAAAGGCTGTTGTCGCGGACGCTCTGGCCCACATAGCTGACATACAAACGGTCGCGGGCCGAGACCAGTGCCTCCAGAAACATATACTGATCGTCCAGCCTGCGGGAGCGGTCCCCCCGCCGGGGCTGCTGGGCCATCAGATCGAATCCGATCCGGCCGCTTTCCCGGGGGTAGGCGTCGTTGTCCATCCCCAACAGGCAGATGATCTTGAAGGGAATGCTGCGCATGGGCACCATGGCACAAAAAGTCACGCCGCCGGTGATAAAACCGAAACCGAACCCTTTCCGCTGGAACCGCTCCGCGAGATGTTCCCGAATCACCGCGAGTCCCACCGGGCGGTCAAACCCCGCCAGTTCTTGGATTTCACCCAGGCGGAGCAGATGATCCCGGAGACTCTGGATTTCGGTCTCCGTGTCTTCGTCCGCAATAAAAAGCCGATCCAGGAACTCCAGCAGTTCCCCTGAGCGCTGGGTCAGCGGAGCGGGCACCAGAAAATCGCGGACCGCCCGGGTCAGCACCGTGATGAATTCAGCCAGTTTTCCCAGGGCCAGGGAAGGTTCCCCCTCGATGGAATCATAGGGCAACCGTCCGGCGAACAACTGGCGGTCCCCTCCGGACATGGCGTAGCCCAGCAGCATCCGCTCCAATCCGTGGGCCCAGGTATTGTCCATGATGTCCGGGAGACCCAAGCCGGCCCGCTGGGAGCCGTCCAGCCCCCAGCGGATGTTGGTATCCGTGCACCATTTCTGAATCCTTTCGCAATCCGTTTCCGAAAGCCCGAACCGTTTGCGGATCGGCGGGAATTCCAGAACGGCCGTCACCTGCCCCAGACCGAAACGGCCGTTGAGCAGGTCGAGAACGGACAGAAACATCCGGACCACCCGGCTCTCCGACTGGAGATTGCGGTCGGCGATACTGTAGGGAATCCGGCGGCCCTCCTCCTCGGGGGTATCCATGACCGCCTGGATATACGGAGCGTATCTTTCGATATCCGTTGCCATTACCAGGATGTCTCCCGGTTCCAGGCCGGGATCGTGCTCGAACCAGTCCAGCAGATGATCGCGCAGAACCTCGACTTCCCGCATGGGGCTGTGGCAGGCATGCAGACTCACCGAGCGGTCATCCGGGTCGATCCGTCGTTTGACGGCGGTTGCATCCAGGGATGGACCACGCAGATGCAGGATATCGGATTGGATGCAGTGCAGCAGGGAATCCATGCCCGGATCTTCGAACACCTCTTCCTGTTCGAGGTCGCCGGACTGGAGCAATTCGAGGAAATCCCGGCCCACTGTTCCCAGGCCGGACAAAAGCCGGTTTTCCGGTTCCAGATGAAACCAGTCGCGATCCATGCCGCGGGCCGAGATTTCCGCCACTCCCCGGCGGATTTCCCGCTCGCCGGGCAGATCACCCCAGTATTCCGAGCAGGGATTCATCACGAACAGGTACACATCCGCCACCTGCGCGACGGCCGTCAGCGCCTCCACATGAAACCGCGGCAAGGCCGATATGCCGAACACCGACACCCGGGACGGCAGCCGGTCATCCGGAGCGGCTTTTGCCCCCACAATTTCATGAAACCGTTTCAGCAAGGCCGGACGGTGAAGGTTCCGGGCCTCTTGCGACAGGGAGCGCCATAAGACCGCCTGCCAGTGATCCTCTTCGCCTTTTTCCCAGCGGAAAATCATTTCCGGTCGATACAGGGCATACTGATCGAACAGATCCGCGATGCGGGACGAAAGCTGAAAGGCTTTCAAGCCCTGACCGTCATCACCGACATAGCGGCGCAAGGGCCCGAAACCGGAATGGGCCGCCAGCCCGGGCATTCTTTTCAAAATCCGCCAGGTCAGGATTTCCGGATCGAACATCGTGGCCCCCTGCCCTTCCGTGACCAGCCCGCTGAACAATTCGGTGATGAATTCATTGGGATATACAAAACGGATATTGGCGCAAATTCCCGTCTGACGGGCGATCTCCATGGAGATCCAGCGGGCCATGCCCGAACTCTGCACCACTATGACCTCGGTGGTCAGGGGGGAGGAAAGGGGCGTTTTCAACACCCCGGCCAGGGCCGCGGACAGGTTTTCCAGCCGGTTGCCGGTTACCAGGCGAAACGATCCCACGGGTCACCCTCCCGCCGCCCTGCGATAGTTGCGGATAAAATTCGGATGGACCCGGGTGAAACGATCCAGGTCGCCGTTGATCTCCATGGCCGGCACAAGGGCCCGGACCACCGGGAAATCCATGTCGGAACGCGAGAGATCCACATAAACGACTTCAAATCCGTTCCGGATCAACACGGTTTCCAGCAGCGCCAGATCGTTACCGGCGTCGCCGCTGCTGTAATCCGGCAGGTTTTCAAACGGCACCCGGAACAATCCGCTATAGCTTGGACCGGAAGGCCCGCCGTGGGGGAAAGGGAACGGGGTTTCCGTCATGGCGGACAGCAAGGCCCGCCGCGCATTCAGATGAGCGCCGGTGCCCTTGACGATATCCCCGTTCAACCCGCGCACAAAGCATTTGCAGCAGGGGATCCCCATGGCAGTGGTGAGGTCCTGGAACTGCACTTGAATACCGGCCTGGGCATAGGCTCCCAGCAATCCGGCCAGGGCCTCATCCCGGCTTTCCAGCGTAAAACATTGCCGTACCTGGAACGGCATGACCGCCTCGCTGTAGCGCTCCACCATTTCCAGCAGGCCCGCGACCTTGGCTTCCTCCATGGTATTGCCCGCGGCCAGGCCGGTGGAACCTCTGCCGGAAAAAAGGGCGACTTCGTCCAGATTGGAGAAAAGTGCAACCGCCTGGACCGGCACCAGGACGTCCCGTTCGCCGCGTTCGCTTTTCAGCTCCCCCCGGATCCAGTACAGGGGCTCGTTTTCATATGGCGCCTCCAGGAGCAGATGATTGGGATCCAGCGGTTCGGTTGCTCCTCCCCGCAAATCCGACAGGCGTCCGAACGTCAGGGCGTGTTCTTTACGGTACCCCGTCAGTTTTCCCCCATGAACCCCGGCAAAGGCGGAATAGCGCTCGACGATCTCCATGGCATAGGAAGCCCGGGCGCTTTCGAGATCGAATCCCCGGCCGTAAGCGGTCTGCAAGCCTCCCAGGCGGATATTATGGCGTCCTTCCGCAATCCTGACATTCATGCGCCATTGCCGCAGCAGGCCGATGGGACTTAGCGACGACTGGTGTCTTTTTTCGATGTCCGCCAGGATTCCGGCGGCTTCCAGTTTTTCAAGGGCCTTTCCGGCGGTCTCCGCTGGGGTGCGGGCCCGGTAGGGTTTCCCGGCCGCTTCGGGGTTCCTGGCGGCGACAAATCCTTCAAGCGAAAGGGTCTCCTCCGGAACCGCTGCCAGTTCCCCCGGAGAATAGGGAAATTCCGTTTCAGGAGTTTCCCGCCAGAAGACCGGTTCCTGTCTCAGGATATTCGCCGCGGCCCGAAGCGACCATTCCCGGTGGAGCCGATGACGCGGGGATGCCAGGGATCTCAGGTAGGGCAACGGGCTTTGATCCGCGAGCCGCCGGAGATCGAGCCGCCCGAAGGCGGGAAGAAAGGGTTGGAACGCCCCGGTGAACAGGCAGGTTTCATACAGAACCGCCAGCAGAAACGTATCCGTGTCCGGCGTTTGTCGGATCAGGGCCTCCATACGTTCCGCCCCCAGGGTATTCAAGCGACGGATCAGGTAGCGCCGCATGAATTCATCGTTGGGGCAGACCCGCAGATAAGCGATGGCCTCGTCATCCGTGGGTTCTTCGAGGGGCTCGCAGGCGAAATAGCCGGTGGCCGCCGCCGTATTCATCAACTTCAATTCGTACTGCCATCCGGCGCCCGCCGGTTCGGGGTTTCGGTTATTCCTCATGAATGCCGCATAATTGTTTGGCCAGTTGTTGTTTGCCCCGCATGTCCACCTGGCGGGAGATCATGATCCGCTGGGCCTGGGGCGAACCGGCGCCATGCATGGATTCGGTCAGATAACCCACGGCCGCGGTGCCGAGGGTCAGGTTCTCGATCAGGCGCAGGATCCGGCATCGGTTTTCCGTGGTGGTTCCCGGACGTCCCTTGTAGTATTTTTCCAACCATTTTCCGATTTCCGGGGCGGTGAAATCCGCCGCCGCCGGCAGGGTGACCATTAGCCCGCCGGCAATGTCCTGGGCCAGACGTGCAATTTCGTAGGGAAACCGGGTGACATTTTGTTTGGCCACATTGGCCAGGAGGGTGTCGACACAATAGGTTCCGGAAGGTTCCCTTCGACCCTCGGCCGCGCAGGACAGGGAACCGCAGAAGAGGGTCTCGTTTAGATGGTTCATCTCGATGAGTTTGTCCTTGATATGGGACGCGTTCTGGATGCCGTTGTACTCCGCGATGGTCTGGGCCGCGCCGATGAGCACATCGCCCACGCCGACCTTGCAGGCGTAACTCTGGCGGTGGTAGGAAGCGAACTTTTCCACCAGGGGGCCGGCGAATTCATGCTCCCGACACATGAACACCCGTTCCCAGGGAACGAACACCTCATCGAACACCACCAGGGCCTCATGGCCGCCGAAGCGCTCATTGCCGGTGTCCATAAGATTGTCCTCCGACTTTCGGGTATCACAGGACTGTCTTCCCATGATGTAGGTGATCCCGGCCGCGTCACTGGGCAGGGCAAAGGCCACGGCATACTCCCTGTCCGCGGCCCGCATGGCGACGGTGGGCATGACGATGATCTCGTGGGAATTCACCGCGCCTGTCTGGTGGGCCTTGGCGCCCCGCACCACGATCCCGTCTTTGCGTTCCGCCGCTATGTGCAGGTACATATCCGGGTCCGGCTGCTGATGGGGCGGCAGGGAGCGATCGCCCTTGGGGTCGGTCATGGCGCCGTCGCAGGTGAGGTCCTTTTCCTGGACATGGGCCAGGTATTTCAGAAACCGTTGATAATAGGAGGTTCCATGGCGGGCGTCGATGTCATAGGTGACGATGGACAGGGCATTCAGGGCATCCATGCCGACACAGCGCTGGAAACAGCAGCCGGTGTGGGCCCCCAAGAGCCGGCCCATTTTGGTTTTTTTCACCAGGTCGTCCACGCTCTGATGGATATGGGTGAAACGGTTGATCCTGTTGCCGCTGATATGGGAACGCGCGGTCATGATTTCCCGGCATTCCGGATGCTGGGCCATGGCGTATGTCTTGGCCACGGCATTCATGGACGGCCGGATGATGGGATGGTCGACGGGGGAATCGACGCGTTTGCCGAACATATAAACGACCAGTTTCAACCGGCGCAGGCTGTCTTCATATTGTTCCGGAGTCATCATGGGCTTTCTCCCGATGGCGGAGCCAGTATTTTACACAGTTGACAATCATTCCATGGAACGATAACAATAATGCCGGAATTCATGTCAATACAAATCGACGAGTCACATTCTCGTAGCATCCATATCATCAACCGAAGCCTGTTCCCAGGAAAAAAAGGTGATGCAACCCTCGTTTCACAAAACTGGCTGGTCGTATATCAACCCCGGAGGCGGTTACAGCGCCTCCTTGTATGTCCTCGGCAGCCATCATGAAATCGCCGGTATCATTCGCCGGGTTTTGGAAAAAGACGGAGATCGGATATGAGAAGCTGGATAACGCTGGCGCTGCTGTTCGTTTCGATGCCGGCATTCACCGCGGCAGCGGAAGAACCGAAAAAATACCGGGAGCTGGACGAACTGTTCACCCTTTATCAACCCTATCTCGGCAACATTTCGGCCTATCAGCCCATGTATTTCCTGTTGGGAACGCAGCCGGAAAAAAGCAAATTCCAGTTCAGTTTCAAATATCGCTTTTTCAATCCCGACGGTTCCCTGGCAGGATCGCAACCTTGGGTCAAGGGAATTCATTTCGCCTATACCCAGACGTCTTTCTGGGATCTCAAGTCGGATTCCAAACCTTTCGAGGATACCAGTTACAAACCCGAATTTTTTTTTCTGTCGTCCGGCCGGCGTTTTACATCTTCGGAAATCAACCGCGTCTTCCTGCAGGCGGGATATCAGCATGAATCCAATGGGCGCGGCGGAGAATATTCCCGGGCCACGGATCAGCTTTACATCAAACCCCACTTCATCTGGCTCAACGAAAAAAGCAAACTGGGAATCCAGGCAGCCCCCAAACTCTGGTGGTATATCAGCAATGAAAACAAGGAACTGCCGGACTACCGGGGGTATTTCGATCTGGAGATCAAATGCGGCAAAGCGGACAGCCTCGTGGTGGAAACCCATCTGCGCTGGGCCCGGGAAGGCGGTTCCGGCCAAGTGGACGCCACCTATCCCCTGAATCGGTTTTTTTTCAAGAATCTCGATCTCTATCTGCACCTGCAATACGTCAACTGCCTGGCGGAAAGCCTGCTCCATTTTACGGAGCGCACCCATGCATTGCGCATCGGTTTTTCCGTCATCCGTTGATCGTTTCGGCGCTATGGCCCCTGGGCGCCAGCGGCAGCGTCATGGCAATGGTCTTTTCGTTCTGAAGCCATTCCCGGACGGTCCGGGCAGCCATTTCGGCATTGCCTTCCTCAATATAGCGGGTCCCCAGTTGAACGACTTCGGCGTTCTTCAGAAGGTCCTCGGTCCGATGGACGAATGTGGCGTAAAAGACGCGGCGGATACTGGGCAGCAGATCCATGATCATCCGTTCCAGGAGCGGGTTGCCGGCCGCGGCCAGGCAGGCCAGGCCGTATTGGATCACCGCCTCGTTATAGCCGGTCCGGTCGCCGGCTTGGGCACGAACCCGGGTTTTTTCCATGGCTTCCTGGATGGGGACGAGGTTTTCCGGCGTGCTGTTTTCCGTGCACTTGACGCCCACCAGGGCCAGCAGTTCCGTCAGCACATCGTACAAACATTCGATATACTCCGGCGTGAGCAACGGCACCCTGGCGCCTCTCCTGGGATGGAGTTCGATCAACCGGTTTTTTTCTAGAATGCGCAGGGCTTCTCGCACCGGGCTTCTGCTGACCCCCAACTCCTCCGCAATGAGCGCCTCCCGGATGCGCTCACCGGGCGGAATCTCCCAACGGATGATTTTGTTCCCGATATAATCGGCGATCTGCTCGGCCAGACTCGTCGGTTTCTGGAAATGAATCATGGGGGACAAACCTTTCAGCAACCTTTCATAGATAAGGGATGGGCTGAACCCAGCGGTTCTGGTCGCCACGGAAAAACCATTTGTCCGGGAATCCGCATCGGCGGAGAAATGTCGGGTCTTCGGCCCAGGCAATCAACTCTTCATAGGCCTGATGGATCCGGCGGAAGGCATCGCTGTCGCCCCCTAGATCCGGGTGCGCCTGTTTGGCCATGCGGCGATAGGCGTTCTTGATGGTCTGCCGGTACTCGCCGGTTTCCAGTTCGTTCTTGCCGAGCCGGAGATGGATCAGGGCCTCCCCTTTCACGGTGGGAATCAAAATTTCCCGGGGACGCACCTTCCGGGACTGATTCCCGTTGCGTCTGGCCTGCTCGAAAAGGAAGCGGGAAGCCAGATAATTGCGGTTGGTGCGCTTTTTTTCCGCCCACCACATGTTGCCGAGGATATCCGCCAGGCGGCTGAAATCGTCGGCCGGTTTCTTCCGGGCCGAACGCGGATAGAGGAAGCTGAACAGATCTTTTTCGCCGTACGGCAGCAGATCCAGGACGATCAAGGTATCCGTAAAATAAAAGGTGGCGTTGCGGATATTCAGTACTTTCAGCAAACCCGTCCGCAGCGTCAGCACATACCTCAAGCGCTGCCGGCATTGGATGGAACAGTACCGCCGCCGCCGCATGTTTTCAGTGGTGCCGCAGGACAGACACTTGTTGGCGTGCTGGCCTGTAAGAGCCACCTGACGATGTCCCATGGAACCGGAAGTCATTGTGAACCGTCATCCTCCAGGCAACCGAATTGGACGCACCTCGTTTCCGCATCGGGAAATTCCGGGCTCCAAAATAGCATGTTCCCGGACAGGAGGCAATGAAGGAAGAGAGGATGTACATGTGGTTTTGTTTTCGGCTGTCGCCGCCATATACCGCCGCCATATACCGATTGACACCGGTTCAGAGCTTGCCTATACTGCTGCCGGAATCCAGCCCCAAAACCGCAAACCCCGATACGGAAAACAGGTGACACCATGCAGCTTCCCGCCAATCAGCGAAAGATGAAGAATTACGTTATCCGCAAGGATATCCAGCTGAAGATCGCCTTCACCAATCTGGCCTATATGATTTCCATTATCCTGGTGATGATCGCGTCGGTGCTGGCACCGTTGTATTTTGACACCGTGGATACCAATCAAATCTGCAACCAGGTGATCTCCGGCAGATTGTTTGTGCTGCTGCTGGACCGTTTGTTAGTTGGCTTGTTCGTCATCATTGTGGTGGCTTTCTGCCATCAGATCTTCATCACCCATCAGTTTTGCGGTCCTCTGGCCAATTTTTCCAATACATTGCGCCTGGCTTCCCAAGGTGATTTCACCCGCAAGATTTTCCTGCGAAAACGGGATTTTTTAAAACAGGAGGCCCTGCATATCAATGAGATGATCGACAAGCTGACCCGGGTTATTTCCGAAAGCCGCCATGCCAATCAGGAAGTCCTGAAGGTCCTGAATTCCATCGCCCCCGGAGAGATTTCCCCCGGAGAGATTTCCAATGACAAGACGCTCCGTGATTCCCTGACCCTGATCCGTCGCCATGCGGAGGAATGCGGCCGGCACCTGTCCTGCTTTTCGCTGGCCGGTGGAGACGGCAAGCAAGACGGATGATGACGATGATCCGGTGGGCCGAATCATCATGAATCACCGGCGGGAGCGGAAAGTGTCCACAAGATGTTTTCCTGATGGCTGATCCGGATCTCGCCGCCATTAATCTCGCGGTATTCAAAGGAAATTTTCATTTCACCGTCCTGATCCTTATAGTAAACGGTATAATACCCCTTCCCCGCCTTCTTCCGCTCTTCCATCCGTGTAATTCGATACAGATCGATGGTACTGTCGGACTTGCCGAACAGAATGCTTTTCGGGGTGATTTCCATATAACAACCCTGGTAGGTCGGATCGGATGTTTTCCATACCCCATAGAAAGGAATATGGTCCGGTCTCGTGGGCGTAAGGAGACGATGGAAAAGAAAAGCGGCGCTTGCTGCGATCAGCAGAGCGATTTTCTGTTTTCTTGTCAACATGGACCCTCCCCCCCTCGATCTCCGTCAATCACTTCCAGAAAAGCCCGCACCACATCCGGATCAAAATGAATACCGGCCTGCTGGCGGATATACTGAATAACTTCCGTTTGAGGCCAGCCTTTCCGGTATGGCCGGTTATTGAACAGCGAATCGTAGACATCGGCGACCGCCAGTATCCGGGCGCCGTGATTGATAGCCGGACCCGCATAGCCGAAGGGATAACCGGAGCCGTCATAGCGCTCATGATGCTGGATCACGATGGGGATCACCTTTTCATAGGAACCGATGGGTTCCAGGATTCTGGCGCCGGAACGGGGGTGCTCCTTGATTTTTTCGAATTCCTCTTCGCTGAGCAACTCTTCCTTATCCAGAATGGCGAGGGGTATCCCGACTTTTCCGATATCATGCAACAGACAGGCGCGATGAAGGATATCGATTTCCGTGGCCGGCACTCCCAACTTGCGGGCGATTTTCAGTGCCAAATCCGTAACCCGTTCCGAGTGACCGGCTGTCCAGGGTGATTTGGCGTCCACCGTCCTGGCCAGGGCCATCATGGTCCCCCAGTTGTGCCGATCCAGTTCGTTGATCAGTTCCGCCTTGGAAAGCGCGATGGCCACGTGGTCCGCCATCTGCCTTGCCTCGTCGATATCGGACGCTGAAAATTCCTTGCCGGACTGAACACCGATGACGATCAGGCCGGTGAGGTTTCCCTGTAAAAAAACCGGAAAAATCAGAACGGAATCCGCTCCATGATCCAGGGCGGGAAATAAAAATGGCGGAATTTCCCCGTGTTTGTCCAGTATCAGATGGTCGGATCGTGAACCGACGATCCGCAAGTCCGCGGGTGAAACCGGAAATCCCTCCTTGTTGAGGCGGCCATCCATCCGGTAACGAATCATTTTGACGGGGAAGCCCTCCAGCAGGCATACCATGACCGATTGGCAGGGAATGATTTCCTGCATCCGGGTCAGGACGATTTCAATGATCCGGTCCGTTTCCAGGGACGATAAGATCATCCGGTCGATTTCCCCGATGGCGGTCAAGGCGCGGAATTGCCTGTCCAGCTTGCCGGTCATGAGATTGAAGGATTCGGCCAGTTCCTCAAACTCATCGCCACTCTCCACATCCACACGGGTTTTAAAATCCCTTTCGGCGATCCGCAGGGTTCCGGCCTTCAGTTTTTCAAGGGGGACGAGGTTTTTCCGAATGGAAAAAACGCTGATCAGCAGGACAACCCAGAACGACAGGAGCAGGACCAGTGGAAACATCTGTTTGAAAAAACGCATGGGCGCCAGCACTTCCTTTTTGTCCTGGCTGAGAACCACGGTCCAGTTGTCTCCCGAGAAATGGGATTGCAGGAATAAGGTCCAATAACAGGCCAGATACTCGTTTCCGTTCCATTGATAGTCGAAGGAGGCGGATGCGCCGTTGAAACCATGTTTCCGTTCCGGTTCGGGCCTGCGGGCGCCGCCGGGGAATGAGGAATACAGGATTTCCTGGGACGTATTCAGGATGCTGAGTTCGGTCATGTAGGGCATGACACTGGCATTTTCGCCGTGCCCCCAAAGATATTGGGTATTGATCCGCCCGACCAGAAAGCCCCATTCGGGATGCGTTTCGCTGATCAAGCGAACCATGTATACGCCGGGCGGACCCGCGGACCCGCCATCCGTGTAAATAACGGTTCTTCTCTGGGAAAGCGCTTGCTGAAACACCGCTTCGTCCAGGATGGAGACGGATACGGATGGTCCGATCCATTCCTGGACAATGCGGCCGTCCTGAACAACCGACATGGCGGAGAAGAGCGTCAGGAGGGCTTTGGAGGTCACTTCCTTGCGGAATGTGGCCCGGGAAGGCGTTTCATCCCGACCGATATATTGAGCGGCGGCGATCTGCATCTCGGTTTCCAGCAGCAGGAGGCGCTCGAAAACGGCCATGCCGGTATACTTGGTCAAATATTGGAGGGCAATGCGGCCCTGACGATATAGTTCTTCCTTGACCTGGAAAAAAGTGACCGCCGAAAGGACGGCGATGGGAATGAGGGTGCAGAACACGAAGAGGATGAAAAAGCGTCTGGCAACCTTGCTGAGAAAAAATCGTTCCGTGATCTTCATGGTTAAAAATCGGCCGCCAGTCCGACAAAGGCCCCATTGGCGGCCCTCAGGATATCGTCACGGCTCGGTTCCGCCGTCAGCGGTGCGACGCTTTTGCCATCGCTTCCCATGCTGTAGAGGTCGTAATCCGTATTCAACGGATGCAGGAAGCGATCCTTGCGGACCTTGCCTTCAATTTTGCTTTTACCGCCGCCTGGTTTACCGGAACCGCCGATTTCCACGAATTTGATTTTAAGGTATTGGTAGGGGTTTTTCCAGGGATCAAGCATATGCCCCAGACCGGCAGCCGCCAGACTTTCCGGAAGATCGCCATGGTCCAATTCATATTTTGTCAGCTGCTGTTCGATCATGCGGACTTCCGCCACGGCTACCGCGATCTGCGCCTTTTCCCGGTAGCGGAAATAATTGGGCACGGCAATGGCGGTCAAGGTGGCTAATATGGCGATGGAAATAAGGATTTCCACCAGGGTGAATCCCGGTTGCTGGAAATGGAAAAAAACCGGCGCCTGGACAGAACCTGGTATGATCCGGATACTCGTTTTCAATGCGGGATTCCGAAATTCGCTTTCCGATGTTTGATCCATCGTTTTTGTATGATATCGTCATTTTGGCAGCGGAGACGATGGGTGTCAAGGACAATCCCATGGGAGGCCGCATTTCATTTGCATGAAATCCGTTGGGATACCGGTCGAATCTGTGCTAATAGAATCACCCATGTTCACAAGCGCCGGATCAGGGCGTGACCCATGACGGAAAGCGACGACGGAGAACAGGAATGAAAATTTATTTCGCCGGTTCCATCCGCGGCGGCCGGGACGACGCCGGCATCTATCAAAACTTGATCGGATGGTTGCGGTCATACGGCGAGGTGTTGACCGAACACGTGGGCGACCCGGCCTTGACGGAAAAAGGCGACGACGGCCCCACCGACCTTGCCATCCACCAGCGGGACATGTCCTGGCTGGCCGAGAGCGACCTGGTCGTGGCGGAGGTATCGACGCCATCCCTGGGTGTCGGTTATGAGGTGGGATGGGCGTGCAGCCTGGGGAAACCGATTCTTTGTCTTTTCCGGCCCCATGAAAACCGGCCGCTTTCCGCCATGATCGCCGGCAGTCCTCATCTTACGGCGATCCCCTATGCCGACCTGGAAGCGGCATTCACCGTTATCCGAAATTTTATCGGTCAATTATCTCAAAAAAACCCATAGCGAAACCATGCCATGCAACCCACTACAAGCCTTGAATTGCTGGCCCCGGCGGGCAACGCCGAAATCGGAATGGCGGCCATCGATCACGGTGCCGACGCCGTCTATATCGGCGCGCCCAGATTCAGCGCCCGGGCCGCAGCCGGCAACGCCGTTGAGGAAATCGAAAAACTGATCCAGTACGCCCATCTGTATTATGCCAAGGTATATGTGGCCTTGAACACCATCCTGACGGACAACGAATTAGCCGCGGCTCTGGATCTGATCCAGCGGATGCATGCGATCCAGGCCGATGGGTTGATCATTCAGGATCCGGGGCTCCTGGAACTCGACCTGCCCCCCATCCCCCTCATCGCCAGCACCCAGATGCACAACGACACGCCGGAAAAAGTGAAGTTTCTGGAAGATACGGGGTTTCAGCGCGTGATTCTGGCCCGGGAGCTCTCCCTCGAGGAAATCCGGGCGATTCGTCGCCGGACCCGGGTGGAACTGGAGGTGTTCGTGCACGGCTCCTTGTGCGTCTCCTATAGCGGGCAGTGTTACCTGAGTCAAGCCCTGGGGGGGAGGAGCGGAAACCGGGGCGTTTGCGCCCAGCCGTGCCGCTCGCGGTATTCCCTGTGGGACGGGCATGGGAAAATCGTGCGGAGGGATCAATATCTCCTGTCCCTGAAAGACCTCAACCTCGCCGGCGCGATTCCGGATCTGGTGGAATCCGGGGTGACTTCCTTTAAAATCGAAGGCCGTTACAAGGAAATCGATTACGTCAAAAACATCACCGCCTGCTATCGCCAGGTCATCGACCAGTTTATCGCCCACCGGCCGGGATATCGTCGCGGCAGTTCCGGAACCGTCGCCCTGACATTTACACCGGATCCGGAAAAAACCTTCAACCGCGGTTACACCAGCTATTTTCTCCACGATGGAAACCAAAAACCGGCTTCCATCCATACACCCAAATCCATGGGCAAACGCATCGGCGTGGTCAAGGCGGTGGGGAAAGAATTTTTTGAAATCGCAGGCGGAGAAGTCAGCAACGGGGACGGGCTGTGTTTTTTACAGGCGGGTAAAGAACTGGTCGGCTTCCGGGTCGACCGGGTGTTCGAGGGCCGGATTTTCCCCGGCAGCATGCAGGGGATCGCCCCCGGCACCGTGTTGTACCGGAACCACGATCATGGGTTTGTCCGCCTGCTGAAAAAAAAGTCCGCCTGCCGGCGGATCGGTGTCTTCATGGGTTTCTTCCAGAATGAAAGCCGAATCGTCCTGGAAGTAATCGACGAAGACGGCAACCGGTACCGAACTTCCCTGGAAATCCCGTTCGAAGCGGCCAGGGAGCCGCTTGCCGTCCGGGAACAAATGGAAGAACGGCTTTCCCGGATCGGAGACACACCCTACCGCATCACCCGGCTGACCATCGATCCGGAGCAGCCCGGCTTTGTGCCCGCGAGCCGGATCAATCAACTCAGGCGCGAAGCCATCGCGGGCTTGACCGAGGTCAGACTGCGGCAGTATCCCCGCCGGATCTCACCGCTTGCGCGCAACACGGTTCCCTATCCGGAAACCGTCCTGGATTATCGCGCCAATGTGCTGAACGCACATGCCCGCAGGTTCTATGCCCGCCACGGCGTCCGGATCCAGGAACCGGCCTTTGAAGTCCTCGCGGACCCGGCGGGGAAAACCGTCATGACTGCGCGATACTGCATCCGGCATCAACTGGACGCCTGCCTGCGCCGTCATCGGGCAAGTAGAACGCTCCAGGAGCCGTTGACCCTGAAGGACGCGCAGCGGTCCTTCCGGCTGCATTTCGATTGCGACCGGTGCCGGATGAGAATTGTCCTGAACAAATGAGAAGAACCGGTATTACGATTGATCTTCGCTCCTCAGCCAGGGAGCTTCCCGGACGATGGCGAGAACGGCTTCCTCATTGAAATACGGATCCTGAACCTCCGCTTTCAAGCGCTCCAGCCACAATGCCTGGGGATAGTGACTGAAGGCCTTCATGACGGCGATATTCAGCAGCATCACATCGAGAGGTTTGGGCAGATACATGACATTCTCCCGGGCGGAATGGATGGAAATGCTGCTTTTATAATATCCGCTGATGATGATGATCTGGGTCGCCGGGCTGACTTTCAATATGTTGGACATCAGTTCCGGCCCATCCATGCGCGGCATCATGGCGTCGGTGACAACGACCGGTATGACTCTGCCGGCATTCTTTTCCCGCAGGAAAAGCTCCCAGCCTTCCAGTCCGTCCCGGGCGATCAATACATTCGTGAACCTCTTTTTCAGAGAAAGGGAATACATGGTCTGAATGGCTTCATCGTCTTCCACCACGAGAACGGTCAGATCGGTTTTTTCCATCTGTCTACTCCCCTTGCGAGCCTCTTTTACGACATGCTGCCTGGGGCGATCCTTCGGATCATCCCCGGCCATTCAAACGCCAAAATCCGAAACCGGGATGGGTTTCGGATTTTGTGCCTCGAATCGATTCCGTTCCACTGAAACTTCCCGGCGCCAAGGTTTTTCACGCCGGTCAACCGTTCTCCGGATCGAACGGCTGATGCCGCTACCTCCGATTTTCCCTATTCGGCGGCAGGGGTTTCCGCGGGAGCTTCTTTTTTCTTTGGGGCGGCTTTCTTTTTCGGTTTTGCTTTCACGGCCGTGGTTTTTTTCTTCGCCGTCACTTTTTTCTTGGCGGTCGCGGCGCCCTTCTTTGCAGGAGCGGCTTTCTTGCCGGATTTTTTGGTTGCCGATTTTTTAGCGGATTTCGAGTCGGTGGACTTCGCAATCTCTTTAACGAATTTTTCCAGCCGATCCATGATGGACTTGATTTCCTTTTTGATAGCGCCGAGTCCTTTTTCAAGCTGATTTGCCATTCACTGCTCTCCTCTCTGATAAGTGGTTTTCGACTTTTCCCGGGGGATCGCCCATTCCGAATACAAAACCGTTAGCATCAATCCCGTCATCATGCAATGTTCTATAAATTACAAAATTCCCCGCAAATTTCAAGATGTTTTTATTCGCCCTGGTAAAGTTGCACCGGAAAATATGGAGCGGCGAGGCTTCTTCGCACCCGGATCTTTTCCGGGAAAACCGCTTAGGGAGCGGCTTTGGGCTTTGGCTGTACTCCTCCGCTCCTGATCGAGTTCAGGAATTCCTTGACCTGCGCGCTGGGCACGGCGAATCCGATTCCCTGGCTCTCCTGGGCTCCCGCCGTGTTCACGCCGATCCAGGCGCCGGTCAGGGTGATCAGGGGACCGCCGGAAGAGCCGGGATTGATGGCCGCATCCGTCTGGATGTACTGAATCCGCCGTTCGTTTTTTTCCGGTTTGCCGGTTAACTGGCGCCCCGTATGACTGATGATGCCGGCCGTCACGGTGTGTCCCAGTCCGAGCGGATTCCCCACCGCGATCACCATTTCTCCGGCATCCACGGCGCCGGAATCCCCCATGGACAAGACAGGAAATTTCTTCTTCGGGTTTTTCACTTTCAACAGGGCAAGGTCATAAACCGGATCACGCGCAACGATCTGGACTTCATAATCCGTGCCGTCCTGGGTGAGGACTTTGATGGTTTCCGCACGTTCGATGACATGGTTGTTGGTCAGGAAATAACCCGCCGGATGAATAAAAAAACCCGATCCGAGCCCGACGCCGGGAACCTTCACGGGAACTCCGGTTCCGGGCAATGGAATCGGCAGGAGATGAATACGGTATGCCGTGGTGGTCTGGGCATAGACACTTACCACCGCCGGCTGCGAGATCGCGGCCACCTCCCGGATCAACTGGGTGCGCATGACCATGTCCTTGACGGTGGCATTCGCTTCCGTGACCAGTTTCCCCGGGATTTCTCCGTGAAATACTTCCGCCGACGGGGACGTCTCCCGCATTCCGGAACCGGAGCTGGTCTGCAAATCCAGCCGGATACACGCCGTTGTCATGGACAGGCAGAAGCAGCCGCACAGAAAAAGCCATCCGCTCGAGCCGCTTTTCCTGCTGCCTGCGGAAACAGCATCCATCATTTTTTTTTGCTCCATTTTCCGTTATTCCGATCGTCCGGACGGCGTTCCCCTCAAGCCAGGGAGCCAAATGACGGACCGGGTTTTCAAAAAATTGACATGTCTCGATATAGTAGGATATATTCCAAAATGCAACAGGTTCAATTTTTTCCTTGCCGGATGGATTTCATACTGTTCTCTATGGATGCCGCGGATGAGTCATGCATTCCACAACCAGAGCAACTCCATACGATTCCTGGTTGCGCTGTTTGTATTCATCCAGATGGGGACAGCCTATTCCCAGGATCCGCAAGGCACTTCCATTGTTCTGAGCACCTTCGCCGGCCCCCCCCTTTCGACCAGGAACCAGACCGGATTGTATGACCGGATTGTAATTGAAGCCTTCCATCGAATCGGCATCCACCGGGTGGAAATCATCCACCTGCCGGCCGAAAGATCCTTGGCCAATGCCAACGCCGGAATCACGGACGGCGATTTTGTCCGGATCTCCGGCCTGGAGGCCTGGTACCCGGAGCTGGTGCAGGTCCCTGAAAAAATCGCAGACTTCGAATTCGTAGGCTTTACCAAAAAGAAAAAAATCCGGATAAAAAGCTGGGAGGAGTGCAAGACTCATCATGTCGGAATCGTCCGGGGTTGGAAGTTGCTGGAAAAAAACCTGGCGGGAGCCGTATCCCTCACGAGAGTCCGGGATCAGAATCTGCTCTTCACCCTGTTGGAAAAAGACCGGGCCGACGTCATCGTCTATTCGCGGTTGGAAGGCTATGAGATCATGAAGCAGGCCGGGATAAAAAACGTAATGGTTCTGGAGCCCCCTCTGGAAATCCGGGAAATGTTCCTCTATCTGCACAAGCGCCATGACGGCCTTGTCCGCCGGTTGTGCGCGGCCCTGATGGACATGAAAAAAGACGGGGCTTACGAACGGATCGCCAGTCAAACCATCGCCCCCCTACTCCTGGAAATGCACCATGAATGATGTCGGCGCCCACACTCCCGTGAGAAATCGAAGCATCGGACGCAAATTCATCCTCTACATTCTGTTGTTCAGCACCGTGGTCACCGCCCTGGGAACCTTTCTCCAGCTCCATGTGGACTACGCCCGTGATATCGACTCCATTTACCAGACCTTCCGGCAAATCCGATCGAGCCACCTTGAAAGCATCACGAAAAGTCTCTGGGTGACGGATGAGGAATTGCTGAAAACCCAGCTTCAGGGCCTGCTGCGTCTGCCCAATATCGCTTATGTCGCCATCGAGGTCGACGGCCGGCCGATTCATTCCTTGGGCACAAAGCCCTCGGCCGACATCATCACCCGCGGCTTCCCGCTTTCCCAAACGTTTCGCCGAGAAAGCATACCCCTTGGCACGCTGCGGATCGTCGCCAGCCTGTCCGGCATCCATGATAGGCTGATGGACCGCATTCTGATCATCCTTGCGACACAATCCATCAACACGTTTCTGGTTTCCATTTTCATTTTCTTTCTCTTCTACATTCTGATCGGAAAACACCTTGTTCATATGGCCGCCTGGGCAAAAACCATGGATGTCGACCATTTCACCAAACCGTTCGCCATCCGAAGGGCGCGGAAAAACGACGACGCACCCGACGAGCTGGATCAGCTGGCAAACGCGTTCAACATCATGCAGGCGAACCTGAACAATTCCTTCAACGCCCTTACACAAGCCAATATCGATCTTCGAAACAGCGAGGAGCGCATCAAGGCGATTTTCAAATCAGCGGATAACGTTTCCTTCATTGTGACGGACGCGGGGGATCCGGATCCGACGGTTCTCGAATTCAGTCCAGGCGCGGAAACCATTTTCGGATACAGGCGTGACGAAATGGTGGGAAGAACCGTGTCGGTTCTCCACATCCCCGAGGACGTGGCCAGATTTCCGGAAATTCATCGCAAAATGCGCGAGGGTGCCCAGGGGTTTTCGGGTGAAACCGTCCTGGTGCGGAAATCCGGCGAAACATTTCCCGCCTTGTTTTCCACCTATCCGCTGTTGGCGGAAAACGGAACCATGTACGCGGCCCTGGGTGTGAGTTTCGACATCAGCGAACGCAAAAAGCTCGAATCCCAGCTCCGGCAGTCACATAAAATGGAATCCATCGGTCGGCTGGCGGGCGGCATTGCGCATGACTTCAATAATATTCTGGGAATTATTCTCGGCAACACGGAATTGGCCATCGATGATCTCCCGGACTGGAGCCCCACCCGCAAATTCCTCCAAGAGATCAAAACCGCCGTCATGCGCGCCAAGGATGTCGTGCGGCAAATCCTCAGCTTCAGCCGGAAAACAGAACAGAACCGGCTTCCGACGGATCTGGTGAGAATCGTAAAGGAAACCCTCTCCTTGTTGAAGGCCTCCATTCCCAAAAACATTTTCTTTGTCCTGGACGCACCGGATGATATTCCTCCGGTGGTCGCCGATCCCACCCAGATTCATCAGGTCCTGATCAATCTTTGCACGAATTCGGCCCACGCCATGGAGGAGAGAGGCGGGAAACTGGAAATCAGTCTGCGGAAAGTGGACACCGCCGAAGCGCTGGCGCCTCAATACCCGGAACTGAAGCCTGGAAAATATGTCCGCATCTCCATAGCCGATACCGGCGCCGGCATTCATCCGGAGGTGCTGGAGAAAATTTTCGACCCCTACTTCACCACGAAGGAGACCGGCAAGGGGTCGGGCATGGGTCTTGCCGTGGTTCATGGCATTGTCAAGAATCATGAAGGCCACATATCGGTTTCCAGCAAACTCGGGGAAGGCGCCGTTTTCGAGATTTTACTGCCGTCGGTTGAAGCCGCTCCCGATCAATTGGATGAAAACGAGATCGAACTTCCGAGAGGAAATGAAAGCATTCTGCTGGTGGATGATGAGGAATCCATCGTCGACATCAGCATGAAAGCCATCGGCCATCTCGGATACCGGATTCGGACGGTGACGGATCCATGCGAAGCCCTGCGAATGTTCAGCGAGAGGCCGCGATCTTTCGACCTCGTGATCACGGACATGCTCATGCCGGGGATGAACGGTCTGCAACTGACCGCCGAGCTGCTCGCCATACGCTCCGATCTGCCGATCATCCTGTGTACCGGCTTCAGTGAGAAAGTGGATGCATCCACCGCCGCCCGGTTCGGAGTAACCCAATATCTGGATAAACCCATCACCCAGCGGGAATTGGCCATGGCGATCCGGAAAGCCCTGGATCATACCCATGGGAAGAATCGTTTGGATCCATCGCATAACGATCAGGATTGGCAGCCATGATGACGATGAACATCACGCGTTACGAAACCAAACCATACACCGGAACCCGGAAATTTATCGATATTGAGAAATTCTCCCAACCCCCGCTGTAACGATGCGGCAATTGTTCGCGGACCCTTCTATCAACCACCACCCTCAGTCGATCCATTCGACGCGTAATTGTTCGCGCTCCACGACCCTGTCCACCTGGCCCAGGGGATAGCCGAGGGTAAGGGACGTCACGATGTGAAACGGCGGCCGGACCCCGATTTTGCGTTTGAAGATCGGGAAGGCCTGGAGGCCGTCGATCAGGCTGACGTAGCAGGTGCCCAGACCGAGGGCATGGGCGGCCAGGACGATATTCTGACCGCAGATTCCGGTGTCCAGATCAACGGAGCCGATGCCCCGCCGGTCCGCCAGCAGCAGGATGACGGTCGGGGCATGGAAAAAGGTATGGTATCCCGGATCGGCCACGATGGCGTTGATGCCTCCCAGGGCCCTTTGGTCCAGCTCATTGGGGCCCCTCACCCGCAGCAACAGTTGATACAGGGCTTTCTGCCAGAAAGCGGGACGGGCATGGCGGTCCGGGGATTCCTTGCCTTTTACCCAGGGCAGCGGCATGGTCCCGAGCATGACGATCCGGCAGAACTGCTTGATCTTCCAATCCATTTCATCGATCAGGGCCCGGTTTTGAATGACGATGAATTTCCAGGGCTGGTTGTTGCCGGCGGACGGCGCGAACCGCCCCGCTTCCAGGATTCTTGTCACCAGGTCCTTCGGAACCTGGGTGCGCTTGTACAGCCGCACGCTTCTTCGCCGGTAAATGATTTTTTCCGTTTCCGTCAGTTCCGTTTCAAAGGCTTCGAACTCTCCTCCGTTTTGGATAGCAACGGGTTTTGGCCGGACCTTTCCCCCGGAAAACAGGTGATCGTTTTTCCAATAGCCGGCCGGCACCCGATAACCGCCATCAATACGGATCGCCTGCTGGGGGCAAACCGCCACGCAGTTCTCACAGGCAATGCAGCGGAACCAGTCGTATCGCCGGTTGTCGCGCATTTTGCCGTTCTCGACGGTCAGCAGCTGGATGGGACAGGATTGCACGCAGCGGCCGCAGCCGCTGCACTTGTCCTCCAGAACCGTCAGCCGGGGAAATTCCGCCGGCGGAAGATGGGAGAGGCGATGGTTTTCGAGGAACATGCGTCGGACTCCGTGCGAAGGGTTGGGCCAATCGAGGACTGCCGCCTCGATTCCGCTTGTTTTCCCGACCCATACCATCGAATTGACTATGCGGTCAAGTCAATTTCCGACAACCAAATCCAGAAGGGAAACCGACCCGAGACGGAAGTAACCAATTTGGTGTTTCCTGAAACTCACAAGAAAATTTACCTTAATTCCATACCAAATTTTAGAGACGTGTTGAAAATCCATTGTGTATAGTTGATGTATAGTAACGTCGGCCATCATCCAGCCCTCAGGCGACTACTTCCCGGTATTTCCGTCTTGCGCAGACAACCCGTATGCTTCAATGAACCGCCTGTTTCCTTTTCGAATCCTGCCGGTGAAGACCGTAGGCAAACCGGTTGACCCGCCGGATGTCCAGCGGAGTGCCGTCATCATAGAAAAAGAAAAACGGGATATTCCGGTGATGCCGGAGAAGACTTTCTTCAATCAAGGAATTGTCGCATCCCCAGCAGCTTGTCATCAGCACGCCGTCATAGGTTTCCTTTTCCCAGTGATCCAGTACACCACCCACGGCATAGCCGGAACCGCCGAGGGTTTTCGGGTCGATGATCTCGGAGGACCTTCGCAGCACGGATTTCAGGTCCGGCGACGGCAACCAGGGGTGATGTTTTCGGGCCAGTTTATACAGTCTTTCCCGGATCAGCACCATCACGTACAGATAGATGGACTGCTGACGCCGGGAGGCCCTGCGCCCGAAAATCAGATGGGGATGGATTCTTGCCAGATACTCCAGAAAATCCAACACCGGCTCGGCCACCACCCGGACGTTGCGGTCGATCAGATGGTAATAGATTCCGCAATTGGCAATATCATTGCCTTTGGTCATGGCATCGCCGGACACATAAATGGTCCGGAATTCCTGTTTTCCCGCGAACTGTTTTTCCATCTGATAAAACTCCAGGCAAGCCTGCTCGATAAGCCTATAAAGCATGGACCAGTTAAGTGTTTTCTGGACTGCCCCCTGGATGAAACCGTCTTTTGACAGCTGTCCGATCAATTCAATAATGGCTTTGCTGTATCGCTGATAGGCTTCTTTTGCCGCGCCAGGTGAAGGCTCAACCGCGATATGATAGAGGTACAACTGACGGATGATATCGATTCCGGTGAGCCCGGCCGTCAACCGGGCTGCCATGCCCGCACCGCCGGCGATGAGCAAGGAAGCCACCGATACCCGTCCCTGCAGCCCCATCCGCTCGACAGACAGCTTGTCCTTGATCCCGTACATGCCGGCCCGGCACATCTGTCCCGAGAGCTGCATCAGCCGGATTTCCGAAGGCAGCTTGATTCCCGCAGCTTCCCCGGCCTTGACGGTTTCCAGGTATTCCTTGAACGATCCCCAGATCAACTGGTAGGACATGCATTCCTTTCCGGAGCAGTCCAGCCGGCCCTGCCGGTAATTTTCATGGGTCACGGGTGGTGCGCACACGGCATCATACCCATAGGAACGGTAAACCGCCGCAAACATGTCGCCCAGATAATCCACACTGCTGAAAAAAACATACCGGACATTTTTATCCAGATAGTTGCCGCGACTCTTGCCTGATTCCACATAGGCGATCCTGCTGGAAGTATCCGGCAGGGATTTTTCATTGTCTTCGGCCATATACTGCCGGACAGACTGTAAGAATGCCTGAATCCGGGTAACAAACCCGGCAGCGCCGCCATGCCCGTCACTCTCCAGAATGGTATGGGGATATCCTTCCAGCAGGGACTGAAACACCTGCTCGGTAAAGGATGCCGGTCCGCAGCCAAAGGACGCCAGCATCAGCGGGAACACGTTTTTCAGTTCTTTTGCCGTCAGCGCGGTCCGCACATAGCGGTTGGCATCCCCCCAGTAAATTTTTCGCATTTCCGGAATATTTTCCAAAATGGGGAAACAGTCCATGGGAATGGCCATGGCGCCGTTCTGCCGCAGGATATCCGGAATCTTTGAATTTGCCGCCTTGTCATGGATGACATGCTGGGACCCGCAAACCACTACTGCCGGAATCTTGCGCTCGCCTGCATATGCCAGAGCGGTTTTACCAATATCCTCCAGAGCGGCTTCAAATTGCCGCTGGGCCTCGACTGCCTTCTGGATCGCAGGCTCAAGCCTGCCCGGAGCTGCACCCAGGGTCTGAACCAGAATCATGAGGCTTTGAACCACCGAAGCATCGGTCAGACCCTTTTCCAGATTCAGCAGGGGACGGATCACGGCAACCTTTTGGCCACGGGCTTTCAATGACTGCTCTATCACTTCCGGCATGGCCTGTTCGGTCACGCAGGCGATACCCCCCGGCCCTTTGCGATCATAAAAATTCATGATTTTCGGAAAAAACAGATAGGGCGCCGCAGTGTCGCAGATGGAATGGGCGATCTTCACCGGGCCGCAGGAGTCGAAACTGTTGCATAAATGTTCTCCCCTGGCCAGAGAAGCGGAATCGGATTGCAGCACCTGTACCGGGAAGCCGAGTTCTGTCACAAGGGTTGCCAGAAACGGCAGAAATCCGCCGACCGGGCCGGTCATGGGAATGGCCACTGCCGGCTTGTGCGATGCAGGCGATTGGAATGCGCCCAGAAGCAGTGCCCGCTGTTCAAACGGATTGGGCGCATCCTGTTCCAGCTTTTGACGGTTCTGGCGGCTGATTTCATATTTGGGGCAGGCCCCACCGGAAATCGCCACTTTTTGTATTTCTCCGAACCGGATTGTTGTCTGTTCAATCGGACACATGGTCCGGCAGTTTTTGTCCTGACAGGTGAACTCCGACCGGTCGATGATTTCTGCTCCCAGAAAATCCTTTAATTCCAGACCGGTAAAAGATATCAGTCCTTCTTTGCCGATCTCGTCAATGACGCATAAACCAATACCCCATGCGCCCATGGCCCCTGGATTGGGTGGTACGACAATGTCGCGGCCGGTCACCGCAGCCAGGGTCCAGGCAAGGGATTCGCTGGATGCGGGTTTGCCCTGGAAAAACACCTTTTTCCCCAGGTGGCGCTGGCCCATGACCCGGTTCAGGTAGTTCTGAATGACCGAGTACTGGAACCCCGCAAAAATATCCCCCAGTTCAAATCCCTCTTTCAGGGCTTCGGCTCCGGCTTCGGCAATATATACCGTGCACATCTGCCCCAGGTCCGGCGGCCGCCGGGCAT
>JBMORA010000028.1:0-129305 GCA_049320885.1 Thermodesulfobacteriota bacterium | reverse complement strand
CCATGCGCTGCACGATGTAGGTCACGGCAGTGACCTGAATGGGATGCAGGGCCCAGAGAAAAACCGACAGCAATGCCATGGAATAGGCATTTTCGTGATACCGGCCGCGATGAACAGGCAGCCGAAGGGTTTCCAGGATGAACAGGAACAGGATTGCCGCCGCGCTGACGTGAATACTGAAATTGACCAGGTGATATCCCTCGACACGCAACTTGCCGGCAGCGTGGTTCAGGGCGAAGGTCAGATAGGAAAGAGGCCGGTTGTCCAGACGGTTGCCGGGGTCGATACCGGAAAACGCGCGACGGATTCCGGCCCAGGTCAGGGAATGCAGGTGGACGTTCGGGTTTTCTACGATATTGACGTTGTCGTCATACTGCCAGCCCCCGTGCCAGCTGTTGTGATATATCAGGGCCAGGGCGATGAGCAGGGATGAAAAAGCGAATCCATATTGTCTGGCGGTCATTGGTGAGTGGACCGGCGTACTGGCTGGATGTGGAATCATAGGGTGCCCCGATTTCCGCGTGTGGCGATCCGACCCGCTATTGGTGCATCATTGCCGGCATGGCAGTCGGCATCACTCGGATGCATATAGCATGAATCCCCGGAAACCGGAATCCGATTGTGGATGGCCAGGTTTCCCCCCCCAGCTTCATGGATGAATAACTTCGTCGGTTCCTGACGCGGCCGGTTTTTTCTTGACTTTTATCTGCCTTTCCGGTTGTTATCGCTCTGTTCAGGTGCTCATATGCGAGCTGAAAAGGGAACCCCGTGGGAATCGGGGACGGGCCCGCCGCTGTATTCGGGGACGAAAGCAGCCGGATGCCACTGACGGCGACGTCGGGAAGGCGCTGCCGGTCGGATGATCCGAAAGTCAGAAGACCTGCCTGGGCAAATCGGGGAACGGTTCCGCGGAGGCGCCGTGGCCCTTCGTCACATCTGTGGATAAAACAGGGAAATCCCGGATCGATTTTTTCGGTCCGGGTTTTTTTTATCGGGAAGAAGTCACCATGCCTTTTGTCCGGAGGTCCTGTCGCTGGGGGACGGGCGGGGCGTTTGGGAATTTCCCGGAAAAAAACCCGGAAAACAACCAACCATGACAGATGGAGGCGAAAATGTATTTTTACTGGCGCGTGCAGCAGGATCTGGGATGCCTGGGGGAAGTCATATATTTCCATGATCCCGCCCTCATCCGCTCCCTGCGGGAATGGGTGCGGAAAAACCTGGCCGGTCTGACACTGGCCGAGGGTTTTTCCCAGGGCGATTGCCTGCTGGGGCTTCTGAACTGAGCAAGGGACGGATCAGGGAATCACCTTTTGATGGGGATCCCGGGTCGGGTAGTTCGAGGCGCTTTGCAGCTTTTCCTGCATGTCCTTGTCCGTGACATGTTCCAGGCGGTGGGCGCTGTAATGGGCCTCCGCTTCGCAGAAACCCATTTTTTCGCAGAGATAGGTTTCCCAAAGACGGTGGGAGCGAATCAGGTTGGCGGCTGCTTGGAGGCCGCTTTCCGTCAGGACGATTCCCTCCCCGGTGCGCTGGACCAGGCCCCGTCGCAGGAGATCCAGCAACGCCGTGGGCACCCAGGCTCCTGATTTCAAGGCATTGGAGAGATCAACGGCTTTCACCGCCGATTGCCGCCGGCCAGAGAGTTCCTGGACCCGGTAGAGCATGCCGAGGATGTCGTCCCGGATGATCCGCAGGGTGAGAAGGCCCCGGGCGATTAGCTTGCCGATGATGCCGTGCCGGGGGGAAAAAAGAAAGGCCGACAGAAACAGGGCCCCCGCTGCCACCGCCATCATGCCGGCGGTGCTGGTATCGCGAAAACCGAACCACAGCGGTATGGTGATGGCGCCCAAGTGGCCCAATACCGCGGAAAGAGCGGCGACGGCGATACTGACGGACAGCATCGATAAAAGCCGGTCGGTAAGCAGGTGGGCCGTGGCTCCCGGCACAATGAGCATGGCGATGACCAGAATGCTGCCGACGCTTTCAAATGCGGCGATGGTGGTGGCGGCCACCAGCCCCATGAGGATGTAATGCATGGCGCCGGCATTGAACCCCATGGTGTCGGCCAGGGCGGGATCAAAGGAGGTGATGCGCAATTCCTTGAAAAAGACCACAACGAAAAGGATATTGATCAGCAGCATGGCGCCGTTGGTCAGGGCGGCCCGCGGCACCTCCCATCCCAGGAAGGTCTGGACGTCCAGGGGAGTCAACTCGATGGCGCCGTACAGCACGCAGCCCGGGTCGAGGTCGACGTGATCGGCGGCCTGCCGGATAAGGATCAGACCCAGGGCGAACAGGCTGGTGAAGATCACCCCCATGGAGGCGCCCTGATCCAGACCGCTCAGCCGGTTGACGCCCTGGATCAGCATGGCTGTTGCAACGCCTATGCCTACAGCGCCCAGGAGCATGGGCAGGCTGTCACGGCTGCCGCTGATCAGGAAAGCGATGGCCAAGCCCGGCAAAACAGCGTGACTGATGGCGTCTCCCATCATGCTCATGCGGCGCAGCACCAGGTAATTGCCCAGCAGGGCGCAGGCCATGGCGCTCAGCATGCCCGTCACCACGATCCAGGTGTCGATGAATGACCATTCCATTGGGTTAACCCGTTGTCTGAAATTCTTTCGTATGCAATTCCGACGTTTTCATTTTCTTTCCGTCGCTGAGTTCATGGGGACTTTCCAGGATCTTTTTCCGGGCCATATCGGGCAACCTGGATTCCAACTCGGCGATGATCCGTCCGTCCAGCACATGTTCGATGGCGTCCGCCCCCCAGTCCACCTGGCCGGGCGCCGTATCCGCATGGGTGATCAGGTAGGCCTCCCACAGCCGGTGCTTGCGGACCACCCCGCGGGCCTGCCGCAGCCCTTCCTCGGTGAAGGGGTGGCTTCCGGCGGCCGACCGGCGGATCCATCCATCACGGAGCAGACGGCCGAGGCTTTTTCGCAGGACGCGCTCCGACCACGAGCGTCGCGGCAGCAGGTCTTTCAGCAAGGGACCGGAATCCGCTTCCAGCGCCTTGCCGTCGTTGAAGTCCAAGGCGCTTTCCCGCCATTCATACAGTTCCCGCAACAGGTTTTCCCGCATGACTTTCCTGTTCAGCCGGATTCTTTCCCGGACCATGCGCAGCAGTCCGCCGTTGGTTCCGAACACCAGGCTGATGAAGAACAGGGTCGCGGCGGTCAGTACGATCACGGCTCCGGCCGGCAGATTGGCCATCAGGGCGCTGACGGCGGCCCCCAGAAAACCGCTCACGGCGCCGAAGCCCCCCGCTATCCAGAGCATGACGGACAAGCGGCGGCTCCAGAACCGGGCCGCCGAGGGAGGGATGATCAGGAGAGCGACCACCAGAATCAATCCCACGGCCTGCAATCCGACCACTGTGACCACCACCACCAGGGTCATCATGAAAAAATCAAGGCGGGCCACGGGCCAGCCCTGGGCGGCGGCAAAATCGGAATCAAAACAGATCAGGGAAAACTCCTTGAAAAAAAGGAGGCAGAGCGCCGCCGCCAAAATGGCGGTGACGGCGATCAGCACGGCGTCCGTGTAGAGCATGGAAGCGGTTTTCCCGTAGATAAAGGAAGTCAGTCCGGCGGCATTGCCGGCTTCCATTCGGGTGGCGATGCCCATGATGGCGATGCCCAATCCGAAGTAGACACTCAGTACCACCCCCAGGGCGGCGTCGTCTTTCAAGCGGGAATAGCGTTGGATCAGCAGGACGGAACCAGTGCCCAGAACGGCAAAAAGCGCCGCGCCGGCGATCAGGCCCGCGAGGTGCTTGCCGTCGCCGAACTGGGTCGTCATCAGGATAAAGGCGAGGGCGATGCCGGGCAGGGTGGCGTGGCTCAAGGTGTCGCTGAGCAGGGCGCGCTTGCGCAGTATCAGAAAGGTTCCGGTCAGACCGGCCGCAAGGCCTAAGAGGGCGGTTCCGGCGATGACGACCCGGGTGTTGTAATCATGGAGCGTGATGACCCGGAGCAGTTCCGGAAATGTCGGCCACTGCAAAGCGGAAGTTGTGGTTTCAGCGGCATGGGCCGGGGCGTTGGAAACCACCGTTGCGGCGAAAGCCGCAACCCGGCCCCATGCAGGCGATGAGGAGGGGGAAAAGGGCGGAATCGCCTTCATTGATGCAGTCCTTTTGATCCGCCTGGCCCTACACCCGGCTGCTGCGAATATTCATGAAGGGCTTGGCTGAGCAGCGTCAGTTTACCGCCGTAGGTTTTTCTCAGGTTGTCCTCGGTAAACACTTCCTTCGTGGGGCCCGCGGCCACCACCCGCATGTTCATCAGCACCACCTCGTCAAAATACGTCGGCACGGTCTGGAGATCATGGTGAACGACGACGCAGGTCTTGCCGGCGTCCTTCAGCTCCTTCAGGAGGGCGACAATGGCCTTTTCCGTGGCCACGTCCACACCGGCAAAGGGTTCGTCCATAAAATAGATCCGGGCGTCCTGCGCCAGGGCCCGCGCCAGGAATACCCGCTGCTGCTGTCCGCCGGAGAGCCGGCTGATCTGCCGATGGGCGTAGTCCTGCATGCCGACTTTGCGCAGTTCTTCCACGGCCTGATCGCGATGGCGGCGGGACACCGGCCTGATCCAGCCGATTTTCCCGTAGAATCCCATGGCGACGACATCCGCCGCGCTCACCGGAAAATCCCAATCCACGCTTTCCCGCTGGGGAACATAGCCCACCAGCCGGCGTTGTTTTTCATAGGGCCGTCCATAGATGCGCACATCGCCGGTGGCTCTGGGCACCAGGTTCAAGACGGCTTTGATCAGGGTGCTCTTGCCCGCGCCGTTGGGTCCCACCACGGCGATGAGTCGGCCCTCCGGCAATATCAGATCCACGTCCCACAACACGGGTTTGCGGTGATAGGCCACGGTCAGATCATTGATCCATAACGGATGAACGTCGATGCCGTCGATATCGGCGGTGTTGGATTCAAACAAGCGAAACATCGGCAACCTCCGGATTTTTGTCGGTTAGGGCTTTCGTGTCAGTCGCCCCTGCATTCCCTTTTCCGGCGCCCGGCCGCCCAGGGCTTCGGCAATGATGGTGACATTGTGGTCGATCATGCCGATATAGGTTCCCTCGTAGGTTCCCCTGGCTCCCATGGCATCGGAAAACAGCTCCCCGCCGATGATCACCCGGTGACCCCGGGCGGCCGTACCTTCCAGGAGGGCCTTGACGTTTTTGTCGGAAACGCTGGTTTCCACAAATACCGCCGGGATTTTCCGGCGCACCAGTTCATCCACGATGCGGTTGATATCCTTCAGGCCGGCCTCCGATTCCGTTGAAAGCCCCTGGATTCCCAGCACTTCGATTCCATAGGCCCGGCCCAGATAATTGAAGGCATCGTGGGCCGTGACCAGGATGCGCTGCCCTGCGGGAATGGAGGAAATCACCCGGCGGGCGTATTCGTCCAGCTTGTCCAGTTCTTCCTGATAGGCGGCGGCATTTTTCCGGTAATCGGCCGTGTTGGCGGGATCGAAGGCGGATAGCGCGTCCGCCACCACGGTGACGGCATGCCGCCAGCCGCCCACATCCATCCAGACATGGGGGTCATGATGACCGGATCCGGCGCCGCCGATCAGATAGGTTGCCGGAATTTTCTCGGTTACAGCGTACACCGGCCTTCTGCGGGATATTTTGGCCAGGATGTCCACCATCTGGCCCTCGAGGAGCAGTCCGGCATAGAAGATCGCGTCGGACCTGAGCAATACGGCGAGATCCCCGCGGGTGGGGTTATACACGTGGGGATCGACACCGGCGCCGATGATCTGGGTCACCTCGGCCTTTTCACCGGCCACCGCCTTGACAATATCCGCCACCATACCGACAGTGGCCGCCGCTCTGTAAGGATATTCGCCCTTGTAGGCGGATTCCGCCGGCCGGACGGACAACGCCGAGAGCAGTAGTATAGCAACGAGCTTGATGAAAACCGGAATACCGTAGGTGGAACGACGCGGATGGTGCCGCATGACCGGCCTCCCTGTTCGATTGATTCGGTGCAGCGGGCGATGACTGGTGGCTCATACCCATGCGAAATCCGTCAATGACGGTGAACCTTTATTAGACGATATTTCAGCAATCGGCAAGCCGGTAATTGCAACGGAGTTGCATTATCACAATATGGAATATATTGCGGCCATGATCATAAAATATTCTGTAATTATAATATAAAAATATATTTTTCAATTACGGCTGGCACTGGATATTCAGTTGTGCTATAAAGCCGTGGACAATCGAAGCTGAAAAAAGCGAGGAGGGTTCGCATGGGATGGGTTATTGGAAAAATATCTTTTTTTTCAATGGCTATTATGATTTTCTGGTCATCGGGAGCCGCCGGGGAGCGGGTCGCTGTTTTCGTCAGTATTGCTCCTCAAAAATATTTTGTGCAACAAATTGGCAAAAATCTGGTGGATGTCCAGGTCATGGTGGCGCCCGGCTCGAATCCCCATGCCTATGAACCCAAACCAAGGCAGATGCGCGGTCTTGCCAAGGCCAGACTCTATTTCGCCGTCGGCGTCCCCTTTGAAACGGTCTGGCTGAAAAAAATCGCCGCCGCCAATCCGGGCATGAAAATCATCCATACGGATCAGGGAATCGGCAAGCTCCCCATGACGGCCCACGATCATGACCACCAAGATCGAAACGGGCATGGGGTTGAGCCCCTGGAGCCGGAACCCGGCGGCCTGGATCCCCATATCTGGCTTTCCCCCCCGCTGGTGCGGATTCAGGCCGGTGCGATTCTGAAAGCCCTGGAGGAAATGGACCCGGTTCATGGAGCGGAATATCGGGCCAACCATGATCGCTTTGTCGCCGAAATCGACCGCCTGGACAATGAGTTGAAGCAGATTTTTGCCGGCAAAAAAGGTCTGCGGTTCATCGTGTTTCATCCGGCCTGGGGATATTTTGCTGATGCATACGGTCTCGAGCAGATGCCCATCGAACTGGAGGGCAAGGACCCGAAACCGGCCCGGTTACGAAAATTGATCGAACACGCCCGGGAAAAGGGCGTCAAGGTCATTTTTGTCCAGCCGCAATTCTCCGGCAAGAGCGCGGCTCTGGTGGCCAGGGAAATCGGAGGCCAGGTGGCCTTTGCCGATCCCCTGGCCGAGGATTGGGCGGCCAATCTCCGGCAGGTCGCGGATCAATTCAAGACAGCCCTGAAATAGGGTGTGAACAGAAGAAACGGATACACGCATGTCGCTGGTCGAACTACGGAACGTCACCTTCGCCTACAACAAGGAACCCGTGCTTCAGGACGTGACCCTGATGGTAGGGCAGGGGGATTTTATCGCCGTCATCGGTCCCAACGGCGGCGGCAAGACCACCTTGCTGAAGCTGATATTGGGGCTGCTGAAACCCGGGAGCGGCGAGATCCGCGTCAACGGCGAATCCGCCCGGAAGGCTTCCGCCTGCATCGGATATGTCCCCCAGGACGCCCACCGCAACCGCGATTTCCCCATAACGGCCATGGATGTGGTTCTCATGGGCAAAATGAAACCCGGGCGCAAACGGCCGTGGAAATCGGCCTCCGACCACCGGGAAGCCATGGCGGCTCTCGAGCAGATGGAAATGGCGGAACATGCGGAAAAGAAAATCGGGGAGCTTTCCGGCGGCCAGCGCCAGCGGGTATTCATCGCCAGGGCACTGGTGACGTCACCCAAGCTGTTGCTGCTGGATGAACCCACGGCCGGCGTGGACACAAAGGGACAGGCTGATTTTTTCAGCCTTCTCAGGGAATTGAACAAGAGCATCACCATACTGGTGGTCAGCCATGATCTGTTGGTGGTCTCGCGATACGTCAAATCGGTGGCCTGCGTGAACAAGCGGCTGCACTATCACGATCAGGCGGAGATCACCGGGGATATGATGGACATCATGTATCCCTGCACGGTTGCGGAGGTTTGTCCCGTGGAATTGGTGGCCCACGGGCTGCCCCACCGCGTGCTGAGGGATCACCGGGAGTGAAACGACTATGGAAGCCCTTCAATTTGAATTCATGCGCAATGCCCTGATGGCCGGATTGCTGGCCAGCGTCATCTGCGGGATCATGGGAACCCTGGTGGTGGTGAACCGGATCGTGTTCCTTTCCGGCGGCATTGCCCACGCCGCCTATGGCGGCATCGGCCTTGCCTTTTACGGCGGCTGGCCGTATCTCCCCGTAACGGTGGGCTTTTCCCTGGCCGCCGCCACGGTGATGGCCGCCGTCAGCCTGAAAGCCAGGCATCGCGCCGACACCATCATCGGTGTCATCTGGGCTCTGGGGATGGCCTTCGGGATCATTCTGATCGATCTGACCCCCGGGTACAACGTGGATCTCATGAGCTACCTCTTCGGCAGCATCCTGACGGTTCCGGAGGCGGATCTCCGGATCATGGCGGTCATGGGCCTTTTCATTACCGGGGCGGCGGGTTATTATTACAAGGACCTCCTGGCCCTTTCCTATGATGATGAGTTCGCCCGGATCCGAGGCGTACCCGTCCGACGGCTCTATTTTGCCATGATCGGCATGCTGGCGGTCACCATCGTCATGGTCATCCAGGTCGTCGGGCTGATTCTGGTCATCGCTCTTTTGACCATTCCGCCGTTCATCGTCGAGCAGCACGCCAAATCCCTGCTGCAAATGATGGCGGGTTCCAGCCTGCTCGGGGCGCTCTTCACCGTCATGGGTCTCTGGCTCTCGTATCGATATGACCTCACCTCCGGAGCCGCCATTACCTTGGTTTCGGGCGTCGCTTTCTTTGTTTCACGGCTGACGTCGATCCTTTTTTCAACCATGCGGCCAGCGAAGCCTTTCAAGGGGACCGGGATTCGCGAAACCAACTGACAACCGGGGACGGGTATGTGTCATCAATGTGATTACGATGCCTTGTTGAAGGCGGCGAAGGTGGAAGTCACGGACAACCGGCGGCGGGTTCTGGAAGTCGTGGGGAACAACGGCTTCCCCTTGTCGGCGGAGGATATTTTCAACACCTTGGCGCGCAGCAGCACCATCAATAAAGTGACGGTTTACCGCATTCTGGACCTGATGGTGCTTCACGGCGTGATCGAACGCATCAGCACCGGCGGCAGATCCTTTTACTACGGCCTGGCCCCCAACGACCATCACCGCCCGCATCCCCATTTCTACTGCAAGAGCTGCGGCCAGATGAACTGTCTGAATCCGGAAAGCCTGGGCATCCATGCCGATTCGCTTTGGAAGACCTTTCCCGGCCGGATCGACAAGATCGAAGTGCGCGTGGACGGGATTTGCAAGAACTGCCTGAAAATGCAACTCTGAAAATGAAGAAAAGCTAGGCTTGGTCTAGAATTTTTCGCCTGGGATCTGTATGGATTCCGAAATCGTTGCCGGATGCTCGGATATGGAAAACGGCGAGACAGCTTGAAACGAAAGGAATCATGTCACCGCAGGCGGGTCGGTGGAGGGTACAGGGAAGCGGCGGCCAGCAGGGCCGAGCTTTCCAGTGCCGCTTCACGGTCTTGATGAATCCGCTGGTACTCCGGCAAGGCGATCATTTCCAGGAATTTCCGTCGGGAAGGATATTCCACCAGAAGCACGCGATCCCAACGGTCCTCATCCCCGCCGATGAAAACCTGGGATACGTCGCCCACCCACAGGACCCGGGCGCCGATGCTTTTCAGAATCGGCAGGATGTTTTCGGCGTAGCGGTCATAGAGATCGCTACCGTTTTTCTCTGCGCCGGGCCCTTCTTTCTTAAAGCGCAGCAGGTTGATCATGACCACGGGTTCATCGGCAGCGGCGGCGGAAAGCGCTTTGATTTGTTCCTTTGTGGGATGAACGGCTCCCATGTGCGGACTCCTTTTGTTTACGGAAATACCAGATTCGTGCCTGCTATTCGCTGGTTCCCGTTTATTATGCTTGGTCAATTGCGACGGTGATTTCCTCCTGCACCGGACCCGTCCGGCCGGCCCCCAGGGCCAGGAGGGCGTAGCGGGCTTCCCGACCGCCGATGCGTCCCAGGGCCCAGGCCGCCATGGCCAGCACACGTTCGTCCGCTTCGGTTTCGAAAACCTGCTTCAGCGGTGACACGAACATCGGATCCCGGGTATTCCCCATGGCCCTGGCGGCATTCATTTTCCAGCGCCAGAGATCTTCCGCAGACATGTAGAACATATGGGGCCAGATGCGCGTCTCGAAATAGGCCTTGTCCATGTGCAGCAGTTTCACGAGATCGAAATCCGCCTGCTTTTCCAACACCTTCGTATTCATGGGCAGATCCGCGGCCAGCCATCCGGCGTTTCGCGGGCAGACATTCTGGCAGCGGTCGCAGCCATACACATAGGTACCCATGGGTTCCCGCAGTTCCCTCGGGGTCAGCCCGTCGCCGAAGTAGGAAAGGTAGGAAATGCATTTCCGCGGATCAATGGTGCCGTTGCCTTTCAGGGCTTTCGTTGGACAGGCGGCGATACAGGCATTGCGGCACCAGTCGGGGCAGCCCATTTGGACGGTGGATTCGTCCGCTTCGAATTCCCGGTCGATGACCACGGCGATGGGCAGCACCCAGGAGCTTTGGCGGGCGACCCTGCCGGAATAGAACAGGCAATTCTTGCCGAAGGTCCCCATGCCGGCCCGGGCCGCGGCCATGCGATGGGGCAGGTTGAAGGGCACTTTGGACTCAATGCCGTTGTTCCGGAGGAAATCGCGAAAGGCCTTGATCCGCCTGCTCAGACCGTCCCTGGTGACCCGGTCGTCGTCCAGATAGCACCGGCCGAAATGGCCTTCCATGACCCGGGGATAGGCATTACGGAAATAGACTTCCATGAGCACGATGATGGTCCGGGCCTGGGGAAGGATGGTCCTTGGATCCGTGCCCGACAACAAGGCCAGGCCCGCAGCTTCCGCCCAGCCGTATTCCTCCCGGCGGGCTTCCAGGAATTCCCGGTGGGATCCGAAAGGCTCCGCCGTGGTGAAACCCACATCCGCGAAACCGTTTTGGTGAGCCGCCGCGATGATATCTTGTTTCGTTATCATGGCCGAAATCCTTTCCCATGGGATGGCCGAACCGGTCGCATCCGTTGTCATAGTTTTCCCCGTTCCCTGCCCATGCGGATATACATGTCCATATGGGTTTCCGGAGGAAGATAGAGTTCTTCCTCGGTTTTTTTCATCAACTGCATGGCCCCGGAGGGACATTTGGAGGCGCAGAGGCCGCAGCCGATGCAGCGCTCCGGATCGATGACGGCCTTTTCCGACACCAGTTTGACGGCGTCCATCTGGCAGCGCTCGATACAAAGTTCGCAGCCGATGCAGGTTTCCGCATCCACCCGGGCGTAGTAGTTACTCTGGACCGCCCGGGCCGGGTTGGGCTGCATTTTCAACGATTGCAGCATGCCGCAGCAATCCCCGCAGCAGCTGCACAGCGCGCCGGCCTTTTGGGCGTTGAGCGGCTGAAGCACCAGGCCGGCCTCGTCACTCTGGCGGGTGATTTCAATGGCCTCGTCCACGGATATCTCCCTGCCCAGCCTGTTTTCGATATAATAGTCGGCGGACGCGCCGAACATCATGCAATTTTGAATGGGCTTGGTGCAACTCCGGTCGGTGACGGTGCGGGCCAGGGTACGGCAGACGCAATCGGCCAGGGCGATTCGTTTCTGATGTTTCAGGATTTCCACCACATCTTCGTAAGGTGCCACCGGCCATTTGGCGGCCAAACTGCGATTGACCGGGATGGGCCGCTGATGGGGTGTCTTCGTGGACTGGAGGGATTGAAGAAATCCCTGTTTGCCGTACCGGATCATGGTTTTGGCCAGCTCGCGGTTGCCGGCGAACCGTTTGATGCTGAATTCCATGATACCCACCAGGAAGGGCACGATGGCGTATTTCACGGCATCCTTTTTGCGAAACCGGAACAGTTGTCCCTTTGCGGCCATTTCCTCCATCCGGGCGGCCAGCTCGTCTTCGTTCCGGTTCAGCCGGCGCGCCGCCTCCGCCGGGGTTTCCTGGAAGGGCGTCAGAGCCAGGTAGGTTTCCGCCTCGGTTTCCGTGAACAACTGTTTTAATAGTTCGATTTCGGTTCCGGCCTGGGTGGCAGGGAATCCGGTGGACATCCCGTCCAGGCGTTCCCGCAGTTTCTGATATATATCCGGCATGCTTTCCCCTTTTCTTCGGTGGTTCAAGTGATTGCCTGCCGGGCACCGGGTACTCGTGCCCGTTGATTTTTCCCCATACCGTCTTCATATGGCGAAACCGGTACGGCTGTCAACATAAAACGAGCGTTCGCTATTGTTTTGAGCAGGAGACTTCCGCCGGGCCGGCCATCACGACAGCTGGTGAAGGCAGGAGCCGGTTTTTCCGAGGCGCGCCGAGGGGAAAAATTTTCTCTTCTACTCAATCCGGATACTTGCCTCTCGTTTACCGGACATGGTATGGTGGGCCTGTTTGTCACAATGTTGTTTCAGGGTGTATCCGGTAGCCGCGCGGCCCTGGATTCAACCCCTCGGCGACGGTTGATGAGGCGCCGCATCGGCGATCCCCATGAAAACGGTCGGGTATCCCCTGGAAACGGAAAACGCGGCGCCACGGAGGAGCGATGCAGGAGACTCATTCGGAAAGCAGACAGTCCCAGCGGTTGTTGTTTTCCACCAAGGAGGCGGTCACCGCTCGGATCATGAAATGCGAGCATCCCGATGCCGACCCCATTCCGGTGACGATACTGAACCTGAGCGAAGGCGGCCTGGGGTTGGCCATGGCCAGAAACGCACTTCAAACAGTAGCCGAGAGGGAAGAGATCCGGCTGGTGACGATTGAAGGCGGGACGGATCTGTCGTTTTTGATCGGAATCCGGATGGAAGTGCGATGGCTGCTGCATAATCCGGAAATGCAGCACGCCTGCCTCGGCTGCGAATTCATCAACCCGGCATCCGCCGTAATCCAAATGATCCGCAACATCTTTTCCGCGAAAACGGCCGGATGAGTCCGGCCGCGGGGACATGTCATTCGGAATAGGGGCGTTTCCCGTGCTTCTGCCGCCGCAAGGCATTGAAGGTCTCCCGGCCGTCGAGACGGGGCATGGTCAGATCCAGGATGACCAGGTCGATGGTTTCCCATTCCTTTCTACTATGGTAAAGATTGGGTTGGAAAGTCAATCCGATATTGAAGGGCAGGGGATTTCGGATTGTCCCGCAGTCACCATCTCATTATCTGTTTATTGCATGAAGACATCTGGATATCGGCTTGTTGTAAAGAATAACTTGACACCGATCTTTCCATAAAGTAGTTTCTGCTTTACAATGAACTGATATCGTTGATTATTGATTTGATAGGCGCGGAGATATGAAAACCCTGCCGGTGGCAGGAAACGCGAAAATGGTGGCGCATGCGGATTGGAAACATCTGGCGATCTCTTGCAAGCGGCCTGGTCCCGCCCATCGGCTTCGTACCTGAGCCGATCCAGGATGCTGCCGCGCGGTTCTGTTCTTATCGGGGAAGGATCAGCCGGCTGTCATCCCTCGAGCGGGTGCTGACCGCCATCCGCCACAAGGAACCGGACCGGGTTCCGGTGGCACCCCTGGTTAATGCCGGCGCCCGGCGGATCCTGGGGGTTTCGTTTCCCGATTATTCCCGGCTCCCCGAAAAGGCGGCGGATGTGTTTACGGCCTCCGTGGATTTCATCGGCGGGGATCTTATCGTGCTTATGCTGGATCTTTCCGTGGAAGCCGCCGATTTCGGTCAGCGGGTGATGTATCCGGAGGAATCCACGGCCCATCCCGACTACAGCCGGCCGTCGATCCGCCGTGTGGACGACTATGCCCGCGTGCGTCCGATTCCGCTTTCCGAAACCCGGCGCATGAACAACCTGATCCGGCTTTGCGAGATTATGGCCGGCCGCATGGGGCTGAAGACCCTGGTTTCGGGATTTGTCTACGGCCCTCTGGGAGTCTTGTCCATGATGCGGGGGGCCCAGGCTTTTTTTCTGGATTGCATGCACTATCCGGATCAGGTGAAAAAGGCCTGCGAGGCTGTCACCGAAACCCTGGTGGCTTTTGCCGAGGCCCAGTGCGATGCCGGAGTTCCGGCGGTCACCATCGACACCCTGTATGCCTCCCACAGCGCCTTGCCCAAAAAGGTCTGGGAGTCGCTGGAGGGACCGTTCGCCCGGGAAATCAGCCGTTGCATCAGGAAAAAAGGAAGGCTGGTGGGGATCCACAACTGCGGCCATGGGATATATTTCGACGCCCAGATCAAATGGATGGAACCCCAGGTGATCAGCTTCGCCCACCTGCCGGACGATTGCGCCACCCCGGAGGAGATGAAACGCCGCTATGGCGATGCAGTCACCCTGGTGGGATATGTGCCGACGCCGCTGCTGGTGCAGGGCACGCCCCGGCAGGTCATGGATGAATGCCGGCGGCAGATCGACGTTCTGGCAAGGGACGGGGGCTTTATTCTCGCGCCGGGGTGCGAATACCCGCCGAACATTTCCTTCGACAGCGCTTTTGCGCTGGTCAAGGCGGCTGAATTGTCCGGTCGCTGACAGGGGATAACCTGGTGCCGCGAACCGATTCCGTCGTTACAATAGGACTGAGGAAAATCGTCATGACGACCGATTCCGTCGATTCCGTGGATCCATTGAGGGCTTTGGAAACCGCCATTGCGGATCACGACAGCGATTTGCTGCATGCGGGACTGGAGGCGCTTGCCCGCGGCGAAATATCCCTGGAAGCCGCGTTGGAGGCCCTGACCGGCGGGCTGCGTACGGCGCGGGAGCGCTTGGCGGCCGTCGCCGGTCCCATTGTGGAATTGCTGCTTTCCGTGGATCTGCTGAATCAGGGGCTTGAAAAAGTCAAGGGCGTGCTGCCGCCGGCATCCAAGGGACGGGTGGTGATCGGCGTGGTCCAGGGGGATGTTCACGATCTGGGGAAGAACATTGTAGCCGGGGTCCTGGCGGCCGCCGGATATGAGGTCATCGACCTGGGATTTGATGTGGCCTGCGACGATTTCATGGCGGCCCTGGCCCGCACCGGCGCGGAGATTCTGGCCCTTTCCGCCATGATGTCCACACCGCTTGTTTACATGCGGGACACCATCGCACGGTGTCGCCGAGAGATGCCCCATGTCCGCATCATGGTGGGCGGCGCCCCGCTGGATGCCGGGCTGGCGGAGCAAATGGGGGCCGACGCCTATGCGGAATCCGCGGTTTTCCTGCTGCCGGCCTTGGAAAGAATCGAAGGGAAACCACCATCCAGGCGGGGATCGGTCTATACCGACTTCGAACGCAGAGTCAAAGGTGTGACGCTTACGAATTGCCCGGAAACGTAAAACCGGAGGAGTGGCGCGGACAATACCATTTCCCCGTTTTTCCGGTTCAAAGCAGGACGGCGAATCGTCTGTCAGCCCTACCGCTGCCGGCATAAGCTGTATGTTGCATTTCGGTTCCTGCGCCGTCTCCCGATTCGGACGAATCCTCGGCCAGCGACAGTCCATCCGGGTGATGATGGCGTTCGACCAGGCGCAGGGGCTGCGCTCCAAATGAAAGCGGCCGTCCGGTTTCCATTGCCGGCTGGTTTTGCTTGAAATGCTTCAGAACCTGCGTCAGATCGCCGGCCTGTCCGGACAGCTCCTCCGCGGATTTGGCCGTCTCGGTCGCAGCCGAAGCGTTTCGGCTGGTGATCCTGTCGATTTGTCGAAGCTCCTGATTCACCCCGGCGATTCCCTCGGACTGCTTGCCCGCCGCATGGGTGATGTCGGCCATCAAACCGGAAACTTTTTGGATTCCGGTGATGATATCCGAAAATGCCCGGGAAGTGTTGGCGGCTATTTCAAGACCGAGATCGATCTTCTGCATGGAACGATCGATCATCCCGGATGTGTCCTGGGCGGACGTGGCGCAGCGCATGGCCAGAGCCCTGACTTCCTGGGCCACCACCGCGAACCCCTTGCCGTGTTTTCCGGCCCTGGCGGCTTCCACCGAGGCGTTCAGGGCCAGCAGGTTGGTCTGAAAGGCGATATCGTCAATCGTCTTGATGATTTTACGGATATCTTCACTGGACCGATGGATGTCCTGGATGGCGTTCAGCATCTGTTCCATCCGGTGCGACCCTTTTTCCCCTTGATGGCGCACATCGGTGGCCAGACGGTTGGCCGTCTCCGCGTTTTCGGTGTTCCTTCGGATCTGCTGCTCGATTTCGGTCATGGCATCCGCAATCTGGCGGATGGAGGCCGCCTGTTGATTGGCGCCCTGGGACAGGGATTGACTGGAAACCGCGACATGGCCGGCGCTGTCGTTCACCAGATGCGAAATCGATTTGATCCGCCCAATGATCCGGTTCAGGCTGTTGACCATCTCCTGCAACGAATTCCCGAGAAGATCCTGTTCCGATGACAGATGAATTTCCAGATCCAGCTCCCCGCCGGCGATCCCCGAGGCGTTTTGGGCCCGCAGGTGCAACTCTTCAACCACGGCGTTCAATGCCTGGGACATTCGACCGATTTCTCCCTTGCCGGATTCCAGCCGGCAGCTCAGATCGCCTTTTTTCAGCCTGTCCGCGAAACCCAAAACCGCCACAATCGGTTTGACCACGAATTTTCCGATCAAAAACCACATGAGCACCGTGGACAAGACGATGATCAGGATCACCGAAACGCCGGCCCCCTTGATGACCGTCTGTTTTATGGTTTCGATATTCGATTGGTTTTCTTCCCTGAATTGGATGATCTGTTGCTGATTGTGACCGTTCAGGCCGGCGGTGATCGACTCGTTTTTCTTCATGAACTGCTTGATCTTGGCGGTGGATATTTTGGCGAAGGTAATGCCGCCGACAGTGCCCTCCTGACCCCGCCAGTCACGATGGATATGACACATGGTGCATTTCCGGGTGATGATCTGGGGCTCGTAAATTTCAACCGTTCCCTGATTGTTGGACTTCAGGACTTTTTTCTTCTCCTCCAGCAGCTGGCCCAGGGTCTCGGTTGCCATGCCGCGCCCCACAGCTTCCGGATTGGAAGAGTATTTGACCTGGCCCTGATGGTTGAACACCGATATTTCATCGACATTCCCGACTTTCTGGGCTTTCAGGCGGACCAGCAGGCCCCTTTTGTTGCCCATGCGGATATCTTTGGAAAGGTTGGCATTGATCAACTGAAACAGGTCGCCGGCCGCCTCGGTTTCAACCTCCTCCAGCAGCCGCCGGTTGTTGGAGGACAGTTCTTCCAGGTTTTCCCCGCTGTTTTGGGACAGAGTCTCAAGATAATGATTGCTCGTCCGGTTCAGCCGGTTGATTTGTTGTGATGTCATCTGGTATTGCCACATCAGCACCGCCGAAACTACGATAACCAGACCGGATATCAGGGGTATTCCGAGTCGTGCGCGGATGGTGTTCATGGAATCTCCGTAAAATGAATGGGATGGATACCGGAAGTACAGCTGATACAACCTGCCATTCTTGGCGTTTTTGTTGTATCTGCAAATATGGTGCCTAAAAAATAGCGAATTACGGGAAAAGTATGGGCTGAAATTTCAGCTGGTTTGCGCTGATCGACAGCCGGGATCGGGGTGGATTCCGGTTTTGTACCGTCTGGGAGGACAATCGTCCTTTTGAATGAGACTGCCGATTTCGAACAAACCGGTTTGTCCGGAATCAGTGACGGGAGATGCGGCGATGAAAATAATGATACCATGGTTCTTTGCCGTGCTTTCAGGGCTGCTCGGATTCCTGGGGTATGTGGGGTACGGACTGTTCTTTCTGGAATGGGTCTTCCTGGTGCCACTGCTGTGGGCCATGCGGGCGGAATCTCCGGGACGGGCTTTTCTGTTGGGCTGGCTAGCCGGCACGGTGGGGCACGCCGGCGGTTTTTACTGGCTCGTGCACATGCTGACGGTCTTCGCCGGCCTGAGCGTGATTCCCGCCGTCATTGCGCTGCTGGCCTACGCTGCCTATAATGGAGTGAGTTTCGCTCTGGTGGCCTGGTGCGTCCGCCGGCTGCAGCAGCGGAGCGGCTGGTCGCCGTGGTGGACGGCGCCCCTGGCCTGGGCCGCCATGGAACAAGTGTTTCCATTCGTTTTCCCCAATTACATCGGCGCCAGTCAGCACCCGCTGCCGCCCCTGACCCAGTTGGCCGATATCACCGGCATCATCGGCGTCTCCGCGGTGCTGATATGGGGCAACGCCACCATCTACCGGGTGATGGCGCAGCGGGTCGCCGGCGCTGCACCCCCGCTGCGGGAAGTCGGTTTATTTCTGCTGGCGGTGACGGCGGCGGCGGTTTACGGGGTCTGGCGCATATCCGCCATCGACGCGGCCGCAGCCAAAGCGCCCAAGATACGGGTGGCCGTCATTCAGGCCGGCAAGGGCGAAGCCTTCAAGCACCACCGGCCTGACGAGTTTGTCCGGATTCACCAGGAAATGTCCCGGACCGCCGTTTCGGGCTCTTTGGACCGGGATGTCGATCTGGTCGTCTGGCCGGAATCGGTGATCACCAGCCCCCTTCACCACCGTGCTGCCGCGGTGCCCTGCCGGTTGACGGGTGCCACCGGAAAGCCGGTGCTGTTCGGCGCCCTGACCATGGAACGAAAGGCAGGGGAACGGAAAAAATATACCGGCGCCATGCTGATCGACGGCGGTTGCCGGGTGCGCGGAACCTATCACAAGCGCATCCTGGTGCCCTTCGGTGAATATATCCCCTTCGGCGACCGGTTCCCGTTTCTGTACCGGCATTTGCCCTACACGAGCCGGTTCAGCCCGGGCGAGGATTCGACCCCCTTGCGTTTTCGGAACTACCGGTTTTCCGTCAACATCTGCTACGAAGACCTTTTTCCGCGATTTGTCCGGCAGGGGATGAGGGCGGAAAGGGAAGACGGTCTGCTGCCCCATGCCATCATCAATTTGACCAACGATTCCTGGTACGGCGACACCGCGGAGCCCATGCAGCACCTGGTCCTGGCGAGTTTCCGCGCCATCGAGCACCGCCGCAGCCTGGTCCGGGCCACCAACACGGGGATCAGCGCCATCGTGGATCCGGTGGGGCGTCTAAATAACCGGACGGGGCAGTGGACCCGGGAAATTCTGCGCGGCGATGTTCCCATGATGGAGGGTGGAACCTTTTACAGCCGCGCCGGAAACTGGTTCGGGTGGACGGCCTGCGTTTTGACGGCGGGGTGGTTGGCGCACTCCTTCCGGTCTGGACGTTCCGGAAAGCGGAACCGTCGTCTGCGTCGATGAGTTGAAAGGCTTTTGCAGCGGTGAGCTATCCGATGCGCAGACCCTCCACCGGCGTCATCCGGGAGGCCAGAAACGAGGGGTAGAGGCTGGCCAGGAAACAGATCAGGAGGGCGGAGGACGTGATGACGAGCACGTCCGGGATTTCCAGCCGGACCGGCAGGGTGGTGAAATAATATACATCCCCCGGCAGATCGATGAAGTGATACCGGCTCAGGATGGCGCAGATGATGACCCCGCCGCCGACCCCCAGGAGCGATCCGATCAGACCGATCACCATTCCCTTGAAGATGAAAATCCGGCGGATACCGGCGTTGTTGGTTCCCATGGCCTTCAGGATGGCGATGTCCCGGGTCCGCTCCATGACCATCATGAAAAGCGAACCGGCGATATTGAAAGCCGCTACCAGCACGATGAGGATCAGGATGATGAACATCACCGTTTTTTGGAGCCGGAGGGCGGAAAAAATGTTGCGGTTCATCTGCATCCAGTCCATGGCCCAATAGGCCGGCTTCAGCAGGGATTGAATCTTTCGGCTGATGGCTTTTACGTTTTCCACGTCCCGCAGTTGAACTTCGATTCCGGTAACGGCGTCCCCCGAGCCGATGATGGCCTGGGCCTCGGCCAGGGGGATAAACGCCACGGCCTTGTCATATTCGTCCAGGCCGGTGCTGAAAAGTCCGTCGATCCGGAAACGTCGCATGGCCGGCATGCGGCCGATGTCGAATTTGCTGCCCTGGGAGAACACCATGTACAGCAACTGGTCACCTGGACCGACACCCAGTTCCTCCGCCAGGGCCTTGCCGATCATGATCCGGGGATAGGTGGCGGGATCCTGACCCGCATTTTCCGAGAGGGGCGCGGCCGGATGGATTTGCCCCCCCATCCGGGCGAACGATTCGGAATCGATTCCCTTCAGCATGGCGCCGGCGAGGCCCTTGGAAGACCGCAAAACCACCTGGGTATGTACGAAGGGTTTGGCCGCGATCACGCCGTCCACGGACTGGATCGTCTCCATCGCCAGCCGGTAGTCATAAAAAAGATTGCCGCCGCGCATCAGCAGGATATGCGGCTGGGCCCCGAGGACGCGCTCCCTGAAATCGTGCTCCGCGCCGGTCATGACCGCGATGACCACGATCAGGGTCATGACTCCCACGGTGATTCCGGTCATGGAAAGCAGGGTGATCAGGGATATGAAGCCCTTTTTTTTTCCGGCCTTCAGGTAGCGCCAGGCGGCGAAAGATTCGAAACCCAATTGCATGTTTTTCAATGTAATCGCTTGTCCGACGGAAAACAAGCATAAAAAAAACCCGGCGGTCGGCCGGGTTTTTTATGGGGATTTTCAGGAAGATCGATTCTCGGCGTTACACTTTCGGCCGCGGCAGCATGCCGGCGCGCTCGGCGATCTCCGGAACCTTGTGCTCCCATTCGATGGCCATCAGGTGGACACCGGCGACGCCTTTCATCTCCTTGAATTCCTGGATTTGTTCACAGGCGATGGTAATGCCTTCATCCGCCTGTTTTTTCTTGTCCACCCCCTGGATCCGTTTGATGACGTCTTCCGGGACATCCATGCCCGGCACCTTGGTGGCCATGTATTTGGCCATACCGAGACTCTTCATGGGGGTCACGCCGGCCAGGATGCTGGTCCTCTCGGTCAGACCCATGTCATTGGCCTGCTTGATGAATTCGCGCATTTTTTTCATGTTGAACACGCATTGGGTCTGAATGAAATCCGCGCCGGCCTGAACTTTTTTGGCCAGACGGTAGACCCGCCACTCAAAGGGGTCGCCGAAGGGGTTGGCGGCCGCGCCGATGAACAGTTTCGGCGGATGGTCGATTTCGGCGCCGCTCAGGAATTTGCCTTCGTCGCGCATTTTTTTGATCATGCCCACCAGCTGGATGGAGTCGATGTCGAAAACGCCTTTGGCGTTGGGGTGATCGCCGAACTGCTGGTGGTCTCCGGACAGGCAGAGGATATTGCGGATGCCGTGGGCATAAGCGCCGAGAATGTCGGCCTGCATGGCCAGACGGTTTCGGTCGCGGCAGACCATCTGATAATTGGGCTCCAGGCCTTCGCGCAGGGCGATGAGGGCGGCGGCCCAGCTGGACATACGCACCATGGCGGTCTGGTTGTCGGTGATATTGACCATGTCGACCATGCCCTTCAAGGGCTTGGCTTTTTCAATGACATGCTCCACGTTGGAACCCCGGGGAGGCCCCAGCTCTCCGGTGAAGGCGAAATGTCCGGCTTTCAGAATTTTTTCCAGATTGCTGCCTGCTTTGAAATCATGAGTGTTTTCCGTACTCATTTCCACACATCCTTCTCGTTTGGTTAAAGCCAACCTTGATTTGGCGATTCTCTTCGGTGATACGCTTCCGTCCCTGGTTACCCCCCGTCACGGCTCATTCATCGTACTGGGGATAGACCCCCTGGGAACGGCAGATGCTTCTGGCCAGGGCGATCATGCTGGGGATATCGATGCCGAACGGGCAATAACAGCGGGTGCAGAGCACACAGCGTTTCCATGCGTTCACGGCGATTTCCTCGAGCATGGCCTGGTCCACCTTCCCCTTTTTTTTATAGATCTTCCCGATGGAATTGATGAACTTGTAGGAAGGCATGTATTTCGGGTCGTTGTTGCGGGCGTTGAACAGGAAGCAACTCTCTGCGCACAAGGAGCAATGCGCGCATAGGCTGAGGGACAGCTTCATCTTTGCCTTATGTTTATCCAGCATTCGTTTGACTTCCCCAACGTCAACGGCTGCTTTTTGTTCGGTCATTGGTATCTCCAGAAGAACATATTGTTGTATCGATCCCTTGCGATATGCCGGATCACCAGGTTCTGCTTCCCTTTCCGATGGTGTGCTGGTTCACGAGCAGGAACCGGCCGACAAAGAAGAAAAACATATGAAAAATCTTGGTGAACGGTATGGACACCAGCATCAATTCGCCCGCCAGCATGTGCAGGATGATCATGGTCTTGTAATCGAACACCTGGTAGTAGGCCAGAAATCCGGTCAGGAAGGGGGCGACGGTGATCAGCAGCACCACATAGTCGTAAAGCGTCGTGATGGCCCGCACCCGCGGCAGAAAAATCCTGCGGGACAAAAAGAAGAGGCCGCAGAGCAGAAACACGAAGGTCAGGCCATCGCTGAAGGCTTCCGAAAAGGAAAACAGGCTGAATCCGACGGCATCCTCGATGAGGATGTTATGCGCCAGTAAAAAAACGGGCACGATGATCAGGCAGATGTGGAAGCATAAACTGACCAGTATGGTGACCGGGCTGACGGCCAGAATGGTGTGCTTCAGGGAGGCGACCAGATCCGGCAGATCCTTGAGGCTGAATTTCTTGGCCGGCGGCTTCTTGCCGATGGAGCTGAGATCCGCTTTCTCGTCGATTTTCTTGGTGCGGGTATAGGAAAGGAGTTGCAGCGTTCTCGCCACGGAACCGATGATGCAGATCAGGAGGGAAATCCAGACCAGCGGGCCCCGTGCAAGATTGTAAATATAGTCGGCGGTGAGTATGTTTGATATGTCCATTTGTGCAACAACTTTTTTGGTTTCGCCCTCACGGCGGCGGTCGATGTCCACCGCCGGCCGGCGCACCGGTTGAAATTCAATTCATGGGGTGACGGGCCGAAATGATGTCCGACTGCTACTTCCCGGCATACCGTCTCTCATACGCTTCCTGAACAATCGTCCGCTGGGTCTGGTTGCGCCATTCCATGGGCATCTGAATTTTCAGGATATCGGCCAGTCGGTTCTGTTCTTTCAGCCGGTTATAGATATCATACCAGGCGCAGGGGATCTGATTGCTGATTTCGCACATCCCTTTGTTGGTTCCGCCGCAGGGACCGTTGAACAGCCCCTTGGCGCAACGGGTGACCGGACAGATGCCGCCGGTATAAGCCAGGACGCACTCACCGCAGGCCCTGCATTTTTCCTCATACACGCCAATTTCGCGGTCGACGCCGATGGCCAGGGTGTTGATGGCCGGAAAAACCGGTTTGCCCGGAAAACGCTCGGCAAGATATTGAACGCCGGCGCCGCAGGCCATGGACACCAGACAATCGTGGTCGCCCACCATATCGTCCAGTTCGGCCAGGAATTGTTGATTGCATTGCCTTTCCACCGTATACCCCTTCAGTTCCTTCGGGGTATTCTCCTGTTTGAACAGCATCTTCAAATCGGAGATCAGCAGGTTGACTTCCTTCTGTCCGCCCGCCAGGCAGACCGATACGCAGCCACCGCATCCGGTGAGCAGCACTTTGTTGTAGGGAGCCAGGAGGGCTCTGATTTCTTCCAACGGCTTTCTTTTTCCTTTAACCACATCTACCTCCGTGAAACGGCTTATTCCTTATTTTTCTGTCGGATATGGCATTCTCCGCAAAGGCTGGGACCGGTTTCCTCACCCTTGGCGCTCAGCTCATCATGGCAACCCATGCACTGGCGGTGATACGCTTCCATGGGATCCGTAGGATCGTTATCGGAAGACGCGTTATGACAGGACGCGCAGCGGATGTCCGGATTGTCCTCTTCCAGGTCGCTTTCATCCAGCACATTCTCGCCGTCTTCGTATTTATGATGGCAGGCCAGACATTCCTGGCTCTCCATATGCGCGTCGTGGTATTCCTCCAGGAAATTCACCGGCGGGCGTTGCCGGTCGGGAAACGGGTCGGTTTCCTCATCGGCGGACAAAATCGGCAGGGCCATGGCTAACAGCGCAACGAGGGCGAGCGGGGCGATATACCAAAAACCTTTTTTCTTGTCGGTAAGCATTTTTCCGGAATATCCCTGTATATTCACCAAAACAGTTAGTATGTAATCCGGTTTCCAGCACCCGGGAAACCGCCGCACAAAAGCAAGCTTTCTCTATTGCCATAATCACGGTAAAAGTGTCAAGGAAAATTCCGGAAAGAGGACATGACGGCCATTATTCCCCGATGATCTTCACCAGCACCCGTTTTTTCCTCCGGCCGTCGAATTCGCCGTAGAAGATTTGCTCCCAGGTGCCGAAATCCAGGCGTCCGTCCGTGATGGCCGCCACTACTTCGCGGCCCATGATCTGCCGTTTCATGTGGGCGTCGGCATTGTCCTCGCCCACATTGTGGCGGTATTGGGAAACCGGTTCATGGGGTGCCAGCTTTTCCAGCCAGACATCATAATCATGATGAAGACCCGATTCGTCGTCATTGATGAACACCGAGGCGGTGATGTGCATGGCGTTGACCAGCACCAGGCCTTCCCGGATGCCGCTCAGGGCGATGCATTCCTCCACCTGGGGAGTGATATTGACGAAAGCCCGGCGCGTGGGGATGTGGAAGGTCAGTTCCTTTCGATAGGTTTTCACCGGAAACCCTTTTCTTTACCATGAATCGTTTACACGCGGCAATGTGATTGCCTTGATCCCGCCGGTTCTTGCGGTGTCGTTGCTTATCTCTTCCGGAGGAGGCCGTATTTTTCCAGACTTTTGTTGATATAATCCAGATGGAAAAAAAGATGGACGCCGATCATCAGGATGAAACCGACGGCGCTCCACCGGTGAACAGCGCAGAGAAAACCCCTTATCGAGGAACCCGCGCCGTGGGAACCGCCCGGAAACACCAGCCAGTTGGCCATTCCTGTTACGACCAGCAGCATCAGAATGATAAACGATATGACGTTCACCCGCCACAGTTTTTCAGCTTTGGAATTCATCGTGATAACCTCGTTGCAAAAATGGTTTGTTTGACAATAACGTTTTATCCATATGGGCGAGAACTTCAGCCGGCGTGAAACCGGATCAGCCCTTCCTGGGCCACGGTAGCCACCAGCTTTCCCTCCCGGGTAAAGATCTTGCCGATGCTCATGCCCCTGGATTTTCCCGCGGAGGGGCTTTCCATGGCGTACAGCAGCCAATCGTCCATACGGAAATCCCGATGGAACCACATGGCATGATCGAGACTGGCGACCTGCATGGCCGGCTCCCAGAAACTGTGCCCGTGGGGATAGAGGGAAGTCGACACCAGCCCGAAATCAGAGGCATATGCCAGCATGTACTGATGAATCGCCAGATCGTCCGGCATGCGGCCGGCGGATTTGAACCAGACTTGTCGCCGCGGCAGGCGTTTTTCCGGGGCAAAGGGGTTGATGGGATTTACGGGCCGGATTTCGATGGGTTTGCGGCAAAGAATTTTATCCCGGATTTCCAGCGGAATTTTATGGCTGACCCGTTGGGCCAGTTGCAGTTCGGAAAGCAGGGTGTCGGGTTCGGGGATTTCCCGGGGCATGGGCTCCGCGTGTTCGAAACCGGTCTCATCCAGCTGGAATGAGGCGGCCATGGAAAAAACGGCGCGGCCTTTTTGGATCGCCACCACCCGTCTGGTCGTGAAACTGTTTCCGTCCCGGATGCAGTCCACATTGTAGACGATGGGCCGGGTCGCATCGCCGGGCCTGAGAAAATAGGCATGCAGGCTGTGGGCGCTGCGGTTTGCCGGCACGGTCTGGGATGCGGCCGAAAGCGCCTGGCCCAGCACCTGGCCGCCGAAAACATTGCCGAATCCCAGATCCTGACTCTGCCCCCGGAAGACGGTTTCTTCGATTTTTTCCAGTTTCAGCAATTTCAGCAATTCTGAAAGGACATTCACTTCGATGCATTCCGACATGTGTACTCCACCCTGGTGTTGATTCATTTCAAATCATCAATAGCATTGTCGACGATTTCGTCCAATAAAAAAAACATCCGGGTTTTTCCGTTGATATGACTGATTGAGGCGCCCGGATGTATGTGATATGAATATATCGGATTGAGTCACCCCAAAATACCTTTTCTCGGACGGAGTTGCGGATGCGCGGGAATAACCGCCGTGGGAAGCTGTCTTCGATCTTCCGGGGCGCGGTGCTGCTGGTCGTGCTGACCAACGGAACGGTGCATTCCGACGAATGGGAAGATGGGGGCAACATCGGTCTCGGCCCCATGGATTTACGGTCGTCCTCCCCGGGTCAAAGTCTGCGTTTCGCCATGGTCAGCGTGCTTCCGGGTTCCATTACTCCCGGATGGAGTCTCCGTCTGGGGGGTTCCACCTCCAACCTGTGGATCAACGAACGGGAATATACAATGGACTATGAGATCCTGGACGGATACGCGGGACTGACCTATGGGATGACCCGGCGCCTGGGATTCGGGATTTTTTATGACCAGCGAAAATACTACGGCGGCATTTTGGACGGCTTTATTCAGAACTTCCATGACGTCTGCGGAATCGACCAGGGCGGCCGCGACCAGTTTCCCCGCTATCGAACCCGCTACATCACCCGGGATGAAATGGGCCGTCCATTGACCGAGGAGGGCGATCTCGGGGAGCAGCTGGACAACAACGGGATCGGCCTCCTGTCGCATTATGTCCTGACCCACGGCGGCCGCTGGCTGCCGTCCCTGGGCGCCACCGCACTGGTCCACTATGGTCTGCGCGGCCCCAAAAGCCCCAGCCTGCCGCTGGATATCGGATTCGGCCTGGGCATGGCCAAACGGCTGGCGAATGGCTGGTTCATTTACGGCCATGTGGGCTATACCAATTTCGGCCAGACGGAATTCGAGGATTTCGCTTTCCGCATGGAAAACGACGCCTGGTCCAGCATGTTCGCCGTCAGCCGGCAATGGCGCCGGCTGGGGATCGTGGCCCAATACAATTTCCATGAAGGCATGGTCAAAAACTACGGCCGGTTTCATGAACCGGCCCATGAATTCACCCTGGGACTGAAATGGCAATGTGAAAACGCGGGGGTGCTGGAGTTCGGTCTGATCGAAAATTTCATCATCTATGACAACAGCAACGACTTCGGCCTGCATCTGGCTTACGCCCATCCACTGACATTCCTTGATTGAATGGTTTCGATGATGCGCCGGTCCGCCTGGAATGGGTTCTGCGGCCGGGTGGGTTCGGGAATCCGGTGGGTGAGAACGAAGGGCGTTCCTTCGATATGACGGTTGTGGGCGATCACCATCAGGGCCTCCAGATTGATTGCATCCGCCATGTTATATGCCAAGAGGGTTTCCAGGGCTGCGGCGTTCCGGTTGCGGCGGTATTCCTGAAAGAGCAGGGGGGCGATCCAGCCGTCCACGTCTTTCAGGACGCCTCGATGGATGCCGAGGGCGGCCTCGCAACGTTTCAGCCCGCCTTTGAAGCCCAGGCCGGCCAGCACATGGCGCAGGTCGATCTGGGCCTGGTGAATCCGGATTCGGAAATACCGTTCAATGAAGGGGATATCGAAGCATTTGCCGTTGTAGGTCACCAGAAGTTTGTATCCGCGAAGGTCGCCCGGAAAAGCTTCCAGATTGTGACCGTTGACATAATGGCGCAGGCGGCGGCCGTCGTACAGGGCAATGGTGGTGATCATCCCGTTTTCGCTGTCCAGACCGTCGGTTTCAATATCCAGGAAAGCGGTCTCTTCCCGGAATTCCATAAAAAAACGCCAGTGGGCAAAAGACGGCATCCGTCTTTCAAAAAAGAGCAGATTGCGGTTGCGGAGCTGGTCCATGGACTCATGGAGGCAGTCGGTGAACAGCAGCCGTTTCCTGACAGGAATAGGGAAACCTCCGGGCACGACGGCCTGACGCCACTCCGTAAGGCCGGCCTGCCAGAGTTTTTCTTCGGTTTTCAAGCCGATACCGGGAATATGCAGAAAGGAGTTTTGCAGCATGGGGGCTGAGAGGGGGGCGCTCAGAACCGGTTGTACGGACCGATGCCCGTCAACAGTTCGAAGGAGAGTCTCTTCACCAGGGCCCAGATACCGTCCGCGGCGAAATGTTTTTCAATGGAGCGGTCAAAACAAACCGTGAGTCGCGGCTTGAATTCCTCATCCCCCAGCCACAACAGATAGGTCACCGGAATCTTGGGAAGGGCCGGGAACACATAGGCGATATCGGCAAAGGGTTCCGGCCGGCCGCCGGCCGCCTCGGCCGCCAGGCGGAAGCCATGGGGATCCCCGCCGAATCGGTCCAGGACCCCCTGGATGTCCAGGCTGTGAATCCCCACAAAAAAATGACCCTCCTTCAGCTCGTTGACCGTAACCATTTCGTTGCGCAGGGCGGCGTAGGAGGCGTTGTTGAGGTAGAGCAGGGCCACCAGCTCCAGCAGCGGATCCTCCCGGGATTCCCAGTTCGGACCGTGCTGGATTTTCACCTTCCGTTCCGCCAGGTCGATCCAGAGCTCCTTGTTCAGAAACGCGAGCCGATAGCCGCCGGACTCGTGGGGGACGGCCAGGGTGCGTTCGCAGACGTCGGCGCTTTCCAGCGCGGCCAGGCGGTTCCAATATTCCTCCGGGATTCCCGCGAGCTGCCCGGCGGGGGACCGGGCGGGCGGTTTTTCCTGACGTCTGCGTTGCTGCATTTCCAGGAAACCCTTGGAAAACGGATAGGGGCCGGCGCTGAAATTGTCGCAGGGGAACTGATTGCAGCCCTGCATGCAGTAGGCCACCCGGTTCATGGCCGCGCAGGCCAGGATCGGACAGGGACGGCCCAGGATTCTTTCCTGGGCAGCCATTTTCATGGCGCCTTGTTCGCTGGTGCCCGCTCCACAGCTGGAGCAGACCCCGCCGAGGTTGAGCCGGCAGACATCGCAGTTGATTCCACATGCGCCTGTAGGCATGGCAGCTCCTTTTCCCTTCCATCCGGTTGATCATCGGGAAGGCCGATGTTCCCCACGGGTTCATCGCCCTCAAGAGTGGCGGAGGGTTGTAAGGTCCACCCATACCACAGGCCGGCATAAGAGACAACGCGCTTTTGTCCCTGGTGGAGAGGGGGGCTCGCGGTTTGGTTTGGGATACTTGACGCCGCGGCGGGTCCGGGGTAAGGAGACCGGTATCCCGGCGATTTGAAGCATGGCATCATGAATGCGAACCAGCGGGATCATGGGGATTGCCTTCCGCCTTCGTCAAAGGAATAACGAACCGGATAACGACAGGATAACGACAGAATGACGACTATGATATCCTTACCCATCGGCAACCGTTCCGAGCGCTATACCGTGGCACCGTCGAAGATCATCGCCCTTGGTCTGAACTACCGTGATCATATCGCGGAAAGCGTTTCGGTGAAGGTGCGGGGTTTCACCGCTGACATTCCGGCGGAGCCCATCCTGTTTCCGAAGACCCCGAATGTGTTGATCGGGCATCATGACCCCATCGTCATTCCGGCTTTCCTGAAAAAATACGGTTTTGAGTCGCCCCGGGTGGACTATGAGGCCGAGCTGGCGCTGATCATCAAGGACACCTGCAAACAGGTGCCGGCCAGCGATGCGTTGCGGCATGTCCTGGGATTCACCTGCATGAACGACGTGAGCCAGCGGAATCTGCAGACCGGCGACAAATCCGGCTGGTTCCGGGGAAAATCCCTGGACGGTTTCGGTCCCATCGGACCCCGGCTGGTGCTTACCCAGGATATCGGCGACCCCCAGAATCTTCCCATCCGCTGCCGGCTGAACGGCAAGACTGTTCAGGATTCCAATACCCGCCATATGATTTTCCCCATTCCGGAAATCATTGCCTTTGTATCCATGAATTTCACCCTGATGCCCGGGGATATCATTCTCACCGGAACCCCTGCCGGCGTGGGGCCTTTGCACCATGGCGACACCGTGGCCGTGGATATCGAGCCCATCGGCGTTCTGGAGAACCCGGTGATCGAGGAGGGGCGGTGACCGGGATGAGCCTCATGAAGCCGGGATGGTATTTCCTGATGGACGCTTCCTAAAACCGCAGGGTCGCTTTCAGTCGCAGGGGATTTTGGAGCAGGCGCAGAGCTGCGACGATATCCGTGCAGACGACATTCGCGGCCGTCACTGCCCTGGCGGAGGCGCCTTCCTCGAGGATGACGGCGACACCCAGGGCGGATTCCGCCAGCATCAGGCAGTCATTCCGGCCGTTTCCCATGCTGCAGGTCCGGTGGGCGCCCAGGCTTCGGACAAAGTCCCGTTTGCCTTCATCCTGACGGCCCTCCGGCAGAATGGTCAACCGGCAGGGTAGGCCCTCCAGGTTTGCTGCTGCCTGTCCGAATGTATCGGCTGTGACTACATGGATTTCAACTACTTGAGACAATTCCATCAAGATTTGCTTTACCCCCGGCACCAGTCTCCCGTCCACCGCCAGGGTTCCATTGTAATCCAGCACCAGATGGTGCAACTGAATGTCTCCGTGCCCTGGAATGGTGACCTGGATCATGTTGTTTCCTTTCCTTCCAATGGTTCGGGACCGGCCGATGCCGGCAGGCGGCCGGGTCGCATCAGGGTTGGGACCATGGGTCGTCCTTTTTTATCAGGCCGGATTTCCACGGGCAATCATTTTTTGCTTGATCTCCGGCCGTCTTTCGGTATGTGGTACCATTCCAAATGGATGTCCATCGGGAATACAGGGGTGACTGGATCATGAATTCCGCAACAAAGCCGCTCGTCAGCGTCATTGTCCCGACTTTCAACCGGGCCGGGATGGTGGTCCGGGCCGTGGAATCGGTTTTAGCCCAGACATTCCGGGATATGGAACTCATTGTGGTGGATGACGGCTCCACCGACGAAACCCGGCTGGCGCTGTCCCGGATGCAGCCGGGGTTCCGGGTGCATTACCAGGAAAATCAGGGGGTCAGCGCCGCCAGAAACCGGGGGGTGGCGCTATCCACCGGCAGGTTTCTGGCCTTTCTGGATTCCGACGATCTGTGGTTGCCGGAAAAACTGTTCCGGCAGGTGGCGTTTTTCGAGGACCACCCGGAGGCAATGATCTGTCAGACCGAGGAAGTCTGGATTCGCAGGGGAAAACGGGTGAATCCCAAAAACCGTCACCGGAAACCGTCGGGGATGATTTTTTTCCCCTCCCTTTCCCTGTGCCTGGTCAGTCCGTCGGCGGTCATGCTGAAACGGGAGCTTTTCGAGGAAATGGGTGGGTTTGACGAAACCCTTCCGGCCTGCGAGGATTATGACCTGTGGTTGCGGATCGGCTGCCGTTATCCGATTTATCTTTTGGACGAACCCTTGATCGTCAAGCAGGGGGGGCACGAGGACCAGTTGTCTGCCCGGGATGGCCTGGACCGGTTTCGCATCCAATCCCTTGTCAAAATCCTGGAGACCGAGCCGCTTACCCGGGATCAGTTCCGCGCCGCGGTTGATAAATTGCAGGAAAAATGCGCTATTTACGCAGGCGGATGTTTGCGCCGGGGACGGGACCGGGAAGCTGCCTGGTACCGGGAGCTGGCGCATGCATTCGCAAGCGCCCGGTGCCCGCAGGGGGACCCAGCGGTATCGGTTCCGGAAGGGGACAAGGACGCGAATAAATCGAGCGATACCGGAAAGATGGCCAAATTTCCGGATCTCCGGGCGGAAAATGCGGAAAAATAGTTCCTATTTGTGAACAATGTTTCAGCGCGATTGGATACTGATTTTCACAATTCCGGTTTTTGCTCTCTCCATGTTTTTATAACTATATGAAATTATATTATATAAAAAAATATGTTGCCCTGGTATTTTTATTGCTTTATGGAATGGCAGATTTCAAAAGGGGAGGGGCTGCCGATGAACTGCAATAAATGCCATGCAATGCTTATCGAAGTGGTTCGGTATGATGGGGATCGACGGATTTCTTCGCGGTTGAGCTGTCCGGTCTGTGAAAATGACTGGCAGGACAGGGAGGATCTGATCGACACCATCAGCTCCAGACTGTTCGATCGATCGGTTTATGTCTGATGCGATTTCTGTTCCGTTGATGCAACCGCGGGTTATGCCCGGGTGGCGGAATCCAATCCGCTGTGCGGTTGCAGGGAACCGCCGCCTGCCGGATTGACCCCTTCCACGGGCAATGCCGCCAGGGCCACCCAAAAGGCGAAAATCGGAAGATACTGGGCGCCGAAAATATTCCAGCCCGTGAGTCCGATCATGATAAAAACCGCCGGCCAGGTCAACAGGCCATAACGCCACCCCGAAAGTCCCCCGGAAACCCTCCGCACGATACTGAAAAACAGCCAGACGAACACCAGCGAGCCCAGAATTCCGGTGCTGGACAGCACCTGGAAGAACAGGCTGTGGCAATGGGTGGCGTCCGGCGAGCGCACCACGCGGCCATCCGGCGATACATAGGGAGCTACGGCTCCGGAAGCCGCGGTTGTGGCATACACCTGCCGCCAGGCGGAAACCGAGACACCGACGACGGGGTTTTCCTGAAACATGTGCCAGGCCACTTTCCAGATATTGATGCGGTCATAGACGCTGTCCAGATTGCCGCCCGGGCGGGGCAGATATTTCACTCCCAGGCCGCCGGCGAACCCCAGCATCAGGAACAGGATGACGGCGGTTTTGGTGGAAATATAGCGGGTCGTCAGATAGGCCAGGGCCAGCAGCAGGCCGGCGCCGGCGCCCAGCATCGCCGTGCGGATCCGGAAAAGCACCATCAATCCTGCGGCAAGCAGGGCGAGACCGAAAATCAGGCCGCGGTTTCGACTGGTCAGGGTTTTGTCCAGCAGGCCCCAGGCCAGGTAAAAGGGCGCGGCATAGGCGGCAAAACTGGCGATGCGTTCCGCCTCCTTGAGTTTGTTGGCATACCGTTCCAGGTCTTTTCCCATGAGATCGTGGCCGAAGACATGGGCCAGGGCCGTATTCAGGGCCGCCCACAGCAGTCCTGCGGCCAGGCCCATCAGGAGGGGACGGGCCACCTCGCGGCGGCGGGAGGTGTCGATCAGGGCCGCGCAAAAGAGCAGGTGCCGGATGAGCACGACATCATGGGCCCAGCCTTTGTCGCCCGGGCCGTTCCACAAGAGGCTGATCAGGATGCTTCCATACCAGGCCAGCCAGGGCAGCAGGACGGGATGACGGAGCAGACGGGGCAGGGGGTTTTCCCCGGCCAGAACGGAACGGACAATCCAGCAGAGTCCGGCCAGGGCCACGGCGGCTTCGAAACCGGCATTGCCGACCACGATCCCCGCGGGCACGAAGGCGCCGGAAAAGATGACGGCCTTGTCCAGACGGTCTGCCCAGATGGCGCGGTTTGTGTCAGTCATGCTCATCCTCTTCGGAGGAGGAACCGGGTCGAACGTCTCCCAGTTCCTGCTGAATTTTTGAAAACGCGGTTTTCGGCTGAATGGAATGCATGCAGATATGGCCGAACCGGGGCGGGCATTTTTTGCGGTAGCAGGGACCGCAATCCACGGGGTGGTACATCACCCGCTGCTTCTGTCCCACCGCATGGTGCTTGAACCAGTTGGTGGGGCCGAAAAAAGTGAACACCGGAATGCCCGCCGCCGCCAGAATATGCATGGGGCCGGAATCATTGGTGACGGCCATGGCGGCGTTTTCACCCAGCAGATACAGTTGCATGGTGTTGAATTTGCCGGTGGCGTCGACTCCCGCCCGGGACGCCAGCCGGTGGTTCAGTCCCTCGTCCGCCCTGCCGCCCACCCAGATGCACTGAAATCCCGCCTGCTCCAGCAGGAGGGCCAGCTTTTCGTAGTAATCGGCCGGCCATCTTTTGGACGGCCATTCGGGACTGGAACCGGCGTGAAAAATCACATACCGGCCGTCCAGGATACCATGATCCGTCTTCCATCTGGCCACCCGCTCCGTGTCGGCCAGAGACGGATACAGGGTACTCCGGGAAGGGACCTCCGGCACGCCGGCGGCGGCGACAAAGGATGTCAGGCGCTCGAACACATGCCGGTCTTCGTCGTCGGACGGCGGGTGGCAGGTATACACCGAACCGCCTTTTTTCCCGACCCGCACGGGCGCTTTCGAGGCGCGCACCAGCATGCGGCTGATACGGTTGCCTTGAAGATCGTAGACAACGTCGAAGCGCCCCTGCCGGATCCAGTTCCGCCTGCCCAGGGAGCTATCCGGAGCCAACCATTTGGAGCGGTCCAGAATGACGGTTTTCAACCGGGGATGATGAGCGAACAGATCCGCGAAGGGCGGTGTCGTCAGCAGGTAAACGGTGTCGCCGGGATGATGGTTGACCACCGCCTCGATATGGGGCAGCGCCATGAAAATATCTCCCAGCGACGACAGCTTGATGATCAGAATTTTTCTCAAAACCCTTCCTCGTTTCCGTCCGGTAATGGCCGCGTCGGCCTGTCTGTATTGCAACTAAATGAAATTGTTTATATTTTTATTAACGGTAAGCTGCCATTCCATACCGGAACCGGGAACGTATTGCAACTGTTTTTTCTGCCGGATTTCCATCGGCCATGCGGAAATGCATGGACTTTTTTCAAAAAAGAGGAATTTCTGGTATGGATCGGCGAAAAAACCGGTTCATGAACAGCCTGGAGTCTTTAATGAGCATAGCCCTGATTTTTCCCCCGTCCTGCGATCCCACGGCGCCCTATATTTCCGTTCCTTCCCTGGCCGGATACCTGAGAACCCGGGGAATCCGGGTGCTGGCCATCGACGCCAACGTGGAAGCCTTTGAGTGGCTGCTGCGGCCGGAGCACCTTGGGAAACTGGGGGAGCGGATCCACAAACGCCTCCGCCGCCTTGAAAAAAAGGCGGCGCGCAGTCATGGAGAGCAATTGGCGCATTATGAACTTGTCCGGGGGGCCTGCTTCGCGCAGGAGGTCCCGGGCAGGATCCAGGCTAGTTTGACGGTGTTGCGGGATCGTTCCGGCCGCCTGTTTTTTGATCCGGCGCGCTATCAGGAGGCGGTTGAAACCGTAGAAAAGTCGCTCCGGCTGGTGAGCGCCGCCTATACACCGCTGCAAATGGATTTCAAATCCTACCGCACGCCGTTTTCCCTGTTGAATCTCGCGGAGATCGAACGGGACGCCGGTCCGGACAACGATCCGTTTGGCGGATATTTCCGGGAACTGACGGCCAGACTGCGGGAAGCGGCCATTCCGATTGTGGGCATTTCGGTGGCGTTTCCCGGACAGATTCAGCCAGCATACTCCCTGGCCCATGCCGTCCGCGGACAGCTGCCCCATGTGCACGTAACCGCCGGAGGACCGGCCATGACCCAGCTGCTCCTCCGGGCGGCGCCGGAACAACGGAAGAACTTGCTCGGGCCTTTTCATTCCGCGGTGCTCTTCGAGGGCGAGACGGCTTTGGAAGAATTGATCGTCGCGTTGCGGAACGGCCGGAAGCCGGAACCTATCCTTTACGGCCGGCCGGTTCGCAGTATGGAGGAACTTCCCGTGCCAGACTACAGTGGGTTCCCCCTGGCTTCCTATTTCAGTCCCCGGCCGGTATTGTCCTATGATCCCACCCGCGGTTGTTATTGGGGCAAATGCGCCTTCTGTCATTACGGCTTGTGCGAATCCGGCGTGGCGCCGTACCGGGAACGGCCGGTGGAGCGGATGATCGAGGATATCCGTCTTCTTGTCGACGGTTTCGATTGCCGGATGATCTACTTTTCCCAGGACGCCCTGGCGCCGAAAACCGCCCTTGCCCTGGCCAGGGGCATACAGGCGGCCGGTATCGACTGCCGCTGGGGAACGGACATGCGGCCGGAGCCGGCCCTGACGGCCGGATTCTGTCGGGAGCTGGCAAAGGGCGGAGCCTTGAGCGTCGCCCTGGGGATCGAGAGCGGGGCGGAACGCGTGCTGAAATTGATCCGCAAGGGTCTCACGACGGAGAATGCCGTGGCCGCCATCCGCAATCTGTCGGCGGCCGGCATTGCCGCCGAAGCCATGTGCTTCCTGGGATTTCCCACGGAAACTTACGGTGAGGCCCGCGCCACGCTCCGGATGATCGAGGACCTGCAAGAAGATGTGGCCCTGTTCATCTGCGGCCGTTTCGATCTGAGCCATGGCTCCCATATCGCCCGTCATCCGGAGGAATACGGCGTCCGGGAAGTGTGGGGGGTGAAAGGCGATGTGTTCCAGACCGCTTTGTTTTACACGGAGGCCAGGGCTTCCAAGAGCCACCGGGACCAGGAAAAACTGGATGCGGCCATAGAGAAACTTTCCTCGGGCTGGTGGCTGCATTCCTATCCCTGGGCCGGCTCCCTGTCCACGGCTCATACCCTGCTCTGGTACGAACACGGCGGCAGGGATGTCTTCCGCCGCATCCGCCTCAAGCCCAAGGCCGGGAAAACAGCCGGCTGCCATCGCCGGTGGAAGGAAATCGAGGAGAGCGCCGCCTTCCGCGACGCCTGGGAAAAGGAGCAGCGGATCTGGGACCGGATGATTCACGAGGAGCGGTCCGTGAGCCGGGAAGCCTACCGCCGGCTGGCCGGGCAGTCGCGCTGAAAAACCGTTGAAATCCTAATGGGGAAGCGCAGCCTGCATACATAATGGTTCATTTCTCCAGAAGAGACTGGGGCAGACGGATCTCGAAGGTGGTGCCTTTGCCCACTGCGCTTTCCACGCTGACCTGGCCGCCATGGGACTGGACCGCGTGTTTGACGATGGCCAGTCCCAGGCCGGTGCCGCCGAGTTTCCGGCTTCTGGCCTTGTCCACGCGGTAGAAACGCTCGAAGAGCCGGGGAAGGTGCTTCTGGGGGATGCCCGGACCATTGTCCGTCACCATGATGGCGATGTCCATGCCCCTGATGCCGGCCCGGAGATGGATGCTGCCGCCTTCGGGGCTGTATTTGACGGCGTTGTCGATGAGGTTCACCAGGGCCTGGTCCATGAGGGTGGCATCGAGTCGGGCGCAAAGGCTGTCGTCGCAATCCAGCTGGATGGCGATGTGTTTTTCTTCCGCCTTGGGCTGAATCACCTGGATGGCGGTTTCCATGATCGTCTTCAGCCGCTTGCTTTCCAGGTTGATTTCCTGTGGGCCGCCTTTCTGCTCTATCCTGGCCAGGGAGAGCAGATCCTCGACAATGGAGCTGAGCCGGTCCACGTGCTTGTCGATGATGGTGAGGAAGCGATGGGCTTCCGCCTGGCTGTCGACCCTGTCCTGGAGAAGGGTCTCCACGAACCCCTTGATGGCGGTGAGGGGAGTTTTGATCTCGTGGGAGACGTTGGCCACAAAGTCCCGCCGGATCGTCTCCAACTGGCGAAGCTGGGTGACGTCGTTCAGGACCAGCAGGGTGCCGATACATTTTTCAACGGCATTGCGCAGGGGGATGCTCTGGGTATGAACGATGCGTTCCTCGTCGGCATGGAAAACGATGTCGCCTTCCGTCAGTTTTCCCGTGGAGATGGCGTCGGACACGAACTGATAGAGTTCGCTGCTGCGGGTCAACTCCTGAATCCGCCGGCCTTTCAGATTCCCGGTCGTTTGCCCGAGAATCGTCATGGCCGCCTGGTTGATGCTGATGATGCATTCGTTCATGTCCAGGGCGATGACGCCCTCCATCATGCTGGCCAGAACCGATTCGTATTCGTTTTTCTGATTGATGACGGTTTCGATGCGGTTTTCCAGCTGCACGGCCACCGCGTTCATGGACTCCGCCAGGCCGGCCAGTTCCAGGGTGTCGGGCACCAGCAGGGGGCGCTTCAGATCCCCCCTGGCGAACTGCTCCACCCCCTGTTTCATGTATTCAATGGGGCGGACGATCCGGCGGGAGACCAGCAGGCAGATGCCGGCGGCCAGGCCGGCCATGAACAGCCCGCCGAGGGCGATCCTCAGGCGGATGGAATTCAGTTGTTTCTCCATGGCTTCGATGGGACTGGAGACGCGCAGAATGGCCGCCACGCTGTCTTCCGCAACAATCGGAATCGCAACGTACATCAGGTTTTTTTCCAGGGTGGTGCTGTAGCGAACGGCGGAAGATGTCTTGCCGGCCAGCGCCTTGCGCACCTCCGGACGGTCGCCGTGATTTTCCATGGATGCGGGTTCCGCTTCCGAATCGCCCGCGACCTTGCCGTCGGGCAGAATCACGGTGAGGCGGGTCACCGTCGACGCGGCCGCCCTTTTGCAGGCCCGGTCGATCCGTTCTTCTTCCAGCGGCATGACATGTTGCTGAAACATTTCCTTCAGCAGATTGCCCTGGGTGGTGAGTTCGGCTGCCGTGCGCTCCAGCAGAAACCGCTTCATGGAGGCGGAGGTGTACCAGCTGACCGCAAGCAGGGAAAAAAGCGTGATCAACAGATAGGAAGGATAGAGCTGCCAGATGAGACGCCGCCGTTTTGTCATGGTTTTTCCCTGAATTTGTAGCCGACACCGCGCACGGTTTGAATCCAATGACTGTATTGGCCCATTTTTTTCCTCAAGCCGACGATTTGCACATCGACGCTGCGATCGGTGACGGCGTAGCCAACGCCCCGGACGGCGTCCACGATCTGGGAGCGGGTGGCCACCCAGCCGGGTCGTTTGGACAGATACTGCAGGATTTGAAATTCCGTGAGGGTCAACTCCACGGCTTGTCCCGCGATGGCGACTTCGTGGCGTCCGGGATGAATGGTCAATTCGCCCATGCGGATCAGTTCATCCGCTTTCGGTTCCTGGTGATCACGGCGGCGGACCACCGCTTTCACCCGGGCCATCAATACCCGGGGTGAAAACGGTTTGGTGATGTAATCGTCGGCGCCGAGTTCCAGGCCGGCCACGATATCGGGTTCCTCGCCCTTGGCGGTGAGCATGATGATGGGGATGGAACGGGTCCGGGAGTTGTTTTTCAGGTACCGGGTGACCTCCAGCCCATCCATGCCCGGCAACATCAAATCCAGCACGATCAGGTCGATGTCCTCTTTCCCCACCAGGCTAACGGCGGTTTCACCGGTCTCGGCGGTGATGATCCGGTATCCTTCCCGGGTCAGGTTGTACCGGACCAGTTCGAGGATGTCTTCCTCATCGTCCACTACGAGAATGGTTTTGGATATCATAGGTTCGATCTTCCGTGACGAATGATTTCACCTTCAATGAGATAAATGACTTCTTCCGCTATATTGGTGGTGTAATCCGCCAGTCGTTCCAGATGCCGCGAAATCAGCAGCATGTTGATCAACAGCCCCAGGCGATCCGGGTTGGCCGCCATGGCTTTCTTGATTTGATCATAGGCCTCGTTGCGCAGGCGGTCCACCTCATCATCCATCAACAATACCTTGAAAGCCAAATCTACATCCAGATTGACCAGGGCGTCCAGGCTTTTCTTGAGCATGGCCTGGGCCTTTTCCGCCATCAGGGAAAAATCGAAAACCGTTTCGAAAGCCGGCCGTCTGGCAATGGTCATGACGCGCTGGGCGATATTGACGGTCTGATCGGCGATGCTTTCCAGTTCGTTGTTGATTTTGATCACCGCCACGATAAACCGCAGATCCACGGCCACCGGCTGATGCAGGGCCAGGATTTTGAGGCATTCCTCCTCAATTTCGACTTCCATCTCGTCAATATCGTGATCCGCCTGAATCACCCGTTGGGCCAGGGCCTCATCCCGGCTTTCAATGGACTGGACCGCCATGCGTACCCGCTCTTCCACCATGGCGCCCAGGGTGAGGATGGTTTTTTTGATTTTATCCAGCTCGCGTTGCAGATGTTTTGGCATCGGCTGTTTTCCTCTCCGCATATTGAGATAATTCTATCTTCTTCCTACCCAAACCGCCCGGTGATATAATCCTCGGTCTGCTTCAGCCGCGGTCTGGTGAACAGGGTGTCGGTCTCGCCAACCTCGATCAGTTTTCCCAGATAGAAGAACGCGGTTATGTCCGAGACCCTGGCCGCCTGCTGCATGTTGTGGGTGACCACGATGATGGTGTAGTTTTCCTTTAATTCGTGGATCAGGTCCTCGATTTTCTGGGTCGCGATGGGATCCAGGGCCGAGCAGGGCTCGTCCATCAGCAGGATTTCCGGTTCCACGGCCAGGGCCCGGGCGATGCAGAGGCGCTGCTGCTGGCCCCCGGACAGCCCCAGGGCCGAATCGTGCAGCCGATCCTTCACTTCTTCCCAGAGCGCACCCTGTTTGAGGGTCTTTTCAACCTGCTCGGTGATGAACCGCTTGTCCTTGATTCCCTTTACCCGCAACCCATAGGCGACGTTTTCGAAAATGGTTTTGGGAAAGGGGTTCGGTTTCTGGAATACCATGCCGATGCGGCTGCGCAGGGCGACCACGTCGATATCCGGGGCGTAGATATTGCGACCGTCCAGCAGCAGCTCTCCGGTGACCCGGGTTTTCGGAATCAGGTCGTTCATCCGGTTCAGACATCTCAGGAAGGTGCTTTTGCCGCATCCCGAGGGTCCGATGAGGGCCGTGACCTGATGGGAAAGAAAATCCAGATGAATATCATGAAGGGCCTGGGAGCCGCCATAAAAGAAGTTCAGGCCCCTGGACTGCATTTTGTACGGTCGTTCCGTTTCGGGATGGGTCATGTCGATCGTTCCGTTCCGTGTTTCACTGTTCCTTGCACGAAGAAGTCTCCTGCCTCAACGCATGCGGCGCCGCAACCGGGAGCGATACAGGACCGCCGCCAGGGTCATGCCCAGGACCAGCACGATCAGCACCAGGGAGGTTCCGTATTGCAGGGGGCGCGTTTTTTCGATTTCCGTTCCGGCGGTGGCCAGCACATAGATGTGATAGGGCAGGGCCATGATTTCATCAAAGATGGATTCCGGCAGATCCGGCGTATAATAGACGGCGGCGGTGAACATGATGGGCGCCGTCTCCCCGGCGGCCCGGCTGATTCCCAGAATGCCGCCGGTGAGGATGCCGGGGAGGGCCGAGGGCAGGACCACCCGCAGGATGGTCTGAAACTTGGTGGCGCCCAGCCCCAGCGAGGCTTCCCGGAAAGTATTCGGTACGGCCTTCAGGGCTTCCTCGGTGGCGCCGATCATCACCGGAAGGGTCATGACCCCCAGGGTCAATGCGCCGGCCAGGATGCTCACGCCCATTTTCAGATAGATCACGAAAAAGGACAGACCGAACAAGCCGAAAACGATGGATGGCACGCCGGCAAGGTTGTTGATCCCCAGGCGGATGATCCGGAGCAGGCGGCCGCTGGCGGCGTATTCGTTCAGATAGATGGCCGAGGCCACCCCGATGGGCATGGCCACCGCGATGGCGCCCAGGCTCAGCAGCAGGGTGCCGACAATACAGGGAAGAATTCCCCCCCGGGTCATGGAATCCAGGGGCGGCTGGATCAGGAATGTCCAGGTGACGGCGCGCCAGCCCCGCAAAAAAATGAATCCCACCACCAGAACCAGGGCCGATCCGTTGATGACCGCCGCTGCTTGGAACAGGCTGAAAATGATTTTCTGGCGGCGGTTGCGTTTGCGCCAAAGCTCCGGATCAGCCGCCAGCCTGCCGGCTGCGGAAGCCGCCCGGACTGTTTCCGGCCGGGGGGCTTCCAAAACCGCCCGTGGGGTTGCAGAAGATGGTTTCATATGTCCGCGTCTCTGTGAAGTCATGATATTACAGGGTGGCCTCGCCTACCTGTCTGGATTTATGCGCGATGGTATCGGCTATGATATTGAATACAAGGGTGAAGACAAACAAAACGATGCCGGTGGCGAAGAGGGCGTAGTAGTGATCGCCCCGGAAAGGCGCTTCGGCCATTTCCGCCGCGATGCTGGCCGTCATGGGCCTCACCGGATCAAAGAGCGATTCCGGAACCATGGCGGCTCCGCCGGCGATCATCAGCACCACCATGGTTTCCCCGATGGAGCGGGACATACCCAGGATGACGGCCGTGCTGATCCCGGAAACGGAGGCCGGAATCACCACCCGGACAATGGTTTCCCAATGGGTGGCGCCCAGGGCCAGGGAACCCTCCCTCAGGTTGTTCGGCACGCTGTAAATGGCGTCCTCCGATATGCTGCAGATGGTCGGCACGGACATGAACGCCAGCATGATCGCCGCATTGACCAGGTTGAGGCCCGTCACGATGTCGAAATGCCTCTGCAGGAACGGCGCCACCACCACCATGCCGAAAAAACCGATTACCACCGAGGGCAGGGCCGCCAGGATTTCCACCAGGGGTTTGACGATTTCCCGCAGCCGGAAGGAAGCGATTTCCGCCAGATATACCGCGGTCATGACCCCCAGGGGGATGGCGATGAGGGAGGAGGCCAAGGTTACGGCCAGGGAACCGACTATCAGGGGGAAAATACCGAAGTCCGCGGGATCGGCGGTGGGGTACCAGTATTGTCCGAAAAGGAATTCCCGGACGCTCACCCGCTGGAATATCGGCAGGCCTTCCAGGAACAGAAAAAAGGCGATCATCAGCAAAACCGATATGGAGGCGAAGGCGATCAGGAAAAAAGCCCAATGAATGCCTTTCTCCATCAATTGGCGGCGGTGTTTCATCCAACAACTCCCATCCCCATGAGGTACTGGCGCAATCCGAACACACCGACATCTAAACTTATTTTTGTTAGGATTTGGTTAGGAAGCGGTTAGAATATCATGAATCGGAATAAAAATACATGGAAAAGCCGGAGTTCCCGGTCTCTTTCGCGCCGGACTCGGTCCGGCATCCAGTAGGTTGAATGGCAGTGGACTCCGGCTTCCGGACAAGCGCCGAAGAACAAATATCGTTTTAACATTATATCGAATGGGTATTATGTGCGGTTTTCGCCGGATCCGGGCAGCCGGATGCCCAGGGCTTCCAGTTCATGTTCGAAGAGCGCCTCCCATCCCCGGTTGGCTTTGGGATTGGCCGGACTGGGGTGGGTGGCCTGGCCGATGACGTCCGTGAAACCGGTCAAGGCCTGGCGGGCCCGGTCCGCGGCAAAGCGACCGATCCCCACCACGAATCGGGGTCGCAACAGATCAATGGTCTGGCGCAGGGCCTCGTCGCAGGCGGCCAGCAGGGGGGTGCGTGCTTCCGGCGGCAGGTTGTCCGGGGTCCGGTTCTTTCCCGAGGCTTCCATGAAGACCAGCGGGCAGTAATTGGCCACGAAAAAGCGGTCAAAAAACCGTTCCGGCGAGCCGAAGCGGCTTTTGGCCCAGCCCCACAGCCGTTTCCCGCTGACTTCGCTCCTGGGGCAGGAAAATCCATGGACGGGGCGTTTGGGATGAACCTTCAACGGCTGATTCACGGGCGCCTGTATTCCCAGCCAGGATGTCACCAGACCGACTTCGCCGAAGGGCACGCCGGTCTGGGCCATGCCCCAGGGGCCCGGATTCATGCCCAGCAGCACCACCTCTTTGACCGGCCGGCCGTAGCGTTCCAGATAGAGACGATGGGGGGCCGCGGCGTATTCCAGGGGGTTGTACACATGGGTGACCGGCAGCGGAAAGGCGAGGGGCCGGAGCGCTTTCAGCAGGTCGCGGATGATGCGGTCGTGGGGCGGCGTCTGTTTGCTGGTTTTAGGGCGCATATCAAAGCGAAAAATTATCATTGAAAATCCGGAATATCAATCCGAATTTTCAAACATGGTGATTGTTTCCGTTTATCATCCATTAGCCTTCGGTTGCCTGTTTTCCCGTTTTGTTGTAATCAGATCGTTGAAACGGAACCACGGAACTTTTCTTTGGATACGTCAGGGCGATCACATGAACGATACAGCCTTTCAGGATTACTATGCGGATCAGTACAGTCACTGTTACGGGTGCGGCAAGCACAATGCCGACGGGTACGGTCTGAAAAGTCATTGGGACGGTGACACCACCGTGGCCTATTTCACGCCCCGGCCGTATCATTCCGGCGGGTTTCCGGGCAATGTCTACGGCGGCCTGATCGCCTCGCTCATGGACTGCCATGGCGCCGGTTCGGCGTTCGCGGCAGCCTACCGGGCCGAAGGCCGGGAGATGGGCAACGGGCCGCCCATGCGCTTTGTCACCGCCTCCCTGACCGTCAATTACCTGCGGCCCACGCCCCTTGGCAAGGAATTGGAAATCCGCGGCGAGATCCGCGAAATCAAAGGCCGGAAGGTCACGGTGGACTTATCGGTTGCGGCGGGCGGGACGGTCTGCGCCACCGGCAGCATGATCGCCGTGCGGTTGCCGGAAACCTCCCCGGAGCAGGACGAGTGAAACTATCCTGGAATTCACCATGGCGCCGGAAATAGCCAATCCCCATGAGTTTCAGGCCGAATTGCGGTTTTACGAGGAACTGAACGATTTCCTGAAACCGTTTCAACGGAAACAGCCGATTCCGTTTCGCTTTGACGGCAAACCCAGCGTGAAATTCGCCATCGAGGCCCTGGGCGTCCCCCATACCGAAGTGGACCTGATCCTGGTCAACGGGGTATCCGTCGCCTTTGATCACCGGCTTGTTGACGGCGACCGGGTCAGCGTGTATCCGGTCTTCGAGAGCCTGGACATCACGCCCCTGGTCCGGTTGCGGCCCGAACCGCTCCGCCGGCCGGCTTTCGTGCTGGATGTGCATCTGGGAAAGCTGGTCCGCCGCCTGCGCCTGCTGGGGTTCGACTGCCTCTACCGCAACGATTACGCGGACCCCGAGATCGTGGCCCTGGCCGCGGCCGAAAACCGGATCATCCTGACCCGGGACCGGCGCCTGCTGCACGCCAAATCCGTGACCCACGGCTATTGGGTCCGCTCCGCCCACGCTGACACCCAGGTGCGGGAAGTACTCGACCGTTTCGACCTCCGCTGCCAAATCCGGCCCTTCACCCGCTGCAGCCGCTGCAACGGCATGATCGCGCCCGTGGACAAGGCCGCGGTCCTATACCTGCTGGAACCCAAGACCCGCATGTACTATGAGATTTTCTACCGTTGCCGGGATTGCGGCCAAATATACTGGGAAGGCTCCCATCTGCCCAACCTGTTGGCCTGGATGGAATCTTTCCGGCTGGCTGACAATCCGTAACCCATTACCACAGATCATCCCTACCCGGAAAAGGAAAGCACCGACAGTCGGGGAAAAATCCAAGCCTGGACCGGTGCCGACTGCCTCGTTACAACAACACGGGAACTCCGTTTGCCAGGTCATTGGTCCTTTCCATGATCTTGCGATTCCTGGGCGGCCAGGTAGCGTTTGTATTCCTCCTTCACCAGCTTGCGGTACAGGTGATAAAAGAACAGGCTCATGAGCTCCGTGGACTGGCTCCCTTTTTTCCGCAACTGGTCCGGATTCATTCGGTTCCATCCGGCCTGCATGAAGCGGTTTAAATTTTTCGACACCAATTCGCGGAAGAGATCGGTAAAATTCGTCAGCTCGGCCGGATCAAACCCGTCCCTTGGTCCGATGCCGGTGCGGTCCATTTCCACCAGCAGTTTCCCGATGATGACGTTGTCCGCGGAATAAAAAACCTCCCCGTCCTGCTCCAGGGGCGTAAGAATTCTCCATTCCTCCATTTTCAGCAGCCATTTTTCGGAAAGACCCGTGATGTCCTTGAATGCTTCCCGTCCCGTCACTCCCTCGCTGGAAAGAAGCTGTTCCAGGGGTTTGAATTTTTCAATCAAAAATTGAAATGAGGATTTTTCCGGATGGGTTTGTTTGTTGTGTTTTTTAATGAGCTTTTTGATCACCGGGATGGGCAGGTAATAATTTTCCCGCAGGGCCTTGACGGTGCGGATCTGCTCCACGTGGGATTCGTTGTATTCCGCCGTGTTTTTACCCGTTTTGCGGGGTTTGGGCAGGACGCCTTCCCGGATGTAATAATGGATGGTTTCTTTGGAAACGCCGGTCTGCCGGATCAATTCACTGATTTTCATGTTATTCCAGCTCGCATGATGGGGGTTGAGGGATCTCCCATGTAAATAATGGCTTGACAAATATCCACAGCGATATTAATCAGATTTACGTGTAGTGTATAGTTCACTACATAATTTAAGTCAATGGGAAACACGTTCTGTTACTTCTGCGGTTTAACTTACTTATATACAGGAGGGGTTATGAAAGCTGACGACATCAGGACCGTCGCGGTGATCGGCGCCGGCGACATGGGGCACGGCATTGCGGAAGTCGCGCTGATTGCCGGATACCGCGTGTTTTTACGGGATATCAAACCGGAATTCGTCGACCGCGGGGTGGTAAGGATCATGGCAAGCCTGGAGAAGCTATCCGCCAAGGGGAAGGTTTCCGCGTCTCATTTCGCATCCATCAAGACCGCCCTCCTGGTTCCGGTGGTCAGCCTCGAAGAGGCGGTGCGGGAGGCGGATCTGGTCATCGAAGCGATCCCGGAAATCATGGAATTGAAAAAAGAGACCTTCCGGATCATGGACAAATCCGCTCCGGCCCACACTGTTTTCGCATCCAACACCTCCACCATGAGCATCACCCAACTCGGTGCCGCCACAACCCGGCCGGAAAAAGTGGTGGGCCTGCACTATTTCAATCCCGCCATCCTGATGAAACTGGTGGAGGTCATCCGCAGTGACAACACATCCGAGGAAACCATGACGGTTGCCTATGACTTTGTGGTGAAAACCAACAAAATTCCGGTGCGGGTCAACAAGGACACGCCCGGTTTTATCGTCAATCGCGTTCAGGCCCCTGCCGGAGTGCTCCTCAATTGCATTCTGGATGAGAAAATCGCCGGACCGGAAGAGGTTGACGCGGTGATGCGCAAACTGGGAATGCCCATGGGACCATATGAAACCATAGATTATACCGGAATTGACATCAATTATCATGCCAGCAGCTACTTCGCCGAGGCGATTCATCCGGATTTCGGCATGGGGGAAACACTGTCAGCCAAGTATAAGGCGGGCGAGCTGGGCAAGAAAACCGGAAAAGGGCTGTTTGACTGGTCCCGGGGCCGGCCGACAATCGATCTCGCCAAAGCCACGGACAAATTCGATCCCATGGACCTGGTGGCGGTGAATGCCAATGAAGCCACGAAAATCGTTGAAATGGGGGTTTGCTCCTTTGAGGATGTGGATACGGCCATCATCAACGCCACGGGCAATCCCATGGGGCTGATCCGTCTGATCAAGGCAATTCCACCGGAAGATCTGACCCGGCGGCTGGAAGGCCTGGCATCCAAATTTCACAAGGAAATTTTTAAGCCCACCCGAATCATCAAAGAGGGCAAATACCGTTAACCCAATTTCAATCCAAAAGGAGTAAGGCATCATGGCGCAGCAAATAGCCGACAGAAGGGATATTGATTTTGTCATCTGGGAACAGATGCAGGGGGAAGAACTGCTTCAATACGATGTTTATAAGGATTTCAACAGAAAAACATGCGAGATGATCATCACCGAGGCGCGGAAGCTCGCCATTACCGAAATGTTGCCCACCCTTCAGGACGGCGACCATGTGGGGGTCCGTTTTGACAACGGCGTGGTGAAGGTGCCGGAGAGCTTTCACCGGGTGCATCGATTGCTTCTGGAGGGCGACTGGGGCAACCTGCAGGTGCCCACCGAAATGGGCGGTCAGGGCGCCCCGGGGCTGGTTGCCACCGCGGCCATCGAATATTTCATGGGCGCCAACTGGCCCTTGTACGTATATGCCTCCATGGGCAACGGCACCGCGGACATGATTGAAAAATACGGCACCGAGGAGCAAAAAAAGACCTATGTCCAGCGCCTGGTGTCGGGCGAATGGGGCGGCACCATGCTGCTCACCGAGGCCAATGCCGGAACCGATGTGGGCGCCCTGACCACATCGGCGCAGCGAAACGCGGACGGTACGTACACGCTCACCGGCAATAAAATTTTCATCACCGACGGCGAGTTCGACCTGTGCGACAACATCATTCACCCGGTGCTGGCCCGGATCGAAGGCGATCCGGCCGGCACCAAAGGTATCTCCATCTTTATCGTGCCCAAGTTTCTGGTGAATGCCGACGGCAGCCCGGGGGAGCGCAACGATATCGTCTGCACCGGAGTAGAGGAAAAGATGGGCATTCACGGCAGCGCCACCTGCTCCATGGCCCTGGGAACCAGGGGGCGATGTATCGGATATCTGCTGGGCGAGGAGCGCCAGGGGATGAAGATCATGTTCAACATGATGAACGGCGCGCGCATGGCCACCGGCCTCCAGGCCCTGGCCTATGCATCCGCCGCCTATATGCTGGCGGTCAACTATGCCCGGGAACGAATCCAGGGCCGGGACCTGAAGGATTTCGCGAATCCGGAAGCCCCGTCCGTGGCCATCATCAACCATCCGGATGTGCGCCGGAATCTGTTGTGGATGAAAGCCCATGTGGACGGTATGCGCAGTTTCTTCTATTATATGGCTTCCTGCCGGACACGGGCGATTCTGGCGGCATCGGAAGCGGAGCGCGGACTCTATAACGACATGTTCGAACTCATGACCCCCCTCATCAAGGATTATCTGTCCGTCCACGGCCACGAGGTCTGCGTCCAGGCCATCCAGGTGTTCGGCGGAGCCGGTTACTGCCGGGACTACCCGGTGGAGCAGTATGCCCGGGACTGCAAAATCACATCGATTTTCGAAGGCACCAGCGGGGTCCAGGCCATGGATCTGCTGGGCCGCAAACTGGGCATGAAAAAAGGCCAGGTGTTTGTCTCCTTCCTGGGGGAAATTCAAAAGATCACGACCCTTGCCAAGCAACAACCGGAACTGGAACCACTGGCCGGCAAGGTCGAGGCCGCGGTGAACCGCCTGGGGGAGACCGCCATGAAACTGGGAAAAACCGCCATGTCGCTGGAATTCAAGACAGCGTTCGCCCATTCCTGGCCATTCCTGGACGCCATGGGCGATGTCATCATGGCGTGGATGCTTCTGTGGCGGGCGGTGACCGCTTCCCGGCAGCTGCAAAACGGGACCAAGAAAAAAGACGAAATTTTTTATAAAGGCCAGATCAAGACCGCTGAATTCTTCATCAGCACCGTGCTTCCGGTGACCATGGGCAAAATGGAGGCCATCAACGGGAAATGCGGGGCTGCCATTGATATTGATGATGAGGGATTTGGGGGAGTGTAAAAGAATTACGAATTACGAATGTTTTTCCGTCCGTGTTCGGCGTCCTGTTTTCCCTCTGCGCTGAATCCGGCAACTGGTTCGTCTTCCGCTTTTTCACCTACGCGGCGGAGCCGTTTGGCTCCGCCGGTTCCTTCTGGAGCTTTTAACCAAATAATTCGGTTACTTTTACGGCACTGACGCCCCGTTCACCGAAGCCGGTAAACACCTCGCTCAGGTCTCCGCTTTCCATTTCAAGGGCCAGAATATTACCCGGCCCTTTGGAGTTGGTTACTTCCAAGGCCTGCAGTTGAACTGGATTCCATGTCCAGTGTTTCCTCTTTTGATAGAGTGGGCGGAGGCGGGATCGATGAAATCAGCTTTTCCTTTTCGTACGTATTTTTTTAACTCCCGTCAAATGCCCTGTATGTCGAGATAAAAACTTGAAAAACAGCAAAAAAGGTGGTTAATGTATGGTCAATTTAGCCTTTGGAACTAGTTTTTCTGGGCTAAAAACGGCTTTTAAGAGAAATCAAAAGGAGTCAAATCCCGGCAGGCGATAACAGCAAGTCTCACCAATCCAAAAGCCATCATGCAGGAATAAAGGGGATATGTGGTCACCTTTCTGAAATACATGCTGGCCGGCTTTGTGCTTGTCGGCATAGCCATCTCTCTTTACGGCGGCTTGGAGATTCTCGGCACGCTGCGGTTTGTCAGGAATACCCCGGAACGTGCGAAGGGTTTCTTCAGATATTATGTCACTGAAGAGGTCCAGTCGCACAGCACAACGACCGATGTATTCGGGAATACGGATTCCGGTTACCACACGTCTGTCATGAGCTATCCTCATTTTGAATTTACCTCGAAGGACGGCAAACGATACCAGGTGACCGAGACGAAACATCATTTTGTCGAATGGTTCAAGCCGGATCAGGAGATCGAGGTCATTGTATCTCCCTCCGGTAACCACCGTATCGCGGGATTCCATTCCCTCTACCTGCTGGATATCCTCATTTTGGCTCTCGGAGTAGGCTTCATACTGATTCCCTTGCTGATCGGGAAGTTCGTTATTCCGTCCTTGGCAACGCCCCAGGGAAGAATGATATCCGATCGGATGACCGAAGAGGTTAAGGAGATTTTTTCTTCGCAAGTCGGTCCCATCCGTGTCAGCACCATTCTGAAGGGAACCGGCATCTTCGTGGCGCTCGTGCTTTTTATTTCTCTGGTTAAGGCGTTGAACCCCTTCGTTGAACAACTGCATTTGGGTTTTGGCTGGGGCTTGATGAAGGCCCTGCAGGAGGAACGTTTTGACGAAGCCCGGCAATTGATTCTCGAAAAAAAGGGGATCAACAAAACCGATGAATACAATCGGACCCCACTTCATCTGGCGCTGGAGAAGGGACGAACGGATTTGGCGCGTCTGCTCGTTGAAGCCGGTGTCGATCTCAACAGCAAAAACAAAATGATCCTGAAAACGCCGATAGAGATAGCGGCCTACTCGGGTGATCTGGAGATGGTCCGGTTGCTGCTCGCGAAGGGTGCGCTTCCTGACGCGGATAATGACGAGTCTCCGCCCATATTTAAAGCCATCATGAACGGTCGTGACGAGATCGCCCGGGTTCTTGTCGAGTCGGGATGCGATATCAAACGCCTCTATACGCAGGGCGGCACGACGTTTACCGTAGGGGATCTGGCGGTGGCCGCCCGGCGACCCGAGTTGGCGGCTCTGATCCGTCGCCGCGGCGGGGTCTTCACCGGGGGACTGACGCAGGCCCGACCGTGATCAGCTTCGATTTACCAAACTAAAGGGGGTATCCATGCGGAAAGCGATCATTGCAATACTGGGCGTGACGGTGCTCGCCGTCGGCATATTCTGGGCCACGGCGGACAGGGACATGCGCAGGCTGATCCAGCATATGCCGACCAACAAGGATGTCCTTTTTTGGTCAATTCCGCAGCGTGATGCCGCCTTCCGCGCCATGGACCGGGCGCCGATCATTTCCAAATCCCGGACCATCTCCTGCGGCAAGAAAATCCATCCCTTGCCGATGGGGGCGCCGCTCGATGTCGGTACCGATATGGATGCCTTTATGAAGGACCAGCGTGCCGCCGCACTGGTGATCGTTCACGACGGCAAGGTCCGCTTTGAAAAATACGGGCTCGACTTCCAGCCTGGCAAGCGTTGGACCAGTTTCTCGGTTGCGAAATCCATCACATCGACATTGGTCGGGGCCGCTATTAAAGACGGCCATATCAAGAGCATCGATGACAAGGTATCGGATTACATTCCTGACCTAAAGGGTTCGGTCTACGATGAAGTCACCATCCGGCAATTGCTGACCATGACATCGGGGGTCAAATGGAACGAGGATTACGCTGACCCCACATCAGACGTGGCCTTGTTTAACGCGCACAAGGCCGAACCGGGCGTTGATGTGACGGTGAGCTATATGCGCCGATTGAAGCGTGAGGCGCCGCCCGGCACCCGGTGGGTTTACAAGACCGGTGAAACCAATCTGATCGGGGTGCTGATCAGTTCGGCGACCGGGAAGTACTTGTCCGACTATCTGGCGGAGAAGATCTGGCGGCCTTTTGGCATGGAGCAGGATGCGAGCTGGCTGCTGGGCTCCACTGGTCATGAAATCAGCGGTTGCTGCTTGCAGGCGTCGACGCGTGACTTTGCGCGTTTTGGTCTGTTCATGCTGGGCGGCGGTATCGCCGATGGCAAGCCGGTGCTGCCCGACGGCTGGATCGCGGAGGCCACCAGGAAGCAGGTGGATTCGACCAGGCCTGGTTACGGTTACGGCTATCAATGGTGGATTTGGGATGACGGCGCCTATATGGCGCGGGGAATTTTCGGGCAGGGCATTTTTATGGATCCCCGACGGAAACTGGTCATCGCCATGAACGGTAACTGGCCGTATGCCACTGATCTCCAGGGCGGCGATCAGGATAAGAAACGGTCCGCCTTTTACAAGCAGGTGCAACTGGCGATTGATCGAGAGGCAATGGTCATTGACCAAGGTAAGGAATAAAATTCATAAGGATACAACATGCCGACGGTATTGATTCATCCCGCAACGTATGAAAACGTTCAACCCGCCGTGGAGCGGGCCTTTGAACTTTTTCCCCGAAATGTCGCCGGAAAGAAAGTCCTGATAAAACCCAATGCGTTGAGGACATCTTCGGCCGATGAGGCGATCGTGACCCATCCCGCCGTGCTCCGGGCCGTCGTGGAAAAAGTGGAACGGCTGAATCCGGCGGAAATCATCGTGGGCGACAACCCCGGTGTGGTCAGTTACGGCGCCAATGAGGAATGTTTCGAAAGAACAGGCCTCATGAACGCCGCCAGGGGATACTACCGGAATATCGGCACCGAGTCGGTCAAAATCGACTTCAACCCCAACTTCATGGCGTCGGTCACCGTTTCAAAGGCCGTCATGGACGCGGACATCTTCATCAGCCTGCCGCGGTTTAAAACCCATGGCCTGACCGTGATCTCCGGCGCCATCAAAAACAGTTACGGGATACTTCCCGGCGCCCAGAAATCGAAACTGCATAAAGCCGCCGGCAGCCCGGTCCGCTTTCACGAGCTGCTGGTGGATGTGTTCAAGATCCGAATACCCGACCTGTTTATCGTGGACGCGGTGGTGGGAATGGAAGGAAACGGACCGGCATCCCCGGATTTGCGGGAAGTCGGATTGATTCTGGCAGCGGACAACGCCGTTGCCCTGGATGCGGTCATCGCCACCATGATGGGCTGCGACCCGGCGCGGCTCCGGGCGCTTCAAAAGGCCAAGGAAGACGGACTGGGGGATTATGACCTGAATGCCGTCACAATAGTCGGGAAACTCCAAACAATACCGGATTTCAAACTGCCGCCACTCGGCGGGGAGGCCATCCTGTCCAACCCATCCATACAGGAGATGCTTGCCAGCAAGAACAACTTCCGTCCCAAAGTGGATCAAAGCCGGTGCACCGGCTGCGGCACCTGTGTCGCCCAATGCCCGGTAGCGGCCCTTGAAATGGCGGGCGACTTCCCCGAAGTGAATCCCGGAACCTGTATCACCTGTTTCTGCTGCCAGGAAATGTGTCCGGAAAAAGCCATTCAGTTAGGTTGATTTTTTATGCGGTGATACAATACAGTTGGAACCACAATCGCGAAAAGAAAGGGTGCCACATGGCTTCAAACAAGAGCGGCGATATCAAGGGGAGCGTTGCGGAGGCGCTGCGTATGCGGCAAGAGCGGGAAAAAAGCTACCGGGAACGCGCCCTCAAGCTTTTTCCCAAGATTTGCGGGCATTGCGGGAGAGAGTTCAGTGGAAAGCGATTGCGCGAACTCACGGTCCACCACAAAGATCACAATCATGACAACAATCCGCCGGATGGAAGCAACTGGGAATTGCTCTGCATCTATTGTCACGAAAATGAGCATAGCCGTGATCAGGTTGCCGATGCCTATGCCCCCGGGGCCGGTGATGAATCCCCGGATAACAGCTTTACCCATAATCCTTTCGCGGGGCTGGCGGACTTACTGAAAAATAAGAAAAAAACATGATGAGGAAGGGATCCGAAGCTTCACGAACCGACATCCAGGAGTTGTTTGACTTTATTCACCACCTCGGAGCCGGTGAAGGGCTTGAGGATATAGTCGTCGGCTCCCAGCACCAGGCCCTTGGCCACATCCACGTCACGCCCCCTGGCGGTCAGGAAGATGATCCTGGTCTGTTTCCATTTGGGGTTCAGGCGCACGATCTCGCACACCTCATAGCCGTCGATGCCGGGAAGCATGATGTCCAGCAGGATCAGGTCCGGTTCGAATTGCATGATCTTTTCAAGGGCTTCCTCTCCGCTGGAAGCGACGGCGACCCGGTACTGGTGCTGTTCCATGAGGAACTGAAGCGGCAATACGACGGCCGGCTCATCATCGACAATCAGTATTTTTCCGGTCATGAGAATCACCTCGCGTGAACCGATTGGTGCGATCCGATGGTTTGGGAACCGCGCCACGAAGAAGTCGCATCATCAGGCCATGCATTGACAGGAATCCGTCGATTCAGGGATTCATTTGCGTCCGCCCGCATATCCCATTTTTTGCAGGGCCGCTTCCATTTCCTCCAGGATCGCCGGGTCATCGATGGTGGCCGGAATTTTGTACTCCTCGCTATCGGCGATTTTGCGGATGGTGCCCCGCAGAATCTTTCCGGACCGGGTCTTGGGCAGACGCTTCACGGTGGTAACCAGTTTGAAGGAGGCCACCGGACCGATCCGGTCCCGGACCATTCGCACGATTTCCGTTTCGATTTCGGCTACGTCGCGGGTGACACCGGATTTCAGCACAATGAAGCCGATGGGGACTTGACCTTTCAGCTGGTCCTGGACACCAAGCACGGCGCATTCGGCCACATCCGGATGGTCCGAAAGGACTTCTTCCATGCCCCCCGTGGACAGGCGGTGACCGGCCACGTTGATGATGTCGTCGGTGCGGGACATGACGAAAATGTAACCGTCCTCGTCGATGTATCCGGCGTCGGCCGTTTTATAGTATCCCGGAAAATCCTTCAAATAGGATTGCAAATAACCGGCGTCATTGTTCCAAAGGGTGGGAAGGGTGCCGGGCGGCAGCGGCAGTTTCACCACCAGGGCCCCGATTTCCCCGGCCTTGACGGGATGGTTGTTGCTGTCCAGCACCTGGACGTTCCATCCCGGCGCCGCCTTGGTGGGCGAGCCCTGCTTCACCGGAAGATGCTCGATGCCGAGGCAGTTGGCCGCGATGGCCCAGCCGGTTTCGGTCTGCCACCAATGATCGATCACCGGCACCTTCAGTTTGTCCTCGGCCCAGTGCAGGGTGTCCGGGTCGGTCCTTTCGCCGGCGAGAAACAAGGCCTTGAAGCCGGAAAGATCGTAACCGCCGATCAGGCGGCCCGTGGGGTCCTCGCGCTTGATGGCGCGGAAGGCGGTGGGCGCCGTGAACAGGGCTTTGACCTTGTGCTGGGAGATCACCCGCCAGAAAACGCCGGCATCCGGGGTGCCCACGGGTTTTCCCTCGAACAGGATGGTGGTGCAGCCTTTCAGCAGCGGGCCGTAGACGATGTAGGAATGCCCCACCACCCAGCCGACGTCCGAGGCGGCCCAGAAAACATCGCCCGGATCCATGTTGTAAATGGCTTTCATGGACCATTTCAGGGCCACCATGTGACCGCCGTTGTCCCGGACGACACCCTTGGGCACACCGGTGGTCCCGGACGTATACAGAATGTAAAGCGGATCCGTGGCCGCCACCGGGACGCAGTCATGGGGCCGGGCTATGGCCATCTCCGCATTCCAGTCGCAATCGACTCCCGGCAGCATGTCGGCGGCTTTTTCCGGTCGCTGATAAATGATGCGGCAGCCGGGTTTGGCGACGGCCATTTCCACCGCCTGGTCGAGAAGGGGTTTATAGGGGATGATTTTTCCCGCTTCAATGCCGCAGGAGGCGGAAACGATGATGCTGGGGGTGGCGTCGTTGATCCGGGTGGCGAGTTCCTTGGCGGCGAATCCGCCGAAAACCACGGAGTGAACGGCCCCGATTCTGGCGCAGGCGAGCATGGCGATCACCGCCTCGGGAATCATGGGCATATAGATCAGGACCCGGTCGCCTTTTTGAACCCTCTTTGCGGCCAGCACGCCGGCGAATCGGGCGGTTTCCTCCCGCAGACGCGCATAGGTGTAGGTCCGGATGACGCCGGTGACGGGGCTGTCGTAGATCAGGGCGGCCCGGTCGCCGAGCCCCTTTTCGATATGCCAATCCAGGGCGTTGTAGCAGGTGTTGAGCACCCCGCCGGTGAACCATCGATAGAAGGGGCTGTTCGCATCGTCCAGGACCTTGTCCCATTTCTTGTACCAGCGGCAATCCTCCGCCGGCGTCCGCCAGAATCCCTCCGGGTTTTCAATGGATTGCCGGTAATATGGTTCGTACTGGCTTTGCATGGCCGTCCTCCTTGCGGTTACTTCCGCACCATTTCCTGAATTTCCGAGACGATATTGGGATTGGCCAGGGTGGTGACGTCGCCCACGTCCCGGTTATTGGAAATGGCGGCCAACACCCGCCGCATGATTTTACCGGAACGGGTTTTGGGCATATCCTTGACGATCCAGACTTTCCGCGGTTTGGCGATTTTCCCGATTTCGTTGCAGATGGCGTCGGAAACGCGCCTGGCGATTTCCTCGTCGCCGTCAAAACCCGGTTTCAGGGAAATATACAGATCCGGTTCCTTGCCTTTGATATCATGCGCCACGGGAACCACCGCCGCCTCCGCCACCTCGGGAACCACCAGGGATGCGGATTCGATTTCCTTGGTGCCCAGACGATGACCGGAAACATTGATGACATCATCGATCCGGCCCAGAATGCGATAATATCCGTCCGGCGCCTGGACTGCGGCGTCGCCGGTGAGATAGGGCCAGTCCCGCCAGTCCTTGCTTTTCGGGTTTTTGCAATAGCGGGCGTAGTAATTGCTGACAAAGCGGTCCCGATCCCCCCAGATGGTCTGAAAAGCCCCGGGCCAGGGGTTTTGGATGCAGATGTTGCCGGCTTTGCCGCATCCGGCCTCCAATACATTGCCTTCTTCATCGTAGATGACGGGATGGATGCCGGGCATCGCCGGTCCGGCGCTGCCGGGCTTCATGGGCGTGATGGCCGGCAGGGTGCTGCACAGAAAGCCGCCGGTTTCGGTCTGCCACCAGGTATCCACGATGATGGCTTTGCCCTTGCCCACTTCCTTGTGATACCATTTCCATACTTCGGGTTCGATGGGTTCGCCCACGGTGGTCATATGCTTGAACTGATAGGAGTATTTCGCGGGCTCGTCCGGGCCGATCTTGCGCAGCGAACGGATGGTGGTGGGCGCCGTATGAAAGATGTTGACCCCCAGGTCCTGGGCGATGCGCCATGGTCGGCCCGCGTCCGGATAATTGGGGATGCCTTCATAGATCACCGTCGAGGCGCAAAGGGTCAACGGACCGTAAACAATGTAGGAGTGCCCCGTGATCCAGCCGATATCGGCCATGCACCAATAGACGTCCTCGGGATGGATGTCCTGAACATATTTGGAAGTTCCGGCGACATAGGCCAGATACCCGCCGGTGCTGTGCTGGCAGCCCTTTGGTTTTCCGGTGGTGCCGCTGGTGTACATCAGGAACAGGGGGGCTTCCGCCGGCATGGAGACGGGTTTGACCCGTTTCCCGTAGAATTGTTTGAGCAGGTCGTTGATAACATAATCCCGGCCTGTCACCATGGGAGTGGGGCTGGAGTTTTTGCCCGGATACCGCTGCCAGACCAGCACTTTTTCCACCGGCTGGCCGTCCTTTCCGGCCAGATCCGCGGCGATATCCGCGTTCTGCTTGTGGTCCAGCAGCTTGCCCCCCCGGTAATAGGCGTCCATGGTGATCAGGACGCTGCTTCTGGAATCCACGATACGGTCCGCGCAGGCCCGGCCGCTGAAGCCGCCGAACACTTCGGAGTGGATGACGCCCAGACGGGCGCAGGCCAGCATGGTGATGGGCAGCTCCACCGACATGGGCATGTGCAGGGTTACCCGATCGCCGGCCTTCAAGCCCGCGAAATCGCGCAAGAGCGCCGCGAATTCATTCACCCGCACATAGAGTTCCTGATATGTGATGTGATCGACTTTTTCTTCCTCCAGTTCAGGCACGAAATGAATGGCGGTTTTGTTTCTGTTCTTGGCAAGATGCCGGTCGATGCAGTTATAGCTGGCATTCAGCCTGCCGCCGACGAACCATTTCCAGCAGGGGGCGTCACTGGTGTCCAGGATGGTGTGCCAGTATTCGTCCCATGTCAGTAGATCCGCGTATTCCTTGAAGCAATTGGGGAAATTATCCAGACTGAACCGTTCGTAAATCGTTTCGTCCGTCATATTGGCCTGGGCGATGAACTGGGCGGAAGGGTAGAAATAGGCTTCTTCCTGCCAGTGAACGGCGATCTGGGCTTCCGAGGTTGCAACAAGCTCTTTTTCCGACATGACTGCCTCCTTGTTTCCTTGTTTGGTTCGTCAGGGACTTGCGATAACGAGTAGATGACTGCTCGGCGTGCCGCGGAAGACCCGCTTGCGGAAGCCATTTCAAAAGGGGCATCCTTCGTTCTCCATGGAAACCATGCTTCCGCCGCTGCATCCAGACCGGCGCAAAATAATGATTGGGATTCATTTTTTATAACATAATAAAAATTTTTAGCAAAATTTGTCAATATAAATTGTATTCATCTATTGACTGACGATGATTGACGGCGGAAGATGTCAGGGGGACTGATTGTCCTTGGAGATACCGCGGAAAAAAATTTCGAAGGCGCTTTTCAAGTTCCTTTTCAAATCGTTGTTGCGACCGTCAAGGGCTTTTTTATTTTCTTCCAGCAATACGATGCCGGAAAAGAAAGCCCAGATCATTTCTGCGAGAACGCTGGATTTTTCATTGATGAAGACATGGGCGTCGATTCCTTCCTGAAACAGGGCGGCGATGGCGTCGCGGGCTTGTGTTGAAAGCTCCCGGATATCGTTTTTCAATTCGGTTGTCAGGCTTTCGTAGATCTCGCTGGATTGAAAATGAAACATCTTGATGAACATGGGCGGATCGAATTCATAGACATCATATATCGCTTCCTTCAACAGTCCGAAGCGTTTCCTTGCCGTCACTTTTTCCTTGGATCTGACTTCCTCCAGGCGGATGAGCAGGTATTGCAGAATCCGGAGCGACAGGGAGGCATACAGCTCGTTCTTGTTTTTAAAATACAGATAGAGGGTTCCGGGGCTCAGCTCCGCTTCCCGGGCGATGTCCTCCATGGTGGCCTTGTTGAACCCGTTCCGGTGGAAGACGGTTTTGGCCGCCACCATGATCTGCTGGCGCCTTCTTTCCCGTTCCCGGCCTTTTCTTTCCTGAATACCCATAATAATATGAATCCTATTCAGTTTTCTGAAACCTACGATTTTTGGCGGCCAGCGTCAAGGGAAATAAGCAAAAAGCCGGGAAATGCCTCTCCCGTCGAGGCGAAAACAACCCAGTCCCCGGGCGGAAGCGAAGGGCAGAAATCGCAGCCCGGGGTGGCGATCAATCCTTCACGGTGCGGTTGCGACCCTGGCGTTTGGCTTCGTACAGAGCGGCATCCGCCCGTTTCAGGACCGTTTCAAAGGACTCGTCCGCCGGTCTGATTTCCGTTATACCGATGCTCACCGTACAGCGGATTTCCCGGTCGTCGATGGTGAGGAAGCAGCTCTCCATGGCCAGCCGCAATCTTTCGGCGATGGCCTCCGCCACAGCCATGTCCGCGCCGACGAAAACAAAGGCGAACTCCTCGCCGCCCAGTCGTCCGAAAAAGTCGGTCTGGCGCAGAATTTCTTTGCATTTTTCCGCCAGGTTCCTCAACACGTCGTCGCCGGCCGCATGGCCGTATGAGTCGTTGATGCGCTTGAAGTGATCGATATCCAGGATTGCCGCACAAAAAGATCCACCGTACCGTTGAAAACGCTGGAACTCAACAGCGGAGCGCTCCAGAAAGCGACGACGGTTTTCCACACCGGTGAGCGGGTCCGTGGCGGCCTGGGTCTTCAATTGTTCCTCCAGGCGTCGGCGTTCGGTGATATCCCTGACAATCCCCCTGAATCCGATGGGTTTTCCCCCTATATCCCGGATCAGGGATACCGAGGTCTCCAGGTAACGGTGCTCGCCATCCTTGCGGATCAGTTCTCCTTCCACGGCCTGAATGGATTTGCCGCTCCGAAACGCCAGCCGGAATTCGGTGGTCAGGCGGTCCACGGTGTCGGGGCTGGTGAAACGGGAGAAATTCATGCCCACGGTTGCCTCGCGGTCGTAGCCGGTGATCCGGCAGAGGGAATCGTTGAAAAAGGTGAAATCTCCCATCAAATCCACTTCAAAATACCCGTCTTCGATATTGTCCAGCAGGGCCTTGTCCCGTTCCTCGCTTTGACGCAACGCTTCCAGCATTTCATTGATGTCCCGGGCGAGATCCGCGAGCTCATCCCGGCCCTTCAGGTGGATCCGGGAGGTAAACGATCTGGACAGGCCGATCTTCCGCACCGTTTGGCTGAGATAGGCGAGTTTGGACAGAACGCTTTTTTCCAGAAAAACGAAGGCAGCCAGCGTGAACAGCAGGCTGATGGCCAGCAGGGACAGGATGAAATAGTGGAGGCTTTCGCGTCCCTGAAGGAAAATGTCCCGTTCTTTTTCGATCCCGGCGATGAGCCCCGGCCGGCCCTGGACATCCCGCAGCATGACGTAGGCGGAAATCCGGTTGGGCCCGTTTCGCCGGATAAAAGCCGAGTTTTTCCCGAGCAGGGCGGATTTGGCGGAACTGAAGTCAACCGGCAGGTGTGGATCGTCCCACCGCCGCACTGCCACCTTCAGTTGGGCTTTTTCACCGATTTGGCGGATTTCCGTTTGGTTCAGGATCCGTCCCATGATCAGGGCGCCGCGGATCGGCCCTTCGAACCGGCTGTTCAGGATCGGCGCGGAAGCCACCAGTACTGTTTGATCCGGCAGCATCAGAATGCCCTTGGTCACATCCCGGGTTCGCTGATGACGGATCAGGTTCGGATGATCCCGGAGCCGGTGAATCAGGTTTTCCGGGAGGGGCAGGGGGCGCTGTTTCTCCAGGTCATAGGCCTTGCCGTAAACGAATCGTCCTTCGGCATCGAAATAAATGCTATACGATAAACGGTAATTGCGGAAAGTTTCAGCGATCAGGTTGTTGTCGATGTAAGCCTGATGCGGATTCACGACGAATTCATAGGTGTCGTCCCAGGGTCCCCAATCGAGGGCGACACTTTTGATCTGGTCCATTTCATTTTCGATGATATGGCTGAGCTGTCGCAGCCCGTGGATGATGTCCCGTTCTTCCAATTCCGTATAACCGCTGATCAGAATCATCCGGGTAATGGTGTAAATCGCCCCCATCATCATGAGGAAGATGCAGACGACAATCAAGACGATTTTTCGGCGCAGGGGCATTGCCAGCTTTCTGATATACCGGTTGTGGAGGGGAAAAGATACAAAACCACAGAACGGGATATGAATACCACGATTGCGGGTCGGAATCAAGGCGCCGGCGGCGGCTGAAAGCAGAATGGGGCGAGGAAACAGGGCGGCGGGAACAAGGGGGCCTCCGATATGCCCGGCGGGCAAGGTTATTCCAGCCGAAGGGCTACAGGGGCGTTGCGCAATGTTGAATGAGATATTCCAGCCGAGCGGCCTGGCTTTCCGTCAGGTCCCCGAATCGGATGCTGCGGCGGTTCCGTTTTTCCGGCCAGGCACAGGAAGCGTCGATCCATTCCATATCGGACAGAATGGTGCACGGAAAAGGTTCCATGGGTCGCTGCTCACCGGCGGCGCTGATGGCGATCCGGGAGAACTCATGAATGGGTTCCCGCGGATGTTTTTTCCGGGAGGCATTGTAAACCAGGCCGAGGCCCTCCCAGCTGATATCGACAACCTTGTAGGGCAGCGACGGGTCCTCCGCGGAAACGGCGACCACATCTTCGGTGATTTTGTATCGCCGGATGCGCCTGCGTTCCTCCAGGTTTTCATCCAGCACCTGCCGGATGGTTCTGGACAGGGCCCGCATGGTGATGGGTTTCAGAATCAGCCCGCGAATGCCCAGTTCCGCCAGATTGTCTTCCAGTGCTTGGGAACTATACCCGGTGCAGAGGACGATGGGGATGTCGGGCCGGAGCTCCCGGATCTTCTTGGCGAGTTGATCTCCGGTGAGCCCGGGCATGGTCATGTCGGTGATCACCAGATCGAATTTGTCGGGGCTGGCTTGAAACGCCTCCAAGGCCCCGATGCTGCCGGTATGGGCCGTCACATGGTAACCCATCCGTTTCAATAGGGTTTTCACCATCTGGACGATCTGGGGCTCATCATCCACAAACAGAATATTCTCCGTTCCCCTGGGAATCCCCTCAAAGGGCAGGGCGCGTTCCTCGGCGGCGGCTTGAACCGAAACCGTCGGCAGGTAGACATCGAAGACGGTGCCCTTGCCCGGTTCGCTGGATACGAAAATGGCGCCGCCGTGACTTTTCACAATTCCGTGCACGACGGAGAGTCCCAGGCCGGTTCCCTCCCGGCGCAGTTTGGTGGAGAAATAGGGTTCGAAGATTCTGTCCCGGATTTCTTCCGGAATCCCGTGCCCGGTGTCTTCCACGGACAGCCTTACATAGCTGCCCGGAGCCAGATCGGCAATATGGTTTCCGGACTCGCCGATGGCCACATCCGTCACGCTCACGCGCAGGACGCCGCGACCTTCCGGCATGGCCTGAACCGCATTGGTGCACAGATTGATGATCACCTGGTGGAGTTGACCCAGATCCGCCAAGACGCTGGAATGGGATCGGATCATGGGCTGAAGCGAGATGGTGGTCGGCAGGGAGGCCCGCAACAGTTTCAGCGCTTCCTTTACCAGCGGCGCGATACTTACCGGTTCAATGACTTTTTCGCCATGGCGGCTGAAGGTCAGGATCTGGCGGATCAAATTTTTTGCGCGTTCGCTGGATTGGTAGATGTTTTTCAGGTATTTCGTCACTTTGGCTTCGTTGGCGGCGTTTAACATGGCCAGTTCGGTATATCCCATGATACCGGTGAGGATATTGTTGAAATCATGGGCGATGCCGCTGGCGAGGGCGCCCATGGATTCCGCCTTCTGGTTGCGGTAGCTTCCCGATGCCCCCTCCAGGCCAATCAGCGCGCCGATATCATCGATGACGAGCAAAACGAGCCGGGAGGCATCCCTGGACGGTTCCAGCCTTCGGGCGTCCAGACGCATGAGCCGTTTTCCGGCTTCCGGAAGGTCGCACTCCACGGTGAACCCGGAAAAGGTTTCCCCATGGCCGAAAAGATCAGCCAACCGGCGGTGCAGTTCAGGGATATCCCATTGCCGGCCTTCGAGATCGGGAAGCGGTCGCCCGATCGTGGTTTCCGGCGCCGATCGGAAGGTCCGGTAGAAGGAGCGGTTGGCATAGCGCACCCGCAACTCTGCGTCCAGGACCAGGAGTGCGCTCTGAATCGTCTCGACGATCTCCTTGGCAAACCCATCCATAGGGTCACCTCCATCGGTTTTGGGGAAGTGCGCTCATCGCACGTCAAACGAACGTCTATTGCGAAAGGATCGAGTGAATGTGTGCCGGTATTTCTATCCGATCGGAAAATATTTGTCCATAGGGAAAGTCCTGATTCCAAAACGGAAAGTCAGGGCGAAAACGAGCACCGGTAAAAACCAGCGTCGCGCATGATGGGGAAAACGGCTGAAACCGGCGAAATGCCGGGCAGCCGTTTCCTCATGGCGGACCGGCGCTAGGGATTGTATCCCATGATCGCCTTGATTTCCAGGAATTCCTCCAAGCCGTACCGGCTTCTCTCCCGCCCGTTGCCGGATTGCCTGTATCCGCCGAAGGGGGCATATACGTCGAAACCCGCGCCGTTGAGAAAGACCTGGCCGGTTCGCAATTTCGCGGCGACGCTTCTGGCCTTGTCGAGATCCGTGGACCAGACGGCTCCGGATAGCCCATAGATGCTGTCATTGGCGATCCGGACGGCTTGCTCTTCGGTATCGTAGGGTATAATCGCCAGCACGGGGCCGAATATTTCCTCCCGGGCGATGGTCATTTCCGGCCTCACGTCCGCAAAGATGGTTGGACGGACATAATAGCCCGTGACGAATCCCGCGGGCGGCTCGGGTCCGCCCAGGACCAGCCTGGCGCCTTCCTCGATGCCCCTGCGGATGTATTCCCGCACGGATTCCCGTTGATCCCGGCTCACCAGGGGACCGAGAAAGGCGTCTTCGTCGGACGAGTCCCCCATGACCAGGGTTTCGGTTTCCGCCACGGCCATTTCAATCGCCTCCGCCTGGCGATCCCGGGGAACCAGCATGCGTGTGAGGGCGGAACAGGTCTGGCCGGAATTCAGAAAGCAGGCGTTGATGCCTTCGGGCACCGCCACTTCGAAGTCGGCGTCCGGAAGGAGGATATTGGCCGATTTCCCGCCCAGTTCCAGGGTGACCCGCTTGACGGTTCCGGCTGCCGTCCGGGCCACTTTGACACCGGAGGCGGTGGAGCCGGTGAGGGAGATCATGTCGACGCCGGCATGGGCCGCCAGGGCCTGGCCGACTTCGTTCCCGCTGCCGCAGACCAGGTTGAAGACACCCGGCGGCAGGCCCACCGCCTCCATGATTTCCGCCAGCAGGAAGGCATTCAGCGGCGCCAGCTGGCTGGGTTTCAGCACCATGGTGCAGCCGGCGGCGATGGCCGGGGCCACTTTCCCGGCGATCTGGTGCAGCGGGTAATTCCAGGGCGTGATGAAGCCGCATACACCGATGGGCTCCCGGCGGATGTGGGTGCTGTCGGCGCCGTATGCGAAGGGGTAGTCCTTGATGATGCGGGCGAAACTGTTGAATGCGGCAATGGGCAATCCCGCCTGGAGCATGCGGGCCCATGTCACCGGCATGCCCATTTCCCCGGCGATGGTATCGCCGATCTCGTCCTGCCTTTCGGCAAGGGCTTCGGCGATCCTGAGTAGAAAGTCTTCCCGTTCCTCGACGGAGGTGGTCGACCAGGATTCAAAAGCCCTTCCCGCAGCCGTTACGGCCGTGTCCACATCCGCGGTGTTTCCCATGGCCACCCGGCCGACGACCGTTTCCGTGCAGGGATTTTCCACCTCCAGCCATTCGTTCCCCGACGGTTTTCTCCATTTTCCGTCCATGTAAACGCTGTCCCGTATGTTCATCCTGTTCTCCCGTTGCGTTATCTCTGCACCACCAGGTTTTCGTACCCCATTTCCCGCAGGACTTCCGGAAATTTCTGAAAGGTCGGCTTGACCACCGGCAGCAATTTCAGCATGGCCGTCACCTTGCCTCCCTGTTTCACCTTCCCCTTGGCCACGGCGGCGATGGGGTTTTCATAGCCATGCCAGAAGCGGTGGGAATGATCGGCGCTCTGCTTGGACCACACATCCTCCTTCAATTCCGTCGGGCCTAGGTAGAAATTGCCGTAATACCCATCCTTGACGGGCTTGTTGCGGAAATCGATGGTGATTTCCGAGTCCGGATCCGTGTAGATGAAACGGATGATGATGTTGGATTTGGCCATTTTGGGGCCGATCTTTTCGTCCCGCAGCACCTTGTCCATGAAATACCCGTAAATTTCATACAAATGATCCGCATCCCGGTAGTATTCGCTCATCTTTTCCTCCTCCCCGTTTTTCGGACGGGCGGTGTTTTTTGGTGGATTGTTCCCTTTCCGTTGCGCTTCCCGCGCTATTTGCGTTGATCGAAGCGACGGCCGAAAAGGACGCTGGCCATGGTGATCCGCAGCATCTGCAGGCTGCCGCCGGCGATCCCCCAGGCCCGGCTGTCCCGCAGCATCCGTTCTATCGGGAATTCGGTGCTGTACCCGTAACCGCCGAATATCTGCATGGCGTTGTCCGTGACCTCCTTGACCATTTCATTGGCGAAACATTTGGCCATCGAAGCTTCGTAGACGGACGGGAGACCCTGGCCGGCGTTGCTGGCCGCGCGATAGACCAGGAGACGGGCCGCATCGAGCTTCATGGCCATGTCCGCCAGCATGAACTGGATATCCTGGAATTCGCAGATCGGGCGGTTGAACGCGGTCCTTTCCAGGGCGTATTTTCTGGCGGCCTCCATGGCGCCGCCGGCAACGCCCAGGCACATGGCCGCATTGCCGCATCGTTCGATATCGAAGGTCAGCATCAGATTGCCGAATTCACCGCTGCGGATCACCACATTTTCCCGGGGTATCCGGACGTCGTCGAAAAACAGATCGCAGGACGGCATGCCGCGCAACCCCATATAAGTTTCCTGCTTGCCGAAGGTGAAGCCGGGTGCGCCCTTCTCCACGATCACCGCTCCGATGCCTTTGTAGCCGGAGATGTCCCCGAAGCGGGCGTAGACCATATAATGACTGGCCTCGCCGCCGCCGGTGATAAACACCTTTCTGCCGTTCAGCACATATCCATCCCCGTCCTCTTTCAAATGGGTGGACAGGGCGGTCAAGTCCGAACCCGATTCCGGCTCGGTCATGCAGACCGAAACGCTGTGTTCGCCCTTGCAGACACCCGGAAGAATCCGGCGTTTCTGCTCGTCCGTGCCGAACATGGCGATCACCCGCACCGGCCCCACATTGGATTCGAACACCGGTGCCGCGATCATGGGGCTGAATTTGGCCAGTTCCTCGATGGCCAGGATGGCGGTGAGGGAGGTTTCCCCTTCGCCGCCGAATTCGGTGGGCAACACCATGCCCAGAAGGCCCAGGTCCGCGTATTTTCCTAGTAGGTGATGGGGAAATTCCGCGGTGGCGTCGATCCGGGCGGCCAGTTCATCGAATTTTTCCCGTTTCCCCATGTCCCGCAGGGATTGGATCAGCATGGTCTGCTCTTTGCTCAGGCTAAAATCCACAAATCCTCCTTACCTTGATAATTAAGCAATGCTTTTGCCGTCCGATGTGCCTTCGTCCGGTATGCCTCTGTGCGAATCCGGCGGAGGGAAGAAGACGCCGTTAAATCCGGGTGGCGATGTCGGCCATATCCGTCACGGTTTCCAGTTTCAAAATCATCCGGATGACTTCATCGATCGTATCCGGATTTCGATTCCCGGCGAAAAAACGGACCTTTTCCGCAATATCGCCGGCCGTCATGGGATCCCGCGGATCGCCCTTGGGGATGTCGATCTGCCGTTCACAACAGCGGCCGTCTTTCATCGTCACGGCCACCCGCGAGGCGGTAACATCCGGGTAGCGCCGGTTCAGCTCGTCGTCCGTATGGACCCGGACGGTTTTCGAAAGGTCCATGATCGCCGGGTCCGTCATGCGCTTTTCGGTAAGCTGCCCGGGACCCAGGGCGCGGTCCAGAAGACAGGCGGCCACCACATAGGGAATGGAGAACTGGGCGGAAACGAAAGAGCTGCCTGCGTCCACGCTTTTGCCCACCGCCAGCTGGGCGATGCCGTAAGTATATACATCGATCCGCTCCACCATGTCCGCAGCGATGGGCGTTTCCTCCAAAAGCCCCAGGACAGCCTGGGCTGCGCCGTGGGTATGGCGGCAGGCGGTATAGGGTTTGAAATACACGTCCATGATGGAGAAGGACTTTCCGAGGTTGTCGCTGATTTTTTCAACCTTGGGTTCGGCCCGGGTGGTGATCTGGGTGAATCCGCCTTTCAGGGCCGATCCCTCCAATACCTGGGTCGAGCCGGTCAGGCCGTTGCCGGCCAGACCGGCGGCCAGGATACCGGCGGAGGCCGCCTGACCGCCTTGAACGATTTTGATGGTGCAGCCGGCCATCAGATGTTCCGCCATGGACAAGGGCAGCAGATAGCCGGCGTTGCCGATGGCATGCAGCATTTTTTCCGGGCCGAATCCATATAAATATCCGGCCGCCGCCGCCGCGCCGAAGGCCCCGCAGGTGCCGGTGGGAAGAAATCCGGAGAGGGTGTGCCAGGGGTGCATGGCGGCCGCCGGCCGGTTGGCGGCTTCATAACCCGCCACGATGGCGCCGATCATGGCCTTGCCGTCCAGATGCAGCTGCTCGGCGATGCCCATGGCGGCGGGGATCACCGCCGCTCCCGGATGATTCCCGCCGAACCGGACCCCGTCCTGGGCCTCGATGGCTTCGGCCAGGGTGCCGTTGATGAACGCCGCTTGCAGCAGGTTGGTCTTGAAGCCGCAACCGAGGGCGGTGGCGGCGTTGCCGTCCCCCAGGGAGCGGACGTGGTCGATCACCTGACTCACCGCCGACAATTCCAGGGAGCCGTAAATGTTGGCCACATAATCCAGCAGGCACAGTTTGGCCTTGTGGACGACATCGGCCGGCAGGCTCGAAAAGGTAAGTTCCGCGCAAAATGTTGCCAGGTTGCGGGTATGTTCCATGCGTTCCTCCGCGATATTCTGTTTATATGTATCCGTTTATACGTATCCGCGCTGTTCATAAATCCGGATCATGCGATGGGGGTCGAGCACTTCCCGGATCACTCTCAGTTCCTCCGTCCGGGGCGGTTCGGTCTCATGAACATCATCGGCCACCTTCAGATCCCAGGGGGTATTATCCTGAATTTCCTTCACCGAGCATCCGGGATGGTAGGAAGCCAGGTAAGCCGTGCCGGTGGAAGGGTCGAAACGCAAAATCGCCTTGTTGGTGATGATGCAATGGGGTCCGGTCCCCTTGGGCAGGCCCCATTTTTCCCGGGCACCGGGACCGTCGATATAGCCCGGGGTGGTGATGAAATCCACTTTGTTTGCCAGCCGGCGCTTGTCGTGCAGGGTGATGATGAGGGTGCGTTTCGCCAGGGAGCCGATGGGGTTGGCGCCGCCGCTGCCGGGAAGGCGGCTTTTGGGCTGGTTGTACCTGCCGATGGCGGTGGTGTTGATATTGCCGAATTGGTCCACCTGACTGCCGGACAAAAATCCCACGTCCACCATGCCGGCCTGGAGGCACATGCCCATGATGTCGACCAGGCCGCCGATCATGGCGGCTCCCGGATTCAGGCAGGGATCGCCCACGGAAAGGGCGGGGCGCCTGGGTCTTGCATCGATGACGCCGGATTCCTGCATCATGACCGCATGGACGGCATGCAGGTGTTTGGCGATATTGGCGCTCATGGTGGGAAAGCCGGTGCCGACGATGACCACGTCGTGATCCTGGATTTCCCGGGCGCCGCAACAAGCCATGAGTTCCGGTTTGATGTAACCGGCCGGATGGGTTGTCATAGATTCGTCTCCCTGTTGGTCAATGGGTGCATTTTCAAAAGGTGTTGCCGCGTCAACACATCAATAGGCATAACTCACCGGAAAGGCGTAATCGAAGTCAGCCTGGAGTTTCCGAAAAGCGCCGAAGCCGAATTTCTGGATGTAATGCTGGACATAGGCCGTCCGGTCCGGAACGCCGTGGACCCATTCCTGCAAAAAAGCGTTGACGCCTTCCACGGTGTTGGAGGCCTGCTGATAGACGTATCCGAATGAAAAATCCACATCATAGAAACCCGGCGTGTAACCGGGATGGGCTCCGAAGGGCTCTTCCACCACGGCGGCGACTTTCATGGCCGGCACGATGGTCCGTGACGGATCCTTGCCGATGGTCTCGCGGGATACGATGCGCTCGCAGCTCACGATCACCTTTCCGGCCGCGTTGGCGCCCTGCTGGCAGTCCCCGCCGATGCCCCACATCTGGGCGTTGCCGTCCTCGTCCGCCTGCTGGACATGAATGACGGCCACGTCCGGTTTCAGCGCCGGCACCAGCAGCACCGGACTGCCGTCAAAGGGAGAGGAGATCAGCTTGTATTTATTGTCGCCCAGGAATGACCGCACGTTGAGCAAATCGGACCCCAGCATGTCTTTCACCGGCACGAAGGGCATGCCGAGAGCGCCGGCCATGAGCATCATGGGCAGGGAAAGATTGGTGTATTCCTCGACTTCAAGAGGGTGGGGGATGCCTTTTTCCATGGCGCGGCGATAACACCTTCCGAGCCCGTACAGTCCCAGGGACAGAAAGGTGCCGATGAAACGCCTCACCGCGCCCGCGCCGATGAGCAGATCGAAATCATCCGCGGCATTGCTGCGGGTGATGGTCAGGTCCCTGATCCCCTGACGGATGATCTCATGGATGACGGCAAAAGGCGGGCGGCATACGTAGCCGCCGATATACAGGAAGGCGCCGTTGCCGATAAACCGGGAAACCGCCTCCTTGGTGCTCATGACCTTGCTCATTGAATTCCTCCGTATCCTACAGGGTCTGTTCGGTTCTGCTGATGATCTCGTCCTGGGCGATATCACTCAGATTGATGAAAATGCCGGAATAGCCGCTGATGCGCACGATGAGATCGCGATACTGTTCCGGATGCTGCTGGGCCTTGCGCAAGGTGGCGCTGTCCACCATGTTGAACTGCACCTGAAATCCGCCTTTTTCAAAATAAGCGCGGATCAGGTTCATGAGGTTGGCCGCCTTGACCTGTTTTCCCTGGAAGCGCATGTTCAGGTTCATGCCGTTATACACCCGCCGGAGGGGAAGTCGGGTGACGGAGTTCATGATGGCGGTGGGGCCTTTGAGCGCCGCGCTGTTGCTCGGGGTGACCCCGTTGCCCAGGACTTCTCCGGCATACCGCCCGTCCGGCGTCGCGCCCGTGAAAGCCCCCATGGATACGTGGAACCCCACGGAGAAAATCCCCGGCCAGTAATGACCGCCGCGGAAATTCCGGTGGCGTTGCAGCAGATCGCAAAAATGGTTGGCCACCATTGCGGCCATGCGGTCCACGGGATCGCAGTCGTTGCCGTACTTGGGGATTTTGTTCTGAAAATACGTTCTTTTGTCTTCCGCGTCCGTCCAGTCGTCGCCCAGCCAGGCGGCCAATTCCTCCAGGCGGACGGATTTTTCATCATAGACGGCTGTTTTCACGGCATACAAACTGTCCGCGGTGTTGGAAAAACCCATGAACTGGATACCGGTGGAATTGTAGCGCGCTCCTCCCCGGGTGAGGTCGCGGCTTGTTTCAAGGGTTCCCTGGATCATGGCGGAAGCGAAGGGCGAGGGCAGCCGTTCCGCTATGGCGCGGTCCAGACATTCCATGCCCCTGGTGAGCTGGCCGATGAAATGGGAAACCTGACGGTCGTAAGCCCGAAAGACGTCCTCAAAGGAGCGGAATGTTTCCGGCGCGCCGGTTTCGAGTCCGGTGCGATACCCGAAAATGTTGTCGATGCCGTTGCTCAGGGCCAACTCCACGCATTTGATGAGATTGAATTGGGCCGCGAACGTGGAACCGAAGGATTTACCTTGGGCGTTGGGCTCCAGGCAGCCCACGACGCCGTAATCCCGGGCGTCCGCTTCCGAATGTCCCGCCAGGATCAGGGAGGGCACGATGGCGTCGTCGTTGAAAAAATGCAGCAATACGCCGTCTTTGGCGCAGGCCGCGGCTTTCATGAAAAACAACTCCGGCGTCCCGGCGCTGATGCGCACGCCGAAATTGGGTTGGACCGTACGGATTTGGGAATAGGCGTCCAGGCCGATGAAGCTGAGTTCGTTGGTGGCGTCCCTGCCTGCGGCATCCACGCCGCCCACGGTGACGTTCTGGGTGGTTTTGCCTTCCGTTCCTTCCCCTCCCGGAATGTAGGCTTCCTCCAGAACATTCCAGATTTCGTTGGTTTTGAGGAACAGCAAGGCCATGAGTTCCCGGGCCTGATCCGGCGTGATGCGGCCTGCTTCCAAATCCTTTTTATAGTAGGGCTGGAGAATCTGGTCGATGCGGCCCAACGAAACCGAGTTGCCGCCGGACTCGATCTGGGCGATGAGATGGATGAAATAGAGCCCCTGGACCGCCTCGTGAAAGGTCCGGGCCGGATGTTCGGGAACCTGCCGGCAGACCGCGGCGATCATTTGGAGTTCCTGCCTGCGCACAGGGTCCGGTTCGGCGGCGGCCAATGTTTCAGCATGATCCGCATGGCGTCCCGCGAAATGAATGGCGGCCTTCAGGCTGCGCATCACCGCCAGGTGGAAGCGGCCTTTTTCCGATGATTGCTCGGAAGGGGACAGCGCCGCGAAAGCCTCCCGGGATTGGTGGATGACTCCGGACAGCCCTTCCCGGAGCACCCGGGGATGGTCCATGGTGAAATGTCCGATGCCGTAAGTGATCTCCAGCATCATGGTGAAGATATATTTGTCCATGTCCTCGGCCACGTCCGCCGGCAGCAGCGATTCGAAATGCTCCTCGACGGACCGGCCTTTCCAGAAGGGCACGATGTCCCGCAGAACTTCGGCTTTCTCCTCCTCGGTGATCAAGGCGCGCTGGACCACCCGCCGGTCGAAATTCTCCACGTCGCCTTCGATCCAGCGGATCTTGTTCTCCGGAAACAAGGGGGCGCCCTTGAGCTTGCTGGTCCGGCAGCCCACGATCAGTTCATCCGGCCGGATAATGACGCGTATCCGGGAAAGGATATGTTCGAGGGCCAGGCTCATGCGGGTTAGGGGATCCTTGTCCCAGTGCCACGCCATGGCCTGGGTGAGATACCGGGCCCGCTCCACGCAGATTTCCTGGGGAGCCTCGATAATGCGGCGCCGGAGCCGGCCCACCCGTGTTTCGGCGGGAATCGTCGACAATGCCCGGGCTGTTTCCATGGGGCCTCCTTTATGCACGAATATCCATGTAGTTCACGAGAATCATGTCCCGCGCGAATTTGGGAAGAATCCGGTTCAGGGCCAGAAAAACGGTACTCATGAAATCCACCTGGTTATGCAGCCGGGGACGATGGTCGCGGATCACCCGGACAATTTTTTCCGCCGCCGTCCGGGGCGTGGTGGCGGTCTTGATGAGGGCATTGTCTCTCTCGATGAAACGCCGCGCCCGATCGCGATAGGGGCTTCCTTCCGGCGGCAGCTGATGGATTTTGGCCGCGAAATTGGTGGAAACCTGGGCCGGTTCCACCAAGGCCACGTCAATACCGAAAGGTTTGACCTCGTATTGGATGGCCTCCATCATTCCCTGGAGGGCGAATTTGGAGGCCGTATAAATGGACTCGAAGGGAAAGGGGATCCGGCCCACCAGGGAGGACATGGCCACCAGTTTGCCGCGACGCTTCAGGCGCATGGACGGAAGAAAGGCCTGAAATATGGCCGCGGCTCCGATCACGTTGATTTCCAGGCATTTCATGGCCTTTTCGAGATCAGTTTCCTCAAAGGGGCCGAAAAAACCGATCCCCACATTGGAAACGACGGTGTCCACCTGGCCGAATCGATCCAGCACCGTATCCCGGAACCGCTGAATACCACCGCGGTCCGTTATGTTCATGGTTTCCAGGTAAAACGGATTCCCATGGGATTTCAGCTCCTGCTCCAATGCGGCGATACCCGCGGAATTCATGTCGAATCCGGCGATGGTGTCTCCAGACCGGGCCAACATCACGGCCACTTCCCGCCCCATTCCTTCCGCCAGTCCTGTAATGACGATCACGTTGCCCATATTCCCCCCTTTATTCACGGTTTCGATGGACGATCCGACCGGAAGGCGGCGCCCAATTGCTCCATGGAGGCTGCGAAGTCCGGATAACGGAAACGGAATCCGGTCTGCTTCAAGCGGCTGTTGTCCACGATATAATCCGCCGCGAGATATCTGGCGGCATCGTATTCCAGCTCCGGTATGCGGTTGCGGAATCGGCAGACCAAGCCCTCCAGGCGGGCCACGAAACGGACCAGCCACAAAGGCAAATGCAGGGAAGGCACCGGAGTTCCGAATGTGAGCGCGGCCGTCCGCAGCGCTTCGCCGACGGTGGGATGGGAGTCGTCGGCCAGGTTGTAGACCCGACCCCTGGCGTCTTCCCTTTCCGAGAGATACACCACGGCGGCAGCCACATCCTCGGCACGGATGTTGGAGAGTTTTTGATTCCCGCTGCCGGGTATCGCCTTGATGGCTCCGGGCCGCGAGAATACCTTGCCGGCCCCGTCATTGCATCGCGGGCCATAGACCGTGCAGGGTCTGACCACGATTGCTGGCAGACCGAGTTGCATTTTGCGGAAGACGATGTCCTCACCGTCACGCTTGCTGCGGCCGTAATCGTCCATGGGGCTTCGCGGCGATTCCTCCGTGAAGGGTGTCCCCTGATAATAGCCGTATACGCTGGTGGAGGTGACATGCACAAAGCAACCCACCGCATGCTGTCGGGCCAGATCCGTAAGGCAATCGACGCCGGCGACGTTGGTCGGGTGCAGCTTCGCATAGGGGGTGGAAAAATTGCAGACGGCGCCCAGATGAAAAACGCGCTCCACCTTTTCCGCAAACAGCGGGATCAACGTATCGGGACGGGTCAGGTCCGCCGGAATGTACCGGACCCCCAGGGCGTCGAAAAAGGAGGTGTCCCTGCGCGGACGGCTGGTGGCGATCACCCGGGCGCCGGTCCGGACCAGCTCTTCCACCACATGACTGCCCATGAATCCGGCAGCGCCGGTTACCAGGCAAATGTCTGAGGTTTTCATGGGTTACCCCTTTGACTTGGTGGCTTTTGGGCGATCTCGTCCCGCGCCCGCTTCAGCCAGTCCAGGTACATTTCATTGAACGTGATGCCCAGGTCGGCCACCATGCGGACGTAGTCGCCCAATTCCGACCAGCGTGTCTTGTTCAGCCCGCGCCGCTTCAGTTGAAGCTCGTATTCCCGGATCTGCTCGTCGATCAGCTCCAGGGCCTTGTCCCGGTCCCCGAAACCGAAAAAGACAAAGCGCATCAGAAACGGGTCGCGCATGATCATGGTCCGTTCCGGAGAATCATGCAGCCAGCGGACGAACTCCTCCCGGCCTTTTTCGGTGATGGAGTAGAGCTTGCGGGGCGGGCCGCCTTTGTCGCCGTTCCGGGTCTTCTCATGCATCCGGATGAGTCCGTCATCGCAGAGCTTTTTCAGGTTGGGATAGATCTGACCGTAATTGATGGACCACATATGGCCGAAATTGCGCTCGATATGCTCCTTGATCCGGTATCCGTGCATGTCCTTGTAATGCAGCAATCCGAGAATGGAATATTTGATGGCCATGACGCCCTTTTCTGAAACAGGTTTTTATATACGATGAATATATAAAAAGCATATATAGAAAGTATATATTATCTGTCAAGCGATTTTTACCGGTCATTTTTCCCCGGTTGCATATGGAAGCGGTATTTGTTTCGGATCAGGTCGCTTTCAAAAATGTTCAGGCCATACTGGCGGAATTCGACGATAAATCCACTGGGGTCCGCCAGCAGACGTTCCGTTGCTCATACATCCAGTGAAAATCCTCGGAAATAATCATGAATCCGGGATTTTGTTTCCCCGGTGGGGGTCAGTTCAAGCGCCTTTTCGGGACAACGATGCAGGCAGATGCCGCAACCGATGCATTGTCCGGAAACCACTGCGGCGTTGGCTTGAATGCGGATGGCGCCCACGGGGCAGGTTTTCGCGCATTTCCCGCAGCCGCTGCAGGGGATTGTCGACCTCGCCTGCCAACCGACGGAACGAAACCGCTCGCGGATGTCGGGTCCCACGTGTTTGAGATTTTTCAGGGCGATGCAACAGCAGGGACAGCAAAAACAGATTTCCAGGAAACGGTGCAGGTTTTTCCGCCGGATGCCCCAGACGAACTCCTCGGCTTCCACCCAGATGCACTGACAGACCAGTCCCAGATCCGCGGCTTGTTCCAGGTGCGCCAAAGCCTCCGTCACGCTCACCGATCGGGAAATCCCCCTTGCTTCCGTCACCCGTGATCCTTCGCCGATGAAAATGCATCCGAAATCCAACGGGTAACGGGAACAGCGGCCGCCGTCACGGCAGAGGCATTTATGCATGATGGCCCGGTAGGAAGAATGGAGCAGCGTGTTGCGGACGATCTGGACGGGAAGGATGGCGTTGCGGCAGTTGTTTTTTATGGACCGGTTGATGGCGAGGGTGAACCCCTGGGTGAAATTTCTGTCGGGTCGGTCGAATTTCAGGATGTGTTTCAGAAAGGGACCCGCCAGGGGTGATTGGGAATAGGGCGCCAGCCGGTTGATCCATTGGAACAACCCGGCGAAACGGTTCCAGTTGCTCTGATTAATGGCGATCGCATGCTTGAAGGCTTCGCGTAAATCCAAGTTCGTTCCTTTGCCGGGAGGGCTTCCGCGGAGTCAAGAAGTCACCGTACGATAATGAAACATGAATACAACATCCACCGTTTCCAGGAGAACGCATATCACGTTCCGTCATGGCGTGTAAAGGAACACATTCCGGTCTCGTCGCGGTTCCGATGGGGAAATTGACAGGCTTTTTCGACTTCGGTATACTATGCGGCATATCTTTATGATGCATGCGGAACGTCTCGACTCTCGCCAATATTCGATATCAATTCAGGATATCCGGGGAAGGAGTATGAAGCCGATGACGAGCGGAATGACCATGGAAGAACAAATCCGTGAAATGGGGCGTCAGCTTCAGCTCCAGGAGGAAACCGTCCAATCCTTGAAAGAGCGGCTTGGGATCGCGGAAACCGAAAAACAACTCCTGGAAAAAAAACTGGATCGGGTAAGGATCATGGAAAATCTGGGGGCCATTGCCGCCGGAACCGCCCATGATTTAAACAACATCCTTTCCGGAATCGCGACTCTTCCCGATTTGCTCTTGTTCTCCCTTGATCTGAATGAACGGCAGAAACGGGCCGTGGAAATGATCAGGCAATCCGGCCGGCGCGCCGTGGAACTGGTGGCCGAGCTGGCGATCCTGGCCAGGGGGCGCGACGATGAAACGGAAACGCTGGATATGAACACCCTGGTGAAAAATTGCCTGATGTCGCCGGAATTCAAGGGTATTCAAAAAACCAATCCACTTTTCCGGATGAGGACCGAACTGGCGGATGAGCCCCTGCGGCTGAAAGGATCGTTCGGGCTTATCTGCAAGGCGCTGACGAATCTCATTGTCAATGCGGCCGCGGATTTATCGCGGAATCCCCTGGAAGAAAACGGCCTGATCCTGATCCGGACCCGGCGGGTGGATCTGGATCAAACCCTGCGCGGATTTGCGGACTGGCGTCCGGGGAGGTATGTGGTTTTGGAAGTTTCCGACAATGGGGCCGCCCTCTCCGAGTCGGATCGAGCCGGCATCTTCAATCCCTTTTATACCCGCAAGGTCATGGGGAGAAACGGGACCGGCCTGGAAATGACCATCGTCCGGCATGTGGTTCTGGCCCATCACGGCCATATCGAGATCAGAACCGGTGCGGAGGGCACCGGCATCGAGATGTATTTCCCTCATGCGGACGGTTCCGCTTGAACCGGAAAGGAAGGCGTCCGGGTGAAATGGCGGTCAGTCGGCCCCTGGGCGGAAAATCCGCTGGTCAGGATTGGTGGACGGATGTCAGCTTTGCGGAGAATTCACCGAATGCAAATGGTTTTTGAATATAGCCATGGGCGCCGGCTTTCAGAATTTCCTCCGCTTTTCCGTCAATTGAATATCCGCTGCAGACAATCACCTTGATGTTCGGCAGTACTTCCGTCAAGAGGGGATAGATCTCATTCCCGCTCATATCCGGCAGACCGATATCCAACAGGACAATATCGATGGGGTCGCGGCAGGTTTCGGCAATCCGGAGCGCCTGCTCGCCGGTTCTGGCGATGATCACGTCGAAGCCCATTTTTTTCAGCATCTCCGTTCCGACCTCGATCACCAGCTCCTCATCATCGATCAACAGGACGGCTCCCTTTGACCGATGATTCCGGACCGGCATTTCAGGCGTGCTTGTTTCCTCATGAAGGGGCTCCGCCGGAAGAAATATGGCCACCGTGGTGCCGGAGCCCGGTTCCGAAGCGACGGTGATCCAGCCGTTGTGATTACTGACAATGCCGTGTGCCGCCGCCATTTCCAAGCCGCGACCCTGGAAATTCGTGGTGAAAAACGGTTCAAAAATGCGATCTGCGGTTTCCGCCTCCATGCCCTTTCCATGGTCCGTAACGGTGATGCAGGCATGGAGTCCGTTCCTCGCTGAAGGCTTGCCCGGATTCCGGGGGAGCTTCACTTGGCTGCTGCCGGTGGACAACTGTATCCATCCGTTATCCGCAACCGCCTCCACGGCGTTGTTGATGACCGCTGCAAGGACTAATCGCATTTGGGAGTAGTCGATATCCACCAATACGTCCCTGTCGCAAAAAGTCAGTTCCAGGTGGATATGCTTTGTCTTGACGGAATCGAGGGCCGGCAAAACGCTGCGGATAAAAGCGTTCAAGGGTGTTTTCTGGGGATGGTGTTTACCCTGACGGGAATACGCCAGGAGTTGTTCGGTAAAATAGGAAATCTGCTTCACGGCGCTTTTGATCCGTTCACCGTATTTCTTGACAGCGGGATTATCGGGAAGAGCTATTTCCAACAACTCCAGATTGCCGGATATGCCGACCAGTTTGTTGTTGAACTGGTGCGCGATGCCTCCGGCCAGGGATGTGATGGCCTTCATTTTCTTGTCGTTGACCAGGCTCAAAAATTGCTGCCGGCGCATCAACGTATTTCGGATTGCCAGCGGCAGCAGCGACAGATAATGGCCTTCGGAATCTTTGAGCAGGTAATCGATGGCTCCGTCTTTCATGATCCGGCTTTCCAGATATTTCCTGTCAGCAGGAATGAGATGGATGACGGGGCGTTCCGCGATCGTCGGAAGAAAAGGCGGGTCGGGGACCCCCGGATCGCCATGATTCAGAAGAATAACGTCCACGGGATGTTTTCCCATTTGATGGTGGATTTCTTCCACCGAGGTGGCGGTGATGGTGTCGTATAGGGAATCCTGATGAAGTTGCCGGGAGATGATTTGTTGTTCCGTTTCGTCGCCTCCGATCAGAAAGACGATCATTTTTTCTTTTGTCATGACATGATCCCTTGAGAAGGTCATTGTTCCAGCTGGATTTGGAACGGATTCACCACTCCGGCAAACCGACATGAGCCCGGAAATCGTTGTCAGCCGGTGCAGGGAAAGAGGAGAGAAATAACAAGGGACATCCGGCTTCAAGGCAGCTGATGAGAACTGTATGTAATGGCAATATACACTGAAGTCAAAAATAGTGTCAAGTCATTATAATACATGGTATTTTCTGGATATCGGGCGCCGCTCTCCCGCAGCCGGGGCGGGTAGCGGTCTTTTTTTTATTGACAAATCGATCCAGCTTGCCTAATTCGGAATGAATATTCATTCCGTAGCGGATTTTTCCCGACAGGAGACAACCACCATGCTGTACCGCGATGTTCCGAAAACAGGCGACAGGCTATCCATCCTCGGATTCGGCTGCATGCGGCTGCCCCAGACAAAGGGAAAAGCCGGGGACGGAAAAATCGATCAAAAGAGGGCGCTTCGTCAGCTCCATCAGGCGGTGGATCAGGGGGTCAATTATCTGGATACGGCCATGCCCTACCACATGGGCGACAGCGAACCCTTTCTGGGAAACGCATTGGCCGACGGCCTGCGGGCGAAAGTCCGGATCGCCACCAAACTGCCGCCCTGGTCGGTGAAAAAAGCCGAGGATTTGGATCGCATTCTGAACGCCCAATTGGACCGGTTGCGGACGGATCACATCGACTATTATCTGCTGCACGCCCTGGAGAAGAAAAACTGGAACAAACTGCTGCAGATGGATGTCCTGACATTTCTGGACCGGGCCAGACAGGATGGCCGCATTCTCCATGCAGGGTTTTCGTTTCACGGCGCCCCCGATACATTCACGGAAATTGTGGATGCCTATGATTGGCAACTCTGTCAGATCCAGTATAATTTTCTGGACCGTTTTTCCCAGGCCGGGAAAGCCGGACTGGAATATGCGGCCGGGAAACAACTGGGTATCGTCATCATGGAGCCGTTGCGCGGCGGGAATCTGGCGGGGAGGGTGCCCCGGGAGGTGGCGGCCGTCTGGAACGAAGCCCCTGTCAAGCGCACTCCGGCGGAATGGGCGTTCCGATGGCTCTGGAATCATCCGGAAATCACCATGGTGCTTTCCGGCATGAACGAGGAGCAACACATCGCTGAAAATATCCGCATCGCCGCGGAAGGACGGCCCCATTCCCTGTCGGATCAGGAACTGTCATTGGTGGACCGCGTCGAGGAAACCTATCGCCGGCTGATGAAAGCCGGTTGCACCGGCTGCCGGTACTGCATGCCCTGTCCCGCGGGTGTGGATATCCCCGGTTGCTTCGAGATCTATAACAGTTTTCACATGTTTGACGACCAGAAGACCGCCCGCCTGTTTTACCTGAGCCGACTGTCCGGGGCCTTCGGCACCAATCCGGCCCATGCGTCGCTGTGCGAAAAATGCGGGCAATGCGAAAAGGCCTGCCCCCAGGGATTGCCCATCCAGTCCCTGCTGGAGGATGTGGCCCGGACATTCGAAGGAAGCGGCATGAAAATCATGGCCTGGGTGGTACGGCTTTTTTTCGGTTTTCAGCGCACCAGTTCCCTCCGGCGGGCCGCTCGGGCGAAAAAACGCCGACAGTAAAAAAGGTCAGTTCTTGTTCAAACTCCAATCGTAGTCCAGATAGGCGATCCGGAGGCGGCTGCCGGTCTGCCGGATGGCTGCTTTCAGCTCCTTTCCGGCGTATTTCAGAAAGAACCCCGGCACATCGCCCTGGAAATCTTCTTCAAACCAGTCGAAAATTTTGCTGACATAGAGCGTGTCGCCTTTGAGATGGTTTTTGCGGGGATCGTTCAGAAAATCCTCTGTCGCCGAATCCAGCTGCCGGTCCAGAATTTCGCCGCGGTAGGCTTCGGCTCGAATCGCCGGACAGCCTTTGGATGCGCAGATGACGGCGAAATGGACCCGGGGATCCTGGAATTGGGGACGTAAAATACCATGCTCGATGTCATCCAGGGTGAGGAGCTTTCCATTGAGCCGGCAGATTTTCTTTTTCCAGGGGCTGGAAAACAGGCCGCCGAGATCCTTGATGGAGCGGATGTCCGGGTATTTTGACAGGATCAGCTTGATGGTCCAGGCATTGTAGGCGTTGATGTAAAACGCGTAGCGGTCGTTGCGCGTCATCTTGTCCGGCGCCGCCGTTTCCAGGATGGCGAGATACCGGTCAAGAAGGGCCTCTTCCCGCTGGAAGCCGGAATAATTGACAAGGCCGTCCCGGACATGGCGTTGCAGCAATCCGTCCAGGATGTCATGGGAGGCGATTTCCGCGGGAATCGCCCGGCCGGTGACGGAGAAAACCGAGGCCAAGGCCAGTAAAGCGAAACTTCTTGTTGCAAATATGTTCATGTTCTCCTCCAGGCATGGTATTTTTCCACCCAGCGGAGCAGTTTTTCCGGCGCATGGGCTTTTTTCCAGGCGCCGGCCGCGTATTTGTTGGCTTCCGCCAGGGTCGGATAAATATGGATGGTTCCCAGAATTTTGTTGAGCCCAAGACCGTGTTTCATGGCCAGGACATACTCGGCGAGAAGGTCGCCGGCATGGGGGCCGACGATGGTTACGCCTACAATCTTGTCCTTGCCCGGCGGGGTCAGTACTTTCACCAGGCCGCGATCCTCGGCATCGGCGATGGCCCGGTCCAGATCCTCCAGGCCGTAACGGGTGACTTCATGGGGAATGCCCTTTTCCCGGGCTTCGGTTTCATTGATTCCCACCCGGGCCACTTCCGGGTCCGTAAAGGTGCACCAGGGAATCACCCGATAATCCACCGGAAAGCGTTTCAGCCCGCCGAACAGGGAATTCACCGCCGCATACCAGGCCTGATGGGCCGCGGCGTGGGTGAATTGATAGGGGCCGGTCACGTCACCGGCGCAATAGATGTTCGGGAAATTGGTTCGCAGGAAGGGATCCGTTTCCAGCGCGCCATTCCGGGCGACGGTTATACCGAGTTCCTCCAGGCCGAACCCGCTGGTGTTGGCGATGCGCCCCACGGCAATCAATATTTCGTCGAATTCCAACCGGACGAGCCCTCCCCGGTGGTCACACACCAGGATTTTCCGACCCTTGTCCACCAGCACTTCCAGGGCCCGGTGCCCGGTCAACACCCGGATGTCTTCGGATGCAAAGCGCTGTAGCATCAGGTCACTGATTTCCGGATCTTCCCGGGGAAGGATGCGCGGGGTCATCTCCACCTGGGTCACCCGGGAGCCGAAGCGGGCGAAGGCCTGGGTCAGTTCACAGCCGATGGGTCCGCCGCCCAGCACGATCAGGCGCCGGGGCAGTTCGCGGATTTCCCAGAGATTATCCGAGGTCAGGTAGGGGATTTGTTCGATTCCCTTGATGGGCGGCACCACGGGCCGGGCGCCGGTTGCGATGACGATGTTGCGGGTGGTCAACCGCCGTCCGTCTACTTCCACCTCATAGGGGGTGAGCACCCGGGCTTCTCCTTCGAAGACCCGGACCCCCAGCCCGGTGTAGCGTTCCACCGAATCATGGGGTTCGATCTTTCGGATCACCTCCCGCACCCGTTCCATGACCTTTGCGAAATCAAATTCCAATTGGATGGATTCCAGGCCGAATTCCCGGGCGCGGCGGCCCAGCGACAGGATCCTCGCCGAACGGATCAGCGCTTTGCTCGGTACGCAGCCGGTATGGAGGCAATCGCCGCCCATCCGGTGCTTCTCAATGAGAGCGACCTCGGCGCGGACGGCTGCGGCGATGTAGGCGGTCACCAGACCGGCGGAGCCGGCGCCGATCACCACCAGGTTGTAATCGAAGCGCGGGGGTTTTGAATACCGTCCAAGGGTCCGGCGGGTCTTGAGCAGAGCCGCCAGCTTTTTGGCGCCGATGGGAAAGATTCCCAGCAGGGCAAACGACAGCAACAGGCCGGGAGACAGAATCCCCTGCAGGGAATCGATTCCGGCCAGCTGGGTCCCGGCGTTGACATAAACGATGGTGCCGGCCAGCATGCCCAGTTGACTGACCGCATAAAACCGGGCGACGCGGATGGACGTCAGGCCCATGACCAGGTTGATCACGAAAAATGGGAACAGCGGCACCAGGCGCAGGGTAAACAGATAGAGTTCGCCGTCCCGGTCGATGCCTTTATTGACCGCGGCAAGTTTGTCCCCGAATCGTTTCTGGACGAAATCGCGCAATAAAAGGCGGGAAGCCAGGAATGCCAGGGTGGCGCCGATGGTGCTGGCGAAGGAAACCAGGACGACTCCGGTGAACAGACCGAACAGGGCGCCCCCCGCCAGGGTGAGCACGACCGCTCCCGGAAGGGAGAGGGCGGTGGTCAGGATGTAGATCCCCATATAGACCGCCGGGGTCATCACCGGATGGCTGGCATAAACATCCAGAAAAGCCTGCTGACGGTTTTTCAGATACGCCAGGGTCAGAAAACGGCCCAGGTCGTAGGCCAGAAAGCAGTAGGTCAGCAGCGCGATCAGGGCGATCACGACCAAGCGGGTGAGTCTCTGTTTTGTCATGTTATCCTTTCAGTGGCTCCCTTGCGGCAACGGACAACTCTTGTCTGAAATCACCGGCAGGTATACATCCATGGCGGTTCCCTGATCCACTTGGCTGTTCACCCGGATAAATCCGTTGTGGCGTTTGACGATCCCATGAACCACTGCCAGCCCCATGCCCGATCCTTTTCCGATCTCCTTGGTGGTGAAATAGGGATCGAAGATCCGCGGCAGATGTTCCGGGGCGATGCCCGGGCCGGTATCGCGGATGGTCAGGCGCAGATAGGCCCCCGGCAGGGTTTCGTCCCCCGGTCTCAGGTCCTCCCCTGTCACCTGGATTTCCGCCAGGATGATATCCAGAACCCCGCCGCTTGTTTCCATGGCATGGGCGGCGTTGGTGCAGAGGTTGATCATGATCTGGTGGATTTGAGTGGCATCCGCCATCACGGCCGGACATTCCGCGGGCAGGTGGGCGCGGAATTCGATATCGGCCGGAATGATGGAGCGCAACATCTGGATGGATTCCTGGATGATCGGAAGGATGTCGAGCGGCTCCCGCCGTTCCTCGTTCATGCGGCTGAAACTGAGGATCTGGCGGACCACCTCCTTGGCTCTCAGGCTCGCCTTGCGGATTTCCTCCAAAAACGAGCGGGCCGGGTTCCAGTCCGGAACATCGTCGACGGCCAGTTCCGCATTGCCGATGATGATTCCCAGAATATTGTTGAAATCATGCGCGATCCCGCCCGCCAGGGTTCCGATGGCCTCCATTTTGTGGGCCTGCTGGACCTGCTGCAGGAGATGGTTGCGCTCCGTTATGTTGCGGGCGATGCCCAGGACGCCATGCCTGCCCTGGATTTCGATGAGGCCGATGCGGATTTCCACCGGAAAAACCGAGCCGTCCCTACGGGTGTGCTTGCTTTCAAAGGTGACCGGCTGGCCGGGGGTCAATTTTTCCCACAGCGTTTTCACGCTTTCATATTTCGTGAACTCCCCGTCAATATTCATGACGTGCATGCCGAGGAGCTCCTCCCGGGAATATCCCAGCTCCCGGACCGCCGCCTGGTTCACGTCCAGCAGCGCGCCGGTTGAAAAATCGGCGAAATAGATGGCATCCCCGGCCTGTTCCACCAGGGTGCGGAAGCGTTCCTCACTTGCTTTCAGATGGGCTTCCACTTCCCCGCGGTCCTGAAGCATCCGGTTCACGGAAACGGCGATTTCATCGAATTCCTGAAAGGGGAGGACCGTCGGATTCATGGGGCTGAGTTCGGTGGCGGCTTTCTGGAAGAAATCGGAAAAGATCCGCAATCCGCTTCGAATTCGATTGGCCTGGTGATGGACCCAGACAAAGATGACGAGTAACAGCAGGACAAGAATGATTCCGCTCTTGAGGATGGATTCCAGAAGTTTTTTCCGGAGCAGGGTTTCATTGGCGGCGATCTTGGCTTCCACGGTGTCGATATACAGACCGGCGCCGATGATCCATTTCCATTCCGGAACCCCCATGACAAAAGACATTTTGGGGGAGGGGGAGGCGGAGTTCAGTTTATTCCAGCTGTAGAAGACGAACCCTCCTTCCGGCTTGCCCGCCGCTTTCTGCTGCTCCTGGATGATTTTGACGCCGTCCGGATCCGTCAGTTCCCAGATGGAGGCGCTTCCTCTGGTGATCCTGCCGTTGGTGAACAGGGGCGCGCCGCCGTATACGCTGCCGAAGAAATAGCCCTCCTCGCCGAATCGCAGGGTGACGATGCGTTCCAGGGCTTCGTCCTGGATTTCGGCTTCCACGTCATCCAGGTATTCGCCCGTGCCGATTCCCCAGCCAAAAGGCTCGAACAATTTGACGAAAGCGATTTTCGGGTAATGCCCCCGGGCCTGATTGGGCTTGGACCAGGTATACTGGTAGAAGCCTTCCCCCTGGTCGCGGATGAGGGCTATCATGTCCCTGACAACATATTCCCCGCTTGCGCCCTGGACCTCGAGCATGTCCCTGCCTTCCATTTCCGGGCGGTCGGCGAACAATTCCTCGATGCCGTCCAGGGTAAAGGCGAAATAATAACCGCGGCCGTTGTTGAAGCGCACCGGACGCAGGGCGTCCTTGATCATCTTTTTGATTTCGTCCGGCGATTTGCCGGCCGAATGTTGTTCATGCAGGTATTGGGCCACCTGGCAAGCCTCGTAAACCCTGTTCCGAATGGAGGTTTTCAACCGGGTTTCCGTCTGGGCTTTCATGTACTGGATATACGCCACCACATCCCGCACCTCTTTTCGGAGCTGGTTCTGCTGCCTGCTCAGATAATCGGCGCGGACGGATTCGGATTCGGAAACAAAAGCCGAATATTCATTTTCCAGCCAGATCAGGTTCAGGAGCCCGATGGAAAACAGGACCGAAACCATCATGCCCCGCCGGAAAAGTCTTTGAATGCTTATTTTCTGCTTCCCCTTGCCCATCATCTTCCCAATTCGGTTTTCGCCGACCGGCATGCGGTGTCTATTCATCGGTTTTATCATCGTCCGGCATGACCAGGCCGTTCCGATAGCGGATCTGCCTCTCAATTTTCCCGGTCTGGTCATAGAAGGTCCATAGACCCTGCTTGCCGCTGTCATAAGAGCCTTCGGATTTTTTTTGACCGTTTTCGAACCATTCCGTTGACCGTCCGGTTTTTTTCCCCAGGACAAACGTGTCGGCGGATTTCGGTTTGCCGTTGTCATGCCATTCTTCACACCGACCGTTGCGTTGCCCGTTTTGATAGTGAAACTCGCTTTTCTTTTGTCCGTTGGGATACCAGCGGGTCTCCACACCGTTCAATCGGCCGTTGACGTATTCCGCCCTGGACTCCTGCTTGCCGTTGGTGTACCAGCCGGTTTGAACCGCCGACAAATCGTTCCCATTGTGCGTGTAGACGGTTTCGGATTTCCTGCTGCCGTCCATGTGCCATTCCTGCCGGGTTCCCACCGGCTTGTCGTCCCGATATTCCATTTCAAAGCGCTTTTTCCCGTTGAAATACCATTCGCTCCATTGGCCGTGCTTTTTACCGTCCAGATAGGATTCCTCCTTGATACATTTTCCGTCATCGCTCCAGTAGGACCATTTGCCCTCTTTGCGTCCTTCGCTGTAATTTCCCTCCATGAGTTTTTGTCCGTTCTCGTGAAATTTCGTGTACGGTCCGTTCTTCTGTTCTTTGCCGTTGATTTCGCGGACGAAATAATGCTCATCTCCGGTGGAGACTTCCCGCAATCCGGCTGTGGTTTCCAGACCGTACGCCCATGTACCGGCGAGGGTCATCAGCATGCCGACCAAGACAATTCGATGGGTAAAGGGGTTGTTGCCCATGGGCTCCTCCTGTTTTTTGGGGGGGGGATAATGATCCGTATTTTTTCACCTTTCCCACAAGGAAAATTTTCAGGATAATACCACAGCCGGACACGGATGGGAATCCATAATGTCGCCGGTTCCGTCATGAACCCATCAGAAATCTTGCGATTTTTCCGGGTCTGTGAGAAAAGGATCGGGAAGTGCGGGTTTGTCCGGTCGGGTCTATCGGCGTGCGATACATGAGGCATTCAACATGATTCAATATTATACCATCGAAGACCGAAAAATTGTCGTTTCCGAGCCGGAACGGGCGGTTGTCTTTTTGATTCTGAACCCCACCGAAGAGGAAAGGAAAACCCTGATCGGCAGGGAGCATCTGGACGAGCACACCCTGCAGTCGGCCTTGGATCCGGATGAGATCTCCCGCATCGAGTTCGAGACCGATCATGTCGCCTTGATCGTGAAGAAACCGAAAAGCTATTCCAGTGACGACATGTTCAAGTTCCAGGTTTCTTCCATGGGAATTTTTCTGTTTGACAACAAAATCCTCATTGTTTCGGATACCGATATCCCCTTTGCGGCCGAAAAACGGTTCGCCAAGATCACCAGCCTGAAATCCCTGCTTCTCAAACTGTTGGGGTACTGCATCTATCATTTTATGGAACATCTGCGTATCATCAATCAGATTTCCGACGACCTGGAAAACAAGATCAACCAGTCCATGGAAAACAAATACCTGATTTTCATGTTTTCTCTCAGCAAGGGGCTCGTGTACTACCTGAATGCCATTAATTCCAATGGCATGTTGCTGCAGCGACTCACCAACACCCAGAAGATCCAGCTCAACGAGCTGGAAAAGGAAATGGTGGAGGACCTGTCCATCGATAACAGCCAGTGTTACCGCATCGCCGAGATTTATTCCAATATTCTATCCAGCATGATGGATGCGAGGGCTTCCATTGTCAGCAACAACTTGAACATCCTGATGAAGACATTGAACATCATCACCATCGCCATCATGGTTCCCACCTTCGTGGTCAGCGCCTTCTCGATGAATGTGCCGATTCCTTTTTCCGGACTCGGCTATGCCTTTTACGGGATTCTATTGCTGGCCGCTATTTCGGTTGCCGGTTTTTTCGCCTTCTGGCGGTATAAAAAATGGTAATCCCTTTCGTTCATGCTTCCAGCCATTGAATCGGACCGGGTTTAGGCCGGCTCCGCCCAGCCGATGGCGTTTTTGCCCTTGGCTTTGATGGAAAACAAGGCCTTGTCGGCCGACGCCAGCAACCCGTTCATGTCGGCGGCATGATAAGGAAAGGTGGCGATGCCGAAACTTGCCTGAAGCTGCAGGGAGATACCGAGTTCCCGAAGATATGTTGTTGCCCGGATCCGGGAGCGGACCTGGCGCGCTTTTTCCTCGGCCCGGGCCTGTTCGTAACCCGGAAGCACCAGCACGAATTCATCGCCGGCGTAGGCCACGGCATAGGCCGGTTTCTCCATGGTCGCGTTGATGGTCGCGGCCACTTCCTGAATGGCCCGGCTGCCGTTCAGATGACCGTGGGTGTCCACCACCTTCTTGAAATCGTCCAGGTCCATGAAAACAACGGAAACGGTGGATTGGAGCCGTCTGGCCGCCGAGATCAATTCGTCGAGGGAATGGTAGAGATAGCGGCGGTTGTAAAGCCCGGTCAAAATGTCGCGCATGGCCTGTTCCCGGAAATGCTGCTCGCTGGCGCGGAGGGCCTCCTCCGCCTGTTTGCGCATGCTGATGTCCACCAGGGAAATGACGATCCGGGCGTAGGTGTCTTCATGGCCGGTGACCAGCAGGGACTTGATGATCACGTTTTTGACGTTGCCCCTGATGGTTCGAACGGTTTCCTCCCGTTCGCGGGCAAGGTTCCCGTCGGCGCACATCACGATGATCTCCCTGGCCATGCGAATGTATTCCTCGGGATCAACGGGCAGGAAACCTTGGGCCAGTTCTTCCCTGTCCCGGGCCTCCATCAACTTCAGGAAGGCTTCGTTGTAATCCACCGTCCGGATCATGCCCATGCAGGCGGTGATGGCTTCGGGGTTGTCGGTGAGGTATGCGTGGAAGTCTTGAACGCCGTTCTTCCGCAGGGTCTCCAGATGGATTTTGAGCAGGGACGCGTCCCTTTCGATCAGGGCCACCGGCGCTGATTGAAACAGCAAGCGGTAGCGGTCCTCGCTTTCCCGGATCGCCACTTCCGCCAGTTTCAGGTTGGTGATGTCTTCCACAAAGGCCAAAACCCCTGTCACCGTTCCCGTGTCGTCCAATACGGGACTGACCGTGTAGCGCAGCTGAAGGCAATTCCCGTTGGCGTTCACGCAGGGATGGCTGTTGATGACGGTTTGCCGCTGTTCGATGCAGCGCTCAACATCCTGAACAATGCCGGCTTCCCGGAGGGGTGGGAATTCAAAGAGGTTGACCAGCACGGTTCCTTCGCCGGCGGTCCGGGGAAACATTTCTTCCATTTTGCGGTTCATGCCCGTGATGTGACCCGTTATGTCCATGGTGAAAATACCGAAGGGGGCGCTGTCTCCCAGCAAGCGGTTGCGCTTCTCGATTTCCTGGACCAGTTTTTCGGCCTGTTCGCAGCGCGCTTCCGCTGCGTGCAGCCGCTTGAGGTGGTTTTCCCGTTCTGGTGCAGATCCTTCCGGTTTTTGTGGCAATTTGTTCATGAGCGACCTCTTTCCATCAAGGAATCTTGGGATGTCTGCCTGTCTGCGGACGCCCGGGGTTCCACAGGAAGCGCATCGCACACGCCCTTGACATGATAATGGGCTGAAAAATCATTCCAGGCGACATATCCCATTTCCAGGCTGACATACCAGGCGGAAATGAAGGATTGTCGGTCGCAGCTCCACAGCCATTTCTGCTCCGGGTTGAACACCGGTTCGATACACAGGCCGTTCCGCTGGGGATCGGCCATCAGCAGGGTGGTCAGTTCCGGCACGGTGGGCAGGCGCCAGGTTCTGTATCCGGCAAAGCCGGCATGATTCAATCGGGCAATATACTCCTGGGCCCGGTGCCAGTTCAAGGGATAGGCGGAGCCTTTTTGCTGCCAGATCAGTCCGGTGCTCCGGTCCATGATGCAGCCCGCCGGATGGGAGCTGAAATCGTTCTGGATCCGGCGGGACGGTTGCCACCGCTGGTCCAGTTCAAAAAGGGCCCGGGCCGCCTTTCGCGGCGTTTTAATGGGTTTTTTCCGGGAAGACGCGGGCCGGGGGGAATTCAAGGCCCGGGTTTCGGGCCGGTCTTCGTCTGGCAAATGGCAGATCTGCTCCTTATGAAGCTCCCAGGATTGTTGCAGCTCGTCCAGGGCATTCTTCATGGCATCGGCGCTTGCATAGCGCTGGTTCGGGGCCGGCGACAGGGCTTGGGTAAAAAAGTCCTTCCAGGGGACGCCGGGGATGGAAAACACCGGATGGGCCTCGGAAAGGGCGAGCGACGGCAGGTTGCCGGTGATCATCCGGTACAGCATGACCCCGGTGGAATACAGATCGGCGCGTTCGTCAGCCCGCCGGGGGTCCGCTTCCTGCTCCGGGGCCGCATACCAGGGCGTTCCGATTTTCAGTCCAGCGGGATCTTCCCGGACCTCCCCCCGCAGTTTCGACGCCCCGAAGTCGCCGATTTTAACCCCGTCCTGGTCGGTCAGCAGGATATTGAACGGTTTGATGTCGCGATGGACGATTCCCGCGGAATGCAGGCAGTCGAGACCGGCAAGAATCTGACGGGTATACGCAAAGGCCTTTTCAACGGGGAGTCTGCGGGACGGTTCCTCGGTGCGGTAGGTTTCTCCGATGACGGTGCCCAGGTTGTTGGAATAGAGGTCGAACAGATAAAAGGGGCGGCCGTCGGTTTCACCGTAATCCCAGATATCCACGACGGCCGGATGTCTCAGGCCGGCGATGGTCACGGCTTCGGCAACAAACAGATCCCGGATCGCCTCCAGCCCCATCATGCGGACCAGGAATGGATTCGGGTCCAGGTGTTTCAGGGCGGCGATTTTGGATATCACCGGGATTTCGACCTTATAAACCTTGCCCATCCCGCCGCGTCCCAGGAGTCCGCGGATGATGTATTTGTCGATTGTTCTCACATTCCCATCCTGGATGACCCGCAAGGCGGCTAGAGCAACCGGTCGGCATATAGTTTGGGCAGTCCGGCGCGGATGATTTTTGCCGCGGTCTTCAGCCGGTCGTATTCGACAATGCGAAGTTCTATGCTCCGTAGTTCCGTGTCCATGATGACATATTTTGCATTACGGTCCCGGTCCCGGGGCTGGCCGACGCTGCCGACGTTGATGATGTACCGGTGATCCGGCTGCAACCGGTGGATACCCGGGGTCAGACGGGGGTAGTCCACCACGTCACCGTCAAACGAAATCATGGCCACTTCATGGGTATGGCCGATATAGCAGACGGGCTCCTTCAGTTCCTGGAACACTTTGGGCATATCAGCCGCCGCCACCTGGAAAAGATACCTGGTGGCGGAATCGGGTGGAAACCCGTGGACGAACCGGAACCCATGGCGGACCATCGAGACATCCAGGCCGGCGATCCATTCCATGGCTCCGGAAGACAGCATTTCCATGGTTCGCACGAGGGCTTTCTGCGCCACCGGGTTGAACCAGGCCAGATAATTGGGGCGGCTCAGCGCCAGTTCATGGTTTCCCATGATGGTCCCCACTTGCCGGCGGCAAAGAATATCGATGACTCCGTCCGGATCAGGACCGTATCCGATGTTGTCCCCCAGGGTGATCGTGTCATCCACGTTGCACCGGTCGATGTCTTCCAGGACCTTCTCCAGGGCTTCCAAATTGGCGTGGATATCGGAAAGAACCGCCAGTCTCATGGTTTCTGCGGGCGTATTATTGATGGTTGCGGTTGAGGACCGAAAGAATCCCGGCCGGTTTTGACTTCATTTGATTTCAATGCAACACTATCACATTCCAACTCATCTGAAAAAGATAAATTTGCGGACAAGGCGGAGGCGCGACACCTCGCTGAGCGGTTCGCCATCGCTCCGCAGGGAGCTTGAATCACAAACGGTTGACTTTGATATCCCGGTTGCGTCATACTTTCCGGACCTGCCCGAGGATGTGACAGGACCGCCTTTCGGGGGCGGGTTTTCGCAAAAAGAGTTTCATTGGACCATCACCTGGAAGGATTCATGGGATGCCGGTATGATGCGTGATTGGTTATACAACCCGGAAAAGCACTTCCAGCGGTTCTTGACGGCAGTGATCGGAACGGAGCATCAGCTGGAGGAACGGCGAAGAAGGGTGCTGATGGCCCTGTTTCTGTTCATCGGCATACCCACCCTGTATGCTTTCGGGATCTATCACATCCACAACCGGACGTTCGGTCTGGCCCTGGTGGACATCGCCGTCGCCACCGGCATGGGGGTATCCCTGGCCTTCCTGCATCGCATCCGTCATGCGAAATGGCTCTATCGGATCTGTGTCTGGCTGTTCAGCGCCCTGACATTGATTTTCACCGCCCGGGGCGGCCCGCAGGGCTCCATGAGTCTGTGGACCTTCTCCTTCCCCATGGTCGCTTTTTTCCTGCTGGGCAAACGGGAAGGGGGGATCTGGGTGCTGAGCCAGTTTCTGGGGCTGATCATCCTGTTTCTATCGCCCATGCCATCCCTGATGGGGGGAGTGAATTATCATCCGGAATTTATCGTTCGCTACCTTATCAGTTTTCTGGTTCTCAGCAGCATGGCCTTCATTTTTGAATCCACCCGGTTCATTTATCAGGAACGCCTGAACAGGGAGCACTCGCAGCTGCAGGAGGAGCAGCGGAAACTGGCCGCCGCCAAAAACCGCGCCGAGAGAGCCAACGAGGCCCTGCTGACTTCGATGGAAACCTTGAGGATGACCCAGCAGCAATTGATCCAGACGGAAAAAATGGCCTCGCTGGGAAGACTGGTGGCCGGTGTCGCCCATGAAATCAATACACCCCTGGGAATCGGCATCACCGCCGCATCTTTTCTGGAGGATATCAGCCGGAAGCTCCAGGCCCAGTTCGTTTCCGGGAAAATGACCCGCACGGATCTGGAAAAATATATTCATAAAAATACGGAAACGTCTTCGATGATCCTGAGCAATCTGGATCGGGCGGCCCTGCTGGTGAAAAGCTTCAAACAGGTGGCGGCCGACCGGACCAGCGAAACCGTTCGGAAATTCAACCTCAAGACCTATATGGATCAGCTGCTGTGCAGTCTGCAGCCGAAGATCCGGACCACCCGGCATATGATCGTGATGCATTGTCCGGAACATATTGAAATGGAAAGCTACCCGGGGGCCATCTCCCAGATGGTCACCAACCTGATCATGAATTCCCTGGTCCATGGTTTCGACGGAGTTGCGCAGGGGGAGATCCGCATGGATTTCCGTTCGGAGGGCGGCTGGATTTCTTTCTGTTACACGGATAACGGCAGGGGCATGGACAAAGGGACCCTGGAAAAAATATACGATCCGTTTTTCACCACCAAACGGACTTACGGCGGCACGGGGTTGGGAATGTCCATCCTGTACAACCTGGTGAGCCATTCATTGGGCGGCAGCATCGAGTGCACCAGCACCCCGGAACAGGGGGTGGTCTTTCTGATCCGGATTCCGGTCACGGTAACGGAAAAGAGTTCCATCTCCGATCATTGCGGCTGAGAACCAAGACCGACTTCCTCTTTTTTCCATTCCGCCGGGGACAGTGATTCTGCGGAATTCCGCTTGAATTCCCCACCTGCTTGAACTATATAGTGAAAAGTAAAACTATACACTATTAAAAATAGCGGGGAGAATACTGATATGTGGTCGTTTACATTAGTTTATCTTGTGCCGATAAGTGTTATTGCCGGAACCGTCCTGGGTGGCTGGTATACTTTTTTGACACCGCTGATGGTGTTCGGCGTGGTTCCGATCCTGGATGTCATCATCGGAAGGGAAACGAACAACCCGAGTGGGGATGAACTCCGGCAACTGGAAACAAGGGTAGGATATCGGATAGTCACCTGGATATGCGCCCCGCTGCAGGTCCTGCTGGTGTTCTGGGCCTGCCGCCTGGCTTCCGGCGGCGGTTTTTCGGTTCTGGAATATTGCGGGATGGCGGCTTCCGTCGGTGTTTCCTCGGGCGTGATGGGGATCAATGTCGCCCATGAACTGGCCCACCGGGTCAATGAAAAAATGGAGCCGCTCCTTTCCAAAATCATGCTGTGCACGGTTTGTTACATGCACTGGGGATTGGAGCATGTGGTGGGACATCATCGCCGTGTGGCCACCCAGGCCGACCCGGCGACCGCCCGTTTCGGAGAATCTTTTTATGCCTTCTGGCCGCGAACGGTTTTCGGGGGGTTCGGCAGCGCCTTTCGATTCGAAGCCGAGCGGCTTCGCCGGAACGGCCTGGGCCCCTGGAATCTTCGGAATCGGGTCGCCTCCGGTCTTCTGCTGCAATCTGTTTTGATCTTGTTCGTCGCGATCATGTTCGGATGGAAAGGGTTGATATTTTTTATTTTACAGGCTTTCATCGCGATTTCACTCTTGGAAATAGTGAATTACGTGGAACATTACGGTCTTTTTAGAAGGGAAATCCCGGGAAACCGCCATGAGCCCGTGACGCCGCTGCATTCCTGGAATTCCAGCAACTGGCTGACCAATCGGTTTCTGTTTAATCTCCAGCGGCATTCCGACCATCATTACAAACCGGGAAGACGATATCAGGCCTTGCGGCATTTCGAGGAAAGCCCCCAGCTGCCCACGGGCTACGCCGGCATGGTGCTGCTGGCGGCCGTTCCCCCGCTCTGGCGGGCCATCATGGATCGGCGGGTGGCGGAATTGCACCGACAACGCAGCGACAAACCGATTGCCCGCGGGTAACCGTCCATTTCTGTTGGAATTTTGTCCAATTGCACAGAACATTTCCCGCCGGCACCGGGGAAATCATTGGCCGGGAGAGGCAGCTTATTATATAAAATACTGAAATGAAATAAAAATATATTTATCGGTTTTTCCATGATCTTGGCCTGCTTTTTGAATGATATTTAGACAGGTTGCCAGGGTATGTCAACCTGATGATTCATAATACTGAAAAGGATCGCCATGGGAATGGAAAACGAAAACATCCTCTTGCTCTTGAACCCGGAGCATCGCAACGGAGCCCGGCTGCAGAAAATCGTCGAAGGGGTCGCCGTCAACAAGAATATCATTGTGGTGCGGAGCGCGAAAAACCTCGTTCGGATCCTGCGGAACCCCCAGCATGGTGTCGCGGCCACGGTGATTTTCGAGTCCACGGAAAGCGAACTGCGGGATTTGCTGCCTTTCCGCGATTTGCTGCTGCGCACTCATGTAATCGTCATCCTGCCGGACCATGAAAGCCAGACCATTGCCCAGGGGCATGCATTGCGTCCCCGTTACGTCGGCTATGCCGACAGCGATTTTTCCGATGTCCGGGACGTGTTGCACAAGATGATGGGCAATTCCCCGTCCATGCTGCACTGAACGGTTCTTTGCTTGACAGCTCCCGCCATAATCCGATATAGGTATTCCATTCGTAATCCACTCATTTTCGCTGTCATGTGAATGCCAGCTCTCCCATCGCAACTGGTGTGTCCTGTTCCCTTGCCGCCGGTCCGTCTGTAACGATGTCCGGTTTGTTTTGTTGAAGCGCTTTTGCTGTTTCATCCAGAGGCCATGAACCGCCATGCGGTTACCTGATTTCAGGGCCGACCTTCGCAGGCAGCATCCGTGGTTCACCCTTTTTATCCAGAAGGAGGTGCGTATGAGTCACCATGCCATGAATTACGATACATTGTTGCGACTGAGCAGGGCCATCACCATGAGCAAGGAGCCGGAGGAGGTGGCTCTGATGACGGTGGATGGCGTGAGGAGCGCTCTCAAGGCAAAGGGATGCGCCATGTTTCTGATGAACAGCAAAACCAATGAACTGGAAATCGTCGCTGCTCACGGATTGAGCCAGGAATATCTCAATAAGGGCCCTGTCAGTGCGCTGAAATCCATTGCCCAGTCCATGCAGGAGGGACCCGTGGCGATTTATGACATCAGCGATGACCCGCGGATTCAGTATCCCGAAGCAGCCAAGAAAGAGGGCATCAAGTCGATTCTGTCCGTCCCCATCGTGATCCACGGCAACATGATCGGCGCATTGCGGGTGTATACAGCCGATCCTTGGGAATTCACGCTGAACGACGTGAATCTGGTCCAGGCCCTGGCGCAGATCGCGGGGTTGAGCATCGATATCTGCCGTCTCCACAAAGGGTACAAGACCAGCATTGAAATTCTGAAGGAAATGCGGGATCCCAAGAGCCTGAAGAGCGGCAAATGGACGCCTTTCGAAGGCGTGCCCAAGAGCGTCGAAATGAAAAAGGCGGGTTGACCCCATCCCCCCGGCGTCCCGTATCCCCGCGGCGGATGCCGGCCACATCAGCGAGGTTGTTCCGGCCCGCGCATGCCGGCCGACGGCCGACGGACAGAAAGCGGAGAGTTGCTTTTCTCCGCTTTTTCTGTTAGCGGTTTCAACGTGAGCGGCCATCGAACATCCCGTCTTTCTTCCGATTCGTATCGGCATATCCGTCTGGTCGCCGTCGTTCTGACGGTTGCCCTCCTGTTGATCCTGGCCCATTATCTGGGAATACAGGAGTTCTTCAACCTGCGGACCCTCCGGAAAACCATCGCCGATGCCGGCGCCTGGGGATACCTCCTGTACATCCTGCTGTTCGTCATCGGTGAGATATGCCATGTCTTTGGTCTGCTTTTCGTGGCCGCCGGGGTCTATGTGTACGGTCGCACCACGGGTTTTATCCTGGCCATGGTCGGGGGGACCGTCGCCATCTGCGTGAGCTTTCAATTGATGCGGCTCATCGGCGGCCGTCCGTTCAGCGACATTGAAAAACCCTGGATCCGCAGGATCCTGTCCCGACTGGATCAACAGCCCGTCCGCAGCATCATTTTCCTCCGGACTTTCTTATTGCTGCATCCGTCCCTCAATTACGCCATGGCGCTGACGAATATCCGTTTCCGGGATTACGTCATCGGCTCCGTGCTGGGGCTGCTGGCGCCCATCGGCCTGTTCGTGCTTTTTTTCGACTGGCTGGTGGAGAATTTGCCCGGCATCTAACCCCATTTTTGACTCATCATGACGCCCATGAACACCACCACGGCCGCCGCGCACTGGCTCATGGTGAGGGTTTCGCCCAGGATCAGCCAGCCCAGTAAGACCGTAAATACCGGAATCAGATTGACAAAGGCCGAAGCCTGGCTGGCGGGTATCCGGCTGACGCCGAAGTTATAGAGCCCGTAGGCTCCCAGCGTGATGACGGCCCCCAGATAGAAGATCGCCGCTGCCGGGATGGGTTCCAGGGAATCGGGAAGGGTGGTGGCGGGCAGGAACAAAAAAGGCAGAAAAAAAAGAGTGCCGACAAACGCCTGGATGCCGGTGAGGAAAAGGGGGGGATACACCGGCGTCAACCGCTTCAGGGTAATGGTATAGCCGGTGGCGCATACCATGGCCATGAATTCCAAAAAATTTCCCAACACGGGATTGGGGGCGTCCGCCGAGGGCCGGCCGCCGACGCTGAGCCAGCAGGCCCCGAAAATGGCCAGGAAGAAACCGGCCAGGGTACGCCCGCCGATGCGCTCTTTCAGGACGAAATGCGCGGCGACGGCCACCATCAGGGGCAGTATGGCGGTGATCATGCCGGCCTGGGAGGCCGTTGTGTTCTGGATGGCCTTGGCCTCGAACAGAAAATACAGACAGGGCTCGCAGAAGGCCATCAGCAGGATGAATTTCGCATCCCTTCGGTTAAAGGGAATGGACCGGAACCGCGGCCATAGAAATGCAAAAAAGATACTGGCCGTCAGCATGCGCCCGAAGATGACCACCATGGGGTGATAGGCGCGAAAGGCCAGTTTCAGGGCGATGAAAGAGCTGGCCCAGAGAACCATGGCCAGGATCAGACAATAGACGGGAAACCAGACGGCGCGCTTCATGACCGGGCAATGTATCCCATCCGGAGTGGATTGCAAGACAAATTCCGGCTGAAAACACTTGATTCTTCATCCGGTTTCATTTATTGGCAGAGTCAATACAACCTCACTGATAAAAGGAGCCCCGCATGTATCAATGGATTCTCCTTCTGTTGCTCGTTTCCGCCAGCTTCTCCCCGCCGACCGCATGGGCCCGGTCTTCGCGGAACACAACGGGGCCACAAAAGCAATTCGGCATCGGCGTGGTGGCGGGAGTCCCCACGGGAATAACGGTGAAATTCAATATCGATCAGGCCATTTCCATCGACGGCGGCGCCGGCTGGTCCACCAGCAGCGACGATCAATTGCATGTGTATGGCACTGGTCTGTATCACCTGTATCATCTGATTCGGGTTCCCAAGGGCCGGCTGCCCGTGTATTTCGGCGCCGGGCTCCGGTTCCTGAGCCGGGACAAGAAGGACGATAAATTCGGGGTGCGCATTCCGGCCGGAGTCGAATATCAATTCGCCGATCTGCCCCTGGGCGCTTTCGCCGAAATCGCGCCGGTATTGAATCTCACGCCGGATACGGATTTCGATCTGGAAGGCGGGATCGGAATCCGGTTCTTTTTTTAATGTCCGTTTTTGGAATCCGGTTGTTGATCCCGGGGGCGGAAGACCGGGCGTTTTATATCAAACCGGGCATTCTAACAGGTTCAAGGGAGGAAAAATGCGCAAACTGGTCGAGCAGGACGGCACCATTGCATTCGGCATTTACGATGACGTGATCGGGGAACTCAATTTCGGCGATTATAGCCTGCGCACTCCCATGGGATTGCCGGTGCCCGGATTTCTCAAGTCCCTCAAGTTCAACCAGTTTCATTTTTTCGGGTTGATGGGGCCGGAATTGATGGCCGGCATGGCCGTGGTGAACCTCAAACTCGTCACCAACGGGTTTTTCTATCTCTATGACCGTGGGAAAAAAGAGGTGATCGAAACCAAGAAGCTGGCCCTTCCCGGCGGCAAGACCTGCATCCGCCTGAATCCCGCGCAGGTGGACAGCGTCTTTGAGTCCGGGGATTTCCGGATCTCCATGAAGGGCAACCGGATGGAGGCCGAGGGCCGGAACATCCGGCTTGAGATCGAAACAGCCCTGGAAAAGACCAGACCCTTGCGGATCTGCACCCGGGCCGGATACCGCGGCTGGGTGTACACCCAGAAGACCAGCCCCATCCCCGTGAAAGGCACGATTTTCTGCAACGGCAAAACCCATGCGGTGGCGTCGCCGGAATATATGGGCCTGATGGACTGGACCGGAGGGTTCATGCGCAAACACACCTGTTGGAACTGGGCCGCCACCGCCGCCACCCTTAAGGACGGCCGGACTTTCGGTCTGAACCTGGCCTGCGGGGTGAACGAAACCGGTTTCACCGAGAATGCCTTCTGGCTGGACGGCGTCATGACCAAGGTCGACACGGTCAATTTCGTTTTCGACTCCCGGGATTTGTATCGACCGTGGCGGATGGCTTCCCAGGACGGCAAGGTGGAGCTGTTGTTTCATCCGGAACGCGAGCGGAGCGAGAAAATCCACGTGGGGCTCATCGCCTCCCGTTTCACCCAGCTCATGGGCACCCTGGAAGGCCGCCTGACCACCGACGCCGGCGAACAGGTGCGGCTGGACAACTGCCCGGCCTGGGCCGAGGATCATTACGCCAAATGGTAGGAGGTCGTTCATGGGTGCGTTTCACAACCAGGAAGAATTGGTCCGGGTGCTGTCGGCTCTGTGGGAGGCCATTTTCGCCACCCCGGAAATCGTTCGGTCGGTTTCCGGCTCCCGCCTCATCGCCAAGTTCCGGTATACGGATTTCCCCACGGCCCTGATGATCGATATCAGCGGCGAAACGCCGCGTTACTTCTGGGCCGACCCGGACAACCGGGATTTCGACGTGGAAATGATTCTCTCCTCCGAAACCGCCCATCTGTTCTGGATGGAGCAACTGAATGTGCCCCTGGCGCTGGCCACGCGGAAAATCGTGGCCAAGGGCTCGGTGCAAAAGGCCCTGAAACTGGTTCCGGCCTTGAAACCGGCTTTTGTCCTCTATCCCCGGATTCTGCGGGAGCTGGGAAGGGCGGATCTGTTGCCGGCGGCGCCGCAACGCAAGGCCAGACGACGTTTGGGATGGTTTTTCGGCAAACGACGCGGAACTGTCCAGCCGGAGCGGATTCCGGAATTCCCCCTGGAATTTGCCGGCCATGGTACACCGGCGTCCGGTCCGGGAAGGGCGGGGGGGCGAAAAGACGTCGGCCCCGTGGACCTCCTGACCGCCATGCTGACCATCCGCTATTTCGAGCAGCATCTGGCGGAGGCCTTTCAGGCCGGCCGTCTGCCCACCGAGGCCATCCATCTGTCCATCGGACAGGAAGCCGTGGCCGCCGGAGTCTGTATGCAGTTGCGGGACAGCGACTACCTGAATACCACCCATCGCGGGCACGGGCATATCATCGCCAAGGGCGCCGACGTCCAGCGGATGATGGCGGAAATTTACGGCAAGGCCGAGGGCCTTTGCAAGGGCAAGGGCGGCTCCATGCATGTCACCGACGGCCGGATCGGCGTGCTGGGGGCCAACGGGATCGTCGGCGCCGGTTACCTTCTGGCCCTGGGGGCCGGTTTTTCCATCAAGCATTATCGCAAGAGCGACGATATTTCAGTGGTCATCGCCGGCGACGGGTCCGTCAATCAAGGCATGTTCCACGAAGCCATGAACATGATCGCCGTATTCAACCTGCCGGTGCTGGTGGTGGTGGAAAACAACCGCTACGGGGAATTCACCGCCATCGAGCGGCACTCGGCGGTCACCGAGGTGTTTCGCAGGGCCGAGGCCTATGGCGTCGCGTCCCACCGGTTCGACGGCAACGATGCCCGCACCGTATTCGCGGAAGTGGGCCGGATCATCGACGGGATGCGGGCCGACGGTCGGCCGCGGCTGGTGGAGCTGATGACCTACCGCTGGCACGGCCATATGGAAGGGGATCAGCAGCAATACCGCGGTCCGGAAGAGAAGGCCCTGCATGCCAAAGCAGATCCCGTCCGGCGCCTGGAGCAGGAGCTGGTGGGCGGCGGGATGTCACCGGAGGAACTGGAGGGGCTCCGCGGAACCGTCAGGGAAACCATCGCGGCGGCGGTCCGGTTCGCCGAACAGGCCCCCGAACCCCAACCCGGGGAACTGAGCCGGGACATTTACAGTCCCGAGGACCGCGCCCTCTTTTCCGGGAGTTTCCAGGTGCCGGACGACGCGGCGGAATTTTCGGTATCCCAGGCCATCAATATGGCCCTGGCCCAGGAAATGGATCGGGATGAGCGCGTTTTCCTGTGGGGCGAGGACGTGACCCTAGGAGGGTATTTCAATGTCACCGAAGGCCTGGTGGATCGTTTCGGAACCGGCCGGATCATCGATACCCCCATATCGGAGAACGCTTTCGTGGGCGGCGCCGTGGGCGCGGCCATGACCGGAATGCGGCCGGTGGCGGAAATCCTCTTCGCCGATTTTTTGACCTGCTGCATGGATCCCATCGTCAATCAGGCGGCCAAATTGCGCTACATGACCGGCGGGCAGGTGTCGGTTCCCCTGGTGATTCGGACCCCCCTGGGCAGCGGCATCGGCATGGCGGCCCAGCATTCCCAGTCCATGGAAAAATTCTTTTGCGGCATTCCCGGTTTGATGGTGGTTGCGCCGAGTGACGCCTTCACCGCCAAAGGGTTGCTGGCATCGGCCATCCGTTCGGACAACCCGGTGCTGTTCTTCGAGCATAAGCTCCTGTACGCCGAATCCGGAAAAGCGCCCGCCGGGGAATACACCCTGCCCATCGGCAAGGCCCGGACCGTCCGGCCGGGGCGGGATGTCACCATCGTCACCTACCTCCTGGGAGTGGGCATTGCCAAAAGCGTGGCCGGGATCCTGGAACGGGAAGGAGTGGAGGCCGAAATCATCGATCTGGTGACCCTCTATCCCCTGGATACCGAAAGCATTCTTGGGTCCGTGGCCCGTACCGGGCGCTTGGCCGTCTTGGAGGAAGCCCATTTCAGCAACAGCATCGGCTCCGAGGTCATCTCCCGGGTGGCCCTGGCGGGATTCAGCCTCTTGAAAACCGCGCCGGTCAAGATCAGCGCGCCGGACTGTCCCATTCCCTACGCCAAGAATCTGGAAAACGCCATGCTGCCCTCGGCGGAAAGGGCGGCTGCGACCATCCGGGGGATGCTGTAACAACACCCTCCGGAACAGCCCGGGATTTTCCGGAAAACCGGGGGGCGTCGGTTTTTTTTACACCTTGAAAAAAACCTTATCAGACCCCGGGGCGGCGGTGGATTTTCCCCGGACCTGCCCGATGGCCTTCATTTGTATAAATAACCAATAAAAACATATATATAATATTATTCGGGCCGATGGCAAGCGAATTGCACAAGCAAGGGATAGCCATGGGGGCGGATAGTCCCTTTTCCGGACTGTATGATTGATAAATATGGGAAAAACGGCATGTTGCATTCCACGCGCTTTCAACTGGTCATTGGTTTCCTGCTCGTTTCTTTTCTGGTGGGCGGCCTGTCGTTGTTAATCGCCGGTTATCTGCTGTACAACCGGGTTGTCCAGGAGGCCGCCAGCCAGGTCGGTCTGGCTTTGAACGCGGCGGACGACGCCTATCGTTCCCGCACCCGTTTCATTAAACTGGCCCTGGAGATCACCAGTCTGGGACCAGGCTTTCGCAACGCCTTCACGGAAGCCAATCCGGAGGAATTATATGAACGTCTGCAGCGTCTTTCGATCCATGCCGATCTGGATTTTGCCGGGATCGTGCTGCCCGACGGCCGATCCATCAGTCGACCGACGCCCAAGCTGATTCCGGAGGGGCAGCGGCAGGCCGAAAACCCGGTTGTTCAGGCGGTCAGGGCAAGCCGGTTGCCCGTTGCCGGCACGGTGGTGCTGACGCGGGATTTCCTGACCACCGAAAATCCGGAACTGGCCGGACGGATCCAGTTCTACACGTCTGCCGCTGATGACGGGAAAAATACGGCTGCCGAAGGGACCAAAGCCTGCCTGGCCGTGGCCGCCGGCATCCCCGTTTACGCCAATCACGACGGCGGGGAACTGCTGGGGGTGCTTTATGGCGGTGTGGTTCTCCATCAGCGCACCGATATCGTGGACCTGGTGCAAAAATCCTTCCTGGGGGCCGGGATCCAGGCCGGAGCCAAGCCGCCCACCGCAAGCATATTGTTCGATACAATCCGGGTAGCGACCAACATGATGGATGAAACCGGCGGACGCGCCGTGGGAACAATGGTGACGGATGAGGTGCGGGATCAGGTGCTCGGCCTGGGGAAACCATGGACCGCCAGACATTTCTGCGTGACGGAGCGGTGCATCGCCACCTACAGCCCCCTGGAGGATATCGGCGGGAAACGGGTCGGGATGCTCGCCATCGCCGTGCCGGAGTCCAATTACTCCGGGATTCAACACAAATTCATTTTGTATTTCGTCCTGTCCATGGGGATGGGCGGCCTTATCGCCGTGGTCATGGGGTTCTTCCTGGCCGGGCGGATTCTGGGCCCCATTCACCGGTTGATCCGGGCGAGCCGGGAAGTCTCCGAGGGAAACGTTTCCCCGGATATCGGTTCGATTTCCAAGGACATGGAAATTGCCGTATTGCAGACGACTTTTCTGGAGATGGTCGGTTCCATGAAGCGCCGCCGCAACGAGAGCCGCAGCCAGATCATCCATTCCGAGAAGCAGGCCACGGTGGGTCGTCTGGCGGCGGGGGTGGGACACGAAATCAACAACCCCCTTACCGGGGTGCTGACCTACACCCACATGCTTCTGCGGCGGAAGGATCTGCCGGACGATATGCGCACGGATCTCCAGGTGATCGCCGAATCCACCGAAAGGGTCCGCAAGATCGTCAAGGGGTTGCTGGATTTTTCCCGGCAGACCCGGCTCGACCCCGAAGAGAGCGATGTCAACCGGCTGGTGGAGGCGTCCATCAAACTGATGGAAAACCAGGCCCTGCTCAAAGGGGTGAGCATCCAGTTCCATCCCGGCCAGGAGCTGCCGACACTGGTGTTGGATCGCAGTCAGATCCAGAGCGTGTTGTTGAACATCCTGATCAATGCCCTGGATGCCACCAAGCCTTCCGACAAAATCACCGTGACCACGGCGGCGGCTCTGTCCGCCAGCGATACCGGCCACCGGGGTGTGGAAATCACCATTACGGACACCGGCTGCGGGATCCCTCCCGAACACATGAACAAACTGTTCGATCCCTTTTTTTCCACCAAGGAAGTCGGGAAGGGAACCGGATTGGGACTGTCGGTTTCCTACGGGATCGTCAAGGAGCACGGCGGCAATATCCGGGTGCAGAGCGAAGTCGGCAAGGGTTCCAGCTTTTTTATATGGCTACCCATTGAAAGACAGGTGGAAGAACATGAAAATCCTGGTGGTTGACGACGAACGGATTGTGCTCGAAAGCTGCCGGCGGGTGTTGGAGCCGGAGGGTTTCGAGGTCTTGGTGGTCGCATCGGCCCTGGAGGCTTTGAAAGCCCTGGAGGCGGAAAAACCCACCGCTTTTTTGGTGGACATCAAAATGCCGGTGCATGACGGATTGTATTTGTTGCGCGAACTGAGAGAGCGGCAGGTCGATATCCCGGTGATCCTGATGAGCGGATTGAATACGGAAGACATGATCGCGGAAGCCCTGAACATGGGCGCGAGCAATTTCATAGCCAAACCATTTACCCCGGATGAACTGCTGAAAAGCGTCCGGCAGGCGATACAAAAGGAGGCCCCATGAGTAAGCAAAGAGTGCTGGTCATTGACGATGAGCAGGTTGTACTGGACAGTGTCCGGAAGATTCTGATGGCGGAAAACTATGAGGTGGATCAATGCCTCGGCGGAAAGGAAGGCATTGAAAAGGCGATCAGCCAGGCCTACGATCTGGTGTTGACCGATATCCGCATGCCGGATATCGGCGGTTTGATTGTGCTGCGGGACGTCAAGCGCGCCAAACCGTCCTTGCCGGTGATGATCATCACCGGCTATGCCTCGGTGCGTTCCGCGGTTCAGGCCATGAAACTCGGCGCCGCGGATTACATTGAAAAACCGTTCAGTCCGGATGAGCTGGTCAAGGCCGTTAGCGGTTCGATCCATCGGGCCGCCGAGGAGCAGCCGGAGGAGCAGGCCATCATCCACAAGGAGGAAGTTCTCAAGGTCCTCGAACTGGGTGCCGTGGATTTCGATTTCAGGCGCGAGTTGTTGAACAACGGCGCGGATGCGCTGGACGGCTTCCAGCTCACCGGTCCGGAGAAACTGGCCATCATCACCGGCGACATCGCCTGGATAGAAGCGCATGTCGGCGCCCTCAGCCCCGATCAGAAAGTCTGGCTGGAGGCCCGACTGGGTGCCGAGATATGGTGATCCGCCGCTGGGAACACACCGATTGGCGGTGAAGGAACAAAGCCGTGCATGCAGCTAACAACAACCATGTGAGGTGATTTCATGAAGGGGAAAAAAGTGTTGGCCATTGATGACGAGGCGATCGTCCTGGAGAGTATCCGCAGGGTGCTGACGGAGGAAGGATTCGAGGTGGATGTCAGCCTGAGCGCCAGGGCCGGGATTCGCATGGCTGCCGAGGAATCCTACGATATCGTTCTCACTGATATCCGGATGCCGGACGTGGATGGGTTGACGGTTGTCCGGGATGTCAAACGTCAGAAGCCGCAGATGCCCGTGGTGATCATAACGGGTTATGCCAGCGTGGCTTCGGCGGTCCAGGCCATGAAACTGGGGGCCGTCAACTACATTGAAAAACCGTTCGATCCGGAAGAACTGATCCGGATTGTGGTATCGGCCATCGAAGCCGCCACCGGCAGCGTTCCGGAAGAGCAGACCCTGATTCATGCCGAGGAAGTCCGGAAGGTGCTGATGAAAGGAGCTGCGGAGCCGGATTTTGCCCGGAAGGTCTTTGAAGAGGGGGGCGAGGCCCTGGGCCCGTACAAATTGACCGCCAATGAAAAGCTGGCGATCGTCACCGGGGATGTCGACTGGCTGGAGGATCAGCTGGGCATGATCAAGCCGGAACAGAAGCACTGGCTGACGGAAGGGAAGAAGCACATGAAACAGTAGGAGGCCCCATGACCCAGACCATGCTGATCATTGATGACGATGAAATCGTCTTGAATTCCTGTCGGAGGATCTTCAGCGCGGAAGGTTTCAACGTGGTGATCACATCGAGTCCCCAGGAAGGGCTCCGGCTCGCCGGGGATTCCGCCTTCGATGTGATTCTGTGCGACTGGAAAATGCCCGGTTTCGACGGTCTCGACGTGATCGAGGAACTCCATCGAAGATCGCCGGAATCCGCCATGGTGATGATCAGCGGTTTTCCTTCCGTGGGGCGGGCCACCGAGGCCATGAAGCGGGGCGCCATGGATTATGTGGCCAAGCCGTTCACTCCGGAAGAAATATACGCCACGGTCACAAGGGCGATCCAGCGCAAATTGACGGCGGAAAAACAGGTTCTGGGCCGCTTTGAAAACATCATCAAATCCCTGCAGTTTCCGGTTCCGGGCATGGAAGACAAGGCACCCAAGACCATCGCGGAAACGGTGGCGTCCACCATCGGCGTGGGCAAGGTGACTTCCCCCTGGCTGACGGTTACGGTATTGGGGGTCCTGGCCGGCTCTTATATCGGCTTCGGCGGCCTGCTGTCCACCAGCGTCACCTTCGACATGGCGCCCATCACCGGCGTCGGCTTGTCCAAGGTCATGGCCGGCGCCGCTTTCAGTCTCGGACTGATGCTGGTGGTCATTGCCGGGGCCGAACTCTTCACCGGCAACAATCTCATGGTCTCCAGTGTCTTGAGCCGGGAAATCACCATCGGCAACATGCTCAAACGCTGGTCCGTGGTGTATCTGGCCAATTTCGTGGGGTCGCTGGTTATCGCCCTGCTGTTTTATTTTTCCGGCCTGTGGAAAACCGGAGACGGCGCCTTGGGGGCCGCCGCGGTCACCATCGCCCTGAAAAAATCAACCCTGGGATTCAGCGAAGCCCTTTTCCGGGGCATCGGCTGCAACTGGCTGGTCTGCCTGGCGGTATGGATGGCCCTGGCGGCCCGGCAGACCGTCGGTAAAATTTTCGCCATTTTCTTTCCCATCATGGGGTTCGTCGCCATCGGCTTCGAACACTGCGTGGCCAACATGTATTTCATTCCCACCGGCATCTTCATCAAGAGCTGGGGGGAACTGGCCGCCATTCAGGCCATCAACGCCGAGGGCCTGACCTGGGTCAACTGTCTGTGGAAAAACCTCCTGCCGGTGACCATCGGCAACATCATCGGCGGGGCGGTGTTCGTGGGCATGAGTTATTGGGGGGCGTATCTGAAGCCTGCCAACCCCCAGAAAAAGGCCGAGGGGCGTACATCCTCCTGATCTGGGCGGGGAGGGCGGGAGCCAGAACCGCCCTCCATCGCCTTTTCTCAATTTAAACCTCCCACCCGTGATGCTGCTTTATGGGTACGCCTCAGACCCCTGTCTCCGGATGCAAATGGAGAAGAGCCTGGGTTGGGTAGGCAAATCGGATGTTTTCAATCTGGAAGCGTTTGTAGATCGTCAGGTTGACAGCCTGTTGAACATCCATGTAGAAATTGTAATCCGGGTTTTCGACCCAGTAGACGATTTCAAAATTCAAGGCGTATTCACCGTATTCTTTAAAATGGGCCCGGTCAAAACGGACACCTGATTGCGCTTCGACGACTTCTCGCAAGATCCGTGGGACGGCCTCAAGCTGTGCAAGGCTTGTCTGATAGACGAGCCCCAGGTGAAAAGCCACTCGCCGTTCCACCATGCGCTTAAAATTTCGGATCCTGCTATTCAAGAGGTCAGTGTTGGAAAAAATCAGCTGCTCCCCGGAAAGGCTCCGGATGCGCGTGGTTTTAATGCCAACCTTTTCAACCGTACCAAGATAGTCGTCCACAATGATGAAATCGCCAATGACAAAAGGTTTGTCCAGAACGATGGAGAAGGATGAGAATAAATCACCGAGCACATTCTGAACCGCCAGGGCCATGGCGATACCGCTCACGCCAAGGCCGGTGATCAGGGCCGTAATGTTCACGCCGAGATTGGAGAGGATTAACAATAGAATGATTGTCCACAGCAATACCTGCAATATGAAGGCCATGGCGCTGACCGTGGTGACCGCACCCGCATTGATAACCATTTGCTGTTTCCGGTACAGGGCCAGCCAAAAACTCATGCTATAGGATACCCATATGGCCGATTGGAGCAGCAGCACAACCAGACAGAGTTTGTGGATGAGCAGGTGCAAACCTTCGGATAGTGTCAATACCGCGGTACCAGCATAAAGGCTGAGGGCGAAAATGACAGCTAGTTTCAGGCGCTGGATCAGATGGGGGATCAGATCGTCCCATTCTGAAACGGTTTGGGAAGTCCAGACAGTCAATTTCCGATAGGCCAATTTTTTGGCAATAACCAGGAACAGAAAAACGACAATATAAATGGTGACGGCTGCGAGCCAACTGCGGACGGTATTATGATAATAAATGGTTTCCAGTATCATCTTTGCGGCTATCCTTTAGGGCAGCAAATTCCCAATGCGTTGGTGCCGACCTGTGCATGAAAAGAATTTGGAAATGACAGCCGGGCTTCAAAGACATCGGTACGTTGTCAGATGATTGATCCGGAGTGGATCGATGAGGTCGATTCTGAAATCAATCCACTTTCAAAATGACGGCTGTTTGCTCAAAATAAGCATTGATGGATTTTTTCAAATTTTCTTGCCCTTTCCTGCAGGCCGCGTTCCATTCCGATATGAGGTTTCGTCCCTCCTCCGGCAGCCAAATACCATTGTTGATCATGCGGTCGGTCATCTTTTCTGTTTGCATGTGCAGCCAAGTCAATGTGTCGAAAATAGTATCCACTGATTCACGATTTAATTCGATAATTTGTCTTACGAATTGACGATTTTCCATGATGCTGCTCTCCTGTTGGCTTGAATTCAAATTAGCGGGGCTCGAATTACTTCCAACACCTGCTGATATCAACTTGGGTTGCGTCAAATCTGGCTGCGGGATATCTGCCAACCTGTTTTCATTCCGCTTAGCACGCATAATCCCTCCTTGAGGTCTTGAAATATTTTTTTGATATCGATACGTCTATTACTTCACAAGGCGCAAAATAAAAATACTGCCAAACCAGTATTTCAATTCAGCCGGTCCAGTATACAATATGTACTGCAACGGCCATCTTTACCGGCTTGAGATTGGCATTGTGGCTGAAATCTTCTTCTATATTAAACTGAATCCGTTATTGTGGGGCAAGGAGGAGGTCCCAAATTGCCGGTGGTCAATTGGGAAAGCGCAGTTCTCACAGACGCATTTAAGGGTGAGACAGATAAAAAATTTTGATGAAAATTTGACTGAATGGTATAAATTTGTTTTATTGTTCTATGCATTTTTTGATTGTATATCCCAAATCATGAAGACCAGACGCAAAGATCGCACGATGAGGCAAGACTTGAAAATTTTGCTGGTTGCCCATCACGCAGAAAGCTATACTCTTTTAAAAGAGATGACCCGGCAAGTCGAGGCCTTTCAGGTGCAACTGGAATGGACGCGAACCATTAAAGAAGCTTCGCTGCTGCTGAAGCAGAGAATGATGGATGTTTGTTTTATCGATGCAGTTCTATCGATGCAAAGCCTAACGGATTTACTGGAAGTCTTGAGTAAGGAAGCGCTGGCCTGCCCAGTTGTTGTGATAGTGGAAGAACAAGACAGCAAAGTATTGTCCAGTCGCTTTCCGCCGGGAATCATGGATTGGATCGAAAAAGAACACCTGACACCGGTATTGCTCGTGCATTGCATTCACTACGCCATCGAAAAAATGCGGAATATGGTAACCCTGAGAAAGACCGAACAGCGCCTGCGGGTTATCTCCGCAAAATTGATCCACACCCAGGAGGAGGAACGCAAAAAACTATCCCGGGAACTCCATGATAATATCGGCAGCAGTCTCACTGCCATCAAACTCGGGTTGGAAAATGTCATCCGTCTCCCGCTTGAATCGGGAAGGCAATCCCAATCCGCACAGGAAATGCTGCCCCTGGTCAAGAAGGCGCTGCATGACCTGCGGAATATCTATTCCAATATCCGCCCCACACTGTTGGACGACTTGGGTATTATCAGGACCATCCATTGGTACTGCCGTAAATTTAATTTGGTGACCCCATGTGTTGAGATCAATGTGCAGATCGGAATTGCGGAAACGGATGTGCCCAAACCGTTGAAGATCGTTATTTTCAGAATCCTTCAGGAGGCCCTTGCCAATATTGTGAAGCACAGCCGTGCCGATCATATCGCCATACGCTTGCAGAAACAGAATGAACGGATTGATTTCGAGATTTTCGATAACGGCATCGGTTTTGATGTCGGCGAGACCCTTGGGACAAACGTAACGAATCCAGGCATGGGACTGGAAAGCATGAAAGAAAGAGCGGAATTTATCGGCGGCAGCTTCCATATTTCTTCCCAAAACGCCCAAGGCACCTCGATTAAGGCTTCCTGGCCGAACGCCCATATCTTGAAAATGCTATCGGATGATCTGCGCCAAATGCAATCAAATGAACAGAAAGGAGAAACGAGATGAACCAATTTCGAAAAAGCACCCGAGTTGTAATTGGCGAAGACAGTACCATTGTGCGACAGGGTTTGCGCGCCTTGTTGGAAGCCTCGGGTGAATTTAGCGTAGTGGGGGAGGCGGAAGATGGCTTGGAGGTCATACGCGTAACGGATAAACATCAACCGGATCTGATTTTGCTGGATTTATCCATGCCCAAAATGAACGGTATTCCGGCTATCAACGAAATCCGGAGAAAAACACAGGCCATCAAAATCCTGGTCCTTACCATCCATGCCGACGACGAGTTCATTATAGACGCTTTTCAAGCCGGCGCCAATGGTTACTGCCTGAAAGACGATTCTTATGAGGATCTGCTCAAGGCCATGACCACAGTAATGGACGGAAAAACCTATTTGAGCCCGGCGATTTCAGACAAGGTTCTGGAAGGATATCTTGAAGGCAAGAAACGCCTTAAAAAGAAAACCTCCTGGGACACTCTGACCCAGCGGGAAAAAGAAGTCCTGAAGCTCATCGGCGAGGGTTATAAAAATATGGAGATCGCGGATTTCTTATGCATCAGCGAAAAAACGGTGAGCAAGCATCGCTCCAATATAATGAGTAAGTTGGATATCCACAACGCCTCCGGACTCACGGCTTATGCCATCGAGAAGCGCCTCGTAAGCATCTCCACCGAGTCCTGAAGCCAGAAGATTAAATGACTCGCCGAATCATTATCCGGTCCGTGCAGTATGATATAGGTTTCTTCCGTCAAACATCTTTGCACCTCCCACTCAACGGTTGCGCCACGCTCTCCGTTATCGCTGCATATGCATATCCATGATTTTTCTGGCCATGGGCAGGTACAGCAAATGGTATAGCACATCGAGATAGGCATTCATTTCCTCCATTTCGATATTGGTGGAAAAGCGCCAGAAACCGTAGATTTTCGCCAGGGACAGCAGGTTCCTGGAATAGAGTCCCCAATTATAGGTTGTATCCACCCGTTCGATTGCATTTTTAGATATTCTCGTCCAATGGCCGGCATCGATGGCGCATTTTTGAAGGAATCCTGATAATTTGTCGATGGTTTCGACTTCGTTGATGGGGTCGATGTGAAATCCGGAGCGACCGTCCTGGATGATCTCCAAGGGGCCGCCATATTGGGTGGCGAAGACCGGGAGCCCAGAACGCATGGCTTCCAGCACGGTCAGACCGAAGCCTTCGAACAGGGCCGGCTGGACGAACACCCCTTTCCGGTCGGCGATGAGGCGGTACACTTCGCCGGTCTGCTCCTTGCGGAACAGCTTGCCGATCCACCTGATTTTATCCTGCAGGTCATAGGTGCCGATGAGCGCATGGAGCAGATGGATCTGCTCCTTTTCCTCGCCGTCCGTCGAATGCTCCGGGTCGACCTTGCCAGCCACGATGATCAGGTTCGCCTGTTCCTGAAGTTCCTTGCTTTTTCCGAACCATTGAACCAAGGCGGACAGGTTTTTTATTTTATCCAACCGCGCCAGGGAAAAAATCGGGACTTTATCCGGCTCCGTCAGGCGGCCGAAGACTTCCGGATCCTCAGCATTCTCGAACAACAGTCGGGTCAGTTCGCGGCAGGTTTTCTCTCTTCTTTCTTTCTTGCGGGTATAAGGGAAATAGACTTTCGTGTTCACGCCCGGCGGCAGGATGTTGAACTTGGGATGGAACAGATTGATCCCGCCGGTGACGCGATACAGACCCGGCAGGGTGAAATTGAGATAAGACTCATACTGCCCGATGCTTTCTTCGGTTCCCGCGATTTCCTGATACGAGGAGGTGATGATGAAGTTGGCGCTGTTCATGGCCAGAAGATCCACGGTAAACTGGCTGGAAAAATGATATTGTTCCTCCATGCTTTCCCAGTACAAGGCGCTGAACAGGTACTTGCTCTTTTCGAGGGCGTGGGCGATATTGCATTGGGTGACGCCCAGTTTCCGGGAAAGGATGGAGGCCACCAGATTGCCGTCCGAGTAATTGCCGATGAGGAGATCCGGCCTTTGGCCGAATTCGGTCAACAGTTCCCGGCAGGCATCCAGGGCGAATTCCTCCAGATAGGGCCATATTTCGAATCGGGAGATCCAGTTGTCGGTGACGCGCTTGTTGTGCTGGCGAAAGGGCACCCGCAGGATCCAGGTGTTCCGGGTTTCATGCACTTTCTCCAACCGCTGATTACAGCAGGTATTCCCGGCATTGGGGATCAAACGGGTCAGGATGATGATTTTTGGCCGCGCGGTGACGCCAGACTCCAAAAACGATTCGGCCATGGCCTGCTCCAGGGCCTTGACCTGATCCAGGATATACACGACCTGACCGCCGGTATCGGGCATACCCAGCACCCCTTCTTGGCCGAAATAGCCGTGGGGGGAAATGACGGCGATGTTAAAAATCATGGGAATCCGGGACAGAAAGGCTTTAAGGGATTGGGGGTCGGGGGACAACATGATGGTATCGAGCAATTCCAGGCTTTCCATGATCTTGGCAGCAGTATTTCCCAGGCCGGGTTCTAATCCAAACTCCTGCAGGACCTGTTTGATGTTTTCATACGGCTCGTTGTCCGCCTGTTTCTGCAAGAACTTCTTGGCCTTCTCGATGCTCGCCGAGAGTTTTTCGGGGCTGTTGACCCTGTCGTTGAGCACCAGCTGGCGCGTGCCGATTTTGTGAAGAAACAAGAAATCGAAAAGGGCGGCACTCAGTTTGGCCGGATTGGTGAACATGTTGCTAGACAGATACCGGTTGAGGTATTCGACGCCATGCCCGATATTCTTGGATTCCCGGACGCTGGGGAACTTGTCGTAAAACGTTCTGAAATTCAGGGTCAACAGGTCTTCCGTCTGTTCCGGTTTGATGAAGGTCTCCTTGGCCTTCAGGTATTGCGCCGCACTGATCTGGTTGAAGGCGAGCTCTTCCAGGTTAAAGATATAACATTCTGAAAAACCAATCTTTTCGCGAAACTCGAAATAAATGCAGCTGCCGATGGCGACTCCTTCGTTGATCTTCCGCGCAAGGTCGCTGATGGCGGCATGATGTTCCTCGCCGCTTTCGGCCTTGTAGCACTCCAGGATTTCCAGCAGATCGCCTTTGACGAACAGTTTTTTTTCATGGGCGGCCACCTTGCTTAAAAAACGAAATACATCTTTTTGGTTCTCCAGAAGTAGTGCCTCCAGCTGTTTACTCACGCCACTTCCTCCTTTTTTTCGCGGATTCCCGTCTGCTGGTTACCATGTGCTTCACACGTTTCACTCGCCTTTTCAAGGAAATGATAGCGTTTCAATCCCTGCAGGATGCCGCCGGCACATGGCGCTTCGGCGAAAAAGACACTGGGGGCGCCTTTGAGCATTTCCAGCTCGGGACTGTAATCACCGACGATCACGGCGAGCGGTTCGCCCCGCAGCATTTCTTCATCGTTGCCTGAATCGCCGCAGACAAGAAAGTTCTGCAGCGGGATCTCCCATTTGTAACTCAGGTATCGGATGGCCTTGCCCTTGGAGGCGCGATACGGAAGAATATCCAAATAGCGTTCGTGGGAATAGATCAGGTTATAGCGACATTTGTGCACGTTTAGGCGATGGTGGATCTGCGCCAGCCGGTCTTTACCGGGTTCGATATAGTAGCTGATTTTGAACGGCCGCTGGGCATCGGCTTCCTGAAAAGACAAAAAGGAAAAGTCCGAAAGCAGTTCGACGATTTTCTCCCGCTCCCATTTGTGGCTGATATGGGTGCCCCAGCCTTGGCCGAATTGCCGCTGGGGACCATAGTAGATTTCCGCTCCAACGGAACCGATGATGATGTCCGGAGCCGGCACGCCGTGTCTGGACAGGATCTCCCAGGCGGATTCGACGGTACGGCCGGTGGCGACCCCGAAGCCGATAGAATGGCGGTGGGCTTCCAGCAGCTCCAAGAGTTCGGCCAAGCGGGTGTTGTCTTTACCGATCAAGGTGTTGTCGATATCGGTGATCAGGAAGTAGTCCAGTTCCATTAAGCGGCGTCCGATGGCATCGGTGGGCACCACGGCATCCAGGTGGTACGGCTTATGCTTGCGGACGAGGTCCCGGAGTTTTTCCGTGTAGGCCTCCGCGTGACTCTTCCATGTGTAGTGCTTCCGGACGTTTAGGATGCCGTTTTTGGAATACTTTTCCCAGCGCTCCGGGTCCGCGACGATTTTTTTCAAGGCTGTGGAAATGGCCCGTGAACTGTTGGGATCCACCAGGATGCCGTTGCTGCAATTCCGCAGAATGTCCTTGGGACCGCCATCATTGGTGGCGACAATGGGCAGACCGGTGGCCGAGGCCTCCAGCAGGGTGATGCCGAAGGGTTCGGTAAGGGCCGGATTGACAAATACCCCCCGGCTCTCCGCGGCGATGCGGTAAAGGGCGGGGACCTCATATTCGACATCATGTTTTTTCGGGATGGCCATTTTGCCGTACAGGTCGTATTTGTCCATCAACAGGAGCATGCCGGTGAGCACGTCCCGTTCGTTTTCCTCCATGGTGTCGATATCCTTACGGATACCGGCGAAAACCGCCAGGTTGGCCATGGCCTGCAGTTCCAGATCTTTCCCATAGGCCTGGATCAGTCCCGAAATGTTTTTGCGTTTGTCGGGTCGGCATAGGGCCAGGATAAGCGGCTTGTCCGGTTTTAGGAAAAAGCGGTTGAGTTCCTTCAGCATGGAGGCCTGGGCGAACATGGCGTTTTCCGAAACCCCGTTTTCCGAAAGAAGGTGGTGGTAGAACGGATAAAACTTGTCGATGTCGATCCCCGGCGGAATGATGGCATAGGTGGGCAGGTCGTGGTAGTCGTATTGGCCGTATTGCACCTCCATCTCCTGGCGGGTGCTGGTGATCAAGAGATCCCCATGGGCCAGAATGGTCTCCTCCACCTGGATGCGATGGTCGATCTTGTATTTTTTGACGATGTCCTCCCGGGTCATTCCGTCGTCCAGCAGTTTTTGCAGCTTGGAACGGCCCAGGCTGTGGCCGGTGAAAATGAACGGCGCGCCGAAAAAGTCGGCCAGCTGCAAGGCCACATATCCGGCATCGGCGTAATGGCCGTGTAGCACATCGGGGGCCTGCTTCTCGCGCTTCATGAATTTGACGCATTTGTCCACATATTCGTCGAGGTGGGGCCACAGCAGCTCTTTGCGGATATATTTCCGGCCGCCGCACTGAATCCGGATAATGCGGAATTTGGGGTTCACCACCTCGACGGGTTGGGCATAGTCTTCCGAGACGCGTTTGTCGGCCACCAGGCGGGTAAACAGATCGACCCGTCCGATCTCCGGCTGTCGACTCAGGTGCTGGCAGAGTTCAATGACGTATTTCACCTGTCCGCCGGTATCAGCGTCTCTGCCAAGCTCCATGTTCCTGCTGCGGATCAGTCCATGCAGGCTGAACATCTGGATGTAGGGTAAGCTGTCGGTCATCTCTGAGAGTCCTTTAGTTGGCGTTCGACTCGCTCATAAGGGGCATCATCCGCGGGTATCGCTCCCGGGCGTCGGCAAACTTCGGCGGCGAAACCCGTCGCCACCTTCAGGACAAGGTTCAGGGGTAGCTGTCGCAGGTATCCCAAGGCGAGTACAGCGGCGAAAGCATCCCCTGCACCCACGGTATCCACCAGGTCTTCTGTCTTCGGTCGGGGAGCGTCATAGCGCTGGTTTGCGTGTACGACGAAACTGCCGCCCGCTCCCAGGGTGACGGCGACCATCTCGAGACGGTACCGATCCATCAACGCCGCGACCATGTCCGGTGCTGTTCCGGAAACTGTCAGCATTGCCGCTATGGTCATAAGTTCCTCTTCATTGAGCTTGAGAATGTCGGCGTAGTGCAGACATTGCTCGATGACTTCGTGGCGGAAATGGGGGGGGCGCAGATTGATGTCGCAGAAGCATTTTGCGCTTTTCGGCCGGCTTTCCAAAAAGCGTCGGAGCTGTGTAAAACCATTGGTGCTGCGCTGAATCAGCGATCCATAGTAGATAAGCGTCTGTTCCCCCGCCAGGCGGCTGAAAACAGAGGGATCCAGCTCGATATGGTCATAAGCAGTGCCGATGACGATATCGAAATTCGGCCCCCCCTGGGCATCCAGGGTCACATGCACCCGACCGGTGGAGTGGTGCCGGTCGCGCTGGATAAAGGCAGATGGCAAGCCGTGGTCGCGGATCAAGCTTCGGATTTCATCTCCGTCGGCATCGTTACCCAAACGGGTGATCAGGACCACATTCTCCCTGAATTTTTGTAGATGACAGGCAAAATTGAGCGGCGCCCCACCGATGCGTCGATACTTCGGGAAATGATCCGTCACCACTTCTCCAATGGTGATGATCATTAGCGGTTCTCCTTGGTCATTCTCCTGTTACGGATAACGGTAGCAGGCGAAGCGCCAAAATGCAACCCATGGTGGGAAAAATCGGTGGTTGCCCTTGAAATGGGATGGCCAGCATATGGAATAATAGTTTAGAATAATAGAAAAAATAATTACATATTTTTTCAACCGTTGCTGATTATCCGTTGATCTGTTCCAATGGTAACGCAACGCTGATAGTTGTGCCTTGACCGGGTTTGGAACAGATTTCGAAACAGCCGCTACAAAGCTCCACCCGGCCGCGCATGCTTATCAGGCCGAAACCAGCCGGCCGGCCCTGTTTTTCTGACCCCTTTTCGGCTTCAAAGCCGCAACCATTATCTTTGACCTGTAATTCTATACAGTTGCCATTTCGTCTCAGGAAGATTTCCACGCGGTCCGCCTGGCTGTGTTTGACGATGTTGTTCAAGGCCTCCTGGAGCACGCGGAACAGGACGATTTTGAAACGGGGTGTAAGGGATGTAGCCTCCACGTCGATTTGGGTTTGCACCTCGATATGGGCATGATATTCCCGAAATTGCTCAATATGCTGCTGCACGGCCTCCAACAGATTTCTCTCATCCAGCCAGCTGGGCCGCAAGCCGTCTGAAATCCGTTTGGTTTCCCGGCTGGCGTCCTTTAGGTAGTCGATGAGTTGTTCAAAGGAGATGACATCCGGCTCCGGCGGCTGATCCATTTTGAGCAGCCGGCTTTCCAGACCAAATTTGATGGCTGTCAGGCTGGCGCCGATGCTGTCGTGCAGTTCTCTGGCGATTATTTTTCTCTCGTTTTCAATGCATTGCAGAGTCTGATAGGAAAGCTCACTCAATTTTGTGCTCAGGGCCTGCAGCAGGCGATTGTTGTCCCGAATGATTTCGTGTTGATTATCTACGATATTGCGAAGCTCAGTTTCGCTGTGCCGCCGTTTTTCTTCCAACTCACTGGATTGTACCAGGTAAATGCCGTTGAGTCCGACAACCGCATCCACTTGGCCATGTTGCAATGCAAGGGTAACCTCGTCCTGTCGGGATGCACCGGGGTTTGTTTGAATGGGCGACGAAAGCCCCAATGCGGTATTTATTCGAGCAGTGTCGCTCAGGTCACCGACAATCAGCACGGGCCGGCTATTTGCCTCCACCAGTAGTAGTGACGGCGCTAGAACAACTCCGTTTGCCACAGCAGCCTGGGGGGTTTCCAGCACATCGACAATCCGGAGAGCGTAGTCGATTTTTAGTTCCTCACGGAAAATACATTCCAAATTCCGTCTTGCTATGGTTGATGATTTTCCAGTTCCGGCCACGAACAAAGTCAGTGTATAGCAATTCCCGTTGAGATTTTTCATCGCAATTGTCTACACTTGGTGGTTTTTGTTAAAAAACAAAAAGTGCAACGGGCGACAACCCTGCAACTGGCGCAGAAAAATTCTGACTTCAACATTGTCCCATCGTTTGCCGTAAAAACACCGGCACCTTTAACGGAAGGAAAAGACAGATCACTTATATCGATAACAAATTAGATCTGCAATCTTTTTTAAAATCTTGGAATTGACGATGGGGATTTCCTGGGTCGGCGGTCGACTTGCTGCCGATTGATTATTGAATACAGAAGAATGTCTCCGGATCTACAGAATTGGCCCCATTGTTATCAATGTTGATCTCTGAACAAGATACAAAACGAAAATCGGGTGAATCGGCACGACTGTGACCCTGGATGCCAACCATCCTCTGGCCGGCAGAAATCAAATAGTTGAACTCACCCATCAGGAATTGCTTTGATGCGGGTAAACCGCTGCCGGATGACCAGTTTCCTGAAGGCTCCACGAGAAGAGGCGATTTCCCAATTAACATGAATAGGAGGTAAACCCCATGACCCAACGAGCGAAAGGTCTGCAACAGCCTGAAAATTCAAGTTTGCCGGCCCACCTCCCGCAGTTCATGGAAAAAATGAACCGTGTTGGACTGCCTGAGGCCGTTCAAGAAACCTTTGCCTATTATTATGGGCGCCTGGCGGCGGGAAACACGGGCTTGATCCACGAGGTTGCCATCCGGCCCCTGGCACCGGAGGCGCTTCCACATGCGGCCCACCTGGAAGGCTATTCAAGAATTGGTGGTAAACTGTTGAATCAAACCGCCATGATCAAGCTGAACGGAGGTTTGGGAACCAGTCTTGGGCTTAGACGCACGAAATCTCTGCTGAAAGCCCTTAACGGCAAAAGTTTTCTGGAAACCATCCTGTACCAGGCGGATGTTCAAAATGTTCAATTGGTGTTGATGAACAGCTTTCATACCCACGCGGAAACAAGAGCGGCCATCCATCGAATCCAGCCGCGCAGCATGCCGCTATTTTTTCTCCAGCACCAATTCCCGAAAGTGCTTCAGGATGATTTCGCACCGGCCCAGTGGCCCATCGATCCCCGGTTGGAATGGAGCCCGGCCGGACATGGGGATCTGTTTGCCGCGTTGTATTTTTCGGGCATTTTGCAGGAATTGTTGAATAAGGGTATAAAATACGCCTTTGTTTCCAATGCGGACAATCTCGGCGCCGTGGTGGAGCCTTCCCTGTTGGGGTATTTCGCCGCCCACGACCTGGCCTTCATGATGGAAGTGGCTGAGAGAATCCGGAATGACCAGAAGGGCGGCCATTTGGCCTGCCGCGCCGATGGCACCCTGGTATTGCGGGAGTTGGCGCAATGTCCCCGGCAGGATCTGAATGCTTTCAGCGATATCCGGCGCCATCGGCTGTTCAACACCAACAACATTTGGCTGCATTTGGGACATGTGAAAGAAATAATGTCTGCCGGTCAAGGATTCCGCCTGCCGTTTTTCGCCAATCCAAAAACCCTGGATCCCACCGATGCACGTTCGCCGGCTGTTTACCAGATCGAAACGGCCATGGGACATGCCATCGGTCTGTTTCCAAAAGCCACGGCCGTGCTGGTTCCCAGACGCCGGTTCCTGCCGGTGAAAAAAAGCAGCGACCTGCTCATCGTCCGTTCGGACCTGATGCGGTTGGGCGAAGACGGCCGGGTGGTTACCCAACCCAACCGCCGGAGGCGGCTGCCGTTTGTAAAACTCGACCCGCTATACTTCAAGACCATGGATGGCTTTTTCAAACGCCTTCCGGCCATTCCGTCATTGCAATTCTGCGATTCGCTGGAAATCGCGGGGGATGTGAAGTTCGAGCCTGGAGTGATCATCAAGGGACATGTCCGCATTGAAAATCTGCGTTCCTCCCAGGCAATCGTCCCGGGGGGCAGTATTTTACAAGGGAAAATTCGGTTTCTTTCCGATCTCCATTCCAAGGGAGGAACCCGGGCATAGGTCTCCACCATCCGAAGATCAGTGGTCATGAAGACGGGATCGTGGAGAAAAGCGACCCCAATCATTTATCGGGGCGGGAAATCCCATCTATGGTTTTTTTTCGGGAATGAATTTCGACGGCGGAATGATGGGTGTTCCCTCCTGTAAGGCGGCGAGAATATCGTCGTCGACATCTTCCCCGTTCATCAAAATTTCTTCCGGAGTTTTCTTGTCCAGCGGCGGCTCCACGGAATCCTCGGCCCCCGGTTCCATGGGGGGCCAGTTTTGTTGTTCGATGCTGGTATGGTCCACAATTTCTTCCACACCAAGGACATCCTCTATGGTTTCCTTGAGGTTCCGCCGGCTGTGCTCATTGGGCAATAAACCTACAAGGTACACCACCCCATTGTTGCAGGTCACGGAGATATCCCCCATGTCCTCAGTCTCAGCTATTTCTTTCCGAACGGCCACCAAAATTTCCCGGTCACCCATGGATTCCGGCGGTGGCGCAGACGAAGACTGCGTTGCCGGAGATCGCAGGGTTTTCTCCTGTTCTGAGGCACATTCGACACAGCAAAGAGCCCAGGGAAGCGCTTGCAGGCGTTTTACGGCAATGGGCTGACCGCAATCTTCACAGCGGCCATATTCCCCAGCGTCCATTTTTTCGAGCGCGGCTTCTATCAGATGAAAACGCTTTTGATCGATGCCCTCCAGCATCACGATTTTTTGAGCCATGGTGAGCTTTCTGGCGTATTCTTCCAGTTCTTTTTCCGGCTCATTCAATTTCAACCACGCGGAATCCAGGTAGCGGCGGTTGGCCAGAATTTGTTGCCTGAGGTTCACCAGGATTTGCTGTAATTGTTGTCGGGTCTCTGGTCCGAGCATTTGTTTGCTCCTCTCTGTTTGATTTGATATCAGAGGCAATGGTTTTTGCCACGACGCTGCCGCGCTCTATCGAAAAACTGACAGCGGCTCGCAACAGTTCAGTTGTTTGCGGCAAATTTTCCGCTCATTTTTTCCAAAAACCTCTTTAGATGATATCTACAATAGGAATATCGTATATGGGATGAAATACAGAAAAGGATGTATTTTGATACTCACCCATATAAACGATTCGGCTATGGGATGGAAGACCTTGCTCCATTCTTGGATTATAGGTGGAAAATTAGTGGGAAAAGTGTTATATCTCAAAATCTTAAAAATAGGGAGGCCTTAAAAACAAGTAGAAACAGGGAACCGTTTTCTACATACTGCTGTCAAGAATCACTGATGTTGAATCAGGTATGTGTCCTCCGAGATTAGAGGAAAGAGGATGAAGGACATTATTGGAAACACTGTGTGGGAAGACCTCCGTAAAATTCGGGTGAAAAAACCGGGATTGCTTGTAATTTTCACTGATCTTGATGGAACCTTACTGAATCATGCCGATTATTCTTTTGTCGATGCGCTCCCAGCCCTGGAACTGATAAAGCGCAGCAACATCCCCTTGATTTTTTGTACCAGCAAAACCCGCAGCGAAGTCGAAGAACTGCGCGGCATCCTGGAATTAGACGAGCCCTTTATCGTGGAAAACGGCGGCGGGGTTTTCTTTCCGGAAGAGTACCGAGGTTTTGATATTCCGGAATCTAAGGCGCGGAATGGGTACCGCCGGATCATGCTGGGGGCACCTTATCCTTTGGCCCGCATCGTTGTCGAACATGTGCGGCAACATTCATCATTGCAAGGATTCAACGATATGGAGGCGGAAGAAATCGCCGAAGAGACGGGACTTTCTGTCGACCAAGCCGTATTGGCCAAACAAAGAGAGTTCAGCGAGCCTTTGCTGCTGAATGATACGACCCGCAAGCACGACTTGTTTACTTCTGCACGGGCGGCCGGATTGCGTGTCATTCGTGGTGGCCGTTTCCATCATCTTATCGACGAGCACAACGACAAGGGGGTGGCGGTGAAACTTACGGCAACCATTTTTCAAAGACATTTTTCCGAAAAAATCCTGACCATCGGTTTGGGTGACAGCCCCAACGACCTGCCCTTGCTGCGCAGCGTCGACATTCCGGTACTGATTCCCCACCCGGATGGAACGTATGAGGCCTTTAATTTGTCGCGGCTCATCAAGGCGCCTTATCATGGAAGCAAGGGCTGGAATGCGGTGATGTTGGCGTTGCTTCCGGAACTCAATAGAACCTCCATATTCAAGTCCTGAGAGATCTGTTTACATGCGTCCCCCTGCTTTGGAAGCTCCTGTCCGAGGCCGCGACCCTGCCCGTCAGCATCGTGGATCAGGGCCTGGTGCTGGTGCCGGACCGGATTTATCTGCCGCCGCCGAGACACCATGTGTTCCTGGAAAACAATGTCTTTCAGCTACAGCTTTTCAATGACCCCAGCTGCCGATCCCTTCCATTGAATCTTTTTTCGAGTCCCTTTCCCGCAGCAATCACCATACCCGCATCGGCCGTAGGATCTCCGTCGACAATCTCGTGGACCGAAGCGCTATGCCGACCATCTGTCGGATTCTGAGGACGAAATCCGAATGCTGTTCAAGGATCTCTTGATTTCCGTGACCAGTTTTTTCCGGGATCCGGAAGCGTTCATGACCTTGGAAAACTTTTTCCGCAGCATGGTGGAACAGCGCGATGTGGAAAAGAACATCCGTATCTGGGCGCCGGGTGCTCCACCGGCGAGGAGGTCTATTCGATTGCCATCACCCTGGCCAAGGTCCTGGCGGATAATATCGGTGGCTATTAAATCCAGATTTTCGCCACGGATTTCGAGGCCGCCGCTATTGCCATGGCCCGCAAAGGTACCTACACGGAAACGGGGGCCTCTGGCGTGGCCAAGCGCATCTTGGGGCAGTTTTTTGTCCAGGCCAGATGAACTCCAGTCCACCAATGAGGAATTGCAAGCCACCAGCGAGAAGCTGCAGGCCGCCAATGAGGAATTGATCACCATGAACGAGGCGATGGAGGTCAAGACCAGCGAACTGGCCAAGGCCAGTGCCGCCCTACCAAGGATATCGGCATGGGGATGGCCATGGTCCACAGCATTGTCAAGCGCCAGCACGATTCGACCTGATTATTACGGATTTCAGCATGACCAAAATTAACGGTTATGAATTGGCCCTCCGTTTCCGGAAAATCCGCAAAGACATTCCGGTCATACTAGTACCGGTCATTCGGACGCCATCCCCGGAGACAAAATCCGGCAGGTTGGGATCCACAAACTGCTTCGAAAACCGGTAAGCGGCCGTGAATTTGCCGAAACCCTGAGTGAGATTTTGGGACCGCTGCGACGGCCGTGGGAAAGCGGGATCGGCTGATGACCGGAAACACCACAAAAGGAACCGACGGCCAGAAGTCTCATTCTTGAGGGGAATAAATCTCCGGATATAATTTGCAGGCACAGCTCGGACAAATACTATGGCTGAATTCCGCTTCCGAGTGGTCCCTGATGTATTCCTCGATCTGGACCCAATGGCCTTGGTCGTTGCGGATTTTTTTGCAGGCCGCGCAGATGGGCAGAAAACCACGAAGAATCTGTACCTGCTTCAAGGCTTCTTCCCGTTCCCGGACCGCTTTCTCGCGTTTCAGTTCCATGGTCTTGCGTTTCAGGCCAAGGATGGCCGTCACCCATATGGCAAATAGCGCGAGGGCACGATTGAAAACCACTTTCCACATGTCATTGACTCCCGGCTGCCAGAAAAAGGCGAAAATCGTAAAAAAAGTGGCAACCAAGGTTATCAGCAGGGTGAATTCTCTGTGGGAAAACCAGAGGGAAAACAGGATGGGAGGGATATACAAAACACCTATGGACACGCCCAAGGGAACGGCCAGATCAAAGAGCAGGACCATTGTCATAGGGATTCCGTATGTAAGACAGGTGGCAACGGATTTTTTTTCATTAACCGGCATGATGGCCTCCCTTATCCCGATGGTTTGTATTTAAAATAACATAAACATGTAATCGGCTGATTGTAAATCAGGAAACTTCTGATGACTGACGACGCTAACCGGGAAATCATCCCGGCCATTAAGCCAAGTGACGTTTTCCAGAGGCTTGCCAAAGAAAATAAACAGCTCAAGGTCACCTTTTATGTTCCATAAGCCCTGCATGCCGGCAAGGTGTCTGAGCAGTATTCCCGGCCAGCCCGAGACTTTGATGGCCTTTTCTGACCATGAAAGCCACTTCGGCCTTCGCCGGCGGCTTTTCAGGACCGAATAAGATATAACGGCCGCCGCTGTCAGCGCACCGGGTCTCCCAAGTTAACATACAGATATTAAATAATTTTAAGTCCGTATCGTTTTCTCGCTTCATAGAACCATTGAAGTCATCGGTGGTGGTCCTTTGAGAATTTCAACAAGAATTCCCGTTTATGGCATTGACTTGTCAAGTCGAAGCCCAATGCGTAAACTGGTGGGATATGCCAGATATGTGGCCAACATGTATTCTATTCCCACCGGCATCTTCATCAAGAGCTGGGGGGCACTGGTCGCCTCGGCAGCCTGGATTTATGCCTCCGCAAGCCGTTTCGGGGAATAAATTCCATCAAGACCCTTGATGCGCTTAAGCTTTTTCTCCCGGCTGGTGTGAAAATGATCCTTGAACCGCTGGTACAGGCCGGAGACAAAGGCCTTGCCGCCGATGATGCCGGAATCGGAAAAATAGCGGGTGCGGAGCCGAAACCGGTCCACCCGCGCGAGGAACGAGCGTCGGCTGGAAGCGGTTATGCCTTTATTTCATCGATTGGCAATATCTGTTTTCCATGTCGAATAGTAAGTATAGAAATTTGTTTTATTCCGATTTGATAGATGATTCAATAATTTCCGTAAATTAACTCCCTAAACTGACGCTCATTCATTTCAGGGACAATCCGTCCAATTTCCGGATTAGCTCGAAGCTGGTCAACCTTTGAAAAGACTGCATGAATCCAATTGTCTGCTGCTAAAGGTTTATCTTGCGAAATGTAATCAACTATTTCTGACGACCTTTCCACAGCAAGGGGAGACCACACTATTTTCATTTGGGGACTCGTTCCAATAATGTGGCTTTTGCCTTTTGGTGGGAAATTCCTTCGCCTTTTGTCAGTTGGTTGAGAGAGGTTTGGACATCTGAAAGAAGGTCGATTTTTTCTTGCATAGCTTCAAACTCGTTTGCCCCCAAAAGTACAGCGACACCCTTGCCATGCTGCGTAATTATAACTGGACGCTTGGTTTCATGGACTTGTTTGATGTAAGAAGCCATGGCATTTCTGACTTCCGACATTGACCTGATGTCTTGATCGATTTTGAACTTTTGCATTTTGTACCTCTTTTGGTATTAATTTTGTACGCAATAACATACAAACGTAGGTGCAATCAACTGTTTTTTTTAAAGGCATAACGCCCGGCATGGGCGCGGTTTTATGGGGTGAAAGTCCCCTGTACGTGAATCCTGCTAATAAGTCTTTTGATTTATTAGTATAAGTATTAGCCGAAGGCAAGGGCGGAACCGCGAGGGACCGTCTGAAGGAAGCCGGAGTGCAAAGCTATGAGCCGACGAACAGAAACGACATACAAGGCCCAGTTTCCGGGCAAGTCAGCACAACATGACGAAGCCCAGGGTTGAGGAGATAGGGTAAATGGCGTGGTTGTGTAGCGAAAGACCCAAAGTCGACCTGTTGGGGCGGATTCTATCCCGAGAAAACATGATCGAGGCTTGGAAACGGGTGAAGGCCAACAAAGGCGCCCCCGGCATTGATCACATGCCGGTGGACAAGTTCATGGAATTCGCCCGCAAACACTGGGATTCAATCCGTGCGTCACTTCTGGCAGGTACCTATCAACCCTTGCCGGTCAGACGGGTGGAAATACCGAAAGCAACGGGCGGAACATGTCCATGGAATATCGCTACACAAAACTGGCGGAATATCTGCGGGGTTGGATGGGCTATTATGGGATTTCGGAGTACTATCGTCCGATCCCTGAAATTGACCATTGGCTCCGCAGACGCCTGCGCATGTGTTATGTAAAGCAGTGGCGCTGGTATCGCACCAAGGTCCGCGAGTTGGTGAAGCTTGTCACCAGCCTTCGGGAAGCGATATCCCCGGGCCTGAGTCGTAAAGGACCGTGGAGGCTGTCCAGAACACTGGCAACCCAGTCAGGCATGACCAATGAATGGCTTCAGGATCAAGGTTTGCTATCTGTCAAAGAACTATGGGTCAACAGTCATTACCCGGCTAAGGCTCGGTATCCTCTGGGAACCGCTTAATGCGGACCCGCATGCTAGGTGGTGTTGGGAGGGCGGGAGAGAGACCCGCCCTTAACCGATTATGCGGCGATGTCGCTTGCACAGTGATTGGTTGGCCAACCTCTAACAATGTGGCATTCGTGGGTGGATCGATCATGATGAAACCGGGCGCCACCCACTGGCCTATGGTCTGGCCGATTCGCTACGGTTTGTAGTTGGTCATGCCTGGTCCGGTCTTGTCGTAGACGTTGAAGAACTCGTCTGCAAGTATCGTGGCGATACCATCCTGCGGTGTTTCAATCAGCTCTTTATCCAGCGTCTTGACACGGAACTTCCAACCCGCCGGGAGTTGCTTGAACTGGCTTTGACCAGCGGCAACGAATTGTTCGTAGCTGTACTTCGGGGCAATGCCGACTTGAAAGCCCTTCATGACGTAAGTATTGCCACTGGCGTCATCCAGAAGCAAAACGGTCGTACCCTTTTTCCAGCCTAACGCGCTCCTGCGCGCGATGGTCATGGGGGCATACGGCGCATTTTCCGAAACAGCGACGGGCTTGTCGCCCATGTTCAGTTGGGCAACCCAGGGCGCCTTGATGCCGTTGAAATCTCGCTCGACGCCCACCTCCACTTCGCTCCAATCGGGGGTCCAGAGTTTCGGGCCGTTCAGCGATGCGCCGGCGAGGTTATACTCGTTTTTGATCTTCTCAAAGTCAAGGCCTTCAACCAGCGCCTGCGGTGCGGTATCCCTTGTCGAGGGGATGCCGTTGGCGCTGAACATCGGGTTATAGCAGGCCGCGACAAACTTCCCGTTCTGCGGGTCTCGGAAGGCGAGGAACATCTCAATGTAGCGCGTCATGTGCATGTTCTCGACACGACCAGGTTTTGCGTTGCTGCCGTCCTTGATCACCTTGGGCTCCGTGGAGACTGCCAGGGGAGAGGATTTCTGTTCGGCATTAGCGCTGGCGCCAGCGTTGTACTGATAGTTGCCCTCAAGCTCGTCGAGAACGATGGTGTTGGGCGGGTTGGAATCGACGGTGGACGTCAGCGTCATATCCTTGTCCAGCTTGCGTGATCTGAATTGCCAGCCTTGCGGCAAGGTCAGGCGCTTGCCCAGTGTTGGCAGGTTCTCGATGGTGTTATTGGGGTCCAGCTTCAGGGACAGACTGAACATCGTGTATACGGCGCCCTCGGGAGTGATCAGCTCATACAGCGTTTCGCCCGCATTGAAGCTAAAGGTATTGCTACGTCTGGAGACCAGCACCTTGTAAGCAGGAAGCGTTCCGGAAACGGCCTTGCTGAGGTCAGGGGTTTCGAAGATGCCGAGCACGCGGAAGGGTATCGTGGTGATCATCCTCTCCTTGCAGCCATCCCAGGCCATCCCGGTTATGCCGTTCGCCACCAGACGGCGCGGGCCATTGAAGAGGATGCCATCGCTCCCGTACTCCTTTTTCAGGGTATCGGCATTCAGCGCGCGGAAGCGGGCGTCCATCACCTCGTTGGTCGCCTCAAGGTCCTTGCCCAGAGAGTTGTAGTAGTGGCCGACCCCGCTTCCGTCGTCCTTACGGTTCATGAACAGAATTTCGTAGAAGGCCTTGCCGCGCCAGTTCTCAATTTTGACCGGGCAAGGGTCCTTCAGGGCAACTTTCTGTTCGGCCAGGGCCGGTGTCATGGCACCCAGCAGCGCAAGGGCCAGTACGGTCATCGTTTTAACTATCTTCATGCTCATCTCCTCGTGTTTACCGTCTTGTAACGGTGGTTGGTGTACCTGTTTTCTATGTTGCAATCTTCGCTACTTACTTTGCCGGCTGTGCCTTGGGAAAACTCCATGAACCGTTGATGATCTCCTGTTTCGGCTCATACATCCGCACGGTGTAGTTCCATCCGGGAGTGATGGGCAGATTGTTGATAGCGCCGGGGCCGCCGCCGAAATTGATCGTGATGCTTCCGTCCGCGTTTTTTTCGGCGGTCACGCTGTTGTACGAATAGCGGTCCTGGTCGTTTTTCTCCATAAAACCCGCCTTGTTGTAGACGGTAATGGACCAGAAACCGTCGACCGGTACATCCTTCACGGTTACCCGGTAAGGTGTTTTACCGTCATTCTGTTCCGGCACACCGTTGTCATACATGGCGGCTTGTTCGGGGTTTCCGCCCCAGCCGAAGGCAGTGCCCAGCAGATGGCTGATCGGGTCGAGTTTGGCTTTGTCGCCGAACATGCCCCTGGCACTGGTTCGGGTCGCCGCCAGAACGTTGATCGCATTACGGACCTTCTTCAGTGACGCCTCATCCCAATCCGGAATTTCGAACGCTCCGGTGTTCTTCTGTCGCACGGAGATCGTGTCTTGCATGGCGTTAGCGGCCTTGATGTCCTGCGGATCATTGGCATTGACAAATGTGCGGAAGATGACAATCGCAAAGCGCGTTCCGACTTTCTCCTTGGTCAATGTAAACTCGCCAGCGCCATGCTCGACGGGGAGCATCGAGTGGTCCTGACTGATGACCATCATCGACTGGAACCGACCAGCGGAATCCAGCTTGCTGATGGTGACCGGGTCACTGAGGTCGAACACGCCGGCCGAGTAGAGCGTGTCGCGGTTCATGCGGATGACATCCTGCTTGTCGATCGGTGTGGGCTGGCGAATGTGCAGGAACTTGCCGAAAGCACCCTGCTTGACGTAGCGGTTGAATGTCATGTCGGTCTCCGCGCGGACGAAGTTGTCGACCGTGACGAGTTCCGCAGCATAGCCTGCTGAATGAACGAACAGAGCACCCACTATGAGCAACTGTTTAAGACTGAACTTCATTGTTTATCTCCTTTGGTTAATGCAATACGCGGTCATTTTGGAAGAACTGGCGGAGGCACCACCTGCCGCAAACGGCTACGGCTCGGTATCCTCTGGGAACCGCCTAGTGCGGACCCGCATGATAGGTGGTGTGGGGAGAGCGGGAGAGAGACCCGCCCTTACCCGATTAAGCGCCCGTCTCATCCGCCTGGGAAATCGTTCGCGCTTGTTTGCACGATTCGAGTTTCCCTTCGTCGTTCAGTCGCAAGCCCTCGAAAGCCAGAACCCGGTTGAGTTCTGATTGCTTGGCCACAAAGTACCCGTGAGAGCTGACGTGGAGCACAGGGTTCATGGTTCGGTGAATGAAGGCGCATATGTGGTTGCCGCAACCGTCGGACCGCTGCTGTGCCCGAAGTGCCTCGAAGAGGCGAATGCGTTTGGTCATCTCAGGCAGCGGGTCAGGGATACCGCACTCGCCGAGATAGCGCCCAATTTCGTTCCCGGTCAGACCGGTCTCCGTGTCACCGAGGACGTTTGAAATCTGCTCTAGATTGGCTTCGTCTATGGGTTTGATCTTCATGGCTCTATTTGTCTACGCTTAACGTATAGATTTTTATCCAGCGTCCCGCATGTAGGAGAAGCGCTGGCTGTCATTCCGCCTCTGACAGCGATCAGGTGAAAACAGTTAGATATGTCTCAGCGGGATGATGGATAAAAATTGGTTGAACTGAGCCGCCATGTCAGGCTCGAAAATATGATTATCAATATATATGGGGATTGTAAAGAGGTTGTTCCGACGGGTTCATCAGGCGATTTCTGGTTTCTTGTCGGACCAAGAAGAACCAATTACTATCAATTGGTTAGGATAAAAAACTGGCCATTTTGAGGTCTTAGAACGATGTTTTGGGGGCTGAAAAAGGCGTTTCAAGAACGGAAGAGCTTCCCGGCTGCTTTTTCTTTCTGCC
>JBMORA010000027.1:0-131220 GCA_049320885.1 Thermodesulfobacteriota bacterium | reverse complement strand
TGTTATGTCTAGTTTTATTTTAAATAAATTTAAATATTTATAACTACATGTATTTATACAATATTATAATGAGTTATTCGTCAACTTGGTGTCCAAAAGTGTTTATTTTTTTTTGAGATGGCTTGTAGTTGTATTTTCGTCAACGCCTTTTCCAGGCTCTCTGTCTTGATTTTCTCGGAACGGAATAAATAATGTATTCTGCTAAAAGACCAGCCGATCACCATGAAAGAAATGAGACGAATCAATGTGTTCCAATAAGCATAAACAGGTGACGAATAACTGTGTCCTGATAAATGTTCGGCAATATACCAAGTCAAAGAAGACATTATCGAAATAAAAAGTGACGATTCAAATCCGAAAAGCCAAGCCGAAAGACCTATGGGAATGAAATAGAAAACGAAAAAATTAAATTCATATCCGGACCACCAGTCAATCCAACCGAGAATGAATATAAGCAAAAATATCCCGGCAAACCTCAGCAATTTTTGATACGGCTGGATTATCATTTCCCTTTTCCTTTAAATGCATATGCTACATCATTTGGTTGTATACTTCAAACCGAATCAACGCGATCATTCGGAAAGAACATACCCGGGGCTATCGTTCAGACGTCACTTATTTGGAATTCGTCTGGTTATTGTCCCTGGTTTAGAAAGTAAGGGCATTGCTTGTCGGCTGTCGGATTGTAATCAGCCCGATGATTCGGTTGTCCATTGGTTACCACGCCAATAAAAAAGGGACTGGATTTTCATCCACTCCCTTGATTTCATGGTGGCGCGCCCGGCAGGATTCGAACCTGCGATCTCCAGCTCCGGAGGCTGACGCCCTATCCCCTGGGCTACGGGCGCGCATGCGAATACGGGAATAGCAATAATGAAAGGTGGCGGATAAGTCAAGCCATAAAATCGGCGGCGGCGGGTATCAGGGCCGGAATCGGACCAGGCCGGATTCCACGGCGGCCTTGGTTTCCCCCACCACATACAGGGAGCCGGCGATGCAGACCACATCTTCCGGCCCGGCGCTTTCAACGGCATATTTCACGGCCTGCCCCACCTCCTTGCGGATTTCGATATCCGCGGCATGGTTCCGGGCCACCCGCAGCAACTCTTCCGGTGGCAGGCTGCGGTCGATTTGCGGCTGGGTCAGAATGACCCGCCCGCAGATGGGCAGGATGCTGTTGAGCATGGGTTCGAAGGCCTTGTCGTTCAGGATGCCGATGACCAGGATCAGCCGCCGGTTTTCCACCAGCGGTTTCAGATATTGGACGAGGAGCTTGACGGCCGGCAGATTGTGGGCCCCGTCCAGAATGACCAGGGGGTTTTGGGACAGGATCTCCAGGCGTCCCGGCCACCGGGTTTTTTCAAGACCGGCGGTGACGGCTTCCGGCGGGATCGCAAGGGCCGGACGGGTTTTCGTCCCTTTCATGAGCACTTCACAGGCGGCCAGGGCCACCGCGGTGTTTTCGAACTGGTGAGCGCCCGCCAGGGCGGGGGTCACCTGCGGCAGGGTCCGGTCCAGGCCGTAATAGGAGAAACCGCCACGGCCGTTTCTCCGAATCCGGAAATCCCGTCCCAGCCGATACACCGGGGCCTTTTTCTTGCGGGCGGTTTCCTCGATGACCTCCCGGACCGACTTCTGTTTCGCCGCGGTCACCACCGGAATGCCCTGTTTGATGATCCCGGCCTTTTCGGCGGCGATCCGGGCGAGGGTATCGCCCAGATAAAACTGATGCTCCAGGGAGATGTTGGAAATGACGGCTACGGCCGGCCTGACGATGTTGGTGGCGTCGAGACGGCCCCCCATGCCGGTTTCGATCACGGCCCAGTCGACCTTGCGGCGTCCGAATTCGTAAAGGGCCATGGCCGTGGTGTATTCAAAAAAGGTCGGTTCCCGGTCGCCGTGATGGACCTGCTGAACGACTTGGTGACAGGCCACCACCTCCGCGTCGGTGATTTCTTCCCCGTTGATGCGGATGCGCTCGTTGAACCGCACCAGGTGGGGGGAGGTATACAGGCCGACCTGGAAGCCGGCCTCCTGAAGGATGGCGGCGAGGGTGGCGGAAATGGAGCCTTTCCCGTTGCTGCCGGCGACATGGACGATATGATAGGTGTCCTGGGGGTTCCCCAGGCCGCCGAGCATGTTGGTGATGACATCGAGTCCGAGTTTGATCCCGAACCGTCTCAGCGCGTACATGGACGCGAGACACTGCTGATAGGATTGGTCTGAATGCATAGGCAAAAAAACCCGGAAGAATGGCATCATCCTTTCCGGGTTCGTTTTGTTTTTCGTGAACAAAAAACCGACGGTTAATATTTTCTCATTCTTGCCTTGGCTGCCGCGATACGCTGCCTGCGCAGGGATTCCCGCTGTTTGCGGCGTCGGTATTCACTTGGTTTTTCATAACTCTTTTTTAATTTCAAGCGCTTAAAAAGACCATCGTTCTGAATCTTTTTCTTCAGGATACGCATGGCCTTTTCAAGGTCGTTATCCAGAACCTTGACCTCAATCTGTTTCAAAAATCTCGCCCCTTTCGTTCCATCGCGGTCCAGCCAATGGTTATTTTGCCGCAAAAACTTGTAAATGGCACCCTATAGCTGAAAAAACGCTGCTTTGCAAGTGAAAATGATCCGGTGGGCCGGTTTTTTTTACGACTCGCGCCGGGATGAAAAACGGAAAGTTCTGACGAAAGCGCTTGACAGGCAAAAGTGATCTGGTATAGCTTCCACCAGGATCAAGGAACCCGCCTATAGGGGATGATGTTTTCGACTTCATATAAGCTGATGGTCTGATTCAAAAAAGCACTCATTCATCTTCGACATTTTCTTGGAATCAACCTGTGACATTCACTTTCAGTGCGCCCGGAGAAACAGGTTCGCGAAGACATCATCCGTGACATGCGTTGTTCGCTTTTCCTGTATCGCGGGACCGTAACCGGGACGGTCGCCTGTCGTTTGCTGATCTGGAGACAACAATCAATTAGGGTAGAACATCGGACACTTGAAGAGTCCGTGGGGATGAAAATACATTGTAGGGGTGAATGTGAATGAATATTGCTGAGCTCAAAAAGAAAAGCATCAGTGAGTTGACGAAGATGGCCAGGGAATTCAAGATCGAAGGGGCGGCCGGCCTGCGCAAGCAGGAATTGATGTTCGCCCTGCTCCAGGCCCAGATTGAAAAAAACGGCCTGATTTACGGGCAGGGAACCCTGGAAATCCTGCCCGACGGGTTCGGTTTTCTCCGCGCTCCGGATTACAATTACCTTCCGGGACCGGACGATATTTATGTGTCGCCGTCCCAGATCCGGCGCTTCAATCTGCGCACCGGCGATACGGTCTCCGGGCAAATCCGTCAGCCCAAGGAGACGGAGCGTTATTTCGCGCTGCTGAAGGTGGAGGCCATCAATTACGAGGACCCGGAGGTGGCCCGGGAGAAAATTCTGTTCGACAACCTCACGCCGCTCTATCCCAACCGTAAAATCAAGCTGGAAACCGATCCGGAAAACTACTCCACCCGAATCATGGACCTGATGACGCCCATCGGTTTCGGGCAGCGCGGGCTGATCGTTTCCCCGCCCCGTACCGGTAAAACCATGCTGCTGCAGTCCATCGCCAACGCCATCATCGCCAGTCACAAGGATGTCATCCCCTTTGTGCTGCTCATCGACGAGCGGCCGGAGGAAGTGACCGACATGGCGCGCACGGTGGATGCCGAGGTGATCAGCTCCACCTTCGACGAGCCGGCGGAACGGCATGTCCAGGTGGCGGAAATGGTCATCGAGAAGGCCAAGCGCCTGGTGGAACATAAAAAGAACGTGGTCATCCTGCTGGACAGCATCACCCGTCTGGCGCGGGCCTACAACGCGGTGATGCCCCCCAGTGGAAAGATTTTGTCCGGCGGCGTCGATTCCAACGCGCTTCATCGCCCCAAACGCTTTTTCGGGGCGGCCCGCAATATCGAGGAAGGCGGCAGCCTGACCATTATCGCCACCGCGCTGATCGACACCGGCAGCCGCATGGATGAAGTGATTTTTGAGGAGTTCAAGGGCACCGGCAACATGGAATTGCAGCTGGATCGAAAGCTTTCGGACCGGCGGTTGTATCCGGCCATCGATATCAACCGTTCCGGCACGCGCAAGGAAGAGCTGCTCATGTCCCCGGAAACGTTGACCCGGGTATGGATATTGCGAAAATTGCTGGCCACCCTGAATCCGGTTGACAGCCTGGAATTTTTGCTTGATAAAATGAGCGGAACAGATAATAATAAAAGCTTTTTGGAAGCTATGAATACGTAACCATTCAGGAGGACAGCGTAAAATGAAAAAAGACATCCACCCGGAATACCATCAGGCGACGGTCAAATGCGCCTGCGGGAATGAAATAGTGGTTGGATCGACGAAGCCGGAGATCAAGGTTGAAATCTGTTCCCAGTGTCATCCGTTCTTTACCGGGAAACAAAAATTGATCGACACCGCCGGCCGGATTGAGCGGTTCCGCAGAAAGTACGCCAAGTTCCAACAACCGGAGCAGGCGGAATAGCCGGGAAAGCCCATGTTTGATAAGCTCGCCGGCGTCGAAGAACGCTATACCACCCTGGAGCAGCTGCTCAGCGATCCCGCGACCCTGAAAAACAGGGATGCGTACCAGAAATACAGCCGGGAGCACGCGGAGCTGGGCGAGGTCGTATCAGCGTTCAGGACCTACCGGCAAACCCTTTCCGCCTTGGACGAAAGCATGGAGTTGATGCAGGACAAGGACCCGGAGATCAAGGGGCTGGCCAAGGAAGAGGTCGATGCCCTGACCCGGAAAAAGGCGGAACTGGAAGAAGAGCTCAAACGGCTGCTGACCCCCAAGGATCCCAATGACGACAAGAACGTCATCCTGGAAATCCGGGCCGGCACCGGTGGGGAGGAGGCCGGGCTTTTCGCCGCGAATCTGTTCCGGATGTACAGCCGGTATGCGGAGAACCAGAACTGGAAAATCGAGATCCTGACGGAAAGCCTCACGGGTCTTGGCGGGTTCAAGGAAATCGTCGCCATGATCCAGGGCAAGGGGGCCTACAGTCATTTCAAGTATGAGAGCGGCATTCACCGGGTTCAGCGGGTGCCGGCCACGGAAGCCCAGGGCCGGATCCATACATCGGCCGTGACGGTGGCGGTTCTGCCGGAGGCGGAAGAGGTCGATGTGCACATCGATCCGACGGAAATCAAGGTCGATGTCTACCGTTCCACCGGACCCGGGGGGCAGAGCGTCAATACTACGGATTCCGCCGTGCGGATCACCCATCTGCCTTCCGGGCTGGTGGTGACCTGCCAGGACGAGAAATCCCAGCACAAGAACAAGGCCAAGGCCTTGAAAGTCTTGCGGGCCAGACTCCTGGACATGAAAGAGCGCGAACAGAACGAAAAACGTTCCGAGGAGCGCAAGAGCCAGGTGGGCACCGGCGATCGCAGTGGACGGATCCGGACCTACAATTTTCCCCAGGGGCGTGTCACCGATCATCGCATCGGCCTGACCCTGTATCGGCTGGAAAGCATCATGGAAGGGGATATCCGCGAATTGATCGAGGGTTTGACCACATATTTCCGGGCCCAAGCAATGCAGCATGAGCAGCCAGGCGCCACTTCAGCCAACTGATTGGAACATCCAGCGGGTCCTTGAGTGGACCACGAATTACTTCAAGTCCCACCGGATCGACAGTCCCAGAACCACCGCCGAGGTTTTGCTGGCCCATGCGCTTCACCTGGAGCGCATCGATCTGTATCTGCGCTATGATCAGCCGCTTTCCCGGGCGGAAAGAGCCGTCTTCAAGGAATTCGTCAGACGGAGAATTCTGCATGAACCGGTGGCCTATATCACCGGAAGCAAGGAGTTCTGGTCCATGAGCTTCCAGGTTTCACCGGCGGTGCTGATTCCCCGGCCGGATACGGAGTGCCTGGTGGAAGCGGCCCTGGAGTTGCTGCCCCGGGAAGCGGCGGACGGTCCCGGAAGGGTTCTGGAATTGGGCACCGGATCCGGGGCGATCATCGTGGCGCTGGCCTCGGAACGGCGGGGACACCGCTATTTCGCATCGGAAAAATCAACGGCGGCGGCGGCCCAGGCCCGGGAAAACGCCAGGGCCCACGGGCTGACGGACCAGATCCTGTTTTTTTGCTCCGACTGGTTCGGGGCGTTCCGGAAGGGCGCTCTCCCCTTTGACCTGATTGTTTCCAATCCCCCCTATATCGCTGCGGAAGCCATCGACGGCCTGGAGCCGGAAATCGCGGGTTTCGAACCGCGCCTGGCGCTTGACGGTGACAAGGACGGGCTTTCCGCCTTGCGGCAGATCATCCGGTCGGCTCCCCCCTGGCTGCGGCCGGGCGGCCATCTGCTCCTGGAGATCGGTTTCGATCAACGGACGGCCGTTGCGGCCCTTGCTGCGGATTGCGGAGCATACGGCCGGACTGCCTGTTTCCGGGACTACGGCGGCCGTGACCGGGTGATGCAGCTTACGCGGGTTTGATGGTGCTGAAAAAAAGATTGTGAATTGAGAATGAATTTGTTATGTAACTTCGGTTTATGATACCGGGGACGGACGGCGGGAATCGGGGCGTATTCGACCCGGAGCCGTCGGTCTTCAATACACACGCCTTTTCGCTGTTTTCCAGGTGCTTTCACAAGTGGGAAAATGAGTGCGCGGAAGGCGGAGGAACAACCAAAATCAAGAAAGGAAGAAGAAAATGGCGTACGTTACCATGAAAGAGCTGCTGGAGGCGGGGGTACATTTCGGGCATCAGACCAAACGGTGGAATCCGAAAATGAAACCGTACATTTTCGGGGCGCGCAACGGCATTTATATTGTCGATCTGCAGAAAACCGTGCGCATGTTCAAAACCGCCTATAATTTTATCGTGGACACCGTGGCCGGCGGCAAATCGGTGGTTTTCGTGGGCACGAAGAAACAGGCCCGGGAATCCATCTATGAAGAGGCCAACCGCTGTGAGATGTACTATGTCCACAATCGCTGGCTGGGCGGCATGTTGACCAATTTTCAGACCATCAAGAAAAGCATCGACCGGCTGAATTATCTGAACACCATCGAGAACGACGGCACCATCAACCTGTTCCCCAAGAAGGAACGGCTTAAAATGGGCAAGGAAAGAATAAAGCTGGACAACAGCCTGGGGGGAATCCGCTTGATGGAAAAACTTCCCGGCGCCATTTTCATCGTCGATCCCAAAAATGAAGCCATCGCCGTACGCGAGGGCCACCGGCTCGGCATTCCCATTGTGGCCATCGTCGACACCAACTGTGATCCGGATGAAATCGACTATGTCATTCCGGGGAACGACGACGCCATCCGGGCGATCCGGCTGATCACCGGGAAAATAGCCGACGCCTGCATCGAGGGCAACCGGAAACGGCAGGAACGCGAACAGGCCGCCGCGGACAAACACGTGGAGGAAGAACCCGGCGCCCAGGCGGCGGCAAAAGACATGAAACCGGGTGAGCGGAAGGTCATCGCCGACGGAACCGAAGGCCCGATAGTTGAAATCATCAGAAAATCAACGCATTCAGCCTCAAGCGCCACCAAGATGGCCGCGAATGAGAAAGTGGTTGAAACAGAAGATACGGGAGAGTAATCATGGCAACGATTAGTGCGGAAATGGTCAAGCAACTCCGGGCCAAAACCGGAGCCGGCATGATGGATTGCAAGGAAGCGCTGGCGGAATGCAACGGCGACCTTGAAAAGGCAGTGGATTATCTGAGAAAAAAAGGAATGGCCACGGCATTGAAGCGCGCCGGCCGGGGAACCACCGAGGGCACGATTCAATCCTATATTCATATGGGCGGGAAAATCGGCGTGCTGGTGGAGGTCGGCTGCGAGTCCGATTTTGTGGCCAAGACCGATGATTTCATCAGTTTCGCCAAGAACATCGCCATGCATATCGCCGCCACCAGCCCGGCGGGGATTCTGCCGGAGGATGTCCCCGCCGAGATCGTCGAGCGGGAAAAGGCCATCTATATGGAGCAGGCCCGGGAAATGGGCAAGCCGGAAAACATGATTGAAAAGATCGTCGAGGGCAAACTGAATAAGTTCTACAAGGAAGCCTGTCTGATGAATCAACCCTATGTGCGGGATCCGAATATCACCATCAGCGATTTGCTCAACGATGTCATCGCCAAGATCGGTGAGAATATCCGCATCAAACAGTTTGTACGGTTTCAAATAGGAGCGTAACGGCATTGTCTCATCCAAAATATAAGCGGATCCTGTTGAAGTTGAGCGGTGAGGCCTTGATGGGCACCCAGGAGTTCGGCATCAGTGCGGATATGATGAAATATGTGGCGGATGAGATCCGTTCGATTTTTGATCTCGGCGTCCAAGTCGCCATTGTCGTGGGCGGCGGTAACATCTTTCGGGGGATAGCCGCCAGTTCCTACGGCATGGATCGGGCTTCCGCCGACCATATGGGCATGCTGGCAACGGTGATCAACAGCATCGCGCTGCAGGACGCCCTCGAGCAGCGAGGCATCCAGACCCGGGTTCAGTCGGCCATATCCATGCATGAGGTCGCCGAGCCCTATATCCTGCGACGGGCGGTCCGGCATCTGGACAAGGGGCGGGTGGTCATTTTCGCCGCCGGGACGGGGAATCCGTATTTCACCACGGACACCGCGGCCGTGCTGCGCGCCCAGGAGATCCATGCGGAAATCCTTTTGAAGGCCACCAAGGTCGAAGGCGTCTACGACTCGGACCCGGTGGTCAACAAGCAGGCGCAGTTCATCAAGGAAATTACCTATATGGAGGTTCTGGAGCGCCAGTTGCACGTCATGGACATGACCGCCATTTCACTGGCGATGGACAACCAGCTGCCGCTTTCCGTCTTCAGCCTGAAGAAAAAGGGCAGCATTCGCAAGATTGTTTGTGGAGAGATGGTGGGAACCCGGATCCGCAACTGAGCCGGGTTCCGGCTCCGGCTGGATATCAACTCCTTAGACAATGGGATGGATGGCTATGATTGAATCGATTTATCAGGAAACCAAGGAAAAGATGGTCAAAGCGGTTTCCACCCTTGAAAGTGAATTGAAGAAAGTCAGGACCGGCCGTGCTTCCGTTAACATTCTGGACGGGATCCGGGTGGATTATTACGGTACGCCGACTCCGCTGAACCAAATGGCGTCTCTTTCCGTTCCGGAAAGCCGTTTGATCACCATCCAACCGTGGGATGCAACGGCCATCAACAATATTGAAAGAGCAATTTTAAAAGCCAATATCGGGTTGACCCCATCCAACGACGGCAAGATCATTCGGATTTCCGTCCCGCCCCTCACGGAAGAGCGCCGCAAGGAGATCGTCAAAAACGTTCACAAAACCTGTGAAGAACGCAAGATCATTGTCCGCAACCTTCGGCGGGACGCCAATGAAATGCTGAAGGAGCTGAAAAAGGACGGTGAAATTTCGGAAGACGAATCCTTCAAGGCCCAAGACCGGATCCAGAAGCTGACCGACGAGCATACGAAACTGATCGATACGACCTACAGCCAAAAAGAGAAGGAAATTCTTGAATTCTAGCCCGTCACAGACCGATGGCATGGGGTTGGACAAGTCCCGCCTGCCCACCCATGTGGCCATCATCATGGACGGCAACGGAAGATGGGCGAAAAAAAGGCTGTTGAATCGGGTGATGGGGCATGAAAAGGGCTCGGAGACCGTCCGCGCGATTGTCCGGGCCAGCCGGGAAATCGGCATCCGCTACCTGACCTTATATGCGTTTTCGACGGAAAACTGGCAGCGTCCCAAAACCGAAATCGCGGCCTTGATGGCCCTGTTGAAGAAGTTCCTGAAAAACGAGCTCGAGGAACTGCGGTCGAACAACATCCGCCTGCATGCCATCGGTGAAATCGAGCGCCTGCCGGAGGATGTGCGGGGGGCGCTGCGGGAAACCATGGATTTGACAGCCACCAATACCGGCATGCAACTGAATCTGGCCTTGAGTTATGGCGGGCGGTCGGAAATCGTCCGCATGGCGCGGCTGCTGGCGGCGGAAGCGGCCGAAGGCCGTCTGACGCCCCGGGAAATCACGCCGGAAATCATTGCCGGCCGCTTGTACACCCGGGATATGCCGGATCCGGATCTGCTGATCCGCACCAGCGGCGAGATGCGCATCAGCAATTTTCTGCTCTGGCAGATCGCCTATGCGGAAATATATGTGACCGACACCCTGTGGCCGGATTTCAGCCGGGATGAATATATCCGGATTCTCAAGGAGTTTCAGCAGCGGGAACGGCGCTTCGGCGCGGTCCCGGGCGCGGAATGAACGGCGTCCCGTTCCGGCCGAAAGGACACGACGACTGACAAAAATGCACGCACAGCGATGGATTACAGCACTGGTGGCCCTGCCGTTTCTGATCTGGCTGATCTATCAGGGCGGTCTGGTCTTCAGCATGTTTATCGGCCTGGTTTCCCTGATCGGCCTCTGGGAATATTATCATATCGTCTGCCGGGACACCGAAGACATCGTTCGTTCCCCGATTGCCATCACCGGGTTCATCACCGGTATTCTGACCGCGGCGGCAGCCCATGCCGGCGCCGAGGCCGTAGTGCCGACACTGCTGGCACTGGACCTGGCGGTGGCCGGTTTTTTCGGTCTGGTGCGCTATAAGCGGGAGCCGGAGGCCATGGCGCTGGTCATGAAGCAGGTGGCGGGAGTCGTGTATGTTCCGTTGATGCTGGCGCAGATTGTCATGCTCCGCCGGGACCCCCATGGCGCCGCCTGGGTTTTTTTCCTGTTGTTTCTCGTTTTTTTCGGTGATATCGGGGCGTTTTATGCCGGCAGGTTTTGGGGACGGCGCAAGCTGTATCCGGCGGTCAGTCCGGGGAAAACCATTGAAGGGGCCCTGGGGGGACTCGGGGCCAGCGTCGGCATCGGCTTTCTGTTCCGGGCCTTGTTTCTGCCGGAATTGCCCCTGGGGGGATGTCTGATCCTGTTCCTGGGCGTCGGGGTCGCCGGTCCCATGGGCGATCTGTTCGAATCGGCCCTCAAGCGGGCGGCGAATGTCAAGGATTCCGGTACGATATTGCCCGGTCACGGGGGGCTCCTGGACCGCATCGACGCCCTGCTTTTCGCCGCCCCCCTGGCCTTTTTTTTCAAGGCGTATATCCTGACATGAAATCCATTGCCATATTGGGTTCCACGGGCTCCATCGGCCGCAATGCGTTGCAGGTGGCGGCCATGTTTCCCGAGCGCCTGGCGGTGAAAGCCCTGGCGGCCCGGAACAACATCGACTTGCTGGCGGACCAGATCCGCCGGTTCCGGCCGGAGATCGTCAGCGTCTTCGACGAGGAGACGGCGTCGGCCCTGAAAAGGATCTTGCCGGCCGCTTCTTCCACGGAAATCCTGTTCGGTGACGAAGGGTACCGGGCGGTGGCCTCCCATTCGTCCGTGGATACGGTGTTGTCCGCCATGGTGGGGGCCGCCGGGCTCCTGCCCACGGTCACGGCCATCGAAGCCGGGAAGGAAATCGCCCTGGCCAACAAGGAAACCCTGGTCATGGCCGGTGACATCGTCATGCCGCTGGCCGGGCGCAAGGGGGTTCGGATTCTGCCGGTGGACAGCGAGCACAGCGCCATCTTTCAATGCCTCTGCGGACAACGGCGGGAAGATCTGGTCCGGATTTATCTGACGGCTTCGGGGGGCCCTTTCCTGGAGCGGCCGGCCCGGACCTTCCACCAGATCCGGCCCCGGGACGCCCTGCGGCATCCAACCTGGGCGATGGGGCGGAAAATCACCATCGATTCCGCCACGTTGATGAACAAAGGGCTGGAAGTTATCGAGGCCAGACATCTTTTCGGGATCCCCCTGGCGGACATCGAAGTGGTGGTTCATCCCCAGAGCATGGTGCATTCGCTGGTGGCTTTCCGGGACGGTTCCATGATCGCCCAGCTGGGCGCTCCGGACATGCGGACCGCCATTGCCTATGCCCTGACCTTCCCCGAGCGGTTGCCCCTGGGAATTCCCGCCCCGGAACTGGCCGCCGTCGGTTCCCTCGGGTTTCAGAAGCCGGATGGGAGCAAATTCCCCTGCCTGGGTCTGGCCTATGCGGCGGGTGAGACCGGCGGAACCATGCCGGCGGTGATGAATGCCGCCAACGAGGAAGCCGTGGCGGCCTTCTTGGCGGAACAACTGGATTTTGATAAAATACCCCGGGCCATCGAAGAGACCATGTCGGATCATCGGGTGGAAGGGGTGCCCGATCTCGCGGCCGTTCTCGCGGCTGATGGGTGGGCGCGCCGGACGGCCCGGCAGCGGATTCGCAACCTGATGAACCGATAACCTCGCAGCATCAACCGGATATCGATTGGGGATTATGGAATATATCATCTCATTCGTCATCGTTCTCGGCGTATTGATTTTTTTTCATGAACTGGGGCATTTCCTGGCAGCCCGTCTTTTCGGGGTGGGCGTGGAAAAATTTTCACTGGGATTCGGCCCGCGGGTGCTGGGGAAAACCGTGGGGGGGACGGATTACCGGTTATCGGCGATTCCCCTGGGCGGTTACGTCAAGATGGTGGGGGAGGAACCCGATGCGGAGATCGATCCCGCCGACATCCCCCGGTCGTTCACGCACAAACATGTCTTGCAACGGATCTGTATTGTCGCCGCCGGGCCTTTTTTCAACATCCTGCTGGCGGTTTTGATTTATTTCGGGTTTTTCCAGCTCTATGGACTCCAGGTGCGCCAGGCCGTGGTGGGCGAGGTAAAGCCGGACACACCGGCGGCGCGGGCCGGCCTGGAAAGTGATGATCGCATTTTCGCCGTCAACGGCGTGACGATTCAAAGCTGGGAAGAGATGGCCGGGATGATTCAGGATTGCGGCGGACAGGCGCTGGAATTGTCCATTCGGCGCGACGGGATCACCCTGAGCAAAATCGTGACGCCGGTGGTGAGACCGGACACCAACCTGTTTGGCGAGAAAGTCGACCGCTATGTGATCGGCATCGCCGACGCCGGAGTCGTGTCCACCCGGAGACTGAATCCCATCCAGGCTTTTTCGGAAAGCATCACCCATACCTACCGGGTGGCGGAATTGACCGTCATCGGGGTCTTCAAATTGTTGGGGGGCCGGATTTCGGCGGAAAATCTCGGCGGCCCCCTCATGATCGCCCAGATGGCCGGCGACCAAGCCCGGGAAGGGGTGGAAAATTTCATCTACCTGATCGCATTTATCAGCATCAACCTGGCCATCGTGAATTTTTTGCCCATCCCGGTCCTGGACGGCGGGCACCTGCTGTTTTTTTTCATCGAGGCCCTGCGCGGCCGGCCGGTGAGTCTGCGCATCCGCGAGGTCGCCCAGCAGGGTGGGATGTTCGTGTTGCTTTTGCTGATGATATTTGTCATGTACAACGATATCCGGCGCTATTTCGATCCCATTGTGCGGTTTTTCACCGGCAACGCGGCGGGATAGCATGGGAGCCGGCCTGCCGGGTCCGGAAGGAAGGGCACCGGTATGACGGTTCAGCTCTTTACGGCAGGAAATCGACAGAATCCCGGGGAAAACAGAATATGCCCTACCGACTGGAAATCTCACTGAAGTCCGACCTGGTGGATGCGGAAGGCAACAAGGTGTGTCAGCGCGCCAGAACCTATTTCGGTTTCGAGCTGGACAGCGTCCGGACCATCCAGATCATCACCATCGACGCAGCGTTGACCGGCGGGCAGTTGACCGTCCTTCAGAACGAACTGTTCACCAACCCGGTGACCCAGCAGTCTTCCTTTGAACCCCTGCCCATGGATTTCGACTGGATGATATGGGTGGGATACCGGCCCGGGGTGCGCGACAATCCGGCCAGCACCGCCATGGAAGCCATCGAGGATCTGCTCGGACGGTCCTTTGTCCGGGGTGAAGCGGTCTACACCTCGAAACGGTACTGCCTCAAAGGACCGGGACTCCGCCGGGACCAGGCGGACCGGATCGCCGGAGAGCTTCTGGCCAACGACATCATTCAGCAATGGCGGATCATCGGGCCCGGGGAGTGGAATCCGTCGGAAGGTGTCGGCTTCATCATGCCCAAGGTCATTCTCGGCCATACCCCCGTCGTGGGCACCATCGATATTGACAGCGATGCGGCCCTGGGGAAAGTCAGCGCTGAGCGCAATCTGGCCCTGAACCCCAACGACATCCCCACCATCCGGAACTATTTTTTACGCCGGGAAGTCCGGGAGGCCCGCGGGGCCTTCGGTCTCGACGGGCCGACGGATCTGGAACTCGAATATATTTCCCAGGCCCGCAGCGACCATTGCAACCACAACACCTTCCGGGGAAAATTCCATTACCGGGATTTGACCACCGGGGAAAGCGAAATCGTCGACAACCTGTTCAAGACCTGCATCGAGGCCCCGACCTTGTCGTTGAAAGAGCGCAAGCCCTGGGTGGTGTCGGTGCTGTGGGATAATGCCGGGGCCGCTCGTTTCGACCAGGACACCTATTATGTGGTTACCGGTGAAACCCACAATTCCCCCTCCAACATGGAGGCCTACGGCGGCGCCATCACCGGAATAGTGGGCGTTTACCGGGATCCCCTGGGGACCGGCAAGGGCGCCAGGCTGGTGATGGGGAGTTACGGATTCTGTGTCGGGCCCCGGGATTATTCCGGTGTCCTCCGGCCGCGCCTTCACCCCCGGCGTCTTCTGGACGGCATCATCGAGGGGGTCAAGGACGGCGGCAATAAAAGCGGCATTCCCACCACCTTCGGTCAGGTGCTGTTCGACCCCGGCTATATGGGAAAATGCCTGGTGTTCGTTACTGCGGTGGGCGTCATGCCGGCCCGGATCCAGGGGGAGCCCTCGGAAACCAAGCACACCTCGCCGGGGGATCGGATCATCATGTGCGGCGGCCGGGTGGGCAAGGACGGCATCCACGGCGTCACCGCCTCCTCCGAGAGTTTTTCCGCCCATACCCCGGCGGGGCATGTCCAGATCGGCGATCCGTACACCCAGAAGAAAATGCATGATTTCCTCCTGGAAGCCCGGGACGAGGGGCTGATCCGGTTTATCACCGACAACGGCGGCGGCGGGCTATCCTCCTCGGTGGGGGAGTCCGCGCGGTTTTCCGGAGGCTGCCGGGTGGAACTGGAAAAAGTGCCCTTGAAATACGAAGGCCTGGATCAGTGGGAGATCTGGGTCTCGGAATCCCAGGAACGCATGACCGTGGCGGTGGCGCCTACAGACCTTTCCCGCTTCATGGCTCTTTCCCGCCAGCATGCCGTGGAAAGCACCGTCATCGGCGAATACACCGACAGCGGCAAACTCCATATCACCTATAACGACCGGACCTGCGCTTATGTAGACATGGATTTGCTGGAGTCCGGCTTTCCCCAGTGGGAATTCCAGGCGGAATGGCGTTCCCCGGAGGACCGGGGCCTGACGGAACCGGTGGTGGGCGTTCCCAAGGACTTTGCCGGCCTGTTGCTGGATCTGCTAGCCCGGCCGAATATCTGTTCCAAGGAATGGATCATCCGCCAATACGACCACGAGGTCCAGGGCGGCAGCGTGATCAAGCCCTTGACGGGTGCCCGGGCGGACGTCAATTCCGATGCCGCCGTCATCCGGCCGGTATTGACTTCCGAGAAGGGCATCGCCTTTTCCCAGGCCCTGACTCCGGCTTATTCCGCCATCGACGCCTATCATATGACGGCTTGCACCATCGACGAGGCTGTCCGCCGGATGGTCTCCGTGGGCGCGGATTTGTCCCAGATCGGCGGGGTGGACAATTTCTGCTGGCCGGATATCCAGTACCATCCCGTGAAAAATCCCGATGGAAAATTCAAGGCCGCCCAATTGGTGAGGTCCTGCAAGGCCCTTCGCGACCTCTGCCTGGCCTATGGGATTCCGCTGTTGTCCGGCAAGGACAGCATGTACGTGGATGGGCATCTGGCGGGACCCTACGGTGAAACCCGCAAGGTATCGGCGCTGCCCACCATGCAGTTTTCCGTGACCGGGATTGTGGCTGACGTGAAAAAATGCGTCAGCATGGACCCGAAGGTTCCCGGAGACCTGGTGTATGTGCTGGGAATCACGCGGGATGAGCTCGGGGCTTCCGAATATTACGAACATCTGGGCTATGTCGGGCTGAATGTCCCCAAGGTGGACCCGGCGGCTTTCCTCTCCCTTTACGAGGCCCTGGGGCTGGCCATGGAACGGGGCCTGACGGCTTCGGCCCATGGGGTCTACCGGGGCGGCCTGGGAGTGCATCTTGCCATGAAAGCCATGGGCGGTGATCTGGGGCTGACCGTTGATTTGCGGCAGGTGCCCCGGGAAGGCGTGGAGCGGGACGACGTTCTGTTGTTTTCGGAATCCGCCGGCCGTTTGATCGTCACCGTCGACCCGGCCCGGCGAATGGAGTTCGAAAACCTGATGCGCGGCCGTCCCTGGGCCTGCATCGGTGAGGTGACTTCCCTGCCGGAGCTCATCATAACGGGTCTCAACGGAAAAACGATTGGGAAGGTTGCGGTGCGCATGTTGAAGGAAGCCTGGCAGAAACCCTTTGGAGATCTGGTATGAAACGGAACGTCCCTGTGCTGGTGTTGACCGGTTTCGGCCTGAACTGTGATCACGAAACCGCCCATGCCTTCGAGCTGGCCGGAGCAACGGCTCGACGGGTGCATATCAATTCCCTCATCGACCGCTCCGCCACGCTGGAGGATTTTCAGATTCTGGCCTTCGGTGGCGGATTCAGCTGGGGGGACGATCACGGCGCCGGGGTGATCCAGGCCGTGCGCATGAAAACCAGGCTGGGGGACGATCTGTTGCGCTTTGTGGAGGCCGGGAAGCTGGTCATCGGGATCTGCAACGGCTTTCAAACCCTGGTGAACCTGGGGCTGCTGCCCGGAGTTGACGGGGATTACCGGACCCGGTCGGTGGCTCTCACCCATAATGACTGCGGCAATTTTCGCGACCAATGGGTTCGATTGCGGGTAAATACCGCGAGTCCCTGCGTGTTCACGAAAGGAATCGCCGCCATGGATCTGCCGGTGCGGCATGGCGAAGGGAAATTCTATGCCGCCGACGGGATGCTTTCCCGCCTGCGGGACAACCAGCAGGTGGTTCTGCAATACGCCGATGCCGACGGGCTGCCGGCCGGGCGTCGTTTCCCCGCAAACCCCAATGGTTCGCTCCTGGACGCGGCCGGAATTTGCGATGCTTCCGGACGCGTTTTCGGACTGATGCCGCATCCCGAGGCGTTTCATCATCCCACCCATCATCCCCAGTGGACCCGGCGGAAGGAACTGGCCAGGCGCCGGGGCGCCGGCTGGGAAGAGGAGATCGAAACCGGCCTGACCATCTTCCGCAACGCCGTCCGTCACGTATCCGGGTGAGGCCCGGACGGCGGCCCCGGATTCGGCTGATCGATTTCTGTCTACCGGCGAAGGACGATCGTCCTGCCGAATGATACGCCCGGTACTGCCGGCAACCGGCCCGGGACCCTCCTGATTTTATAACTAATTGAAATATAAATATGATTATATAAGGACCACCAGTGGGTTTTTCCTGGCCTGATTTATGCATTCCACATGGGTATGGAAAAACAGGTGTCGAGGGGACTTGCATCCAACTGATTTCCAGGCGCGGAGGAGGGCATATGAACAAGAAGGAGATTCTGGAGCATTTGGAAACCGGTCTCAGCCGGGTGTTGTTTCCCATCACCGCGCCGGATGATCGCCGGGCCGTGAGCATGGCCATCAAATTTTTCATCATCGAGAATGCCGGCCGTTTTTCCGCCTCGGAACTGATGTCGCGTTTCAGCACCATGGAAAAAGGCCTGGTGTTGTTTCTGCAATATCTGGAATCGGATCAGATGCCCAAATCGACGACGATACATTGATCCCCCCGCAGCAGGTTTTCTCTTCTTATCGCCTCCATGGCAGCCGTATCACCTTACGATAAAGTATTAAAAGTTTTTATATCTATCTATAAAAGGTTTTAGTACCTTGCAGACAGGAAGGAAAACCATGGGGGTTGGCAAAACGCAGCAAAACGGCAAGACCTATCTATAATATGCTGTAATAAATATAAAAATAATAATATGCCGGAAAACGGGCGGCCTGGTCGATCCGTTGAAGCGGCATTGGCATATTATTTGTATTGAAACATGACGACATAAAACGGTAACGCCGGACAACGAACAGAAACGGATTCGGTCCAACAGCGCAGGGCTCGGAGAACAAATACCATGACAGGGACAAGGGAACATCTTCGCGGGAATCGTAAGCGGATTGTAACAGGGAAAGACTCCGGATTCAGCCTGATGGAATTGATGATCGCCATTGCCATCATCGCCATCCTTACAGCCGTCGCATTGCCGAATCTGATCGCCTTTCGCATGAATTCCCAGTTCAGGGCGGCGGCCCAGGATGTTTACGCCACCCTGCAGAAAGCCAAGATGGAAGCGATCAAACAGAATGTCAACTGCACCATCGCTTTCAATCAGATGATCGGCGGCATTACCTACGATTATATTGTGTTCAATGACACCGTCCTGGTCGACGGCAATTATACAGCGGGTGAACGGCTCGTCGTTACCGGAAGTTTATCGAACTACGGTTCCGCTCGATTCGATCCGGCCCAGGGCGGTGGCAGCGGCACGACCTTCACCGGCGGTCCCGGAGTCGGTTTTGTATTCGGCAATGACGGGCTGCCGCGAACCTTGGCCGGCGCTCCCGACAGCGGTTCGATCTTTTTGACCGACGACAGCGGCCGTCAGGCCGAGGTTCAAGTGAACACAACCGGATTCATTCGCATTAACTGATATAGGATAAAGGACAGGCGCATGGTCAATACCATCATCCATCGATTGGGTTGCAAGCGAAAAACCGGGCAGGAGGGGTTTACCTTGATCGAACTGCTCGTCGCCATGGGAATCGCCTCCATTGTTTTGGTCGGCATCTATCGGGCATATGAAAGTCAGGTCCGCTCTTCCAACACCCAACGGGCGGTGGTGGAACTCCATCAAAACCTGCGGACCGCCATGTATTATTTGATGCGGGATATCCGCATGGCGGGGTATGACCCCACCGGAAGGGCCGGCGCCGGCTTTGTGACGGCCGATGTCAGCACCATTTCGTTTTCATGGGACGTGACCGGAGGCGAGGCAAACGCCGTGGATGACGACGGCGACGGCACGGTGGACAACAACGAAACCTACGATGGGCAATTGCCGGTCCCGCCGGATTTCGAAGGTGTTACCTATACCCTCGCGGGCACCGACATTCAACGGGACGGGGTGACCATCGCCGAGAATATCAATTCGCTGGTATTGACCTATCTGGATGAAAACGACGCGATTCTGGCGACGCCGGTTGTCAATCTGGAGGATATCCGCAAAGTCCAGATCAATATCGTCGGTGCCGGCGGGGCTGTGGGTATGGGTTCGGCCTCGGCGATAAACCGCACCCTCCGGTTGATGAGTGAAGTCAAGGTACGAAATATCGCGTTACGGTAAGGAGGAGCGCCATGAACAGAAAAAAGTACAACCACCGCCAGGATGCAGCGTCCGGATATACCCTGATAGAAGTGCTCATCGCCATTGCGGTTTTTTCCATCGGCGTCCTGGCCGTTGCTTCGATGCAGATCGCCTCCACCAGCGGAAATGTCACGGCCCAAGTGGTAACCGACCTGACATATGTCGCGGCCAAACAGATGGAGCGGATCATCAGTCAGCCCTACGACTCCATTGTAACGACCAATCCGGCGGCGGCCACCGCGGACTGGATCGACAACGACGACGACGGATTGGTGGATGAAGCCGGCGAAACCGCCACCCGTTTCAGTTCCGGCTGGACGGTGACGGACAATGAATTGATGAACGACACCAAAACGGTCCGTCTGACCATAACCGAGAATTTCAAGGATCGCGATATAACCCTAACCAATGTTGTAGCCCTGGGCCAAAGGTAGTCATCATGAAAAAGAAGATAGTCATGCATGCCAATAATGAAGATGGTTCCGTCATTATCATCGCATTGCTGGTTCTGTGCATCGTCACCGTCATCGGTGTCTCGTCCATCGACACCACGATTGTGGAACAGCAGGTGGCGTCCAACGATCAGCTGCATAAAATGGTTTTTTATGAAACGGACGGCGGGGTCTACGCCGCGACCAAGCTCATTTCGCGCGTGGTGACCACCAGCGCGCCGGTAACCACCGGCATCAACGGTGTCACCTACATGGCGGGCTCGGCCGACCCTGCCAGTACAGCCGTGTCGGACGTATTTTATCTGGAAATCATGAGTTACACGGATTTACTGGGGCGCCAGGCCTATGACACGGAGCCGGATGTGGAGTTTTTGGTGGGCAACGACCCCATTCAGGCGGATATTCGGCGCATCAAGACCGTTTCCATGATCGGCGGCGGGGTTGAGTTCGCCTCGGGCGCGGAAGGCGTGGGTGCGGGCTCGGCCGGCGGCGCGGCCATTTATTACAACGAATCCGTCCAGGGAACAGGGACGCGCAACAGCGCGGCGTCCTTAACCGCCGAATATCGGAAAGTCATCGGCATACCAAACGCGGGGGAATTATGAAACGGAAGCTTACCACTACATCCTGGATCATTCTGGCAACAATAGGGGTTTTTGCGGGGATCTGCGGACCGGCCCTGGCAGCCGAGCCGGTCATGTCCGATTACAACGCCCTGCCCATCTTCACGGAGCAGTCTTCGGCAACTCCCAACATCCTGATCATGATGGACAATTCCGGCAGTATGAACACCTGGGCCTATGAAGGCCAGGCCTACAACTGCAGCCCCCAGTGGGCCCAGGTGGGCACCTCCACGGACGACGCCGAGGAAAGTACGTCCGCCCACTCCGTATCCACCAACAGCACCGTGCTGGACCTGGGCCAGACCATCGCGGGCGTGCGGTTCAAGAACATCCGCATCCCCCGGGGCGCGGCCATCACCAATGCCTATCTACAGTTCAAGGCCAACGGCAACAAGGCCGGGGCCAGCCTCACCATCAAGGCCCACGCCAACGACAATCCCGGCACCTTCAGCACCTCCAACTACAATATTTCCAACCGGGCCACCACCACGGCCTCGGTTTCCTGGAACACCGGGGCCTGGACCACCGGAACCAGTTATAACAGCACGGCGGTGACGGCCATCGTTTCCGAAATCGTCAACCGCCAGGGCTGGAATCCCGGCAACAACATCGCCTTCATCCTCACCGGCAGCGGCGAGGCCGACGCCTACAGCTATGACGGCGGCGCCGCCAACGCCCCCAAGCTGTATATCGAATGGTCGTCGGACTGCAGCACCTATTACGGCTATTTCAGCCCGTATCACAAATACCGCTACGACAGCAATATCTTCGTCATCGACGACGCGGCCGGCACCTGGTCCGGCAACTTCCTCAATTTTCTCACCATGAAGCGCATCGACGTGGTCCGCAAGGTCATGACCGGCGGTTCGGCCCTGAGCACCCAGGGCACCGGCGCCATGCAGCTCCAGGGGGAATCGGTTTCCGGGTACCAGCACCTGTACAATATCACCAACGCCTCGGCCCAGGGGCTGGCGCCCTATTCGGGGGACAATTGGTACGGGGTGGAGAACGGCACCATTTACGTGGACACGGACAATTCGCCCTGGAACACCGCCAACACGAACAAATTCAATATCCGGGTCCAGAAGGACCCCGTCCTGGAGCCCGAGGATGTTTACGACAGTGACGGCGACGGGATTGGGGATCGGATTGGCGGCGTGATGCAGAAGGTGGGCGGCAAGGCCCGCTGGGGCAATATGTGGTTCAACTCCGACGGCTACACCACCGGGGTCAACGACAAGGACAACGGCGGCTCGGTCCAGCACGCCATCGGCCACAGCCCCTTTGCCACCATGATCGCGGATATGGCCAATCAGGACTGCGACACCTGGACCCCCCTGGGGGAAAGTTATTACGTGGCCATGCAGCATTTCCGGGCCCAGGCCGCGGACACGACCCTGCGCTTTCCCAACGGCTGCGCCAAGGAAGGTTTCGACCCCTATGACAATTCCGAGACCTGCGCCAAGAACTTCGTACTGCTGCTCACCGACGGCGAATCCACCAAGGACGGCTGGGTGCCGACTTACCTGGAGGATTACGCCGACGATACGGATATCTTTCTGACGCCGGAAGACAGCTCGGGGTATAGTGACGATTCCAACCGGACCGGGTTCGCCACCGGCGGCACGGATTTTCTAAAGGACGTGGCCCTGTATGCCCGGGCCAACGACCTGCGGGCGGACAAGGCCGGCATCCAGAATATCCTTTTGTATCCGGTGTACGCCGCCTTCGGCAGCGGCGTGGACAATGCTAGGAACCTGCTGATGGAGGCGGCGCGCAACGGCGGTTTCACCGACCGCAACAACAACAACCGGCCGGACGGCAGCACGACCTCGCCCGCGGCCGACCGCACGGAATGGGATGAGGACGGCGACGGTATTCCGGACAATTACTACGAGGCCGATGACGGCTATCTGCTCCAGAACGAGATCCTGCGGGCCATCACCGATATCCTGAAACGGGCCTCCTCGGGCACGGCCGCCTCGGTTCTGGCCACCAACGAGGAAGGCGAGGGCAACATGACCCAGGCGTATTTCAAGCCCTCGGTCACCAGCGGCGGCCGGGAAATCACCTGGACGGGGTACATGCACTCCCTGTGGATCGACCCCTGCGGCAATCTGCGGGAGGACAGCAACCACGATCACAAACTGAGTCTCGACAGCACGGATAAAATCATTGAATTCTTCTATGACAGCCTGGTGTCGGAGACCAGGGTCAAACGTTTCACCGCCCATCCCCGGTACACAAACCACTATGATTGCGAAAACGTGGGGGTGGCGGGCGACTATGCCTATGAGGAAATCGAACTGGACGAAGTCAATTCGCTGTTCGAGGCCGGCAACAACCTGGTGGAAATGCCCGCGGCCGACCGCCAGATCTTTACGTTCATCGACAAGGACGGCGACAAAACCGTGGCCGCGGATGCGGATCATTTTGACACCAGCGGCGAAGTGGTCCGATTCGCCGCCAGTACCGCCGTGGCTTCGCTCGGAACCATTCCCAATTCCGACGCGGCCTATTATCTGAAACCGTATCTGGGGGTCCGGGACGGGGCCGCCTACAGCTATCTCGGCGGCAGCCATGACGCCCGGGTGATCAATCTAATCAATTACATCCGCGGGATCGACATCGCCGGCTGCCGTACCCGCACCATGCTGATCAACCAGGAGGACAAGGTCTGGAAACTGGGCGATATCGTGCACTCCACGCCGGTGACCGTGGCCAAGCCCGTGGAAAACTTCCACCTGATCTATAAGGACTCCTCCTATCAGACGTATTATGACGCCTTCCGGGACCGGGAGACCGTCATCTATGTGGGCGCCAACGACGGCATGTTGCACGCCTTCACGTCGTGGATATATGACGGCGACACCGGTGAATATGTCAAGCCGGCCGCCGCTCCGGCTTCCGAAAATATCGGGGATGAAATCTGGGCCTATATCCCCCAGTCCCTGCTGCCCCATCTCAAATGGCTGGCGTCGCCCGCCTACAGCCATACCTATTATGTGGACCTGAAGCCCAAAATCTTCGAAGCCAAGATCCTTCCGGACGACACCCATTACCCGGATGCCGATCTGGCCAGCGAATTGAATCACGACAACTGGGGAACCTTCATGCTGCTGGGCCTCGGTATGGGCGGCAAGCACATCTGGTGCGAAAACGAGGATTTCGCCTATGACGGCAGCGCCAATGACACCCGGCATTTTTATCCGACCTACACGCTGATCGACATCACCGACCCCCGGAATCCGACCCTGATCTGGGAACGAACCTACGACAATATCGGGTTCACCAATGCCATGCCCGCCATCGTCAAGGTGGACGAAAGTTGGTATGCGGTTTTCGGCTCCGGACCCACGGAATACTCGGGCTGGTCGAACCAGGCCGGCAGGATTTTCGTGGTGGATCTGAAGACCGGTCAGCCCTATAATTCCGCGGGACTGGTGACCACCGCGGCGGCCAACGACTGGCTGTTCCAGACCGCTGAAACCGAGGCGTTTTTCGGCGCTCCCGTTGCCCTGGACAAGAACCTGAACTACAGCGTGGATTCGGCTTATTTCGGCGAGACCTACGATGCCAACACCAACAACACCACGGATAACAGCGGCCGGGCCAGTTGGAAGGGGAAAATTTACCGGGTGGGCATCCCCTGCAGCCCGTGTGAATGGGGGGCCGGTGTATTGCCGGCCGATGTGGATTACAACGAGGATCCCACGACCTGGGTCTTGTCGACCTTGTTCACCGGCGACCAGCCCATCAGCGGCTCCCCGGCCCTGAGCATTGGTACCCTCGATGATGTCTGGGTTTATTTCGGTACCGGTCGTTTCCTGGGGAAATTCGGCGACCCGGACTGGACCAATTCGTCCACCAGTTGGCCCGATACATCCGATACCATTCCGGATTTTGACGACCGCAAGGACACCCTGCAACAGTATTATTACGGTCTGCGGGATCCGTTCTTCAACAAGGCTTACGACACGAACAGCGACGGGATCGTGGATGGAGGCGAATATTATCACAGCCTGGCGATTGCCAAGACATTGACCATGGCCGATCTGTTCAACGCCGCCACGGTGCGGATCGGTTTCGCGCCCGCCACCGGGCAGAACATGGTTTTCGAAGCCGGCAGCGATATCCCGTTCAATGATGGCTCCACCCCGGATTACGGCCCCGACGGCGAATGGAAAACATTGACCAAGTATGTACTCGGAGAATTCGACGGCTGGTATCATCCCCTGACAGCCGCCGGGGGAAGCTCCCCGTCGGAGAGGATCACCTCCAAACCCGCGTTGCTGGGCGGGGTCAGTATCGCCTCCTCCTACACGCCCGTTGACGATCCCTGCCAGTTCGGCGGAACTTCGGGCTTTTACGCCCTGTATTTCGAAACGGGCACGGCATATTTCCAGCCGATCCTGCGAAACCAGATCTATGGAACCCTGACCTATGACAATGAAACCTATTCCATCGTGGCCCCGAAAAATACGGCCAGCATGGTCGGGGCGCCGCCGCCGAGTGTCGGCATCCATGTGGGCCGGGAGGAAGGCGCTACCGCCTTTGTCCAGCAAAGTACCGGGGAGATTATTGCCATTGACGTGGATCCGGTTTTCAATATCAAAAGCGGTTTGACCTATTGGCGCGGCAACTAGAGACCATGCCGGTAAAAGACATTATTTTCGGCCAGAAGGAGAATACAATGGCGAACCAGAATGAAAAAAGGACAGTTCACTTCCCCTGCCGGATTTGGATCATCTCCTTGATGTTGCTCATCATGCCGTGTCTGATCCTGGCACAGGAGGATGAATTGGTGAGGACCGATGACAGGTACGTCCAGACAAATCGCGTGGAAGTCACCATTGTCAAGAAGCGCCCGGATTGTGTCGAGTCCGAGACGCAGCAATTTGTGGTCTATACGTCGACGCGCGTGTTCATTCCCGATGGGAATCCGGTACCGGTGTTGAAAGAGATTCCCCTCGCGGAACTTCCCTATCCATGCCGGGCCTGGATCGACTATGAAATGCCCTTGAACAACCGTCCGCATGCCCGTAGAATTGAGGTCATCAAAGTGGTCCCGGGGGCTCGCGAGGCATGGTCGCCGGAAATTCCCCAATAGCGGAACGGCAATGGCGACCGGTATCGACCTGATTGCCTAAAAAGACACCTTCAACAACAAGGCCGCGTCCAGACATGGGCGCGGCCTTTTTTTTTTACCCGGTGCTTGTTGCAATGAATGCAAAAATGAAGTAAGGATGGCGATACAGCGAATGGACGTATTATCCCACCGTTCAGGCAGCATTTCGACAGTCGCGTAACAAGTTCACATCCTGTATCCATATGTTCCGCCGAGGTTTTCAGGCGTCCGACCTGAAAAGAGCTTGTTACCGTTTCATCGTTTTTTACCCACCTTCCAAAAATAGCGGGCAGGATGGATCGACCCGGCATGAATCGGCGGCTGTTCCCCGGTCTGCTGGTTGATCCCATGATTATTTTCAACTCGTTGTCCGATAAGGGGGTAGCGACATCCTCGGAAAGGCCGTACCCATGAAGAATGCGATTGCCAAAAGAAAAATGCAGACAGCGCTTGTGAGCTGCTTGATTCCATTGGTGATTTTTTTCGATGCCGCGGCGGAGGATCTGGATGTCCATCGGTCCTCCGTCAAGAACAACGCCATGATGGTCGTGGATGCTTCCGGCAGCATGAGCTGGCCTGTATATGATGAAGCCATTCAGTACGGCGCCCTCATGAAATGGATGATCGATGAAAACCTGGCCTATGACGAAAACCACGGTCGCAACGGCTCCTCCTGGTGGGACAGCGATGGGGAAGGCGCGGACTACGACCGTCTGGACCCGGACCGGATATATCTGGTGAGCACCTGCGTGGAGTACCGGATTGTACCCTATACGGATTCCGACGGCGGGCAGCGCCATGCGGCCGTCATCGGCGATGTCTTGCAAAACATCGGTTCGGAAACCGACCCGGTCGCCAACAAGCGTCTGCCGTTCTTGCGTCACGCCGTCATTCCGGCAAGGAGCCGCGCCAATGTCTGGTGGGATGTGACGGATATGGACACCATCGAAACCAACGCCGACGGCAAGGTGTTGTTTCCCACCGGCGAACTCCGGGATATGGACGGCAACTCCGTCGCCGTGCCGTCGACGGTCAAGGGGGCGGTCTTGCCCAATTTCCGGGATATTGCAGCCACGGAGGTGATCAGGGAATCCGAAACCGGGGAATCCCTCGATCGGGGTTTCCGGGGTATGCTCAAAGCCGGTGGGTTTTATTTTTCCGGTCTGTTCGAAAAATCCGGAGCAGCCCTGGAATTCACCGCCGAAAGCGACGGCGCCGAATTATGCGCCGGCAGGCGGATCTATGTGTTTGCCACTGGAAACTGGATCAATTTTCTCAAATTGGTGGAGGATTTTCATGTTGCTCCTGAATTGGAAGGTTGTACCGCGGAAGGGGCCTACCCCGTGGACCGGTATAAGGCCTGGCGCAGCAGCTACTGTGTCGGCGAAGGTGCGGGAGGGAAGATTCAATCCCGCCTGGATACCGTCAAGGCCGTCATAAGACAGGTGGTGGCGGAAAACCGGGGCACCATCCATTGGGGTCTGACCATATCCGGCGGGATCAGCGGCGCCGCCGTTCTGGCCCCCCTGGGCACGGCTTTCGACACGATCATGGAGCGGATATCCGGTCTCCAGGCCGGCGGCGGTTCCATGGGCGCCGCCATCCAGGATGCCTACAACAGTGACAAGCTGTATCTGGACGAAAGGAGGGATGGCGCCGCCTGCGCCCGGAATTACCTTCTGCTGATGACCGATGGTTCCGCCGCTGGCGATACCACCGTGGATTCCGATTGGAGCCGGATCAATGATGCCGAGGCCGCCGCGTATCCGAATCCGACTTTCGGTTTCTGCGCATCCGGCTATGGCGGCTGTGCCAGTTACGGTGACGGAGACAACTGGCCGGGAGGCGACCATGCCGATGACGCGGCCCACTGGATGTTTCACCAGGCCAGCTGGAAACATTCCCTGCATGTCATCGGCTTCGGCCTAGACAATCCCCTGCTGGGCGATGTCGCCGCTTCCGGTAACGGTGTCTATCTTTCGGCTTACAACCGGCCGCAGCTGATCAACGCCTTTCAGCGTCTGGGAACGGTCATATCATCCGCCGTATCCTTCACGGTGCCGGTGGTGTCCGTGGACCAAAGTAACCGCACCCAGAGCGGCGAAAGTCTGTACATGGCTTTTTCGCTGCCGGAGGAAGGCGAAAGCTGGCGCGGCAACCTGAAAAAATACGGCCTGCAATGGAAGGACAGAAGCGATTGCGGCCGCCCCGATCCGGAATGGGTGGTGGTTGATCAAAATGGCGACAATGCCACCGAATGCAGCGGGCAGTTCAAAGCCAATTCCGTATCCCACTGGTCCACGACAACGGATGGCGGCGACGTGAGCGCCGGCGGCGCGGGCGAAGTTCTGATGATGAATTTTTCCACTGTCAGCATGGCCGCCGGACCGTATTACGATTTCCGGAATATATATACTTGCAAGGATCCTGCCGTATCCACGGACATGGTGCGCTTCTTTCGGGACGGCAACGCCGGCCAGGCGGACACCATCACCAAGGAAGATCTCGGGGTGGCCAACAACAACCTGCGGGACAAGATCATCAACTATGTGTATGGCTATACCTACTCAGCCGGCGACGCCGACGGCGACCCGGGAACCTACTCGGAGGCCACCGACGGCAAACCCCTGGGCAAGCGGGAGTGGATTCTGGGCGACATGATTCATTCCGAACCCTTGGTGGTCGATTATTTTGATGAGAATTTCGCCATCCTGCACCGCCTACTGGTCATCGGCGCCAATGACGGTATGCTTCACGTCTTCGTGGATGACGCGGATTCCGCCTCCAGCGCCGACACCACCATCGGCGGGGTTGTCTATCCCCCGGGCAGCGAGGTCTGGGCCTTCATTCCCGGCGACCTGTTGGGCGAGCTGAAGAATTTTGCCGATCCGTCGGTGCATAAATACTATCTGGACGGATCGGCGGTGGTGCACCGTTCCCGGACGTTCCACGACAGCAACGGCGACGGGGTCATGGACAGCGGCGAATACACCCATCAGACCCTGGTTTTCGGCCAGCGCCGGGGCGGCCGCAGTTACTGGGCCCTGGACGTGACCGATCCGAACCCGGCCAACTGGACGGTCAAATGGCGGATTCAAGGCGGCGTGGGCGGGGATTTCCACGAACTCGGCCATAGCTGGTCCAAACCCATGGTGGCCAGGATCCAGACCGGCGCCAACATCCGAAACACCACCGACGTGGTGGTGTTCGGCGGCGGGTATGACAATCAGGAGGACAATTACCCGGAGCCCTGGACGGACGACAACGGCAACGGCGTTTTCAATTCCGGGACCGAAACCTACACCGACGCCAATCGGAACGGCAGTTACGACTATTATAACCCGACCATGAACGGAAAGGGCCGGGGCATTTTCGTGGTGAACCTGTCCGACGGCAGTCTGCGGTTTAAAGCCACCTATGATGCGGCGGATCTGTTGACGGGAACGAGCCAGACGGATAACGACATGAAATTCTGTTTTCCCGCGGACCCCACGGTGATCGAGACCAACCAGGGCCTTTTGGTCTATATCACCGATATTTACGGCACGGTCTGGAAGGTGTCCCATGATTACTTGCGGGCCGACCAGTGGCTGCTCTCCCGGGTGTTCAGCGCCAACCCGGGCTCCAATCAGGACAATGCGGTGGAGGCCCTCAGCGGCCCGGCGGCCCTGAATCCGGCGGACAAGGGGCGCAAGGCCTTCTACTCCCCGGATGTATCCTATTACGGATGCGATTGGACCGATTACCCCATGCTTTACTACGGAACCGGCGACCGGGAGCATCCCCGGTATATTCCCAGTTACGACAACCGCTTTTACGCGGTGGCCGATACCGGCACTCCGGCGGATGAAACCGACCTGCTGAACCTGACCTGCGACGAGCTGGACGACTATGCCGACGTGGATCTGAACGGCAGCCTGGGAGCCGCCGACAATACCGCGAAGGAAGAACTCCACGATATCATGTACGGCGATACCGACTATCCGGTCACCGGCGAGAAGGCCCGGGGCTGGTACAAGGTGATGGGCGGGATCGGCGATTGCACCCAGGACGGAACCGACCATACTGCGGAAATGGTGCTGAGCGCGGTCACGCTGTTTTACAGCAATGTCTTTTTCACAACCTATCAACCGGTGTTCGGCGATCCCTGCAACCCCAAGGGCAACGCCCGGATCTACGGCCTGGAATATTCCTTCGGCAAGGCGGCCATGAACATGGACCGGGTCCACGAACCCGTGCTAGACGGCACCGATGCGAACAATGTGCAGGATACCCATACCCTTGTGGAGAACAGCCGCATTCCCTCCGGCGTGCGCATCATCACCCGCGAAGGGCATGCAGCCGCCTTTGTGAGCGCCGGCGGCCGCATTGTCGGCGCAGGGGAACAGGGGGACGAGGCCGGAGCGGAGGGCGCGTCTTCCGATATACCCGGCCCGCCGGGCGGTGCCCAGCAGATCATCTGGAAAATCGATTGATCCGCTTGTGTCTTGGCGCCACAGCCAGGGCGGTTGCTTGCGAAATAGCGCACCCGCCACCTGGAAACGAATCCGGATCAGCGTTTGCCTAATCAAGGTAAACGTGATACAGGTAACGCCATGCCGCGGGAGGGCCGGAAAATATAGATTCGACGGAATAGACCCGGCAAGCCAGACAGGATGCATCCAGATGGTTCAAAAATAATAAAAAGGGAGTGCCGGATGAAACGCCATATCGCGCCGATCGCGATTGCCTTGCTGCTGACGGCCGTCACCTGCGCGGCGGAAGAAAATGGAAAACAACCCGTGACGAACCTGGAAACGGATTCCCAGAAATTCAGCTATGTCATGGGGCTCGATGTGGCCACGGCCCTCAAGAAAGGACTGCGCACCCGGATCGATATGGCGGTTTTCCTGAAAGGCGTGGAAGACGGCTTCCGGGAAAAAACGCCCCTGCTGACGCCCCGGGAAGCGGCGGAAGTGAAAAAGCGGATCGCCGACGGGGAACGCGCCGCCTGGGAACGGGAAGCGAAGGAGGTCGCGGAGCGCAACCTGGCGGCCGGGACGGCGTTTCTTGCGGAGAACCGGAAAAAAAGCGGGATCAAGACCACGGCCAGCGGACTTCAGTATGAAATCCTGCTCCAGGGAAACGGCCCCGTCCCAACGGCCGATGACCGCGTCAGCGTTCAATACCGGGCCATGAAAATAGACGGCAAGGAATACGATAATTCCTACAACCGGAATAAACCCACCGTTGTGCCGGTCAATGCTGTTTTGCCCGGGTGGTCCGAAGCTCTCCAGCTCATGCCGGTGGGCAGCATCTATCGGATTTTTTTGCCGCCGCAGCTGGCCTATGGGGAAAGGCAGGCGGGCCCCAGGGGGGAAGTCAAAGCCAATGAAACCCTGATTTTCGAGGTGGAGCTTCTGACCATCGAACCGCGGGAAACCAAAGACGGGACCGCGGCGGAGAAATAAGGCTATTTATCGTCCACCAGGTAGCCGGAGATGAAAACGTTTCCGGACCCATCCACTTTGCTGACCACCACTTTTTCCCCGGCCTTGAACGGTATCCCGGAATTGAAATGCCAGGCCGGGCTTTGGTCCACCTTGTATTCATTGATATTGATACTCAGGCTGATCTTGTCGGAAATCGAGAAGCTGAAGGTTCTCACCGACCTGTCCGCCACGACGTCCGTCAGGATGAATTTTTTTCCGGCCGGCACGGTGGCCACGACCACCTGGTCGATATCCTTGAATCCCACATTTTTGGCAAAGCCGCTGACAACCGTTATTTTGTTGTCTCCACAACGGTTGTCTCGGGTATATTTTTCAGCCAAGGCGGCGGGCGCCGTGATCAGAATCCCCAGCAGGCAGACAAGGGCGGGGACGATGACGAAATGGTATTTCTCGGTATGTTTTCCCATGGTTCGCTGACTCCTCCAGGTGGTGATCGGCTTTCCGGCTTCCGGTTCCTTCCGGTGTCTCCCCTGCCGGTAACAGGATACAGATTGATTGATTTATAACCGACGGGCCGGGGGATGTCAAACCCATCCCGCACCATCCGGAGCACAGGGTGCCGCTTTATTCCGGATCGGCCTGGAATCCGTCATGCTGGGAAAAACGGGAACGGTAGATTGCTTCCTGTTCGTCCAGGATGTCGTTCAGGATGGCGATATCCGTCATGGGGTTCATCAGCACCACGCGCAGCACCACGATTTCGGCATCCGGAGACCGGCGGTTCAAGGTGGTGCGCGAGACGAAGCTGCGCCCGGCTTCCCGTTGGATGCGCTGGACGGTTCGATTGATGGCGTTGAGGGTCTTGTTGACGTTTTTCCGGAGGGTTCCGGGGCCGCTGTACAACTCTTTCTGCATCTGGGGCGGACAGATGCGGTAGGTGAGGATGTTCAGCGTGGGTGCGGTGACCAGCTGGAAAAGCGGCCGTCGACTGATTTCAGCTGCGAATTGTTTGGCCAGTTCAATGCCGTGTTCCAGAAGAAGCGCATAGCCCTGGGTTCCCATGATTTTGAGGGCGCAATCCATCACCAGGGAGTTGGCCTCCCGGGTGCCGGCCAGGGATTTGATGCCCAGGTCCACGGAACCGGGGCGATTGACATAATTGGCATGATAGGCGATGGCATCCATTTTGCGGGGGTTTTTAAAATACACCATGCCGCAACCCATGGTCATGTAAAACTGTTTGTGGCCGTCGATGGTGACGGAGTCGGCCAGTTCGATACCGTCCAGGAGATGTCGGTATTTTTCCGACATGAGCACCGGACCGCCCCAGGCGGCATCCACATGGAAATGGATGCCGTGCTCCCGGCAGATTCCGGCCAGTTCCCGCAGGGGATCAACGGAACCGGTTTCGGTGGTTCCGGCGATGCCGATCACGGCCATTATCCGGGTGCGTCCCTCCGCGAGAAGCGCGTCGATCTGTTTCCGCAATTGCAGGGTGTCGATGCGGTGATGTTTATCCACATCCACGGCGATGACGTTTTCATTGCCGATTCCCAGCAGACCGCCGGCCTTGCGCAGGGAATAATGGCCGCGTCTGGAAACCAGCACCACGCAGCGCTGGAGATCATAGGCGGCGTAGGCGGCCGAAAGCCCCTCTTTTTCAATGCCCCGGAAGCCTTTTTTCGGCGCCAGCAGGGTATTGCGGGCCACCCAGAGGGCGGTCAGGTTGGCCGTCGTGCCGCCTTCCACAAAGGCTCCCAGGGTGGTGTGGGTGTTCTGAACATGGGTATTGTAGAAGGATTCGCTGCGGTCATAGATCAGCCGGTGCAGCTTGGCCAGGACTTGTTTTTCGACTATGGAAACCACTTTGGATGTTTCCAGTTTGACCACGTTTTGATTCAGCGCGGCCACGATGGTTTTCAGATGCACCATGAAAAAGGGTATCGCGGAGGTCATGTGGCCGACAAAATACGGTGAGGCGACGTTGACCGCATGGGGGGCGATATTCTGGACCAGATCCGTGATGACCGCGGCCAATTTTTTTTCAGGATGTTTGCCGATGCGGGTCTTTACATGGCGATCCGCCAGGTTTTTCAGGCTGGCTTCTTCCGTGATGCCCACATGCTCTTTTAAAAAATCATGGAGCCCGAAAAGAATCTGCTCCATGTATTTCAACAGAGTGGCCCGGGCAGCGTCATTTTCCGGTCTCAGGAAGATCCGGCGCAACGCCTGCCAATCCGCCACAAGCGCCGCATTTTTCTCACTGGAAACGTGTCTGCTCATCTATCGGTCGGACTTTCCGCTGGTTCATTACTTCCGCCAATGAAATACAAAGAATATCATATTACGACAATTTTTTCTTTTTACAAGTGTTTTCATTTTACCGGTCCCGCTTCCTTCTTGACATCCCCCGCTCTTTGGCATAAAAATTCAAATCCTTTGACGCGTGACGGTTGGATCGCCGCAACCGGGCGATGGAAGCGCCTTGGGAAAACGACAGGAAAAAAGAGCGACCCGGGCGTCTTGAAAACCATCTTCGGCCGCGCTGCACGATTTGAGGATCAGGGATGCGCCGTATATTGATGTGGGCGGGGATTTCCGTTGTTATCGGTTTGCTGGGCGCCGGTGTCGGTGTCTATCTGGTCATCAGCAGGCCGGTGGAGGAAACCCTTTTGACAACAGCCATCCCGGGCCGAAAGGTTGTCGGCCGGATCCGGTCGGGCCTTCATCTGGACCAGAGGGAAACGCGGGTCAAGCTGTATTTCGGTGATGCGGGAAATTCCTGCCTGAAAACGGAGGAGCAACTGTTGCGGCATTCCGACGACGCCGCCTCCCTGGGGCGGCGCATCGTGGAGGCGTTGATCCATGGACCGACCAAGGGTCTTGTCCGGACCCTTCCCGAACGAACGGTTCTGAACGGTTTCTACCTCTCGAACGAGGGTGTTTCCTATGTGGATCTATCCGAAGCGGTGGGCGAGGATCATCCGGGAGGAGTGACCACGGAGTATCTGACGGTTTTTTCCATCGTCAATTCCCTGGTGTTGAATGTTCCGGAAATCACGCGGGTCAAGATACTGATCAACGGGCGGGAAGCGGTCACTTTGGCGGGGCATGTCGATCTTGTCGCAGCCCATTCGGCCGACATGGTGCTGGTGAGATGAAGAAGAGCAGAATCAATCAGATCAGAAATATAGGAATTATCGCGCATATCGACGCCGGCAAGACCACGGTGACGGAACGGATTTTGTATTATACCGGCAAGTCCCATAAAATCGGTGAGGTGCATGACGGTGAAGCGGTGATGGACTGGATGCCGGACGAACAGGAACGGGGCATCACCATCACCTCCGCGGTAACCACCTGCCAGTGGAAGGACCACGATATCCAGCTCATCGATACCCCGGGCCATGTGGATTTCACCATCGAGGTGGAACGTTCCCTGCGGGTCCTGGACGGCGCCATCGGCGTGTTTTGCGCCGTGGGCGGGGTGGAACCCCAATCGGAAACGGTCTGGCGCCAGGCCGACAAATACGCGGTGCCCAAAATCGGTTTTATCAATAAAATGGACCGGGTGGGAGCTGATTTTTTCGGCACCGTGGAGATGATGAAGACCCGCCTCAATGCCCTGCCCCTGATTCTGCAGCTGCCCGTGGGGATCGAGGACCGATTTTCCGGGGTGATCGATCTGATTGAAAATCGGGAAATCTATTGGGATGACGATTCATTGGGCGCCCAATACGCCACGCGTGATATTCCGGAAGAGCAGACGGAGCTGGCCCGAAAATATCGGGACAGGATGATCGAAACCCTGGCGGATTTCGACGACGGCATCATGGAAGACTATCTGGCCGAAAACCCCATCTCCAGGGAAAAGTTGCTGGACAGCATCCGGCGGGCCACCGTTTCCCTGAAGCTGGTTCCGGTTCTATGCGGCAGCGCCTTGAAGAACAAGGGTATCCAGCCGCTGCTGGACGCCATCGCCGCATTTTTGCCGAGTCCGTTGGAAGTGCCGCCCATCAAGGGCGTCCATCCGGAAACGGGTGCCGTGGTTACCTGTGAGGCCCGGGAGACCGGCCCGTTCACGGCGCTGATTTTCAAGGTCGCCATGATGGAGGGTCGCAAGCTGTCCTTTGTCCGGGTTTACAGCGGCCGGATGAAGGCCGGCGAGGAGGTTTACAATCCGGCCCGGAAGACCAGGGAAAAGCTTTCCCGTATCCTGAAAATGCATGCCAATAAAAAAGAGCGGATCGAGGAAGCCGGCGCCGGCAGCATTGTCGGCGTGGTCGGACTCAAGGATTCCTCCACCGGCGAAACCCTGTGCAGTATGGACCGGCCGGTGCTGCTGGAGAAAATGGAATTCTACGAGCCGGTGATTTCCATGGCCGTGGAACCCAAAACCCATGGCGACCAGGAAAAACTGAAACAGGTGCTGGAAAAGTTCATGGCCGAAGACCCCACCCTGCAGGTCAAGGAGGATGAGGATACCGGGCAGACCATTCTGTCCGGTATGGGGGAACTGCACCTGGAGATCATCATCAGCCGGATGCAGCGGGAGTTCAATACCAGCGTGAATGTGGGCAAACCCCAGGTGGTGTATCGCGAAACCATTGCCGCGGAATCCGAAGCCACCATGGTGTTCGACCGCGAGGTCGGCGGGCAGAAGCATTTCGGGGAAGTTTCCCTCCGGTTGCGTCCCCTGCCCAGGGGTTCCGGAAATCAATTTACTTCCGTTGCGGCCCCCGAGGCGATACCGGAAAGTTTTATCCCCGCCATCCAGGCCGGCGTCATGGAGTCTTTCGAAAGCGGATCGTTGATGGGATACCCGGTGGTGGATGTGGCGGCGACCCTGGTGGGTGGGTCCTACAAGGACTCCCAGGGTACGCCCCTGGCGTACAAGGTGAGCGCGTCCATGGCCTGCAAGGAGGCCCTGTCCAAGGGCGGACCCTATCTTCTGGAGCCCATTATGGATGTGGAGATATTCGTTCCGGAGACGTTCATGGGAGAAGTGATCGGGGATTTGAATGCGCGCAAGGGGAAAATCGAGTCCATCCATCCCAAAACCGGCATCCAGCTGATCAAGGCGGTGGTGCCCCTCTCCCGGATGTTCGGGTATTCCACATCCTTGCGATCCGCCACCCAGGGACGCGGAACGTTCACCATGCATTTTTCCCATTTCGACAGCAACTAGAGCTGTCCCGGATTCCCGGCGGCGGAGTTGCCGCCGGTCCTTCTTCGCCAGCGCGGACGTCAAAACATGCCCGTCATCCCCATGGCTTCCATCTGCCGGACCTCGTTGAGCAGTTTCTCGGCCTCGCGGATCAGGGCCGGATCCGTCAATTGTTTCACGGCCGTCTTGAGATGGAAATCGGCATTGAGATAATCTTCCTTTTTGCGGTAGTAAATTCCCAGATAATAATGGGCGTTGCCGAGTCGGCCCTCCTTCCCGTGTATTTCGCCTAGATAATAATAGGTCATGACGTAATCCGGCTTCTGGGCCGTGACTTCTTCCAGGGTGGCGATGGCCTCGGAATACAGGGAAAGGGCCGCCTGGGTCCGGCCCAGGTAAACACGGCTTTCAGGATCGAAGGGCTGGGACGGACTGTTGGTGCCCAGCATGGCGAGGGCTTTTTCGTACTGCCCTTCGAGAAAATAGATCCGGCCCAATTCTTGGACGATGTAAGGATCAAACGGCTTTTTCTCCAGCGCGTTGCGGAGATGGGCAATGGCCTCCTTGTGTTGGCCGTTTCTGGCCAGCGCCAACCCATAGCCATATTGAATCATGGCGGATTCCGGATGCTTCCGGCTGTCCTCGGCGAATTTATTCAAAACCGCCTGCTTGTCGCCGTAGCGGGCGAGCAGTCGGGTTTTCATCCGGGAGAAATCGTTCCGGGATTGGTCCGAAGGCTGGTGCGGCCCTGTTTCATGGGCCGTGACCCATGAGCCGATATAGGTGATGCGGTCATCCACCGCCGGATGGGTCATGAGGTAGGAGGGCACCTCGTCGGTTCCAAACCAGGTTTTGGCGCGGATGGTTTTCAGGCTTTCCAGCAGACCGGAAGCGGAGTACCCGGCTTTGGCCAGATATTGCAGGGCGTTCTGATCCGCCTGGATTTCGTTTTCCCGACTGTAGGCCAGACTGAGAGACTGGCCGGCGGCCATGGAGCCGATGGTGACGGCGGAGCCCGCCGCCGCGGCCCCGCCGGCTCCCAGAAAAATGCCCGCGGCGACTCCGGCCAGGGTGGCCAGGGTCGTTTGTTTTGATTTTTTAATCATGTCGGATAAGTGTCGGCAGGAAACATGGGAGATTTCATGGGCCAGGATGCCGGCGAGTTCATCCTCTCCACTGAGAGCTTCCAGCAGTCCGCTATGCAGGAAAATATGGCCGGCAGGTCCGGCAAAGGCATTGTACACATCTTCCTGGACGACATAAAAATGAAAGGTGAAGGGCTGGGGCGGCATGACGGCGATGATTTTCCTGCCGACCCGTTTGACGTAATCGTTGATCATGGGGTCTTCGATGAGCTGGTAATGGCTGACAGCCATCCGCATGAATTCATGGGACATTTCTTCCTCTTCCTTGACCGTCATGGCGGAGGCCGGCCGGCAGAGCATGATGATGGCGGTAAAGAGGAAGATCGCCGACAGGGGTGTTATCCGGAACAATTTCATATATGCCCGTTTCCTGTTCAATAACGTCCAGAACCGCTCTTCCGGGTTGGCCGGGCTGAACCAGGATCTTAGGTTCTTTTCAAAGCGGTTATTTTATGGTAGAGCAACCGATTATGACACAAATTATCTGTATAGCCAACCAGAAAGGCGGTGTGGGCAAGACCACGACGGCGATCAACCTGTCGGCCGCCCTGGCCATGTCGTCCAAGCGGACCCTGCTGGTGGATTGCGATCCCCAGGCCAACGCCACCACCGGCGTGGGCATCGACAAGGGCATGCTGGAGCGGACCCTGTACCATGGCATGCTCGGTATATCCGAACTAAACGATATCATTGTAGAAAGCGGTATACCGGACCTGCGGGTGATTCCGTCCCGGGTGGAACTGATCGGCTTCGAAGTGGAAATGATGGCCGATCCGTCCCGGGAAAGGTGTCTGAAAAACCTGTTGCGGGGGGTGAACGGCGAGTATGAGTATGTGGTGCTGGACTGCCCGCCCTCCCTCAGTCTGCTGACCCTGAACGCCATGACGGCGGCCGATACGGTATTGATTCCGCTCCAGAGCGAATTTTACGCCCTGGAGGGGCTGGGGCAGTTGATGCAGACCATCAGGCGTATAAAACAGCAGCTCAATCCGGATCTGAAAATCGCCGGTATCCTGCTGACCATGTATGACAAACGCACCAACCTGTCGTCCCAGGTGGCCGATAATGCGGAAAAACATTTCAAGGAGCTGGTGTTTAAAACCAGAATCCCCCGCAATGTCCGGTTGGGGGAAGCCCCCAGTTTCGGCAAACCGATTCTGCTGCATGACGCCGCTTCCGTGGGGGCGACCAGCTATATGGGCCTGGCCAGGGAGTTGATGAAGAACCAACGGCGCACTCACCCGTGAACGCTGAATTGTAATCAGGATGCCGAGGCCGATGACGATCCGTAAAAATGAAATCCACCCGAAAGGACAGAAAAAAGTGGCTCTGGGCAGAGGGCTTGACGCCCTGTTTCCGGATATTGGCGAAATGGACCAGCAGACGGCGAAGGATTTTTTCCAATGCGACGTGGACCTGATCCGCCCCAACCCCTTTCAACCCCGGATCCGTTTTTCCGAGGAAGAACTGGCCGAGCTGAAACAATCGATTCAGACCCAGGGGATCCTCCAACCCCTGATCGTCCGCAAGGCCGATACCGGCTATGAGTTGATCGCCGGTGAACGCCGGTTGCGGGCTTCCCGAATGGCCGGGCTGCGTCAGGTGCCCGTGGTGGTCCGGAATGTTCCGGACACGGAATTGCTGGAATTGTCCATCGTCGAGAACATTCAGCGGGAGAACCTGAATCCCATGGAGGAGGCGGAGGCGTTTCGGCGGCTGATGAACGAGTTCCATCTGACCCAGGACCAGGTGGCGGGGAAAGTGGGAAAAAGCCGGTCGGCGGTGGCCAATTTCCTGCGTCTGGTCCAGCTGCCGGAGCCGATCAAGAAGAGCCTGTCGGAAGGGCGGATCAGCATGGGCCATGCCCGGGCCCTGCTGGGGGTTGAAACCGCGGCCCAACAACTGGCGGCATGGCAGGTGGTGGTCGGCAAGGAGCTGTCGGTGCGCGAAACCGAAGCCTTGATCAAACGGTTGAAAAAAGAAAAGGAGAAGCGCCCGGCGCCGTCGAAAAGTTCGGATGAAATCTATTTCGAAAGCCTTGCCGAGGAACTGTCGCGCCATTTCGGAACCAAGATCCTCATCAAACGACAGGGGCAAAAGGGCAAACTCGAAATCGAGTTTTACAGCAACGACGATCTCGATCGTCTGCTCATGCTGCTGAAGAAAGACTGATGTCTCCGAATCGGCGCCTGATGCCACCATGTCGGTCCACATCATTATAGACGGCTACAACCTGATTCGTCAGTCCCAGGCCCTCGCTTCCCTGGATCAACAGGATATGCAGCTCGGCAGGGAAGCCCTGATCGACATGCTTTCGGCCTATAAAAAAATCAGGCCGCATGCCATTACGGTGGTTTTTGACGCCGCCGGCGCGCCGGATTTTATTGAACCGCAACTCCGGGCGAAAGGGATCGGAATCCGCTTTTCCCGCCGGGGAGAATCCGCGGATGAGGTGATCAAACGCATGCTCGCCCGGGAAAAGGAACGGGCGCTGGTGGTGAGTTCGGACAGGGAAATCACGCGGTTTGCGGAAACCTGCCAGGCAGCGGTGATTTCGTCCGAGGAATTCGAAAACCGGCTCGCCATGGCCTCCTATTCGGCCGTCAAAGGGGCGGTTGCGGAAGGGGAAGAGGAAAACGGCTGGGAACCGACCACCCGGAAGAAAGGACCCCAGCGCAGGCGGTCGAAGCGGGAACGCCGGAATCAGGTGAAACTGAAAAAACTGTAACGCCGGTGTGACACCCGCTTCCGGAACCATGGCCCGGCGGCGGGTCGGACGGGCGGACAGGCGGCAAAGGAAATACGCACCATGAAGCGGATATGCGTGATCGACGGTCAGGGCGGCGGGATCGGCGGCGCCGTGATCAAAAAACTGCGGGAGACCGCCGGAGAAGAAATCGAGATCATCGCTCTCGGCACCAATGCCATCGCCACCGCGCAGATGTTGAAGGCCAGGGCGAATCGGGGGGCTTCGGGGGAGAACGCCATTGTCAGAACCAGTTCCCGGGTGGACGTGATCATCTGCCCCATCGGCATCCTCATGGCCCATGCCATGATGGGCGAGGTTACGCCCCGGATGGCCGAAGCCGTGGCCAGCAGTCCCGCCGAGAAAATCATCCTGCCGCTTTCCCAGGAAAATGTAACCGTGGCGGGGGTGCCGGACATGCCGCTGCCCCATCTCATCGAGGCGCTGATCGAGAAACTTCTGAGGCTATCCGGGCCATCCGGAAAAACCATGCCGGCGCCGTGAAAAACCGGTTGCGGGAAGACCGCAACCCTTTTGCAAGGGAAATGAAACATGTGCGAAGCGAATGCCTATCTGATGAATGAAAAGGGGAATCAGCTGATCATGGAATCGGTGGACACCGTTTCACCGGAAGGAGACGGTGTGCGTCTGGTCAGTATTTTCGGCGAGCAGAAATTCATCAAGGCCCGGATCCACTCCCTGGCCCTGGTGGATCACAACGTGTATCTGCAGCCGCTGGAATGATGCGCCCCGCTCCCGGCATGCGAGCCAAATGAAAATCGTTGTCGCCAAAACCGCTGGATTCTGCATGGGCGTTCGACGGGCCGTGGAAATGTCCCTGGACGCCTCCAACAATACGAGCGAGCCGATCTGTTCCTACGGTCCCCTCATCCACAATCCTCAGGTCTTGAGGCTGTTGGAGGAGAAGGGGATTTTCGTCGTGGACCGGATTCCGGAAAAAGGCAACGGCACCATCCTGATCCGGGCCCACGGCGTTCCGCCGGAAACCAAGGAAACCTTGACCCGCGCCGGCTTTACGGTTATCGACGCCACCTGCCCCCGGGTCATTAAAGTCCAGACCATCATCCGCAAGCATGCTGTGCGCGGTTTTGCCGTCATTATCATCGGAGATCGGGATCATCCGGAAGTGGTGGGGCTGCTGGGCTACGCGGGAGAAAAAGGTCATGTGGTCGACAGCCTGGAGGCCCTGAACGCCCTTCCGGTGTTCGAGCAGGCCATCATCGTGGCCCAGACCACCCAGAACACGAAGTTTTTCGAGCAGGTGAAAGACTGGGCCGCCCGCCGTCACCCCCAGTATCGGATATTCAACACCATCTGCGATTCGACGGACAAACGCCAGGCGGAGGTCGACCGGCTGTCGCAAACCGTGGATGCGATGATCGTGGTGGGGGGATACAACAGCGGCAACACGCAACGCCTGGCGGAAGTGGCCCGGGAGACCGGAAAGCCGGCCTACCACATCGAGACCGAGGAGGATATCGATCCCAAATGTCTGGCGTCGATTCGCTCCGTGGGCATCACGGCGGGTGCGTCGACGCCCAACTGGATCATCAACCGGGTTTTCCGCCGGGTGGAATCCCTGGCCTTTGAAAAAGAGCGGCGCCGAAGGCGGATGCTGTATCCGCTGCAACGGTTGCTGCTGTTCAGCAACCTCTATATCGCCCTGGGGGCCGGAAGCCTGACCTATACGGCGACCCAGCTCCAGAACATGGGCGAGCAGTTGCTGCCCCTGCTCATCGCATGCCTGTACATCCTTTCCATGCACACCTTCAACCATCTCACCGGACGTCAATCGGACCGGTATAACGATCCGGATCGGGCCGCTTTTTACGAGGACCATCATGTGGCCCTCACCCTGATGGCCGCCGCTGCCGGCGCGGCCGGGCTGGCCATCGGTTTCACCATGGGACCGCTGCCCTTTTTCGTCTTGCTGGCCATGAGCGTTCTGGGGGGGTTGTATAATGTCCGGATCTGGTCGGGCTGGCGTTCGACCAGGGCCTTCCGCTCCATCAAGGACATCCCGGGCTCCAAGACCGTGCTCATTGTCCTGGCCTGGGGGATCGTCACCGCCCTGCTGCCGGCCTTGTCCATCAGCGGCCGCATGTATCCGGCCACCGTTTTTGCCCTTGTCTGGTCCGCAGGTATGGTGTTCATCCGGACGGCCTTTTTCGATATCCTCGATATGCAGGGGGACCGGATCGTCGGCCGGGAAACCATTCCGCTTTTTTTGGGGGAGGAGCGCACCAGAACCCTGCTGAAATACACGGCCATGGGGCTCGCGGTGATTCTCTGCGCCGCGGTCGGGCTCGGTTTCATCTCCTCGCTGGGCATTGTTCTGGGAATGATTCCCGCCGTCATGTTCGGCATTATCCTGGCCCATGAGCGCGGAGCCCTGGCCGGCGGCATCCGGCTGGCGTTTCTGGTGGAATCGACTTTCGTGCTGGCGGGACTCCTGACGCTGATCTGGGCCGCGGCGTAAAGCCGTAGTCCGCGCAACGCAGGTGCGGATTATCTGCGGCGGTTCCAGATTCGCGATTCCGTCCCGTGCCGCAGACGCCGGATGTTGTCCCGGTGCCGGTCAATGACCCACACGGATATCACCGCGGCGAGCATGACGGTCATGGGCGGGGCGCCTCCATGCCAGACGGCCGCCGGCAGGATCAGCATGGCGGCGATGGATCCGACGGAAACATGGTTGCTGGCAATGGCGGCAACCAGAAAGACCGTAAGGGCGACGAGCAGGGCCTGGGGGCAGAGGACGGCGAAGCAACCGGCGGCCGTGGCCACGCCTTTCCCGCCGGTCCTGAATTTGAGGAAAACCGGGTAGAGATGGCCGAGAAAAGCGGCCAGGGAAACAGCGGCCGTCAGCGCGTCGCGGGGGAATGGTTCCGGAAAAACCAGAAGCCCGGTCAGGTGCACGGGAACCGCGCCCTTCAGGACATCTCCGGCAAGCGTCAGCAGGGCCGCAAGGGTTCCCGCAGTGCGGCGTACATTGGTGGCGCCGATGTTGCCGCTGCCCTCCCGGCGGATATCCTTCCGGGTGAACAGCCTGGTGAATATCAGCCCCCAGGGAATCGATCCCAAAAGATAGGCGCCGATCGTCAGGATGCCGGCGGTCATGACAGGGGAGAAGAAGGTGTTCATCGTCTGTTGGGTGTCCCGATTTGGCGGAGATGACGTCCGTCGCGTTTCATGTTCATCCTGTTTACCGATTCCGTCGGAGAATTGCAAGAGCAGCCAAATGGATCCGGTTCATATTCCCATTGAAGACGTTCTCGACCTGCATGCCTTTGCGCCGAAGGAAATTCCCGATCTGCTCCATGAATATCTGGAAGCGTGCGCAGGCAGCGGCATAACCCGTCTCCGGCTGATTCATGGCAAGGGAACCGGCCGGCTGAAAGACCGGGTGCGAAACCTGCTGGGGAAGCATCCGCTGGTGGTTTCTTTTCAGGATGCGGCGCCGGATTCCGGGGGCTGGGGGGCCACCGTGGTACTGCTGCAACCAGGGCAACCAAAACCGTTGCAACCGATTGACATGGAAGATGAATTCCCGTAAGATACCAACCGAATGCGCGGATGCTTCCGGGTGAGGAGCCGACATTCATGCGGTACTGCTGATAAACAGAAGGACTTCCGCCGAAACAAATTCATCGGTCCCCAACTATGCAGACGAACGAGACAATCAAAATCCTGTTGATGGACGAGCGGCCGGAGCAATTGGCGGCTCTGGAGGAAATGCTGCGGCGCCCGGATCTGATCATCATGAAGGCGACATCGGCAAAGGAAGCCATGATGCTGAGCCTGGCCCATGATTTCGCCATGCTGGTGATGGATGCCCAGGCCAACCAGAAGGATGACTGCCGGACCGCCGATATGGTCGGCGGCAGCGAGGCCGCCGGCCGCCTGCCGATTATCTACATCACCGACATCCATCACCATGACCAGGGCGATTTTCAAGGCTGCGACTCAAGCGCGGTGGATTATGTGTTCAAACCCCTGAATCCGGCGATTCTGCGGAACAAGGTCAACATGTTTCTGTCATTTCACCGGCAGAAAAAGGATCTGGAAAGCGCCAGCAGCGAATTGCGCCAGAAACTGGCGGAGTTGAACAAATCCAAGGAAATCATCGAGAAGCAAAACAGGAAATTGAGCGAGCTGGTGATTCGCGACAGCCTCACCGGGCTCTACAACCGCCATCATCTGCAGAACATCATTTCCCAGGAATTCGCCCGCGCGAAACGGTATCGCACCGATTTCTCCTGCTTGCTCATGGACCTGGATTTCTTCAAGCAGATCAACGATTATTGCGGCCATGCCTGCGGCGATTATGTGTTGAGGGAGTTCGGCGGTTGCCTGGCACGCTTCACCAGGCGCACCGACTACGCCTTTCGGTACGGCGGCGAGGAATTCCTGCTGCTGCTTCCCCATACGGACATCCAGGGTGCCATGGCGCGGGGGGAGGCCATCCGGAAATGGAGCGAGGAACGGGTGTATCGTGACGGCGATCGCAAGATAACGGTGACCGTCAGCATCGGCATCGCATCCCTTGTCATGCACCGGCCGGAGCGGCCCCGGGACATGATCGCTCTGGCGGACAAGGCGTTGTACCAGGCCAAGGCCGAGGGTCGCAACCGGGTGACCATATACCAGGAAAAAGGATCGGAAGGGGTCGCGGGCCAGGGTGAAAAGGCCGCCGGGCAGAAGGATTTGCGCTATCTGAAGGAGAACCTGAGCGCCATTCTGGAAAAAACCAAAAAGGCATCCCTGGAATCCCTGGAGCTGCTGGTGAGGGATCTGGGCGGCGACCGCTTCCGCAATCACAACCGCAGGGTAACCCAATACCTGAACCTCTTCGGCGACAAGCTCGGGTTGTCCCCATCCCTGATCGATTCGCTGAAGCGGGCGGTTACGTTTCATGACTGCTTCAAGATCCTGCTCTCCGATTCGATTCTGTACAAACAGGGGGATCTCACGGATACGGAACGATCGGAAATCGAATCGCATCCCGGCATGCTGGCCGATCTGACCGGGCTGTTCAATTTTTTTGCCGAGGAACGGGAAGTGCTGCTGCATCATCATGAGCACTACGACGGAACCGGTTATCCCAATGGATTGAGCGGCGACAGGATTCCCGTGGGCGCCAGGGTTTTTGCCATCGTCGATGCCCTGGTGGCCATGACGTCGGAGCGCACCTACCGGAAAAAGATGTCCATGGCCGACGCCCTCCGGGAACTCGAGGTGAACGCCGGCAGGCAATTCGATCCCGAGCTGGTCCGGACGGCCGTCAAGCTGAACATGACGCAACTCATGGAATGAACCCTTTCGGCGGAGGAAGGCATGCGTGAATCGAGGCAGTTGAAAGCCAACGAGGAAAACCTGAGAAAGCTGTTGTCCATTCCCGTCCTGAAGGAATTCGAACTCAAGGATTTGGAGGGGCTGCTTAGGGTCAGCAAGATCCGGCAGTACGCGCCGGGGGAGCTGATCATCAAGGAGGGGGAGATCGACCGCCGGATTTATTTCCTGATCAACGGCAGTGTCCGGATCACCAAGAACGGGGAGGACCTTTCTTTCCTGCGGCGCCGGGGGGATTTGTTCGGGGAAATGGGCGCCATCAGCGAGAACGACCGGTCCGCCTCGGTCTACGCGGTGGAGGAAACCGTGTGCCTGGCCACCGACACCGAATATATCGGCCGGCTGTCCGGCAACGACAAGATCGCCTTCTGTTATATCCTCTACAGGGGCATCGCCGGCGTCCTGGTGGAGCGGATGCGTAAAACCGACGAGCAACTCGCCAACGCCATGGTGGACATGGCGGAATTGACCCGGATGGTCAAGGCGTACAAGGATCGATACGGCGTGCTGACGTGACGGGAGCGTCCGCCGGAGGACAGGGCAGCCGGGAACCGAGAAACGGATTGATTCCCATTTCCGCAAGGACATACCAGGCGGTGGCGCCGATATGCGGCAAGGGGAAGTATCTCCAGCCGAGCCCGGTATCCACGATGTGATCCGGCGCTGCCGCCGCGATCCCTTTCCCAACCCCCAGCGGGCCGCATGATTGGGCGGCCCGCAGCGTATCCAGCAGCGGCGCGGCTTTGTCGCAGGCCCGGACGGCGCGATAGGCCAGGGCCATGTGCGCGGTTCCCTCGTGCCAGATTCCATTTCGATAAGTGTTGAAGTCAAATCCCAGCTGACCGTTTCGGCGGACGAGGCAATTGCGTTCGGCCCACGCCAGGGCTTTCCCGTGGCCGCCGAAAACCAGCACGGCCCAGGCCTGGGCATCCAGCGGGGGGTTGCCGGTTTCGGGGGTTCTGCCGTCCGGTTTCGTGCCGATGAGAAAATGGTCTCCGGACCACATGGCGTTCACAAACCGCCGGGCGGAGGCGGCCCGCTGTTTCCAGGCGTTGTCGCCGGTGATCCGGTGGAGCCAGGTGAACGCGGCGTGGACATCGATATTGTGCTCGGTTGATTTCCATGGAAGGCGTTCCGGATCCGGCTCCCAGCCCTCGAACCCCCCCCGATATCCGTCGCCGTTGTCGTTCGTGTGGGCATGTATCCAGTTTCCGAGCCGGACGGCGGCCTCCTTGTACTGCCGTCCGCCGAATCGGCGGTGGTACTGGGACAGGGCGATGACCACCCAGGCCATGTTGCCGGTGTGGGTGCCGGCCTGGTAGCGGTCCTCGCGCCATCGGGCTTCACCGTCCGCCCACCATCCGGGAAGGCGGGTCTTGCCGGTTTGCGGATCGATCAGGCATTCGGCCGAATAGGCGTTCCGCAGTCTTCCGTCCTGAAAATAGCGGTCATGGGTCATGGCATGGACGAAGGCGGCGGCGATGTTTCCGGCGCGAGCCCTGCTTTCCGGGCTTTTGTCCTGGATGCAGGCCAGAAGAACGAGCGCATTGTCGTAAACAAACGCGACATCGGCAAGGTCCGGAGGGAGAGCCGCATTGTCGCCGGCCTCATAACTTCGAAGCAGTCCGGGGGAAGGCGGAGCCTTCCGCGATTGGTTTTCCCTGCCGGAAAGGTAGGAGCGGGCAAGATCCGCATCCGCTCCGGCCGATGTCGCCTCCAGGATCGCCAGCAACAGCGGGATCAGGAAATTCCGCCCCGGTTTCATTCGTCACCAATGACGAAACTGTAAATCATATCGGCCAGGGCATCCACCAGCCGGTGGTCTTCGATATCCGTGCCGATGAACCTGGCGGTGTGGGCCACGTTTTCCACGGCGTTCTGAATGATGACGGCGACGGCTGCCGTATCGGCAATCCGCAGGCGTCCGCTGTTTTTCTCCAGGATGGCGCTAATCTGTTTCACCTCGCGCCTGCGCTCCCGGTCGTAAATGCGGTTGATGTCCGGATCCGAGTAGCGCAGGGCGTGGGTCTGGCGGTGAAATTCAGGCGAGATATCATAGGCCGCGAAGACATTCCCGATAATCGTCTTGATGTCCTGTCTTCCCAGGCTCTCGAAGGCGTAGCTGCCTATCTGGTCCCATATCCTGGCGTAATGGCGGTCCGTGTAATCCTCCAGCATTTCCAGCAGCAGGGTTTTTTTGTTGTTGAAGTAGGAATAAAAACTGCCGATGGATACGCCGGCCTTTTCGGCGATTTCCCGGGAGTTGGTGCCGTGGATGCCTTTGCGGGCGAACAAGTGAAAGGCCGCCTTGATGATCCGGTTTTTGGTTTCCTTCCCGCGCTGTTGCCGCGGGGTCCGTACGGCTGTCATGACGGATGCGCTCCTGAATGAGAAGGATTTTTCAATGCCCCGGGAGTATCAGAGTCCGGTCCGGTTTGTCAATCATAATAATGTGATTAAAAGTTCATAAAAAATCAATAACTATATGAAAAATAATATAATAAAAAATATTGACAAGATGAATAATAATTCGTAAATACAGGACGGCGCCGTTGTTCCGGCGATGGATGGACGGAGGAAACATGCAAGCGCTTCAATTCCATGTGACGGTTCCCCGCTTTATCGCGGCCAAAATTCTTCGCGGGATTTTCGGTCGTTCGGTTTTTTACAACAGCCCCGTGGCCACCATCCGTCTTGCGGACATTCCGGAGCCGGTTCTCCCGTCACCGGACTGGGTCAAGATCCGCACGCGCTATTGCGGTTTCTGCGGCAGCGACCTGAACCTGATCCTGTTGCACGATTCGCCCACCGCTTCCCCTTTCACCTCGTTTCCCTGCATCACCGGGCATGAAATCGTCGGCGAAATCGTGGAGGCAGGGAGCGGGGCCGGCGCCTTTCAACCGGGCGACCGGGTGGTGGTGAATCCGATTCTGGGCTGCGAGACCAGGGGAATATCGCCCGCATGCCCGGCCTGCCGGGCGGGGCGGTCCGGCAATTGCGCTCATTTCGCCGACGGCGATCTGCCGCCGGGGATGTTCCTGGGCATCAACCGGGGGGTGAACGGCGGATTCGCGCCGTTTCTCGTGGCGCATAAGAGCCAGTTGTTCCCGGTGCCGCCGGGGCTCAGTCCGGAAGCGGCGGTCATGACCGAGCCGCTGGCCGTGGCCCTGCAGGCGGTGTTGGACAACAAGCCGGAAGGCGGGGAGACGGTGCTGGTCATCGGCGGCGGCGTCATCGGCAATCTGATGGTGCAGTCGCTTCGCAATCTGTCGGCCGCCTGCCGGATATTCGTCATCGAGCCTTCCCCCTTCGCCGGACGGTTGGCGGAGGAGGCCGGCGCCGAAGGCCTGATCCCCGCGGCGGCAGTATATGAGAGGACGGCGCGCGTCACGGGCGCCGCCGTTTACAAGCCCATGCTGGGGAAGGAAATTCTCATGGGCGGTTTTCACCGGATTTATGACACCGTCGGCAGCGCCGCCACCCTGAATCTGGCCATGCGGCTGCTGTCGGCCATGGGGACCCTCAGCGTCGTCGGCATCGGCGGAGATGTCCGGCTGGATCTGACGCCGCTCTGGCTGAAACTGCAAACCGTCAAGGGGGTCTATGCCTACGGCCGGAACGTCTGGCGGAACGGGGAAGCCCATGCGTTCGAAATCGCGCTCGAGCTCATGCGGAGCGGGAAAATCCGGGCGGAGAAACTGGTGACCCACCGGTTCCGGCTGGAGGAATATCGGCGGATGATCGAGGTCAATCTGAACAAGGGGCGACACAAGGCCATGAAGACCGTGGTGGCCTTTCCCTAGCGACCGGGTTCAAGGGCTGTCGCGGGAAGGAGAAATGTATGCGCTTTTCGTTTCTGTTGTTTGTTTTGTTCGTCGCGTTGAAAACGGCGTCCATCACCAACCGGGCCTTCCGGAAATACATTGCCAAGATCAACGCCCGGGTGCTGATCAAAACCGCCGACGGGCTGCGGGCCCGGCAGTTCATTTTCAACAGGGGCCGGGTTTCGTCCGCGGCCGGCGATTGCCGGGAATTCGACGTGGCGTTGATCTGGAAAGACGCCGCCACCGGTTTTTCCGTCATGACCGACAAGCGGCCGGATGCCTCCTTCAACGCCGCGGCGGAGGGTAAATTGAAGGTGGCGGGCATGAGCGTTTATGCCCAGTGGTTTGAAAACGGGATCAAACTGGTGCTGTAGGCAGACAGGCAGGCGCTGACACCATAAGGAGGACGGGATGGCAAAAATATACGGCGGACATCTGGTGGCGAAGTACATGAAGGAAGTCGAAAACGTGCGGACGGTCTTCACCCTGTCCGGCGGGCACATCGAAAACATTCTGGACGGTTTTACCGAATACGGCATCCGCACCATTGATGTCCGTCATGAGCAGGCGGCGGCCATGATGGCGCACGCCTGGTCGGTCTACAAAGGCGAGCCGGGCGTCTGCCTGGTGACGGCCGGTCCGGGATTCACCAATGCCCTGACGGGCATCGTGAACGCCTACCTGGACAATGCCCCCCTGGTGGTATTGTGCGGCCGTCACCCGTTGCGGGACGATCTCACCGGGGCGCTGCAGGAGATGAACCAGATCGACATGATCAAACCGGTCACCAAATGGAACGCCACCTGCTTCGATACCAGACGCATTCCGGAATACCTCTCCCTGGCGTTCCGCCAAGCCACCACCGGAAGGCCGGGTCCGGTTTTTCTGGAACTGCCGCCGGACATTCTCTTCGTCCAGGTGGATACGGAGAGCGTCAACATCCCCCCGCGCCGGAGCCATAAAACCGCCGTCCATCCGGATGAAACCGAATTGCGCCGGGCAACGGAGCTCATCAACAACGCCCGGAAACCGATCTTTCTCGGCGGCAGCGGCGTGGGCATGAGCAATTGCGGGGATGCCGCCCGGGCCTTTCTGGAAAAAACCGGCATGCCTTTCTGCCTCCTGAACAACGGCCGGGGGGTCCTGCCGGACGATCATCCGCTGTCCATCAGCGACGGCGGATTCACGGGCGTCATGACCGGGCTGCCCCAGGCGGATGTGATCGTGGCCGCCGGCATCCGCTTCAACTGGGTGCTGCAATCCGGCAGGTTGTTTCCCCAGGCCAAGGTCGTCCGCATCGACATCGATCCCCAGGAAATCGACCGCAACCGCAGCGCTGACGTGGGGCTGGTGGGGGACTGCGGCGACGTCCTCGGCCGTCTGCTCGCCGGGGTTGAGGCCCGGGAGCATGGGGATTGGATCGGCAGGTTGCGCAACGCCTACCAGGCGTTCATGACCACGGAGCTGGAAAAGCGTTCGACGCCGTCGGATCCGATTCATCCCATCCGGCTGGTGGCCCGCATCATGGAGGTTTTCGGGCAGGACGCCTTTTACGTCGCCGACGGCGGCGACACCAGTTATTACGGACTGGCGGGTTTCATGTCGCGGCATCCTTCGGGGGTTCAGGTTCCGGCCGGCGCCCTTCTGGGTTGCCTGGGGACGGGCATTCCCTTTGCCATCGCCGCGAAGCTGGCCCATCCGGACAAGCCGGTGGTGGTGCTGAACGGAGACGGTTCCTTCGGTTTCAACAGCATGGAGTTCGACACGGCGGTGCGCCACAACATTCCCATCATCTGCGTGGTCAACAACGACTGCGCCTGGGGCATGATCAAGCATTCCCAGGAAATGAGCATCGGACACGACCGCTGCACCTGCGCGGAGCTGGGTATGCGGCATTATGAAAAAATGGTGGAGGGGCTGGGAGGATACGGGGAACTGGTGACCCGGGACGAGGACGTGGCCCCAGCCCTCCAACGCGCGCTGGCTTCCGGCAAGCCGGCCTGCATCAACGTGGTCACGGATCCCAATGTCACCAGCCCCGCGACGGTGATGTTCTATCAGAATCTGTCGGACTTCTAATCGGCGCCCAGGCGGTACCGCTCGGACATTTCGTTGAGTTCCGCGAGGCTTTTTCCGCACAGGCCGTATTTCCGGCCGATGGCCTTCAGGGTCCCGGCCGTGTAATCGATGTCTTCCGCCGTATGCTGAGCGGTGACGCTGAGCCGGAGTATGGATTCCCCCCTGGCCACCGCGGGGTAGGTGACGCTGCCCGCCTTGATGCCGGCTTGAAAAAGCTCCTGGCTGACCAGCCACAGAAGGCCAAGCTCGCCCACGGAAACCGTGATGATGCTGCTGCGGGGAGGGGACACCAGCAGCCCTGCGTCATGGATGGCGGCGGTGAGCCGGCGGATGTTGTTCCAGAGGCGTTCCCGGTGCTCGGGCTCTTCTTCCATGACATGAAACGCCTCGGTCACTCCCGCGCAGATCGCCGCGGGCAGGGAGGTCGTGAACATGCCGGATTGGGCGTAATGCCGCAGATAGGTCACCAGTTCCCGGCAGCCGGCCACATAGCCCCCCAGGGAGCCGGGTGTCTTGCTGAGGGTTCCCATCAGCACATCCACCGCCCCGGTCATGCCGTAGTGTTCCTCGATCCCATGCCCGGTCTCCCCCAGCACGCCGATGGAATGGGCCTCATCCAGCATCAAACGGGCGTTGTGTTTTTTGGAGAGCGCCGCAAGTCTGGGCAGATCCGCGACGCTGCCGTGCATGCTGAAAACCGCGTCGGTGACGATCATTTTGCCGATGATTTCGGGATTGCCGCCGGCCGATGAGAGGATCTCCTCCAGGGAGTCGTAGTCCTGGTGGGGATAGACGGCGACATGGGGCGAACGGGCGGACAGCGTCCCGTTGCGGATGCTGTTGTGGGCGAAGCGGTCCCGGACGATCAGATCCCGGTCCCGGATCAGCGCTGAAATGGCCCCGATATTGGCCGCGTATCCGGTGGGAAAGATGATGCAGTCCTCCCGCTGGTGGAAGGCGGCGACGGTTTCCTCCAGGGTCCGCAGGTATTTGTTCGTGCCGCTCAGCAGCTGGGAACTGGGGGTGCCGTATCCGGCCACCCGCAGGGTCCGGTCCACGACGGCGAGCACCCGGGGATGACGGTGGAGGCCCAGATAGCTGTTGGAATCATAGCAGATCATCGGTTCCTCCCGTCTGCGGGAGGGATTGAATACCGTGATCCGGGGGCCGATGCCGGAGGTCAGCGTCACGCGATAGAGACCTTGATAATATTTGTTTTTTTGCAGATCCTTGATCATTTCGTAAAAGCGGTTGCATTTCTCGAAGACATCCGGGGAGTCGATGCGGTAGAAGTCGGTCAGGGAGTGCTTCAAGCCATTGATGGAAGTGGTCATGGCTTCCAGCACCTCGTCGCGGAGTTCATGGGTGACATAGCTGCGCGGACGCAGATGGGGCCTGAGGAGGGCAAGCTGGTCCGACTGGTTGGCGTCGAAACAGATGCCGACGGTTCTGTCCGCCGAATGGAGGCCGCCCGGCGCGAATTTCCCCGGACCGAAGGACAGCCGGTGGCCGTTGCAGCGGATCTGGATTTCGGTGATTTCCTTCCCGCGGACGGATTCGGGGATCTTGAAAACCGGTCGGCCTTCCATGCCGGTTTCCGAGATGCAGGTCACTTCCAGGCCGATGGTTTCCGTTGCGCCGATCCGAAGCCTGGATTCGATGGGTTCTTCCCCGGCGGGTTCCCATCTTTCCGGTCTGGATTTGAAGGTTTCCTGCAAAAAAGGGTTTCTTCCGGTCATACGATCATTCTCCTCTCATCGTTGCGGTTTGCCCTTTCCCATCATGCGTTCGGGCAGGCATTAAAGTAAAGTGAAAAGCAACACTTTACAGTTATGACGCTCTATAATGATTGCGTTTTTTCTTGTCAACAAGTATTTTCACGGGTAAGAATGATGGCAGTCCCGATGCGAGGAGGAAGGGCGGGCAACCTGCAAACGACTGGAGTCTACCCGTGGCGGAACCCATCAAGAAACGCATGCGCATGAAGGAGCTGGTGGCTGTATCCGGCGTTCCCAAGGCAACCATCCTGTTTTATATCAAGGAAGGCCTGATTCCCAGGCCCATCGTCGCCAATCCCAACATGCACTATTACACCATGGAGCATGTCAATGCCATCAAGGTGATCAAGGAACTGCAGACCAAGCGGTATCTGCCGCTGTCGGTGATCCGGAAGATGGTCCGCAACGACCGGAGCGAACTGAGCGTCGACGAGATCCGGACGATAGCGGAAATGGACGGCCGCCTGTTCCGGAACATGACCGAGAGCATCGAAATCAAGAAAGCCACCACCAAGCAACTGGCCGAGCGCACGGGGGCGACTCTTCGGGAAATGAAAACCCTGGAGCGGATGGGGCTGCTGCGGCCCGTTACGAAAGGAAAACAGCGCTGGTATGAAGAAGATGATATCCGTTTCATGGAATGCTGGAAAAAACTCAGGGAAATCGGTTTTTCCCGGGAACTGGGATTCGACGCGGACGTATTGACCCCGCATCTCGCGGCCATGGGGACCCTGGTGGCGGCCGAGACGGAAATCATGGTCAAACGGGCGGCCGGCCGGATCAGCCCGGAGGAGATGATCCGCATGGTGGAAGGCGGTACCACTGTCATCAACACCATGATCGGCATCATCCGGAAACGCCTGATCCTGGATATGGTCAAACAATTCGCGGCGGCATCCAACCTCGATGCGGCCGCCGGGGAATGAGCGGGGAGCGTATGGAAACGGAAAGCCACGCAGTCGAAACGGTCCTGTGGGACGCCCTGGAAAGCATTCGCAAGTTCGTCGCGGAGACCACCGGGCAGTCTCCTTCCCAGGCGGAAATCGCCCGGGCCGTCAAGCGCTATTTTGTGCTCAAGGAAATCAAGGAACACATCGAGATGGAGCGGGGGCAGGCGGAGACGGAACCGGACACCGGGGAGCAAGGGGAGTAGATACACTTTCCATACCGTTTTTCCCTGCCGGTAATCGCAATCGGTGCCCCTGCGCTGCCGCCGGCCGTCGTTCGATTACGATTACGGGCGTCGCTTCGCCGGGCAGGGGGCCGGCATGGGAAGCGCTTACTTCCCGCCCGCCTGGTAGCCGCTGTCAAAGGCCTTCAGATTCACATCCACCGTGGACTTTCTGGTGCGGGTCCTTATGGCGGCGCGGACGTTTTCGTCCGACAGGGGTAGGATCCCGGTCCGGATCAATGCCCCCAGGAGCACCATGTTGACGGCCATGACATTCCCCGCCTGGATCGCCAGATCGGTTGCGTCCAGGGCGATCAGTCCGCCGGTTTTTTCCCGGATGAGCGCAAGGCCGGCTTTCAGGTCCGGGTAAGTCCCCCGGCCGATGATGGTGGTGAAGGGCGGCAGGGGGGACAGGTTGGTGATGACGATGGTCCGGTTGTTGCAGCGGTTCAGGGCCCGCATGGCCTCGGACGGCTCGAAGCTCACCAGCACATCGGCTTCGCCGTCGGAAATGATCGTGCTCCGCCCTTCCCCGAAGAGGATGGCGGACTCCACCACGCCGCCGCGCTGGGCCATGCCGTGAATTTCACTCATGCGGACCGGAACTCCGGAAAGCAGCGCCGCTTCGCCGAGAATCCTGGAAGCCAGCAGGTTGCCCTGGCCCCCCACCGCCACAATGATCAGTCGTTTGGTATTCATTCGCTATCCTTCACTTTCAAGGGTAAAATGGCATGCTCGGGGCAGATCTGGGCGCAGACGGCGCAGCCGACGCAGAGGGCGGGGTTGATGCCCACCCGGTTGTCCTGAATGAAAAAGGCCGGGCAGGCCAGTTCGTTGATGCAGTCCCGATGGTTTTTGCATTTATCGGAAACAAAAAACGGTTTCGCCCGGAGCTGCTTCAGGCTTTTGGCGTACAGCGAGCATTTTTCCCTGGCGATCACCACCGACACCCCCTTGTAGCGCAAAGCCTCGGTGAGCTGCGGGATGCTTTTTTTCAGGTTGTAGGGCTTGATCACCGATACATGGCCGACACCCAGGGATCGGACCAGGGTTTCGATATCAATGGGATTGTACCCTTCGTATTGGAGTTCCCGCATGTCCACTCCGGGATTGGGTTGATGACCGGTCATGGCGGTGGTGCGGTTGTCGAGAATCACCAGGGTGAAGTCGTGATTGTTGAACACCCCGTTGATCAGACCGGGGATGCCGGAATGGAAAAACGTGGAGTCCCCGATATAGGCCACCACTTTTTTGCCGGAAAATCTGGAGAATCCGCCCGAAGTGCCGGAGGAGGACCCCATGCAGAGCAGGAAGTCCCCCATGGACAGCGGCGGCAGAAATCCCAGGGTATAGCAGCCGATGTCGGTGGGATAGACCACGTCCAGGCCCTGGGCCGCTTTTTTGACGGCGTAAAAAACCGCCCGGTGGGAACAGCCGGCGCATAAATTCGGCGGGCGCTGGGGAATTTCCGGCATGTCGGACAGATCCGGGCTGGCTTTCAAGAGGCCGGGAAGGTCGAAATAGGCGGCGATCACCGACCGGACCATGGCGGGATCGAATTCGCCCAGGCGGCTGAACAGGGTTCCGCCTTTTCCGGCGATGGGCAGGGTCAGGCCCGCTTCCTGGGCCAGGGCCTTGACTGCCTCTTCCATGTACGGTTCGCCTTCCTCCACCACCAGCACCATTTCCTTGCCCTGCAGAAAGGTTTTGACCATGGAGGCCGGCATGGGATGGGAGAAGCCGATGCGCAGGACGCTGGTTTTTTCCCCGATTTCCAGATCGTCGATGGCGTCGGTCACGTAATTGTAGCTGACGCCGTTGCAGATGAGTCCCCAGGGACCGCCGCCCTGGACAAAATTCCGGGGGGAGCGGTCCGAGAGCGCCGCCGCCTGTTCCAGATGCTGCAGCAGCTTGACATGGAGTTTGCGGGAGACCGCCGGGACGGTGACATAGTTGAAGGGATCCCGGACGAAACCGCCATGGGTTTTGGGCGGCGTGATGGCCCCCAGCGGCACGACGGCCGTGGAATGGTTGATCCGGGTGGTGGTCCGCAGGAGGACCGGTTCCTGGAGGGCTTCCGACAGGGCAAAGGCCTCGATGGTCATCTCCCGGGCTTCCGCCACGGAGGACGGCTCCAGGATCGGCAGTCCGGACAGCTTCCCATAATAGCGGTTGTCCTGTTCGTTCTGGCTGGAAAACATGTAGGGATCATCCGCCGTCAGGATCACCAGACCGCCTTTCACCCCGACATAGGCAAGGGTCATGAGCGTGTCGGCGGCCACGTTCAGGCCCACGTGTTTCATGACGCACATGCTGCGGACGCCGCAATTGGCCGCCGCCGCCGCCATTTCCAGGGCGGTCTTTTCGTTGGTGCTGTATTCGAAGTAGAGGTCGCTTTCTTTCGATAGCTGAAAGAAATTCAGCGAGATTTCGGAGGATGGCGTTCCCGGATAGGTGGTGGCGCAGGCCACACCGGCTTCAACGGCGCCCCGGGCGATGGCCTCGTTGCCGAGCAGCAGCATTTCCATGCCGGGGTTGTCGGTCAGCAGTTTATGCATGGAGGTTTCCTTTCATCCTAGCCGGAATGATCCGGACGGGTTCCAATTCACATAGACAGTCTCCATATACCACCCGGCATCCTCCTGTAAAGGCTTTTCCATGACAAGCGGTTGAAATATCTTTACAAAGAAAATACCTTGAACTATATATACCTTTTTAATCGACACCGTCCCGGCGGCTTCGATCCGGCCGGGGAGCGGGGAAAACCATCATCAGGGATATGGACGTTTCACCATGCCAGCAAAAACGACCCTTGTCATCGCCACGCGCAACGAGGGGAAAATAAGTGAAATCAGGGAACTGCTGAAGTATCAGCCGATCGATATAAAAAATCTCAACGATTTCGGCCCGATTCCGGAAATCGTCGAAGACGGGGAAACCTTCGACGACAATGCGTACAAGAAATCCAGCATGACCGCCAGGATCCTGGGGCTGCCGGCCCTGGCCGATGATTCCGGGCTGGTGGTTGCGGCCCTGGGGGGGGCTCCGGGGGTCCTGTCGGCGCGCTACGCGGGAACGGACGCCACAGACCGGCAGCGTTGCGAAAAACTGCTTCAGGAGATGGCGGGCCGGTCCGATCGCAGGGCTTTTTTCCAGTGCGTGATTTCCATTGCCGTGCCCTCGGGACCGGCGTTGACCTATGAGGCGGCTTGCCATGGATTCATCGCGGAAACCATGGCGGGGGCAGGCGGATTCGGCTATGATCCGATATTTTATTACCCGGAACTGAACAAAACCTTTGCCGAAATGAACCTGGCGGAAAAAAACCGGATCAGCCATCGCGCCAGGGCCCTCATGGAAATGGCCGCCGAATTCGACAAGGTTCTGGCCTGGATCAGGCGGCATTCTCCGGCGCCGCAGCGGGTGGGGTGCGGCGCGCCGGGCGACGAAGGCGCGTAAGGCGATTTCCGGACCGCGGCCCTTGTTGATTCATCTTCGGGAACCGCGGGTCCGAAAGGGAGAAAGAGCATGTTGGAACGAAACAAAGGCATCGATATCGTCACGGAAATAGGCGGAATCCGGTCGCCCGAACAGGCAAGGGCCTTGTTCCGGGAAAAACTGGACCCGATCCAGCTGGCCCGGGTGGAAACCATTCGGCATCCGGAGGTGTTGATGAAGATCGCCAATACCATGGTCATGTGCCGGCCCGAGACGGTTTTCATCAATACCGGTTCCGGAGAGGATCGGCGGTATATCCGCGACCTGGCCCTGAAAAACGGGGAAGAGGAGGCCCTGCCCATGAAGGGCCATACCATCCACTATGACCTGAAAGAGGAACAGGGCCGCATCATCGACCGGACCTTTTATATCGCCAACGAGGGCGAGACCATCAGTTCCCTGGCCAACAAGCAACTCCGTTCCGAAGCGCTTGGGGAAATCCGGGAAAAGATGAGCGGGATCATGGCCGGCCGGGTCATGGTGGTGGGGTTTTACATGCGCGGTCCCATCGGCGCGCCGGTGTCCAATCCGGCCCTGGAAATCACCAGCTCCGCCTATGTCAGCCACAGCGCGGAAATTTTATACCGCAACGCCTATGCCCATTTTGACCGGGAAGTCGCCAGGCTGGGCCATTTCTTCACCAATGTGCACAGCGAAGGCGCCAACCGTCCCGAAGACCTGCCGAATGCCAGGGTTTACATGGATCGCAGTCACTGGACCACTTACAGCATGTATTGCACCTACGCCGGCAACACGCTGCTGCTGAAGAAAGGCAACCACCGGTTTGCCGTGGACAAGGCGGTCTATGAAAACCGCGGCCATGAACTGGCCGAGCATATGTTCATCACCGGTGTCAGCGGGCCCGGCGGCCGGATCACCTGGTGTACCGGAGCGGCTCCCAGCGGATGCGGGAAGACCACCACGGCCATGGCCGGAAATTTTTTCGTGGGCGATGATCTGGTCCAGATGTGGATCGCGGCGGACGGCAGCATCCGTTCCATCAATCCCGAATGCGGCATCTTCGGCATCGTGGAAGACGTCAATCAGGAGGGCGACCCGCACCTGATGGAACTGCTGCGCAATCCGAAAACCGAAGTGATCTGGTCCAACGTGTTGATCGACAACAACGGCGTGCCCCACTGGACCGGAAACGGCGAGGAAGCGCCGGAAGAGGGCCGAAATTACCAGGGACCCTGGAAAAAGGGAATGGTGGACGGCAAAGGCAAGCCGGTTCCCATCTCCCATCCCAATTCTCGTTGCACGCTGTCCGCCGCCGCCTTGGCCAATTATTCGGCGGAAACCGAAAACCCCGCCGGCGTGGTCACGCGGATCGTCACCTACAGCGGGCGGGACAGCGACACCATGCCGCCGGTCTGGGTTGCCAAGACACCGGACCAGGGGGTGGCTATCGGCGCCTGCATCGTCTCGGCCGCCACCGCAACGGAGGTCGGGGCAACGGGCGTAAAACGCGCTCCATGGGCCAATGCGCCGTTCATCCCGGGGGCCCTGGGGGACTACATGGACGCCCAGTTCACCTTCTTCAACAATCCACGGATCGCCGCCGACAAGAAACCGGTGATGGCCGGGCTGAATTATTTTCTCACCGAGGAGGCCCGGGGCGGCGGCGGCAAAAAACTGCTGGGCGAGAAGCGGGACGTCAAGGTGTGGCTGGCCTGGCTGGAAAGGCACGCCCACGGCGAGGTAGGGGTGATCGATACGCCCATCGGTTATCTGCCGAAATACGAGGATCTGTGCCATCTTTTCCGATCCATCATCGCCAAGGACTACCCGGAAACCCTGTATACAAAGCAGTTCTCTTTGTATATCGATCATATTCTGGCCCGCATCGATCTGCAGATCGACGCCTACAAAAAAGAATGGAATATCCCCCAGCGGCTTTTCGCAGTGCTGCGGGCGCAACGGGACGAATTGATCGCCCTGCGGAAAAAAACCGGTTCCGTGGCGACGCCTGCGCGATTACAGGCATAATGGACCAGGCCGGGATGACCGGCCGGCTGAAAAAGTGGGATCCGGGAGTGGATGCAAGGAGTCGGATAACCGTTCTGCAGGTCATGATCAGCCGCCGGATGGCGGTGGCCTTCATGATGGGGTTTTGCTGCGGGTTGCCGCTGCTGCTGACCATCGGTGTCCTCCAGGCCTGGATGCAGGCAGGGGGCGTGGATTTGACCTGGATCGGCATGATCACCCTGGTGCAGCTGCCCTATTCCTGGAAATTTTTATGGGCCCCTTTCCTGGACCGCTTTGCCATACCGAAACTGGGCCGCAGGCGGGGGTGGCTGCTCATTGCCCAGCTCGGGCTGATGGCGGCCATCGTTGCGCTGGGTTGTTCCGATCCGGTGCGATCGCTCTGGCTGACGGTGATCGCCGCCGGTTTGACGGCCTTTTTCAGCGCCACCCAGGATATCGTCGTGGATGCCTACCGGCGGGAGGACCTGGCGGACGAGGAACTGGGTTTGGGTTCCTCGGTTTATATCTACGGCTATCGCATGGGAATGCTGCTGGCTTCCGGCGGCGGCCTGATTCTTTCGGATCATGTGTCGTTTCCCACGGTGTATTTCATTATGGCCGGCTGCCTGCTGCCCGGGGTGGCCGTCACCCTGCTGACGCCGGAACCGGAGACGGCCTCCGGAAGTCCCCGGACCCTCCGGGCGGCGGTGGTCGATCCCCTGGGGGAGTATTTCAGCCGCCCCAATGCCTTGTGGATCCTGGGCTTCATTTTCCTGTTCAAGATCGGCGACACCATGGCGGCGGCCATTGCCACCCCTTTTTACCTGGATATCGGGTTCACCAGAACCCAAATCGGCGCGGTGGTGAAGGTGTTCGGCACCGGCGCCACCCTGGCGGGGGCCCTGCTGGGCGGGGTCGCCCTGCTGCGATTCGGGATCCATCGGTGCCTGGTGGTTTTCGGGCTTTTTCAGGCCCTGTCCACGGCCTGTTTCGCTGTACTGGCCCAGACGGGCGCCGCGGTGATCCCCATCCTGGCCGCGGTCATCGGCTTCGAGAACCTGAGCAGCGGAATGGGAACGGCCGCCTATACCGCCTTCATGGCCAGCATCACCAACAAACGCTTCACGGCGACCCAGTATGCCCTGCTCAGCAGCCTGATGGGGTTGCCGCGGGTCGTGGCTTCCGCGCCCACCGGATGGATCGCCAAGCAGATGGGATGGGGGGCTTTTTTCATCGGCTGCGCGGTGATCGCCGCCCCGGGACTGCTGATGTTGTTGAAAATCGCGCCGCGGCCGGCCGGTGAGCCGGAAACGACAACCAGGAAATGGGGGAAAGCAGTGCTGCCATGACGGATCGGATGTTGCCACTGGATATAAGGGCGCGCCTCGCCCGCCTGCGGGAGAAGCGCACGGAGATTCTGGGGATGCCGCCGGAAAAGGCGCTGAATGCCATATTGGAGGCGGAGGAACCGCTTCCGCTGGTGCATTCCTTCGCGGAGGAGGATTTCTATTTTCTCGTACACGATATCGGCCCCGCGGACAGTCTGCCGCTTCTGGCGCTGGCCTCCGGAAGGCAGTGGGAATACCTCCTGGATTTGGAAATCTGGCAAAAAGACGGGATTTCCCAGTCGAACCTGATTACCTGGCTGTCCCTGCTGATGCAGGCCGATTCCGGCCGGCTGACAGCCTGGCTGCGGGACGAAAAAACCGACCTGCTGGAATACTGCCTGCACCGCAACGTGTCCGTGATCATGCGGGAACATGACCAGGATCCCGCGGATTTCGGTGATGAATACGCCACTTTTGACGATGTTTATTATTTTCGGATATTGGATGCAGCGGGCGACCCGGAAGCGGGTGGCCTGGATGAGGGGCGGCGGTATGAGTTCCTGGCCGCGATGCTGGCGCAGCTGGCCGAAACCGATTTCGTGAAATACCAGCAGATCCTCGTGGAGTCCACGACCTTGCTGCCGGCGGAAACCGAGGAGGAGCTGTATCGCTGGCGCAATATCCGGCTGGCGGAAAAAGGCTTCCTGCCCTTCGAGGAAGCCCTGGGCGTCTACCAGCCCCTTGGAAGGGACGAGCTGGCGGCTTTCCGCGGCAAGCCGGTGGTGAAAAAAGACCGGGGCCTGATTCCTTTCTCCCTGTCGCCTGCGGTATTGCTGCGAGGGGAGGACCCGTTCGGCCGGGCGGTACGATCCCTGAAAACCGCCGCCGCCGTCGAGCAGGTCCAGATCGAACTCGCGGCCCTCTGCAACCGTCTCATGGCGGCCGATCAGGTGGTTGCCAGGGAGCGGGAAACCCTGGGCCGGATGGTGGCGAAAGCCAGCGGATATCTTTCCCTCGGATTGCAGCGCCTGATGGAAGAGGAGGGGCGGGAAGCGACGGATGAGCTCGCCGCCGGTTTGATCCTGAATCACTCCCTGACCGACATTTTCCGGATCGGGTATGACCGGGTGGTGAAATTGAAAGACCGGGCCGACAAATGGCGGAAGAACAGCTGGTATGCCGGCGCCGGATTGCCGTTGAGCTTCTGGGGGGAACATCGGGTGGGGGTTATCGGCGGGCTGATGATCAAAAAACCCCTGTACTTCGATGCGTTCCGGACAGGCGTATTATACCGGGAATTCCAGACCGGCAACGATCTGCGGGAAACGGACGCCGTTCTGAGGGAAGTCGCGGCCCTGGATCGGCTGCTGTCCCTGCTGATTCCCGTGGTCCCGGCCGCATTGGCCGGCAGAGGGCCGGCCTGGGACAGCCTGCTGTTGACCCTGTGGGCCGGGGCGCGGTTGGGATTGGCGGAAAAAGCGCCGGTTCCGTTCCCGCGTTTCAAGCTGTTCTTTCAGGAACTGCTGCCCCCGGCTGGTCCGGCCGCGGATTCAGGAGGGAAGGCGAAGGGCGGGACCGGAACGCGCCGGATACCGCCGGCCATGAAACAGGCTTTTCTGGTATGGCTCGGCCGGGAGACAGGCCTGGCCGAGAAGGAACTGCTTGCGGATTTGGGAGCGACATTTGACAAGTTGTTTGCGGATATGGAAAATGAATATGCAGCCGTGGCGGCTGAAAGCCTCGATCCGCGCTATATCCACCTGTTCCTGCTGGAATAGCGCCGGACCGGGCCGGATAGGCGGAAGCCGAACCACGGAGAGGAGAAGCCATGCAGTACAATGACCCTTCGGAGAAGGAACTGGTTCCGGAAAAGCCGTTGGATGACTATTTCGACGGCAGTCAGCATTCGACCTTCAGAAAACGAAACGCGGGATTTTCCATGGCCGGTCGTTTCAGCAGAATTGACCTGCCCATGGTTCTCATCGGCATCATCGTGCTGGTGCTGGTTGTCTTTCTGGTGGTGGTGGCCATGAACAGCGGCGGATCGGACGGCGACGTCCGCCTTGTCGACCTGGAGAACCGCCTGAAAAAGATCGAAGAACAGATCGCGACCCTGGGCGCGCAGAATGAGCAGCTCCAGCTGATCGAACTGCAGGAGAAAAAACTCAGCGTCCTGATCGACCGGGTCAGCCGCCTGGAGGGCGAGCGGCTGATGAAAGCCATCCAGGTGGAGAAGAAACCGGAGCCGACCCAGGCCAAGGTTCAGCCGCAACCCAAACCGGCGGCGCCGCCGCAGGCCAAGCCCGCCGCAGCCAAACCCGCTGCGGCCAAGCAGCCCGTTGCCGGGAAAAAGGCCGCCGCCAGGATTCACCACGTCAAAGCCGGGGAAACCGTTTTCGGCATCGCCAGGCAAAACGGGCTGTCGGTGGATGCCCTCCGGCGCCTGAATCCTTCCCTGAACGGGAATGATATTTTCCCGGGACAACAGCTGAAAGTCTCGGCTCCATAGGGTTTGGCGCGTTCGAGGGGCATTTATCAGGATTCCGAGCGATGTCGAGTATTTTAACTTGTTTGTCATAGTGAACTGTGTTACAGACAATCAGCCGGTCGGCTGTTTTCCCAGGGCAGTCCGATAATCAGCGGAAATGATACCAGAGGAGGATGTTGAAGAATGTCGGAGAGATCTACATTCATGAAATTGCGGGAGGACGAACGCGAGGTTCGCAAAAGCCTGATTATGGAAGCGGCCATGAAGCTCTTCGAGGAAAAGCTCTTTCATGAAATCGGCATGCGGGATATCGCCAAGGAAGCCGGTGTCTCCGCGGCCACCATCTATCGGTATTTCCCGAGTCGCGACGACCTGTTTGTCGAGGCCCTGATCCAGGATATGAACAATATTGAAAAACGGCTCGAGGATCGCCTTGCGGAAGGGAAAACCGCCATCGAGGACCTGGCCATCACCGCCGTGGATTACATGATCGACAACGAGGCCTCTTTTCAAATGATGTGCCATTTCATGATCCGCGGCGGCATCAACCCGCGGGCCATGAACAAGTTCAACGCCGTGCAGGTCTATTTCATGAACATGTTCGACGAGGTCGTCAAAAAAGCCGGCTACAAGGGCGACAACCGCTATTTCACCCAGGCGTTTTTCGCATCCCTGGCGGGCGTGGTCATGACCTTCCGCAATTATCCCGGCCGCACCAAGGAGGAACGGCGCGAACACATGCATACCCTTGCGTTGCTGATTCTGCGGGAAGGCAGTGAGTTGAAATTTTTAGGCAAGGGGTATCAGAAGTAGGGGGAATTGAGAATGACGGATAAATCCACATTCATGCGGATGCGGGAGGATGAGCGGGAGATCCGGAAGACCTTGATTATCAACGCCGCCATGACCCTGTTCGAGCGCATGCCCTTTCAGGACATCGGCATGCGGGACATCGCCGCGGAAGCCGGTGTATCGGCGGCCTCCATTTATCGCTATTTCCCCAGCCGGGACGACCTGTTCGCCGAGGCCCTGATCCGCGACATCATCATCGTCGAGCAGCGGTTCGAAAAACGGATGGAGGACCAGACCGCCTCCATCGATGAACTGGCCGTGGAATTCGTCGATTATCTGTTCGACAATGAGCAGACCTACCAGATGATGACCTACTTCATGACCAAGGTCGATATGGAACCCCATATCCTCAACCGTTTCAACACCGTGGCGCGTTATTTCCTCGATCTGCTGGACCAGGTGCTGGCCAGGGAGGGCGCCGGCGGCGAGATTCGCTTCTATTCCCACGCCCTTTTCGCGGCCCTGGCCGGGGTTGTCATGACCTTCCGGAATTTCCCGGGTCACACCAAGGAAGAACGCCGCAAGCACATTCACCGCCTGGCCCTGGTGGTGGCCTCGGTCTTCAAGAACGGCATCCCCCAGGAATCGGCGGCCTGATCCGCCGGCCTGGAAAAGACCAACTGCGCCCTTGAATATCCCTGCCGCCAAGCATTGACCCAAAAGATTATTTGAAACTGACGTCCATGTAGAATCATCTATGACCGTGTCTGAAACGCCTTTGTGATATCAGGAAAAGAACCGAAAAGGCTGTCGGCCAGTCCACCCAAACAACCCGCTCCGAAATAGAATAAAAGCATTTTCATGGCGCTATTTCATTTTTGCCTGGAAGCAGCGCCGCTCCACATACGACGAGGATCGGGGGTCAAATACCGCCTCGCTTTCGTGAATCAGCCTGGGCGGCCCCTCCCAGGAGCCACAGGCGATCACCACCGGATCTCCCAGATTGAATTTATGCCCGCAGGCCGGACAGCCTTCGGCATTCAATTCCATCAACTTTTGCCGGTCGATAATGGTTTTGAGATGCGCGTTCATAGTGTTCCTCCTTTGCGGATTTCCGGACAGGGCATTTCTCCTGAAATTCCCATGGTCCCCATACCATATCCATTCGCGCCTGTTTGTCAAATCGGGTTCAGTTGGTCGGGTTCAGTTGGTGCCGCTGTTACAGAGCGAAAACTGCCGATGTCGGACGATGCTTTGATGTCGAGATCATCGATCACCATTGTGTCGCCGAACTCGGGTCGCCCTATTAATGCATTATATATAATGCTTTTTTATATTGATATATTTTTTTGCATTCTATATGATTCTTTTATGTTATTTGGTATCGGACAACACATTCGACAAGCCCGGAAAAGCCGGAAACTCACCCAGGCGGACCTGGCCAGAGCCCTGGGCATGAGCCGGACCACCATCGGGCAGATCGAGAACGGAACGGTGCCGGATGTCGGCGTACGCAAATTGATCCGAATACTGGAATTTCTGGCGCTGGAACTCCGCGTCCGCCCCGCCGGCAGCCCACCGACCCTGGAAGAGCTCCGGCAAGAGGAGGATAGCGCATGACAAAGGCCTCCTCGCTGGCCGTATGGGCCGCAGGCAAACACGCCGGGATTCTGGCACGGGAACCCAGCCGGGAGTATGTGTTCGCCTATGCACCGGATGCGGAAAAACACGCCCAGGTATCCTTGACCATGCCGGTGCGCCTGAAAAGCTGGGCCAGCCGCGATCTGCATCCCATCTTCCAGATGAACCTGCCGGAAGGGGCTCTTTTGGAGGCCATCCGCCGCGCCATTGCCAAGATTATCGGTGAGGACGACCTGTCGATTCTCCGGGTCACCGGCGGAAACCAGGTGGGCAGAAACCGTTTCTCCCTGCCCGGCGAGGCCTACCCCGATATTCCGGAAACACCCGAATCCCTCACGGAACTCCTCACCTATCCGGACACCGGGGAGTTGTTTCACGAGCTGGTGGAGCGATATGCCCTGCGTTCCGGGATATCGGGGGTTCAGCCCAAGGTGATGCTGGAAGCCACAGACCGGATCTCACTGACGTCCGCTGGTTACATCGTCAAGTCATGGGGTACGGAATACCCCTTCCTGGCCGCCAATGAATTTTTTTGCATGACCGCCGCCAAGCGGGCCGGACTGCCCACACCGGAATTCTTCATCTCCGACAATGGCGGTTTGTTTCTCATGCGCCGGTTCGACATCAATGCCGATGGAGAACCCCTCGGCTTCGAGGATATGGCCAGCCTGCAGGCCCTGGGTTCGGCCCAAAAATATTCCAGCAGCTATGAGCGGGTGGCGCGCAGCATTCGCGACTTTGTTTCCGGTGAACACTTGATGGCCGCCAGGGAGCAGTATTTCGCCACCTTGGCGCTATCCGTCATGCTACGCAACGGCGACGCCCATCTGAAAAATTTCGGTGTACTCTACACAGCGCCCCAGTCCCCTGTGCGGCTTGCGCCGGTTTACGATATAGTGACCACGACGGTGTATATCCGAAACGATGTGCCGGCCCTGACCCTTTCCGGCACCAAAAAATGGTGGCCGCGAAACCTGCTGGAACGTTTCGCCGTGGCGCATCTTTCGTTGCCGACGGCTGCCATATCATTCGTTTTCAACCGCGTGGTGGAAGCCGTATCGGAAACCCGTAGTTTGCTCAAACAGTATATTTCCGATCATCCGGAATTCAAGGATATCGGCGGACGGATGCTGACAGCCTGGGAGGAAGGGGTGAACGGTCTGGCCAGAAACCGCGGATGAAAATCTGGCGACAGCACTTCAAGCACAACAAACTCAAACGACTGCCGGTGAGATTGTCTGCCGAACGCGTCTCAACGGCCTGCCAACCTACTATTATCGCGGCAAAATACCCGAAACGGACGGCCCTTCGCCTTGTTTTCATTATAACATGTTGTTTTTGCAACGTTAAATGATCAAATAATATTTTGACCACCGCCCACCGCCGACAATTAGCCATTGATTCTTTCATGATTTTATGGGTATTTGTGGGTATATTTATGGGTATCAAGAGGAGCAGAAATGAAAGAACCGGTTATAAATATTACGAATGAGATGTTGCGGCTGATTGCCGAAATCGATGAGTTCAAGGGGGAGTGGAAGGCGGTGGGCAACCTGGCGCGGGATCGGTTGGATGCCCTGAAGAAGGTTGCAACCATTGAGTCGGTGGGCTCATCAACCCGGATCGAGGGCGTCAAACTCACTGACCAGGAGGTCGCGGCTCTTCTGGCCGGGCTCGACATCGCCTCGTTCCGATCGCGGGATGAGGAAGAGGTGGCCGGATATGCCGAGGCGATGAACCTGATTTTTGAATCCCATGAGGAAATCCCGGTTACGGAAAACCATATCAAGCAACTGCATCGTATTCTTCTTAAGTTCAGTTCAAAAGATGTCCGGCACCGGGGGGAATACAAAAAGTTGCCGAACCATGTGGAAGCGTTTGATCAGAACGGTAAAAGCCTGGGGGTTATTTTTGAAACAGCTTCACCATTTGACACACCGGCGAGAATGGAAGCGCTGGTAAAATGGACCGAACGCCATCTTGAAACCGGTGAGCTGCACCCGTTGCTGGTGATTGCGGTTTTTGTCGTGCATTTCCTCGCAATCCATCCATTTCAGGACGGCAACGGCAGGCTATCGCGGATATTGACCACGCTCCTGTTGTTGCAAAACGACTATTCGTATGTGCCTTACAGCTCCCTCGAAAGCATTATTGAGCAGAACAAGGAAGGGTATTATCTGGCCTTACGGAAAGCCCAGCGCCCGCTTGATGCAGATCTTTCAGCCTGGTTGCTGTTTCTGCTCACCTGTTTGAAAAAGCAGAAAGACAATTTGACCGGAAAGATCGAACAGGAACGCTTGATGCAACGGCTTCCGGACTTGTCGGCCAGGATATTGGAGATCGTGAAGGAGCATGGCCGAGTCACGATATCTGAGATTTACGCCATCAGCCGTGCCAACCGGAACACGATCAAGGTCAGATTGCGTGAACTGGTGGCGGAAGGATATCTGCAGAAACAGGGCGCGGGGAAAGGAACGCGCTATTCTCTTGGGAAGCGTCCTTTTTAAACGCCGGTTCTTTCGCAGCCATAGGATTATCGTGTTACAAGGTAACAAAATTAAAAACAGCCGGGGAGAGATTCCCCCGGCTGTTTGATTGATTGGATTTTGGATTCAATTGTAATCACGCCGGGCGGGGCCATCCTTGCGGTAAGCGACTGTCTGATTTTTAAACCTGCTGCGCAGTGCCGCACGCGGCGGTCTCGGTACAAGACATTCGTCTGTAATGTACGCTATTGAGGCGCCGAGGCGCCGAACGCCGGGGTCGCACCAAGTTAACATCTTGATTTAAAATTTTAATTGGATTATGAGGGCCTTGATTTCATAGCGATAATGCATTTTTTACTCCCAAAAAGATCGATATTGAGGAGTTTTTGTGGCGCGTGCTTATCGACATTACATTCCCGGACATATCTGGCATATCACCCATAGATGCCATAAACGGGAATTCTTGTTGAAATTCTCAAAGGACCGGCTCCGATGGCTTCAATGGCTCTATGAAGCGAGAAAACGATACGGACTGAAAATTCTGGATTATACGGTGACATCGAATCATATCCATTTACTCGCCTACGACGCCACCGGTAACGATGTTCTTTCCAGATCCATGCAGCTGGTGGCCGGGAGAACCGGGCAGGAATATAATCAGAGAAAGAAACGGAAAGGAGCATTTTGGGAAGATCGCTATCATGCCGCGATCATCGAAGACGGTGAACATTTATTGCGGTGTATCGTATACATTGACATGAATATGGTGCGCGCCGGGGTCGTGGATCATCCGGAACGATGGATGCACGGCGGCTATAATGAGATTCAGGCGCCCCGGAAAAAATGTGTTCTGATTGATTATGAAGAGGTTCGGAGATTGGCCGGATTTACGGATTTTTCGAATTTTCAAATCGCACATCGCAAATGGGTGAACGCAGCGGTATCCAATTCAGACCTGCAGAGGGAATCGATGTGGACGCAATCAATCGCCGTTGGCAGCCGATCTTTTATGGAGTTGATAAAGAAAAAAATGAATTCCATGGCAATCGGACGTTCCATCCGGCAAGCTGAAAATTGTTCCGAGTTACGTGAAGACGAGGTTTTCTATAATTGCTTTTTTGGGGTCGAAAACAGCGATATTGGCCCCCAAAATACATATTGCTGGAACATTAATCCTGAAATACCTGCCTGTTAACTTGGTGCGACCCGGATCCATTTCGGAATAACTACCCGTTCTTTTTCAACCACTCAAGCGAGGGTTTCCAGACTTTTTCAAAGGCGTTCTTTCCCAAAACCAGATCGATATGTCCGGCAGCGGGCACCCCGATGAGATTATCCGGATCGCCAGGGGAAATGGTCTCACGCGCCAGAAAGACACTCTCCGCCGTTGCGATCATGTCATTGGCGCCATAAAAAAATAAAAACCGCCTACGGGTTTTTTTGAGCTGTCGCAAATTTTTCAGATAGACGACAAATTTTTCGCGTGAAGAATAGCCCTGTTGAACAAATCTGGAAAAAAACCGCTCCAGCTCTTTGGGCATCGGTTCAATAATCTGCCCCAATATCGTTTTTATCGCCGTATTGGTTATGTTCAATGGATTGCATAACAACGGCGTCACGAGATTAAAACGAACGATCCAGTTCGGCAATGCACGAATCCCCCGGGTAAGCGGGACCAAATTGTGTGCGATATTTCCCAACAAGGCATCTTCCTCCAATCCGAGTGATGTCGATGCGAAGTTGATAAACGGCACAAATCGAAAAAACAATTGATTCAAAGTCATGGGGGCACCAATGGTGATCAGGTTTCGGATCGGATTTGTTCGGTTTTTGGACAGAAATGAATACGCAATCATCCCGCCAAGGCTATACCCGATCCAGTCTACATTCCGCTTCCCGCTGTGCCGGCATACGAAATCAATAACCGCCGGCACTTCAAAATCAACCATATCTCGATAACCGAATTCCGCAGAAACCTTGTATCGTTTCCGGTAATGGATACTTTCATTGCAATGACGGCTGACATAACGATTATGGACCCTTTCTGTAAAACCGGGGTGATAGAGGTAAACGTGAAAACCTTCCGACGCGAGGAGATTGGCAAAGGACCTGTCATGATCCAATGACAGGCAACCACCGGATTCGTCCATTCGAAAAAGATTGGCGTTGCTGCACACTCCCGGGCTCATGATAACCGGCCCCCTATTCGAAATCTTCCTGGAAACAGAATGAATATGTTTTACAAAAATTTCCTTGCCGTCCTTTTTTACAAAAAGATCTTCGCTTGCCAGATAAAAAGGAGGTTTGGGGGGTGTTTTGTCGACCAGGGTCCTTTGTTTTCTCCAGCCCCAAGACATACTATGCATCCTCCAATGGTTCAGGTTGCTCGTTACCGTAATGCTACGGCAATCCAATTCACAGGAATTCTATTCGGGCATAAGCCCTGATTGCCCCAAGATTCTGGTTAAATACGATAACATATAATAATATTGAAATAAACGCCTTTGCACGTTTTACCTCCGGCGGCGTGATTATGCGGTTTGCAAAAATACGAAATGGCAGATAGAATCCATGCAAACAATTCTGCGCTGAGATTCTCCTTTGGGGGGCAAAAGGGGCGTTTTAGGGAAAGAGCGGGGGAAGAGCTGTTTGATCACGGATTACACGGATGAAAAACCAGGAGCCGGGATTTTGGGCCTGCGGCGGGAAAAGCGGTTTATCCACCGATGACGCCGAAACATACGTCGAAGTGGTTCGAGAAAATGATCAGCATGGTACTCATAACGAACAACCAAACGCCTGACGTTTTGGACCCACGCAAACAATCGTTGCTTGCCGCCACACCCTTCGCCTCCATCAGGCTGGTTCTAGGACTTGCCAAAATTATCAAAGATATGATAGCGTTGGCTCACTTTTAAGAACACGTGCCGTGCCCGGCACACGGCATGCACACGGACGCGGGCATCCGCCCGCGATTATGCGGTGGCTTTATCTATATAAGAGCAATAAATCACAAGGAGATAATATGAGAGATCACGATGATTATAGCTCCTCCATTTCGCGGCGTGAATTTATGTGTCTTGCCGGAGCCGGTGCGATGGTTGCCGGTTTGGGCGCCTTTGGCAGTGGATCCGAAAAGGCATTCGCCGCGGCTGGTAATGAACACCCCTCACGCAACGAAAGGCTTGCCGCTGGCCCTTACAACATTCTCTTCCTTCTTACCGATCAGGAGCGTTTCTTTCGCCCGGGTGAATTGCCAGCTGGTTTTAGGCTGCCTGCCCGTGAGCGCTTGATCAAGCAGGGTACAACGTTTCTAAATCATCGGATCAATTCCTGCGTGTGCACACCATCGAGGTCTGTCCTTTATACCGGCCAACACATTCAAAACACCCGAATGTTTGATAACACCAATTTCCCCTGGATCAGCAGCATGTCGACCGAACTTCCCACTGTGGGGGACATGTTGCGCGCAGCCGGCTACTACACGGCATACAAGGGCAAGTGGCACCTGAACAAGGACTTCGAGACGGTCAACACCCTGGGTACGCCCACCAAGATTTTTACCCAGGAAATGGAGGACTACGGTTTCTCCGATTACTTCGGGGTGGGCGATATCATCGCGCATCATCAGGGGGGCTATCTGCATGACGGCGTGATTGCCGCCATGTCCGTCAGCTGGTTGCGCGGCAAGGGGCGCGAACTGGCTTCCCAGAACAAACCGTGGTTCCTCGCCGTCAATCTGGTGAATCCGCATGATGTAATGTTCTATGACACGGATGCGCCTGGCACGGCGCACCAAGCTCCGAAGGCCCTCACCCATGTGGTACGGGAACCGAGCGATCCGCTTTATGCCAAGCAATGGCGCTTCGACCTGCCGGCAAATCACACCCAACCGCTCGACGCACCGGGCCGGCCACCAGCGCATCGCGACTTCCTGCGTTCACACGATGCCCTCGTGGGGGAAATTCCTAATGAGGAGCCACGCTGGCGTCGGCGACACAACTACTATCTGAATTGTCTGCGCGACGTTGATCGTAATATCGCCGCGGTTCTTGCCGAACTCGATGCGGCAGGCCTCACCGACCGCACTATTGTAATCCTGACGTCGGACCATGGAGACATGGACGGCGCACACCTGCTGCATGCCAAGGGGGCGGTGTCGTATCGCGAACAGAATCACGTGCCCTTGATTGTGGTACATCCCGCTTATCCCGGAGGCAAACAATGTCGTGCTGTCACCTCCCATGTCGACCTTGCCCCGACGCTGGTTGCGCTGACGGGCGTTGCACCGGGCCAGCGTGCCAACATTGTCAAGGGTGTGCCTGGCAAAGACTTCTCTGGCGTCCTGGCCGCCCCGCAGAGCGCCGATCTCACCGCCGTAAGGGATGGTGCCCTGTTCAACTACAACATGTTCGCATATCTCGACGGGGATTTTCTATACAAGGCCGTTGCTCACATCAAGCAGGGCGGGAATCCGAGACAGCTCAAGCAAGCAGGCATTGTCCCTGACATGACGAAACGTGGCGCGGTGAGGATGGTGTACGACGGCCAGTACGTGTTCGCCCGCTATTTTTCTCCCAAGCAGCATAACCGTCCAAAAACACTGGAAGAACTCTATCGGCTCAATGATGTCGAGCTTTTCGACGTCCAAGCCGATCCTTTGGAAATGAAGAATCTCGCTGCGTCCGGCAAGCAGCACCGCGAACTGGTCGTCGCTATGAACGAAAAGCTCAATGGCCTGATCGATGCCGAGGTTGGTGAAGATCGAGGCCAGATGCTGCCAGGCGGCATCGAGGCGGGTTGGGAGGTGACGCCCGAAACAATGGCGCCTTGAGTCGGCCGCGCTTCGATTTTGTATGGACATTGATGGAGATTTCAAGCAATCAAGCTACCGCATATCGGGATAGGGAGTGGTCTCACGGCCCCCTACCACACACACCACCGGGCACAATCGCCGATTTTTCGGGCTGAAAAATTGGTAAAATTCGCGCTAAGTACTTGATTTAAATGGCGCGCCCGGAGGGATTCGAACCCCCGGCCTACGGATTCGAAGACAAGGATTTTCGAGTTTCCTAACCTCCTCAAATCTATTTATCATATTGATTGTTAATAATATTATTGTTATTCGATTTTTTCGGTCTTTAGTCGTTTTTCCCACATTTTGGAAATTTTTCCCACACCAATTCCCACACCAAATTCTTGAGGATCACCCCGGATTAAAAAATATTCCGCATTCGATTGGCGGTCATTCGATTCATGAGAAAACGCGTGAACTGTATAGTTCAGTTACAATAGGCATTTCCCTGGGATATTGAGCAATACTGGTCGCGTATTGAATCCCGAAATGAAAGTTCATGGTTTTTTATTGTTGACATATCCAGTTAAATAGGGTTTTAACTTCTTTAAATATTTACAGTATCGCTTTGTTTGGTTCTTTTCGGATGTATCGTTCAGTAGGCGAACCAAGTTTCTATGGATCGGGAAGAGCTTGTTGAGGTTGATCTCAAATAAGGACGGATGGGAACATAACTTTCGGCTTAAATCAACCCTGATTTCATTTCAGGGTAAATTTGCCCGAAAACCCCCTCAATATCAACTTATCAGGGAAAATTGACCTGTTAACCAATGTGGTTCGGTCAATTTGTTCGACCTATGCGAATTGTTCAATTGGATATAAAAGATGAAATTAATTAAGATAGTTTCTTTCCCCTTTTTATTTATAATTTCAATGTATTTGAGTATAACAAATACATTTGCATATGATCTTCAGTTTATTAAGGAAGGAATAAGGCAATATGATTCTGGCAATTATGAGCAAGCAATAGATAGCTTTTCAAAAGAAATAGCAAAAAATCCCTATAATCCTATTGCTTACAACAGAAGGGGGAATTGTTACCTTGAATTAAAACAATATGATAAAGCCATTAATGATTTTACTAAATCAATTAAGTTAGTTCCTAACAAAGCTGAATATTATGTTAATCGAGGGAATGCTTATGATTGGATTGGTAAAAAAGAATTGGCCATCCAAGATTACAATAAGGCTTTAACTTTGAAACCAAATGATGCACTCGTTTACTATAATAGAAGTATTGCCTATTATAATATTGGTAAACACGAAAATGCCATTAAAGATTTTGACAAAGCAATTGAGTTAAAGCCAACCATAAATAATAATTGTGATTTTTTTAGTATCCAAATAGAGCGACTTAAAGAAGTTTTGATATCTAAACAAAAACGTTTGCGTGGTGCCGAGGCTCGCAATTATCCAAATCTTGCTTCAAGTTTGATTGGCTCCTGGAAACATGTAAATAGCGAGAAGGAAAAGACCATACAATTAAACTTTTATACTAATGGCAAGTATGATGGTCATTTAAAGCAAAAAAAAACAATAGCAATTGATTTCTCAGGTACATGGAAAATCAAAGATTCAACTCTTTATTATGTATATGAAAAATCATCAAGCAATAGTGCCTCAAAAGGCGATACGGATAAGGATATTATCATCGATATAACAAATGACTTTTTCATTATCCAAACTATAAATGGTGAAATTAAAAAATATAATCGAATAAATTCAACAAATAAAAAATTATCGGGGATATAATTTACAATTTCTACAGTTTTTTATTCCCTGAGTGCTGGTTGAACCAAAATTGTCATGTACTCTTGGTTATATTTTGATAGAGGTTTATATATCTGTATATTAAAAGTAACCGAACAAAAAAATAGAGCTAACCACAAAAGCCGGGTCGATTCTTGATAAAATCAAATATTTTGGCGGCTTTTGTGTTAGCTCATTTAAACGTTCGCCTCATAATATTGGAAATTTATAATGGCATTTATTCTTTCAAAACAGAGGCACTCTGATAATTCAGACCAGAATTGGGTACAATACATGGGCTATCTCAATTCTGTTCGGGATCGTTTTCCAAAAAATGCATTTAAAATTGCAACTTCGGAGTGGTGGTATTCATTTGATAAACCTGAAGCTCCACATGACAGTCGGCTTATAAACTTTACAATGTCGGATACAATAGAAAAAAATAATCAGTATTGCAGAATCACAGTAGAGCTCGAGTCTGCATATTCAGGACGAATCACCCTTCGTTATCCCATAGTGGAAAAATATCAACTTAATATGCCTGGAACAAACATAACTCGAACACACGGAGACTGGAGATATGATGAATTTTCACTTTCAGATGATGGCCTAATTATTCATACAATAGAATGGGCCGATGGTCCTGATTGGATAATCACAGCATCGGACATTATACATGAATATTCACCTTAATAATGGTAAAGGGCCGAACAATCTGCTGGTAGGGACAGCCAGGGCCGAGCCGATTTGAAATATTGTTGAAAATTGAACTTTTATCGTTTTTTATAAAATTTGTGGGAGCCCTGGCTGCCCCACAGCAGTGTGTTAGCATCCAAAAATTATGAAAGAAGTAGATCCAAAAATCAAAACTGTTTATAGAATACTCGCTGGAATTTCCAGTGTATTATTTTTATTTGCATTAGCAATTGAAATTTTTGTCGCTGAAACGAAATCTTGGAGTTTTCTAATTTCTGGATCATTGCTTTTGCTATTATTTTCATATGTGACTATTCAAGGGAAAGTGCCAAAATGGTTTCGTTCGATAAACAGTTAATCAATAGCGCAGAAGTCCAGAGATGCTAACCATTCGCTTGTGAGGGACCGGGAAAGGTCGCGGCTTTTTTCCAAATCCTTTGCAGGCAAAATATTTGTAACTTTTTTCAATGCTGTGCAGGTGCGTTTCCCGGCCCCACAGCTCTAGTGTTAAGCGCCATATCATCTATGAACGATAAAGATCAAATAAAGCCTTTTCCCGATACCTTCATTAACGATATGTATAGGATAAATAGTGATCTTTTTTATTGCGCATTTGAAAAATATTTTGAAAATCGTAATGATTTTAATGAACGCTTGTCAAAATTAAACGACGAAAAAGAAGAAATAATAAGATTAGGCTTTTTTTATTATGTCGTAACGAAAGAGATCAAACATGCTGGTGTTATTTTGATTTCAATATTTTCAATAATGGAAGCTACAGCGGATGAGAAATTTCAGCCCTTTGACCAATGGTTATTAGCCAAAATTAAAGAACCTGAATCGATTTCATTTCCAATAACTGATCAACAAGATCTTAAAAGAACAATCGTATCTCTTCAGAATGAATATTATGCAAAACATGGCTCTACAGAGAAAGTGCGCAGTTTTGTTAATAGATATTTTACTCTCGAAGACAAACAAAAATTAATCGCGGGTTTTGATATTAAAGACCAAAGCCCTAAATACAAATCGCTCAACTTTGATGAAAGATTGAAAGCCTTCGTGGACATGCTCTACAAGGAAAGGAACGCTTTTGTCCACCAAGGCCGGTTGCCACAGATAACCGACCAAAGCGTTAATATGTTGGGGTACTGTCAAATCAAGAACAAGGACGTATTTGTTTCTATAAAATTGCAAATAAATGACGTTCAGACGATGTTCGAAAAAGGCTTTATCGAATATCTTAGAAAAATGGGCGCTTAACCACTTTCTGCACCTGACCGGTGTTACGCTGCCGCTCCACACCGTCAGGTGAGAAAGGCGTTAGCCATACAAAAAATGAGAATGTTTTATGAAAACAACCATTCAAAACCTTGTAAATAAATATCATTCCAACAGAGATAATTATCTCAAAGCGACTTATAATGAGACGCAATTGAGGTCTGATTTTCTGGATACATTGTTTGAGTTTTTAGGATGGGATATCAAAAACAAATCAGGTAAGCCAACTAACGAAAGGGAAGTCCTTTTAGAAGAAGCGTTAAAGGCAAATGCATTTGAAAACTCAAAAAAGCCAGATTATACTTTCAGACTGTTCTCTGAACGGAAATTTTTTCTTGAAGCTAAAAAGCCAAGCGTTTCCATTGAAACCAATATTGATAACGCCAAACAAGTAAGGCGATATGGATTTACCGCTAAGCTGAAAATATCGGTGCTTTCCAATTTTGAATATCTGTTGATCTATGATTGTTCAATCAAAGTTGAAAAAGACGACAACCATAACAAAGCCCTTATAAAAAAATACCACTACACTGAATATGCAGACAAGTTTGAAGAACTGCAATCCCTGCTTGGAAAAAAATCCGTTTACACCGGTCAGTTTGATGAAGAATGGAAGAGCATTGAAGAAAAGCTCAGTCTATTCAGCATTGACCATCTATTCCTGAATCAGATTAATGAATGGAGGAAACAGCTTGGAGCAGAAATCTACAAATATGAACACGGGATATCAGAGCAATTGCTCAACGATTACGTACAGAGCTACATAAACCGGATTATTTTTCTTCGGGTCTGCGAAGATAGAGATTTAGAGGCCTATCAAACCTTACTCCAATTTGCCGATCAGCAGGACTTCAAAGCCCTTCTGAAAAAGTTCGATCAAGCAGATAAAAAATACAATTCCGGTTTGTTTGATCAATTTTTATCTGAAAAAATCATTGGCAACATCAGCTCCATATTCTGGTTGATCATCAGACAACTTTACTACCCGGAGAGCCCCTACTCTTTTGCAGTATTTTCATCTGATGTATTGGGCAGCATCTACGAAATTTTTCTTTCTGAAAAACTCGCTATACAAAACGGAAAGATTGAACTTGTCCGAAAACCGGAAAATGTTGACAGGGATATTATCACTACTCCGAATTTTATTATCAAGTCTATTTTAAATCAGACAGTTGCTCCGTTTTGTGAGGGTAAAACAGCTAAAGATATCCTTGGTTCAAAAATGGCGGATATTGCCTGCGGTTCAGGTGCTTTTCTTTTAGAGCTGTTCCAGTTATTGAGCGACACATTGCTTGACTTCTATCTCAACAATGCCAGCTCAAAGCTTATTCATACCAGCATAAATACCTATAAGCTACCATTTGAACTAAAACGGGAACTGCTTTTGAATTGCATTTATGGCACAGATAAAGATTATAATGCGGTTGAAGCTACAAAATTCGGGTTGCTCCTAAAACTTCTTGAAAGTGAGGACAACAGTTCAGTCAACTCAAAAAATCCAATTCTGCCTGATCTAAGCAGCAATATCCATTTTGGGAATACATTGATTGCTCCACAAGATGTTAATGATAAAAAAGCTTTATCAAAAATAAATCCATTTGATTTTAGCAAGGAAAAATATGACGTAATTGTTGGCAACCCTCCGTATATGAAATCGGAAGACATGAAGCAGATCACTCCGCTTGAACTTCCGATATACAAAAAGAAATACTCCTCTGCTTACAAGCAATTCGACAAATACTTTGTTTTTATTGAACGGGCAATTGATTTACTTAAAGACAAAGGCTGGCTTGGATATATCGTACCAAGCAAATTCGCTAAAGTAGGAGCCGGTTTAAAACTCAGAGAGTTTTTGCAAGATAAAGAGTATATTCATACCATTGTTTCTTTTGGCGCAAACCAGATATTCAGCAGTAAAACCACATACACGTGTCTGCTGATTCTCCGAAAAGAAAAACTTTCAACATTCCAACACACCGAAATCATGGATTTACCGGCCTGGAGGGTTAGTGAAAAAGATGACATTGAGTACCAAACTATAGAAACAAAGAGCCTGAATAAAGAAGTTTGGGTGCTCGTACCTCCCGAACTCAAACCGGCCTTTGATAAAATTAATGCTCAAAGTATTTTGCTGGAAGATATCGTAGACCGTGAAGGTATTTTTAACGGTATTCAAACAAGTGCCAATGCAATCTATATCTTTCAGCCTAAGAAGGAAGATAAAACCTATTACTATTTTGAAAAAAAGGGAATGGAATGGAAAATTGAAAAGGCCATAACGAAACCTTACTTCCAAACTTCTTCTGGCGATGACAACCTGAATACTTATCGACCTTTTAAACCCAATGCACGGGTAATTTACCCTTACAAACTTACCAAATCAGGTATAGATTTAATCTCGTTAAAGGATATTAAGAAGAATTTTCCTGCGGCTTATAAATACTTGCAACAACATAAAAGCATACTTGACAACCAAGAAAGAGACATCAAACCTGAACCTGAAACTAAACATGAATGGCACAGATATGGCAGACACCAAAGTTTAGACAAATGCGGGATACCGAAAAAAATCATTGTGGGAGTTCTGTCAGTTGGCGACAAATACGCCATTGATTTTCATGGCACACTGATTTCCTCCGGAGGAACAGCCGGCTATTGTGTTGTTGCACTCCCCCCCGATTCTCCTTACTCAATCTATTACATTCAGGCTTTGCTTAACTCAAAATACTTGGAATGGATTTCGGCTCTTTTGGGCGAAGTTTTTAGAGGTGGCTATATTGCTAGAGGAACAAAAGTTTTGAAGCGTTTACCAATTCGAAAGATTGACTTCAATAATAAAATGGATAAGACATTTCACACTAAGATCGTAAAAACCCAAAAGGAACTGATTCTGAAACAGGGAGAAATAGACAAAAATCAAAAAGACAAGCGGTCACTTTCAAGGTTACAAAGAGAGTTTCACTTGCTTAAATCGGAACTGGATGAGCTTTTGAAAAAGCTTTATGGATTGAAAAAAGATGATTCATTAATCCCTCTAATAAAAAAAATGTATGAAGCTAATTAAACACGCATCAGCAGAGAAACTTAGAGGTGGATTTTATACCCCCGAACCTATTGCCGCATTTATTTTGAAATGGGGCATTAACGGTAGTTCATCCTACGATATTTTGGAACCGAGCTGCGGTGAAGGTGTTTTTCTGAAACAGTTAAAGGAGCAGAAGCATAAATTTAATAAGATCACGGCTATTGAATTTGATGAAGCAGAAGCTAAAAAAGCCGATAAACTACAACTTGGAAGCAAAACGGTTATTAACACAGACTTTCATCTCTATTGCAATGAAACTACTGAATGTTTTGATTTTGTGGTCGGTAATCCACCTTACATACGTTATCAATATTTTGATGAGGCGCAGCAGATAGAAGCAACTAAAATATTTAACAAAGCAGGTCTTAAATACACTAAGCTCACCAATGCATGGGTTTCCTTTGTAGTCGGTTCAAGCTTACTATTAAAGGAGAAGGGGAAAATCGGCTTTGTTGTTCCAGCGGAAATATTACAGGTTTCTTATGCTCAACAACTACGGGAGTTTTTGGCTCATTTTTACAACAAGATCAATATCGTCTCATTTAAAAAGCTGGTATTCCCTGATATACAGCAAGAGGTTGTATTACTGCTTTGTGAGAAAAATGGAACGGACAGCCACTTTATTGAGCATTTAGAAATAACTGATGCATCCGAACTGGAAGCACTGGAAGTAAACAAGCTTCAAAGTCCACAAAAGCAGATAGATTTTAAAAGCAACAAGTGGACATTTTATTTTTTGCAACAGGAAGAAATTAACTTTTTGGAAACAGTCGCCCAGAAAAAATTTATTCCAAAAATTGCAGACTATGCAAAAGTTGAAGTAGGTATTACCACGGGTGCAAACAACTATTTCACCGTGCCTTTACCTGTAGTGGAAGCATACAGCCTGCATGAATATGCCAAACCTATGGTGGGCCGAAGTGTGCAGGTAAATAGCATTGTTTTCAACGAAGAAGATTGGAAAAGAAACCGCTTGACCAGAGCCCGTACGCATTTGCTCATTTTCCCTCCAAAGAAAGAATTAAATAGGCATAAAGGAGCAACTACCTATATCTCGTTGGGCGAGTCTGTGGGAATCAACAAGGGCTACAAAACAGGCATTCGGGATGACTGGTTTGTTGTGCCTTCCATCAAATTATCACAAGCACTTTTTATCAGGAGAAATAATCTTTACCCAAAATTAATTTTGAACGAAGTAGGTGCTTACACCACCGACACCATGCATCGAGTATTTGTAAAGCCAAAAACCAACATCAAAGCCTTTGTAGCGAGTTTTTACAATTCACTTTCATTGGCATTCTCCGAAATTACCGGACGCTCTTATGGTGGTGGAGTATTGGAATTAATGCCTAGTGAAGCTGGGAAAATTCTGCTTCCATATAAAATAGGAAATGAAGCATTGCTTAATCAGATAGATAGGATGATGCGCGCCAAAAAGCCAATAGACGAAATTTTGAATATTACGAATGAGCAAATTCTAAAAAAAGGATACGGCTTTACCGACAAGGAAATAGAGCTTGCGGATAGTATTTGGAAGAAATTATCTAATAGAAGATTGAATAGATCAAAAAAATAAGGCAATGGCTAACAATGCTAATTCAGCCGACGCAAAATTCCGCGCGGCTGATTAGCGGCGATTCTATTTATGAATAATATTAAAAAATGGTGTGAAAACAAACCAGTATTTATTGCAATCGTAGCTACACAAGCAGTTGTAAGCTCAAGTGCTATCTATTCAATATTAAAAATATGGAAATCTGGTGAAAAACTTACTCCAAATGAAACCCCACCAGACAAAAAATTATGGATTTCTCTATACAAAAAAAATCGAACAGTAATAAATACTTTAGAAAATTTCTTTGCCGCAAAATATGAATTCGCTGAAATTAGTATAATATTCATTAAAATATTTAATTTATTCCGAAAAAAAATGAGAAGAACAGGATCAAAAACATTAAATGAAATGCTAAAAAACGAAATAGATAAATTGATTCTTGAAGAAAAAAAAGAGAATTCAAATTGTTGTAAGGATTTTTTACAAATAAGTTATAAAGACATAGAAGAAGATTTTCCAAGTAAAAATAATGAAGAAATACAACCAAAAATTGAAGGAGAAATAAAAGATCCCGAAATAATATTTTTTTACAGAGTTGTGGTACCATGCTGGTTTTTTCATCAAAAACCACCTGGAATCCTCTTGCGAAAGGCAAGAAGTGGAAACATAGATGCACTTGATAAACTATTACGAATCGATTCTTCATTAATTCATGAACCAAGAATCGCCGACATATTCCATAAATCAAGATGGAGAAAAAACAATCGAACCTATAGCGTCATAACATCCGCACTTAGTAAAGCACCCATAAAAACCATAACCCCAAAAAGCGTAAAATGTTACGTGGCCGGCTTGGTTTCTGCAGCAAGTCAATTGTTTAATGCGAAACTGACAGAACCCGAAATTCGTCAATTGTTCGATGCTGTTCAAATGGATTCAGGCGGTCCGGAGATTGATCCAGATTTACCAGAAAGCCCCGAAGCCTTTGCAAAGGCAATTCAACGTGAAAGAAAAATCTGGTTGAATTCATTTCAATCGGACAAAAAATAATTTTTTCCTGTCCGGGTCTTTGTTGAAAAGCTGTGTTTAATCACACGGCATGAAAACAACAAACTTCACAAACGGACCCCAACAGTCAAAAACCAGTATCACCCCAGAAAATCAACCCCTGCATTCAACCGGCTGGGCCGCTGACGAGCGCTCCAGCGAGGAAGCCGGACAGCCCCCGCCCCCGGAACCTGTTTCAATCCCCGGTGGGGGGCGAACGACTATCAGCCCCCCCGTAAAGGTGACTCCCTCTCCGGTTCGACTCGGTCCTGTCCTCTCATCAGGAATTGACACTCTCTATCTTGCCATCAACACCATATGGCAAAATCAACGCTTTTTCGAAAAACTGGAGGAAGGGAAAAAGCTGTCGGCATTCCACGACGAACCACAGGCTATTCATTTTGATAGAGAAAAAACAGATGAAAAATGGATATTTGAAATCATGGCCCATGGGTCAAAGGGGTATGAATGGATGATCCAGAATAAAGAATACAACTTGAAAATAGGAAACTGGACTCATCCGAAATCAAGACCGAGCATCATGGTGGAAATCCGCTCGGAACCCCTATGGAATCACGGCCCCGAAGAATCCGTCAATCGGATAATCGAATTCATAGAATATCGTGGCGGTTTCATCACGGAAATAAAACCGAGCAGAGTCGATGTATGTCTGGATTTATTGATGGACGCCGACAAATGGACGATGGACATAATTCATAACCGGGTAACGCGCTCCAAATACGCCGCGTCACATTTGCATAATGCCGATTTAACCGGGATCAGCATCGGGAAAGGCCATTTATGCGCCAGGCTGTATGACAAGCCCCTTGAAATCAAAATCAAGAAATCCAAAGAATGGATGTATTCAATCTGGGGTATAAAAAGAGTTCCTTCCGGAAAGAAGATCATCCGAACCGAATTCCAGCTTAGACGTCAGGCAATGAATGAATTGAACATCCACACAATTGAAGATTTATTCAACCATACGAAAAATATCTGGGGATATTGCACCCAAAAATGGTTGCGATTCCAGGACAACCCGGGAAAGCATCACACCCAAAGAAAGGATCTCGATTGGTGGATCAAGATTACAGAAGGGTTTAACGGGAGCCAAAAACCGAAGCCGATTATCCGGGCAAAAGCGATGCAACAGGATAGAAGCAAATTGGCTTTCCAGGCATACGGCATCCTCACTTCCATTCATGCCGTGTCCGGCAACAGCGACGCACAATTAACCCATGTAGGCGATATCATCAAACCACTCATGGAAGAAATGAGACAGTTGAAAATTGATCGTAATGTCATCAAGGACGATATCCGGAAAAAAGAAGCCAGATACCGGCGCGACGAAGCCAAAGCCGACAGAGTTCGGGCTGAAAGGCAGGAAAACGGTTTCCCGTATCTGCGGCCGGCCAAGCCGGTGAAAGTCCTTGAGCCAGAGCTGACCGGCCGCCAGTCCTCTCGCCGTCGCCTGTGTCCCCTCCAGCATCAGCCGCCAACCTGCTCAAGGCTGGCCGGTGATGGTCAAGATCAGGGCGGGCCTCCCGAATAGACCAGGCGGCGGCAATACCCCAATTGAACGGAAAAAGGCCACAACGCTTGGCCTTGAACAGGTTGGCGGGTGATGCTACTTTGAACCGAAGACGCGAGACCGCCTATTTACGAAGAAAAACAACCTCCGAGACCTCATGGACCTTGATTGTGGCGAACGAAAATATTGACATGAAAAACGATCCGGCCATAATGACCATCGAGGAGGTCGCCCGGTTGCTCCGGAAAAGCAACAGTTGGGTTTATAAAAACTGGAAAGCGCTGGGCGGCAGGAAACTCGGAGGTTCTCTGTTCTTCCCGAATAAGGAGGATCTCTATGAGTGTATTTTCGGTCAAGGGCAAGTCGTGGCGTTACGATTTTGTCCTGAGCGGCATGCGCTACACGCAAGCCGGATTCAAAAACAAACGCGAAGCCAGACAGGCCGAAGCAACCAGAAGGGAGGAAATTCAAAACCCGAAGATTCAGACCGAGGAACCGGCGATCCCAACCGACATGGCCTTCTTGGATCTGGTGAATCACCGCCTGGATTATGTGAAAGCGTATAATTCGGAACGGCATTATTCAGACCATATCTATCTGGCCAAGCGGTGGATCAAGCAATGGGGAAAATGTAAGTGCGGGGACATCACGCCGGCATCGATACAAGAGTTCCTGCTCAAGCGTTTTCGCAAGACATCGGGCTATACCGCCAACAAGGATCTTAGAATGCTCAGGGCGCTTTTCAATTTCGCCATGCATCCAACCCGCGAATGGATGCAACGGAATCCCACACGGGGCATTGCGTTTTTTCCGGTGGAAAAGAAGATCAAATACGTACCGCCGAAAGAAGACGTTCTCAAGGTGATTTCAGCGGCCGATACGGACACGCAGGATTACCTTTGGACCATTGCCCTTACCATGGGCAGAATGAGCGAAATAAACCGCCTGACGTGGCAGGATGTGAACCTTGAAACCAGGTCGGTTATCCTGTACACCCGCAAAAAGCGCGGCGGCCATTTAACGCCCCGCAAGATTCCGATGTGCGGCAGCCTGTATGACATCATGCGGCGGCGCTACGAAAATCGGGATGGAATGAAACCCTGGGTGTTCTGGCACCGGTATTTTGACAGAAAAAGCCGAAGTTGGATCGATAAGCGTTACAAGGATCGAAGCCAGATCATGCGGTATCTGTGCGACAAGGCGGGAGTCCGGTATTTCCGCTTTCATGCCCTGCGGCATTTCGGCGCATCGATGCTCGATCAGGAAAACATCCCCATCGGGTCCATTCAACGGATTCTCGGACATGAAAACAGGACAACAACGGAAATCTATCTTCATTCAATCGGGAATGCGGAAAGGGATGCCATGAGTGTCTTCGACAGGCACTTTTCAGGGGACGTTTCCAAAAAAGTCCCACACCAAGTCCCACACCAGCAAAATGGGGTCTGCCCAACAACCCTGTAACCCATTGAAATAAATGGCGCGCCCGGAGGGATTCGAACCCCCGGCCTACGGATTCGAAGTCCGGTGCTCTATCCAGCTGAGCTACGGGCGCGGAGACGAGAAAACCACCGCGGGGATCGGCTCCGCCGCGGTGGTTCGGTCGGCTTGTGGGGTGAGTGATGGGACTTGAACCCACGACCACTTGGGCCACAACCAAGTGCTCTGCCAACTGAGCTACACCCACCGTGAAAAATAGATTCTTTTAGCAGATCGTTTCACCCATTTCAAGGGATTTCGACATGGCCGGACGCTTTTCCCGAAAAGCCGCCCCGGGGAGCATCCCGCGCCGGAAACTTGGTATTGACCGATGTGGCCATATTATATAATCTACCTCCGGGTTTATTGTTTTTTCGTCCATTTCCAATAGGTTTTCAGTCCCGCAAGCCGAGGAGACCGTGTGCACCGATTCTCTGTTTTTCTGATCCGCGCCGTTCTGGGTGTCATGTTCGCCATTCTGCTGGTGCGGATGTTTTATCCGCAGAAGCCCATCGGGTATTCCATTGGACTGGCCGCCTTCATGGTGGGAATGGCCTATTATTTTGAATATATCAAAAAGCACAGGGATGGCTGAAAACCAAATGAAGCAGATCATTCTCGGAACCGCCGGCCACATCGATCACGGCAAGACCAGCCTGATCAAGGCCCTCACCGGCACGGACACGGACCGCCTGAAGGAAGAAAAAGAGCGGGGCATCACCATCGAGTTGGGGTTTGCGGCCCTGGATCTGCCCAGCGGTCAGCACCTGGGCATCGTGGACGTCCCGGGCCATGAGAAATTCGTGAAAAACATGGTGGCCGGCGCCACCGGCATCGATCTGGTGGCCATGGTCATCGCGGCCGACGAAGGCGTCATGCCCCAGACCCGCGAACACATGGAAATCTGCTCCCTGCTGGATATCCGCTACGGACTGGTGGTGCTGACCAAGGTCGACATGGTGGACGAGGAGATGCTGGAACTGGCCACCGAAGACGTGCGGGATTTCGTGCGCGGCACCTTCCTGGAAGGCGCGCCGATTGTCAACGTTTCCTCCATTACCGGCCAGGGCCTGCCGGAACTGCTGACCGCCCTGGACCAACTGAGCGCCCGGATACCGGACCAGGAGGTCTCCACCCTGTTCCGTCTGCCGGTGGACCGGGTTTTCAGCATGAAGGGCTTCGGCACGGTGATCACCGGCAGCCTGATTTCCGGCCGGATCGCCGTGGGGGAGACCATCATGGTGTATCCCTCCCGGATCACCTCCAAGGTCCGCGGCATTCAGGTCCACAACCAGAGCGTCGAAACCGCCTTCAGCGGCATGCGGACGGCCATCAATTTCCAGGGCCTGGAAAAAACCGCCGTAAACCGGGGCGATGTCCTGGCCAGACCGGACACCCTCAAGCCCGGTTACATGATCGACCTGCAGCTTCAGTTTCTGTCCAGCAATGAAAAACCCATGAAAAACCGCACCCGGGTCCGCTTCCATACCGGCACCAGCGAAATCATGGGCAACATCATCCTGCTGGACCGGGAGGAGCTGGCGCCGGGGGAAACGGCCATCGTCCAGATCCGGCTGGACACGCCGGTGTCCCTGGTCAAGCAGGACCGCTTCGTCATCCGGAGCTATTCCCCGGTGCGCACCATCGGCGGCGGCCAGGTCCTGAATCCCATTCCCGTCAAATACAAACGCTTCAAGCCGGAGATCATCGCCGGTCTGGAAAAACTGATCGACGGCCCGGCGGAGGCCCTCATCGAATTTCATGCCGGACAGGCGAGGTTCGCCGGCGTATCCTTCACCGACCTGATCCTCATGACCAACCTGCCGGAAAAACAGCTCCAGACCGCCATATCCGGGCTGCTCTCGCGGAAACATCTCATCCAGATCGACAAGGAGAACCGGGTTTTCCTGCATGGAGACGCTTTCGGGGAATTGCAGACCGCCTGTATCGGGATCCTGGAGCAGTATCACAAGAAAAACCCGCTGAAGGGCGGTATGCCCCGGGAGGAACTCCGGTCGAAACTGCCGGAAAAACCCGACGCCAAACTGATCAACCTGGTGATGGGCCAGCTGGTCAAGTCCGGCCGGATCGTCCAGGCCGAGGACAGCGTGCGCCTGGCCGACCATGCGGTCTCCCTGGCCGTCGACCAGGCCGAAGTGAGCCGGAAAATCGTCGCCATTTATAAATCCGCGGAATTGAGCCCCCCCTATTTCACGGAACTGAGCAAAACCCTCGAGATCGACGCGGCCACGGCCAAAGCCGTACTCCTGCTGCTGGTGGAGCAGCGGGAGATCGTCAAGGTCAAGGAGGATCTCTATTTTCACCGCCTGGCCATCGAGTCCCTGAAAACACGGCTGGTGGATTTCCTGAAGGCGAAGGGGGAACTCTCGACTCCGCAATTCAAGGAAATGACCGAGGTGTCGCGGAAATACCTTATTCCGCTGCTCGAATTTTTCGACTCCCAGAACGTCACCATCCGGGTGGGCGATCTGCGGAAGCTCCGCAACGCCTGAGGGCGGCGCAGGAAAGGAGGAACGGCGGCAACACCCCAGGCCGATAAACCGAGAACACCGTGGATCAAAGGTGGAAGCAGGCATGTCCGTCCGCCGATGACGAACTTCTCTCCGCCGATTGACAGAATCGTCGGAGCGGGGTACATATGCCCATACCCGATAATCATCACAGAACGGAGTTACCATGGAACAGGGAAACAGCATTGACAATGGCGCTGCCAAGGGAACCGGATTTAAACGCTATGCCACCAAGCGGATGATCGTCGTCGTTTTGCTTGCCGTAACAGGAATATGGATCGTGGGGCTGGTGCTCAGCTTTTCAAAGCCGGCGGATCTGGCCCCCCCCCGGGCGGAACACGTCGGCGCCCCGGAACCCGCCGGCGAGGCGCCGGAACCCGCCGGTCACGCCCAGCCTTCCGCCCATTCGAAGCCGGAGATCACTCCCGTGACGCCGTTCACGCCCGCCCTGTCGGAAAACGATTTCGTGGGAATCGCCTTCGTCCAGGCGGTCATTGCGCCCATGCGGCATGAACTGGACGAACGCTTCTGGGGCTGGCGTCCCAACGATATTCTGGATTTTACCGACAACATCAACAATTTCCAGTTGGGAGTCATTGAAACCACCCGGCGCACCGTGGAACGGCTGACGGAAAACATCTCCCGCACGGGCAGCACGGCCGCCTTCGACAAGAATCTGGAGAACGCGCGCAGCTCCTGCTTCATGGTGGAAGCGGTGCGCTACTGGTTCCCCTCTCCGGAACGGAAATATGAGGACGGACTGGAGGAACTGGAGACCTACATGGAAAAACTGCGGAAAGGCGAGGCCGCTTTTTATACCCGGGCCGACAACCTGATCCCCCTCCTGGCCGAGTTCGAGCATCTCCTGGGCTCTTGTGACGACAACCTGGTCAAGGCCACGGAAAAGAACGGCAGTGAGGTCAGCTTTTTCAGGGCCGACGATTATCTGTACTATTCCAAAGGCGTGGCCAGCACCATGGCCACCATTCTGGAGGCGGTGGAGAAGGACTTCAACGCGACCCTGGAACGCCGGAACTGCCTCAGCGACCTGCATCACGCCATCGAATCCTGCCATCATGCGGGGCATGTGGATCCGGTCATCGTGCTCAACAGCGGCCTGAACAGCATCTTCGCCAATCACCGGGCCAACATGGCGGCCCATATCAGCCATGCCCGCTTTTACCTGAGCGTGCTCATCAAAACCCTTTCCACCTGAAGACGCCGAGGTCCGTCAATAACCAAGGCCCGGCGGCCGGAGAGAACAGGCCGCCGGGATCATGACCGGTGCACCAGACGATAATATACAATCCCCAGATATTCATGGAGGGCCGCCGCGGTTTCGGCCAGGGCGTCGGCTCTTGGCAGGTAATCGCGCCAGCGATGGACGACGGGTTCGCCGGCTACGAGATAGGCCGGGTATGGCGTTGTTTTCAGGCCGTAACGCTCGAAGAGCATCACGGACCGCTTCATATGCGCCGACGAGGTCAGCAGGACAGGCTCCCGCCAGCCATGTTCCCGGCAAATCTCGATGCTGTAAAAGGCGTTTTCCAGGGTGTCCCGGCTTTTCTCCTCCAGGAAAATCCGCTCTGCGGGAACTCCCAGATCCATCATCAGGCGCTTGACCACCAGCGCGCCGGCCATTCTGTCCGGAAACACCCGGCCGCTGGCGATGAGCACCGGAATATCCAGGCGCCGCTGCAACCGCACCGCCGTCACCATCCGCGCCAGCGTGTCGCCGCCCGGGAATCCCTTGCCGGTCATATCCAGCGCTTCATCGATATTGGCGCCTCCCAGCAGAATGATCACGTCCCCGCCGACCTGCCGCGGAATGGCCTGCCCCTCCTCGAGCCCCCGGACCAGATGGTCGGACACCGGGGATACGGATGCGGCCCACAGCAGAAGCCCCAGAAAAAGGACTAACCCCCCCGCGGCCCGGCTTTGTTTTTTCCGTATCAGTCTCCCGCCGACGATCAGCAGGGCCAGGATAATCAGCCCCGGAGGCAGCACAAACGCCGTAATGATTTTTTTGACGATAAACATCGCACTCCCATCGTCCGGTTGATCAGTTGACCGGTTTTAGGTTGTCGTCTTATCTTATTGATCCCCATCCTTCATTCGTAATTCGTAATTCGTAATTCCTCATTGTCAATTCTTGCCCTCTCCGTACAGCGCCACAATTTTCTCCGCCGACCGCCGCCAGGAAAAATCCTGCCCCATGGCGGTCCGCATCATCCCTTCCCATTGATCCGGACGGTTCCGGTAGGTGTCGCAGGCCCGCCGGACCGTCTCATACAAGAAATGGGGGTGGTAGTCGAAGAAGGTGAAGCCGTTGACACCGTCCTGGATGGTGTCGGCCAGTCCACCGGTCAGCCGGACGATGGGCAGGGTGCCGTATTTCAAACTGTAGATCTGGGTCAGACCGCAGGGTTCAAAATGCGACGGCATGAGAAACATGTCGGCGCCGGCCTGGATCCGGTGGGCCAGCTCATCGTTGTAACCGATGTACAACCCCACCCGGTCCGGATGCGTTCGCAGCAGCCATTCAAAAAAATCATGATACCGGTGCTCCCCCTCGCCCAGGACGATCAGCCGGGTATCCAGGTGCAGAATCCCCTCGGCGCAGGCGGTCAACAGGTCGAGCCCCTTCTGGGCCACGAAACGGGTGGTCATGCCGATGAGGGGAACGCCGTCCCGTTCCGGCAGACCGTAATCCGCCAGCAGGCGGGACTTGATGAGGCGCTTGCCGCCCATGTCGTCCGCGGAATAGCGGATGCCGTAGGTGTGGGGATCCACGGCCGGGTCCCATTCCTGGTAATCCGCTCCGTTGAGAATTCCCCGCAGATCCTCCCGGCGGTTCCAGAGCACCCCCTGGAGACCGAAGCCGAATTCGGTGGTCTGGATTTCGCGGGCGTAGGTCTCGCTCACGGTATGGATCTTGTCCGCATGGATGATGGCGCTTTTCATGAGATTGATCCGGCCGTAATATTCGAAGTCGTTGACGTAATAGCCGCGGGGTATGGTCAATACCGGCCATTGCTCCTGGGGGAAAAGCCCCTGATAGGCGATATTGTGAATCGAGAAAACCACCCGGCAGGGACTGTCGGTGAAGAAGGAATCGCTCCGGTATTGGCGATACACCAATTTCAGGAGGGCCGGCAGCGGCGCGGTCTGCCAGTCGTTGCAGTGGATCACATCCGGCCGGAAATCCATGGCTTTGCAGAGTTCCAGAACGGCCTTGCAGAAAAAGACAAAGCGTTCCAGGTTGTCGGGGTAATCCCAGTTGCCGAGGCCGTAATTGCCGTCGCGGTTGAAATACACCTCGTTTTCGATGAAATAAATGGGCACGCCGCCGTTATCGCTTTGCCATGCAACGGCGGACTGGAGGCCGTTGTGCATGACCACGGGAAAAGCGGCCGCGGGTTCCAGGACCGCACGGATTCGCGTCACGGAAGGATATTTGGGCATGACGCTGCGGACGTCGTGCCCCAGGGCCCGCAGGGCCTTGGGCAGGGCCTGGGCCACGTCGGCCAGGCCTCCGGTCTTGGAAAAAGGCGCGATTTCCGGAGAAACATATACGATTTTCATCCCGATCCCCAACTGGTTCGTATGTCAAATCACGGTATGATCCGCAATGACGGCGTCCTTGAGCACCACCACCAAGCCATCCCGGGCCGCCCAGTTTTCGGTTTCCATATCCGGCCGGTCCGGCAGATGGCGGATGCGCACATGCTGCCCGATGCGGGCATTCTTGTCGATGATGGCGGCTTCCAGATGAGCCCCCCGGCCGATGCCGATGTCGGGTCGCCCCAGCCGCCTGTTCTCTACCCGGTCGATCGCGGTTTCATAGTAGTCCGCCCCCATGATGATGGAGGAACGGATCACGGCTTCTTCCCCGATGAGGCAGCGCAGACCGATGACCGATTGGGTGATCTCCGCTTTCTCCACCCGGCAGCCGTCGGCCAGCAGGGCATGTCTCAACCAGGCCCCGTGAACCTCGGACGCCGGCAGGGAGCGGGCGCGGCTGTAGACCGGCCGGTCGGGGCTGTAGAAATCGAAGGGGCGTTCCGGCGAAGCCATTTCCAGGTTCACTTCGTAAAAACGGCGGATGGTGCCGATATCCGCCCAATAACCGTCATACACATACCCCATCACCCGGTAGCCGGCGATCATACCGGGAATGATGTGCTTGCCGAAATCGTCCCCCTCGGCCTTCAATATTTCCAGCAGCAGATCCGTGTGAAACACGTAAATTCCCATGGATGCCAGAAACGGGGTTTCCGGGTCGTCCGTGCTGGCCAGGCCCGGAAGAATCTCCGGGCGCGGTTTTTCGATGAAATCGCGAATCCGCCCGCCGGCGTCGCATTTCAGGATTCCCAGGCCCGGGGCCAGCTCAACCCCCACCGGCTGGACCGCCATGGTGATATCGGCCCGGGTGTCGATATGATGCCGGACAAATTCCCGGTAATCCATGTTGTACAGATGATCGCCCGCCAGAATCAGGACATATTTGGTGCGGGCGGCCCTGATTTCCAGTAATTGCTTGCGGACGGCGTCCGCCGTTCCCTGGTACCAGTTGGCGCTCTCGGGGGTCTGCTCGGCGGCCAGGATTTGCACCCAGCCGCCGGAAAACATGTCCCGGGCATAGGTCTGCTGGATATGGCGGTGAAGGGAGACCGAGTTGAACTGTGTCAAAATGGCGATTTTATCGATGCCGGCATTCAGGCAGTTGCTGATGGGAATATCGATCAGGCGGTATTTGCCCGCCAGGGGCACGGCGGGTTTGGCGCGCATCTTGGTCAGCGGATACAGGCGCGCCCCCTGACCGCCGCCCATGATCAACCCCAGCACATCCTTCATGGTCATCCGTTTCCTCCAGCCGATGGTGTGTTCGCGTGTCTGCAAGTGTTTACCTCTCTGATATCATTTTGGATTCTATTATATTTGCACGATATCCATGATCTGTCAAAGGTTTCGTTGGATCATCACAGTATTATTTGAAGATCTCGCTGTATTGTGGTATGAGGCTCAGGTTGATGCGCCGGGTTTGGAAATGCCTTCCGGACGGATGGCGCATCCTGCGAAACCGAACCGAAAAGGGATAGACCCCGTGGCAACACGAACCAGAATTAGAAGCTGGGCGGCGGCGCTCGCCGTGATCCTGCTGCTCTTTTTTACCGGACAGGCCCTGACCGAGATCCCGCAGTCGATCCAGACCCCCGAAAAGGTCAAAACCCGGATCGGCAAACTGGAGTTCAACGACGGTTTCCCCTCCCAGGAAACCGCCAGAAAAGTGTATGAAAACCTGGATTTCATGCGCGGAGTGGAAGTATTCCTGAACACCTGCCAGGGAGCATCCCTGGCCGCCTTGCACAAGGGCATCCGCCAAGCCGGAGCCGAAGACGGACAGGTTCTGTTGTTCGAAAACCGGATTCACCCGAATACGATTCTCCTCGGGGCAAATCCGGAGACCGTCACCGCTCTGGCGTGGCTCGACCTCCGGAAAGGCCCCATGGTGCTTTCATCCCCGCCCAATACGGTCGGCGTCCTCAACGACGCCTGGTCGCGCCATGTCACGGATATCGGCGACTTCGGTCCGGATAAGGGCAAGGGCGGGAAATATGTGATTCTGCCGCCCGATTACAAGGCCAAGCCGCCCGCCGGCTATTTCACGGTCCGTGCCCGGACCCATGGCGTCTGTCTCTTGATTCAGGGGTTTCCGAAGAACGGGAAACTCAAACCGGTGGTTCAGAATTTCCGTAAAAAAATGAAAATCCATGAACTGGCCAAGGGGGGGGAGGCAACCAAAACCCGTTTTGTGAACGGCTCCGGCAAAACCGTCAACACCGTGCATGCCAACGACATCGGGTTTTATGCGGAAGTCAACGCCATCGTCCAGGAGGAGCCGCCCGGTTCCCTTGATCCGGAACTGCTGGGACTTTTGGCCGCCATCGGGATCAAAAAAGGATTTCCGTTCAATCCGGATGAACGCATGCAGCGTATCCTGGAGGAAGCCGTGGCGGTGGGCAACGCCACGGCCCGGACCATTATATTCCGCCCCAGGGACAGCGAAGCCTGGCTCTATCCGGGAGAATCCACCTGGGCGAAGTATTTCATCGGCGACAGCCACGAATTCCTGCGCAACGGCGTACGGGATCTGGATGCCCGCACGCTGTTTCACTACGGACACAATTTCATCACCCCGGTCATGGCTGAAAAGACCGTTGGCAAAGGCTGGCAGCGGGCCGTCAATTCGCTGGATTCGGAGGGGAATTATCTGGACGGAGGCAAAAAATACAAGCTGACGCTCCCGCCGTCCGTTCCGGTGAAGGGGCACTGGTCCGTCGTCGCCTACGATCCCCAGACCCGCAGCATGCTGCAGACAAGCCAGGCGTTTCCCGGCGTGAGCAGCCTGCCTGCCCCGCCGATGACCGCCAAGGACGGCTCCATCAACATCTATTTCGGACCCAAGGCGCCGAAAAACAAGAAAAAAAACTGGATCAAGACCATTCCCGGAAAGGGCTTCTGGCTGATCCTGAGACTCTATCAGCCCCTCGAACCCTGGTTTGACAGGACCTGGAGACCCGGTGAAATCGAATTGTTGAAATAGCGGTTTTCCATTACAGCGCCCTCTGCCGCCGTCTTCCCCGGTGCATGCGTCTGGGCCGGCTGCATCCCGGCATGGCGAACGCCGCATCGGGCAGTCTGCCGGAGAGGTAGGCGTCGATGACTTCCTGCACGTTACCGGCAATGAAGGGAATGATGGCAATGCCGTAAGTCCCGATCAATCCGGCCATGGGCTTAGAAATGGCCCCGCAGATCAGGGTCCGGACCTCCAGCGCGGCAAGGAGGGCGGCTTTCCGGGGCGGCTGGTCGCTGACAAAGCGTTCACGCCGTTCGCTGACAACCGCGCCTTCCTGCATATCCAGCACCAGCAGATTGCGGGCGACATCGAAAACCGGTGAAATCCGCTCATTCAAGAACGTGATGGCTATTCGCATACCCATGACCTCCGACATTCAGTAGCGCAGGAAGCATGCCAGAATCCACCGGAAACAACCGGAATATCATGGGCTCGCCGTTGATTCATACCAATGGCCGTTCCAGCGGCCCCGTGAATGGCGGTCCGGAGAGACCGAGGCCTCCCTGCCGCTGGAAAGAGCAACGGGAAAATCGTCCCAATGCCACGGTAGCCCTTCGCTGACGGTGCATTTGCGCGACCCTGTCGACCCCGGCCTCGAGGGGTGTGGAGCGTCGATGGGTGGTACTGATCAGTGACTGCATCCGCCGATGGTGGTGTGTCCGGCGCAGGTCTGGTCCATGGAGAATCGGGGCAGCTTTCCCGATCGGATCAGGGCCAGGTTGTCGGCCACCGTTCCCTCCACGGCCCGGAAAACGGTGATGCCTTCCTGGCTCAATTTGCGCAACGCCCCGCCGCCAATGCCGCCCACCACCACGGCGTCCACCTTTCTTCCCCCCAGGGCGAGGATCGGTTGACATTTCCCATGGGAATGGTTCAGGTCCTGGTTGGGCAGCACTTCGGGCTCCGGCTTGTCCGGGTCAATCAGAATAAAAAAACGGGCGGTTCCAAAATGCCCGTAGACGATACTTTCCATCCCGTTATCGGTCTCCACGGGGAATGCAATCTTCATGTTTCGAATCCTTTTTGTTTGTAATTCATGGTTGTTGGCGATGCCTGCAAAAACCGGGGGAAGTTCCCCCGGATCATGGCTTTCCTCAGCCGTTCCTCCGCGAGGAACGGCCATCCTGGGATGGAAGCCCGATGCCCAGGGACTTTACCTTCCGGAAAAGGGTGCTCTTGTGAATGCCGAGTTCCTTTGCCGCGGCCAACCGATTATACCGGTTTCGTTTCAGCGCTTCCAGTATCGTCTGGGCTTCCACGGCCTTCAAGGCGCCGTCCATATTGGTGACTGTTTTCTGCTGCGGCGATCGCGTCATGAATTCTTCCGGGAAGTGGCAGGTTTCGATAACACCTTCGCCGCACAGGATAAACGCGTGTTCGATGAGGTTCTCGAGTTCACGGATGTTGCCGGGATAGTCATAGGCCATCAGCAGGGAAGTTACCTCCGGAGATATCCCTTCCACGGCTTTGTTTTGCAGCCGGTTGAAACGCGCGATGAAATGCTCGATCAACAGGGGGATGTCCTCCCTGCGTTTCCGCAGGGGCGGCAAATCCAGTTTCACGACATTGATCCGGTAAAACAAGTCCTGACGGAAGGTGCCCTTCTTGACCCGGGACGCCAAATCCTGGTGGGTGGCGGCGATGATGCGGACATCCGCATTCACCGGTGTGTTCCCCCCCAGGGGTTCGAAGGTTTTTTCCTGGAGTACGCGCAACAGGCGCACCTGAAGAGCCGGACTGATTTCACCAATTTCATCCAGAAACAGCGTGCCCCCTGCCGCGACCTGAAAGCGGCCGGGCTTGTCCTTGGCCGCGCCGGTAAACGCCCCGGCCTTGTATCCGAACAATTCCGACTCCAGGAGGGTATCCGGCAGGGCCCCGCAGTTCACCGCGATAAACGGTTTGTCGCGTCTCGGCCCCTGGTTGTGGATGGTCCGGGCCACAAACTCCTTGCCGGTGCCGGTTTCACCCTGAATCAGGACCGTGCTGTCGCTGGCCGCCAGCATGGGCAGGAGGTCGAACAACCGGCGCATGGAAATGCTGCGGCTGACCAGATCACCAGCCTGAAACCGGCCCTTCAGCTCCTTGCGAAGCTCTTCCACGATACTGAGATCGCGGAAGGTCTCGGCCCCGCCCAGGATTTCCCCGCCCGCATTGCGCAACAGCGCCGTGGATACGCTGATGGGGATGCGGCGCCCGTCCGCATCGACGATGAAGGCCGACTTGTTGATCACCGGGACGCCGGTCTCCATGGTGCGCTTCAACGCGCAGTCCTCTTCGCACATGCTGGCCCGGAATACCTCGGAGCAGAGTTTGCCGACAGCCTCTTCCCGGGGAGTGCCGGTGATTTCCTCCGCGGCCCGGTTGAACGTCATGATTCGCCAGTCGCCGTCCACGGTGAAAACGCCGTCGGAAATGCTTTCCAGGATGATGGCCGTGGAATCCGCGGTTCTTCGCCGTTCGACGGCTGGTTTGATCTTTTTGGGGTGGGTGTCAGGCATTTTCCTCCATCACAAGGCTGTCGGCCACAACTTCCCATAAATACTTGACCGCGATATCCGCCATGCCGTGCTCGGCCAGCAGGGCCTTGATCTGGCCGTGACAGCTGTGGCAGGGAAGCACGATCATTTCGGCCCCGCTGCGCCGGATCTGCTCTATTTTCCGACGGCCGTAATGCATCCGGGTTTCCTGGAACGGGGTCAGTAGGGTTCCTCCCCCGCCGCCGCAGCAGTACTGATTGGCCCCTGAAGGATACAGGTCGACCCAGTCCGTCAGGACCTGATCGAGAATCCGGCGGGGTTCCTCGTAGTAACCATGGCCGAAGAGTTCCTCGGACTTGCGGCAATAATTGCAGGGATCGTGATACGCGGCCCGCCCGCAGTAGACGCTTTTATCCACCCGGATGCGGCCGGAACCCAGATAGTCCGTCAGCAGATCGAAAACCGTCAAGGCCTGGTGACGGTCGAAAAAGTCCGGATACCAAGTCAGCAACCCGTACCGGGTCGCCAGGTAGGCGTGCCCTCATTCCGGATACATGAGGTTTCGGATTTGGAGCCGGTCCATGTGCGCGACGATCCGGCCCACGATGGTTTTCATGGCCTCGTCGTCGCCGGAAAACAGCCCCCAGTTGACCCCTTCCCAGTTCTCGCTGGGAATGGTAAAATCCTCGCCGGCGGCGTGGAAAATCTTCCACCAGTGCACCAGATCCTCGTTTTGCGTATTGACCAGTTTGTTGTGCAGGGTGTGGAGCAGGTTGGCGCCCTGTTTGTCGAAGGTGATGGAAAATCCCTCGAAGCCTTCCTCCCCGGCCAGTTCGTCGGCCACGTCGCCGATGATGAACTGGAAATCCTCCGCCGGCAGCCCGAGGTTGTTGCCGGTTTTCAGGCACAATTCCACCCCTTTGTGAATTTGACCCGGGACCTTGTCGCGATCCCTCAGCCCCCTGGCCCGGCGCACGATATGGACGATATTCACCCCCATGGGGCAGGCATGCTCGCATTTGCCGCACATGGTGCAGAGCCACGGCAGATCCGAGTCCACCAGTTCCCGATCCCGCCCCAGCAGCACCAGCCGCACGATTTTTCTGGGGTCGAATCCTTCCCTGCCGGTGATGGGACATCCTGCGGCGCAGGTCCCGCAGGCCATGCACAGCGACGGCGTGAAGCCCCCCGGCCGCAGCGGGGCCGTTTCTTTGATACCTTCCATTTCAGTTGTTCCCATCCGGATTATTCCCACACTTGGCAGTGGGCCGATTTTTTATATAATGAATGCTCCCCATCCACCATTCGTAATTCGTAATTCCTAATTCGTAATTTTCCCATCACGTTTCCAACGCCGCCCCGATCGCTTCCATGATTCCCCTGGTTTCCAGGCCGCCCAGGACGGCAGCATTGTTGGGACAGACGGCCGCGCAGGCCCCGCAGCCCTGACAGGCGGCCGGGTCCACCATCACATGCCCCGCATTCTTGTCCACATAGCGGGCGTGATAGGCGCAAACCGGGATGCATGCCTCGCAGGCGGAACACAGGGCCGGGCGGACCCGGGCCGTCACGACGGATTCCCGCAATGTATCGCGGCACAGCAAGCGCATGGCCCGCATGGCCGCGGCCCGTCCTTCCCGCAGAGCCTCATCCGCCCGCACAGGACCCCTTGCAAGCCCGCAAATAAAAACGCCTTCTCGTCCGGTGTCCAGGGGACGCCATTTGCTGTCGGCCTCCTGGACAAAGCCGTCCTGCGTGAACGTCAACTGAAAAAGATCGCCGAGACGCCGGTCCGGATGAGGAATCAGACCGGCGGCCAGTACGATCCAGTCCGATTCAAGATGCACCGGTTCGCCCAGGATGGGGTCGAAGCCCTCCACCGTCAAGGTCCCGTCGTCGATGCGCACCAGCGGTTTTTTCCCCGGATCGAAGGGGATGAACCGTATCCCCTGTCGCCGGGCCTCGGTGTAGACGGTCTCGCTTTCGCCGTAGGTCATCATGTCCCGATAGAAAACGATCACTTCCGCCCGGGGTTGAACCTGTTTGAAGCGCAAAGCGGTTTTGAGGGATTTCAGACAGCAGATCCGGCTGCAATAATTGCGGGGTTCCTCCCGGGAATCGACGCACTGGATCATGACCAGTCGCTTGGCCGCTGTCGTCGCCAGGGGGGACGAAGAACCGTAGAGCAGGTTTTCAAATTCATACACCGTCACGATGCGGTCGTGTTCTCCCCTGGCATAGGCCGCGGTGGAGGCGCTGCCGCCGCCGGTGGCCAGAATGCAAACCCCGTGAAATACGGAGCGTTCCTCGCCGGACGGCAGCGCGAACCGGGTGGTGAACTGACCCGGACGGCCGAAACTTCCCCGGATTTCGCTCCGGCAGTGAACCGATACAAGGGGGTGAGTCATCACATCGTTCACGAGTTTTTCAAGGGGGGCGCGGATTTCCGGATCCAGAATATTTGCCAGGTTGCCGCCCGGAGCAGCTTCCTTTTCCACCAGGGTCACCGGCACATCGTTTTGGGCCAGTGCCAGGGCCGCGGCCAGCCCCGCCGGACCACCGCCCACCACCAGGGCTGTCCGGTTCACGGGCCGCAACCGGTTCACGGCTGGCAGGCGGAACAGCAATTGGCCGGCCGCCATGACGATTTTCATGGCTGCCGCCTGAAGCCGCTGATTGTTTCCTTCCGCCGGGACGTCTGGCCGCCCCAGATCCGCCGCGTCCAGGTACATCCGCGGGAGACCGGTCTGGATTTCCAGTTCTTCCAGCAAAGGCCGCATGGCGAGGGCCGAATAGGGTCCGGCCAGCAGCAACCGGTTGGCCTGGATATCCGCTGCTTTCGCCGCCGCCCGGGCCAGATCGCCAGGGGAATCCAGAAAGAGGATATCCGTGGAATGCAGCCGGGGCCGCAGGTGCTGTTCCAGGTTTTCCCGGTTTGCGGCGGCGGTTCCGGCACCGGAACCCAGGATGACGATCAGGAGGCGGGGCTTTTGCTCCGCTGTTTCCTCTTTGGGCGGGGCCTTGGAGTCCGGTGACGGGCGGGGGAGCCCGCTGCGTTTGAGCAGGGTCAGGATTTCCCCGCCGGCGGCCCCGGAACGGATCACCGTCTCGCCGATATCGGTGATTTCCGGGATATCGTGAAGCCTGATGACGCCTTCCTTCCGGCTCCAGTCCGGGTGCGCCCGGCCGCTGCTTTTACCGGTGGAAAGCACTGCCAGGTCAAAGATTTCGTCCTGCAGCCGTCCTTGATCATCCACGTAGCTCACGGTGATGTCGTCCGTGTCGGCATGGGGCTGGAGGCTGTGGATGCGGCAGCGGATCAGGCGCACGCCGGCTTTTTCCACCCGGTCGCGATACCGCTGATAATCCCGGCCGAAGGACCGCAGATCCATGTAAAATATGGCCGCGTCACCCGTAGCTCCCATCTTTTCCTTGGCCAGCAGGGCTTCCTTTAAGGCGAACATACAGCAGATATTGGAGCAGTAATCGGCCCCCTTGGCAAGGTTCCGGGAGCCGACGCACTGGATCCAGGCGATCCGGCGGGCGGGGGCCTGGTCGGAAGGCCGCAGCAGTCGCCCCTGAAAAGGCCCGCTGCCGCTCATGATGCGCTCCAAGCCGGAGGCCGTGACCACGTTGGCGAGCCGGCCGAAACCATACAGGTCGGTGTCACGGGGATCGAAAAGCGTCGCCCCCTCGGTCAGCAGGACCGCAGCGACGGTATCCAGGCGTGTCGTCCGAACGCTTCCGTCCAGCCGGACGGCTTCCGTCGGGCAGGCATCGACGCAGGCCCCGCAGCCGGTGCAGGCTTGCCAGTCGATGGTGCGGAACAGTGGCGCCTGATGGGGCACGGGTGTGTACACGGCTTTACGGCGGGAAAGTCCCGCATTGAATGCATCCGGCACTTCCACCGGGCAAACGCCTTCACAGGACCCGCATCCCGTGCAGCGATCCTGAAGGATGCCGGAAGGCGTCGTCCGGAGTTCCACTTCCAGGCGGCCCGGACTGCCCTCGACAGCGACGATTTCGGTCAGGGGCATCAAGGTGATCCGCTCATGGAAAAGTCCCCTGCGCATGCAGGTCTGGGGTCCGCCGTCGCGGTCCAGCATGGGCAGCATCCGGCACATGCCGCAATGGTTGTCGGGAAACTGATGGTCCAGCTGGGTCAGGATGCCGCCGATGAACGGCGCTTTGTCCGTCAACAGGACCCGATGGCCCATCCCGGCCAGTTCCACGGAGGCGTGGATGCCGGCGATGCCGGCGCCCGCCACCAGGATCATGGGGGAACCCCCATGGTCGGACGCTATGTTTTTCGCTTCGGTGTCCATCAGCGGGTCTCTTTTTTATAGGCCAGGTACGGAATCGGTTCCTCCAGACTCCGTCCGGGTTGATAATCAAACAGTTGCTGCACGTCCGCGGCGGCCAGTTGGAAAATGTCCGCCACCGGAATGTGGCTGGGACAGACGCTGCTGCATTGCCCGCACCCGACGCAGGCATGGGTCATATGAGCCATCCGGGTCAGATGAAACATGGTGGTGTCCGCCGGCAACTTGAGCATCCCCTTTTTGGCGGCCCGCTGCAACAGGGTTTCCGGGGGATGGGCGAACACGTCCGTCAGGAAGACGCATTCCCGGCAGTAACACACCGGACAGGCGGTCCGGCAGTTGTAGCAGTTCAGGCAGGCGGCGATGAGCTGCTGGAATCCCTCCATGGTTTTCGTCTTGTCGGCCACCGCCGCCAACCGTTCCGTGCGAAAGGCGCTCCGCCGGCGGCGCAATTCTTCCACCGCCGTTTCCCGTCCGGCCGGCTGTCCGGTTGTCACCAGGCCGAGATCATTCAGGAGCCGGCCGCCGGCTTCGGTTTCCGCGGACCACACCGCCCTCCGGTCGTCCGCTCCGAGCAGGCAGAGCGTCAGATCGGCACCCCGGGGCTGAAACCGTTCGCACATCCGGCAGGCGGTCGTGGTTTGCTCCTCGAGGCTCTTGTCCCGGTAAAAGGCTTCGGTCAGATCGCCGTGTTCCGCAACCAGCTTCAGATAGGTGTCGTTTTCCATGCGCCCCCGGCAGTCCATGCTGATGATCAGGGTGTCCGTCGGTTCGCATTGGTGCAGTTTGATCAATTCCCGAAAGGCGGCAATCTCGCAGGGCCGCAGAAACAACGCCAGTCTCCTGCCGGACGCATGGCGGGTGACCGAAGCTGCCTGGCGCGCGCTGTTGAACGGCGCCACCGGGGCCAGCGGGTCGATATGAATCAGCGCGGCCGGATTGGATATCAGCATGGGCATGGGCAGTTTCCCATGGGGCGAGCGCGCCGGGGCCAGCACGGCAGCCGCAAGGCCTTTCGACAGCATGCCCGTCAGCAGGGAACGCAAGGCCTCGGTGGGGGTGACGGCATCCGGGGGTGTGGCAAAAACAGTCATGAAATACCTCGCTTACAGAATCATCCGGTCGGCGATCGGGCTGGGTCCCAGGGCCTTGATCGTCTCGACGAATTCGGTCATGTTGTGTTGAAACTCCGGCCCCTCGCTGGCGCCGATCCAACGGAGCCGGAACCGTTCGGGTTCGAACCCGAAGCGGGTCAGGATCGCGCCGATGCCGTCCATGCGCTTGACGGCCTTGAGGTTGCCGTCGATATAGTGGCAATCCCCCGGATGGCATCCGCCGATGAACACGCCGTCGGCGCCTTCGAGAAACGCCTTGAGCACATATTTGCTGTCGATCATGCCGCTGCACATCAGGCGGACGATGCGGATGTTGGCCGGATAGGACAACCGGGAAGTGCCGGCCAGGTCAGCGGCTGTATAGGTGCACCAGTTACAGACCAGCGCGATGATTTTGGGTTCGAAAGCAGTCATAGTATCGCCTCAATTTCCTCCATGATCTGTCGGTCAGTGAAATGCCGGACCGTGGCGGCGCTGCCGGGGCAGGCGGCGGCGCAGCTGCCGCATCCCTGACACAGCACCTCGTTGACCTTGGCCACATTCAGGGCCTCGTCGAAGCGGATGGCGGAATAGGCGCAGACGGTCATGCAGGTGCGGCAGCCGCTGCACAGATCCGGATCGATATGGGAGATCTCCGCCCGGGTGCTCACCGTTCCCTTGGAGAGCAGGGCGCCGGCCTCGCCGGCGGCCGCCATGGCCTGGGCCACGGTATCGGGGATGTCCTTGGGGCCCTGACAGCAGCCGGCCAGGAAAATTCCGTTCACCGGCGTGGCCACCGGCGCCAGCTTGGCGTGCAACTCGGTGAACCAGCCGTCGCCGTCCCGGGAAACCCCTGTCATTTTTCCGACTTCGCCTGCCCCATCCGCCGGAGTGAGACCGACGCTCAGAACCACCATGTCCACCGGTATTCGGGAAGTTCGGCGGGTCAGGGTGTTTTCCGCCACCACCGTCAAACGGCCGTTATCCTCGGGACGGTCGGCGATATCGGTGATCTCGGCTACCTTGCCGCGGATGAAATGGACGCCCTCTTCCTGGACCCGGTTGTAGAATTCCTCGTACAGTTTCCCGGGAGCCCGGATATCGATGTAGTACTCCCAGACTTCCGCGCCGGTCTTCTCGCGGACCAGATGGGCGAATTTCATGGAATACATGCAACAGACCCGGGAGCAGTACTTGTGGTGACGGCTGTCCCGGGAACCGATGCAATGAACGATCGCCACCCGCCTGGGCGGCCGCCCGTCCTTCATCAGGATTTTTCCGGCGGTCGGCCCGGTGGCGTTGTTCAGTCGCTCGAATTCCAGGCTGGTGTAAACTTCCGGGAAACGACCGTAGCCATAATTGGTAAGCGGCGTCGGATCAAACGTTTTGAAACCGGTAGCCAGGATCAGGGCGCCGGCTTCCACCTGGATGGTTTTTTCCGCCATGGAATGATCGATGGCCTTCACTTCACAGGCGGCCACGCATTCCATGCATTCGCTGCATCCGCCGCAATTGACGCAGCGAGAAGCCTCGGCCAGGGCTGCCGCTTCATCCAGCCCCGGATTGATTTCGTCAAAGGATCCGGCTCGCTCTTCCGCCGGCAGATGCCGGACTTCGGCGCGGACTTTGGCCGCCGAAAGCTTTGGAATCGGCTGCCAGTTATTTTCCGGCTGCAAACCGGAACCGGTCGGTCCCGTCGAGATGGTATCCCCTTGCCCCTGCAGATACCGGTGCATGGCATCGGCGGCCCGATGCCCCGCGGCAACGGCTTCAATGACCGTGGCCGGACCGCTGACCACGTCGCCGCCGGCGAAGACATGCGGCAGGCTGGTCTGCATGCTGCCCTGCGAAACCAGAAGCGTCCGGTCCGATCCCCAGGTCAGACCGGCTTCCTGATCGGCCCAGGGAGCATCGATGCGCTGTCCGATGGCCGGGATGATCGCGTCGCAGGGGATGACAAACTCCGAACCCGGCACCGGCACCGGACGCCTGCGCCCGCTTTGATCCGGCGCTCCAAGGGATGTCCGCAGGCATTCAATGCCGATGACTTTTCCCTTTTCCACGAGAATGCGGACAGGGGCCGTAAGGCAGGAGAGCGTCACTCCCTCTTCCAAAACTCCCTTGATTTCCTCATCATAGGCCGGCATTTCCTGTCGGGACCGGCGGTAGACCATGGTGACCCTTCGAGCTCCCAGCCGTTTGGCCACGCCGGCTGCATCCACCGCCACGTTCCCGCCGCCGATGACCACGATCCTGTCGCCCGGTTTCTCTCTTCCGCCGAGGTTGACCGACCGCAGGAAATCGATGGCGTCCATAACCCCCTTGGTGTCCGCCTCACCGGGAATGTTCAACCGGAGGCTGCCGTGGGCGCCGATCCCGATGAAGACGGCATCGTATTGTTCATCGGCAAGGCTGGAAAGAGTAAAATCCCGACCCAAGGCCATTCCCGTTTTGGCGGTGATTCCGAGGCGCAGCAGATATCCGATCTCCCGATCCAGAACCTCCGGGGGGAGGCGATAATCGGGGATTCCTACCCGCAGCATACCGCCGAGAACCGGCAGTTTTTCAAAAATGGTCACCTGGTAACCGCGTAACCGCAGGTCGCAGGCCACCGTCAGCCCCGCCGGCCCGGAGCCGACGACGGCTACTTTACGGCTTGTTTCTGTTATAGCCGGAGTCGAAAATTTTTCCCAGTCGATGCTGTCCGCGGCGAAGCGCTTCAATTCCCGGATGGAAAGCGCCGAATCCACTTCCCGGCGACGGCAGACCGCTTCGCAGGGATGCGGGCAAACCCGTCCGAGGACTCCCGGCAGGGGGATTCTCTCCATGATCAGACGCACGGCTTTTTCGTACCGGCCGCTGCCGATCAACTGAACATATCCCTGAACATTGACTCCTGCCGGACAGGTCCGGGTGCAGGGGGCCTTGTCTTTTTTATCGATGCAATAGGTGAGGGGAACGGCCTGGGGAAAGGAGCGGTAAACCGCCTTGCGACGGCTGAGTCCCTGATCAAATTCGTTGACCAGGTCCACCGGACATGCCTCGGCGCACAGACCGCAGCCCGTGCACTTGTCTCCAAGCACATGCCTGGGTTTCTGGCGGATGGTGACGAGGTAATTCCCCACGAACCCTTCAACCCGGACTACTTCCGCATACGTATGCAGGCGGATGCGGGGATGTTGCCCGATGCTGACGGTTTTGGGAGTGGAAATGCAGGCGGCGCAGTCCAATGTGGGAAACGTCTTGTCGAACTTGGCCATATGCCCTCCGATGGAGGGTTCCCGCTCCACCAGGTGGACTTCGAAACCGGTTTCGGCCGCGGTAAGGGCCGCCTGCATGCCGGCGATACCGGCCCCGACGACCAACACCGATTTCTTGACCGTCACCGATCGGGTCATCAGGGGGGCGTGAAACGCCACGCGGGCCACGGCGCCGGCCACCAGATCCCTGGCCTTGGCGGTGGCGTCGGCGGAATCGAGGGTCACCCAGGAGGAATGCTCCCGGATGTTGGTCATTTGGAAATAGTAAGGGTTCAATCCGGCGTTCTCGCAGGCCTTGCGGAAAGTCGGCTCGTGCATGCGGGGAGAACAGGAAGCCACAACCACGCGGTCCACTGTTCCCCTGCGGATGTCCTCCACAATCAATTCCTGCCCCGGATTGGAACACATGAATTTGTACTCCCGGGCGACGGTCACGTGTTCCAAGGTTCCGGCAAAACGGGCCACGACTTCCACATCCACCTTGGGCGCGATGTTCATGCCGCAGTGGCAGATATATACACCGATTTTCGGTTTTTGATAAACGCTCATCGCTTCTTCAACACTCCTCGTCCGGAAACCAGCAACCGATCCAAGCCCAGTACTTCAGGCGTCAATCCCAGGGCCAGACCGGCCAACTGGGTAAAAAACAGCACCGGCAACCTCGGCAGGCCGGAAATGCGCTTCTGCCCCTGGTCCAGATTGAACTGGCAGAGCGGGCAGATGGTGACGATGGCCCTGGCGCCCTGTCGGTGTATGCCGCTTACAATCCGGGCGATCAGGGGGGAACATTCGTCACCGTAAGGAACGGCGTGGGAAGCGCCGCAGCAAAGCGTCTTGGCGCCGTGGGAAACGGGTTTGAAACCGAGATTTTCCATGAAGCGTTCCAGCATGACGGGCTGCTCCGGGTCATCCACGTCGCCGAAAGGTCGGGTCAGCTGGCAGCCGTAATAACCTGCCACTGGAATGGCTTCCAATCCGACCATTCTTTTGGACGCCCAGAAATCCGGTGCAGGGTCATGGGCCAGAACCTGCAGGAGGTGCCGGACCGGCAGACTTTTCTGGAGGGCCAGTCCTTCGGCGGAAAGTTCCCGGTTGATCGCCGCCAGTCGATCGGTGTCTTCATCCAGCAGTTTTGATGCCTTGCGCAGGGTGGCGTAACAGGCATTGCAGCCGGTGACGATTTCGTCAAACCCATGGGCCTGGGCCAGAGCGAAAACCCGACCGCTCAAAGCAGCCGCCTTGGCAACATCGAGACCGAAAAAAACGGTGGCGCCACAGCAATTCCAATCGGGAATTTCAACGAACTCCATTCCCACTGCCCGGGTCAGGGCCTCGAACGACTGACGGTAACCGGCGGCGGCTTTGAAAGAGCAACCCGGATAAAATCCGTATCTCACTGTTTCTCCCTCCTTCCGGAAACCGCAGTCAGAAAGCGGCTGAATCGCGTCGCGATTCTTACCTGTTGAGGCAATAGTTCCAGGCGTTTCCGCCGCAACAGCCTCAGGGCCAGGGGAATCTGCCGGAGAGCGTCTCCGGGATGCCGCAGGCCGTATCGGGCCATAACAAGAGTCTCGGTAATGCGACCCTGCTTCTCCACCAGACCGCGAAAGGCATCATAGAAATCCGGCATCTTGCTGGAACCCGGAGCGTGTCCGGTTTCCAGCGCCATGCGCTTCAAGGCATACATCAGATCCGTCACGGGGATTTCCCGGGGGCATCGCACCATGCATTGGTAGCAGGAAACGCAATACCAAGGTGTATTGGATTTCAGCACCGCCGTCATTTCCCCGTCCCGGATCAGGGCGAACAATTCCCGTGGGGCGTGGTCCATATGGTTGCTCAGGGGGCATGATCCACTGCAGGTGCCGCATTGAATGCAGGTGCGGATTTTATGTGCGTCGGTAATATCAAAAAAAAGTTGTCGATACCGGTTTTCGTCCATATTGTCAGTCATTCCAGCAGGTATTTGCTTTCTCCGTCCATTCCGCTGACTCCCATGCGGCCATCATCAAGACCGCGCCGCAAGGGAAATTGGATTGTTTTTGCACGCTTCGTGCCAAACCAACTTTCTTCGCAGCAAATGCCGTTATTCCCGCCAATCAGGCCGCTTGTAGAATCGACCGGCATTGCGATACGGCTGTTATGGTCGCATATTGTCTCACTTCGTGTCAATATAAAGATTCAATCTTGCGACTCTAATCGGTCTTTCCCATCTCCGGAATCCCCGTATCTGTTTCTTGATTTTCAACCTTCCGGTTTCATGCTATACGATCGTATCATGAATGTGCCTTCCAAAAAAGTTCCGGCCTATGAGGGCTTCGAACAGGGGCCGATCCGTCCGCCCAGTGAAGCCGGCAGTCTGCTGATCCGGGTCACCCGCAACTGCCCCTGGAACCGTTGCGGCTTCTGCCCGGTTTACAAGGGCGAACGTTTCAGTCTCCGGCCGGTGGACCATGTCATCCGGGATATCGACATGGTTCACGCCAAGGTGGAACAGCTCCGCAAGCTGGCCGGGAAAGACGGGTATATCGACCGCGCCCTGATCGCCGGCGATGCGCGGCTCATGGTCCCCGATGAACTTCAGGCCCTGAACGCCGCCCTGAACTGGATGGCCGGCGGCATGGAATCCATTTTTCTCCAGGACGCCAACAGCCTGATCATCAAACCCCGGGAGCTGATCACCATCCTGCGCCATCTCCGCAACCGCTTCCCCTGGGTGAAACGCGTCACCTCCTATGCCCGGTCCCACACCATCGCCCGCATCGGGGATGACGACCTGGCGGCCATGGCCGCGGCCGGTCTGAACCGGATTCACATCGGTCTCGAATCCGGCGCCGACGCCGTCCTGCAGCTGGTTCAGAAGGGCACCACCCGGGCCGAGCACATCCTGGCCGGCCGCAAGGTTAAAAAAGCCGGCATGGAGCTGTCCGAATATGTCATGCCGGGGCTCGGCGGGAAAGCCCTGTCCGAGGTTCATGCCCGGGAAACCGCGGCGGCCCTCAGTGAGATCAACCCGGATTTTATCCGCCTGCGTTCCCTGGCCATTCCGAACAATGTCCCCCTGTACGCGGAATGGGAATCCGGCCGGTTTGAAAAATGCTCCGACGTGGAGACCGCGGCGGAAATCCTGCTCTTCATTGAAAACCTCGCGGGTGTCACCAGCATGGTCAAGAGCGATCACATCCTCAACCTGTTCGAGGAAGTGCAGGGACGGCTGCCGGGGGACCGTGAAAAAATGCTCGGGGTGTTGCGCGATTTTCTCGCCCTGCCGAAGGAGCGTCAAATGCTGTATCAGGTGGGCCGACGGCTCGGACTGTTCTCCCGGCTAAGGGACATGGAGCAGCCCCATCTGCTGCATCAGGCCGGGGAGGCCTGCCGGCGCTTCGGCATCACCCCGGAAACCGTGGACGCCGCCATCGATGAGCTGATGAAGCGGTTTATCTGAGGAAAACCGAATGAGCCGTGCCGGACTGGAAGCCATCATCATCAACCGGGAGTGGTGCAAGGGATGCGGGATCTGCGTCCATTTCTGCCCCCGGCAGGTACTGGAACTCGACAGGGAGGAAAAAGCCGTGGCGGCGAGGCCGGAAGACTGCAACGGCTGCCGGCTCTGCGAGCTGCGCTGCCCGGATCTGGCGCTGGAGATACGGCTGAAACCCGCGGGGGAAAAGGAACCATGAGCAAAACCATCAAATTTCTCCAGGGCAACGAAGCCTGTGTGGAAGCGGCTCTGTACGCCGGCCTCAATTTTTTTGCCGGCTATCCCATCACCCCCTCCTCGGAAATCACCGAACAAATGGCCCTGCGGCTGCCCCGGGCCGGTGGTAAATTCCTGCAGATGGAGGATGAGATCGCCTCCCTGTGCGCCATCATCGGCGCAAGCCTGACGGGCAGCAAGGTCATGACCGCCACCAGCGGCCCCGGCTTTTCCCTGATGCAGGAGGCCCTGGGATACGCCGTGATGACGGAAATCCCCTGCGTCATCGTGAACGTGCAGCGCGGCGGCCCTTCCACCGGCCTGCCCACCAGTGTCAGCCAGGGCGACGTGAACCAGGCCCGCTGGGGAACCCACGGGGAGCATGCCATCGTGGCCATGACCGCCTCCTCCCATCAGGACGTTTTCTCCGTCACCGTGGAAGCCTTCAACATCGCCGAAACCTATCGGACACCGGTGATTCTGCTGTTCGACGAGGTCATCGGCCACATGCGGGAGCGCCTGGTCATGCCCGAGCCGGGGGAGCTGCCCCTGGTGGAACGCCTCAAAACCACGGTCCGGAGGGACGTGGACTATCACCCCTACCTGCCCCGGGAGGACGGCCGCCTGCCCATGTCGGATTTCGGCGGCGACCACCGCTACAATGTCACCGGTCTGTTCCACGACATGTGGGGGTTCCCCTCGGACAACCCCCAGGTGGTCCACGGCCTCCTGCGCCATCTGGTGGACAAAATCCAGAACAACGTCCATCTCATGGCCCGCACCCGGGAATATTATCTCGAGGACGCCACCACCATTCTCATTTCTTACGGCTCGGCGGCCCGCTCCGCCCTTCACCTGGTGGAAAACCGGCGCCAGCGCGGGGAGCGGCTGGGCCTGTTGGAGTTGCAGACCCTCTGGCCCTTTCCCTACGGCCTGATCCGGGACAAATGTTCCCAGGCCCGCTATGTGGTGGTGGTGGAGATGAACATGGGCCAGATCCTCCGGGAGGTCAAGATCGCCGTGGACCAACCCGAGCGAGTGTTCCTGGCCAACCGCATAGACGGGGTCTATATCACCCCCACCGATATCCGCAACATCCTGCGCCTGATCCAGGGGAAGGGAGTATAGGACATGCCGGTAAGGGACTATATCCGCGAACGCTTCTTTCCCCACATGCTGTGCCCGGGATGCGGCCACGGCACGGTCATGAACGGGATGCTCCGGGCCATCGAAAACCTGGGGCTCGACAAGAACGAGATCGTCATGGTTTCCGGCATCGGCTGCTCCTCGCGGATTTCAGGCTATGTGGATTTTCACACCCTTCACACCATTCACGGACGCGCCCTGGCCTTCGCCACCGGCGTCAAGATGAGCCGGCCGGAGCTGAAGCTCATCGTGCCCATGGGTGACGGGGACGCCCTGGCCATCGGCGGCAATCATTTCATTCACGCGGCCCGGCGCAACATCGATATCACCGCCATTGTCATGAACAACCGGATCTACGGCATGACCGGCGGGCAGTTCTCGCCCCTGACCGGCTGCGGCCAGCTGGCCACCACGGCGCCCTATGCCACCATCGATCCCGGTTTCGACATCGCGGCCCTGGCCGCGGCCGCCGGTGCCAGTTTCGTGGCCCGCACCACCACCTATCACATCACCCAGCTCATCGACATCCTGGAAAAAGCCATCCTCCACAAGGGCTTTTCCGTGGTGGAGGTGATGTCCCAGTGCCCGACCTATTTCGGCCGTCGCAACCGCATGGGTGACGCCGTCCGGATGATGGAATATTTTAAAACCCATACCGCCCCCATCGGTTCCAAGGCCAAGCAGGAAAATCCCGAACTCGTCGAACGGGGGATCTTTGTGGAAAAGGAATTGCCGGAGTACTGCGCGGAATACGACAACCTCATTGCCAGGGCGAGACGGGAGGGTTGATTATGGAAAGATGCCGCATGGTGTTTTCGGGTTCCGGCGGGCAGGGGGTCATCACCGCCGCCATCATCCTGGCCGAGGCGGCCGTCCTGCACGAAAACCTGCTGGCCATCCAGTCCCAGGCCTATGGGCCGGAAGCCAGGGGCGGCGCGGCCCGCTCCGACGTGATCATTTCCGATGCGCCCATCCATTTTCCCAAGGTGACCCAGCCCAATGTGCTGGTCTGCCTGACCCAGCAGGCCTACAATAAATTCTACGCCATCATCCGGCCCGGCGGCCTCCTGATCACCGACACCCGCCATGTGAAAACCGAGCGCAAGGCCGATGCCCGTCAGCGGGAACTGCCCCTGCAGGATACCGTCATGGCGAAAATCGGCAATCCGTTGACCCTGAACATCTGCATGCTGGGAGCGGTGATCAGTCTCACGGACATCGTCCGTCCCGAATCGGTGTTGAAGGTGCTGGCCGACCGGGTTCCGCCGGAATTCCGGGAAATCAACCGGCAGGCTCTCCAGCTCGGAATGGAGCTCGGACTGGGTTCCGAAAAACATCCGCGGGAACGTTCCCGGATCGCGCCTGAAAACGGGCCGGAAGCGGAAACGCCGGTTGCGGGCTGATGGAACGGGAATCGTGCGGTGCCGGCCCTGAACCCGTGGGGGAGCCCATGGGCGGCCTGTACGTCCACATCCCTTTTTGCCTGAAAAAATGCGCCTATTGCGATTTTTACTCCCTGGCGGACCGGACCCGGCTGCCGGACTTCCTGAAAGCCCTGGAACGGGAAATCCTGCTCACCGGGGAAAACGGATTCCCCTGCGACACGGTATATTTCGGCGGCGGCACGCCTTCCCTGATCCCCCCGGAAGCCATCGCCGGGCTGCTGTCCGTCATCCGCCGCAGTCATCGGTTGCGGGAACCCGCGGAAATCACCCTGGAGGTCAATCCGGGCACGGTGACGGAGGAAACCCTGGCGGGCTATCGCAAAGCCGGCGTCAATCGCCTGAGCATCGGCGTCCAGTCGTTTTCGGACCGCAACCTGTCTTTTCTGGGACGGATTCATACCGCGGAACAGGCCCGCGCCCTTATCCCGGCCGCCCGCGAGGCCGGCTTCGACAACATCGGCCTCGATCTGATCTACGGCCTTCCCGGTCAGTCCGAGGCGGATTGGACGGAGGACCTGCGCCAGGCCTGGGAATACGCGCCGGAACATCTGTCCTGCTACCTGCTGTCCTATGAACCCGGCACCCCCCTGACCGCAAGGCGCGACAGCGGCGCTTTCACCGTTCTGCCGGATGGAGGCGCGGCCCGGCTCTTCCGGACAACCGCCGCCTTCCTGACAGACCGGGGCTGGGAGCATTATGAAATTTCGAATTTCGCCCGGCGGCCCTGTTACCGGTCGCGCCACAACCGGAAATACTGGTCCTTTGCCCCCTATTGCGGTCTGGGGCCCTCGGCCCATTCCCTGCGGGGAAAACGCCGGTACTGGAACCACCGGGATCTGGAACGCTGGCTGGCGGCCCTGGAATCCGGCCGTTTACCCGTGGCGGCGGAGGAAATCCTGAACCCCCGGCAGCAAATGATGGAGGCGATTTTTCTGGGCTTTCGTCAAGCGCGGGGCATCGACCTGGGGGAATTTGAAAAACGGTTCGGCGTGGGGTTTGGGAAACGGTTCGGCCCGGCTGTCGAAAGCCTGGACAAGACCGGCCTGCTCGTCGCGACCGCGGACAACTGCCGCCTGACCACCGCGGGCATGCTGCTTCTGGACAGCATCGTCGACCGGTTCGTGGAAATGGTATAGGGGTGGAGCCGCCGGAGCCGGAGAGGGGTTCAGTATTTGCCGAACTCACCGTCGTCCAGGGCGATCACCTGCTCCGGAGAGACCACCCGGTTTTTCGGCGTCGCGCCGGCTGTCCCGCCCCATCCGTCCATGATCGCCGGTTGTTGAGGCGGGCCGGGTTTTCCGGCGATGTCATCGGCCGGTTCATAGGCCTGATCGGCCATGGCCCCGGCGGATTGCATCTGGTCCTTCAGTTTGAAGCGCCTCAGCAGGTGATGCACCTGGGCCGCCTGGGCGGACAGGGTCTCGGCGGCCGAAGAAGTCTCCTCGGCATTGGCCGTGTTTCTCTGGGTGACGCTGTCCACCTGGCCGAGTCCCTGGTTGACCTGGGAGATTCCCTGGGCCTGTTCGTTGCTGGCGGTGGCGATTTCCCCCACCAGAACCGTCACCCGGCTGACCCCTTCATTGATTTTCTGGAGCGCCTCGGATGTCCGGGAGGCCATTTGATTGCCGTCCGCCACCTTCCCGATGGATTTTTCGATCAGATTGGCGGTTTCCTGGGCCGCCTGGGCGCTGCGCACCGCCAGGCTGCGGACCTCCTGGGCCACCACGGCAAACCCCTTGCCGTGAGCTCCCGCCCGGGCGGCCTCCACGGCGGCGTTCAAGGCCAATAGATTGGTCTGAAAGGCGATGCTGTCGATGGTTTTGATGATTTTCCCGATTTCATTGCTGGATTCGCTGATGGCGTTCATGGCCGCCACCATGGCCTCCATCTGGCTCATGCCGTTGCGGACGGCATCCCGGGCCGCCATGGCCAGTTGATTGGCCTGGGAGGCGTTTTCGGCGTTGGTTTTGGTCTGCGAGCCGATCTCGGTCATGCTGCTGGTGATTTCCTCGATGGCCGCGGCCTGCTGGGTGGCGCCCTGGGAAAGAGCGGTGCTGGAATCGGCGATCTGCCGGGAGCCGGCGTCCACCTGGGCCGCGGAAAAATTGAGTTCCGCCACGATGTTGTTCAGGCTTTCGATCATGGCTTCCAGGGCCTTGCCGAGAACGTCCTTGGGCGAACCCGCCCGGATGTCCTGGCGCAGATCCCCGGCGGCGATGTGGGAGGCTGCCCCGGCCTTGATTCCCAGGGATTCCATCACCGCGTTCAGGGCCGCCCCCATTCTGCCGACTTCGTCCCTGCCGGCCGGCAGGCGTATGGACAGATCCCCCTGGGCCACTTCATTGAGCGCATGGACCGTCTTTTTCAAGGGGGCGATGATGGAGCGGTTGATGATCAGGCCGATGATGACAAGGGAGCCCATCACCACCACGAAAAAGGCTATCATGTTGTAGTTGCGCTGGATGCGGGTGTCCGCGCTCACCGATGAGAGTTCGGCCTTGAGCTGGTCCACAAACCCCCGGGAGCTTTCCTCCAGCCGTTTCCGGATCCCCTGGGTGGATTCGGCCAGTTTGGTCACCTTTCCCGTGTCGGCGCCGTTTTCGCTGCCGCTCATCGCCCGATACACGGCATCGGCCGACCGGGAAAAAGCCTCCAGTTCCTCGATGACGGCGCCGATCTTCGCCGTTGCCTCCGCGGAAAGGCCCTTGAGTTGCGTCACGGCCTTAAGGGATTGACGGACTTCCTTGGCCTGTTCGCCGGCCGTATCCAGCATGGCCGTATCCCCCATCAGGACCGCGTCCTTGTAAAGTTTGACCTGTTCGTCGAAGGATGTCAGCGCGGCCTGGCTGAGCCTGGTTGCGGGAAAGACCACCTCTGAAACCGCATGCAACCGTTCTTCGGTTTTCCTGCCGTTCAGATACCCGAAGACCATCGACGCGAAATATCCGATGATCAAAATACTAAGGCTCAGCCAGATCTTGTTGGCAATGCTCAGCGAACGCCACATATGCTTTTCCTCCCTTGCAGGATGTTGTAAACGGGAAATATTGCTTGTGATTGTCGAAAAGGGTTATGGAATTTATGAAACCGGCATGCGTGAGACAAGCGACCGTTTCCGGATGGAACGGTCATGAATGGATGTATACTATAAATTTCCCGCGGATTTGTCAAATAAAAGGTTGCTTTCCGCCCCCCGGCAGACCGGGGGGCGGTTCCATCAGGCGGAGGCCAGGTATTTCTGGATGCTTGCGGAAATGGTCTCCCAGGTCCAGCTCCGTTTCCGGTCATCCGTTTCCAGGAGCGTGATGCGGAACCCTTCCCGTTTGCAGCAGAACCCCGTCAGGGGTACGACGCAGATTCCGGTGGCGCCCAGCAGATAGTAGACAAACCGTTTATCGGCCTTGACCCCTTTCACCCGGTCTTCCACAAAGGCTTTCACGGCCGGTTTTTCAATGGCCAGGGTCTGCCGGTCATTCAAGACTCCTTCTTCGAACAGCACCGCCATGTAAAAAGCGCCATGGGGACGGGTGACGAAAACCCCCGGAATCCGGGAGAAAAAATCATAGGCTTCGTTGGCCCGGCGTTCGAACATCCGTTTCCGTTCTTCCAGATGGGTCAGATAGCGGGGGTCGCCCATGACGCGCGGGATGGCGTACTGGGGCAGGCTGGTGGAGCAGACCTCCAGCATCTTGGCGTCCCGCAGGCTTTTGATATACCGTTTGAAAATCGGTTGCTTGTCCTGATTGAAAATTTCCAGCCAGCCGCAGCGGGCGCCGGGCCAGGGGAATTCCTTGGAAATCCCCCGCAGCGACATTCCGGGCACGTCGCCGATGACCTCGCTCAGGTGCACGGTCTGGGCGCCGTTGAAAACGATGTGGGCGTAAATTTCATCGCAGATCACGAAGAGGTCGTAGCGCCGGGCGATATCCACCATGGCCTCCAAAAGGTCCCGCGAATAGACCGTTCCCGTGGGGTTGTCGGGATTGATCAGCAGCAGGCCGGCGATGGCGTCGTTGTATTTGACCTTGTTTTCGATATCCTCCAGATCGGGCATCCAGTTCTTGCCGGGATCCAGTTCGTAGGTCAGATGATCGTATCCCGAGTGGGCCGCTTCCGCCGACGAATGGGTGGAGTAGGCCGGCGAGGGGCCGATGACCCGCGCTTCCCGTTTCAAATACGTGAATATCTTGGCGACGGCGTCGCCCAGGCCGTTAAAGAAGAGGATTTCATCCGCCGTGATCTTGTATCCGTCCCGCTGGTTCACCATCTTTGCGAGGAACTCCCGGGTTTCCCGCACGCCCTGGGTTTCCACATACCCATAGGTTTTGTCTTCCGTGGCCAGTTGTCCGATGATATCCTTGATCCATCCGGGAACGGCTTCCCCCTTCTGAATCGGGTCCCCGATATTTTCCCAGGTGATGGTGACGCCCAGTTTTTGCAGCTCCAGGCCGATGGCGACAATTTCCCGGATCTCATAACTGAGCTGATTCCAGCCGACATGTTCGATGTTTCTGCGCATTTTTCGAATCGTTTCCCTGCTGTTCGGTTTGGGTCCGGGCTTCCGGAGGTTTTCTGAGGGAGTCCCGGCCGCGGTTGCTTCTCCGGTGTCAAGAAATAACCATAATGGGATACGAAAAGAGAAGCAAGGAAAATTTACCGCAGCCGGCAGGCAAACCAGGCCCCGGCCTCACGGATAAACTGGGTCTGGTGCTCCGGATGGGTGACCTGGTGGTCGCCATGGGGCTGGATGATCAACCGTTTGGGTTCGGCGGCCCCGGCATGGATCGCGTAAGCGTTTGACACCGGCACCACCTGGTCGTCTTCTCCGTGAATCACCAGAATTCGGGAAATCAGCGGCAGCGACGCCGAAAGGTCGAAGGTCAGACGCTCTTCGTAAAAAGAAACGCTCATGCCGCGCAAATCCCCGGTTTTCTTGGCGGCGGCGAGGATCGGCGCGCTGCACACCGGCGCCGCCAGTGTCACCAGGGCGTCCACGGGATACCCGGAACACAGGGAAAGCGCGGTGGCGCCGCCGATGCTGCTGCCGAAAATCCCGCAACGGTTGCCGGTTTCCGGCCTGGCCCGGAGCAATTCAATGGCGGCGCGCAGATCGCGGCAACGGTTTTCCAGGGAGGTGGCCGTTTCGAAATCCCCGGCACTTTCGCCGCAGCCGCGATGATGAAAGCGGAAAAAAGCCAGGCCCAGGCGGTTGCACTCGGCGGCCAGGGCGATTTGCTTGGGCGATCCGCCGTCGCTGAAAAGACCATGGGAACCGATCACCACCGGCGGTTTGGCGGCATGGGGCGGAAGATGGAGGTAGCCTTTCAGGGTATAACCGTCGATGGAAAATCGAATGGGGATGATGGGGGCCGTATCCGGCGGGGCCATTTTTACTCCTTGATTGTGAATCGTATTATCCCTATATAACGAATCGGTTTCGTTTGTCATGGAAAATGTCATTTGAAAAGAGGATTGCGCATGGATATCAAGAAAGGGCAGACCCTGGAACTCGACGTCACGGGAATGGCTTTCGGCGGCAAGGGTCTGGCCAGGCCGGATGGATTCACGGTGTTTGTCGACCAGGCCGCGCCCGGCGACCGGGTGAGGGCCCTGGTGACCGGAAAGAAAAAAAACTACGCGGAAGCCCGGCTGCAGGAGATCCTCCGGCCGTCCGCCGACCGCATTCATCCGCCCTGTGTCTACAGCGGACATTGCGGCGGCTGCAAATGGCAATTCCTGAATTATGAAAAACAGCTGGCGTATAAAACCGGTCACGTGGCCGAGGCCCTTACCCACATCGGGCTGCTGAAAGACCCGACGGTGCTGCCGGCCCTGCCGTCCCGGCGCATTTTCGGCTACCGCAACAAGATGGAGTTTTCCTGTTCCGACCGCCGCTGGGTGCTGCCTTTCGAATCCGAGGAGGAACAATCGGAAACGGATTTCGCCATCGGTCTGCATGTGCCGGGGACCTATCACAAGGTCCTGGATACCAAGGCCTGCCTGCTGCAGCCGGATCTCGGGAACCAACTGCTGGATTTTGTGCGCGGGCGCATCAAGCGGTCCGGCCTGCCCGTTTACGGGCTGCGCAGTCATCAGGGCTTCTGGCGCTTCCTGATGCTGCGGCATTCCGTGGCCCATGACAGCTGGATGGTCAACATCATCACCGCGGCGGAAGAACGGAAGGTGCTGACGCCCCTGGCCGACGAATTGATCCGGGCGTTTCCCCGGGTCCAGGCGGTGGTGAACAACATCACGACCCGCAAGGCGGGGGTGGCCACGGGGGAATATGAAATCAACCTGGCCGGGGCCTCCGTGATCCGGGAAAAACTGGGGGCGCTGGAATTCGAAATCTCCGCCAATTCGTTTTTTCAGACCAACACGGCCGGAGCGGAAACCTTGTACAATCAGGTGAAAGCATACGCCGGTTTGACGGGCCGGGAGACCGTGCTGGACCTCTACAGCGGCACCGGCACCATTCCCATCTGGCTTTCGGGGGACGCCCGGGAAGTCATCGGGCTGGAAATCGTTCCCAGCGCCGTGGCGGATGCGGAGCGCAATTGCGGCGCTCATGGCATCGGCAATTGCCGTTTCATTGCCGGGGATATCCGCGAATCCCTATGCCGGATCACCAGGGCCCCGGACGTCATGATCATCGATCCGCCCCGGGACGGCATGCACAAGGATGTCGTCCGGCAGGTGCTGGACATGGCGCCGGAACGGATCGTCTACGTCTCCTGCAATCCCGCCACCCTGGCAAGGGATCTGGGGCTGATGAAGGAGGTCTACCGACTGTCGGAGGTCCAGCCGGTGGATATGTTTCCGCACACCTACCATATCGAGGCGGTGGCAAAGCTGGAGAGGATAATTACGAATTAGGAATTACGAATTACGAATGATGGATAGGATTGGGATATTGCTGGCGGGCGGGGTCTTATGCCACGCATACGCGGTTGCGGCCGGTCTGCTTGGCCCGGTACAAGGCGCTGTCGGTGATGTGCAGCATCCGGCTCCAGCCATCCGGTGAATCCGGTGTCCGGGTCGCCACCCCGATGCTGATGGTGGTTTTGATCCGCAGATTTTCATGACAAATCTCCAGGTCCGCCACCATCCGGCGCAGGGAATCGGCCATGACTTCCACTTCGTTACGGGGCTGGTCGGGCAGCAGCACGCAGAACTCCTCGCCCCCGTATCGCGCCACCACATCCGTGGATCTGCGAAACAACTCCTTCAGGTTCCGGGCGATGGTTTTCAGGCATGCGTCCCCCGCCTGGTGACCATGGTTGTCGTTGATCTGCTTGAAGAAGTCGATATCCGCCAGAATCAGGGAGAGCGTCGATTGCCGGCGGCAGGCTCGTTGCCATTCCATGACAAAACGCTCGTCAAAGAAACGCCGGTTGTTGACGCCGGTCAGGTCGTCGACGGTGCTGAGCCGGGTCAACAGTTCATTGGCCTCGTTCAGTTTTTTCGCCTGTTTGTCATTGATCCTGATCAGCCGCCGCAACTGTTTGTACATCTTCTTGTAGCTTTCCAGCAGCTGTTCAAACTCCCGGTCGGGATGCGCCGTTTCCCGGAAGCCGCCTTTCAGCATCTCCTCGGCCCGCCGGATAATTTTTTCCTCGGTTTTAAAAAGGGCTTCTTCCATCATTCGTAATTCGTAATTTCCAATTCGTAATTGCTTTTACCTTTCCGCGTCCTTCTCCACCAGGTTGAACCGGACATGTTCCAGGTCCTCGGCGAATTCCTCGCCGAATTCCAGGTTGTCCTCATCGTCCGTTTCGTATATCCAGTTGATGGTAATGGTTCGGCCTTCCCGGGCCGCGCCGTCCAGCAGGTCGAACAGATTGATGAGCGTTTTGGAGGAGCTACTGTTGAAATAGATCAGCTCCACATCCACGGTCAGGGGCGGATCATCCGGCAGGGCCAGATAGTCTTTCAGGCATTCGAACACCGGCGCGTAAAACTCCATCGTGTTTTCCGGATACGACTCCCCCCGGATGCTCAGCAGTTGCCTGTCCGGGTCGAAACAGATGTCGGGCGTGTATTTGGTGGCTTCCAGCTTGAGAATATCCATGTCGGTCTCCAATTATACCAGAACTTTCAGCGTAAAAAAAGAATGCCGCTCATCCATCCGGCGGATGTCGTACATCAGGGGCCTGCCGGCCCTCCTGGCCATCTCGATGAATCCCAATCCGGCGCCCTTGCCGGCTTCATCCGATTCCACCCGGCGCTGTTCCTTGTAATACAGTTTCAGGTCTTCCTTGCTCATTCCCACTATTTTTTCAAGCCTGTCGCGCAATTCGACCGTTTTGGCATTGTCCACCCGGTTCCCGCTGGTGACCGCGCAATAATCCCCCTCCAGCCCCACGGAGACGATTCCGACGCTGAGCTGATCCACCTGATACACCGAAGTATCCACCGGATATTTTTCATCCGAATACCGGATGATGTTCTGGACCTGCTCCACCAGAACGGAAAAAACCCTGGCGCCCACGGATTTGCTGGTTTCACCCAGCATCATCTTCTTTTTCAGGATGTCCCCGATCTCCACCATCAATACCTGGGAGATCGGGCCGAAAAAGCAGAAAATCACTTTCCGGCGGCTCAACCCTTCCTTGACGTCGTACAGTTCTGTCAACATCCGTTTTTCTCCTTGTTTCCGTCTGCGCGGTTTCGTTCCACGCGAAGTCAGAGCGGTGGAGCGAAGCCGATCACGGTGACATCATCCTGTTGTTCGTTCATGCCCTTGTGCTTGCGGAAGGCCTTCAGCAGGGTTTCGCGCTGACCCGGAAAGGGCCTGTGGACATTCTCCTGCAACAGCTCCCGCAACCGCCGGCTGCTGAAACGCCGGCGCCGCAAACCTCCCAGCTGGTCGATGAAGCCGTCCGTGTAGAGGTAGACCCGGGTCTCCGCGTTCAAGGGGATGTCATGGTTCGTGAATGTAAGTCCCAGATCCGAGGAGGCATAGCCGATGCTCCGGCGATCCCCCTTGATCAACCGGAAACCGCCTTCGGAAAAGATCAACAACGGCAGGCGGGCTCCGGCATAGGTCAGCAACCTCTTCGACAGGTCCACCCGGCAGACCGCGGCGTCCAGACCGTCGTCGGATAAGGCGCGCCCCGTGTCCTGCTGCAGCGATGTCTTGACGATATAATTGAGGCGCTGCAACATCTCCGCCGGATCATGGCAGCCTTCATCCCGGGAGATGGTTTGAAAGGCCGAGGCGGCGATCATGGTCATGAAAGCCCCGGGAACCCCGTGACCGGTGCAGTCCATCACGGCGACGACGAATCCATCCTCGGTCTGCTCCACATGGTAGATATCGCCGCCGATCATTTCCTTGGGTTCATAGATGAAAAAACTCGCCGGCAGTAAGGACGTTACCCAGTCGGCATCCGGCAGCAGGGCCTGCTGAATGGTTTTGGCGTAGCGGATGCTTTCCAGCATGTGGCGGTTGGCTCTTTCCACCTTTTTGAGGGTGGCCTTGAGCTCCAGGGTCCGCTCCGACACCCGCCGCTCCAGATCGGCGTTGAGTTTGCGGATTTCCTCCTCCGCCTTCCTGCGTTCGGTGATGTCCGAAACCATGGAAAAAGCCCCGGTATGACGATCCCCCTGGAACAGCGGCGTGGCCTTGAACAGGCACATGACTTCCGTCCCGTCCGGACGGAGGGCCGCCGCCTCGTAGGTCAGCTTTTCCCCGCGCTGCAATATCTCCTTCTGGCGCTTGGACTCGGCGATGCTCGTTTCGCTGCCGAATTCAAAAATATGCCGTCCCACCACTTCCTCCCTCCGGCGGCCGAGTATCCGGCACATCTCCGGATTGACGTCCCGGGTGAATCCCCTGGCATCCACCTCCCAGAACCCTTCGTTGGCGGTTTCCAGAATGTTTTTCATCCGTTCTTCCGCGTGTTTGATGTTCTCGTACAACCGCGCGTTTTCTAGGGAGATGGCCGCCTGGGAGGCCAGCAATTCCAGCACGCCGATGCGATTGGGCGTAAAGGCCCCCCTGGCCTTGTTGTTCTCCAGATACAGCAGTCCCGCCAGACGATTCCGGCAAATCACCGGCAGGCACAGGATGGAACGCGGCCGCTCCCGAATCACATAGGGATCGGACCCAAAACCGCCCTGACCGGATGCGTCGTCCAGCACGATGGAACCGCGGCTCTGAACGACCTGATGGACGGCGGGCAGCAACAGGTCGCCGCGGTTCGAAAGCGACTGTTGCCGCACCAGGGTCTGCACCCCGGCGCCGCTGCCGGAATCGTCGAGGTACGAAACGGAGGCTTCGGCTTCCACGGTCAATTTTCCGTCGTCCACGGAAATAAAAAGCCCACGGCCGGCGCCGGCATTCTCCATCACGGTCTTCATCAGGCGCTTGAGCAGGTTTTCCAGCACGATTTCCGTGGAAATGGCCTGCAGGGAATTCACCACGGTGAGGTAGTCCATCTGATCCAGCACCGCGCCGTCACCCCTTCGTTCCCCGGCGATCCGCTGGTTTTCCGGTCCCGGTGGCCGCAAATCCGGATACCGATTGCGCAGCCATTCCACCTTGAAGGTCGCGCCCCATTCCGCATAGAGGTCCAGGGCTTCCCTGCGGTAGGCCGACGCGATCCTCGGCTTGCCCCTGCCTTCCCAGAAATGGGCCGCGTACTCGGCGGCCAGGGCCGCATGGTGCAGCATGCCGTTCTCCCGGGCCGATGCGATCGCCCGGTCATAGAGCGCCTCCGCCTTGCCGGCATCCCCCTTGATCCGCGCCATCTCCGCGCTCGCCAGGAAATATTTGTGCCCGTAGTTTTCCGGGCAATTGTCGGCCCATTTCCGCAGTTTTCCGAGGTGCCGTCTCACGGTCGCCGGTAGACGCTTCTTCCGACCGCCAGGGGACGAATCCCGGCCGGCGGTTTTCACCAGAAGGGCCAGAAAATAGAACTCGGCGAAAATCGGGCTGGCGTAAGCCCCCGGGAGATTCTTCCGGCACTCGGCTATGTATTCTTCCGCCTTTCCGTACTCCCGCAGCAATATGCACAGGTGCAGCTTGAGGAGGCTGCTCCAGTACAACAAGGCGATGTTTTGAGTTTTTTTCATCCGGCTTTCGCTGTACTGCCCGGTGTCGAAATCAAACGGGTCTCCGGACTGTCCCCGTAAAGCGGCGATCAATCCCAGGGCGATGTGCATGATCCAGCGGATGGGGTTGCGGATGGGCGCCAGAAAAGCGATGGCCTTGCGGCATTCCGCTTCGATCCGGTCCAGCCGGTGTCCCAGGAAATAGCCGTTCCAGATGAAATGGGTCAGAATCAGGGCTGAAAAATTGAAATCCCCCGTGTCGATGCCCTTTTGCAACCCCTGATCCAGACGTTCCCGGAGGCCGCCAAGGGGCTTGCGCCAGTGGGCGATGAACTCCACGCTGATATCCATCAGCTTGCAGGAAAAACGGGGATCATGATAGCGCTGATGCACCTGGAGGGCCAGCTCGCCCAGCGCCAGACCTTTCCGGTAATCGCCGAAGGCGCTGCCCATCAGCATGCCGTATCCGCAATATCCCATGGCGGAAGCCGGCGAGTTGCCGTGGGTCATGGAAAGGCGGATCATTTTGATCAGCAGGAGGACCAGCAGCTGCTGGTTGGTGTAATAGGCGGAATCCAGCAGCAGGGCCAGGATTTCCATGACCAGTTTCATTTTCCGGTCCGTCATCTCCGGGAGATGCAGCAGTCTTTCGATCCGGTCCCTGCGGCACCGTATCCGCAGAATGCTCATTTCCAGCCAGACCGTATGCCTCCCGGGCCGTTCCGGAATCATGACCCCCAATTGCCGCAGCCCGCTCAGGCCTTCCTGGAGGGCCCGGGTGCTGAGCACCATGCTGGCGTACAGACTCACCTTGCGGTGGTGGATGGCCGCCCTGGCCAGGCCGGGTTCGGCCTTTTCCAGCAGGAGATCGAACAGGCGTTCGGCCTGCTCGTAACGGGCATTGGCGTATTCGCATTCCGCGCGCTCCAGATGGATTCCAAAGGCCAGATCATACTGCGTTTCCCAGCAATCGGTTTCCAGCAGGGCCATGCCGACATCGATATATTTCAGCGCCGGATCGTAGGCATTGGACTCCCTGGCGCGTCTGGCCGCGATCCGGTTCAGTTCCGCCAGTTCGCGCCTTTCCGCCGGCGTCGTCAGCAATTCCCGGCCGAGGTTGAGCTGGTTCACCACATAAAAGACTTTTTTCTCTTTTTCCCAGGCCGCGAGATGATCCAGGAACAGGCGGCCGATCCGCAGATGAATCCCCCGCGCATCGCTTTCTGGAATCAGCGAATAGGCGGCCTCCTGAATCCGGTCATGCCGGAACACGAAAAACGTGTCCACGGCAACCAGCCCTTCGTCGATGGCCTCGGTCATATCCCGCACCACCTGCTCCATGGAGCGATTCATGACGGCCGAAAGGGTCTCCAGGTCGAAACGGTTGCCCACGCAGGCGCCGATCTTGAGGATTTCCCGGGTTTCGGGTTTGAGACCCACGATTTTCCGGGACAGAAGCTCCACCACATTGTCCGTCACCTGCATCCGCTGGATTTTCTCCACGTCCCATTGCCAGCCCGCCCGGGGATCCGGCAGCAGCAGCTTGCCGTCATACAGGGATTTCATGAACTGATTCACGAAAAACGGATTCCCGCCGGTCTTGGCATGCACCAGATCCGCCAGGGGCTGGATGGCGGCCCGGTCCGTCTTGACGATTTCCATCAGAAAGTCCCGGACGTTCTCCACGGTGATGGGCCCCAGGAACATGTCGTGCAGCCGGCCTCCGGACCGGGAGATATCCTCCAGAATGCGCTTCAGGGGGTGGACCTCGCCCACCTCGTTGTGGCGGTAGGCGCCGATGATCAGCGAATACCGGAGGTCCTCGCCGGTCATGATCGTCCGGATCAGATTCAGGCTGGCGGTGTCCGCCCACTGCAGGTCGTCCAGAAACAGCACCAGGGGATGCCGTTCGCCGGCAAAAACCCCGGCGAAATTCCGGAACACCAGGTTGAAGCGGTTCTGGCTTTCCTCCGGCCCCAGCCGGAGGGGCTCGGGTTGGGGACCGATGAGGATCTCCAGGCTGGGAATCACCTCCGTGATCACCCCGCCGTTGGGTCCCAGGGCGTTTTGCAGGCGGAGCTTCCATTCCTCGGTCCGGGCCGGTTCCTCGGTGAGAATCTGCTGAATCAGCCCCTGGAACGCCTGGATGATGGAGCTGTAAGGCACGTCCCGCCGGAACTGCTCATATTTTCCGGAGATGAAATAGCCCCGCCGGGCCACGATGGGTTTGTGGATTTCATGAATCAGGGCCGATTTGCCGATCCCCGGATAACCCGACACCAGCATCATCTCGCAGCAGCCGCCGGCCACCCGTTCAAAAATCCCCAGAAAGCGGCCGATTTCCTGCTCCCGGCCCACCAGTTTCTGGGGAATGTTGAACCGCATGGAAATGTCCCGGCGGCCCAGCTCAAATGCCTCGATCCGGCCGGACCGCTGAAGCGAGTCGCGGCAGATGCTTAGATCCGCGAGCAGCCCGAAGCAGTTCTGATAACGCTCCTCGGCGGTCTTGGCCAGCAGGCGCAGAATGATCCGGTCCAGGGGCGCCGGAAGGCCCGAACGGACTTCATGGGGCTCCCGGGGGGTCCGGGCGATGTGGGCGTGGATCAGCTCCATGGGATCATCGGACTGGAAGGGCAGCCGGCCGGTGATCATTTCGTAGAGGGTCACCCCCAGGGAATACATGTCCGTCCGGTAATCCACGCTGCGGTTCATCCGGCCGGTCTGTTCCGGCGATATATACGGCAGAATCCCGGCGATATAGTCCCTGGTGAGCCTGCGGTCCTCATGGGTCAGCAGGGTTTCGATGCCGAAACTGTGGAGTTTTGCCCCGCGGGTTTCCGGCGCCACCAGGATGTGGGCCGGCCGGACGGCCCGGTGGATCAGCCCCGCCTGGTGAATCTGTCCCAGGGTCTCGGCCAGTTGCATGGCGATGGTCAGGAAATCCCGGATCTCCAGGGGACCGGCGGCAATCAGGGATTTCAAGTCAACCCCCTGGAAATCCTCCAGGACCACCTGCCAGCCGCCATCGGCCTTGCGGACATCCCGGGTGGTTACCAGGCCCGGAAGGGACAACCCCCGGATGATTTCGTATTCCCGGGCGAACCGGACCTCTTCGTCCCGGGTGGCGGCCGGGGATTTCAATTGGTGAACAAGGACGGGTGGTTCCGAATCGCCGCCGCGGACGCGCAGCACCAGCCGAAACTCATTTTCGGAAAGGGTCTCCGCAACGCCATTGATCGAAACGGATGATGGTGCCACAGCCGGAATCCACGTAGTGGGAAAGTATAATCAGATTGTTACGACTGAAAGAGTCTCGGCTGAACGCCCGAAACCGACATGTTGACAATAAAAGATGAATCGAACCGGATGAATGAAAAATAGTATATTCGAAATGGGGGCTTATGTCAATGAACCGTTTGAATCATGAACCGTTTGAATCAGAATTGCCTTTTACCGTTTGAATGCGGTATGGTGACGCCATCCTGGAATCAGACAAACCGATTTCCGCGACTTGATATCAGGACATGTTTCCGGGAATCCCTTCCGATCTGGAAAAGAACAGTAAATATAAGGCGACGACAAATAAAAGGATAGATGAGACGACTAATAATCGGTTCAGCCATTATGGCTTTCCTGGCGGTGATATTTCTTGCCGCCTGGGCCTTGACGGCCCCGGCGGTTTCACCGGCTGCCGTCGACGCGGCAAAAGAGGCGTTGCGCAACGAGTTGGGTTTATTGCCGGACGATGCCACGCTCATGGTGGTCGATTTCACCCGGGCTTCTTTTCGGAAACGGCTTTTGGTGATGGATTTACAATCCGGCGACAGGAAGTATCATCTGGTGGCGCATGGCCGCAATTCCGGTCGTCTTTTTGCCACTGAATTCTCGAACGAGGTTGGTTCCAGGATGAGTTCCCTCGGACTGTACAGAGTGACAGATCAATACCAGGGCCGCCATGGACTTTCGCTTCGTCTTACCGGACTCAGCAAGTCATTGAACCAAAATGCCGAAAAACGCGGGATTGTAATTCATTCCGCGGAATACGTATCCATGCGCTCCATGCTCATGAATGCGGTTGATGGTTTTCGTATCGGACGCAGCGAAGGCTGCTTCGCTCTCGGCAAGCAGGGTTTTGCCGCCGTATATGAAAGTCTGCGTCCCCAGGCATTTCTGTTCGCATACGGCGGGAGCCAATGAAAAACAACGGTGCGGAAAATGGCTATCTCGAAATTTACAGATCACGGCAAGCTGAAGGAAATCGAGGAAACCGTACGGCGGACATGCCAGGGGAAGAAATTCAGCGATATCGTCGATGACAACAACCTTCAGTACGTCGATCTGGTGATGGAAGGCGGCGGAATGCTGGGGATCGCCCTGGTCGGATACATCCATATCCTGGAAAAGGCCGGAATCCGCTTTCTGGGTATTGGCGGCACTTCCGCGGGCTCCATCCTGGCGCTGCTGCTTGCCGCCCTCGGAACGCCCGCGGAAGAAAAGGGGACCAAGCTGCTCCAGGAACTGGCCGCCAAGAATTTCCATGATTTCGTCGATGGCGACGCCGATGCCCGGGATTTCATCCAAAGCTGGGTGGAAGGAGCGGGGAAATTCAATCTGGCCTTCAAGGCCGCCTGGGTGATCGGCGACATCCAGAAGCACCTTGGTCTGAATCCGGGGGTTGAATTCACCCGATGGGTGGAAGGCATCCTGAGACGGGAAGGAGTGGAGACCTGCGCCAAACTGCGCGCGCGCATGGAAACCATTCCACCGGGTTTGCGGGTCCAGGACGGTGAATTCCTGGACACACCGGAAAAAGCGGGTTGCCGCCTGGCCATCATCGCCGCGGATGTATCCACGGAAACCAAGGTGACTTTCCCGGAAATGGCCTGCCTGTATTGGGAAAATCCTGACCGGATCAGTCCGGCCCTGTTTGTCCGGGCCTCCATGTCCATCCCGTATTTTTTCCAGCCGTTCCGGATTCACCAGCTGCCCCGGGGGATGGATATCGAAAAAAAGTGGCGGGACCTCGCCGGATTTATAGCCGCCGATGAGGGCGGCGTTCCCGAAGACGCCCTGTTCATCGACGGCGGCATCATGTCCAACTTCCCCATCGATGTATTCCATGATCCGCATCAGGTTCCCATCGCGCCGACATTCGGCGTCAAGCTGGAGCTCGACAAGCGCCGGAAAGAAATCAGCGGCCCCCTCGGCCTGTTCGGCGCCATATTCAACGCGGCGCGGCATACGCTGGATTACGACTTCCTGCACCGGAACCCCGACTATCAGAAACTGGTTACCTGGATTCCGGCGAAAGGCTGTAACTGGCTGGATTTTGATATGCCGGAAGAAAAAAAGATCGGCCTGTTCCTGGAGGGAGCGGAATGCGCGGCCGGCTTTCTGGATCGTTTCGACTGGCGGGAATACAAAAAGATCCGCGAGGGAACGAAGCTAAAGTGGTGAAGCCGTTTTTAATGAGAAGTGGGTCACCATGGGATCGAAATCACGATCATCATGTAGCAAGGTCAACCCTTCTATGATGCAGAATGTTGCGATAATTACATCGATCGTTTTTCGGACGGTAACCCCTGCCTTTCTAAGGATTCGATAATTATTGGCACTTTGAATTGCCACGTTATAACCACCAATTTGTCGGAATTGTAGAGCGCTGAGAAAGTTCTTGGCCGTTTCAAAATCTGTATTGGAGCGGAAACCTTGAAGAACCTCTGTGAGTATTAAATCTCCAATAATAATGGGTGTTTTTGAAAGGTAATGATCAAGCAAATCTGTCTGCCATATGGAAATGCCGTTGAAATAATTGATCCATACGGATGAGTCGACCAAAATCACCGATCGATCCTCATGGCATCAAGGTCGCCATCCCATGTAAGTTTTCCACGCAGATGTTTAATTTGTTCCTGTTTTTTTATTTGAATCAATAACTTAAGCCCGAATTCAACAACAGCTTTTTTGGTTTTTAAGTTGCTGAGAGTCATGGCCTCGTGTATCAGCTTGTCATCTATTACAATATTTGTTCGCATGGTAACACCTCTCATGTATGTGTATTAAATATACAATATATACACACTTGAACAATGTCAATAGAAATGACGCTTTTGGTCGAAGGGGATCACCAAGAACCTTTGCTTTGAGAGGGACTTTCGCCACGCCGGCGGCCTCCCAGGGGTGGTTTCGATCTCCGGCATGAGACCATCCAAAAAACCATGAGTATGATACGACCTAACAATCAACGTTAACCGATAGGCAAATACGGCTTGCAAACTGCCAAGGTATGATATATTGTCATACCGGAGGTGATTCAAATGGCAGCATCAAAAATTGCAATTACAATAGACGACAATACACTAAAACGTTTAGATATTCTCGTTAAATCAAAATTTTTCCCAAACCGTAGCAAAGCTATTCAGGAGGCTGTTACCGAAAAATTGATGCGCATTGAGAAAAGCCGTCTTGCGCAGGAATGCGCCAAGCTAGATCCAGAATTCGAGCAATCATTAGCGGAGGAAGGCTTTTCATCGGAGCTGGAAGAATGGCCAGAATACTGAGAGGTGACATACACTGGGCAGATTTGAACCCAGTAATTGGAAGTGAACAGGGCGGTTTACGTCCTGTTCTTATTTTAAGCCATAATGTATTCAATCAGAGATCAGGTACTGTCATTGCTTTGGCGATCACCAGCCAACCACAAAGGGCTGGATTTCCACTGACCCTGGAACTAGGTGATAACGAACTACCTAAAAAATCTTGGGTTAAGATCAGTCAGATTCGAACCCTTTCAATTAAACGCATTGGAGAGAAAATAGCAAAAGCCTCTGACGAAGAATTGGCTCTCATCATTGGTGGTTTAAATGAAATAATTGGCGGTTAACTACGTCAACGAGATTGAGCGAATTGGATGCATCTTGATACGTCATGGCAGCTCCCATTGCGCCGACATTCGGCGTCAAGCTGGAGCTCGACAAGCGCCGGAAAGAAATCAGCGGCCCCCTCGGCCTGTTCGGCGCCATGTTCAACGCGGCGCGGCATACGCTGGATTACGACTTCCTGCACCGGAACACCGACTATCAGAAACTGGTTACCTGGATTCCGGCGAAAGGTTATAACTGGCTGGATTTTGATATGCCGGAAGAAAAAAAGATCGGCCTTTTCCTGGAAGGAGCGAAATGCGCGGCCGACTTTCTGGATCGTTTCGACTGGCAGGAATACAAAAAGATCCGCGAGGGAACAGTCGTGTCAGCAAAAGCCGTGCAGCCGGTCTGAGCGGTCTGCCGTCCGGCGACGCTGCCGGTCCCCCCGGGGTGGTTTCGATCTCCGGCATGAAACCATCCCAAAAACCATAAGTATCGATATTTATTATTGACTTTAATCGTTGAAATCCGGTATGGATGACACTGTGGCAACAAATCGACAAGTGGATTCCCGGAAAGCGATATCAGGGCAAATTGGCCTGAAAATCTGTTTGATATCATATCAGGTCAATTTTACCTGATAATACGACCTAACAATCAACGTTGAACTGAACCGCTTCGCGGCAGTCTTTTGCCTAAAATTCAATTAGTTTCTTCACATTCCCCCTCCTGATATTTTTTCGACTTTTCGGGCATTGATCCCATCGATTATGCTGTCTCCCATGGTG
>JBMORA010000026.1:0-20907 GCA_049320885.1 Thermodesulfobacteriota bacterium | reverse complement strand
CAAAGATGCGGCGCAGGTCGGACGAATTTTGAAGGAAAAACACCGTATCGCCCTCTCCGCCCCAATCGAATTTGAAAACTGCCGGAAAGCGGAACCCCGCGGGCAGATGGGATGATTCCCCGGTTTCCCGGGAAAATTCCCGGACAGAACGGTAAGCCCGGGATGCGGGGTGCCATGTCGCCGTTTCATGGAACAGTCGGAGCTGGCCGATTTTCCCCGGATACCGGAAACGCGCGCTGTAATCCGGGAAAACGTGCCGCGCATGCAGGCGGGCCATCTCAAACAGGGACTGCCGGCAACCCTGGGGAAGAATGACGGCTTCGGCCATTTGGATGGCGGCCAGGTCGGTATCGTCCGGATCGCGTCCGGCGCAGAGAATATTGCGGTCGCCTTCAAAGCAGGGGTGATAGGAGAGGATCATCAGTAACCGAATCGTTGCAGCGCCCTGGTGTCTTTGCTCCAGTTTTTCTGGACCCGCACGAAAAGCTTCAGATATACCTTGGCTCCGGTCATCCGTTCAATGTCCTTCCGGGCGGCCTCGCCGATCTGCTTCAGTTTGCTTCCACCCTTGCCGATCAGGATGCCCTTCTGGGAATCCTTTTCGAGATGAATGACGGCGTCGATGCTGATCAGGCTGCCGCCTTTTTTTTCCGTGAAGCGTTCCACGGTTACGGCGGTGGCGTAAGGGATTTCCTGCCCGGTCAGCCGAAAAACCTTTTCCCGGATCATTTCACCGGTGATGAACCGTTCGGACATGTCCGTCAGCGTTTCGTCGGGGAAGAGGGGTGGTCCCTGGGGCAGGGCGGTCTCCATGATTTCAAGAAGCTCCGGCATCCTTGTGCCGTGACGGGCGGAAATGGGAATGACGGCCAGAAAAGGATGGACGGCCGACCATGAAGCCGCAAGGCCCGGCAGCCTATCCTTATCCAGGCGGTCGATCTTGTTCAAGGCCAGGATTACCGGCTTGCGGAGCCCTTTCAGGTGATTGACAAACAGGTTTTCGGATTCGACGTCCGGATCGGCGGCGTCCGCCATTGCCAATATGAGGTCTACGTCCTCGAGAGCGGCAAAGGCCCGTTCCACCATTTTGGCATTGAAATCCTCCCTGGTTTTGTGGATTCCGGGCGTATCGATGAATATCATTTGGGCTTTCGGGAGATGCATCACCCCCAGGATGCGGTTGCGCGTGGTCTGGGGTTTCCGGGAAGTGATGGATATTTTCTGCCCTAGAAACCGGTTCAGCAGGGTCGACTTGCCGGCGTTGGGCGCGCCGATAATCGCCACAAAGCCGGATTTATAATCCATTGAAACGACTGGGGGCGATGACTTGTCCTGATGTGGATTCATGGTGCCACCATACCCGATGTTGTTGCGTGAATCGGAGTGACATCTCCGCTGACGAGCGGCTCGATTATCTCCCAGACCCGCTCTTTCCCCTGGCCGGTTTTGGCGGAAAACAACAGCAACCGGTCTTTATCGACGCCCAGGGTTTCCGCGATTTCCCGGTGCCGGACCGCCTGACGTCCGCGGCTGAATTTATCCGCCTTGGTAAGCACCAGCGGTCCGGGGATATGATAATGGGCCAGCCAGGCCAGCAGTTCCAGTTCCGTCTGTCCGGGCGTCCGCCGGATATCCAGGATCACCACCGCGCCTTTCAGGGTCTTTCGTCCGGAAAGATAGGTTTCGATCATGGGGGCCCATTTTTTCTGGATGGCGGCGGGAACCTTCGCATACCCGTAGCCGGGAAGATCGACAAACGTGAAGGACCGGTTGATGTCGAAGAAATTGACCAGCTGCGTTCGCCCTGGAGTGGAGCTGGTTTTTACCAGGTGTTTGCGATGGACAAGGGTATTGATCAGGGAGGACTTGCCGACGTTGGATCGTCCGACAAAAGCAATTTCCGGCAGCGATTCCTGCGGGTATTGGGACGGGTTTACGGCGCTTGTCACGAATTCGGCGGATTTGATGATCATGATATTGCGGGCGTCGTCCTTCCAAGATAATGTTCGAGCCGGTCCATGGCCTCGGTGATGATTTCCATGGAATTGGCATAGGAAAAGCGGAGGTATCCCTCCCCGTTTTGTCCGAAATCAATTCCGGGGGCAACGCCCACATGGGCTTTTTCCAGAATATCAAAAGCCAGGCCATAGGAATCGGTTGAAAAGGCTCTGGCGTTGGCGAAAATGTAAAAGGCACCGGTGGGTTCAATGGTGATCCCGAATCCCATTTTCTTCAAACGGGAGAGCATGTATTTTCTGCGTTGGTCATAAACGGCCTTCATCCGGGTGATATCCCCACCGCTTTCCGTAAGGGCCTTTATTCCTGCCTGCTGCATGACGGCATTGGCGGATATGAAAAAATTCTGCTGGATTTTCTGGATGGGCCGGACAAAGGGCTTGGGGGCGATCAGATAGCCCAGGCGCAAACCCGTCATGGCGTACAGTTTCGAGAAGCCGTTTAGTACAAAGGCGTTGTCGGTGAATTCCAGAACGGAGTGTTCCTTGCCTTCGTATACAAGCCCATGATAGATTTCATCGGATATGATGACCGGCGGCAATTCGGCGATGGCTTTGATACGTTCCGCCGACAACAGGTTGCCGGTGGGATTGGAGGGGGAATTGATGATAACGGCCCTGGTCGCGGGACCGATCTTTGCGCGGATCTCTTCCGGCCGGTATTGAAATCCTTCGGTTTCATGGACCGGCACGAATACCGGTTCGCCCTGCATGAACCGGATGAAATTGGGGTAACAGGCGTAATGGGGGTCGGAAACAATGACCTGATCGCCGCTTTCGATAAGCGCGGCAAACAGGAGAAACATGGCCGGCGAAGTGCCGGAAGTGATGATCACCTGATCCGGCTCGACCGCGACACCGTAAGTTGATGCGTAATGACGGCTGATTGCTTCCCGCAGACCGTAATGACCGAGGCTGTGCGTGTAATGGGTGTGGCCGTTTTCAAGCGCACGGCAAACTTCCGCCTTCACGCATCCGGGCGTATCGAAATCCGGTTCGCCCACCTCGAGGTGGAGAATGCGGATTCCCTTCCGCGCCATGGCTTCTGCTTTTTCCAGCACCTCCATGACGATAAAGGGCGGCATATCCGCCGCCCGCTTTGCGATCCGAAGGCTTTCTGCCCGTTTCGGGTTCATTTACACCACTTTGTTCAGGGGATATTCCACGATGCCTTCCGCTCCTTTTTCCAGCAGTTGGGGGATCAAATCCCTGACCACATCGGAATCCACCATGGTTTCCACGGAAAACCAGTCGGACTGGTAGAGATGGGCGACCGTCGGCGCATGGAGGCTGGGCAACAGACTGACGACATCCTGGATGCGGGCCTCCGGAACGTTCATTTTTAAACCCACCAGTTTTTCGCCCAGCAAGGCACCCTTGAGGAGCAGGGCGATCTGTTCGATTTTTTTTCGTTTCAGCGGATCCTTGAAAGCGGCGTGGTTGGCGATGAGCTGGGTGTTGGTCTGCATCAATTCATGAATGATGCGGAGTCCGTGAGCCTTGATGGTGCTTTCCGTCTCGGTGATCTCGACGATGGCGTCCGCCAGACCGGATACGACTTTGGCTTCCGTGGCGCCCCAGGAGAATTCCACCCGTACGTTGATTCCGCGGTCGGCGAAGAAGCGCTTGGTGAAACCGACGAGTTCGGTGGATATCTTTTTGCCTTCCAGATCTTCCAGTTTTTGGGCCGGCGAGTCATAGGCCACCGCAAGAACCCAGCGCGCGGGACGGGCGCTGACCTTCGAGTATATCAGGTCGGTGACCACATGGACGTCCGAGTTGTTTTCCGCGATCCAGTCCTTGCCGGTCAGGCCGGCGTCCAGGGTCCCATTTTCCACATTGATGGACATTTCCTGGGCGCGGCATAGGGCGCAACGAAGCGTCGGATCATTGATGTCCGGGAAATAGCTGCGACCGTTGACATTGATTTTCCAGCCCGACCGTCGAAACAGGGCCACGGTCGCATCCTGAAGGCTTCCTTTGGGGATGCCGAGTTTGAGCATCTGGGTCATTTATAAACCTCCTTGGGATTAAAAACCGGCGTGTCGGTTGTGGTGACGGTCCCGTTTTCATATTTGCGGTGAAAACAGCTCCGGTGGCCGGTGTGACATGCCGCCCCGCCGATCTGCTCCACTTTCAGCAGAACCGTGTCGTTGTCGCAGTCAATCCGGATTTCCTTGACCAGTTGGACATGGCCCGATGTTTCTCCTTTTACCCATAATTTGTTGCGGCTGCGGCTGTAATAAGTGGCCTTGCCGCTGGCGGTGGTCGCGGACCAGGCCTCCGCGTTCATAAAGGCAAGCATCAGAACCTCACCGGTAAGGTAATCCTGGGCGATGGCGGGTAACAGCCCGTTAAATTTGCTGAAATCAAGTTCCATGGCGCGGGTGCTTTCTGTCTATCTTATCGAATTAATTCCTAAAATTTTTAATATAGCCGCTGGAGGGGATCAAGTCAACTGGTTTCTTTCATTTCTGTTTCAGGGCGCTCATGAGTTTGGCGACGGATTCGCGCAGTTCCACTTTTTCCTGTTTCAGACGTTTGATTTCTTCCGTATAGGGTGCTTTGTTTTTTTCAAAATCTTCCTTCAGTTTCTTCTCGAGTTTTGCGTTTCGGACCGAGAGTATCTTTTCCTTGCGGGCGTAATCCTCCTGGCATTTTTTCACCAGGGTGCGATACAGGTGCAACTCTTTTTCAGCCTCGCGATAGACATCTTCCGCATTCCGTAATTTGTCGCTGATGATCATGTTTTCTTTATATCTCAGAAAGAGAATGACCCCGGCGCCGATTACGGACAGCGATAATATCCAGGGTATGGAGATGATGAGGGCGTGAATCAGAGCCTTGAGCGCCGGCAGGGATGCGTCCACCGCCATGGCGAACCGGGCGGGAATGCCGGTATCGGTTTTTTCCGTGATATGGATGAAATAGAGATAATGACCGATATGGGCCAATACGACCCCGATGGCGATGGAAACGAGGGCTTTCAGAAATTTCATCATCATTCATTACCTGCTTTCATGCGGGAACGGTTTCGATCTTGCCTGCTGTATCAGGTGGCAATTCACCATTGAAGCCGGGATAGAATTGTTGTCGAATATACGTCTGTAAATCCTCCAGCAGTTTTCGTTGTTCGTCGTCGAGGCCGCCGTCATGCAGCATCCCGGCTATTTCCATAAGCGCCGAAACGGGCGTCGTCCGGCGCTGGCCCTTGAAATCCACGAGAGCGTTCTGCCCGTTTTCCGGATTGACACGCCGCATGTGGCGCTGAAATTCTTTTTCCAGTCCGGCCGGCAGGGACTGTCGTGGATAATTTCGCCCGATAATTCTTCCGGCGAGAATTCGGATTTCAGGGGTTGCAAAGCGGTCGATCATGGCCTGCTTTTCGGAAAGCGGCAGAAGGTGAAAGCGCCGGCAGCGTTCCTGCTCCTCCCGGTCCGGGAAGCCCATCTGGAAGAGGGCGGCATCCGCATCCAGATCGGGGATAAACGGGTACTCGAAATCTCGATGGTAAGCGATGATGGCGCGCAGCAGCTCATCCCGGGACTTGAGGAAGGAGATGTTGTCGTCGACCAAAGCCCGGCGTGCCGGGTCCAGTAATTGCCAAAAACGGTCGTGGGGCGGAAGAATGATCGGAGGTTCGCCTTTTCGTTTTCGGACCACCCAGGTGTTCTCGGCGATGGTGTCCATCCGGACTTCCGACAATTCCGGCCGGTCCAGCCGCAGCCAGAGGGTTTGGTTGCCGTAGGGAACGGAACGGCCGATGGATAAAGCCGGGGCCTGATACAGCTGGTCAGGCCCGTATTCACCGCCGATGATCAGGCCCAGGCGATGACCTCCGCCGGCCGATGGAATGCAGACCGGTAGTTGTTCCATGCGCTTTGCGTCCACATCTTTGGAGAAGGCCTCTCCGAGGTATTCCCACATGGCGGTTGCCGATTTCAACCTGCGCGCCAGCGCCAGGGCGACTTCCGTGTCCGTCATGGCGTCATGAGCACGACCGTCCGCCAGACGGTTCGCGGCGTTCAGTTGCTCCAGTTTCAGGGTCGTCCTGCCGTCTTTCAGCGGCCATGCAAGATGGTCGCTTTTATACAGATGGAAACAGATGGTCATGGGGAACAGGTCCATGCGCCGGCATCCATTGCCGTATTGATGGGTGTAGGGCGGCAACAGGTTGCGATGAAACGTGAAGCGCAGGAAATCATCGTCAAAGCCGAGGGAATTATAACCGATGCTGATGGTGCCGGGCTCGTTGACCAGGCTGTGGATTTGTCTCGCCGCCTCGTATTCGCAGGTCGCCGCGGAAATCGCTCTTTGAATGGAGATCCGATGGGTGATCATGGCGCGGGGAGAGATGATCACATCCGGCCGGAGTCTCACCTGGATGGAGCAGCGTTCGATTTCGTTCAGGGAGAGGTCCGTGCGGATGGCCGCAAACTCCAGAATCTGGTCGAAGGCCTGGTTCAAACCGGAGGTTTCCGTATCGTAGAACAGATAGCTCTTCATATTCTCGCGTGTGATCAAGAATCCATGGTTCGGCATGGGGGAGAGGCAGCCGGGCGAAACCGGATCGCCGGTGTCTTATCTCACGACATACTCAATATAGTTCTCAATATCAAGAGCCTGTTTATTCCGGGTCGCGATAAATATGTAAATGACGCCACAGGGGCTGTTTGTTCTTGACATGAAAAAGGGACTCGTCTATAAAACACCTTCTTGGTTTTTTGTTCGTATGTGGATGATATTTAAAGATATAGAAATTGGGATCAGCGGGTTGCGGGCAGGCCGGGAGATCCGGCCGGCCGGAGGAAGAAAATGGGACTCGGGGAACTGGTGAAACAGCATAAGGCGGCCATCCTGAAAAAATGGTTCGATGTCGTGGCCGATGCGTACCAGCTGGAAACCGCCGGTTTTTTAAAAAACCAGAAGGATCCGTTCGCCAATCCGGTCGGAAACTCCCTGATCCGGGGTATGGAAGGGATCATCGACGAACTCGCCGGGGGGCCGGAGCGGGAAGCTGTCATCCGTTTTCTGGACCCTGTCATCCGGATTCGTGCCGTTCAGGATTTTTCCCCTTCACAAGCCGTCGGTTTCATTCTGCCGCTGAAAAAAATCATCCGTGAATTCGTGAAAAACCAGGACCGGACATTGTCCGTCGGAGAAGACCTTGGTGAATTGGAAGAGCAGATCGATGTGCTGATGCTGCTCGGTTTTGATATCTATATGGGCTGCCGGGAAAGACTGTACGATATCAAGGCGAATCAAGAGAAGAGCAAGGTATACAAAGCATTCAAACGTGCCGGATTACTTACGGAGACCCCGGATGGAGATTCGGGGCTTGCGGAATCAAACGTCTAATATGCAACGGGCCGCCGGCGGTCAGGTCCTGACCCGGGGGCCGGAAGAAAGAGGTATGAGTCGATGAATGTTCACTATCTGTTTTCCCTCATCGCTGTTGTAGCGCTATGTTTGATCGCCTATGTGGGGGTGGAATGGTTAGGGCTGCAATCCTTGTTCGGTGTTGTTTTGCCGTATGCAGCCGTGTTGACGTTTGTCGTGGCGTTCATCTATCGGGTGATGGGCTGGGCCAGTTCGCCGGTCCCCTTCCGGATTCCCACGACCTGCGGTCAACAAAAATCCTTTCCCTGGATCAAGCATGCGAAAATCGACAACCCCACCACCACGGGCGGCGTCATCCTGCGGATGATCCTGGAGATTCTCTGTTTCCGTTCGCTGTTCCGCAACACCCAGATGGCCTTCAAGGACACGGGCGCGGGAACCAGGATAACTTACCGGTGGGAGATCTGGCTGTGGGTGTTCGCCCTGGCTTTCCATTATTCCTTTCTCGTGGTGGTCCTCCGGCATATGCGCTTTTTCTTTGAACCGGTGCCCATGGTGATTCAGCTCCTGGAAAATCTGGACGGGTTTTTCCGCATTGAAATCTTCTACGATTTTATCGATGTCGGGCTTCCCGGAATTTACATGTCCGGCCTGGTGTTGCTGGGCGCCGTCATATTCCTGTTCCTCCGGAGAGTGTTCAGCCCGAAGATCCGGTATTTTTCCCTGGCGGCCGATTATTTCCCGCTCTTTCTGATCATGGCCATCGCCCTGACCGGCATCATGATGCGGTATGTCGTCAAGACGGACATCGTGGCGATCAAGGCCCTTGCCCATGGGTTGGTGACCTTGAAACCGGTTGTTCCCGCCGCCGTGGGCAGTCTGTTTTACATCCATATTTTTTTAGTCACGGTGCTGCTGGCGTATTTCCCGTTCAGTAAGCTGATGCATCTGGGAGGGGTTTTTCTGAGCCCCACGCGCAATCTGACCACGGATACCCGCGCGCGGCGGCATGTCAATCCTTGGAATTACCCGGTCAAGGTTCATACTTACGAAGAATACGAAGACGATTTCAGGGAGAAGATGATCGAAGCGGGACTCCCTGTTGAAAAGGAGCTAGAATAATATGGCAGGCCTTCCAAAAGCAGAAGAATTGATCAAAATCGACCACAAGCCGCCGACGACGGGATGGATGGAAACGCCGGTGAATATCCGTCCGGGAATGTACTGTTATGCCGCCAATCCCAAGAGTCTCGAATACATGAGTTTCCCCAATGTCCGGGAATGGAATCCGCTGGATGAGGACTGGAAACTACCGAACAACTGGAAAGAAATCATCCATGAAGGATTCAAGGAGCGGCTGGGGCGTTTCCGGTCTTTCAAAATTTTCATGGATGTGTGTGTCCGGTGCGGGGCCTGCGCGGATAAATGCCATTTCTTCATCGGCACGGGCGATCCCAAGAACATGCCGGTGCTGCGCGCTGAATTGCTCCGTTCCATTTACCGCAACGATTTCACCATGGCCGGCAAGATTCTCGGCAAGGTGGCCGGTGCCCGGCCCATGACCCTGGAAGTGCTCAAGGAGTGGTGGTATTACTTCTTCCAGTGCACCGAATGCCGACGCTGCTCGGTTTTCTGTCCCTACGGCATCGACACGGCGGAAATCACCATCATGGCCCGCGAACTTCTCAATCTTCTGGGGTTGAACATCGACTGGATCGCGACGCCGGTGGCCAATTGCTTCCGCATGGGCAACCACCTGGGCATCCAGCCGCATGCATTCAAGGACATGCTCGATTTTTTTGAGGACGATATCGAGGAACTGACCGGTCTGCGCATGGGCGTCCAGTACAACAAAAAAGGCGCCGACATCCTCTTCATCACTCCCTCGGGGGATGTGTTCGCCGATCCCGGCACTTACACCTGCATGGGATACATGATGCTGTTTTACTACCTCAAGCAGGAATACGGCCTGGATGTCACCTGGAGCACCTATGCTTCCGAGGGCGGCAATTTCGGGTTTTTCACCTCCCATGAAACCATGAAGCGGCTCAACGCCAAGATGTATGCCGAGGCCAAGCGATTAGGAGTCAAATGGATTCTGGGCGGCGAATGCGGACATATGTGGCGGGTGATCAACCAGTACATGGACACCATGAACGGTCCGGCCGATTTTCTGGAGGTTCCGAAAAATCCCATCACCGGCACGGTGTTCGAAAACGCCCGATCCACCAAAATGGTGCACATCAGCGAATTCACCGCCGATCTGATCCGGCACAACAAGCTGAAGCTGGATCCGAGCCGCAATGACAATCTGCGGGTCACCTTCCATGATTCCTGCAACCCCTCCCGCGGCATGGGGCTGCTGGACGAACCCCGCTACGTGATTCAGAATGTCTGCAAGCATTTTTATGAGATGCCGGCCAACACCATCCGGGAAAACACCTTCTGCTGCGGCAGCGGTTCCGGGTTGAACGCCGGTGAAAATATGGAACAACGAATGGCGGGCGGACTTCCCAGGGCCAATGCCGTAAAATACGTGCAGGAAAAACACGGCGTGAACACGCTGGCGACCATCTGCGCCGTCGACCGGGCGGCCCTGCCGGATCTGATGAAATACTGGGTTCCCGGTGTCGGCGTAAGCGGTCTGCATGAAATGGTGGCCAATGCATTGATTCTGCCTGGAGAAAAACAAAGGGAGACCGACCTGAGACAGGAGCCGCTCCCGGGAATGGAGGATGGCACCGATGAGTGATAAAAAATGGATCATCACCGGACTGGTTGTTTTCACCGTTATCATATTGTCCCCGCTTTGGTACAATTTCGGCAAGGCCGCGCCGGCGCCCGAGCCGGTGATCGCCCCCAAGGCCAAGGCCGCGGGGTATTGCGTGTTGCCGAAAGAGGAAATGAAGGCCGGACACATGCAGATCCTGGACAAATGGCGGAACACCGTCGTGCGGACGGACGAACGGATGTATAAAAGCACCAACGGGAAGGAATTCAACATGAGCCTTTCCACGGGTGAAAATTCCTGTATGGGATGTCATACCAGCAAAGTCGAGTTTTGCGACAAATGCCATGATTACGCTTCGGTAAGACCATACTGCTGGGATTGCCACAATGCACCGAAGGAGGCGATGTAATGGAAAACAGCCGAAGAAGCTTTTTGAAAATAGCGGGCCTGACCGCGCTCGGAATTGGATCAAAGCCGGTGCTGGATGTTTTCGCCTCTTCCAACGAGCATGGAGCGGAAACCCAGGTTCAGACCCATCGAGGGGAAAAGGCCCTCACGGCCACGCAATGGGGAATGGTGATCGACACCCGCAAACTGGATAAGGCCGAAGCCATGGAGCCGATCATCAAGGCCTGCCATTCCCGGCACAATGTTCCGGAGATGGAAGAAGTGCGTCATGAAATCAAGTGGATTTGGCACGAAGAGTACAAGCATGTCTTCCCGGATCTGGAAAGCAAGTATCTCGATGAACGTTCCGAGCAACTGCCGGTTCTCGTGCTGTGCAATCACTGTGAAAATCCTTCCTGTGTCCGGGCCTGCCCCACCAAGGCGACCTTCAAACGGGAAGACGGCATCGTCATCATGGATTTCCACCGCTGCATCGGCTGCCGGTTTTGCATGGCCGCATGCCCCTATGGTTCCCGAAGTTTTAATTTCAGGGATCCCCGGCCGTTCATCAAGGAAATCGATCCCGAATTTCCAACCCGCATGCGCGGCGTGGTCGAAAAATGCAATTTCTGTGCGGAAAGACTATCCGTCGGCCAAATGCCGGCCTGCGTCGAGGCCTCCAACGGCGCCATCGCCTTCGGCGATCTGGAAGATCCGGCGTCCGACGTCCGTAAACTGTTGAAAACAAATTTCACCATCCGGCGGAAACCCGCGCTGGGCACCGGCCCGGCCGTATACTACATCGTGTGAGGTAACCATGCTTGAACTGGCGGTAAAAGGAAGCAAAAAATATTGGCTGTTGGTGCTGGCTCTGGCAGGCGTTGCCGGCATCGGTTTTCTGGTTTATCTGAAGCAGTTCACATTCGGTCTCGGAATCACCGGTCTCAACCGGGACGTGACCTGGGGGTTTTATATCGCCCAGTTCACTTTCCTGGTCGGTGTAGCGGCCGGAGGCGTCATGGTGGTGCTGCCCTATTATCTGCACAATTATAAGAAATTTGGCAAGATCACCATCCTGGGCGAGTTCCTGGCGGTTTCGGCCATTTCCATGTGCCTGATGTTCATCATCGCCGATCTGGGGCAGCCCATGCGCGCTCTGAATGTGCTGCTGTATCCCACACCCCGTTCCATGCTGTTCTGGGATATGATCGTTCTGAACGGCTACCTGTTTCTGAACATTTTCGTGGGCTGGATCGTGCTCGAATCCGAACGGAACGGCGTGGCGCCTCCCAAATGGATCAAGCCGTTCATCTACCTGTCGATTCCCTGGGCTTTCGGCATTCATACGGTGACCGCCTGGTTGTATTGCGGCCTCCCGGGACGGGGATTCTGGCTTACGGCCATCCTGGCGCCCCGCTTTCTGGCGTCGGCCTTCGCCGCCGGACCGGCGTTCCTGATTTTGCTGTGCTTCATCATCCGCAAGTTCACGAAATTCGATCCGGGCAAGGAAGCCATCCAGGCAGTGGCCAAAATCGTCACCTACGCCCTGATCGCCAATGTGTTCTTCTTCGTCTGCGAAGTCTTCGTGGCCATGTACAGCAACATACCCGAGCATCTGACCCATCTCCAGTACCTCTTTTTCGGCCTTCACGGCCACGGGGTCCTGGTACCCTGGATGTGGCTGGCCATGGCCTTGATGGTGGTGGCCATTATCCTGCTGGTGAATCCGGCCACCCGCGCCAATGAAACCACCCTGGGCGTGGCCTGCGCGATGCTGTTTGTCGGCGCCTGGATCGACAAAGGACTCGGGCTGATTTCCGGCGGATTCGTTCCCAACCCCTTTCATCAGGTGAACGAGTATGTTCCCACCCTGCTGGAAGCCATTATCACCATCGGTGTTTGGGCTGCAGGTTTTCTGGTTTTGACGATCCTGTACAAGATCGCAGTGGGAGTAAAGGAAGAGGTGACGGTATAATTCATCACTGATTTCCGGTGTGCATACCAATGGGGCGCTTTCCAAAAAGCGCCCCATTTTTTTGACGGGCGTTTTCCACGAGGGGCCATCGCCCGGACAAGGAGAGCAGGGAAAAGGCCGATTTATGGCGGAGCGATGAGATTCCCAGCTAGAAAGGTGCCGGTAATGGCAAGGCACTCCATATCCAGGAATAGTCCGGCCGATTGCTGGAACAAAATGGTGCATTGGGCCGGCAAGTCCCCATCCCGGCCATTGAAACGCAGCAAGACCGGTATCCGGGGGAGGGCTGTGAACTGTACGGAAAAATCATAGGCGGCGCCGTCAGTCATGACGATTCCGCCCAACTGCCTGCTTTTTCTCTCAAGTGCTGCGATGTCCCCGCCGAAAGTGGTTTCGATGATGCGATTGGTGTTGCTGGTGAAATAACCGGTCAGGGGACCGGCATCCTTGAAATCGCGGAACGTCATCCAGTCCCCGGCCAGCGGAAGCCGGTCCGGGCACATCAGGGTGTATTGGAACAGCACGATGCAAATGGCGAAGTTGGATTGTTTCCCCTCGGCGTCCAGAACGCCGCCTGCCGAAACCCGGTGGGGCTTCCCGTAAAACGGGATGACAAGTTCGGACCCCATGACCTTGCCGCCCAGCATTCCCGCCCGTTGACGAAGATCGATCCCCGCAAGCCGGTTCAGATATTCCCGGTAGGTGGTTTCAAATACCCTGCCTGTTTTCATGACTCCCGCCGCCTTGAAAGGTCGTGCGCCGAAGAGGCCGCTGCGCTGATCTGCTCCAAAAGGGCCTCATACCGGTCTTCCAGATCCAGCAGGCACATCATGATCGGGGGTTTGACCGAGTGGGCCGGCAGCCGTTTTCTGGTTTCCGCGATTTCCGCTTCCAGTTCCTTCAGTTGTTGTTTCAGGGCATCGATCGTATTCATCACCGACTCCTTTTTATCCAATGAATTCATACGGAAAAAGGGACTGCGGGCGGCTTCCGGTCAGACCGGACAACCGATTCGGATGCCGTCCGTCGCTGTCCAGCGTTGCAGCAACCATAGCGCATGAAGCCGCTTTTATCCATTGACTTATGTCAAAACGCGGGCGAATATCGGACAAAAATTCGGTGCGGGCAGGTAGCATGGCGTACGGCGAAATCATTATCGGTGCGGATCAGGCGGTTTTCTGGATGGACGCCCGCGGGCGCTGGTGCAATGAACATGGCCCTTTTGAAAACCCCCGGATCATCGACCGCTTCAACCGGTCGATCCGGAGGGATGAAAACGGCTATTACGTTACCCAGGAGCGCGACAACCTTCGGGAAAAGGTGTATTTTCATTATGTGGACACGCCTCTCCGGGTGGTGGATGTCAATGGCAAGCCGCCGGAGGCATTGCTGATCAATACAGGGGAACGGATTCCCATGGACCCGTCGGCGCTGTATGTCCGCAACGATGCGCTTTTTATGCGCCGGGGAGAGGAACGGATTCGGTTTTCCGATCGCGCATTGGTGAAGCTTGCTGCCTGCCTGGAAGAGAGCGATGAGGGCCTTTGCTTCCGGATGGGCATGCAGCGCTTTCCCATACCGGAGATTCCCGGCTGATGCCTGCCGCCGGTTATTTCCGCTCCAGTTCCCTGCGGATTTCAAGTCCAATGGTTTCCATGGTATAGGGCTTCTTCACGAAGCGGCCCGCCCCCAGGGATTGAGCCTCCTTGATTGTTTCCGTTTCCGAATACCCGCTGGCAATGATGGCTTTCTGGCCCGGCCGTTTCTCGACAATGCGGCGATAGGTCTCCAGGCCGTCGATTCCAGGCTCCATGATCATGTCGAGGATGATCAGATCGCAGACATTCGTCTCCAGATACCGGATGGCCTCCTCGCCGCTGGCAACCGCGACTGCCCGGTATCCCAGGCAGGCGAGGATATCCGTTGCGATTTCGCGCTGCTCGATCATATCGTCGACAACGAGAATTTTTTCTCCGTGTCCCCGGAGATGTCGGAGCCCTTCCTTGGCCTTGTTGACCGGCGGGCGTTCAGCGGTGGCTGGGAGATACATCTTGATCTCCGAACCCTTGCCGAGCTGGCTTTCCACATGGATGTGGCCCCCGTGATCCTTCACCGTTCCCCAGACAACCGCCATGCCCAGACCGGTACCGCTTCGGCCCAATTTTTTCTTCGTATAGAAAGGCTCAAAGATCCGGTAGCGGTTTTCCTCGGCAATACCGACGCCGGTGTCGGTAACGCTGACGAGGCAATAGTTCCCTTCCTGGACTTCTTCCGACTCCCGGCTGGCGGGATCGATGCGGCAATTACCGGTCTTGATCCGGACGCTTCCCCCTTCGGGCATGGCTTCGGCGGCGTTTGAAACCAGATTCATGATGGTTTTGTAGATATGCACCGGAGAGCCCTTGGTATTCCACAGATCTTCAGTCAGGTCGGCTTCAATGCGCACATCGGGATGATACGACAACAATTTTTGACATTCCGGGCTTTCGATATATTCACGGATGGTATGGTTGAGGTTGAAGACGTCCGAGTTCATCAGGCCTCGTCTGGAAAGGGTCAGCAGGTCCTGAACGATGGCGGCGGCTTTTTTGGCGGTGGTGTGCATGATGGTAAGCGGTTTGATAAGGGGGCTGTCCTCCGGAAGGCGCATGATGATGATTTCCGGATATCCCACGATGCCGGACAAGATATTGTTCAGATCGTGGGCCACTCCTCCCGCCATGGTGGCGATGGTTTCCATTTTTTCCGCCCGTTGCAGCTTTGCCTCCAGCTGACGGCGATGTTCCTCGGCCTGTTTTTGTCTGGTAACGTCCTTGACCATGGTCAGCACGGATTCCTTGCCGTCGAATTCGATGCGGCTCAGATAGACCTCCACATCAAGAACCTGGCCGGAACGGGTGATCTCCCGCATTTGAAACATTCTTTCCTCGTTTTCGGCGCGGTTCTCGTAGCGTCGGGTGAAGGTGGTCCGGTCTTCCGGGTGAACTGTTTTGAGAATGTCGTTGCCGACAGCTTCGCTTTTTTCGGTATATCCGTGCAGCCGCATCCAGGCCGGATTGACATCGATGATCCGGCCGTTGTGGGTCAAACTCAGGGCTTCCTGGGAATCCTCGAAAAGGGCGCGGTATTTTTTTTCCGATTTGCCGAGATTGTCGATCAGCTTGTCCCGTTCGTCCAGGAGTTTTTCATAATCGGCGATCAGATCCTTCACAATCCAGCGGCCGGCCCAATGAAAAAAGACTCTGGGGATGCTGGATAGGGTGTTCTTGTTATCCCAGGTGATCTCAAAGCGGCAACATCGGCCGCCTTCCAAAATACAGTCGGTTTCCCGGCCGGCAATCCGGGACGCGCCGGATAATTCCGTGATGCCGGTGTAAATGCCCAGGTTCCAGTTGCAAACATCCTTGGTGACGTGAAATCCGGATTTATAGTTCAATTCGAATACCGCCAATCCTTCCTGAAACCTGACCAGGTTCACGTCCTTGGTGCGGTTGAAGCGTCTGTTGATATTGGCGGCCCTGCCGGCCAGCACCCGGAGTCCCACGAATTTGGCAAACAAGAGCGAGGTTTTGGATAGATTTTCCTTGACCATTTCCTTGCCGGCCGTAAAGAGCGCATCCGGTCCTTTCACGACCTTGTTGACATTGCCCAGCAGGGCCAGGGAAAAATCGTTGGACACCCAGTAGGCCGGGTCGGTCAGGTGTTCTTCCTGAATGGGAATGACCCGGGAAGGGGTGAACTTGTCCTGGATGAAATACCGCCCGTCCAGCAGCCCGGAGGTCAGGGTGCGAATGCCTTCTTCGCCGTAATGTTTTCGGACATGGGCGAGCAGCCCCTTGAAGTTCTGGCAACAGATGTCTTTGGACATGGGAACGGGGGGCATGCAAACCATCCTTTACCACGTTTGTGTTGATTTTTTGGAAAATAACATGGCTGGAAATGAAAAGGCAAACAGCAAAAAGTCGGCGGCAGCGAAAGCCAGGTTGGATTGGATCATAGCAAGGGGGTAAAAATTTTGCTTGCAAAAATTATTGATACATAATATTTGGTAGCAAAATATATGGATGGGAACAAGAACGAACCAAAGGGTGTGTTATGAAATACGAAACTCCGGCTGATTGCCCGTATTATCTGATTACCCGGGCCTCGTTGTCCGCCACCGCGGTGCTGAAGAAAGAACTGACCGACAGTGGGCTTCCGGAAGTCAAACCCGCCTATTTGGGCGTCCTGATGTGTTTGTGGACAGGGGAGGGCTTGGACGAAATGTTGAGCAAACTCGGCAGCGAGGACGGGATGAGGCTCACGGATTTAAGTCGCTGCGCCGGGCTCGAGCCGTCCACCATGACAGGGCTCATCGATCGCATGGAGCGGGACGGCTTGGTGCAGCGATCCAGTGACCCGCATGATCGCCGTTCCCTGAAGGTCACCCTGACGGAAAAGGGCGGCATGATCCGCGACAAGGTCTTCGAGGCTGTGGATCGCATGCTGCAGGAGGCTTTTGCCGGAATTCAGCCGGGTGAATTGGAAATCACCCGCAAGGTTCTCAGAAAAGTATTGACCAACGCCAATAAAGGAATGATGTAGCCATGGAAAAACAACCTGTCGTCGGATATGCCTGCGCCTATACGCCGCTTGCGCTGATTCATGCGGCCGGTTTCGTGCCCCACCGAATCCTGCCGGATGTCGATTGTCCGGATCAGGCCGGTCGACTGCTGCATGACAACCTCTGTCCGCATGTCAAACGGATTCTTGACCGGGCCATGAGCGGCCGGCTGCCGGATATGGCGGGAATGGTATTCATGAACAGTTGCGACGCCATGCGGCGACTGGCGGATGCCTGGCGGATGGCCCGGCCGGATGTGCCCGCCGTCTGTGTCGACATGCCTGCCACCGCCGCGGAGAGGGATATCTTTTTTTTCCAGGTAAAACTGCAACAACTGGTAGGTGTTCTGGCGGAATGGGGCGGCCGGATGCCGCGGCGCGATGAAATCGCCGGCAGTCTTCGGCTGTACAATCGGCTGGCCGGCGATTTTGAACGGGTGCGGGCCAGGGTGAGGATCGGCGCGATGCGGGAAGGCGCCCTGCTGCTGCAACAGGCGTATCTGCGGGCCTCCTGCACGCCGCCGGAAACCATGCACGATCATCTGGAAATGCTGCTGGCGCGGGAAGATGCGGAACCGGCGGACGACAGCGTGCCCATTTACCTTTTCGGCAATGTCCTGCCGGATGCGGAGGCCTTTGCCCTGTTCGCCGCCTGCGGCGCCAGGATCGTGGGGGAGGACCTCTGCACCGGTTCGCGGCTGTTCACGCCGATCGCAGCGGGGGCGGATGACGGCGGCGATCCGCTGGCGGATTATGCGCGCGGGTTGCTCGGCCGTCCGGCCTGCGCCCGCACCATCAGTGCGACCCGACCGGCCCAAATAGCCGGCGACATCGTTGCCGCCGCCCGGCATCATCAGGCCAAAGGGGTGATCGGATACACGGTCAAGTTCTGCGATCCGTATATTTCGCGGTTACCGGTCATCCGGGCGGCGTTGAAGGACGAAGGCATGCCCTTCCTCCTGCTGGAAGGCGATTGCACCGTCCGTTCCATGGGCCAGCAAAAAACAAGAATCGAAGCCTTTACGGAAATGCTGAGGTGAATGACATGATGAAGGAATACTTTGACGGCCTGGAAGCGGGACTCCGGCAGGCCATTGCGGACGGAAAGGGCAGCCCGCGAAAACTGTACTCACTGGAACTGGCCCGGCTCGGGCAGCGGTTGTATTCCGGACAACACAAAGTCGCCTGGTGCGGCATCACCGCGCCCTTCGACCTGTTGAACGTCATGGAGGTGACTTCCTGTTTCGTCGAGTTCATCGGTGCCATGCTGGCTTCCACGGGAGGAGTGGGCGACTTCATCGAGCAAACCGAGCACATCGGCTATTCTTCGGATTCATGCAGCTACCATCGCGCGGTAAGCGGCGCCGCACTCAAGGGGTTGATGCCGAAACCAGAATTCCTGATCGGAACGACTTCCCCGTGCTCCGGCGGACTGGCGGTCATCGAGAATCTGGCCGCCCATTTCGGGAAACGGATGTTCGTATTGAACATCCCCCAGGACGAAAGCCGGGAAAACGTGGACTATCTGGCGGAACAGATCCGTTCCCTCGCGGACTTCGTGACGGAGATCACCGGCTTGCCCCTGAACCCGGACAGGTTGCGCGATGCTGTTGAAAAAACCAACCGGGCGCGGGAGATCATGATCGAGGTCTATGAATTGGCCAAACAGATTCCGTCGCCGGTCACCAGCAAGGATTTGAGCAATTTCGGGGTGGTCATGGCGCTGTTCCTGGGAACGGAGGCCGGGATCGGGGTGGCGGAATCCTACCGGGACGAATTGAAAAAACGGCGACAAGGGATCACGGAGGCGGCCGCCCGGGAAAAATTCAGGTTGCTGTGGGTTCAGAACCGCATTCAATTCAAGAATCCGGTCGAAAAACTCCTGGAACAGGAATACGGGGCCAAGATCGTCGTAGATGAATTGAACGACATCACCTGGGAGCCGGTGGATACGGCGCATATCTACGAGGGTCTTGCCAGGCGCTCCATCTCCATTCCGATCAACGGAAGCATCCGGAACCGGGTCCGACATCTTCAAAAAATGGCCGAGGAATATCGGATTGACGGGGCCATCAACCCTTGCAACTGGGGCTGCCGCCAGGGAACGGGCGCGCGCGGCATGATCGAGGATGGGTTCCGGGAGATCGGCATTCCGGTGCTCAACCTGGAGGTGGATTGTATCGATCACCGCAAGTTCACCGAGGGACAGATCAAAACCCGCATTGAGGCGTTTCTGGAAATGGTGGGAAACCGCAAATAGGCGGCATCCTGAGCGCCGCCGGCGTTTTTCCGGGGAAAGCGGAAGTGTCGGCGGCTAGGGATTCGCTTTATCCCGGATGCCGGCCGACTGTCTCGAGATTTCGATGTCGCGCCTGGCCATTTCATCCAGCGCCTTGTGGACGATGAAGCGATAGCGGTTGAAAAAAAGCCTGGGATCCGGCTCGGTCTGCTCCGGCACGGCCTCCGGATCCAAAGTCCCTCCCGTACGTCTTTCTCTGCCGGATCTGCGCTCGCCAACAAAACGTCTTTCCGTTTTCTCGTACATACCCGCCCCGGTTGTCTGCTCAGCGAAGAAAGGAAGATGGAACGAAATTTGGGGGCTGCATACCACAAAATGTTGTGGATTGTCAATTCAAATATTACAATATATAAGCATGGACGCATCAAAACAAAATCCGAATCCGGAGCGTGTTGGATTGATCCGGCTCCCGCGTCGGTCGATCATGCCTTCGACAATTCATGGGATTCGGTTCCGTTATGTTCCGTCGTGACCAGCACCTTGTCTATGCGGCGGCCATCCATGTCGACGACCTCGAACCGTGCGTTTCCGTACCGGAAACTCGCGCCGGATTCCGGTATGCGCCGCAAATGCTGCAGCACGAAGCCCGCCATGGTTTTCACTTCCTCTCCCAGGCCGATGCCGGTGACGGTTTCCACCTCATCGGTGGGAAGCATTCCGTCCACCAGCCATGACCCGTCCTCCCGCCGGACGATCAACGGTTCGCTTTCCTCGCCTCTTTCCGGTAAATTGCCGGCGATGGCCTCGATCACATCCGTGATGGTCACGAGCCCTTCGGTGGCACCGTATTCATCCACGACGACGGCGATGTGCACCTTCTCGCTTTTCAAGCGATTGAGAAGCCGGCGAACCGAGGTTTTATCGGGCACGAAAAGCAGCGGCTGCACCAGGGTTTTGAGGTTGAAATCACCACCCCGCAACGCCGCGGGAAGCAGATCCTTGGAATGGACAAAACCGACGGGACGATCCACGGTTCCGTCGCAGACCAGGAGGCGCGAAAAACGATTTGCATCCACCGTGTCGAGAATCGTGCGCCAGTCGGATTCGGCGTTAATCCATACAATTTGGGAACGCGGGGTCATGATGATCCGGACGGAACGATCGGCCATGCGGAGTATGCCCTCGATCATTTTCTGTTCCTGGGGGACGAATACGCCAGCCATGGTTCCCTCGGCGATCAGGGTCTTGATTTCTTCTTCGGTGACGGTCGTTTCCCGGGAGCCTGATAAACCGAATACGCTCAGGATCATCTCGGTGGAGGCATGGAGGACCCATACCGCCGGAGCGGAGATCGTTGAAAGGCCGAGCATGGGGCCGGCAACCAGAATGGCAATCCGTTCAGGCTGGGCAAACGCGATTCGCTTGGGCACCAGCTCACCAATGATCAATGACAGGTAGGTTGTCGCCAATACCGTAAGGCCGATGCCGACGGCTGTCCCATGGGGTGAAATCGCTGGAATCGCATCCAGCCAGCCGCCGAGCCGGTGCCCGAGGGTTGCCCCGCTGAAGGCGCCCGCAATGATGCCGACGAGGGTGATGCCGATCTGGACAGTGGAGA
>JBMORA010000025.1:0-132912 GCA_049320885.1 Thermodesulfobacteriota bacterium | reverse complement strand
TGGTGGTTCCGGGCGTAGTGGTTCCGGGCGCGGTGGTTCCGGGCGTGGTGGTTCCGGGCGTAGTGGTTCCGGGCGCGGTGGTGCCCGGTTCCACGGGTTTCACCGGTATGTAGCAAACCTCATTGGAGTCGATGCTTTCCAAATTCGCACGGTTATACACCCTGACAACAAAAAAATACGTCAACCCGTCATTGAGCGCAATGGTGAACCGGGTTGCGGCGCCGTCATATATCGGTTTCAAGTAATTATAATTTTCATTCTGCTTGCGGCAGAACAGGCGGTAACCGATGGCATTCGGATCCTGGCTTTGTTCCCATTGGAGGATGGCGGTTGCGGAGAGGGCCACCGATGGCAGAAAGAGCAGAATGCAAATACAACCGATAAGGTTTCGTGCAGGAGCTGAAGTGGAAGAGAGACGACGCATATAATCCCGGTACTGTTTCTATAAGATTCTGCAACCGCTGTTGTTTACTGTGGCATACAATTGTTACGGTGTTGTTTGCAAGACAACCGAAAACCGGTTGCAGCAGGTATGCAAAAATGTTCAGGCGGCATTTTTTTCCGTCAGGAGCCCGGAAAAACTTCCCCACGAATGGTCGGCCGGATGGGTGTGGGCAGCGCTTGTGCGCCGGTCCTCCCTGGTTCTTCTTTCAGGGATATAATGAGAATAGGAAAAAATCCGCCTTTCAATTCCGCTCCGTTCGTTCTGTTTTTGTTTGCTGGGCATGGGCAGTTCACCTTTTCGATTGCAGCATTGTTGCAGTTGAGCACCGGATGAAATTCGGTCGACACGGAAAAAGGGTAAATGAACTGTTAGAACGCATCGCTTGTCAAAAATTAAAAGCAAAATATGTGCCAATATAAGAAATGGGCGAGAACCCAGATGCACGGGGTCTGCCGGGGCGTATTTCGACAATATTCGATTACGTTTTTTTCACTATATGGTTACGATTTTTGCGCACGGCTTCCATTCTGCCAAACGATCGGTATCCGTTTGAATTTTTAGGTTGTCATTTATCACCCCTTGAAGTATTCCAGAACCATCATTCGGCCGTGCGACGGCGGACCGAGCCATCCCCATATCGTACCGTATGCAAGGATACTGATCGGCAATGGAAGTCAAGTTCGGTATTACCAGTAAGCTGTTGATATGGTTCTGTCTTTTTGTCTTGATTTTTTATGGAACCATTCTGTTGCTGTTTATCAACATCCAACAGGTAGTACGGATTTCGGAAAACATTGTCAACACGCATTTTGAGATTACCTCCCTCTCCAAGAAAATGATCGGGAACCTGTTGGAGATGGAAGAGAGTGATAAAAAATACCATTTGCTCCGCAAAGAGGATTACATCGGTTATTTCACAATGGCGCGAACGGAATTTGAGCAAAATCTCCGGGCGGTCCTCGCAATGGAGCCAGGAGAATTGACCAGTCCCTCGCCTTGGCGCCTGCTGTATCAGGATTACCAGGTGGTCGCCCTGCGGCTGGAGATGCCGCAGCTGCTGCAAGAAAACGGAACCACCTGGATTGAAGAGGCGACCATCAATGAATGGGTTGAACGGATCACCAAAATGCAGGCAGCCAACGAGCGCAGCGTCGAGCTGGCCACCCGGGAGCTGAATCGACGCGGCCGCCTCTCCGCCAGAAACGGCCTGATCGGACTGGGGACTTCCAGCATCGTCGGGTTGCTCGGGATCCTGTTTCTTTCCTACTCCATGATCCGCCCCTTGCGGGAACTCATCAAGGGGATAGGTTCCATATCCCGTGACCGTTTCAGCAAGCCCATCACCGTTCGTTCCAGGGATGAATTCGGTGAATTGGCGGCGGCATTCAACGAAATGGCCGTCCAGTTGAAGGAAGAAGAACGCATGCGGTCTGATTTTATTTCCATGCTGAGCCATGAAATCAGAACCCCCTTGACTTCAATTCGTGAATCGGTAAATATGATCGCCGAAGAAGTGATGGGGGCCATTAATGAAAAACAGCGGAAATTTTTGGAAATTGCGAGCGGGGAAATCGGGCGGATCTGTGATCTGCTCAATCATCTCATGCAGGTCTCCAGACTCGAATCCGTAACGCTTACAATACGGCAGCAGCCGATCGATACCGCTTTGTTTATATCCGGATGCGTCCGGCATCTACAGCATATCGCCGAAGCAAAAAAAATTGAGATTGTGACGCAGATCCCACCGAACACACCGAAGATATTGGGTGATCCGGAACATTTGCAACGGGTGCTGTTCAATCTCCTGGACAATGCCGCCAAATTTTCGCCCGAAGGCAGCAGAATCCGGGTCAGTGTGGATGCCGGCGGCCGCAACCATTTGAGCATCAAGGTTTCCGACAGCGGGCCGGGAATACCGGATGAGGAGCAAACGCTGATATTCAATAAATATTACCAGACAAAGAGTGCCCGGGATCATATGGACGGAGTCGGTTTGGGCTTGAATATTTCAAAACACATCATAGAAACGCACGGGGGCGCCATCTGGGTTGAAAGCAAGATCGGAGAGGGCAGTACGTTTTCCTTCAGTTTGCCACTGGCGCGCGAGAAATGATCCGAAGACGCCAGCGGCTTGAATATATATGAAACATGTGGATCCGGTATGGTGATTCGGTTGTCGCGGATAAGAAAGCCCGCCAATAAAAACGGGTTGTGTTTGGGTTGGGTCGCCGGGCTATTTTTGTGCATGTGGGGATGCCTGCCGGGTTGCGCCGCTACTCCGGAAATGAATCGGTTGTTGTATAATTCCGAGAGCTACAATGCGGATTGGGTGACATTGGAGCGCGGGAACAAGGCCTTACGGAATGGCGATTACCGGAAAGCGCTGGAGATCTATCAGATGCTGAGCCAGCTGGCCAAGCAGAAAAAAATACGCCGGCAGGCACTGTACGGTATGGCCTGCGCGCAATTGATTCAGGCGGAAGACGAAGTGGAGATGGAAACCTCCATCACCTTATGGGACGCATGGAGCGGTATCGCCGCGGATGAACTGAAAGAGGAGGATCCGCGGCTGCTGAAAGCGTTGCTGGACCAAAAAATGGAATTCAAAAGAACGGAAGCCAATAAGCTTCTGGAGCCAAGGCCCCGGCCCCGGAAGCCGGACATTCGCGCAATAAGGAAAAAAGATGCGGAAATCAAGAGGCTCAGGGCTCAGATAGAGAGATTGAAGTCGGAACTTCGTGAATCGACCCACCAACTGGAAACCCTGGAGGCCATCGATCAGAAGATCCAGGAAAAGAAGAAGGGAATTGCCCTGCCCTGAAGAGACGGGAGCATAGAGGTAGTCTTTTTTATATGAAACAATCGATTCTAATCGTGGATGACGACCGGAATGTGCTGGAGGTGCTGGAGGCGCGTCTTTCGTCGGCGGGATTTTTGGTTTTCAAAACAGCCGAACCCAAGGACGCCCTTGATATCTTGACTAGCAATCCAGTGGATTTGATGATTTCGGATATGAAAATGCCGGGGATGAGCGGCATGGAACTTTTCCATGACGTTCGATCCATGCTGCCGGGCTTGCCGGTGGTTTTTCTCACCGCTTACGGCTCGATTCCCGATGCCGTGAATGCGGTAAAAGCCGGCGCCGTGGATTATATCGCCAAACCCTTCGATGGCCAAGAACTATTGAAAAAACTGAGGAAAATTCTTCTGAATACCGCCACCCGGCCGGGCCCGGGCCCCAAAGCGGCCGGCAGCGGCATGGAAGAGGTCGTGACAAGCGCCGTGATGCGGGAACTCTATGGGCTCATCGATCGGGTGGCGGTCAGTCCCGTGAATGTCCTGATATTGGGCGAGAGCGGCTCGGGAAAGGAATACATCGCCCGCATGATCCATCAGAAAAGTCCCCGGCGGGAGGCACCCTTTGTGGTGGTGGATTGCGGCTCAACGCCGACGGGTTTACTGGAGAGCGAATTGTTCGGGCACACAAAAGGGGCCTTCACCCATGCCATCCGGGATAAAAAAGGCCTCATCGAGGAAGCGGATCAGGGGACCCTGTTTCTCGACGAGATCGGCAATGTATCGCCGGAAATGCAGGTTCGCCTGCTGCGGTTCCTGGAAGACCGGAAAATCCGCCGGATCGGAGAAGTCCGAGAAATTCCTGTCAATTGCCGCGTCATTGCAGCAACCAACGCGGACTTGATGGAAGATATCAGTTCAGGACGTTTCCGGGAGGACCTGTATTACCGCTTGCGGGTGGTCACCTTGAGGATTCCCTCCTTGAAAGACCGGAAGGAGGACATCCCGAATCTGGCGAAGCATTTTATCGAATCCTTTTGCACCCAGAACGAATTGCCGCTGGTGGAACTTCCCATGGAAACCACGCGCTGGCTATGCAATTATCCCTGGCCGGGGAACGTGCGGGAATTGAAAAATGCCCTGGAAGCCGGGGTCGTCATGTGCAAAAACCGCGTATTGCTGCCGGAGGATTTGCGCACAACCGGCCTGCCGGACATCGCGGCTTCCCATCAGCGGCAGACCGTCACATCCTTTTCACTGGAGGAAAGCGAACGCAATGCGATCATCCGGGCATTGCAGCAAACCGGCGGGGTCCAGAAAGATGCGGCCGATCTGTTGGGCATCAGCCGCCGGGCGATTCACTATAAAATCAAGAAATTTGAAATCGACGCCGCCGCCATGAAAGCCGGTGGCGCGAGGAATGTGTCCTGATATCCTTCGGGTGCCGGCTCAGCAGCGGTTTTGGATCACGGCATCGATTCCAGCCTGGATATACGTGGCCAGTTCGGTGAGCTTCGACATTGAAATCATGCCGATATCCCGGCTGAGACGCTCGATTTCATTTTCATCCAAGCCGATGGTGCGGTTGATCATGAATCCATCTATTTCACCGTCTTCGGCCAGCAAGCCGCAGGCGCCCACGGCTCCCAGGAATTCATTGCCGCAGAAAATCGGCACCACCATTTTCACCAAACCCGCATCGCAGGCTTCAATCACCGCCTGTTTTTCCCGTTGGGCCTGGGCGGCGATATTCATATGGGCCACCGCGCAGATAAAGCTTTGTCCCTTGTCGCTGTCCTTCACCACGGGACATAAACGGTTGACCCATTGCTTATGGCCGGTGATGCGGTATCCGTTGATATCGAAAACATTGCTGTCCAGACCGGACCGCCGGTGAATTTCCTTTTCAAATTCAATCCATTTTTCAACAGGTAACAGATCGGTCAATTTCATTGTCGCGTGCCTTCCATGGTTTTCACAGCCGCCAATAGGTGATGCCTTTTTCCCTGGCCTCCCGGGGATCGAAAATGCTCTTCACGTCCGCAATGATCGGGGCCTTTGCGGCATTACAGCAGCCGGCGATTCCCGCAAGACCGATATCTCGGTAGAGACGATGGGCCACCGCGACGATGATGGCGTCCAGATTTTTCAATTGTTCCAAGGGACTCAGGGCAATGTTGTAATAGCCCAGGGCTTCCCCGGGATCGGCCAGGGGGTCGTGGACAAGGATTTCGATGCCGTATTCCCGAAGTTCCGAAATGATGTCGATCACCCGCGTGTTGCGCAGATCCGGAACATCCTCTTTGAAAGTGATCCCGAGAATGGCCACTTTGGAGCCGTATACCTGCTGCTTTTCGGCGATCAGCATTTTCACGATCCGCTCGGCGATGTATTTTCCCATATTGTCGTTGATTCTGCGGCCTGCCAGAATCATTTCCGGATGATATCCGATGGATTCCGCCTTGAATGTCAGATAATAGGGGTCCACCCCGATGCAGTGCCCGCCCACCAGCCCGGGCCGGAAGGGCAGGAAATTCCATTTGGTGCCCGCCGCCTCCAGCACCTCGGTGGTATCGATTCCCATGCGGTCGAAAATCAGGGCCAGTTCATTCATCAGGGCGATGTTCAGATCCCGCTGGGTGTTTTCAATCACCTTCGCGGCTTCGGCGATTTTAATGGACCCGGCCTGATGAATTCCGGCGGAAACGATCTTTCCATAGACGTCAGCCAGCAATCTGGTGGTGGCCTTGTCCGAACCGGATACGATTTTAACGATATTTTCCAGGGTGTGGACCTTGTCTCCCGGGTTGATTCGTTCCGGAGAATATCCCACGGTGAAGTCGACGCCGAACTGGAGGCCGGACATTTTTTCCAGGATGGGCACGCAGATATCCTCTGTCACGCCCGGGTAAACCGTTGATTCAAATACCACACAGCTGTTCCTTTGGAGGCGGCGGCCGACAATGGTGGCGGCGCTTCTGACCGGTGACAGATCGGGGATGCGATGGGCGTCGATGGGCGTCGGAACCGCCACGATGATCAGACGGCATGCGGCGAGGTCTTCCTCCCGGCTGGTGTAGTGGACAGCCGCGGCGGCCAGGGAAGCATCGTCGACTTCCAGGGTTCGATCATGACCGGACTTCAGTTCCTCGATTCGATCCGTTTTCAGATCAAAACCGATAACACTGAAATGTTTTGAAAAATGGACGGCCAAGGGCAAGCCCACATACCCGAGGCCGATGATGGCGATGCGCTCCTTTTTGCCGGCCAGTGATTCGAATGTGACCATGAAACCCTCTCCTTTCAAGATGGTGGCGGAAAGATTTGCCGAAGTGAAGGCGAAAGCAGTAGGTTATCTACCAAATGTTGGCATTTTATTCAAGAAACTCCTGAGGTGTCGAAGCGGTTTCGGAACCCGGGGATAAAGCCGGCGCCGGTTTTTTCAGGGCGGCGATTTCATCGCGGGTCAAATGCCGCCATTTCCCTTCGGCCAGGTCGCCGAGCTCAATGGTGGCAATGCGAAGCCGGCGCAGCCCCACTACCTCGCCGCCGATTTTGGCGACCATGCGCCGGATCTGGCGGTTGCGTCCTTCCCGGAGGATAATGCGAAATCTTCTGGGAGAGACCCTGCTGACATCGGTCGGACGTGTTTTCCGGCCCAGGATCGAAAGTCCGTCGGCCAGTTTGCGAAGGGCGCCATCGGGAAGGGGAGCGGCAACCATGACATCGTATTCTTTTTCATGGTCAAAGGAGGGGTGGGATAGCTGTTGATGCAATTCGCCATCGTTGGTCAGCAACAGCAGCCCGGTGGAGTCCTTATCCAGTCGGCCGACGGGATAAATGCGCCGGGCCGCCGGAATGAGGTCCAGCACGATTTGGGCTCCCTGCTGACGGCAACTGGTGACATACCCCTTGGGTTTGTTCAGGGCGATATAAATGTACTTCCCCGTCGGTTTCAGCACCTTGCCTTGAAACTCGACGCAATCCGCTTCCGGGTCGACGGATGTCCCGAGGGTCGTCACCGTCCGTCCATTCACCTTGACAAGGCCGGCCTGGATGAATTCCTCGCCTTTCCGCCTGGAACACACGCCGGCCTGGGCAAGAAATTTTTGCAGTCGGATCATCGCCATGGGTGATATGGCATCGGCCGCCTGCCCCGGGGGATGGAGCGGTTTGACGTTTCCGGTCCGGGAAAAAAAAGATCAGGAACGGTAATTGGCGTTGATCTTGACATAATCCACCGAAAAATCGCAGGTTAAAACAGAGGCTTTTCCGGCGCCGGCCTGGAGATCGATGAAAACCGCAAACTCGGGTTTTTTCAATATCCGCGTGGCTTCGGCTTCCGCCTCGCTGCCACACCAGCGACCGTTTTTCACCAATTGGACGGCGTCGAAACAAATGGAAATCCGGTCGGGATCAACGGGCACACGGGCTCTGCCGACCGCTGCAATGATTCGGCCCCAATTGGCGTCCTCGCCGAAGAAGGCGGTTTTCACCAGATTCGAATGCGCCACCGTATCGGCGATGGCGCGGGCCGCCGCATCGTCCGCGGCTCCCGCCACTGAGATTTCCACCAGTTTGGTGGCGCCTTCGCCGTCCCGGACGACCTGTTTGGCCAGGTCCGTCAGGACCGCGTCCAGGGCCTGCTGGAATCGTTCCAGCTGATCCGGCTTTTCCAGTCTGGCGCCGGAGATTCCGTTGGCCAGGAGCAGAATCATGTCGTTGGTGCTGGTATCGCCGTCAACGCTGATGCGATTGAAGGATTTTTCCGTGGCCCGGACCAGGAGGGATTGCAGCTCCGCCGGTGAAGCCCCGACATCGGAACACACAAAACACAGCATGGTGGCCATGTCCGGACGGATCATGCCCGAACCCTTGGCCACACCGGTGATGGTCACCGGCCGGCCGGCCACGGGTATCCGGGTGGAGGTTATCTTGGTCTTCAAATCCGTTGTCAGGATGGCCCGGGCGAACTCATGGATACCGGAAGGGGCCAGGGAATCCATCAACAGCGGTGCGGCGGTTTCAATTTTCGCCACCGGGAGGCGCTGGCCGATGACGCCGGTGGAGGCCACCAGGATGTGTTCCTCCGGAACCGCGAGTCTTTCCGCCATGATGGCAGCGGTGCGGATGGCGTCCTGCATGCCTTCATCGCCGGTGCAGCAGTTGGCGTTTCCGCTGTTGACGACGACGGCCCGGCATTCGCCGGATTGTATTCTGGCCCGGTTCAACTGGACGCATGCCGCCTGCACGATGTTCCGGGTAAAGACGCCGGCCACGCCGGCGGTTGTTTCCGAGACGATCAGGCCGAGATCCTGGTTGCCGTTTTTTTTTATCCCCGCGGCGATTCCGGAAAACCGGAAGCCGGGGCAGCCTGGCTGTTCTGTCATGGGTTGTCCTGTTCTGGTTAAGGTCCTTGTTGCAGATTTTTATGGACTTACTAACAGATGAACGCGTATATTGCAATTATTATAGATGCCGGGTGGGTATCGCAAGAAAAGTAGAAACGGTTTGCCGGGGTTGATATGCCGATGTTGAAAAATGCGCGTTGCCGGAACTGTGACGGGCGTCTGTACGTCCAGCGGTTCTGAGGGCGCGTCGTGATGCGCTGCCGGGGCTGCGGCGCCGAATTCCCGCTGGAGAGAATCACCGAATGGTTTGACCAGGAATTGGAAGACGAACTGGCCGACATCCCTTGTGATCGCTTATAACCGAGTCCGGAGAATGGGGAAAAATTTCAGGCTGGTCATCGAATATGACGGAAGCGCCTATCATGGCTGGCAGCGCCAGAAGGACAGGCGCACCATCCAGGGAGAGATCGAAAAGGCGTTATCGACCATCACCTGCCGCCCCGTGGTCTTGATCGGTTCCGGGAGAACCGACGCCGGCGTGCATGCCCTCGGGCAGGTGGCGAATTTTACTTGCGATACCGATCTGACGGCGGACATTTTCCACCGGGGGCTCAACCGGATGCTGCCCGGTGACATCGTGGTGCATTCCTGCGGGCCGGCGGAAGACTCCTTTCACGCCCGGTATGATGCGAAATCGAAAACCTATCGGTATCACATTCTCAATGACCGCCAACCGGCGGCCATCGGCCGGCAATATGTGTGGCAGATCCGGCAGGGCCTCGATACGGAGGCCATGGGGCGGGCCGCCCGCGGCATTGTCGGGGAACACGATTTCAAGGCCTTCGAGGGAAGTGGAAGCCCCCGTTCCAGCACGATCCGGAATGTTCTGCGGACGGAAGTACGGCAAACCGGGAAGATGGTTTTTTTTGAAATCGAGGCCACGGGATTTCTGCGATATATGGTGCGCAATATCGTCGGCACATTGGTTGAGGTGGGTCTGGGGAAACTGTCTCCCCGCGATTTCAACATGATCCTGGATTCCAGGGACCGGCGGAATGCCGGTTTTACGGCGCCGCCCCGCGGCTTGTTTCTGGTGGCGGTGGCCTATTGAAAAAGGCCCGGCGGCCGTTCCCTGGCGGAACGGAAGCAGGGCGAGCGGGAAAAGCACACATGACCGGTATGGATCATTTCAAGGAATTGTTACGGGATATGAGCGCCGGCGAGCTGATTGAATTTCTGATGGTCGGCAAGGAGCGGCGGCAGGCAGATTCCTTTTTCTGGCTGGAACAGGTCGAGGAGGTCCTGGGGGAGTTGAAAGGCCGGCTCAAAAACGATGAGCGCATGGACATCCAGTCCCTGATGAAGATGATCAGGCAGTTCACGTATTGACAAGGAGTGGGGATGCCGGACGATGAAATGGTCGAGGTGACCCGGTCGCTCGAAAAATACTATAAAAATTACGCCATTTATATGCGCCCGTCCGATGGGAAAGGCTATATCCTGTACAAACCCAAAGGGGTTCCCATCGAGGCTGTCCGGATCAAGGAAAAACGCCACCCCCAGAAACTCTATATATCCCTGGAGGACAAAATCAAGGAAGTCTGCTCGTTTCAGCGTAAGTACTCTGCGCAATTGAAAAAAAACATCCGGGAAGATCCGGTCGCGGCGAAAACGATCCTCCATAAGACCATGGAGGTCAGTCTCGCCGAGCCGCGAACCCCGGTGCTGCATAATCTCAAGGAAACCATCGATATCGTGGTGAGCGAATATCTGGAGAATCCCGCCGTGGTGGGCAACCTGATCGCTGTTTCCACGAAGGATTATTCCACCGCCGTTCACAGTGTCAATGTCATGCTGCTGTGCCTCGGGTTTGGACATTACAGCCGTTTCCCGCTTACGGAACTCAAACAGATGGGGTTGGCGGGCCTGCTCCATGACGTGGGCAAGGTGAATGTGCCGGATGATATTCTGAAGGCCTCGCGGGAACTGACGGTGAGGGAGACCAAGTTGCTCCGACAACATGCCGAACATGGGTATCGGACGTTGAAAGACTGCGGCTTTGATGGGAAAGTGGCGCTTTCCGCCCTGGAGCATCACGAACGAGCGGACGGCTCGGGATATCCGGACGGAAAAACCCGGCGTGACCTGCTGCCGGAATCAGCCGCATTGTCCATCATCGATACATTTGAACATCGGACGGGGTATCGGCCGGATCATCCGCCGCTGAAACCCATCGAGGCCCTGGCCGGCATAATGGAAGAGGTCGTGGACGGCAAATTCGATCGCGAACTGTTTAAAACCTTCGCCCACAGCGTTGTCGGGATGCAGTGATCCATGAACGACGGGAGCGCGGTATTGCAACAGCGTATTGCCAGCCTTCAGGCCTATATCGGCAAGATGCCGGCGCTTTCTCCAACGGTTTCCAAGGTCATGGCCACCTGCCGGAATCCGGATACCTCGCCGGCGGATTTGACCCGGATCATCAGCATGGATCCGGTGCTGATGGGCAAAATCATCAGCCTGATCAATTCGGCCTATTACGGGTTTTCCCAGAAAATCACATCGCTGCCCCATGCCATTATCATGCTGGGGATGAACACGATCAAGAATCTGGTGCTCAGCACGGCGATTCTCGGAAATGTGAACCGGCTGCACCATGAGCAGGTGCTGGATATGGATGCTTTCTGGCAGCACTCCCTGAGCGTGGGGGTGACCGCCAAACTGCTGGCGGAAAAGCGGGGTGTCCGGCAGAGTTTACAGGAAACCTATTTTGTGGCAGGGTTGGTGCATGATATCGGCAAGGTGGCCATCAATAACCGGTTCCCGATCATATATTCCCAGGCACTGGAAACAGCCGGGCAGAAAGAGGTGGCCTTGTACCGGGCGGAACGAAAAGTGGTGGGCATCGATCATGCGTCCATGGGGGCGCTGATTGCCGCGAAATGGCGGCTGGGCGACGATATAGCGGATACGATCCGGTACCATCACGACCTTTCAACCTATCAGGGGGAGCATGAGGAGATCGTGGCTACGGTTGCCCTGGCCAATTATATCGCCAATACCCTGGCCCTGGGCTTTTCGGGCGATGGATTCCCGGATAAAATAAGTTCCGAGAGTCTCCAGCGGTTGCGGATTCCGCCGGCGGATTTCAAGGAAGTTGCCGGGGCGGTGAACGACGAAGTGAACAAGGCAAGGGTCTTTCTGGGCTTGACCTGACCCGATACACTGCGGGGTGATGATGCAAAAGGAGCGAGAACGGGTGCGGATTCAGTTTTGGGGTGTGCGGGGTTCCATAGCGTGTCCGGGACCGGATACGGTCGTATACGGCGGGAACACCGCCTGCCTGGAATTGCGATTCGGGGAGATGGGGCGGCTGGTGATCATCGACGCCGGTTCGGGGATTCGTCCGCTGGGAAACCAACTGACCCGTAATGATTTGAAAAACGGTCCGATCCAGGCGGATATTTTTTTAACCCATACCCATTGGGATCATATCATGGGTTTTCCGTTTTTCAGTCCGATTTACATCCCGGGGACGGAGCTGAATATATACGGGCCGGTCACTTTCGAGGATGAACCCCTGGAGGAAATCGTCGGCGGCCAACTGCGCTACCGGTATTTCCCGGTCATGTACAGCGAGCTTTCGGCACGCATTCACTACCGGCACCTGGTGGAAACCCGGTTGGATCTGGGAGACGGCATCACGGTCATGACCAAATTTTTGAATCATACGCTGCTGTGCCTGGGCTACCGGTTTGAATATCAAGGCAAGGTCGTCTGCACCGCCTTCGATACGGAACCTTTCCGGAATTTTTTCACCGATGCCGAGGCCCTGGGGCTGTCGGATCCCGTCCTGGTGGAAAGGGGCGCTGCCGCGGCCGGTGCTGAAACCCAAAAACTGATCAATTTTTATGAAAATGCCGATGTCCTGATCCATGACGCGCAATACACGAAAAAGGAATATGAATCCGCGAAAAAAGGGTGGGGGCATTCGCCCATGGAAAATGCCGTGGAAGTGGCCCTTGCGGCAAGGGTCAAACGGCTGATCCTGTTTCATCATGACCCGCTGCGCAGTGACCGGGAGCTGGCGGCATTGGAAAAACAATACAGGGCCTCGCTGGGTGGCAAGGGGTTGGAAGTCGACATGGCCCGGGAAGGGATGGAGATCATCCTGTAAGCCGGATAAACAGGTAGTTCATGAATATTTTGCTCTATGGCGCCGGCGCGGTGGGACTGGGCCTGGCCAGCGCGTTGATATACAGTGGCGAAACGGTAACCATCGTCGCCAGGCAACGGGCCGCCGCGGCTTTGCGGCGGGAAGGGTTGATCCGGAAAGGCTTGTTCGGTTGTCTGCAACTCTTGCCGGATCGATTCCGGGTTTGTGAGAGTCCCGCCGAGCTGGGCGGGGCCGTATACGATCATATCCTGGTCTGCACCAAAGCATACGATTCGGCGATGATTGCGCGGACATTGGGGGAAACCCCCGGTCTTGCGGACAGGCGGACGAAGATTGTGTTGTGCCAGAACGGCTGGGGCAATGCGGAAGTTTTCTCCGCCCGGTTCGATCCCCGTCAAGTTTACAATGCCAGAATCATCACCGGCTTTCAAAAAGACGCAGAACATTCCGTTGACATCACGGTTCATGCGGACAGTGTGCGCATCGGCAGCCTGTTTCATACCGAAACCCGGGAGATCGAGGCGCTCTGTTCCAGCCTGACAAGGGGCGGGATTCCCAGTGAGGCCACTGCCGCCATCGCTTGGGATTTATGGGCGAAAATGCTGTATAATTGTCCGCTAAATCCCCTGGGGGCGATTTTTCAGGTGCCGTACGGCCATCTGGGGGATTCACCCCATGCCCGGAATATCATGGATGCCGTCATCCGGGAGATTTTTGCCGTCACGGCGAAAGCCGGTTACCAGTCTTACTGGGATGCCCCCGAGGAGTATCTGCATGTTTTTTATCAGCAACTTATTCCAAAGACCGCCGGGCATCAGGCGTCCATGCTCCAGGATATCCGTGGAAGGAAACCCACGGAGATCGATTCCCTGAACGGGGCCGTGGTGCGTCTGGGGGAGCGGCACGGGATTGCGACGCCGGCCAACCTTCAGATTTGCTGGATGGTTCGTTTTCTGGAAGGGCGTTATGCGAACCGCCGGTTGTGAACCACGGCCCGTTGAATCAGTTGCTCCAGTTTTTCCGTGGAAAACAGGTGCTGCTGGATGAAAAATTGTCCGATCCGGGGTTGATGGAGCCGCTGTTTGCCCAGGATCGCCAGGTGCTGGAACACGGTCAGGTAGCCCGACCGCAGGGCGAATTCGCCGAATTTTTCCGTGTAGGGTTTGGCCGCCAGGATGCGGTGAACGGCATCGCTGGATAAAAAGCCCCAATCCTCGGCTATCTGGCCGAAGAGCGGGCGCTGCTTTTTTTGCCAGATAATCGCCTGGATCAGGGTTTTCCAGGAAATGGACTGGGAATAATAGAGGAATTGACCGAACTTGAGCCGGCGGCTGGGAAAAATTCCTTGATAAAAATGATCGCCCGCGGCATAACCGGCAGGTCTTTCCCGGGATTGTCGCTGCTGAAAATGGCCGGTCCCTGGTTTGCGGGTCCGGGCGGATTCGGATGGGGCGGTGAAAACGGTTTCGCCGCTGACAATGGGCACCAGGCGCTCATAGGCCAGGGAAACCTCCTTGAAGCGGCGGTTCATTTCCGTTTCGGATTTTCCCAGGGCCCGGGATCTGTCCGGATGGGTTTCGAAGGCCTTTCTGCGGTAGGCGCGCTTGAGGGCCGCGGGTTCCAGATTCATGAGAAAATCATTGGTCACTCCCACGGGCGCGTCAAATAAAATCCGGCAGGCGTACAACAGGTCGGTGCTCAATGGATCGGGCAGCATGGGCGGCTCGCAGTTCCCCTATGGTTTCGGTCCTGAACCGCTGTCAGTTTCACAAGATTCCATTGGAATGTCAAGGAGGAAATCAGGGCTGCCGGGGGCTTTATGAGAACGGCCGGTCGGGGGTTGCCCGTGGAGTCCCGCCGGTTCATTTTTTACGGATCAGGCGGTAATTAATATTTGACAAACCGCCGCCGGTTATCGCAGAATACGTTCATTTTCCGGACCGATAACCGGAAATGCTCAATGAGAAAATCACCCCAGGCGCCATGCGGGACACGGGAGAGTAATGCTGCCCGGGACGGCACGCGGCGCCGTCACTGTTGCGGGTCCTGTTGTTCAATACCAATGAATACCGTATCCAGATAGAGGCGAATTATGTATGTTCCACGCTATATGCTGTTCACCAAGGGCGCTGGATTCGCACGGGAGAAACTGTCCTCCTTTGAAAACGCCTTGCGGGAGGCGGGGATCGCGCACCTGAATCTGGTGAGCGTCTCGAGCATTTTCCCGCCCCATTGCCAGATCGTCAAACCGAAAAAAGGTCTGGCCCTGCTGGAACCCGGTGAAATCACCCATTGTGTGATGGCCCGGGAGCAGATCAACGAGCCCGGCCGGCGCATCGTCGCCAGCATCGGCCTGGCCCTGCCGGCGGAGAAAGGCCGCTACGGCTATCTGTCGGAGCATCACGGGTTCGGCCAGACCGAGCTGGAAGCCGGCGAATACGCGGAAGATCTGGCGGCCTCCATGCTGGCCAACACCCTGGGCATCGAATTCGATCCGGAAAAGGATTACGACGAGCGGCGGGAAATCTACCGCATGTCCGGCAAGATCGTCGAGTCCCAGCATATCAGCCAGGCGGCCACCGGCCATGAAGGCGGTTGGTGGACCACGGTGATCGCCGCGGCCCTGTTTGTGAAATGATGGCCACACCTCCTTTCATTCCCTTCGGCGGGCCCCGGAACCAGACACCGGGCATGGAGCAGGCGGATGTCGTCATCCTGCCGCTCTGCTATGAACACGCCCCTTCCTACGGCGGCGGCAGCGGCGAGGGGCCGTTGCATCTGCTGACCGCCTCGGAGCAGCTGGAAAGTTTCGACGAGGAGCTCCTGGTGGACTGGAGCCGTTTCCGCATTCACACCATGGAGCCGCTGTTCCCCGCAGGCGATCCCCTTGCCGCGGTCATGCAGATGAAACAGGCGGCGGCCGCGGTGTTGTCCCGCCGCAAATTCCTGCTCAGCCTGGGCGGGGACCATGCCATCACCATCGGCCCGGTCATGGCGGTTGCCGAAGCGCACCCGGATGCGGGGGTGCTGCAGGTGGACGCCCACCTGGATTTGCGTGATGAGTGGAACGGCAGCCCATACAACCATGCCTGCGTCATGCGCCGCATCAGCGACGATATCGGGCTTCCCTTTGTCCAGGTGGGAATCCGCTCCTTCTCCCGGGAGGAGGCGGAATATGTCGAGGCCCGGGGATTGTCGCCGTTTTACGCCCACGACCTGGATCCGCGATGTGACGACTGGGTGGCGGAAGCGCTGGCAAGACTGCCGGCGAAGGTCTATCTCAGCATCGATCTGGACGGCCTCGATCCGGCCGTTGTCCCGGGTACCGGCACCCCGGAACCGGGGGGGTTGGACTACCGGCAACTGCTGCGGCTGATCCGGGCCCTCACGCGCAGCAAAAAACTGGTGGCCGCCGACATCAATGAACTCGCCAAGATCCCGGGAACCCAGGTATCGGAAATCGCCGCAGCCCGGCTGGCCGCCAAGATCCTGGTTTACGGCAAGCAGCACGGGGCATTCTGACAGCGCTCCTTTGCCGGTACACCAGCACAAAGATCAGGTGGTTGCCACTTTTCCATTCTGACTTCTGACGTCTGTCCCCTCTCCATCTTTCCTCATTATTGGAATCAAAACCTAAAAAATATTGACAAAATGGGAATGCACTCCTAAAATATATCATATTATTTTGGAACGAATTACGAAGTTGAGATATGATTGACGAATTTTACAGGCTCAGCCGACAGTTTTTACAACAGTATCATCGCCCCTATAAACGCTATTTTCTCAAAAAGCATACATTGAGTCATCGTTTTTGCGTTATCACCGGGCAACGGGGAGTCGGCAAATCGACAGCCCTGATTCAGTATCTGGCCGATTATTGCGCGGGCGACACGACCTCCAAAAAAATCCTGTATGTGCCGGCTGATCATTTCATCACCGGGCGCTATTCGCTTTATGAGATCGCCGAAACGTTTGTGAATTTCGGCGGGGAGTTCATCTGCTTCGACGAAGTGCACAAATATCCGGACTGGTCGCGTGAGCTCAAAAGCATTTTTGATACCTTCGTCAATGTCAAGATGATTGCCTCGGGCAGCTCCATGCTCGAAATTCAACGGGGAAGCCACGACCTTTCGCGAAGAGCGCTTGTGTATAAGCTGGAGGGCCTATCCTTCCGGGAATTTATCGAACTGCTTTCGGGCATGGACCTGCCGGCCTTTGCTTTGGATCAGATCCTGAAAGAACATGAATCGATTTCGAACTCCCTCGTCGCAGCAGTTGAAAAGACCGGGAAAAAAATTCTGCCGCTTTTCAATGATTACCTCACCTTTGGATTTTACCCGTACTTTTTGGAGTTTAAAGACATCTCGCTGTTTCATATCACCCTGGAGCAGCAGATCCACACGACCGTCGAAGCGGACTTGGCGGCTGTGCAGCACGCCCTGACCGGTGGAAGCATCCGGAAAATCAAAAAACTGCTTTCGGTCATCGCCGCCAATGTCCCCTTTACGCCGGATATCACCAAATTGATGAACATCATCCAGGTGGGTGATGCCCGCACATTGAAAACCTATCTGAACTATCTGGAAGACGGCGGCATTATCCGGCAGTTCGGAAAAGCGGGAAGGTCCTTGGACCGCCTTGAAAAGCCTGAAAAAATCTATCTGAACAACACGAATCAGGTATTCGCCCTGGCCGGACTGACCGACGGCAATCGTGGAACCATTCGAGAAACCTTTTTTGCCACTATGCTTTCGACAACCGGAAATCTGTCTATTCCCCGGAAAGGCGATTTTCTCCATGAGGACCGGTTTCTTTTTGAAATCGGCGGCAAAAACAAGACCCGCAAACAGATCGCCGGCGTCACGGAGAGCTACCGTGCATTGGATGACATGGAACACGGATTCGACGATACGATTCCCTTGTGGCTTTTCGGTTTTCTGTATTGATGATGCGCCGTGTCTCGAAACCACCTTTCCCGGCGCTGTTTTTCCCTGGATAGGTGCTTGCTCGCTGGTTTCTTTGCAACAAGCCATTTTTTATTTGACATAATACATATCAGGTACTATGTAATATGTATCGTTGAGCCGATATTCAAAATAACATAAGGAGGACCTCACCATGTCATTACCCGACCGCAACAATTCCTATTCGTTTGACGCCTTTCTCCAATGGCGGAACCAGGTCGATTATTACCGGGACGATCCGTTCTTCCAGCAGACGGTCCGGCATTTTACCGGCGGCGAGTGGGAACGAATCGATGCCGCGGCCAGGTCCCTGTCGGCCAAAGCGTCCTGCCGGTGGCGGATTTTTGCCGATACCATCGCCACCCCGGACAAACGACCCTACATGTTGCATTATGACGGCCACAATCATCGTATCGATCGCATCGTGCGGCCCGCGGAAACCCGGCTCATGGAGCAGGAGGTTTTCCGGGAAGGATTGTTCTCAAAGGCCACGTCTCCCTGGGAACGACTGGTGAAAATGTTTCTGATTTATCAGAACGGCGAGGCCGGCGTGGCCTGCCCGTTGACCTGCACGGAAGGCCTGGTGGAATTGCTGCGGGCCTTTCCGGACAGCCCGGACCTCGCTCCCATTCTGGGGCATTTGGCGGAAGGCGTCGACGGGGAGTTCGCCATCGGCGCCCAGTATCTGTCCGAAATCCAGGGCGGATCGGACGTCCCGGCCAACCTGCTGGAAGCCGTGCCGGAGAACGGCCGGTTCCGGCTCTACGGCAAGAAATTTTTCTGTTCGGCCACCCATGCCGATTATGCCGTCGTCACCGCCAAACCGGTGGGGTCGGAAACAATCGGGCTCTTTGTCGTGCCTTCCTGGCTGCCCGGCGACAAGGAAAAGGAAATCCGCAACGGCCATACCATCGACCGCATCAAATGGAAGCTGGGGACCTGCGAGCTGCCCACGGCTGAAATCACCTATGGCGGCGCCCTTGCCCATCCGGTGGGCCCGCTGGAACGGGGGCTTGCCAATGTGGTGGGCATCGTGCTTACCTATTCGAGGCTCACGGTGGGTTTGTCCAGCGCTGCCGGCATGACGCGCAGCGCCAGGGAAGCCAGGGCGTATGCTAAATTTCGAACCGCGTTCGGCATCCCCATTGAGCAGTTCCCCCTGCTTGCCGATCAACTCGAGACGCTGGACCTGCATGCCCGGCGGTCCGTGGCCGGTGCGTTCAAACTCTATGGCGCTTTCCTGCAGGTCCGGGAAGGCCTCAACCGGAAGCTCGACGGCCGGGAAAATGTGGCCCTGCAGAAAGCACGGTTCCAGGTCCGGGAACTGATCATGCTGCAAAAAATCGCTGCCACGAAAGACGCCCTGGATATGGCCCGGCTCGGGCTGAGCGTCTACGGCGGGCATGGCGTCATGGAAGACTTCTCCTCCATGCCCCGGATGTTCCGGGACGCCATGATCAACGAATTGTGGGAGGGGCCGCGCAATGTGCTGCTGACCCAGATTTTTCTCGATTTTCAAAAAGTCCGGGAATGGCTGTCCCCGGCTGAATTCGTGCGCAGCATCCTGGGGGCCGCGGAAAAGCCGGTGGTGGACGAATTGGCCGGTGAGATCGAAGAGCTGATTGCCCACGGCACGCTGCTCCGGATGGATGCCGCGACCAAAAAGATCTGCGGCCGATGGGACCGGTTCTGTCATGAACTGTTTCACGCCTACCAGGATCAGGCAATGAAGGAGATTGAAAACGGGCGATAAAGAGGATATATCCCGGTGCATGCACCACAAGCCGGCATCCATAAAAGAAGTCAAGGCGTTCAACACCCGCCGGAACATCATCCGGGCCGCCACGAAACTGTTCGCCAGGCAGGGGTATCATAAGACGACCATCTCGGACATCGCCCGGGAAATCGAGCTGACCACAGGCGCCGTGTTCCATCATTTCCCGACCAAGGAGGCCATTCTGGAGGCGGTCATCGAATGGCTGTCCAAGGGCATGATGATGTACGCGGATTTCCTTGCGGGAAAACAGCAAGCGGCCTTCGAGGTGGTGACGGAGATGATCCGCACCATGCTTTCCCATTACGACCGCCATCCGGAGGCGACCATCTGCCTGGCGATGCTGTCCACCGAATTCGCGGGAAGCAATCATCCGGTGGAAAAGCGCTTGAAGGCGGTTTACGAACCCTTCCTGCAAAATGCGGCCCGGCTGTTTTCCCAGTATCCGGGCATCGCCAATCCCCGGGCCGCCGCCATCGCCATTCTGGGCGCGGCCCACGGGATCGGCATCCAGGGCCTGTTCCGCGAAGGCGAAACAAACGCGAAATCGATTGCCGAGGCCTTGATCTCGTTCATCCTCCATCCGTGGGCAAGATCAGACCCTTCGCTTTGAGCCCGGTGAGCGCCAGGGGGGACGGAAACACCCCACACCGTTTTTTGTTGCGCTTCGTGTCAGTGCAGCGCGTGGTTGCAACAAAAACGAGCTGAAAAGATTTTTAACCACGGATTACACGGATGAAGCGGATGAAGGCAAAACCGTTTTTCCGGCGCAACCGGCAGCCGGAGGTTCTGAAGGAGTGAAGGTTTCATGTGGGATTAATGCATCGCTTCGCTGAACACCAGCAGAATCGGCGCTGTTACAAACCGATGGGCGCTGCCAGGAGCCGGTCGCCGAAGGGGATCACCTCGCCTCCAGTGTAAAACAGGACGCCCCGGAGAAATCGGCGGCCCGCATCTTCGCGAAGGGCTTTGAGACCCTTCATGTGTTTAGCCGTCGGACTGGATGTCAGCTTGATTTCCACAGCGACAATTTCGCCGTTTCTGTTTTCCAGCACGACATCGACTTCCTGCCCCGACAGGGACCGGAAATGCTGGAACTGGACCCATGTCCGGCTCCAAGATGCCTGCTTGAGCAATTCCATGATGACATGATTTTCGAACATCCCGCCGGCTGTGTCCGGAGCGTCCTCCAGGCGCTGAGGGCCGATTCCGAGCTGATGGCAGGCCAGGCCGGTATCCACGAACAGGACCTTGGGAGCCTTGATGAAGCGTTTCCCGAGATTGGACGTCCAGGCCGGCAACAACCGCATCAGGAAGATGGTTTCGAAGACGGACAGGTAACGGCCCAACGTGCTGTTGGGGATAGCGGAACTCCTGGACATTTCCGACTGGTTCAGGAGGGTGCCGGCCCGGGTCGCCAGCAGGCGCAGCAAGCGCGGCAGCACCGTCAAATCCTGGATATTCGACAGATCCCGAACGTCCCGCTCCAGCAAGGTCGTCACATAGGCATCAAACCAGGCACTTCTCCGCGCCGGATCGTTGCGCAGCAGCGGTTCGGGATAGCCGCCGCAGACCATTCGTTCAAAAAGATCCTTACGGCTTGAATCGGCGGCAGGAAATCGCGGTCCATCCGGATCGAACAACAGGTCGATGTAATTCGCCTCCGAGTTGTCGATTTCGCTCCGGGATAGCGGCCACAGGGTGATCAGCTCCATTCTGCCGGCCAGGGAATCCGCCAGACGCGGCAGGGCCAGGACATCGGCCGATCCGGTGAGGAGATAGCGGCCGGGCTGCCGGTTTCGATCCACATCGGCTTTAATGGCCAGCATCAGATCCGGCGCCCGCTGGACCTCGTCGATGATCACCGGTTTCTCCAGGCCGTTGATGAAACCAACGGGATCCGACGCGGCGGCGGACAACACCGTCGCATTGTCACAGGTGACATAGGTGGCCCGGTGTTCCGTCAGCGCCAGGTGCTGGACGAGGGTGCTTTTACCTGTTTGCCTGGCGCCCCGGATAAAGACAACCGGGGTGTCTTTCAGGGCCGTGAGAATTTTCTGGGTGACTTTTCGTTGAATCATGGTAAAATATTTACCATTGAATGGTAAATATTTCAATTTTTTTCTCTTGGGGGGATGGAAAATGTTTACAAATCTGGATGTGGTTGCGTATGATGAACTGAACATCAGGAAACTGCTGCACGGACGTATGGATTTGTATGATGGAGATGCGATATCATTTGAGTATCAGATGAAAAAAGCATGGGGTTTCAGCCGTGCGGAGTCCGCCCGGTTGGAACCGGTTTACAAAATCAGGGAGGCCCAATCAATACATATGTCAAATCGTGATTTTCATATATCAAAGCCTTGGCGCAACGGAAGCCGGGAGCAACTGCCCGGTCCATTTGTGGAGTTGCCTGGTCCGATAACCAGGGCGGATGATGCGCCCTGCTGAGGCCCGAAAAACGAACTGCCGCCGGAGGCGGCTGGAGAACGGCCTGGTTTGCGGGCTTTCCCTTTTGTGACCGGATGGATATCCACGCCGGCCGGGATCGCGCCGCGGGTGTCGCCGCGATGGTTCTGGCCGGACCGGTCTGGCGCCGCGCTTGTTCGCTTGGGCATCGGCCGGGACCGCTACCGGGTCGCGCCTGGATTGTATGCCCTGGGCGATCCGGATGCTGACAGTCCGGTTCTGGTTACATGCAACTTCAAGCTGACCTTCGATCTACTTCGCCGTGAGCTGGCCGGGCGTTCTTTCTGGCTTCTGGTAGTGGAAACTTACGGCATCAATGTCTGGTGCGCTGCAGGCAAGCGCAGCTTTTCCGCCGAGGAGGTGGCCGGGCGGGTCAGGGCCGCAGGGCTGGATAAGGTCGTGACACACCGGACGTTGATCCTGCCGCAACTTGCCGCACCCGGTGTGGCGGTGCGCAGACTGCCCAAGCTGTGCGGCTTTTCAGGAGTATTCGGACCGTTACGGGCCGAGGATTTGCCCGCTTTTCTGGATGCCGGCATGCAGGCCGGGCCGGAAATGCGCACGATCAGATTCCCGCTGGGTGAACGGTTGAAGGTTGCTCTGGTGGAGGTACACGGAGCACGGAAATTCATGGCGTGGACCTTGTTGGCCTGCATGTTCATTGCACTTCTCGGTCCGGGCGGCTTCCGCTTTACAGGCATCCTGGGCGCGGGAATCGCTGCTTTCGGAGCGGTTGTGGCTGGTTTTTTGACCGGTGTGTTCCTGGTGCCCGCCTTTCTCCGGCAGATTCCTGTGAAGGCATTTGCCGCCAAGGGACTGCTTGCGGGCTCGCTGACCGGATTGCCTCTGGCCGTGCTTCTGGGAAGAGACTGGCCTGAGGGAGCGGCTGCACTTATGACCTGCGCGATTTTTGCTTCCTGGTTCGCCATGCACTACACCGGATCAACACCTTTTACTTCCCTGTCCGGCGTGGACAGGGAAATGCGCCGTTATATGCCCTTGCAGGGAGTTCTGCTTGTGCTTGCGATAATGCTCTGGCTGATTTGGGCCTGGTGGGGAGACACGGTCATGGGAGGACTGTCATGAAGGAATTCCGCCATTTGGAAGATATTGTAACCCTTGAATATCATAGGGATAAGTGCGTGGGTTGCGGGGTCTGCTCCACGGTCTGCCCTCATGGGGTCTTTATTCAGGATAACGGCAAGGCTTTGCTTGCGGACCGCGACGGCTGCATGGAATGCGGGGCCTGTATGCTGAATTGTCCCGCGCAGGCCATTTCCGTGCGTTCCGGGGTGGGCTGTGCCCAGGCCATTTTGTATGGCTGGCTTTCCGCGATTCCATTTTTGCGCAGGCTGGTTGTTCCGGATGCCTGCTGCTCCTGAGCGGGCGGACCTGTTCATAAAGATGCTTGGACATGACCCTTATGGGAAAAAACGAATTTACTGGCCCGGCCCTTAGTTCCGTTCTTGGCTCAATCGAGCCTTGACCTGATGTGGTTTAATGCAGCACCAGGTAGGCTATGGCTTTACAGGCTGTGTTAACAATCCTGTTGACATACAAACATCGTTCGCATATGTTACAACTAAAAAAGAAAAATCTTGTTCCTTTTCTATCCCTCCTTTCCCTTGTTCGCCGGAACATGCCGAGGGATGAATCCTTGTGCATGTTCTTCGTATGATAATCTGTTGTGTTTGGGGTTGGCCGCCCGTCGATTCGGTGCTCGGGAAGAGCGCTGATGCGCGACGGCGCCGGCACGAATGAGAGTCGGTGAGCGGCTCCCGTCGTCAAGCCCGGGGCAGCGGCAACGAGCGTGACGCAAGCGGCATACATCGGCGACGTACGACAACTCGGAGGTTGGTCATGAGAAGCGCATTCATCAGCGGCACCGCGTTGCTGGTCGTGTTTCTGGGGACGCTCCTGGGCACCGTGCCTGCAGGCGCATTGCCCATCACGATGGAGATCACGGCGGTGATCACGAATGTGGAGGACAACGACGGATTCTTGACCGGAGCCATCGCCGTCGGCGACACGATCCGGGGGAACTACACTTACGAATCAGAGATCCCCGACACGAACATCCTGCCGGACGTCGGCGATTATTGGCACACAACCGCTCCCCACGGCTTCGCGTTGGCGGTGAACGGCTTCTGGTTCGGGACCGATCCCGGAAATGTTGATTTCCTCTATGAGCTCTGCAACAACCGCATCCTGGGCTCGGCGGGCGGATGGGACGCGTACGTTCTGCACGGCTATCAGAGCGCGTTCGACATCGCCGTCGAGGTCGATCCGGCCCTGGCGGATGAGCTGCCGCCGACGAACCTGATCACCCTGGAGGCGCACGACCTCAGCGGCACCGCGCTCTCCGACACCTTCCTGCCCTTGACGGCGCCCGACTTATCGCAGTGGGACTGGACGCGGCTCACGCTCACCAGCGAGACGTTGTTCTCTCCGTACGGGGGCTATTCCTATTTCATCATCGACGCCAACGTGACTTCGGTCATCGCCCGCTCCACCACCCCCATTCCCGAGCCGGGCACCTTGCTTCTCCTCGGCACGGGTCTGGCTGGCATATGGGGACTCGGGCGCCGCGCGCGGATAGCGGCCACCTGAAGCACGGCCGTTCAACGACTGCTCGCCCGGCGGGTGCCCCGGGGCAGGGGTGCTTGTTGAGGACTCTTCTTCCCACGGACAGAATCCCCTCTTGGTCGAATATCAAAAAAGCGAACTCATCGATATTTCAGAAATTGAAGAAAGGAAACTATCATGGAACTGATCAAAGAAATTTTTGCAAATGAAGTTTTCCCTGCCGTGGGTTGCACTGAACCGATATCGTGCGCATACGCATGCGCCGCCGCCGTCGAACAGCTGAATGCGCCATTGGAGCGACTTGAGCTGATAGTGGACCCCGGTACATATAAAAACGGCGCTGCGGTTACCATTCCCAACAGCAATGGCCAAAAAGGCAATGTGGTCGCAGCAGCCCTGGGCGCCGTCCTCGCCAAATCAAATCTTCGCCTTGAAATCTTAAAATCCGTCACCCCCGAGATTCTCAAAAAAGCAAATGACCTTATGGATTCCGGGAAGTTGACATACCAGTGCAAGGAAGATGAAAAAGGTTTTCAGATTGAAGTCAAAGCCCAGGGAGCCGGGTCCCACGTCCGGTGCGTGGTATCCGAAGGACATACCAATATCAGCCGCCTTGAAAAAGACGGCCGGTCCATTATCGATTCGCATCCCCACGCCGGGGCAACGGCTCATAATTACCGCGACCGGCTCAAATCAATGACACTCGAGGAAGTCCTTCACGAAGTCATCATTCTGGACGACGAATCGCGGGCTTATATTCAACGGGGAATCGACATGAATCTGGCCATATCTGAAAAAGGCGTTGATCTGAAAAGAAACGCTTTTCAGATACAGCAAATGATGAAACGCGGTCTCAAGGCCGATGATTTGTTTTACCGGGTGAAACAGCGGGTGGCCTCAGCGCTGGATGCGCGCATGGGCGGAATGGCCGAGCCGGTAATGACCAGTGGCGGGTCCGGGAACCAGGGTGTGTTGACCATTTTAGTCCCCTATTTGGTGGGCCGTGATCAGGGCATTGAACTACCCCGCATTCAGGAAAGCGTCGCCGTCAGTCACGCGGTGAATTCTTACATCAAATGCTTTACGGGCGAATTGTCGGTGATCTGCGGATGCGCAATTGCCGCGAGCATCGCGGCAGCGACCGCCATTGTGTATCAGCAGACCGGAATCGACATGGTGAAAATCACGTTTGCCGTTGACAACATCATCGCGGATTTGTGCGGCATTATCTGCGACGGCGCCAAATCAGGATGCTCCATGAAAATCGTGACCGGCGCGGAAACCGCAATGCGTTCGGCGTTTATGGCCTTGGCCGGCTATGGGGTATCATCAGATGACGGTGTCATCGGTACATCGGCTGAGGAATCCATCAGCAATTTGAGCAAAATCTCGTTGGAAGGCATGGGACTGGTGGACACAACGGTGGTGCATATACTCCAGGGAAAGACGCCTCGGCGCGGGCACGCATAATCGTGTGTGGTTCAGGGTTCGCGGTTCATGTTTTTTGAACCGTTGAACCACTGAACCGCAAACCCCGTGAGCCCTTCCTTCTGTTACATCAGGTTGACGATAATGCTGCCCATGACGGTCAGAAAAACATTGGCAAATGCAAAAGGCGCGGCGAATCCCAGGGCCAGCGTCTTGCTTTCAGCGTCTTCCTCCAACGCGGTCATGGCCTGGGGAATGACCCTGGCCCCGGTGAGGGCGCCCAGAAGCAAAACAGAGTTCATTTTGAGAACAAATTTCCCGAAAAATGCGCCTACAAGGATCGGCACAAGTGAAATAATGACGCCGGCAAAAAATATCTCAAGCCCCTTGGTCTGAAGGGCCTGAATCGCCGCCTTTCCGGACCCGAGCCCCACACAGGCGACAAAAAGGCTCAAACCCAGATCATTTAGAAGCCATTGTCCGCCGTCAGGTATTTGACCGAAAGTGGGATGTTTTGAGCGCAGCCATCCGCATATGAGTCCGGCAGCCAACACTCCGCCGCCTGTGCCGAGCGTTAGGGGAATACCAGCGATGGGAATAACGATCATGCCAATCAGGGTGCCCAGTGCGCATCCGATGCCGACCATCACCAGATCGGTGACCGCTGTAGAGCGCTGGGCATAACCCAACGCCGTTGCGGCCCTTTCGACATCATCCTTTGCGCCGACAAGATGCAGCACATCGCATTTCTGGATAACCGTATTCTCAAGAATGGGAAGCTCATGCCCCTGCCGGGAGATCCGGGTTAAAAAAATGCCATGCGCAGCATTTGTTTTCCCGACCTCGCCCAGCGTCTTTCCAACCACTGCAGGGTTCAGCACGCAAACATCCAAAGATTCGCCGACCATGTCGACCACAGTGCTGACGTCAATTTCCCGACCGACGATATCGGATGCGCAGACCAGGCCGACATATTTGCCCGCCAGGACCAGAATATCCTTCGGCATGACAACCGTATCCGGAAAAACCTCAAATAATGTTTTATCCCGTTGGATTTGGTAAATGGAAATCCGGGCAGGGAACCGCCCTTCAATTTCCCGGACGCTTTTTTCGAAGATTTGGGGATTGGTGGCTTCATATGCCCGAAGGCCAACCTGACGCGACCATGAAAATAATTCCGGGCTGTTTACATCAGTCCCGCCGCCCATGGTCTCTTCAAGATTCCGCGCTTCGGATTTCAAGTCGATGCGCAACAAGCCTGGCAGAAATTTGAAAAATATGATCACACCCACCACGCCGAAAAGATAACTGATGGCATATGATACAGCGATATTGTTGTATAGGGTTTGCTTTTCCGTCGCGGGAATGGCCAGTTGATCCACAGCGCCGTCAGCGGTCCCGATAACCGCTGACTGAGTCATGGCGCCGGCAAACAATCCGGCTGTCGTCCCCTTGTCAAAATGCAGGAGCTTGCCCACGATAATGGCTGTCGCCAGCCCTGCCAGCACAAGTACACCGGATATCCAGAGATAATTGATGCCTTCTTTCCGCAAGGCGCTGAAAAACTGCGGACCTACCTGGTATCCGATGCAAAACGCAAAAAGGGCAAAGCTGATGCTTTTGAGAACGGGCGGGACTTCGATGCCGAATTGTCCGAGCATCATGGCGACCAGCAATACGGAAGCGGTCGTTCCGATGCCGAATCCTTTTATTTTGATTTTTCCAATTGCATAACCAAACGCCAAGGACAAAAATATAAGTATTTCCGGGCATTCCTGGATAATTCCTGAAATGATTCTTATCATATTTTTCCCCTTTTACCGATGACGTTGGAAAAAAGAATGCAGCGTACCGCCAGCAAAGGTTCGAACCGGATCATTCGACCGGAGGGCACGTATGGCATGATGCTCCGGACAAAAGCCCCGAAGAAGCCTGATCCCGGCGTGGAGAACAGCACCCCCGTTACCCCGCCGGCAACGGTCAGGATGTCGGTTTCCTTGAGGATAATCATTTTTAGGTCGGACGTCGCCCGACACTGGCGATGCTTCTGGCGTCGATGGATGTGACGACGGCTGCTATCGAGTCTGATTTGCCCAGGGACAGCACCGTGGCCTCGCCGATCTCGTTGCCTTGTGCATTCAAGATATCAAGCTGTTCACCGATCTTCAGATTATGCTTTTTCCCAAGGGAAAAGGCGATTTGTATTCCATCGGGCACGCGTTTGACCATATAGACCTCTGCACGTCCGGTATCGGCCAGCATCTTTTCCAGAAGGGTTGAAACACCATAATTAAAAAACATGATCAATCCCAGTCCCGTAAGCAGAATTGGTGCCGCCCATTCTATGGTTATGGAAAAATGACGCTTAAGAAACGGACCATGACTTTTTCTCAGGCTCAGCGCATCCGGATACACCTTGGCAAGAAAGACCAGGGCCGGATTGACCTTGGTATCGCGAATATCCCGAACCTTGATATAATATTCGCCGGGAAGGGCTTTTGCAGAAACCCGCACTTTCGCACGCCACATGGGACTGCCAAACCAGAAACCGGAAAACACCTCGGTGAATGCCGGTATCACCTCCGGAGAATCCGTTTCCGCAAAAAGGTCCTCCACCTTTTTTGAATTTTCAGGCATGACGCCGGTCAGGTCGAACTGCCCATCCACTTTTGTGTAATAAACATTATATTCCGTCCTAAACCTCGAAGCCAATGAATCCGCAAGAACTATGGCAAGAAGCAGAAAAAACAAGGCCCCGACTCTGCCCGCGACCTTTCGGATGAAAACCAAACGTTCCGGATTCATGAAAGCGTGGTTGCTGGTTTCTTCTTCGGTCGAGGCAGATTTCTGATGGTCATTCATTTCTTCGACATCCGGTTTATGGGTTTCAAATCCCAAGACAGTTTACGTCCTGCGGTTGCAGCTGATAAGTATTTGCTTTTTGTGGGGGAGTATAGAGAAGGCTGGGTTGAGTGTCAATGAAAACAGGACACCACAGCGCCAGGGGAGGTGGAACCTCCATTCACCGTTATTTCGCGCTCTTCGTGTCAGCGCAGCGGGTGGTTGTAACAAAAACGAGCTGAAAAGCTTTTCAACCACGGATTACACGAATTACATGGATGAAAGCAAAGCGGTTTTTTCGGTGCAGCCGGCAGCCGAACATCCATCAAGTGATTGGAAACTAGTCCGTAACAGCCGTCTGGCCCGGGACGTGTCCAGTAATCAATCATGACGCCAAATGCTCCGGCACCACATCACGCCTGAAAACGTCTTCCAAGGTCTCCGGTTTGCGAATCAGGTGTACCGAACCACCCCGTATCAGGAAGGTCGCGGGTCTGGGCATGGCGTTGAAGTTGCTCATGGACACCTCCTGGTAGGCGCCCACGTCCAGCAGCGCGAAAATATCACCCGCCTTGAGGTTCTTCGGAACCCGGACAAAGGGAAGCAGGCGGTCTCCATAACAGCTCCTGCCGATGATATCCGCTTTTTCGATCTTTTTCTCATCCGCCCGGTTGGCGATGACATAGTCATGGAGATGGTGCTCGTAGCGCCCACCGGTGAACCAAAACTCCGTTGTGTCGAGGATGCATTTATTCCATTTAATCGGCCGATCCACAGGCTTGACGTTTTTTACGGTGGTCAAGTGGACCGCGGTATCGCCATGGAGGGATCGGCCCGGCTCCATCTGCAGCATCAGCCCCTGTGTGGAGATGCCGTTTTTCGGGAGATATTCTTTCAACGTCGATGTACAGACCTTTGCATAGTCTTCGATGGTGGGCGCAAGATTGGTGTTGGGGCGGTATTCCATCAGCATGTCCAACAGGAAATCGATTACGGCATATCGTATTCTCGAGCCAAAGAGACTCAGAACAAATGAAAGCCCATGCAGAGCCAGCAATTGATAGGGTTCGGTATAATGGGTTTCTGCATTAAAGGGGTCTCTACGGCCAGCAAAACCGCCACCGATGCTGATCTCCCGCGGCTGGTAGCCGCCCAGGGCTTTGCACACATATCCCATCTCTTTTGCAAAGGATTTCATCTGCTCCGCCCAGTACCGTGTGGATGGATGATGACGCCCGTGGTGCTCATGGAATCCCACCAGCGCCACATTTTTCATCTTCATGATTCTTTTTCCGATTTCGATGGCCTGGGTGTACACCATACCGCCTTTGTAGGCCATGGCCGCCAAATCGGTGGCAACGGGCCCGGTGGGATTGAAATGGGAAAACTTGCGGAATCCGGAAAGGATCGGCCGCAGACGCAACCTTACCATGGCGGTTTTGTTCAACCGGTTGGCAATTTGCTCAACAGCATCGATCTCCTCAAGCCCATCGAGGGTGATCCGCGCCCCTCGTTTAATTGCATTTTCTAGGTGATCATCATCCTTGGGAACTCCGTTGACGGAAATATACTGCGGATCAAACCCTGAATCGAGCGCCACAGCCAGCTCCCCGGGCGAATAAATGTCGCACCCGCAACCTTCATCAGCGATTATTTTCTGGATCGCGTGAGACCAGCTGGCTTTGGCGGCCGGCATCAGCTTTACAGGGCCATCGGTCCACCCGGCCTTAAAGCTTTGCTGAAATTTTCGAATGTTGCGCCTGAGCTGGTCCTCGGAAACGGCAAATATCGGCGATCCGAATTTTCTGGTCAGTTCAACGGCGTCGCACTCCTCAATAAAAAGGCGACCGTTTCTGATGGAGAGACAATCGTCCATGCGTTTGATTCCTGGTGACATGCGGGCCTCCTTTTTTAATGGATGGCAGAGAATGAACATTCGTTCTCTTTAAGGGCAAGAAAAAAATTAGAGCAGCATTTTTATGGAATCCAATATGATGGAAATCCGCTGCACATGGCTTATGGATTCATCACCATTTGTAAAGAACCGGTCAAAGCGCAAGCGGTGATGGGCACTCACCAGCGTGTAGGCATATAATGTCACATAGCTGTCGATGAAATAGGCCGCATGGTCTGTTTTGATTTCCGTGCGCACTTGCCGAGATTTCTTAAAATGTTCCACCAGATCGGTATAAAATTCGCGGCCGATGTTTTCAAAACGGTCGGTGATGGACTCCGCAAACCCGTTCATGGAATATGAGCCGACATCGATGTAGAGAATAACGTACTGCTTGTATTGAAAAAACAAGGGGGTCTCGGTCATGTTTGTCAGGATCTGCTGGATCGTATCCAGCAGGGATTCCTGATGGATTTGGATTCTTCCGTAAAACTCGCTGATCAACAGGTCGGCCATTCTTTGTAAAATGGCGATGTATAAAGCCTCTTTGTTATTAAAATACTTATATAAAGCTCCCACGGAAATGCCCGCTTTTGAGCATATTGCGGGAATGGATGCCCCATGATATCCATGATCTGCAAAAACTTCGGCGGCAGCGTCAAGGATTTCATTTTGACGTATTTTTTCGAGTTTTCGGAAAGTGTCATTCATAACATGTGAATCAGAGAGTGAACGTTCATTCTCTCGATATGCCAAGATGGTATGCATGTCAAGTTCAAATCCATTTGCTCCGGATTGGCATTTAAATTGACAGACCTTCGGAAATCGCCCAATATATTGCACGAAACAAACCATCAGCAGCGGAGAAATTGCAAACAACTGTTGCCAAAAGAAGCAATTGGGGCATAACCTGTCACTCGTGCCGACCTTGATTCGGGGATGGCCAAGCCAACTGAACCCATATTGGGGGAAACGTGTCACACAGCCCAATCAGAGGTAAAAGATGCAAAATCAGCTTTTCTGGACAAAGGACATGTCGGTCAATGACGAGGAACTCGATACGCAACACAAGAAGCTATTTTCAATCATCAATAAACTGATCGACATTCAGGGCGGACGAACGGATTCGGGCAAAACTTTTGACTGTCTGAAAGAACTGGTCGATTATACCGGTTATCATTTTAACTCCGAAAATAAATATATGGCGCGGCATGATTTCCCCATGCTCAGGGAGCATATCGACGCCCATGTGGAATACGTAAAAAAAATGGGGGTTTTTTTGGAAGATTTCGAAAAAGGGCGGGCTGAACTGAATTCGGACTTGTTGACGTACCTGAGGGATTGGTGGACCAACCATGTTCTGGAAGAGGATATGAAATATGCGGATTATATTATTATCAGCAGTCACCGATGACTTCCATCCCGCACAGCGCCGCGGGGTCGTTAAGAAATATCAAAGACACACGGCCCCGCGGGCAGGAAGCTCACTGCCGCCCGGCATTTCTGGAGACTTTTTCACACCAATCCCTGGCATGGTCCATCATTTCCCGGGCCTTGAGTAATTTCCGTTTATAGTCATCCACGGAATACCTGGCGCTTTCCACAAACTGCCGTTTGGAACGGCAGTCATCGTTGGGGTTCTTACGTTTACAGTCATTATAAATTTCAAGGGCGTTTTGATGCTGATGCATTGCTTCGTTGAGATCATTGGTAAGGGAATTCACAAGCTGGGTGCAATCACGGATGCAGTTATCACACCCGTCCGGGGTAACCGCCTGGCAATAGGTGCAGTCGCTCCAGCAGTAGGCAGGAAAGACTACCGTCAGAAGTAAAACGAATAAACCCGTTTTCATTGGATCACCTCTCTTGGTTGCCGATTTGCATGCGTTCCCGGACTTTGGCCAGCAGCTCTTCCGCCAGGGCGGGCGATTCGTCGGGGTGCAGCTCGTTGCAGGTAAAATGGAAAGAAGCGGTGAGCGCCTGAACCGCCGCATCCGTGAAAACCGCCGTTCCGTCGGGTTTGATGCGCTGAATACCGTCGAACGGCTGCGAGTCCTCGTTAATTTGGATCGCCTGCTCCGTGGTCACACCTTCCACCAGAGACAGCTTGATTCCATGGCTGTTGACAGTCACCGGATACCCGCCCGGCAGTCCATTGGGAGAAGGGGCATGGGTTTCCGTATCCTTTTCGGAAAGAAACGCCTGAATCAACCGCACGGCCGAGCTGGCGGTGACATAATTCGTTTCCGGTCCCACGATGGCCGGAAGGTGGGTCGCGAGCAGTTTCCGGGCGTCGATTTCCCGGGTGACATCGGCCCCCCGATATTTGACGGCCAGATGGAAAGGAGGATGGTGATCGGTGGCGAGACCCATGAAATACGGCATCAGTGCGTGATGGGCCACCAGTTTCACCTCAATGTCAGCGGTGGAGACACCGAGAGCTTCGGCGGCAAGACGCTTCACTTTCGGTATGTATAAATCCACATTGCCGATTCCGCTCGTGGGCGAAAGATTCATTCCGGCAAGCATGCAGTTGACGATGTCCGGAAAAGGCGCTGTGAGGGTGATCCCTCGGTAGCCGGCCAAACGGACTGCCCGCATGAGCTTCATGGTGAGGGGTAAATGCATGGGCAGCCAGACGCCGAATCCCGCGGGGTACAGGGCCAGGTTGACTTCCAGGGGCAGCCGCCCGGTGAGCCATGGGCTCATCAAGGTGGCCGTGCTGAAGATCACATCCGGATTTTCCAGCGATATGATTTCCGCTGTCCGCTCGGGTTGGTTCAGATCAACGCTGACGGTATCGATTTGGGGCTGAAATCCCTGGGCAAGGGCGCCGGCGGCGACAAGGTTGCAGAAGGCCTCCCCTTGTTGCCCATTCCGGCTTGCCACGACAATCGTCTTGATTTCCGGTTTCGTAACCATGAGTTGCAGGGCCGCCTTGGCGACACCGCCTAAACCGACAAGCATAATCTTTCCAGGCATGCGAATATCTCCCATGGCCGAAATGAATCAATGGATCGGTTCCGGCCTTCGAGCCGACGCAGTAAGCCAGGCACGATGGCCTGGCCCTATTTGACGAAACGGATTTGGCATTTTTCCGCGCCGCGGGCGATGGTGGCGCCAAGATCCAACTTCCCGCCATAGCTCTCCGCAATGCCGCGATCCCCTTCCATGGCGATATCGCAGAGCCGGCCGATTTCTTCGTCCGTGCACCCCAGTTTCTGCCAGGCCCCGACCAGGGGGCAATAACCGAAATCAATCGACAGGCGATGAGCGCTGGATTCGAGAATCTTCATTTCGAATACAATCCGGGCGGGTAGCGTGAACAGGGTCTTTTTCAGACCCTTCAGGCTGTCGGTGTCCCCCTGGCGAACGAGTTCCCGGCCGTGGAGATTCCCGCAGGCGTGAATCGCCGGGTACCCGATATCCTCCCACCCCAGGCCTTTTTTCTCCGCTTCTTTCAATAACAGATACAACCAGGTGGCCCGATGCTCCAATGTTCCCCGAATGGCCTTTACAATAAAATTCGATATCTTCGGCCTATTCGAAATGTTGCCCATCCAATCCCCCCAAACGAAGTTCAGATCAATTGATGGATACAATAAAGTACAAAATCCATCCGTGCAAAACATGGTACCACTTATTTACGCGAAAAAGGCAACCGTCGCAACTCCATAAATTTCCGCTGGCGGTGTATTGACGATATGCCTCCGAAATAGTATCTTTATGATTGATCTCGTCTCTGCTTCCCGCAACAATGCGGGAAGCGCTTTCCCCGTTTCCCGACACAAATGCCACAAGGAGGTCCCATGAAAAAACTGTTCACGGTTTTATCGGTCCTGGCCTTTTTGACTGCGGCCGGAAATGCCCTTGCCGCCGAGGAGATCAAAATCGGCGTCCTGAATTTCGCTCCCTTCTATCTGGTGGAAGAAGGCAAGGAACCCAGCGGCATGATGCTCGACTTTCTCAAGGCCGCCATGGACAAGGCCGGTCTGGCCTATTCCGTAAAAGGGTATCCGCCCAAACGGCTCTATCAGAACCTGGCGGAAGGCAAATCCCACGTGTTTCTTGGCATCAAGGGCGTGCCAGAACTGGAGGGCAAGGTTATTTACAGCCGGTCCAAAATCACGGAAATCGACATGCGGGTTTACACCCGCCCGGATACCCCGGTGCTGAAGACCAAGGAGGAAATGAAGGGGAAAAAAATCATCGTGATCCGGGGATACAGCTACGGCGGATTCATCAAATTCCTTCAGGATCCGGCCAATAAGATCGAAATGGATGAATCGGACGACCATGACACGGCCTTCAAAAAGCTCATGGCCAAACGGGCGGACTATGTTCTGGACTACAGCAAGCCGTCGGAAAAAGCCATCGCCTCTTTGAATCTGACCGGCATACAGAATCATTCCATCAACCTGATCGACATTGTGTTGATCGTTTCCAATCAGACGCCCAACGCCCAGGAAGTGGCGGACAAACTGGAAAAAGCCTTTGATGAGTTGAAGAAGGAGGGCAAACTGGCGGATCTGTGATTTCCATCGTCGCCCCGCCTTTTCCTGTAAGATTCAGCCCGTTCGGGCACATCACGAACAGGGGCGGTCGCCGGTAACGTCCCTGTTTCGTCACGACACTTGCGTTACCCGGCCAGGGCCTGGTCCAGATCGGCGATGAGATCCGCTTCGTGCTCGATCCCCGCCGACAGGCGCAGGAGGGAATCCGAAATGCCGACCCGGGCGCGTTCTTCGGCGGACATTTTGGAATGGGAGGTCTGGGCCGGCGCGCAGATGATGGTCTCCACGCCGCCGAGACTGACCGCCGGACGGATCACCTTCAGCCGCCGCAGAAGGCGGTCCGCCGGAACAATGGTTTCATCCGGTTCAAAGGAAAGCATGGCGCCGAAATCCCGCATCTGCCGTTTGGCCGTGGCGTGTCCCGGGAAATCCGGCAGGCCCGGATAGTTGACCTTCCGGACGGCCTTATGCCCGGCCAGATAGATGGCAAGCCGCCGGGCGTTCCGGGTCTGGCGTTCCACCCGGAGGGCCAGGGTTTTCAGGCTGCGCTCCAGCAGATAGCAGGCGATGGCGTCCAGGTTGCCGCCCAGATGGCGGGCCAGTTTGCGGATGGGTTCCGTTTTTTCCCGCGACGCCAGGGCGATGCCGCAGCTCAGATCGCTGTGGCCGCCCAGGTATTTGGTCCCGCTGTGGACCACCACATCGATTCCGAGGGTGATGGGGTTCTGATGGATGGGGCTGGCGAAGGTGTTGTCCATGATGGTCGTGATGCCTCGATCCCGCGCGAAAGCCGCCACCCGTTGGATGTCGATGACGCTCAGCAACGGGTTGGTGGGAGATTCGATGACGATGGCCCTGGTCTCCGGCGTCACTGCCCGGATGACATCCTCGGCATCCGTGGCCGCAAATGCGCAGCGGACGCCCATGCGTTTCAATGGATCGGTGGCGAAGGCGTGCGTCCCGCCATACAGCTCATCCATCATGACGATATGGTCTCCGGAGCCGGCCGCGGCTAGCATGGCCGTACTCATGGCCGCCATGCCCGAACTGAACAGAATCCCGTCTTCCGCGCCTTCCAGGGCGCATAGTTTGCGGACCACGGCGTCCTGGTTGGGCGTATTGAAATAGCGGGGATAGGGGCATTCCCCGCGATCCAGGTATTCATAAGACGAAGAGGTGAAAATCGGGGTGTTCAGACCGCGGGTGGCTTCGTCCCGGTAAGAACCGCTGTGGATGCATTGGGTTTCCTTGTTCATTTCTTCCCCTCCTGAAGATGCGCGTTGCCGATTGCGTCCTCTTTGCCAAACGCTGGAAAACCTGATAATAGTCCAAACGACCTCTGCCGTAAACAGATGAATTACAGGACATGGTGTCGGGATGGCGGGCAAGGACAGGATCGGAACGAAAGGGCGGATGAGCATGACAAAAGCGAGGGTTTTCATTATTGCCGGCCTGATCATCGCCGGGATCGGTTCCCTGACCTATTTTTTTGCGGATGATCTGGGGCTCTTTGAAATTCCGCTTGCGGCGTTGCAGGAAAAATATGAAAAACCCCAGTCCCGTTATATCCGGATCGATGGGACGGAGGTCCATTATTGCGACGAGGGGAGCGGGCCGGTGATCGTGGCCCTGCACGGCATCATGGATTCCCTGCACACCTGGGACGGCTGGGTGCATGAAATCGGCGACCGCTGCCGCATCATCCGCCTGGACCTGCCGGGTTTCGGTTTGACGGGACCGTTTGCCCGGGGGGACTATTCCCGGGAGGCCTATGTTCGGTTCCTGGACCGGTTCGTCACGTCCCTGGGGCTTTCCCGTTTCACCCTGGCGGGCAATTCCCTGGGTGGGGCCATTGCCTGGAATTACGCCCTGGAATTCCCCGACAAGGTGGCGGCCATGATCCTCATCGATCCGGCCGGATATCCCCTCGATATCCCTTATCCGCTTAGGCTTGCAGCCATACCGGTGATCCGGGACGCGGTCCTTTGGATGACGCCGCGTTTCATCTTCCGCATGAGCGTGAAACAGGTTCTGGGGGACCACCGGAAACTGACCGATGACCTGGTGGACCGCTTCTATGAACTGAGTCTGCGGCCCGGCAACCGGGAAGCCCTGCCGGTGATCATGGACGTCCTGACGGCCTTGAACAATGACCCGGCTTTCAGCGCCCGCATTTCCGGGATCAAGGTTCCGACCCTGTTGCTGTGGGGGGAAAAAGACCACTGGATTCCGGTGTCCCAGGTCGAGCAGTGGTGCCGGGATCTGCCGGAGATTCACGCCATCATCTATTCCGGGGTCGGCCATGTGCCCCAGATGGAAATCCCGGAGCAGAGCGCCGCGGATGTCCACAAGTGGCTGGCCGTCCAGGCGGCGGCTGAAAAAGAACCTTTTTCACGGGCGGTAATGTGGAGGATGGCCCTGGCCATCGGTATCGTGTCCGCGGCCTCGGCTTCGGGATTTGCCGTTTACAGGCGTCGGAAGAGGCGCGCATGACGTTGGGGCGGATTTTCAGGGCAAACTCACGCCGTACCGAAGGCCTTGAAAAACGTATAGCAGAAAACCCCGTCTGCTTCCGCGGACCGCTGGAGACCACGGATGCCTTCGTCGAAGGCTTCTTGGTCAATGAGGCCCGCCGCGAGCGCAGCGTCGCGCACCCCCGCGATCATCGCCGTGAAGGTCTTGCGGGTGAAGCCGTCCACCAGCTGCGGTTTGCTGGCGTCGACGTAAACCATGCGGGGTGAAACCCGCACGGAATCGAATCCGGCGGTGGTCAGCAGGGGATAGAGCTCCCGGCCGATATTGGCGTTGCCGCCAGCGGTTTTCTGCAAGGCGACCTGGCACTGGATGACCCGGCGGGCCGCGGGATTGTCCGGATAAAAACAGGCCGAGCCGTGATCCCCCTCGATCACGGTGATGGTGCCGCCGTTTTTGAGCAGTTTTTTCAGGGCGAGCAGGGCTTCGACGGGCCGGGCCAGATGCTCCAGCACGAAACAGACAAAGATGTGATCAAAGCTCCGGGGTTCGAACGGAAGATCAACAATATCCCCCTGCTGAAAATGAACATTGGTGAATCCGGCCGCCGTGACTTTCGCCCTGGCTTCGGCAATCGAATTCTCGGAGATATCCACCGAAATGATCCTCGCATCCGGGCTGTTGGCCGCCAGGGTGACGGTTTGCGCCCCCACTCCGCAGCCGGCCTCCAGCACCAGGCTGCCCACCGGATAAGCGGTGTCGGAATGCAGCAGATCCGCCAGCGTGAAGGCCTGGTCCGTAAGGCGGATGCTTTCGGTGACGTCGTATCCATGGACATAAGCGGCTTGTCTTGCGGTTTTCTTCATGGCATCCTTCCCAAGGGCGGTTGGCGTTCCATCCTTCGATTTCCGGTCCATCCTACGGACAACGGATTCGGCTTGTCAAGCCCTTCCCTGCAAGGGTCTATCGGTTCGCTGCGGGTTTCGCGCCGGCGGTGGGCTTTTCATCCGCGGCTTCGAGCGCCAGTTTGTACGCCACGTAGTATTTGTAGATATTGCGCACATAGATGGCGGTATACAGGCCGATTTTCCGGGCCGCCGCCATTTCCACATGATTGAACCATTGATCGGGATCCAGGCCCTGGCCGGCGGCTTCTTGCCGGATTTTGGCGATGCGCCCCGGACCGGCGTTGTATGCGGCGAAGGTGAACAGGGTCCGGTGCGGTTCCCGGAGACCGGTTTCCCGGAAATATTGTTTCTGAAGGTAGTGCATGTATTTGGCGCCGGCTTTTATATTCGGCTCCAGAGCGGCGACGTTTCCCGCGCCCATGGCCTTGCCGGTGGCCGGAAGGAGCTGCATGACGCCCACGGCGCCGTGTGATCCACGGGCGCTTTGTTCCAGCCGCGATTCCTGAAATCCCAGGGCCGCCAGCATCAGCGGGTCGAAGCCGTACTGATCGCCGTAGCGTCGGAACAACGTCCACATATCGTTGAAGCGTTGCCATTCCTTCCGGCCGATGGGATTACAAATCCGGCGGGAACGCCGGTTGTGTTTGACCACCGGATATTCGATTTCTTCCTGATGCTGAAGCATATATTGAAAGAAGTCGTTCAACTCTTCCGACAATCCGGGACTGTTTTTCCGGATCGCCCAGCCTTTGCGGATGCCGGTCTGGACGGCCGCCCGCTTGTTGACGATCACGCCGGGGAAAATTTTCCGCCAAATGTCCGCCTTCCAGTCATCCACCACGATGGTTTCCAGCATACCGGCATTCAGCATTTCCATCATATCCTCATCCTCCAATGCCGCAGGCACCGGGATCAGCCTCGTTAACGGCCTCCCTTCCAGCTGAAAGCGCCGGTTGAGTTGGGATAGACTCTCATAAGCGCCCGAGGATTTGCGAACATGGAGGCGCCTGCCGGCAAGCTCCTCGAGCCCGGTAACCGGTTTCGCTCCCGGTCCGGTCAGGACCACTTCCGCAACCGTTCTCATCGGCACCAAGGATACATGGTCGTTCAATGGGAAAGGTTCGTCCGTGATGGTGAAGTATCCGGCGGCGATATCCCCGAGGCCAGTGACAAGCGCCGGCAGCAACCGATCACGGCTGATGGGCAGCAGGACCACTGAAATCCGGCGCCCGCCGAGTTTTTTTGCATGTTTCCGGTTGATGAAGCGTTCGAAATGCCGGGAGATCTCGGTGATAAGGCCTTGCTCCCGGCCCCTGTCATTATAATAGAAGGTCTGGTTGTAGGGCACCAGCAACCGGATGGCGCGGCGTTCCAGGAGGGCGTCGAAATCACCTTTCCATGATTGCGCGGATTTTGTGACGGCGGATGCCGCCGCCGGAGAAAAGACCGCGGCCGCTGCGGCATGCACCAGCAGCATAATGGAGATCGGGAGCCATTTTGAAACCATATGGTTGTTTCTACCCCAAACCGGCTTCATGGTCAATACGCACCGGATCAGGCGTCTTTTCCGTTCAAGACGTCGCGGACTTTGGCGGAGAGGGTCCGGACGGAGAAGGGTTTTTGCAGAAAGTGAATCCCCTCGTCCAGGACTCCGTGGTGGGCGATGACGTCGGCCGTATACCCGGACATGAAGAGGACCCTGATTTCCGGCCGGAGGGTCGCGATGCTTTCCAGCAAATCCCGGCCGTTCATCTGGGGCATGACCACGTCGGTGATCAGCAGGTGAATCGGATCCGGGTGGCTGCCGGCGATCTCCCTTGCTTCCCGGGGCGTGCGGGCCGCGAGCACCGTGTAACCGTAGCGCTCCAGAATCGCCTGGGCCAGTTTCAGGATCGCCGGCTCGTCTTCCACCAGCAGCACCGTTTCCGTGCCGCCGGCCGGTTTCCGGCCGCTTTCCTGGGGCGCCGTCTCCGCGGCGGCCTGGGTTCTGGGGATGTGGATTTTAAAGGTCGTGCCGTGTCCCGGTTCGCTGTGGACATGAATGAACCCGTCGTTCTGCCGGACGATTCCGTACACCGTGGCCAGCCCCAGCCCCGTCCCCTTGCCGACCTCCTTGGTGGTGTAAAACGGCTCGAAAAGATGTTCGATGGTTTCCTGCCCCATGCCGCAGCCGGTGTCGCTCACCGAAAGCCGCACGTATTCGCCGGGAATGAGACCTGCATGGGCCATGCAATCGGTTTCGTCAAAGACGGCGTTTTCGGTTTCAATGGTCAGGTTGCCCACACCGGTGATGGCGTCCCGGGCGTTGACCGCCAGGTTGACCAGGATCTGGTCGATCTGGGAGGGGTCCATGTTGACCGGCCAGAGCCGGGAGGAGGGTTTCCAGACCAGGTCGATGTCCTCGCCGATGAGGCGCTGGAGCATCTTGATCATGCCGGAGACGACCTCGTTCAGGTCCAGCACCCGGGGGCTGACGGTCTGCTTGCGGGCAAAGGCCAGGAGCTGGCGGGTGAGGTCGGCCGAGCGCCGGGCGCTGGCCATGATTTCCTGCAGGTGCGCGGCAAGGGGGGCGGACGGCTCGGTTTCATCCAGGGCCATTTCGGCGTTGCCGATGATGATCATGAGCATGTTGTTGAAATCATGGGCCACGCCCCCGGCCAGACGGCCCACGGATTCCATCTTCTGGGACTGGAGCAGCTGGTTTTCCAAAGCCTTGCGATCGCTGATATCCAGGTTGAGCACGATGGCACCGGCGATACCGCCGTCGGCATCCAGCACCGGCGCTGTATAATTCAGGATGGTTTTTCTTTTGCCGTCAAAGGCTTCGATTTCCAGGAGTTCGTCCATGATGGTGACGCCGTCGCGGATGGTTTTTGCCAGGGCCCAGTCATCCCCCGCGATCGGTTCCCGGGAAGGCAGTCGCCAGGCCTTGAAAATGCCGTATTCGGAAATGGAAACATGCGGTTCGGCACCCCAGATTTTCACTCCCATGGCATTGCCGCGCAGCAGGTTGCCGTGCTTGTCGGCGATCCAAAGCCCGATGGGCAGGATTTCAAAGATTTTTTGCAGCTGATTTTTCTGCTTGGCCAGTTCTTCCTCGACCCGCCTGCGCTCTCCAAGCATGCGAATTTTCATCAGTGCTATCGTAACCAGGTTGGCGACCGAGCGGAGGAAATCGAGTTCATCCTTGTTCCATATTTTCCGTTGCAAGATGCGGTTGATGGTGAAGAGATAGTATCCATGGTCGTCAAAGGCAAAAGGATACCAGATCAGGCTCTTGATATGGAGTTGGTCGTGCAGGATGCGATCCGAACCGTTCTCCAGGAAATGAGCATTCACCGCGTCGACATGGCTTTCGAGGTACCGTTTTGTATCACGGATTTCCTCGAAGGCTTCCCGGAACATCTCCAGCGAGGTATATTCCCCTTTGGTGGCGGCTATTTCCCGGTGCGGTTGCCCGAGCCATTCGCACAGGGCGGTGATCCGGTTTTCCGCAAAGGAGATATCATAAATCAGCATTCTGTCGGCACACAATGCCTCGCCGATGATGCGGTTGCTGATTTCCAGGATGGCGTCCGGGTTGTCGTTGGCGATGGTGAATTCCGAGATCTTATTTAACGCCCGTGAAAAGGTCAGTTGACGCTCACGCTGCTCCTGTATCGCCTTGCGGTCGGTGATGTCGGCAAAGATACAGGCGAACTGGTCGGGACCGGGCCGGAAGGCGGAGACTTCGAAATATTTATTCAATACCTTTGAATAATTTTCAAAAAAGATCGATTCGCCGGTCATGGCCACCTGTCCGTAAATATCGATCCAATGCCGTTCGGTTTCGGGCATGATTTCCAGGACAGTCTTGCCGACAATTTCCCGGGCCGCAAGACCGGTCAGGCGTTCAAACGCTGGATTTACCGCCAGAAAGCGATAGTCCGCGGGACGGTTCTGGCTGTCATGGATGATTTCGTGCAGGGCGAATCCGTCCATCATTTCCCGGAAAAGGGTTTCATAATTCTGCTCGGCCCGGCGATGCAGGGTGATATCCCGGCTCAGGGAAAGAACCGAGCTGACCTTTTCCGATGTGTCGAATTCAGGAATGAGCCGCCAGTTGAAAACCGATTGCCCGTTGATGCCTTCGTAGGTGAATTCGGTTTCAACCATTTCGCCGTCGCGGAACACTTTCCGGATGCAATCTTCCCAGTAACGGGATTGCTCTTCCGGGAAGCCTAGCTCGCGATGGGTTTTGCCGATAAAGGCGGCGGCCTGGATGCCGGTCAGTTTCATTACGTTTTCAGAGACGAACAGGTGGCGGCCCTGCTGGTCGAAACGCATGACGATATCCGGTATGCCCTGAATCAGCGCGCGGTGTGTTTTTTCGCTCAGGCGCAGGGATTCCTCTGCCTGCATGCGCGCGGTGATGTCTTTCAAAACCGTCAGCCAGCATTCCTGGTCTTTCAGATGGATGATGCTTCCTGAAAAAAGACCGCGCCGGATTTCGCCGCTCCGGGTCCGCATATCGATCTCGATGTTGTGGAGCTGCTCTTTCTCCCGGATCAGATCGACCAAGGTTGTCCGTTGCGCGGTGTGTGCAAAAAAGCCCAGCTCGAGCGATGATTTTCCGACTACTTCATCATAACCAAAACCCAGTACCCGTAAAAATTCGTCGTTCACATCTATGAATCGGCCCTCCTGCAGGGTGCTGATGGCCATCAACGCGGCATTGGACTTGAATATTCTGGAAAATTTGTGCTCGCTTTCCCGCAACTCCCTCTCGGCATTCTTGCGTTCGGTGATATCCATGAGATTGCCGATCACTTTGACCACCCGTCGATCTTTCATGACGGGGCGGGCCGATGTCTGGATCCATATCCGTCGTCCACTGGCATCGGTGAACGGTAATTCCAGGTTGTAGGCACGCCCTTCCTCGACACAGAGCCGGAAGGCTTCATCGATCATCGGTCGGTCTGCCGCATCATAGCATTCAAGACTACGCTGGATGTGTTCCGGCGCGCCGGGCTGGAAGCGGCCGGGCGCGAGATCGTGAATGCGATAGGTTTCGTCGGTCCAGGTCATGGTTCGTCGTTCCGTGTCCCATTCCCAGCCGCCGATTTTGGCTAGCTGCTGAGTGGCGTCCAACAAGCGTTTGCTTTCCATGAGCGCCTGTTCTGACATTTTACGCTCGGTGATATCATGACCATAAATCGCAAGGCGCATCACCCGGCCGGATTCGTCCGTAACCGGATAGATGGAATTGTCAATCCACATCCCATTGCGTTGATCCTCGAAGCGCACCGGTTTGCCATCGGCGATAACCTGTTCCACGTAGGCCCGTCTTCTTCTTGCGACATCCGGCGGCAGGATATCGAACATGTTTTGTCCGATCATGTCCTCGGCATTGGAGCCCAGCCGCACGGCGGTGGTTTGGTTCAGGGCCACGATGGTGCCGTCCGTTTCCATTAGGAAAACGGATTCCTTGACGGCGTCGAGCAGGGCATGCAGTTCCGCCCGTCCGGCTTTAAGGCTTTCTTCGGCCGTCTTGTGCGCGGTTATATCGGTGAACATGGCGAATGATCCGGCAAAACGTCCGTCAGGGTCCTGCCGGGCCTTGGCTGCGACCATGGTCCATAGAGGGCTTCCGTCCCGGCGTCTGAAGCGGCGTTCATAGATCTCATCCGCACCCGCATGGCGTTGCTGCATCCGCTGTTCATGAAACGCCATGTCTTCCGAGAAGAAGAAGGCCTCGACCGGTTTCCCGAGCATTTCCTCAGGTGTGTAGCCCAGCATGGCCGCCATGGCACGATTGACATAAGTGGTGTGGTGGTCACCGTCCATGGACCAGATACCTTCATTGGCTGTTTCCACCAGGAGACGATAGAGCTTCTCACTTTCCCGCAGCGCCGCCAGGCGACGTTCGCTTTCCAGTTGATCCGCCAGCACCTTTCCGGAGAGGACCGTCGCAAGCGGATACAGCAAGATCACGGGCAGGCCGATACGTTTCAGGACAGCCGGGCCGGCCCCACCCGGCAGGGTGAGCATGAGGGCCAGCATGGCGAGATGGACGGCCGCGCCGAACCCGAACAGCATCCGAACCGATGGCGGCTCAGCCGATGTTTTAACCCGGGAGTGAAAAATCAGCCCGATTCCAAGAGAAGATAGGATCACCAGGACGCCGGTCAGCGTGCCCATACCGCCCAGCAGCAGACGGCAAAAAATAGTTATCGCCCCCGCCGCTGACCCGGCCAGGGGACCGAAAATCATGGCGCAAAGACTCACCATGACGGACCGGCCGTCTAAGATCAAGCCAGGCTCGAGATGCAGTGGCCGCAACATACCCAGCACGGCGGCTCCTCCAAAAAGCAGGCCCTGCATCAGTTGGCTGGCCAAGGGGCGTCGCGGCAGGCGTTTCTCGATGAAACCGGAAACGCTGCTCAACGCAACCAGCAACGACAGATTCAGAACAAGATCAATATACATCATGCCGCATGACCTCGAATGGGGGATGGTGTTTTTCAGAAGGATTTTGTTTCAAGGGCCTCTTCCCTGTCCAGCACGTCTCGGACAGCCGCGGAGAGGGTCCGGACGGAGAAGGGTTTTTGCAGAAAGTGAATCCCCTCGTCCAGGACTCCGTGGTGGGCGATGACGTCGGCCGTATACCCGGACATGAAGAGGACCCTGATTTCCGGCCGGAGGGTCGCGATGCTTTCCAGCAAATCCCGGCCGTTCATCTGGGGCATGACCACGTCGGTGATCAGCAGGTGAATCGGATCCGGGTGGCTGCCGGCGATCTCCCTTGCTTCCCGGGGCGTGCGGGCCGCGAGCACCGTGTAACCGTAGCGCTCCAGAATCGCCTGGGCCAGTTTCAGGATCGCCGGCTCGTCTTCCACCAGCAGCACCGTTTCCGTGCCGCCGGCCGGTTTCCGGCCGCTTTCCTGGGGCGCCGTCTCCGCGGCGGCCTGGGTTCTGGGGATGTGGATTTTAAAGGTCGTGCCGTGTCCCGGTTCGCTGTGGACATGAATGAACCCGTCGTTCTGCCGGACGATTCCGTACACCGTGGCCAGCCCCAGCCCCGTCCCCTTGCCGACCTCCTTGGTGGTGTAAAACGGCTCGAAAAGATGTTCGATGGTTTCCTGCCCCATGCCGCAGCCGGTGTCGCTCACCGAAAGCCGCACGTATTCGCCGGGAATGAGACCTGCATGGGCCATGCAATCGGTTTCGTCAAAGACGGCGTTTTCGGTTTCAATGGTCAGGTTGCCCACACCGGTGATGGCGTCCCGGGCGTTGACCGCCAGGTTGACCAGGATCTGGTCGATCTGGGAGGGGTCCATGTTGACCGGCCAGAGCCGGGAGGAGGGTTTCCAGACCAGGTCGATGTCCTCGCCGATGAGGCGCTGGAGCATCTTGATCATGCCGGAGACGACCTCGTTCAGGTCCAGCACCCGGGGGCTGACGGTCTGCTTGCGGGCAAAGGCCAGGAGCTGGCGGGTGAGGTCGGCCGAGCGCCGGGCGCTGGCCATGATTTCCTGCAGGTGCGCGGCAAGGGGGGCGGACGGCTCGGTTTCATCCAGGGCCATTTCGGCGTTGCCGATGATGATCATGAGCATGTTGTTGAAATCATGGGCCACGCCCCCGGCCAGACGGCCCACGGATTCCATCTTCTGGGACTGGAGCAGCTGGGCCTGGAGTTTTGTCCGTTCTTCCTCGGCCTTTTTGGCTTCGGTGATGTCCCTGAATTCGACCGTCCGGACTTGTCTCCCTTCGTAGGGGATATTGCGGGCCTCCAGCCGGATGGGGAACGCTTCGCCGTTTTTGCGCAGCCCGAAAGCCTCATATGGTTTTTCATAACCGGATGAGATGTTGTCCATTACCAGCTTTCTGGACTTTTCGGCGATCAGCAGCAATCCGTTCATGCCGATCAATTCGTTCAAGGAATAGCCGGTCATCTCCGCCAGTCCCTGGTTGCAGTCGATGATCACGCCCCGATCATGAATGGCGATGCCGCCGAAGGAGGCGTTGTGCAATGCCTTGAACCGCGCCTCGCTTTCGCGCAACAGGTTTTCGGCCAGTTTGCGTTCGGTTATGTCTTCGACAAATCCTTCCAGATGCTTGGGCTTTCCCTGTTCATCGACCACATATCTCAAGTGAAGGAAGGCGTCCCATTCTTCTCCGTTCTTGCGGCGGTATCTGTTTTCCAGCGTAACCGTTTTGCCTTGCGCCAATAAATCCGTAATGATTTGGTCGCGTTTTGGAGGCGATGCATAAATCTGTTCGGCAATGTTATAAATGGAATTCAGTACTTCCGGGGGGGAAGAATAACCGAGCATTTTCGCCAAGGCGGGATTCACGTCTAAAAACCGGCCTTCAAATGTTGAATGAAAGATACCGATGGCCGCGCCTTCATACAGCGCCCGGTATTCAGCCTCACTGTTGCGTAAGGCCTTTTCCGATTTTTTCCGTTCCGTGGTGTCTCTGACAAAGGCCAGGACGATTTTTTTGCCGGAATGATGCGTCACGCTGGTGTTGATCTCCACCGGAATCCGCCGGCCATCCCTGGCGATCAGTTCCAGTTCGTCCGGTCCGGTGGATTGGTCCTCGATGTTCGCCTGGAGCAATTCGGCGGCCCGGGGCAGGCTGCTTTCCGCCAGGATGGGCAGCTCCAGGAAATTCCGGCCGATGAGTTCCTCCCGGCTGTAGCCGATGATTTCCTCGGCTTTCCGGTTACCGTAAAGGAAATTGCCTTCCAGATCGTTCATGTAAACCCCGTCCGGGGCCTCTTCCAGAAATTTCCGGAACAACTCCTCGCTTTCCCGCAAGGCCGCCTCCGCCTGTTTCCGGGCGGTGATGTCGGCGGCGATGCTGAGGATGGCGGGCCGTCCTTCCCATTCGATCTCCTTGGCGAGCACCTCCAGCGGGAAGATGGAGCCGTCCCGGCGATAATGGGCGACCTCGAAGCGCGCTTCTCCCTGCTCGGAAATCAGCCGGACCCTTTCGGCCAGCATGGCCGCGCTTTCCGGCACATCGAGGTCGCGGAGGCTGAGGGCCATGAACGCATCCTTGCTGCTGTATCCGTGCAGTTCCCAGGTCATTTTGTTGGCAAACAGGAAGGTTCCTCCGGTATCATGGATCGTGATGGCGGCCGGCGCAACATCCAGCATCCGGCCCAGCAAGGCGATGCGGTCTTCCCGTTCTTTGCGCTCGGTCAGGTCGCGGCAGAAACAGATGAATTTCCCGCCTTCCAGGCCCAGAAAATTGACGGATATTTCGAGATCCAGATATCCGCCGTCCTTTTTGCGATGCCGGGTAACGAAGATCTCGTATTCTTTCGAACGGATTCTCTCGATCCGTGTGGATGTTTCGGCAGCGGTCTCGACAGCTTCCACATCGGAAATCCGGAACTGCAGGAGTTCGTCACGCGTGTAACCCGACATGCGGCAATAGGAGTCGTTGACCTCGACGAGTTTTCCCTTGCCGTCGATGACCAAGAACCCGTCCACGGCGGTCTGAAGAATGGTGCGCAGGTATTCTTCCCGCTGGGTGAGGATTTTTTTGTAATGTTCCTGTCCGGTGATATCGCGAACGATGGCCAGCGCCTTGTTTTCCGAGCACGGCACCATGCGGCTTTCATAGATTCTGGTTTCGCCGTTGATCTTGACCTCATACCTGTAGGAAGACGACTGCCCCCCGGTAATCACTTGGGTCAGATGGGTCATGGTCAGTTCCGCAAGCCCCGGATCGAGTGCGTTCCGGACGGAACGACCGACGAACAGTTCCGGCGCGAGTAAAAGAGGTTCGGCTTCCGGCGCATGATAATCGAGAAACACGCCGTTCCCGTCGAACAGAAACATCAGATCCGGCAGGGCGTTCAGCAGGGCCCTGTTCTTGGACTCGCTTTCCCGCAGCGCCGCAAGGTCCCGCTGCAATTGCCGTCGCATCTGGTCGAATGCATTTTCGAGCTCCTGTATTTCCATGATCCGCGAGGACTTCAGCGGGACATGGAGATCACCCTGAACCATCCGGCCGGCGGCCTTCGTCAGACTGGCGATGGGTTTCACCAGGGACCGTCCGACGGCCAGGGTGACCAGCAGCGCGCCGCACAACACGGTCAGCCCGATTCCGATCGAATTCAAGATGGTTCGGCGCACCATGGAGCGAAGTCGGGTCAATTGGGTGCTGGCGCCGAAAATACAGGTGCGGCCATGGGCGTCTTTCCACGGGATCAATACCTGCCGGCCTTCTCCCCATTCATTGTGAAAGGAGGAAAAAGTGGGGCCGGCACCCGGGGTCAGCGCCGCCGCAAAGGATCGCGGGTCCCGGTGGGATTCGAAGAAGGCGGCGCACGGCGAGTTCGGGTCTTTCGGATCCACGTGAGTCGCGGATGTGAAGACGAGCCGGTCGTTCACCAGCAGAACGCTCCACAGATACTGCAGGTTCAACCGCCGGCAAAGTTCATCGTTTTTCGCGACAATGCGGCGGAAATGTTCTTCCGAAACCGATGCGGCATCCGTGATCCGGTCATGGTAGCCGGTACCGTGAAGTTCGCGGATCATTTCTGCGGCGGTCAATAGTTCGGCGTCGGCTTCCGCGATCAGTCCCGAGGTTCTGTAATGAACGAGGATGAGCGTGAAGGCGCCGGTAACCGTCACCACCGTCGCGGAAATGATCAGCAGCAAGGCGCTGAGGATGCTGATTCGAGATTGTCCGGCGGGGTTCATCATTTCTCCAAAAGAAAGTGAAAAAGAGCTCAGGATACGACCGCATGGATTGTTTCAGGCTGGGTGATCCAGGTGAAGGTTACAGGTCCAAATGATGTTCCGGTTTTCGACCGGACGATGCAAATGATTAGCACTTTTTGCCGGTGCTGGCAATAAAAAAAACCATTTTGTATCAGACTGTTAAATGGATGGGGGTGAAAAAAGGCAGCCAGGGCCATGCCTGGACTGCCTTTTGGTCTTCTGGTCCGATGTAAAGCGCAGCGTTCTATTTCAGAATGGCCACGATCCCATCATCGAGGTCGTATCGTGCACCGACGACCGTTATCTTGCTCTTTTCCACGAATTCTTTGAGAATCGGGACCGAGGTTTTCAGCTGTTGGACGACGATCCCCACATTGGCTTCCACCGCATTTTCAATGACATCTCCGGGTTTATTGTTGGCCTGGGAGACCGCCGGCTGGATCGCCTTCACCAGGCTGCCGATATGCCCGGGGGCTTCGCCGCCTTTAACCGCGGCGCTCACGGCTCCGCAGCGCTCATGGCCGAGCACCATTATGTAGCTGACTCCCAGGTGTTCGACGGCATATTCGATGCTCCCCAGAGCCTCGGCCGTGAGGATGTTGCCGGCGATACGGATCACGAAAAGATCGCCGATGCCCTGATCAAAAAGAATTTCCGGCGGCACTCTGGAATCGGAGCAGCTCAGAATCACCGCGAAAGGTTTCTGGCTCTGGGCCAATTCCATTCGCCGGCCGGCGTTTTGGTTGGGATGAATCGGTTTGCCTTCGCTATAGCGCTTGTTGCCTTCCAGCAGCATCTTTTGGGCCATCTCCGTGTTTACGGAATTACTGCTACCGGTCGCCATGACCGATGCCTGCAGGCAAAGAAATGCGGTAATTGCCAAAAAGGCGGTTTTTTTCATCGGTATCCTCCTTCGTTTGTGCTGTTGGTGGGGTAAACGGCAATTTCAGCCCATCCCGTCCTGAAATCGCCACTGTGCCTATCAGCCTCTTGGATGAGGCCGATTCTTCCGAGCCGCTTTTTCCTTGGGTTTTTGTCGGGGGTGCTGTGGATTTCCAGACGGCTGTGATTATATCTGTCGACCAGCCCGCTGATCAATCCATCAATCCATAACGGCAAAAGGCGAGCAAAAAGCGGGCCGATTCAGGTTTGATTGCCCGCATAGAAAAATAATTGTTTGATTACAAAAGGCTATGACGAGGCATCTGATCCCGGCTCCCAAGCAGGTCCTGTCGGTATTACGGAAAAACCGGATTCGTCCATTGTGATAGGAATCAGTCCCGTTTTTTCGGAAATCCGTTGCCGATCAGGGGTAGCAAATACATTTCTCGGCGCCGCGGTCGTATCAATCCCGGTCTTGACCATTATGGCATTTGACGATAAAACAGGATCATCCTCGCTCCGGCTAGTGAATACCGGCTCCCAATTACCAAATGAGGCGCATCATGACCGAAAGTCGTTACGATATTTCCCGCATTTTTCTGGCAGTGCTCTTTATCGGCCTCCTCATAGGGACGACGCTGTGGATCCTGCGTCCCTTTATGGGTGCTTCCATCTGGGCCGTGACCATCGTGACGGCCACCTGGCCGCTCATGACTTCCATCCAGGACCGGCTGGGCGGGCGCCGCTCCCCGGCCGTGGCCGTGATGACCGTGCTGCTGCTGTGCATTCTGATCGTTCCGCTATGGCTGGCCATCGGCACCATCGTATCGAATACGGACCGCATCGTCGAATGGGTGAAATATCTCTCCAACCTGCATGTTTCCACGCCGCCGGAGTGGCTGCCCCGGATACCGTTCATCGGCGACGATCTGGTGGCGGCCTGGGAGAAGGTGACGGCGGAAGGCATAGAGGATTTCATGAAAAAACTGGCCCCCTACATCGGTAAAAGCGTCCAATGGTTCGCCAAGGAGGTCGGTGGGTTCGGCGCCTTGTTGCTGCAATTCCTGCTCACGGTGGTGATGGCGACCCTGTTGTATGCCAAGGGGGAGCGGGGGGCCCTGTGGATTTTACGCTTTGGCCGCCGGTTGGCGGGAACCAGGGGCGAGAACTCGGTCCGCCTGGCCGGACAGGCCGTGCGGGGCGTGGCCCTGGGCGTGGTGGTCACGGCCCTGGCCCAGTCGATCCTGGGGGGGATCGGTCTGGCCGTCACCGGCATCCCCTTCGCCACGATCTTGACGGCGGTGATGTTCATGCTGGCCATCGCCCAGATCGGTCCCATGCCGGTGCTGGTGCCTTCGGTGATCTGGCTGTATGTGAGCGGGAGCAGCGGCTGGGGGACGTTTCTGCTGCTCTGGACCGTGGTGGTGGGAACCATGGATGGGTTTCTGCGTCCCATCCTGATCAAGAAGGGGGCCGATCTGCCGTTGCTGCTCATTTTCGCCGGCGTGGTCGGCGGCTTGATCGCCTTCGGGCTCATCGGCATTTTTGTGGGCCCCGTGGTTCTGGCCATCAGCCATACCCTGTTGTCCGCCTGGATCAACGAGGACGCCGTGGAACTCTCCTCCGCCGGTCCTCAGCAGGAGCCTGGAGCCGGGCAGCCGTGAACAGCAGAGAGCGGGAAGGCGGGCCGCTTGCATCCGTCCGTGACACGGCGATGATCTGCCGGCGACTGGTCAAACGGTACGGGGGGAATCTCCTGTTCCTTGGAACGCTATTTTCGGTGGGATTCATCGGCTACCATCGCCTGCAGTATAACTGGCAGTGGTACCGCATACCGGAATATCTGTTCACCGTTGAGAATGGAAAGATCGTCACGGGCATGCTGTTGGACGGATTGACGGTGACCCTGACGATTTCATCCCTGGGTCTGCTGCTGGCCATGGGAATCGGAGTTGTCACGGCCCTGATGCGACTGTCCGCATCTCCCATCCTGAGGCTTCTGGCGGTTTGTTATGTGGAGCTTGTCCGCAACACGCCCCTTCTGATCCAGCTGTTTGTGATGTATTTCGTCATTTCCCCGGTGCTGGGCCTGTCGCCGTTTGTTTCCGCCCTTGCGGCCCTTTGTCTGTTCGAGGGGGCCTATGCATCCGAAATCATCCGCGCGGGCATTATCAGTCTGCCCAGGGGGCAATGGGAGGCGGGCCTCAGCCTGGGGATGTCCGTTTTCGATATCTATCGAGACATAGTAGTGCCCCAGGTCATGCCCCAGATATTGCCGATGCTGGCAGGTCAGAGCGTTTCCCTGATCAAGGATTCGGCCCTGGTCAGCACCATCTCGATTTTCGATCTCACCATGCAGGGGCGGAGGATCGTGTCGGATACGTTCCTGACATTCGAAATCTGGTTCACGGTGGCCTTTTGTTATTTTTTGCTCACCGCCCCCTTGGCGTTGATGATCGCGAGGCTTGAAAAACGGTTCGGGATTCACGAGTGAAGCGGTTTGGAACCATCCGTCATGGATAACAGAGCCGCAACTAGGAAAGGAGTAGACCATGAAGCATGTCTGGAAAGGAATCACGGCGTTGCTGATCCTCTGTCTGGCGGCACCGGTCGCGACCGGTGAAACCGCCCATCCGGCTGCCGGGGAAAGCGTTATTGAAAGCATCCAGAAAGCCGGGGTCATCCGGGTGGGAATGTCCACGTTCGTTCCCTGGGCCATGAAGGATAAGAACGGTGAACTGATCGGCTTTGAAATCGACGTGGCCAGAAAACTGGCGGAGGATATGGGCGTCCGGGTGGAATTCGTACCCACCGCCTGGTCCGGCATCATCCCGGCCCTGTTGACCGGCAAGTTCGACGTGATCATCGGCGGCATGGGGGTCACCCCCCAGCGCAACCTCAAAGTCAATTTCACCAATCCGTATGATTATTCGGGGATGTCCATCGTGGCCCACCGGGAAAAAGCCTCGGGATTCAGCACCCTGGCCGACTTCGATAAAAAGGAGGTGACCATCGCGGTGCGCATCGGCACCACGGCGGAACAGGCGGCCAGGCAGTTCATGCCCAAGGCGACCCTGCGGGTGTTCGACAACGAAAGTCAGGCCATCCAGGAGTTGACCCTCGGCCGGGTGCACGCCATGGTGGCCTCGGCGCCCCTGCCGGCGTTTCAGGCCCTGAAAAATCCGGAAATGTTGTTTTTACCCATCTCGGGGACCTTCACCCGGGAACCCATCGGCTTTGCCGTGCGCAAGGGGGATCACGACGCCTTGAATTTTTTTAACAACTGGATTCTGAAAACCAGCTCGGAGGGATTTTTCCAAATGCGGAAAATCTACTGGTTTGAAACGGATCAATGGGCGTCCCGGGTGAAATGAAGCGGCCGGACCGGTTGCCGCGCCGGATGTATCAACGGATGAGTCGCTCTTCATGAACCTGCCCTTCCAGCGAAAGAATCGACCGGGCATCCTGGATGCCGTGGTGCTGATGATTGTGCTAGCCGCCGTCGGCCTGTTTCTGCACCGTATGGTCAGGGTGATTCAGTATCAGTGGGAATGGGGGGCGATCCCGTCCTACTTCTTTAGGTTCGATGCCCGCACCGGTGTGCTGCGGCCCAACATGCTGACGCAGGGATTCATCACCACCGTGAAGTTGAGCGTCTGGTCCATGGTCATGGCCTTTGCGATCGGCTCCCTCTGCGGCGTGATGCGTTCCCGGGGCGGCCGGTTCCAGCGCTTTGTCGGCTGGCTGTATGTGAATACGGTGAGGAACATTCCCTCCCTGGTGCTGGTGTTCATTTTCTATTTTTTTATCAGCAGCCAGCTTTTCGACACCCTGGATTTGGATGCCCGGCTGCGGGAAAGTCCGGCCTTGCTGCGGGACCTCATGGAATGGCTCTTCACCGCCGAAGAGCGGATCAATATGTTCTTTTCGGCGGTGATCACCCTCGCGTTGTATGAGGGGGCCTATGTAACGGAAATCATCCGCGGCGGGCTTTCCGGCATCCCCCGGGAGCAGTGGGACGCGGCTTATTCCCTGGGCCTCACGCCGGTGCAGACCTTCTTGCGGGTGATCTTTCCCCAGACCCTCCGGCGGGTATTTTCCCCGCTGGGAGGGCAGTTCATCTCGACCATCAAGGACTCCGCCATCGTCTCGGTGATTTCCGTCCAGGAACTGACTTTCCAGGGCATGGAGTTGATGAGCGCCACCTATCTGACCTTCGAGATCTGGATCACCATCACCCTGTTGTATTTCGGGCTCACTTTTTCCCTCTCCCGGTTCATGGCTTTCCTGGAACGGCGCTATGTGCGTTTTCCCTGAGGGAGTTGCGGCGCATCAGGGAGCTTGAGTCAGGGTTTTGCAGTAAATCACCTTGCCGTCGCCCGGGGCGTAAAAATCGGCCAGGACGCATTCCAGGCGGTAGCCGTTGTTTTCGTAAAATGCCCTGGTGCCGGCGTATTGCTCCCGCTCGGAGGTATCCACATACACCCGTTCGCCGCCGGCCGCCTTGATGCGACGTTCGCTTTCCAGCAGGAGCATCCGCCCCATTCCCCGGCCCTGCATTTCGGGATGCACGGCGATCCAATACAGGTCATGGCTTGAGCGGGTGCAGGGTATGGGCCCGTAACACGTATAGCCGGCCAGGCGGCCGTCGTGTTCGGCGATGACGAAAAAATAGTCGCTGGCGGCGCCTTTTTCCAGCCTTTCCAGGACCAGTTCCTCGGCCACGGCGACCTCGTCGGGAGAAAAAAAGCCGGTGAGGTCCACCAGACGCCGGATGCGTCCGGGATCGGCCGGTCCCGGTTCCGTGCGCAACACGACACCGTGCAGAGGTCTTTTGGGTTCCCGGCGGAAAGCCTTCCATTGCCGGACGCCGGCCTCCAGGCCCTGGAAAAAGGCCCGGGCGTTGATGCCCAGGGTGCGGGTGCGGTAACCGCCTTCCTGGATCACGGCGAGGGGGTATCCCATGGCGCCGACCATGCGGCCGTTTTCTTCAAAGTCGCTGCGGGTCAGCGAAAAGGTGCCGGTGGGGTCGCCCTTGGCCGTATCAAGGCCCAACGCCACCACCAGGAAGCGGGGGTCGAAATCCCGGATCCGTTCCATTGCCGCGGATAGCGCCCGGCGGTAGTCCTTGCCGCCGGTTTTTTCAGGCAGCGGCAGGTTGAGGTTGTAGCCGTCGCCCTCGCCTTCGCCGGTCTCCTCCCGGAATCCGCTGAAATAGGGATAGGCGTATTCGGGGTGGCCGTGGAGGGAGACGGTCAGGACATCGGAACGCCGGTAGAAAATATCCTGCTGGCCGTTGCCGTGGTGATGGTCCAGATCCAGGATGGCGACTTTGCCGTGGCTGCTCAGATAGTGGGCGGCGATGGCGCAGTTGTTGAAATAACAGAAGCCGCCGAAGGCCCGGCGTTCGGCGTGGTGGCCGGGGGGGCGGATCAGGGCGTAGGAGATCCGGCGGCCGTCCAGAATCTCCCGGGCCGCCGTGAGGGCGCAATCGACGGCGGCCCGGGCCGCCGGAAACGCGTTGCGGTTGATGGGCGTGAAGGTGTCGATGCAGTAGTATCCGGCCAGTACCGACGGTTCCCTGGGCGGGCGGGTCTTGTTGCGGATGGGAAAAACATAGGGATACAGGGATTTGCCTTCCGGTACTTCGGCGCAGGCCTTGCGCAGGTATTGGATGAAATCGGGGTCATGCACGGCCTGGATATGCTTGTCGGGAAACAGGCGCGGAGCGATCCGGGTAAACAAACCGCTCTTGTCCAGCTCGATGAGGATGCTGCGTACCCGCACGGGCGACTCCACATAGCCGCGTTCATGAACATGGTGAATTTCATGGCGTTCGTTCACAATCAGGGCGATTTGCTCGGCGGCGCGGCGCTCCAGCCCGGTATGGATGGTTTCGGGTTTGAGGTAGCGGAAAGGGCGTATCCGGACCGGATCGTCTTTCAGCGAGGCAAGGACTTTTTCTACATAGTCCGGCGGGCAGTATTCCAGGTATTTGCGTTCCAAAATGGCACGGATCACTTTTTTGGCGAAGGACCTGCTCGGAGCGGCGTCGGACCCGAGACCGTCGTAGACCAGGTATGGCATGCAGCCGTCCCCTGGATTCACGGGCGATTCATAGGCCGTATTCACGATGGGGCGGGCGCCATACCGTTCGTAGAAGCGCAGGCGCGCCCGGTTGTCCTTCAGCAGGGCGGCATCCGGGCAAGCGGATTTTTCGTCGGGCAGGCATTCAAAAAACAGGCCTTTGACCTTCAGGGTCGCGGATTCCAGCCGCACGCGGTCGTAAAGCGCGCCGCCGATGCCGCTGCCGGCCCGTCCGGTTCCGGCGGCGATCCAATCCAGAAAGACGAATCCGATTTCCGGATCATGCAGCAGCATGGCGAAGCCGAGCACTTTTCCCCGCAGCGTCTCGGCCGCCAGCAGGATGCTGCGGAAACGCCGCTTGAAGGGATTGCGGAGTTTTTCCTCGATGGAGTCGATTTCCGGCTCTGGAACGGCGCTGAAACGGCTTCGCAGGATGTCCTTGATCTGGCGAATGCTTTCCCGGTTGACAGGCAGGGAATCATCGTAAATGCTGCGGATGCGGAACATATCCGTACAGTCCTTTCCAAGCGCTTCAGGTCATATCGTCCAGAATCCGCTGCACTGCCTCGGGAAAGGAAATTCCGGCGCGCTGGAGAGCTGCTGCGAAACCGGCATCCGGAGAAAGGCAGGGATTGGCGTTGACTTCCAGGATCCAGGGGCGTCCCTGGAAATCCACCCGGAAATCCACCCGGGCGTATCCCCGGAGGCGGAAGAGCTCCCAGCAGCCCAGGGCGGCCTTGGAGAGCCTTTCCAGCAACGGCCGGTCTTCTTCCGGAAAATCGAAACAGCGGGGGGTATGGTGAAATTCGAAGGAAGCCTCATCCCATTTGGCGCGGTAGTCGACGATTCTGGGTTTTTCCGGAGCGTATCCCGTAAAATGGATCTCCGCCGGCGGCAGCACCGTGGGCCCTGTTTTCCCGCCGAGAAGGGACAGGTTGAACTCCCGGCCGTCGATGAATTTTTCGGCAAAGCAGGCGTTACCGAGTTTGCCGGCCCGCTCCGGCAGGAGGGCCGCCGCCTCCTTGGGGAAAACCTTCCCCACGATGGCGGTCTCATCGAGTCCAATGGAGGCGTGTTCCCAGACGGATTTGATGATCCAATCCGCCGGTTCTTCCGCCGGACGGGGGGGCTCACCCGGGGAAGCCGGGAAAGGCCCGACCCAATCGGGCGTGAACAGTCCGGCCGCCTGGAGGATGGTTTTGGCCATGGTTTTGTTGGAAGTCGCCAGCATGGCCTCCGCCCTCGCGCCGGTATAGGGCAGGCCGGCCGCGTCGAGGCAGAAAGGCAGCAGATGGATCAGCCGGCCATGTCCGCCGATGGATTCCACTAGGTTGAAGACCGCTCCGGTATGAAACCGGTCCAGGTCGACCATGACTTTTTCCAGATCCAGATCGCAGGGCAGCACCATGACGGTGTGGCCCAGGTTTTCCAGTCCCGCCCGGACCGCCTCGGCTTGGATCAGAACGTCACGGGCATCCGGATTCGCATCCGAATCCACCCGGTCATGCACGATGGCCACCCGCATGCCGTTTTCCTCCTTATTCCGGATCCCGGGCGATTCTTTCCGCGGCCGAAGCGACGATACGCTCGATGAGGGTGCGGTACGGCAATCCCAGGTGGTTGCAGATGATGGGCAGATCCGAATGCTCCGGATGGATGCCGGCCAGCGGGTTGACTTCGATGAACTGGGGGCGGCCGGCTGCGTCGCAGCGCAGATCGATGCGTCCGGCGTCGCGGCAGCCCAAGACCCGCCAGGCGTCCAGGGCGACTTTTTCAGCGGCGGCCACCACCGGGTCCTGATCCGGGCGCGGCAGGCTGTAGGTCACCCGTTGTTCGCACTGCTCCTTGTTGATATAGGAATACACTCCGGGTTCGGCGGTTGTAAGGAGCGTGACTTCGATGGTCCCGAGGACGCTTGCCTTGGGGCCGGTACCGATCAGACCGGTGGTGAATTCCCGGCCGGGAAGGTATGGCTCCACCAGAACCGGCTGGCGGTAAGTGCCGATGAGGCGGGCACAAAGCGCTTTCAGGTCTTGGGTATTGTGGACGATGGAATCGGGAGATACGCCCTTGCCGGTTCCTTCGGCCAGTGGTTTGGCGAAAAACGGGGGGGCAAAGGGAACATCCAGCGGATCGGCGGGCGTTTCCACCACCCGGAAGTCGGTGGTGGGGACACCGGCGTCCCGGATGACCCGTTTGGTCATGGCCTTGTGCAGGGTCAGACTCATCACCAGCGGATCGGAAAAGGTATACGGAATTTCATAGAGATCCAATATGGCCGGAACCTGGGCTTCCCGGCCGATGCCATGAAGGCCTTCGGCGATATTGAACACCAGATCCCAGCGGTTACCAGCCGCCAGCGCTGCCACCAGTTTTTTGGCATTCCCGATCCGCTCCGTGCGATGGCCCAGCGATTCGAGAGTCGCTTCAATGGCCGTCAGGGTATCGTCCCGGTCGAATTCGGCGGTCTGGTCTTCGCTGTATCCCATGGCGAGATATTCAGATCGCAGATCGTAAGTCAGTCCAATGGTCAGTTTCATCCAGTAACATCTCCTGGTACAGTTCATGAAGCCAGCAGGCGGCCTCATGCAAAAAAGTACGGGGCGCCGGGGGATGCCTTATCCCCGGCGCCCCGTGGCGCGCAATGACTATCGATCCAGGGGACAGGGGCCGTCCGGATAACGGTAGAGGCCGTTTTCATAATTGGTCAGGACGAGGTCCTCTTTTTCCCTGCCGACGACATAATTCGGCGTGACCGGAATTTTACCGCCGCCGCCGGGGGCGTCCACCACATAGGTGGGCACCGCATAGCCGGAGGTGAACCCGCGCAATCCCCGGATGATCTCGATGCCTTTTTCCACCGGAGCGCGGAAATGGGTGGACCCGCTGATCGGATCGCATTGATACAGGTAATAGGGCCGGACACGCATCTTCATCAGGTGGTGCATCAAGGCCTTCATGGTATCCACGTCATCGTTGATCCCTTTCAGCAAGACTGTCTGGGACCCAAGGGGAATACCGGCATCGGCCAGCATGCCGCACGCCCGGTAGGCTTCCGGCGTGCATTCATCCGGGTGGGTGAAGTGCAGACTCATCCACAGCGGGTGATATTTTTTCAGCATTTTTACGAATTTGGGAGTAATCCGCTGGGGAAGAACCGCCGGCACTTTTGTGCCGATGCGGATGATCTCCACATGGGGGATCCGCCGCAGGCGCGAAAGAATCCATTCCAGACGATCGTCCCCCTGCACCAGCGGATCCCCGCCGGACAACAGCACGTCCCGGATCTGCTTGGTTTCCTCGATATAGGCCAGGGCTTTTTCCAGACGGCTGCGGCTGGGAATGATTTTCCCGTGCCCGACCACCCGGGAGCGGGTGCAATACCGGCAGTAGGTGGAACAGAAGTCCTGCAGCAGCAGCAACACCCGGTCCGGATACCGATGCACCAGACCCGGCAAGGGACTCTGGGATTCCTCGCCAAGGGGGTCGTCCGCCTCGCCCGCCGAGCGCAGAAACTCATGCGCCGTGGGAACCACCGTGCGCCGCAGCGGCTGAGCCGCATCCTCGCGGGAAATCAGGCTCATGTAATAGGGCGTGATGCCCAGGGGTAATTTTACGGCATTCAACAACAAGGCTTCGCGTTCGTTGTCGGACAGTTTGAGCATGACTTCAAGCTGTTCGGCGGTGCGGATGCGATGGCTGACCTGCCATTGCCAGTCATTCCACAATTTGCTAGAAATGTTCGGGAAAAACCGTTTCCGAAATTTTCTGGCGGCCGGATGATAGCCACTGGTCCGATAAATGGGAAATGTTACGAGCAGGCCGCGCACCGGGGACGGTGCGGGAGAAGATAAGGGGGGAAGGGGTTGGGCCGCGCTACAACCGGGAGGCTCGTCTTCCTTGTCTTCCAGGTTACACGGCGATTCAGCCGAAATGGGTCGACCAGTCATGCCGAAGGCGCTCTTCATTTGTTACTCTCCTTGTCCATTTGGGGTTGATCTGCTTGGGGTTGATCTGCACAGTTCGACGCCTGTTTCTCCGCATCCGAAAAGCGGTCCCTGGCGGGCCGAATTTCATCAGCGCGAAATATAATGACTTGCCTAAAAAATGCAAGCGAATAAACAGAAAATGGAAAAAATATTTTACTCTATCGATCGGGTAGTTATCCGGCCAGGTGGAAGCGGCCCTGAAAAATTCCGTTGGTGCCTGGGAAGCGGCCATTGGGCTCCTGTAGCAACAGAGAGGTAAATCTTGATCCGTTTGCGATGGCAAGTATGAAGAGATTGAACGGTGATGTCAATAAAATAATGCAGGTTTTCCGGGCGGATTATAAAAAAGTTTCCGGGGGGTTCGAGAAGCAAAATGGGTAATTAAAAAAAATATAGATATAAATAGGTTGCTGTTATATCCGCCGGCGTTTTTTTGCTCTTTCCGTTTCCGCCCCCTGCCGGGGGAATGGGTTTTCAGCCACCCAGGTAGGCATTCTGTACCTGGGGGTTTTCGAGCAGGTCTTTGGACTCGCCCTGGAGAACCAGATGGCCGTTTTCCAGGACGTAGCCCCTGGTGGAAAATGTCAAGGCCAGACGGGCGTTTTGCTCCACCAGCAGAATGGCGGTTCCTTCCTCGCGGTTGATTTCCCGGAGGGCTTCGAAAACGCTGAGCATCAATAAAGGGGCCAGTCCCATGGAGGGCTCATCCAGCAGCATGATTTTCCGGCCGCTCATGAAGGCCCTGCCGATGGCCAGCATCTGCTGCTCACCGCCGCTGAGGGTTCCGGATTTCTGGCGTTGTCTTTCCTCCAGGCGCGGGAAGATAGTGAAAACCCGCTCCATGTCCTTCTGGATGTTGCGCCTGTCCCGGCGAGCAAAGGTCGCCAGTTGCAGATTTTCACGGATGGTCAGGTTGCCGAACAGGCGGCGTCCTTCCGGGACATGGGTGATTCCCAGCTCGCTGACGATCTGGTCGGCCGTGCAGGCCAGGAGGTTTGTTCCGTTGCAGGTCATTCTGGTGCCCGGCTCCACGGGGATCAGTCTGGAAATCGCCTTCAGCGTCGTGCTTTTCCCGGCGCCGTTGGCGCCGATGATACAGACGATTTCCCCGGCCTCGATATGAAAGGAGATGCCATGGAGAGCGCGGATTTTGTCATAGGAAACCTTCAGATCTTCCACCGCCAGCATCAGTGGGTTACCTCCTTCCCCAGATAGGCTTCGATGACTTTCGGATCCCGCTGGATTTCATCCGGCGTCCCCTCGGCGATGACTTCGCCGAAAACCAGGGTCTGAATTCGGTGGCAAAGCTCCATGACCAGTTTTAGGCGATGCTCGATGAGGAAAATGGCCAGGCCGAATTTTTGGTGGACCGCGCGAACGATCTGCATGGTCTGGGTCAGTTCTTCGGGATTCATACCGGCGGTGGGCTCATCCAGAAACAGCACTTTTGGCCGGGTGGCCAGGGCTCGAGCGATTTCGACCCGGCGCTGGGCTCCATAGGAAAGGTTGACCACCAGCTGTCCGGCCAGATGGGGGATGCCGAGCAATTCCAGCAATTCCATGGCGCGGTCCGCGATGGCCGCTTCCTCCCGGTGCCGTTTCGCGGTGCCGAAAAGGGCGCCGGTCAACCCATAGCGGATACGGGAATATTGCGCCATTTTGACATGTTCGAGAACAGTCATGTGCCGCCAGAGGCACAGGTTCTGAAAGGTTCTGCCGAGTCCGCGGGAGGCGATCTGATGGGGTTGCAGTCCCTTGATGGGCTCACCGTCCAGGATGATCTCCCCGCTGCCGGGCGTATGGATGCCGGTGATCAGATTGAAAACCGTGGTTTTTCCCGCGCCGTTGGGGCCGATGAGCCCCCGGATCTGGCCCGGTTCGATGGTCAGGTTGTAATCATGAACCGCCCGGAGTCCTCCGAAGTAATGGGTCATGTTATGGACTTGGAGTATGGTCACGCAGCACCTCTTCTTCCGGTTGCAACCGGGGTCGCATCAGACGCCGGACATCGAATTCCTTGAATGCCACAAGTCCCGTGGGGCGATAAATCATGATCAGGATCAGCATCAGCGGGATGATGATCCATTTATACAATTCCAGGGGACTCAAGGCGTCGGAGAGCAGGCTCAGGCTGACCGCGCCGACGATGGAGCCGTAGACGGAGTTGAGTCCGCCGAAATAAACCATGGCCAGGACTTCGGCGAGTTTCTGGATGCCGAAGGTTCCCGGATTGACATACCGGAGCACATGGGCGAACAAACCCCCGGCTATACCGGCCCAAAAAGCGGCCAGCAGGAAGGCGATCATTTTCGTCCGGCGGGTGTTCACCGTCATGGCCTCCGCCGCCAACTCATCATCGCGTACCGCGTTCAGGGCTTTCCCCATGGTTGAGCTGACAAAATTATGAATCATCCAGACCGCGGCGGCGCACCACAGAAACACAACCGGCAGGGCGGCATAATCCGGCTGTCCGCTCAGACCCCGCGGTCCGCCCACCAGCTCCGCGTTTTCGATCACGCTTTTGACGATGAACAGGAAGGCCAGGGAGATGATGGCCAGATAATCCCCCCGGGTGCGAAAGGAAGGGATGGCGATGATCAGGGCGCCCAGGGCGGCCGCAACCCCTCCGGCCAGCAGGGCGGCGGGAAACAGAAAGGGGCCCAGGGAAGGCGGCAGCCAGGCGGCTCCGAAGAGCTTGTTGTCGGTGAAGAGCAGGATGGTGAAAACCGATGCCGTATAGGCGCCCAGGGCCATGAAGCCGGGATGGGAACAGGAAAATTCCCCCATGTATCCGTTGACGATGTTCAGGCTCAGGGTCAGGATGACGGCGATGAGGGTCAGCTTCAGGCTCAACACGTGGTAGGCGCTGACATTGGCCCAGATATGCAAAATCAGGTAGAACAACAGCAGATGGGTTAGCGTGGCCATCCAGATGGGGCCCCGGAGCAGCCAGGCGGCCGCCCGGTTGGCCGGGGCAGCCACGAGCCGGGCTGTTACCAGGATGGGCAGCAGATAAATGACGGCCAGATACATCGCGGTACTCGGCAACAGCAGGGGATCCTTCAGGATGATCATGCAGCCGAACAGCACCGGGATTTTAGGAAGTCCCAGCAGGGCGGCGACAAGGTCGCCGAGAACCTGCTCCAGCAGCACGGCGGCAAGCGCTCCCAGAAGCCATCCCAGAAAAGGGACATGCCGGAAGGCGGACCGGAAGCGTCCGGCCGGTCCGCGGTTTTTGACTGCCAGATGGTCATTGACTGCCATGGATTCCCTTTGACTCCATTCAAGTTACGGACAGTTGCAATTGTACTTTCCCTCACAGCCGCAAGCGCGAGCTGTGGGGTTCGCCGAAAAAACCATGGGGTTTGAAAACCAGAATCAGCAGGATGATCGAATAGGCGATGAGATCGCGCAATGTCGACGGGAAAATCATGGCCACGAAAATTTCGATGAAACCCAGGAGAAATCCCGCCAGGGTGGCGCCGAGAATCGAGCCGCGGCCCCCCAAAATCGCCGCCACAAACGCTTTCCAGCCGAACACGATCCCCATGTACGGATCCAGAACCGGATAGGCGACGCCGAACAGGATGCCGGCCACCGCCGCCAGGGCCGATCCAAGAGCGAAGGTCAAGGCGGCGATGGTGTTGAGCGGCACCCCCATCAGGGGGATGACCGTGAAGTCATAGGCCATTGCGCGCATGGCCATGCCCCATTTGGTCCGGTGAACAAACTGGCTGAGGGCGATCATGAACAAGAGGGATACCGCCACGATCATGATTTTTTTATTGGTGATGAAAACGCCTCCTATATTATAGGTAGCGGTTTCGATCAGGGCCGGGAAACTGACCCTTCGGGCTCCCAGGAGGGCCAAGTTGCCGGTTTCCAGGATGATGCCGATCATCAGTCCGGTGATGGCGGCCGACGCCCGCGGCGCTCCCCGCAGGGGACGGTAGCCGATGCGTTCCACCAGAACGCCCACGAATGAGGTCAGCAGCATGGTGATCAGAATCGTCAGAACCAGGATCAACCAGTTGGGCAAGGCCGTTGCGGCGCCGGCGGACAGGGCGATGAAACCGGCGGCCACGCCGAAACCGATATAGGCCCCGACCATGAAGATGTCGCCGTGGGCGAAATTGAACAGCATCAACACGCCGTAGACCATGGAGTAACCCAGGGCGATCAGGGCGTAAAAACTCCCCCATTGCAGGGCGTTGATCAGGTTCTGAAAAAAGAACACCATCGCCGTTTCACTCCTTTTCCGCACCGTTTGCGGGAGGAAGCTTCTTCCCAGCGGGAAACGAAGGCTTCCTCCAATCGGATTCCGGGTTCAAAAAATCCCTTCACCCGCCGGCGGGTGAAGGGTTGCGGATCACGGGCAGGCGGATTTGTAGAATTCGAATTCGCCCTTGTCGCTGATGCGGACGATGACGGCGCATTTGACCGGATCGCCGCTGCCCTTGAAGGTCATCTTGCCGGTGATGCCGTCGAATTCCTGGATTTTGGCCAAGGCGTCCCGGACGCAGAGGCGATCCTTTTCGATGTCGCCGGTCAGCGCACCGCAATTCTGGATGGCGGTCTGGACGATCCGGATGGCGTCCCAGGTCAGGGCGCCGGGATCATCCGGGACATAGCCGTACTTGGCGTTGTACCGGTCAATGAAGTCCTTGGTGGCGCCGGTGGCCCCGGCGGCGGCGTAGTGGGTGCTGAAGAACAGGCCGTAACAGTCCTTGCCGCAGAGCTTGACGGTTTCGGCCGAGCCCCAGCTGTCGCTGCCGACGATGGGGCCTTTCCAGCCGAGCTCGTGGGCCTGCTGAACGATCAGGGCCACTTCATTGTAATACTGGGGGGTGAACAGCACTTCGGCGCCGGAGTTGATGATCTTGGTCAGCTGGGAGCTGAAGTCGGCGTCCTTGGTGGTGAAACTCTCATAGGCCGTCACCGATCCCGGACCGTGCAGTTCTTCCCAGGATTTCTTGAAAAACTCGGCCAGTCCCTTGGGGTAATCGCTGGCCACGTCATAGAGCACGGCGGCCTTGGTGAAACCGAATTCCTCCTTGATGAAGTTGGCCAGCACCGGTCCCTGAAACGGATCGAGGAAGCAGGCCCGGAAAACAAAAGGCCGGTTCTTGGTGGTGTCCGGGTTGGTGGACCAGGGGCTGATCATGGGGGTCCGGTAATTGTTGGCCACCTCGCCCGCCGGAATGGCCTGTTTGGAGGCCTGGGGGCCGACGATGGCCAGGACTTCATCCTCGGTGATCATTTTGGTGTTGGCCTTGACGGCAGTTTCGGCCTTGGATTCGTTGTCCTCGATGACCAGCTCCACGGGGTATTTCTTGCCACCCACCTCGATCCCGCCGCCGGCGTTGATATCCTCCAGCCACATCTGGGCCGCGAATTTGGTGCTTTCGCCCACCTTGGGGATGTCGCCGGTGATCTCGGCATTGATGCCGATCTTGATGGTTTTGGTTTTCTGCCAGGGCCATTTGAAGCCGAAGGCATCGGACGACATGCAGAAACCTGCCACGAGCACCGCCAGAATCAGATATGCACTCTTTCGCATCCTACCCTCCTTTTTTGGTTGTTTTTTTCGTGATGGAACGGGTCTGGGTTGAAATCGGATTGGTGATACTATCGATAACGACAAATGAACTGGCCATACCATGGCAGGAACAAAAGATCAATGCCGGGACGGAAGTCGCCGAGTGGCGGGAAAAAAAGCGCTTGACTTGTCCTTTGGAGACGGTTAGTCTGGTATTACCACCAGCCAGAAGGAAGGGGAATCATGCTCGACATGCTCAAACCGGTCAAAACCCGGAGCCTGAAAGAGGTCTGCGCCCATCGCCTGGAAGAATGGATCTTGTCCGGCGTCCTCGGCGTCGGTCAGAAACTGCCGCCGGAAAGGGAGCTGGCCCAGAAACTGGGCGTCAGCCGGCCGGTGGTCCACGAGGCGCTGGTGGACATCGCCGCCAAAGGCCTGGTTTCCCTGATCCCCCGGGTGGGAACGGTGGTGAACGATTATCGCCGGGAAGGCTCCATCGCCTTGCTGACGTCTCTGCTGACCTACCATCAGGGCCGGCTGGCCCCCAAACTGCTCGACGGTCTGCTGGCCATGCGGATTCTCTTCGAAGTGGAAAACGCCCGCCTGGCAGCCCTGAATCGCACCCAGGAACAGCTGCGGTCCCTCCGGGAAATCATTCTGGCGGAAGAGGCCGCCGATCCGGGGGATATCGACCGGCTGACCAGGCTGGATTTCGATTTCCATCATCTGATCGCCATGGCCACGGACAATCAAAGCTACCCCCTGCTGCTGAATTCGTTCAAACCGGTGTATACCAATCTGTCCGGGCAATTTTTCCGCGAACCGGGCGTTGTTCCCATCGTGATCGCCGGACATCATGAGCTGCTCGATGCCCTGGCGGAGCGCAACCAACAACAGGCGATGGCCGCGATGAGGCGTCTGCTCGAACATGGCGAGGAACGCCTGCGGGTCATCATTACCAGGTGAGGAGGTGTCACCATGCATTCCGCGACCGCACGGGCCCTGACCCCGGAACTGAAACAACCGAAAGGCTTGTCCCCCCGGATTCAATGGCTGAGGGATTACTATTTCGCAGGTGTCGAGAGAGCCTGGAACAATGAATTCACCGCCTGGACCACCGGCACACCCTGGGATCTCCAGTTCAATGAAATCACCTATTATATCGTTCCCGAGACCTATCTGCTGCTGCAGACCATGAAAGGATCCTTTCATCAGGCGGCCAGGCCCGTAGCCCTGCCGGATGATTTCTGGACCCGCAGCCTGGTGGAGCGCAGGGCCTGGTTCGTGAAGGAAACCATGGTGAATTACGTGCCCCGGGAGATCCTGCCCGGGGACCTGATCGCCGGGGCCAGGTTCAATCTGCAGACATCCATGTGTTTGACCCGCAAGGAAAGAAAAGAATACGACCGGCTCACCATCGGGAAAAATGGAGCCCGCCATCAGGTGAAATGGTTCCACGATCATGGGTACGGCAACGCGGGCGCCACCAGCGGCCACCTGGTTCCGGATCATGAGCGGGCGCTCCTCCTGGGCTGGAAGGGGATTTACGCCGATCTTGAAACAAAGTACGCCGGTTTGAGCGGCCCCGAGCGCAAGGGTGCTTCCGGCGACCAGCTGCGCGCCATGATGACGGCCGCCACCATGCCCAAGGAACTGGCCCAGCGGTATGCCGGAGTCTGCCGGGATCTCGCGAAGACGGAAACAGATCCCGGGCGCAAGGCGGAACTGCTCCAGATGGAGAAGAATCTCGCCCGCGTACCCTGGGAGCCGCCGGAAACCTTCTGGGAAGCGGTTCAAGCTCTCTGGATCAACCACATGCTGATCATGAGCGATGAGAATTACCCGGGACCGGGTGTTTCCTTCGGCCGCATCGACCAATACCTGCTGCCCTATTGGAATTTTTCCCTGGAAAACGGGATGGACCGTGAATTCGGCAAGGAAATTCTCAAATGCTTCTGGATCCATTGCAATACCGCCTATGACGCCATGATTCGGAACGGCCACCAGGGCATTACCGCCGGTTTCGGCCAGCTGCTGACCCTTTCCGGCATGGGAAAAGGCGGCGCGGACCGGACCAATGATCTGACGTACGCCCTGCTGGAAGTCATCGACGAAATGAGTCCCATTCTGGAACCCAAACCCAATGTGAGAATTCACCGGCGATCGCCGGAAGAACTTCTCGACAAGCTGGTGGCCATGATCGCCGACAGCCAGGGTTCCCCTTTTCTGCTGAATTTCGATGAAAGGTCCATGGCCGGACTGATGCGCGAAGCCGAAATGATCGGCGCCAGCGACAAGATCCATCCGGAAAACGTGTACGACTACGCACCGGTGGGGTGCCTGGAAAACACCATGGTAGGCAACGACCGTTCCGGAACCGTGGACAACAACCTGAACCTGCTCAAGGCGGTGGAACTGGCCCTGACCGGCGGCCGGGATCTGTTGCCATTCACCAATCCCTTGACCGGCAAGACCGAACCCATCCGGCAGGACGGCCCGCGGACAGGCGATGCCTCCCGCTTTAGCCGCTGGGAGCAATTCTGGGAGGCCTATGCGCAACAGACGGCCTATATTATCCAAAAATGCGTCGATGTCCACGAGAGTTCCGAAGCGATCCGGGCGCGATATTTCCCCACTCCGTATCTGTCATGCCTGGTGAGAGGCTGTGCCTCCAAGGCGTGCGACATCACCCGGGGGGGGGCGGAGATCAGTCTCACCACCCTGGAGGCCGTCACTTTCGCCACCACGGTGGATTCCCTGCTGGCCGTCAAGTACCTGGTGTTCGATCAGAAGAAATGCACCATGGCCGAGTTGATCCGGGCCCTCGCCGCCAATTGGGAGGGATTTGACGTGTTGCAGGCGCTGGCGAAGAACAAGGCCCCCAAATACGGCCGGGACGATGACGAGGCGGACGAAATGGGAAAGAGGGTGATGGAGCTCTGGTGCGCCGAAACCTGGAAGCACCGGACCCGTTCCACCGGCCGCCGTTATCGTCCCGGAATGCTCAGCTGGAACTACTGGGCCGGCGACGGCTATATCATGGCGGCCAGCCCCGACGGACGCCGGCAGGGGCAGTTCCTTTCCAACGCCATTTGCCCGTCCAACGGCGCTGATATCCACGGTCCGACTTCCAACGCCAACTCGGTGGGGAAGGTACTCGGGGGAAGATCCGCCGGGAACGGCGACTGGGGCGATTATCTCAGCAGTCTGCCCAACGGCGCCAGCCATACCATCACCTTCAATCCCTCGATTCTCAAGGACCCGGAGCATCGGAAAAAGTTCAAGGCGTTTCTCCGGGGATATGCGGAAAACGGCGGCTCGGCCTTGCAGATCAATATGCTCGATCCGCAAATGCTCCGGGATGCCCAGGAAAAACCCATGGATTACCGGCATCTGCTGGTACGGGTGACGGGTTACAACGCCTATTTCACCACCGTCGGCAAGGAACTGCAGAATGAAATCATCCAGCGCGTGAGCCACAACCGGTTTTAGGAGCGGAAGGCATGCCGGTCCCCAAGACGAATGAATTCGCCGCCGGGCGGATCTTCGAGATTCAGCGGATGTCCACCGAGGATGGTCCCGGAATCCGTACCACGGTTTTTTTCAAGGGATGCAGTCTGAAATGCGTCTGGTGCCATAACCCGGAAAGCATTTCGCCCCGGCCCCAGGTCCAGTGGATCGCCAATCGCTGCATTGCCTGCCGCACCTGCCTGGAAGCGTGTCCGGAGGCAGCCCTGGTCCTGTCGCCTCAGGGTATGAAGATCGACCGCCTGATCTGCAACGGTTGCGGCAGATGCGCCGAAGCCTGCCCTTCCACGGCCATGGAGGTGATCGGCAGGGAGTGGGCTTTGGAGGAATTGCTTTATGAGGTCCTGAAGGACCGGGCCTATTTCCGGCAGTCCGACGGCGGCGTGACCGTATCGGGGGGCGAGCCGGGGCTCCAGGCCCCGTTCGTCGCGGCTTTTTTGGGTCGTCTGCGAGAGCACGGCGTTCATACGGCCCTGGATACCTGCGGAATGGTGTCCGGAGAGGTTCTTGATTCCCTGCTGCCCTATGCCAATCTGGTGCTCTACGATATCAAGGAAATCGATCCGGACAGGCATGCGGCCTGGACCGGTCATTCCAACCGGACCATCTTGGGAAATCTGATGCATACGGCCGAATTCATGGGCACCCACCTGTATCCCCGGGAGCTGTGGATTCGCACGCCGATCATTCCCATGGCCACCGACAGAAGGGAAAATATCCTGGGTATCGGCCGGTTCATCGCGGAACATCTGAGAGGCAAGGTGGCCCGCTGGGATTTGTGCGCCTTCAACAATCTCTGCCGGGACAAATACCTGCGTTTGGATCGGGAATGGCCTTACAGGGACCAGGGATTGCTGGAAACCGCGCGGATGATCGAGCTGTTTGAAACCGCCCGAGCCTCCGGGGTGGATCCCGATATTGTCCATTGGAGCGGAGCGACGCGGATGGACGCGCGACAGTCCGCAAGGGAAATGATAAGCGGTTGAAAAGGAGAAACGCCATGTTGCAGCAAAGAACATTGAATCCGGAGGAAATCAAAGCCTTCATGCCGGCTGAGAAGGTCGGACTGGTCGCCACCGTCGATCCGGCAGGATTGCCCCACATCACCCTGATTACGTCCATCCGGGCCGCGGGTCCCGGCCAACTCACCCTGGGGGAATTCTGTAAGGGCAGCAGCAAGACGCATATCCGGCAGCGGCATCAGGTGGGTTTTCTGATCATGACCATGGACCGCCGGATGTGGCGCGGCAAGGCCTGCTGGACCCATTCGCGCGGCGAGGGACCTGAATATGAGCAATACAACGATCTGCCGACCTTCCGGTACAACGCCTATTTCGGCATCAACACCGTCCATTATCTGGATTTGGTCGCCGTGTCGGAGGGAGAGGCCCTGCCCATGGGCCGGATTGTCAAGGCCGCGCTGCTGACGAAACTGGCCAAGGGCGGTGCGGCGGGCGACAGGGGCGGCCGAATCCTCAAACCTTTCGCCGAGGAGATTTTCAACCGCCTGGACGCCCTGAAATTCATCGCCTATGTGGGCGCGGACGGCTATCCGGTGATTCTGCCGGCCATTCAGTGCCAGGCGGCGGACAGCAGAAGGCTGACGTTCTCCCTCCAGGCCTTCGGCGCGGAACTCGCCCGGATACCCAAGGATTCGGAGGTGGCGGTTTTCGGCCTGACCATGGCCATGGAGGATGTGCTCGTGCGCGGCCGTTACCGGGGGACTTCCATTCACCGAATGGTCCGGCTGGGAGTGGTGGATATCGATTGGGTGTACAACTCCATGCCGCCCTGTCACGGGCAGATCTACCCGCCGGTACCGTTGAAGGCGGTGGTGAATTTTTAGACGCGGGGATGTCCGTCTATTGACAGAACCCCCTTGAATCCAGTTCCAGCATGGCGTCGCAAAGTCCCAACTTGCAGGCCTTGCGGGCCTTATTGCACAGTTCGTCGATTTCGTTCAGGATGATCAGGGCGCTGTCCCGGTTTTGGTCGCTTTCCGCGGGAGCGGGGGTGATGCGGGTGGCCTGGGTGTAGTTTTCCAGGGCGCGGTCGTATTGCCAGAGGTTTTTGTAGCATTCGGCCCTGTGCAGATAGGCTTCGACCCAGTTCGGTTTCAACGCCGTCACCCGGTCAAAATCCGTGACGGCCGGTTTGTACCGCCGCAGCCGGAAAAGAGTGATGCCGCGATTGTTCAAGGCATCCGCGTAGTCCCCGTCCAGCCGGACGGCCTCGTCGTAATCCCGGACGGCCTGCTCATAGGCACCCATGCTGAAATAGGCGGCGCCGCGGTTGTTATACGCCTTGGGATTTTTCGGATCGAGGCGGATGGATTCATTCAGATACCGCAGCGCCTGCTGCGGGTCGCTGTAGCCGCCTTTATGCCACAGGTCGATGGCCTTCCGGTTCCATTCAGCGGCCGGCAGGGCCTTCACGGCCATATGCAGGTCCTCGTTGAGGGAATCCCTGCGTTCCTGGTCCACCGGGCCGGACATTTTCAAGAGATCCTTGTTCTGCTCTTCCAGTTTCCGGATGATGTCGAGCAATTCCTTTTCGCGCTGGCTGACTTCCTGGTGTTTTTTCAGGGCCGGACGGTCCCCGGACAGGTTGCGGATGCGCTCATCCAGCACGCCCGTATCGACTTCGATTTCGGTTTCGAGAATGATGCCGAAACCATGATCGGTGGCGTAGTTTTTTTGGGAATTGATGACGGTTTTCAGGATGCCGGCGGCGATGGCCGTGATTTCATCCCGGGTGAGGACATTTTTTTCCACAACGGCAAGGGATTCCATATAGGTGCCGGCCTTTTCCAGGGTTTCGAATTTCGCCTTGGCCACGGCCGCCATCCGCGCGTCGTCCGGTGACTGGCTGCCGGTGAAGGGTTGATCGATGCGGCTGCGGAATCGTTGGGTGTCCGCGGCGGCCGAGGCGGTAAGGAGCGGCAAGAGCAGCGTGAAAGAGAGCGGCAAGGACATGGCGGTCCGGAACAGGTGACGGGATTTCTTCATGTCGGTGACTCCTGGTTGGTTTCGTATACAAGAGCGAAAAGAACGCTTGCCAGCATGGTGAAGACGCCCAGCAGGGCCAGTGAGCCGGCGTATCCAAGGCGGGTGGCCATCAACCCCAGAAGCAGGGGGGCAAGGATGTTGCCGATTCTTTCGGTCTGGCGATACAGACCCATCCCCGGTCCCATACCCACCCGGCGCATGACGGGCAGATGCGAGGCCAGTTTGGCCTGATTGGAGACCGACAGGGCGTGGGCGACTCCCAAAAGGAGAATGCCGACGGCGATGGCGGCCGTGCCTGGTTGGAAATAGCAGAGGGTCAGCGCCGATCCGGAAAGAATCCCCCCCGCCACGATGAACGGTTTGGGATGGCCGCGGCGGTCGCTCCAGCGGGACAAGGCCTGACTGAACAGAATCATGCAGAGGCTGTATCCCATAATATAGCGGCCGGTGTCGGATTGTGAATTGCCCATGGCTTTCAGCCAGAGAGGCGCCAGATAGTAAACGAATCCGATCAGACAGATTTTGTTGGGGATGCTTTGGAGGAGGGTCAACAGCGCGAATTGACGGTCTTTCAATAGTTCGGTAAGCGTTCCGAAGGGCCGACGTTTCCCCTGGGATGCATCCGGCCCCGTTTCGCTGCCGGCGGATTGGCCGGAGCGGGTTTCCGGTGTGAACCGGTGGACGAAAAAGGCGGCCGCCAGTGCGATCAGGGCGCCTGCATGAAAAAGCGCCCGGAAGCCGATCCGGTCGGCGAGCATGCCGCCGATACCCGATCCGCAGAGGGTGCCGCCGTAAAAGGCGGACAGAAAAACAGCCATGCCTTCCGCACGGTTGTCGGCGCTGGTGGCGTCGATGATAAAGCCCTGGGCCGTCATGAATACCAGGCCGAACCCCAGGCCGGTGACGGCCCGGTAAACAATCAGGGCTGCGATGTGGCCGGCTGTTCCGCTCAGGAAAAGGCCGATGGCGCTGATGATTGCGCCGCTGATGAACGTGCGGTTGCGGCCGAACCTGTCGGACCATGCCCCGCCCAGGGGCATGCTCAGGGCGGTGGTCAGCATGAAGGCGCTGATGGGCAACCCCAGAACCAGTTTTTCGGAAAGCATTCCCAGGGGCTGGTAGATATCCTTTGCGAACAGCGGCAAAAAAGAGATGCTCAGGGATTCCGCAAAGACGAACAAAAAAACAGCCGGCCGGATCAGAGCGGGCAGAGCGGCGCCCATGGCTGTCGCGGAACGCGTTGCAACAAACGGTTGCCGGGTCAGAACGCCGGCAAGCCTGGCGGCCGCGGCCGGGACGGATGATGAGCCCGGATTTTCCCGGGCGGCATGGGACCGGGGAGGGACCAGGGGGGCGGCCGCCCGGGTCAGGGCCGACCATTGTTTTTGAAAACCAAGGCGATAGCGGTTAAAATGATCCAGCAGCAAATCGGTGAAGGGAATGCCGCTCGGCCGGATGGCGATCTCCGGGGTGTGGTTCCGGCAGACCTGTTCGATGTCGGATTCGGCCTCTTTCAGCGGCAGGAGAACGGTGTAGGCGATGCAGAAAAACAGCAGATCCAGGGTCGCCAGAACCGCGATGAGCGCGATGGTGGCCGAGTCCAGGGCGATGGCGCGGACGGCCCGATCCGTATGGCGGGGCTCCATGGCGAGCATCAATTTTCCGTGGGCGCGGTTGCGGTTGTCGATCAGATCGAAAATCAGGGACATTTCTGCGCCCGGCGTTTTTCCGTGTTTCCCGAGTTCCGCCCCTTCTTGAAGAAACATCTCCCGGTCGCAATAATAAACCAGGCTCCCGGCCGCGTCGCAAAGTGCGATATATCCGATGAGCGGGGCTTCGGTCAGGATATCCGTAAGAAGCGCCTGAATACCCGTGAATTTGTGCAGCGGAATGCCCTTGTTCAGAATATCCGTCAGGTTTTCTTGCAGGTTGGTTCCCACGGCCCGCAGGGTGGTCGCGGTTTCCGTCCGATAAGCCTCTTGAAATGTGCGGACGTTTCCGTAAAGAAAGATTCCCTGGGAAAGGATCGTGAGCGCCAGAACGATCAGGAGCATGCGCCATTTGAGGTTAATCCGCGTCATGGCTTTTCTCCTCCAGGAGTTGTTTCATTCGCAGGACAGCTTGTTCCGCATGGGGGGGCAGATGCGGCGTCGCGCCGATGTCGTCGATGGCGGACAGCAATTCTTCCCGTGCGGAAGCGGTTTGTATTACATAGGAGTCCATTTTTTCGCAGAGACCCCGAAGTTCGGCGGGACCGGCATCCATCCCCGCCATGAACCTTCCGGTGTTTTCAGCCGTCCGGATCAGACCGCGGCTCCAGCGGATGAGGGGGCGGGAAAAACCGTATTCGATCAAGAGCAGCAGGGCCGCCGCGGTCAGCACCACGGAAAAACCGAGGTTCATAAAAGTCCGGCCCAGGAGGGCATGCTTTTTTTGATTCAGCGCGGTGCGGGAAAAACTCAATCCCAGGAAACCGTCCTGTTCGCCGTAGCCCGCCGAAATCGGGAATAAAAGAAAATATCTGCCGTCCTGGAATTGCAGCCTGCCGGCGGCGGAAGCGGTTTGGGAAGGAATCGCTTTCAGGAGGGCTGAATCGATGAGGCGATTCCCGGCGACCGATGTAAGTGAAGACGATTTCGAGGTATGCAGCAGCCGGCCGTCGCTGCCGGCGATGAAAATTTCCTCGATGTCTTCGGCCTGGCGGAGGATGGGGCCGGTCAGTTTTTCGATTCCGACAAATCGGTCCAGCCGTTTGCCGAATTTCACGGCCTGCTCGATTCTGCGCTTCAGGTCCCTGCCGAGGATCTCGAATTTCGAAGTCATGGCCGAGAGATAGACTTCCTCGAATGAAAGGGCGCTGAACAAGGCACCCATGGTTTGGGAAAGGGCCATGATGGAGAACACCAGCAGCACGATTTTGATGCTGAATCCCGGGTGGTTTTTCTTGAAATCCGCCGGGCGGGTTTCTTCCGGCCCGCAACGACCGCTTTCATACCCGCGCATATACGACCTCGCAGCCGTTATACATTTCCGGACCATGCCAAATTGGATCGGAAGACATGGCGATATGGAACTCGGGCGTCATGTTGATTCCGATTCCGGAGAATCCGGCCTGCAGCAGTTCCGCCTGCCGTGGAATATCGCCGATCATCACGGCAACGCCTTCGTTGATTCCATCCGGCCGGGAGGCATCCAGGTTCCGGTAGACAATGAACCGCAGCTTGCCGCCGTATTTTGGCTTGATGTTCCGGATGACGAAGCCGCTTTCCAGCAACACCCGGACATTCCAGTAGTTGTAAGGCGAAACGGTGGCGCAGACATGGCGGTGGGTCCGCGCTGCCCGGAGATAGCGCAGGGCCTGGAGATTCATCCGCAGGGCCAGGTTGTTGCCGCGGAAATCCGGGTGGACGCAGACCATTTGAAAATTGACCACGGACACAAGGTCGGTCCGGGAAAATCCCAGATTGATGCCGAGATTCCATTCCGTATCCTCCGGTTCCGGAAAAAAGATGTTGCGGAAGGCGACGACGCGTTCATCGACGATGACGCCGAAAATCCGGCCCTGGGCGCGCACATGCCGTTTCATGAATTCCAGGGAGAAGGGTTGGAGCATTTCCTTGCGGCGCAGCCGGCCGAGAATGATCTCCTGCAGCGCCATGATTTCGGGAATGTGCCGATCTTCCAGCATCGCCATGTGAAAAGGTCTGGTCCCCCGAGTACCGTCTGGATTGGTTAGCGCCAGATGGCCCGATTCAAGAACTGCCTGCATGATCCGCTCCGGTTGAGGTGGGCTGCAAGGCCCGGGTATTTTATTCGGCGCCTGTTTTCTTCACCGTTGCAATCGTGTCGTAGACCTCGTCGGCGGAGCCCAGGATGTCCAGCTCCGGGTCGTATCCGATGATCTGGGCGGCTTTCAGGTTGATCGCGATCCGGGGCGGATCTTCAAAAATCTGTTCCAGGTCACGGGGCTTGGCGCCGTTGAAAATTCTGGCAATGGTCTCCGCATGGAAACGGCCGATGTATTTGAATCCGGCACGGGCGATGCTCAGGAGCACCCCATACTTGACTTCATGGGAACCCATCTGGGAAAAAGTCGGAATCCGCCGGGCGTACAGGGGGGCCAGCAGCCTTTCCATGTTGGCGTCGGTGACGCCGCGGTGGGTGGTGAAATAGAAGGCGTCGATTTTGGGGGCCAGCCCTTCGATGCAGTCCCGGACAGCTTTTTTGGCCTCTTCCGGGGAAACGTTGGAAAAGGGGGCGTGACAGGCGACGACCTCGAAACCCCGCTCCCGGGAGACGCGCTTCACGTCTTCTATGGCGCCGTAGGTTCTGCCCTCCGGGGTGTCGGTTTCGTAAACGATGCCCAGTTTTTTGAAGCCGAAAATATCGTGAAAAATCCGCACCTGGCGTTCATAGCGGGTGGGGTCCACCCTGGCGTTCAGATGATCCAGGCCGGAGTCCTGGTAGCTTTTGATGATATTGGATTCCAATGGGTTGCTGGAAGACATGACGATGGTTGCGACATGGTGATCGCTGTTGGCCAGATCCTGACCGGCCCTGGTGCCCATGGCCAGCATCAGATCGATATCCTTTTCCCGGGTGAGCCGCCGCAGGACTTCGTCCTTGACGGTCTTCCGGCGGGCGTCATCCCAATCGTTGGACCAGTAAGCGTCCGGGACGAACCGGATGAAGCTGCTTTTTACATTATGGGAGAGCCAGGCCCAGAGTTGCCGGGTATCGGTTTCATCGGCCTGGGGGGGGAGTTTGAGAGGTTCCATCCAGCCCATTTCAGCCAGGGCCATGACCAGTGCCCGCAGGTTGACCGGATAATTCACGTACGGCCCGCCTTCGAGGTAGCCGATCCGCCAGGGAACTCCCTGGTTGGAAGCCGGCGTTGTGGGGTGGAATTTTTTTTCAGCGGCGCCGGCCGCAAGAACCAGAAAAAACAACGGCATGAACAAAACGGCCAATTGTACCCGCCTCCTCATGACATCCTCCTGTAAACGATATCAACGTTTTTCGTCACCATCACCATCGCATTCTTCTCCCGGACCACCGAGGGTACGGTAGTAATTGTCCAGAACCCGGCGGACGGTTTCGGCAAGTCCCTGCTTGAGAATCGGTTTGTGCAGGAAGGCGGAGATTCCGGCTTCCCGAACTTTTTCTTCCGTGATGTTGTCGCTGAATCCGCTGCAGAGGATAACCGGTATGGTCGGATGGACGTTGCGGATATTCAGAGCCAGCTCCAGCCCGGTCATGTTGGGCATCATCTGGTCGGAGATGATCAGCTGGAAACGTTCCGGATGGGACCGGAAGGCCTGCAGGGCGTCCAGGCTGCTGATTCTGGCCACCACGGTGTAGCCGAGACTTTCGAGGATCTCCCGCGATATATCCAGCACAAAATCTTCGTCTTCCACCAGCAGAATGGTTTCATGGCCCAGGGGCAGAGCCGGCTCTTCCGCCACGGTTTCCGGTTCATCGGTTTCGAGTCGCGGAATGAACACGCTGAACATGGAGCCCGCGGACGGTTGGCTGGAAACGCGGATGAACCCTTCCATGCCCTTGACGATGCCGTGAACCAGGGAAAGTCCCAGCCCGGTTCCTTCCCCGTGTTTTTTGGTGGTGAAGTAGGGATCGAAAATTTTTTCCAGAATGTGGGGGGGCATTCCGTGGCCGGTATCGGCAACCGTCAAGCCGACATATTCGCCTTCCGTCAGGTCGGAATGGGGCTGGAGATCTTCCTTGCCGATCCGGATATTCCGGATGCCGATGGTGAGCAGCCCGCCTTTTTCCTGCATGGCGTGAGCGGCGTTGGTGCACAGGTTCATGATCAGCTGGTGGATCTGGGTCGGATCGGCCAGGATGATACCCGTGTCCTCGGCGATGTCCACCTGGAATTGGATGGCGGATGGTATGGAGGCCCGCAGGAGTTTCATGGCCTCCTTGACGATGGGCCGGATCTGGAGCGGCTTTTTGACCTGTTCCTTCTGTCGGCTGAACGTCAGAATCTGGTTCACCAGGTCCCTGGCGCGTTCGCTGGCCTGCATCACCCGGGTGAGCCGTTTTTCGATCCGGCTGTTTTTGGGCGCCTCGGCCAGGGACATTTCCGTATAGCCCATGATGGCGGCAAGGAGATTGTTGAAGTCGTGGGCGATTCCCCCCGCGAGGGTGCCGATGGATTCCATTTTCTGCGCCTGGCGGAAATGGGCCGCCAGCCGTTTTTTTTCCGTTATGTCCCGCAGGACCACCAGGGTGCCGGCAGGCTTGCCTTCATGGTCGTTGAAACGCGAGGCGCTGGCGCTGACTTCCAGGATGCGGCCGTCCCTGGTCAGGCGCCGGGTTTCGAATCCATGCACCGGATTGCCCCTGCCGGCGACCTCCTTGATGAGAAAGGCCGTGGAATCGGCTTCGGATTCCGGAACAAAAGGGATTTTCCGGCCCTCCAGTTCCGCGAGAGTCCAGCCGAAGAGTTGGGTGAACACCTGGCTGACATACCGGACATGGCCCGTCATGTCGTACAGGATAATGGCGTCCGCGGAGGAATGGATCAGGGAGCGGTAAACTTCCTCGGCCTTCTTGGTCTCCTCGTAGAGCTTCCGGTATTGCTCCTCCCTCAGGCGCAGGGCCTCTTCGGTCTCCTTCCTTTCGGTGATGTTGCGGACGATGCACAGGCATTGATCTTCCAGGAGGGGGATGAGCCTGGACTCGAAAAAATGCCGTTTGCCGTTCAGCAGCAGGGAATATTCCATGCTGATCATGGTTTTTTCCTGCTGGACCCTGCGCACGGCCGCGCCGAATTTTTCACCGGTGTTTTTGTCGGGGATGTTCTGGATTCGTTTGCCCACCAGCTGATGGGCCGGAAGGAACAGATTGGTGGTGCTGCCTTCCTTGCAGTCCAGGATGGTTCCTTCCCGGTCCAGCCAGAGAAACAGATCCGGAAGGGCCTTGATGACCGCCCGCATTTCGGAGTTGGACTGAAGCAGCTCCTGGGAACTCAGTTCCAGGGAGCGTTCCAGCATGCCGCGATCGGCATCGAATTCCCGGTAGGCCTCATTCACCAGTTCGATAAAGGGCTTCCAGTCGTCGGGGAGCTGGCTGGGGTCGCCGAAATGCCGTTTCAGCTGCCGGACCAATAAGGAGTGAAGCTGCTTCATCCGTCTTCTTCCGACAGGGCGGTGATGGTCATGGTCTGGTTATGGAGTTCGCAGGCGGCGCCATGCCGGAACGGGGATATCTCGCCGTAGGAATAAAAACCCGTCAGGACGGTTTCCGGCCCCGTGATGTCGCGAACCGCCTCGACTTCCTCTTCGATCCGTTGTTTCAGCACCATTTTCCGGCCGACACAACTGATCAGGACGGCCAGTTCCGGCCCGGCGGAGAACAGGGGCCGGCAGCTCGTTTCCGCCGCCCCGGCCGCGCCTTCCACCAGCCGGTTGAAGTTGGCCTTCATCAGCCGCGCATAGGCGCCTTCCGGAAGGTCTCCCGCGAAGGTCATGCTCTGGTCGCCTTCATTCACCGATAAAATCGTGCGCACCAGACCCGGGCCGCCTTCTTTGGTGCGCAGGCACAAGGGAAAGAGCAGTCCGGTGGCCGGCAGTCCGGCGGCGTGCTCCCCCAGATATTTCTTGTACAATTCCAGGGCGGACTTTCCGTCCAGTTCGTACAGGACGTTGCCCCTGGATTTCGTGATGGTTCTTTCCGGTCCGAAGGGATCCCAGCCGCCGAGGGAGCCGTATCCGACGGAGAGCCGATCACCGTAAAAACCCACCAGGGCGATGGTTTTCGGCTTCGCCGGACCGTTGAGGACCACAAGGGTCTCCAAAAAGCGGTCGCCGTCGGCGGACAGGCCGCCGGTCACCGAAACATCCGCGGGCAGATGGCGGGTGAGACCCTTCACCAGATCGCTGCCGTTGACCGTCAGGCCGTCGGACAGGACCAGCACGTGGCGCAATTCCCGGGTTTCGATGGATTGGGCCAGGTGCGCTCCCGCGGCGAGGCTGTCACCGATGTTGTCGATGACGATGCCGGCGCTTTTCAGACGGGTATGGTTGAAATGGACGGCCGTCAACACCAGGGAATCATCGAGGACCCGGGTTGAACGGATTTCGCCGGCCGTGGAGCAGCCGAAGAGGACGGCCCGGGGATAGGCGCGCTGGATTTCCTCAAACAGCGACCGGTTTTTCAGGTTGACGACACTGCCGAAGATCAGCACCAGATGGGCCGGGGGCTGATCCGGATTCAAGGGGCTTTCCCAGCCGCGATCAGGGGTCCACAACCGTTGTTCGATCTTCATCTGCCTCCTTTGCGTAACCGGTTGGCGCCCGGTCGGCCATGGATTCGATATGCCATCAGAATACAAAGGAAAGGAAACGATTTCAAGATCCAATCCGGCCGGAGGGCGAAAAACACGCCGGAACGATCCGTCAGTCCCATGCGGCACCCGCGAACGACCGCAGGAAACGCTCCAGTTCTTCCATGGGAAGTTCTCGGACCAGGGCTTCCCCGATGGTTTTCAGCAGCACGAAATGGATGCTTCCGCCGGCTTTCTTTTTATCCTTGCCCAGGGCTTCCAGCAACGCCCGGTGGTCCGTTTTCGACCGGCTGGGAAGACCGCAGGCCGCGATCAATGCGTTCAGCCGCGCTGATTCCTGGCCGGACAGAAGTTTTTTTTCAACGGAAAGGGCCGCGGCGGCCGCCATGCCCAGGGCCACCGCTTCGCCGTGGGGCCGGCCGGTGGTTTTTTCCAGGGCATGGCCGAAGGTGTGGCCGAAATTCAGCAGGCGCCGGTGACCCCTTTCCGTCTCGTCCTGGTTCACGATTTTCGATTTGATGACCACCGAGTCGTATATCAGCCGGGTCATCACCCGGGGGTCGAGGGCCAGGGCCTTTTCGTGGTTGGTTTCCAGAAAGGCGAACAGCTCCGGATCGGCGATGGCGCCATGCTTGATGATTTCGGCGAGGCCGCAGCGGAGTTCCCGTTCCGGGAGGGTTTGAAGCAGGGACAGGTCGCAGATCACGAATTCGGGCTGGTTGAAGACCCCGATCATGTTTTTGTAATTTTCCAGATTGACGCCGTTTTTACCGCCGACGCTGGCGTCCACCTGGGCGAGCAGGGTGGTGGCGACAAAGCCGAAGGGGAGTCCGCGCATGAAGGTGGAAGCCGCGAAGCCGGTCACGTCGCAGACGATGCCGCCGCCGATGCCGAGCAGGAAGGTGGACCGGTCGGCGGACAGACGGATGAGTTCTTCATAGATGTGTCGGACGGTTTCCAGGGTCTTGCAGGTCTCCCCCAGACCGATGGGGATGACGGCCGCATCGGGGAACCGGCTGCCGTGGAGCCGGATCAGGTTGGGATCGGAAATAATGATGCAGTCGCCTTCCGGCAGATAGCGCCGGACATTGGCCAGCTGTTCCCCGATGACGATTTCGGATGAACCGTTCCGTCCTGCGATGCGGATGGATTTCACGGCACTTTCTCCTCGGTTGCGGTCATGGTTTCGGAAGACAGACGGTAAATGGCCGCCACTTTTCGGCAAAGGGATGCAAACTGTTCCGGATACAGGGATTGGGCTCCGTCGCTCAAGGCATCCTCGGGCTTGTGGTGCACCTCCACCATCAGCCCATGGGCGCCGGCGGCCACCGCCGCCAGGCTCAGGGGCGGCACCTGGTCGCGGATGCCGGCCGCATGGCTGGGATCCACCATGATGGGCAGGTGACTTTCCCGCCGGACCACCGGAATGGCGGATATATCCAGGGTGTTGCGGCTGTGGTTGACGAAGGTGCGTACCCCGCGCTCGCACAGGATGACCTGGGTGTTGCCTTCCTCCAGAATGTATTCCGCCGCCATGAGCCATTCATCAATGGTGGCCGCCATCCCGCGTTTCAGCATGACGGGTTTGCTGGATTTCCCGGCCCGCCGCAGCAGGGAAAAATTCTGCATGTTGCGCGTGCCGATCTGGATGATGTCGGCGTAGGCTTCCACCAGACCGAAGGTTTCATCATCCATGACCTCGGTGATGACCGGCATGCCGAAACGTTCACGGACCTGGGCCAAAATTTTCAGCCCCTCTTCCCGCAGGCCCTGGAAGGAATACGGCGAAGTCCGCGGCTTGAAGGCGCCGGCCCGGAAAATGGAGGCGCCGGCCTTCTTGACCTGTTCGGCGATGGTCATAACCTGGTATTCGCTTTCCACGGCGCAGGGGCCGGCCATCAAGGTCAGGGAGCCTTCACCGATGACCGCGTCGCCCACCCGGATGACGGTATTGAGGGGCTGGACTTCCCGGCTGACGAGTTTATAGGGGCGGGTGACGGGGATGATGTCCTTGACGCCGGGCAGGGCCTGGAAATGGGAGGCGTCCACCGACCCCTTGTTATGCAGGATGCCGATGGAGACCCGGTCCCCTCCGGCAATGGGGCGGGCCACATAGCCCCGTTTTTCGATGGCGGCCACCACGGCGTCGATGGTGGCCTGGCTTGCGTTTTTGCTCATGACGATCAGCATGTTCTTTCCTCCTTTGGGTTTCAGATCCGTCACAGCAGGGCTGGGAACAGGATGTTTTTGGTGCGTTCGATGATCTTTTCATAATAGGAGCTGTTGCGCTGCAGGTAATAGGTGGTGTCGATGGAATGCCGTTCCCCCCAGGAGGATAGAAAGGCATTCAGCTTGTGATGGGAAGAAAAGCGGCGCACGAACAGCTCCCCCCAGTTGTTTTTGTAAACCACCCGGAAATCATTGATGTTTTTTTCCCAGGGGGATTGCTCGAAACTCACCACCACCATCAGTTTGGTGAGGAGTTCCTTATTGAGATAATGGGAAAATTCGTTTTCCGAAATCATGGACCGGCCGATGAAATCGGTCATTTTCCGGCCCAGGTTGATGATTTCCTGGAGGGTCACCTGGGAAGGGTTCGGTTCCATGAACAGACGGTGGGGTATAAACAGATGATTCCAGACGATGAAAGCGATATTGTAGACGATGTCGTCGCTGACGACGATGGGGACGGACGGGTCGTTTTCCGAAAATACGGCCCATGCACCGCCGGTCAGCCGCAAGGTCAATCCGGAAAGATTCAGGGTCCCGGTGGGCTTGGGCAATACGGGAACTTTATGCTCCTTTTTTTGAAAGGAAGCGGATATTTTGCGGCCCAGGATTTTCAGATCCTTCTGATCGATATCGCCGGCGATGCCCGCATGGGCGTCCATGATTTCGCGGTAGGTTTTCATGATCAGGCCGAACAGCCGGCTGCCGAGTTTGATCTGTTCATTGAACGGCCAGCCGTCATATCCTCCCAGCCGGATTCGGGTGGCGAGATCCAGGGGAAACTGGCTGAACAGGGCGCCGATGAGCTCTTTCTTCAAAACATGCCGCCGGTCATAGGGCTTTATCCGGCAGCGCAGATAAAAGCATTGTTTCAAGAACGCCAGGGTCTCCGTTTCGCCGGCTAATGCGTACTGATTGAAGATGACGCCCATGGCGAAGATGCTGGGATCCAGTAAATGGCGGCCTGTTTCCCGGCCCAGCACCTGGCTGCGGAATTGGTGGCAAATGAGCACGCCTTCGGGCGCATCTAGCAGAATTTTCAGGAGAAACATCTTGATAATGCTTTTAATGGGATTGTTCAGGGATTTGTGGAGATGCCAGAGCGCGGCGCCTAGATATTCGGCCTTGCCGATGGCATCCAGGTCGCCGAAATCGATGATATCATAATGCCCTTGGAGGCGGTCCGCAACCAAGGTTGCCGCAGCCCGGTAATCCACCGGCCTTGCGCCATCCCAGGTCAGCCACCACAAGGGGAGTTTGCCGCAGATGACGATGCAGGTGCGATAGAATTCCTCTTTCAGAACGTTTTTCTGGGTGCTGCCGGCGCTTTCCATGTCCACCCGGCCGAAGCGGCCGTGGCGGATATCCTCGATATCCGTCAGAAAAAAATAAACCGGCAGCCGGAGGTTTTGATCCATCCAGTCCTTGATGAGATTGATCTTCTGATTCAGGCGGCGCCAGTCGGTTGCGGAATAGCGGGTCTTGTCGCAGCAGACCCAGATGTCGCAGTCCGAGGCGCTGGTCTGGCTGACGGTGCCGACGCTGCCGATGGTATAAACGCCTTCTATGGGCGGACAACCGGCTCCGCCGGCCAGCAGGGAGCCTTTGCGCGGCACCCCGAAACGCTGTTTGAAATTTTCCTCCCGGGAGCGGATCAGCCTGTCGTTGTCGATTCCGAATATCCGGAACGGTTTTTCCAGGGCCGCGACATAACCGGGACAGGCCTTGTGGTTGATGCTCAGCAGCCAGGGCAGGAGATAGAGAATGTCCTCGCTGTCCTTGGGGGCCAATTCGGTAAACAGTTGTTTCCGGAAGGCCAGATACTCGTTGAAGGCTTTTTTATTGCGCGTGAGGAAGGATCGGATCATGCGTTTTTCCTGCTTGAAAATATCACGCAGCCGGGTATACTGGTACCATTCTGCGGGGAGGCTGCTCTTGTCGCCGGTGGATTCCAGTAAGAACATTACTATAGATTGCCGAAAGTGTAAACACTACTACATTACCTGGGACCCCCGTTTTCCGTATGGGTGCCGGGCGATGAATTTCAAGTCCAAAACCCTTCCGTCGATTTCGGTGCTGAACAGCTCGGGGATGGCCTGCCAGTTGTTTGAGGGGAAGAAAAAATAATTACGAATTACGAATTATGAATTACGAATGAAGGATGGGGCAATTGTTGCCGGTCCGCCGGCCGGCGAAGGAAGGGAATGTGATAACCGTTTGTGAGATATTCCATAGCATTCAGGGGGAGTCGCTGGATGCGGGCCGGCCGTGCGTGTTCGTGCGGCTGAGCGGCTGCAACCTGCGGTGCGGCTATTGCGATACGCGGTATGCCTGGGACGGCGGCGAGGTGATGGCGCTGACCGATATCCTGGAGCGCGTTACGCGGTATGGCTGCCGGCTGGTGGCAGTGACCGGCGGCGAGCCGCTGCTGCAAGCGGAAACGCCGCTGCTGATCCGCAATTTGCTGGATCAGGGGTTTGAGGTGTTGCTGGAAACCAACGGCAGTTACGATATCGGCGCGGTGGATGCGCGCTGCGTGAAAATCCTGGATGTCAAATGTCCCGGCAGCGGAATGGCGGACCGGATGGACATGGACAACCTGGGGCGATTGGGGGAGAGGGATCAGCTTAAATTCGTGCTCACGGACCGGGCGGATTATGAATATGCCAAATCCCTTGTCGGCTCTCCGGGGATTGCGGGGATTGCGGGCCGCCGGCTCCTGTTTTCACCGGCGGCCCCTGGAATGAAACCGGCGCAACTGGCGGAATGGATTCTGGAAGACCGGCTGGACGTCCGCTTCCAGGTCCAGTTGCATCGAATTCTGTGGCCGGACGTCGAAAGGGGCGTATGAAGAACTCGCGAACCAAGAAGGCCGTGGTGCTTTCCAGCGGCGGCCTCGATTCCACCACCGTGATGGCCATCGCCAGACAGGCGGGATTTGAGATTTACAGCCTGAGTTTTTTTTATGGTCAGCGGCATCACCAGGAACTGGCGGCCGCGGAAAAAGCGGCCAGGATATTCGGCGCCGCCCAGCATCTGGTGGTCCATGCCGATCTGCGCAAGATCGGCGGATCCGCCCTGACGGACGATATTGAAGTGCCCAAGGAACGGGATACGAGCGGTATGGCCGACCGGATTCCCGTCACCTATGTTCCCGCGCGCAACACCATTTTTCTCGCCCATGCCCTGGCCTGGGCCGAAGTGATTCCGGCCGCGGACATTTTTATCGGCGTCAACGCCCTGGACTACAGCGGCTACCCGGATTGCCGTCCTGAATACATCGCGGCGTTCGAACGCATGGCCAATCTGGCGACCCGGATCGGCGTGGAACAGAAAGTCGCCATTCATATCCATACCCCCCTGATCCACCTGACCAAGGCGGAAATCATTCAAAAGGGCGTCTCGTTGGGGGTGGATTATTCCATGACACACAGCTGTTATGATCCGTCGCCGGATGGGGTTGCCTGCGGACGCTGCGACAGTTGCCGGCTGCGCAAAAAAGGATTCCGGGAGGCGGGGATCACGGATCCCGTCCGCTATGCCGGTTCCTGATGCGTCCAGCCGGCGGGCCGCCGCGTTGTCAGAGGGGCCCGGCGGAATCAATCATTGCCGCGGCGCTCATCCAGAACCTTGCGGAGAATGGCCCCTAGCTCCGATTTGACGGCCGGTTTGGTCAGAAACCCCTTGATGCCGATATGAAAGGCGATCTCCGGCGTAATTTTTTCGCTGAACCCGGTGCAGACAATGATGGGCAGATCCGGCCGGATTTTCAGGAGCCGGCGGGAGAGATCCGCTCCGGTCATATCCGGCATGGTCATGTCGGTGATGACCAGGTCATAGACCTCGGGACGGTCGGAGAAGGCCGCCAGCGCCTCCCGGGCACTGGTCCGGGTTTCCACGCGGTAGCCGAGCATTTCCAGCATCTGTTTTTCCATTTTCAGGATCGGTTCCTCGTCGTCCACCAGCAGGATTTGCTCCGAGCCTTTAGCCGTTTCAAGACCGGGGAACGATGTGTCCGGCTCGTTCAGGCCGGTTCCCCGGGGCAGATAGATCTCGAATGCCGATCCCTGCCCGGGTTCGCTGCGCACCAGGATATCGCCGTAATAGCTTTTCACGATGCCGTGGATGACGGCAAGCCCCAGGCCGGTGCCTTTTTCCTTGGGTTTGGTGGTGAAATAGGGGTCGAATATTTTTTCCAAGGTGGTTTTGTTCATGCCGCAGCCGGTGTCCGCCACACTGAGAACGACATATTCGCCCGGAGCAAGATTGGAGCTGGGACGGCCGCGATGGTCGCAGACCGTTTCCTTCAGGCCGATGGTCAGGGTGCCGCCGGTATCCTCCATGGCATGATACGCGTTGGTGATCAGGTTCATGGCGATCTGGTGAATATGGGTGGGGTCGGCCAGCACCATGCCGCAGCGGTTGTCGATATTCTGCTTCACCCGGATGGTGGCGGGAAGGGTGGAGCGGATGAGTTTGAGCACCTCCTTCAGAATCAGTTGAATCTGTAACGGCTTGATTTCCTTTTCCGCCTCCCGGCTGAAGGCCAGGATTTGCTTGACGAGTTCCTTGGCGCGCAAGGCGGCTTTCAGGATCTCGTCGGTGAATTCCCGGTGCTTGCCGTTTTCCGGCAGATCGCTCTGGAGCATTTCCGCAAAACCGATCAATGGGAACAGGATATTGTTGAAATCATGGGCGATGCCGCCGGCCAGGGCCCCGATGGCTTCCATTTTCTGGGTTTGTCGCAGCTTCTGCTCATTCTCCTTGATGGTTTCGATGGCCAGCCGGTGGGCGATGGAAGCGGCGATGTTGCCGGCGATGGGCTCCAGCAGATGAATCGTTTCGCGGGACAATCGATTTTTTTGGTGGTCGTTGAACTGCAACAGACCCACGGTTTCCCCGGCGGTTTTCAGCGGGATCAGGGCGATGGATTCGAAGCCCTCGGTGTTGCAGCGGTTTCTGGGGTGGAATACGCCGGAGTTCCCTTTCGTCGCCGCAAGAAGGTCGGTTGTGCTATTGGTCCAGAAGCTGCCGTATGCCGTAAAACAAGACGGGTCGGAACCGATGCGGCCGGAAAGAACCGCGCCGCACATGCATTCCAGCATTCGCATACCGGTCGTGTCCATGATCGATCGCCCGTCGCCATCCTGGGCGCATAAATGGCTCTCCGTTTCGATAAAATCCGGAGAAAAACCGACCGTTGCGAAATAGGGATAATCCAGGCCCTGTTTCAGACGGATTCCCGCGGCCGCCATACCCAGCCAGATGCGGATTTGGGTGGTGACGATGTCTGCGATCATGGATAAATCCGTGGCCCGGTTGATGGATCGCAGCACCTCGATGATAAATGCCTTTTCCGTCGAAGGGGCTACGGCCGGCGAAGGAAACTCGTCACGGGAAAGCGGGGGATGATGGATGGGCATGCGCTTTTCCTTATGAAACAATACCGGGGCGCCTGATTCCTTCCAGGGATGGACCCGAGCCTGATGATATGGAGTTGGAGGCGCCAATGAACCGGTGAGCCGTTTTGAAAAGCTTTCCGTATGGGTGATGGAATTGGAAAAAAGAAATACGATTCCACTCCACCAATTCTGGGAAGTGTATCAAATCAATTGAAAAAAGCAAGCGCTTTAAAAGTCGGGCTTTCGTTTTCCGTAAAAATAGGGCAATATGGCTCCAACATTGGCGATTCAACCCTTGTCATCCAAGCCAATCGTCAGCAAGCGGCTGGAACCCGGACAAACTCCAACAGATAACTTTCCAGGAACCCTTTTCCATGGCGAATGTGCTGATCATCGACGACGACGAACATGTATGTCGGATGTTGACGGAATTGGTGACCCGCATGGGTCATCATGCCGCCAGCCGGCATCATGCGGCGGAAGGCCTGCTGGAACTCCGCTCCAATCCGTACGACGTGGTGCTGCTGGATGTCAATCTGCCGGACGGCGACGGCCTGGAAATGCTGCCGGAAATCCGGCGGACTCCCGACGCGCCGGAGGTGATCATCATGACCGGTTTCGGTGACGCCCGGGGGGCTGAACTGGCCATCCGCAACGGGGCCTGGGATTACATTCAAAAAACGGATTCCAGTGAAAACGCCCTGCTCACCATCAAGCGGGTGATTCAATACCGGGAAAAAGCTGCCCTGAATCGCCGACATCCGGTGGCCCTTAAACTGGAGGGCGTCGTGGGGGAAAGCGTGCGATTCCGGGAGTCCCTGGATCTGCTGGCCAGGGCCGCCGGCAGCGATCTGAACGTGCTGATCACCGGCGAAACCGGAACGGGCAAGGATCTGTTCGCCCGCGCCATTCATCTGAACAGCGCGGCCGCCGAGCGGAATTTTGTGGTGGTGGATTGTGCCTGCCTGCCGGACACGTTGATGGAAAGCATTCTCTTCGGCTATGTCAAAGGGGCCTTCACCGGCGCCGAGCAGGATTGCGACGGGCTGATCACCGAGGCCCACCGGGGCACCCTGTTTCTGGATGAAATCGGCGAACTGGCCCCGGTCAACCAGAAATCCTTGCTGCGGGTGCTCCAGGAACGGAAATACCGCCCGGTGGGCGGCCGGCAGGTGCGCAGCAGTGATTTTCGGCTGGTGGCGGCCACCAACATGGATCTGAACCAGCTGGTGGCCGCAGGGGAATTCCGCAAGGATCTCTTGTACCGGATCCGTGGGCTGACCATCGAGCTGCCGAAACTGGCCCGGCGTCCGGAAGATATCCGCCCGCTGACGGTTCATCACGTCCACCGCCTGTGCGAGCGCCGCGGGATTGAAATGAAATCCTGCTCCAGCGATTTTTTCGAGGCTCTGGAAGCCTATTCCTGGCCCGGCAACGTGCGGGAACTGGTGACGGTTCTGGATGTCGCCGTGGCCACGGCGGTGTCGGAGCCCCTGCTGTTCGCCCGGCATCTGCCCGAGCCGATACGGATTCTGGCGGCCCAGTCGGCGCTGCCGGAAGCGCGTCGTTCAGCCGGAACGGGCCGGGTTCTGCCGGGAACAACCATGTCCCTGAAACAGATCCGGAAGCAGGCGGCCCTGAAGGCCGAACAGGAATATCTCCGGGAACTGTCCGCCACTGTCGGCGGCGATGTCCCCAAGGCCTGCCGGATTGCGGGCCTGTCGCGCTCGCGGTATTACGAACTGCTCAAGCTGCACGGGATCTCCCTGCCGGGCAACTGACGGCGAAGGCCGGAGAAGCTGTATCTGAAACCACGGAATGGAATTCGTCATCATGAAAAACAAACCATCGGCTACATGGGTGCTGCCGGGCATCGGATTTCTCATGCTCCTGGCGCTGGCCGGGGGAACCTGGTTCTACCGCTCCCAGGGACTGGCGATGCGGGGCGCGGCGCTTGAGGAATTGCAGGCCATCGGCCGGCTGAAGACAGACCAGATCGTCAACTGGCGGGATGAGATGAAGGAGGATGCCGCCCTGCTCATGGCCAATGCCTCTTTTTCACGCGACCTGGCCGATTGCCTGGAACATCCCCGCATGGAAGCCATGGAGGTCGTGTTGCAGTATCTGCATTTCCTGCGCGAGCACGAGCAATATGCCGATGTCCTGGTGGTGGAACCCGAGGGAAGGATTCGGTTTGGGCTTGATCAGACATCCGGGAGGCTTCACGAAGAGGCATTCCGGGCATTGAAGGCGGCCCTGCGGACACGGCGGCCCGTGCTCAGCGACCTCCACCACCGGCCTTTGGATGGAATCATTCATATGGATGTGGTGGTGCCTTTTTACCGCCAAACCGGCGGATCGCCGGTGCCGCTGGGGGCTGTCGTTCTGCAGGTGGACCCCGGCAGGGCGCTGTTCCCCCTGATCCGGTCCTGGCCCATTCCCAGTTCCAGCGCCGAAACCCTGCTGGTGCGCCGGGACGGCGAGCAGGTCCTGTTTCTCAACGACCTGCGGTTCCGGGAGCGAACGGCCCTGGCCCTGCGTCTGCCGCTGAGCCGCACGGACGTGCCGGCGGTGATGGCGGTGCTGGGACGCACGGGTGTCGTGGAAGGGCGGGATTATCGGGGAATCGAGGTGCTGTCGGTCCTGGGCCGCGTGCCGGATTCTCCTTGGTATATGGTGGCCAAGATGGATGTTCGGGAGGTCTTCGCGGCCTGGCATTCATTATCCGTTCTGATAGCGGCCTTGATCGGAACCCTGATGGCTGGTATGGCGGCGGCGGTGATCGCCCTGATCCAGCGGGACAGGAAGATCCATTTCCGGGAGTTGTCCATGGCCCGGCTGGAATTGTCGGTCAGCGAGACCCGCCACCGCATGACCCTGCTGAGCGTCGGCGACGGCGTTCTCGCAACGGACGCGGACGGAAACATCACCATGCTGAACCCGGCGGCTGAAAACCTCACCGGCTGGGGCATGGCGGAGGCCGCCGGCCGGCCCGTGGACGAGGTGTTCCGGATCATCAACGAGGAAACCCGTCTGGCGGTGGAAAGCCCCGTGGCCAGGGTCCTGCGGGAGGGGCAGGTGGTGGGCCTGGCCAATCATACCCTGCTCATCGCCCGCGACGGAACGGAAATTCCCATTGCCGACAGCGGTGCGCCCATCCGCATGGAGGAGGGCGACGTCGCCGGCGTGGTGCTGGTGTTCCGGGATCAATCCGCGGAGCGCGAAGCCCGGGAGGCCCTGCGCAGCAGCGAGCAGCGCTACCGCGATCTGTTTTTCAGCATGCTGGAAGGCTTCGCCGTTCACGACATCATCTGCGATGAAGCGGGAAAGCCCGTGGATTACCGGTTTCTGGAGGTCAATCCGGCCTTTGAGCGCATGACCGGTCTGGCGGCCGGGACCATTGTCGGCCGCACGGTGACCGAGGTCATGCCGAATACCGAAGCCCACTGGATCGATACCTACGGGCAGGTGGCCTTGACCGGCCGGCCGATACAATTCGAGAATTACGCCGCGGATCTGGACCGCCATTACCGGGTGTCGGCTTTCTGCCCCCAGCCGGGCCGTTTTGCCGTGAGTTTCGAGGATATCACCGCCGCCAAGCAGGCGGCGGCGGAGAAGGAAAAACTCCAGGCCCAGTTGCTGCAATCCCAGAAAATGGAGGCCATCGGGCGCCTGGCCGGGGGCGTGGCCCATGATTTCAACAACATGTTGTCGATCATTCTGGGCTACGGCGACATGCTCCTGGAAACCATGGGGCCGGAGCATGCCTTCCGGGAGAGCCTGAAGGAAATGGTGGACGCCGGCAACCGCGCCAAAGCCCTGACCCGCCAGCTCCTGGCCTTCGGCCGCAAGCAGATGCTGGAAATGAGGACCGTGGACCTCAACCGGATCATCCGGAATTTCGAAAAACTGCTGGCCCGGACCATCGGCGAGGATATCCGCATCCACCTGGAATTGTCTTCCGCCGAGATCCCCGTGCGGGCGGATGCGGCCCAGCTGGAGCAGGTCATCATGAACCTGGCGGTCAATGCCCGGGATGCCATGCCCGACGGCGGCTGTCTGACCATTGAGACGGCGGAGGTGATCCTGGACGAGACTTGCAGCCGTCAGAAACCGGGGGTCACGCCGGGGATTTATGCCCTGCTGGCGGTGAGCGATGACGGATTGGGGATGGATGCGGCGACCCAGGCCAACATCTTCGAACCGTTTTTTACCACCAAGGCCGTGGGGGAAGGCAGCGGGCTCGGTCTTTCCATGGTGTACGGCATCGTCAAGCAGCATGGCGGCAATATCTGGGTGTATAGCGAGCCGGGGCAGGGCACCACGTTCAAGGTGTATCTGCCGAAGGTGGCGGAGACGCCGGTCGTGGAAGAAAAACCGGCGGCAAGCCCGGCGGCGCCGGAAGGCCGGGCCACGATCCTGGTGGTGGAGGACGACCCGACGGTGCGCCGGCTGGTCGCCACCATGCTGAAAAAGGGCGGCTTCCATGTGCTGGAAGCCGGCGGCGGACCGATGGCCGTGGAGCTGGCCGAAAACCACCGGGGGCCGATCCACCTGGTGCTGTCCGACGTAGTCATGCCGGAAATGAAAGGCAAGGAACTGGTTCAACGGATCACGGCCCTGCATCCCGAAACCAGGGCCCTGTATATGTCCGGCTATACGGAAAATGTCATCCTCCGCCAGGGGGTTCTGGACAGCGGTGTGAATTTCATTCAGAAACCGTTTTCGGCCGGGGCGCTTGGAGAGAAAATAAAAAAAATAATTACGAATTAGGAATTACGAATTAGGAATTGTGGATTTGCGTCTTTATTTTTGATTTCATGGTCTTGTTGATGGAGCCGATGATTTTCATCAGTTCCTCGCAATCCGCGATGATCGAACCGAACGCTTTTTCATCCATCATACCAGAATCACGAAGCAGGCGCAGCCAATAGTGGGTTTCGCGGGCCTCCTTGTAGGCGATATTCATTTTTGAGTTGAAATCTTTCTCGGACTGACCGCCAATGGCTTCTTCCACGTTGGCGCCGATGGATGTGCCGGATTGAAGGACCTGCGTGGCAAGCGCAAACGCCTTTTCTTTCTCACATAACCAGCGATACAGCTTCATCATTCGCAGCGCGAACGCATAACTCTTCACCTGCACCACATTTTCCTTCATTTCCCCATCTCCGGTGCTGTGTTTCAGTGAATTCGTCAGCCGATTTCCCGAACAGGAACATCAAAATGACCCCATCCTTCATTCGTAATTCCTAATTCGTAATGATCTCTCTTATTTTTTGCGAAAGCACAGAGAGATTGAACGGCTTCTGGATAAATCCGTTGCAGCCTTTTTTCAGTATTTCCGCTGCCTGACCGCTTAGGCTGTAGCCGCTGGAAAGCAGCACCGGGACGGCCGGATTCAATTCCCGGAGCCGGTCAAAGACTTCCCCGCCGCCCATGCCCGGCATGATCATGTCCAGGATCACCAGCCGGATCCCGGCTTGATGGTCCCGGAACACCCGGACGGCTTCGTATCCATCCCGGGCGGTGAGGACGGTATATCCCAGGGTTTCCAGGAGCTGTTTGCCGACATCGATGATCATCGCCTCATCATCCACCAGCAGGATGGTTTCCGTTCCCCGCAGGACTTCCAGGGAAAATTTGTGGATGGTTTCCACCTGCTTGTCCGAGGCGGGCAGATGGATGGTGAAGGTGGCGCCGGCGCCTTTTTCGCTGTGGACATTGATGAAACCGCCGTGATTTTTGACGATGCCGTAGGTGGAGGCAAGGCCCAGGCCTGTCCCCCGTCCCCGGTCCTTGGTGGTGAAAAAGGGCTCGAATATCCGGCTCTGGATGGCCTGATCCATGCCGATGCCGTTGTCGGTCACTGTCAGTTTGACATAGCGGCCGGGTTTCAATCCATAGGGCATGAGATGGTTTTCGTCGATTTGGCAATTGGCGGTTTCAACGAACAGATCCCCGCCGCCGGGCATGGCCTGCCAGGCGTTGACATAGAGATTCAGCAGCACCTGCTGGAACTGACCGCGGTCGAGCTCCACGCTCCAGAGCCCGGCGCTGAATTTTTCATGGAACCGGATTTCCTTATGGGTACGGCCGAACAGACTGTTCTGTTCCCGGATCAGGACATTGAGGTCCGTGGATTTGGTTTCGTATTTTCCTCCCTTGGCAAAGCCCAGCAGCTGCCGGGTGAGGGTGGCGGCGCTTTCGACATATTCCTCCATGCCCTGGAGATGTTCCAGATGGCGTTGGTTCCCTTTCATGTCCGCCAGCAGCAGGGATATCCGGCCCTGGATGGCCATGAGCAGGTTGTTGAAGTCATGGGCCACGCCGCCGGTGAGGGTGCCGATGGCCTCCATCTTCTGGGCCTGTCGGAACTGGGCCTCCAGGTGTTTGTGTTCGGTGATGTCCTTGATATTGACCACCATGCCGTAATGGTCGCCCGCGGTCCCCCTGATGATGGCCGCGCCGATGAGGACGTCAAGAATTCGATGATCCCTGGTCAGGCGTTTGGTCTCGAAACGCACCGGTGTGCCGGTTTCGTATAACTCCCGGATCAGGCGGGAGGTCAGTTCCTGCTGGTCCTCGGGGACAAAGGGGATGCGCCGGCCGCGCAATTCCTCCAGGGTCCAGCCGAACACTTGCGTGAAGGCCGGATTGACGGTTTCCGGAAATCCTTGCTTGTCGTAGACCACGATGGGGTCGGCGATGGCCTGGAAAATGGCGTCCATTCTTTCCTGGCTTTTGCGCAGGGCCTCTTCGGTGCGTTTCCGTTCCGTGATATCGTGGAAAACGACGATGCCGGCCGTGATGCCGCCTTCCGCATCATAGATGGGCGCGGCATTGGCGGAAATCAGGTGGTCCCCGCCGTTTTCGTCCCGGATGGTCATTTCCTGGTTCTGGGTGATCTCGCCCTTGAGGACGGCCCGGGATAGGGGCAGGTCTTGGGGCGGGAAAGGGCTGCCGTCGGTCCGGAAGATCTGCCACCTGGCAGAGTGGCTGCCGACATCGATATCGGTCAGGGAGTTGAGGTCGCCTCCCCGGATGCCCAGGGCCGCCGGATTGGCGAACCGGATGGTGACGTCCGGGGCGTCGGCGATGAGGATGCCCACGGGGGAATGCAGAATGGCGGCGTCCAGCAGACGCCACATTTTTTCGCGTTCCTCGTTGGCTTTCTGCTGTTCGGACATGTCGATGACAACGCCCCGGATGCCCACCGCCGTTCCTTCCCGGAGGATGGCCGATGCATGGATCAGAATGGGGAAGACGGTGCCGTCGGCTTTCAGCCCCTTGTAGGACTGGAGTCCGATATCCTCGCCATGGACGATGCGCATGGCATTTTCGAATGTCCGCTTGCGATCCTCGGGCACGATCATGTCAAAGGCGTTCAGGCCCTGCTCGAAGCTTTCCAGGGGGTAGCGGAATTGTTCAAAGGCCAGGCGGTTGACGTAGGTCAGCCGGCCTTCCAGATCCATCTCGAAGACGGCTTCCGGCAGGAGCTCGGCCAGGGAACGGAACCGCTCCTCGCTTTCCCGCAGGGCCTGTTCCGTTTTCTTTCGTTCGGCGGAGTCGCCTTCGGGCCCTGACGGGGGCCCCGCATGGCGGCGGGAGGGCGGGGAGGAGCCATGGGGTGTCTTGTCGCTCGCCATACAATCGTATCCGGTTGCTGAATGAAGCTGTTTTTTATGGGTATCTAATGAAATTCTGGCAAAAATGTCAACAGGGATCACCTGCATCCAGAACCATTCGGATGGCTGCGGCGATTTCCCGTTTGATCAGCGGTTTGAGCACGTAGGCCGCGATGCCCGACAGCCGGCATTTTTCTTCGTTCAGTTGATCGCTGAAGCCGGTGCAGATGATCACGGGCATGTCCGGCCGGATGGCCTTGATCTCCGCTGTCAGTTGGATGCCGGTCATGTTGGGCATGGTCATGTCCGTGATCACCAGGTCGAAGGCTCGGGGCGCCTCTTTGAAGGCCGTAAGGGCTTCGACGCTTCCGGTGCGGGCGGTCACATGATATCCCAGGCGTTCCAGCATTTGCTGCTCCATGCGTACGATGGCCGGTTCATCGTCCACCAGGAGGAGCCTTTCCGTGCCCCCCGGCGCGGGTTTGACCTCGGCTTCCGCATCCGTTTCCGGGGCCGTCGCCATGACCGGGAGGTAGACCGTCACCGTCGTTCCCCGTCCCGGCGGGCTTGCGATGCGAACTTCGCCGTGGCAGCGTGTGACGATTCCGTGGACCACCGAAAGCCCCAGGCCGGTGCCTTTATGCTGGGCCTTGGTGGTGAAATACGGATCGAACACCTTGTCGAGGATCTCCCCTGGGATGCCGGCACCCGTATCCGCGACCGTCAGCCGGGCATAGTCGCCGGGCGGAATGCCGCCCGTCTCCGGATCTCGTTTCTCCACCCGGACCTGCCGCAGCTCGACCCGGAGTTCGCCGCCGGTTTCCTCCATGGCATGGTAGGCATTGGTGGCCAGGTTCATGATGATCTGATGGACCTGGGTCGGGTCGCACAGAACCATGCCGCAGGCGGCGTCGATAGTCTGGGAGAAGCGGATGGTTTTCGGAATGGTGGCCTGAAGCAGCTTGAGGGCCTCTTTCAGGACCGGCTGAAGCCGGATGGGCCGGATTTCCAGTTCCGACTGCCGGCTGAAGGCCAGAATCTGCTGGACCAGATCCCGGGCGCGCATGATGGCCTGGAGAATTTCCCGGACATTGGCGTGCAGCGGGCTGCCCGCCGGCAGATCCTCCTGGAGCATCTCCGTAAACCCCAGCAGGGGAAATAAAATATTGTTGAAATCATGGGCGATGCCGCCGGCCAGGGTGCCGATGGCTTCCATTTTCTGGGCCTGCTGGAGCCTGTCCTGGAGTTTTTCCTGCATTTCCGCAGCCTGGATGCGGTCGGTGATATCCACGACGCTGCCCAGAAAATACAGGGGCCGGCCTGCCGCATCCCGGATCAGGTTGGCGTCCAGGACCCCGTGGATGGTATGGCCCTGTTTGTGAATGAAGCGTTTTTCCATGCGGAAATGATCGATTTCCCCTGCGCCGAGCCGGATCTGGTTGCGGATGTTCTCCTCCAGGACCTCCGGATGGGTGATGTCCTGCAAGTGCTTGCCGATCAGTTCTTCCTCCGGATACCCCAGCATGCGGCAATACGCTTCGTTGGCGGTCATGATCCGGAATCCGGGTGAAACCCGGGCCAGCCCCACGGCGGCATGTTCGTACACCTGGCGGAAACGCTTTTCGCTTTCCCGCAGGGCTTCCTCGGATTGCTTGCGCTCCGTTATGTCGGTATGGGAGCCCGCCATGCGATAGGAGCGGCCGTTTTCATCCCGCAAGGCTTCCCCCCGGGCCAGAATCCAGCGATGGGAACCGTCCTTGTGCCGGAAGCGGAATTCGACGGCGTACACCGGCATTTCCCCTCTCAGGTAGCGATCCACGGAATCCATGACCCGCGGCCTGTCATCGGGATGTAAATGGCTTTCAAAGGTTTCGAAGGTGTTGGCCAGTTCCTCGTCGCCGTACCCGATGATGGCTTTCCAGCGGGGCGAGAGATAGAGGCTGTTGGTCCGCAAATCCCAGTCCCAGATGCCGTCCTGGGTTCCCTTCACCGCCAGCATGAACTGCTCGCGGCTGGCGGCAAGGGCTTCCTCGCTGCGCCGGCGTTCAAGGATTTCCTCCCGGAGGGACCGGGTGCGCCGGGCGACTTCCCGTTTCAGATACCAGAGCACGGCCAGAGCCGACAGGAAGATCAGGGGGCCGAGAACCGCCAGCAGATAGGTCAGGATCACGGAGACGGGCAGCGGCGGTTTGGGCAGGATGGGTTCGAACCATTTGGCGTACAGCCGGTCGTAGGCGCCGCTGGCGATGACGATGGAGAGGCCTTCGTTCAACAGGGCCAGGAGCTCCGCATCGCCGTCCCGGACGGCGAGGCAGAACTTCTGCTCAAAGCCGGACAGGGGGCGGGCCATGGGTTTCAGGCTGGTTTCCTGACCGGAACCGACGGCCGTGAGGTTGTCGATGCCCAGTTTTTTCATGATCTGGAAACCCACGACCTGCTGCACGATCACGGCGTCGTGTCTGCCGGAAGACAACAGGCGGAAGGCCTCCTCATAGGTATCGGTGAGGATCAGGTGGTCCGTGAGTTCGTTTTTCAGGGCGTATTCATGGGCCGTGTCACCGCGCATCACCAGGACTTCCCTGCCGCGCAGGTCGGCTTCCGCCCGGATGGCGGTTTCCTCCCTGCGCACGAAAATGCTTCCATGCATGCGCAGATAGGGACTGGTGAAATCGAAGACCCGATCCCGTTCCGCCGAGTAGGACACCAGCGGCAGCACATCCAGGTGTCCGTCCGCCAGCTGCTGCTTGATGACATGCCAGGGACCGACGTCGACGGCGACATCGAGCCCGACGGCATGGGCAACGGCTTGCAGCAGCTCCACGGAGAACCCGTCGGCCGCGCCATCTTTCCGGACCAGGGCGAAGGGCGGATAGTCCAGTTCGCTGGCGGCCCTGAGGGTGCGCCGGGGGGCGGCAGGGCTGTCTGCCGCCTTCGTCCCGGGCGGGGAGCCTCCGCCGATGAAAAGCAGGAGGACGAAGGTCCACAGGAGTTTTTTTGGCGTCTGGAGGGGCATCACGGAACCTCGTTGCATCTATTGATCGAGCACGGCCCTGATTTTGACGGAGAGTTCCTGTTTGGTGAATGGTTTCTGGATGAATTGGATGCCGTCGTCCAATGCTCCGTGATGGGTGATGATGTCGGCGGAGTAGCCGGACATGAACAGATGCTTGAGATGCGGTTGGAATGCCAGCATTTTTTTCGCCAGATCCCGGCCGTTCATCTCGGGCATGATGACGTCGGTCATCAGCAGGTGGATCGTGCCGTTGTGGCGCTGCGCCAGTTGCAGGGCCTGGCCGGGCGTGCTGGCGCACAAGACGCAGTAGCCGAGTTTTTCCAGCATGGCCTTGCCGGTGCTCAGGATCGCGGGTTCATCCTCCACCAGGAGAATGACCTCATTGCGTCCCGGCAGGACTTTTGTCCGGGGCGCGGTCTGCCCGTCATCGGCCGGGAACGGATACCGCGGCAGGTAAATCCGGAAGGTCGCCCCCGCACCGGGCGAACTGTCCACCGTGATAAAGCCGTTGTTCTGCTTTACGATTCCATACACCGTGGCCAGTCCCAGGCCCGTGCCCTTGCCCACGTCCTTGGTGGTGAAGAACGGTTCGAAGAGGTGCGCGAGCACGGCCGTTTCCATGCCGCAGCCGTTGTCGGTCACGGTTATGACGACATGGTCGCCGGAAGGCGCTATGGGACGGTCGCCGCCCGCCGTTTCCGGCCGGATGTTCCCGGTGGCGATGGCGATGCGGCCCTCGCCGGAGATTGCGTCGCGGGCGTTGAGGCACAGATTGGCGATGAGTTGATCCACCTGGGCCGGATCGATCCTCACCGGCCACAAATCCGCTCCCGGCCGCCACTCCAGCGCGATGTTTTCGCCGATGAGGCGGCCGAGCATTTTCAGCATGCCCGCGATGGTCCGGTTCAAGTCCAGTATCCTGGGTTTCACCAGCTGCTTGCGGGCAAAGGCCAGCAATTGACTGGTGAGATCCGCCGATCGAGTTGCGGCTTTTTTGATTTCCTCCAGTTCCGAACGCCGCGGATCCGATGGTTCCAGGGCTTCCAGCAGCATTTCGGTATTGCCGAGAATCACCGCCAGCATATTGTTGAAATCATGGGCCACGCCTCCGGCCAGGCGGCCGATGGACTCTAGTTTCTGGGACTGGATCAATTGATCCTGGAGGGCTTTGCGTTCCTGTTCGGCCCGCCGGCGCTCGGCGATTTCCGCCGTTAGTTCCCGGTTGGCGGTTTCCAGCTCCCGGGTGCGCGCCGCAACGGCTGCCTCCAGTTCCTGCTTGCTGCGGAGCAGTTCTTCCTGTTGCCGGTTGTTTTCGATGATCAGGGCGATGAGATTCAGGGAATTCCGGACGTAGGGCAGGATGTCTTCCGGACGCCCGGCGTCGGGCTGCGGCACGACCAGAAAACCATACAGGGAGAAACTGGTTTCGATGAGCAGGCACCGGACGCCATGCCGGGTCTCGAATTCCTTCAGGCAGCGTTCCCGGTCGGTCCGCCGGAAGTTCGGGTCGGCCAGGCGGTGGTGCAACCCGCGGCATTCCTCTTCCGGGATGCATAAACCGTCACCTTCGGTATAATATCGGCCGGCGATGAACATGGCGGTGGACTCGAAACCGGGAATCCCGGACAAGCCCCGGCAGGCGAAACGCGCCATGGCCTCATTGCCCCGCATGACGTGGATGGTGCTCTGCAGCAGCAGCAGCCGGCCCAGTGTTTCCGAATTCAAGGCATCATCCTTTCGCGGTATTGCGGGCCATACGTTCCCGGTATTCCTTGAGGAAAATTTCCGGTTCCACATAACTGGGGTTTTTGACCAGCTGGCCGCGGACGATCATCATGGGATGGACGCTGAGCATGTCCATGATCAGGGCCCCGTCGAAGCGCCTGGCGTCATACTGGCAGACGGTTGTCAGGGGATGGTCGGAAAGGATTCCGTTCAGCCTGGCCTCGTAGTCCAGCAGATCGGGAACCGTGGACCGGCCTTCCACCAGGGCCCAAGACATTTCGCCGGCGCCCCGGGCCCCGGCATACCCCTCCCGGAGAGCGTCGTCGTAATAGTCCCCCACCACGCCGAGCATGAAATCCGGTGAAAAATACCGGTTGGGGCAACGGGTGAAATGCCCTTCGGTCAGGTCGAAGTCCTGCTGGCGCGTGTCCACGTCCACTCCCAGATCCAACAGCTCCCGCCGCATTTCATCCGGCGAAATGTCGTCCACCAGGTAGAGGACCTTTTCCCCGTCCAGGAGGCCCTGCTGAAGGAATTTGGCCATGGTTCTCTTCCGCTCGAAATCGTCGTTGTAAATGTAGACGATGTGACGGCCTTCCCGGATTTTTTCCTCGGAAAAGCCCAGGGATATCTGACGGTACGCCTTGTCCATGGAAGCCCTCCTTGTTGTGCTGGGGGATGAAAAACGCTTTCCATCGGTTACAAAAAAGTGGCTGAGTAAGGATTCGGATGGTCCGCGGGAGATGAAAAGCATTTCGGTGAAAAGTGGTAAAAGAATATACCGTTTCCGTATGGGATTCAAGATGTTTTTTACTGCCGCGGAAAGGCAGGGCGGGAAGCGGTCCTTTTGCGCCCTCCGGCGGCTTGATGGCGGGGCCGTTTTCTTACGGTATGGGACTCAGTCCGATTTTTTCGAACTGTTTTGGGTGCCCGCGCATGGCTCCCCGGAAGTCATGAAAACATCTAACTATTTAAAAAAATGCAATATTGAAATTTAATACCAGCTGACGCTTCATTGGCACATCTTTTGTATTGTATCCGGGAACAGGATGGCTTCAGGCAATCCGGAACAGGATTCCCGCCGGGTCGGACAAGTCCGTTTCCATCGCTTCGGCGCATCCATTCCAATGAGACACCAGGACCTGCATATCCCGCCGGACGTTGCATGCGGTCGGGGAACTGTCTTTTCCAGCAGCGATTCCATCGAAATGGGGCCATGGAAATACTTCTGTATGGCAGTGACAAGGAGATCGAGGAGCGGATGCGCGGCGTCGTCACCGCATCCGGTGGGGCAGGCGCCGTATGCTTTCATGCTTCCCTGGAATCCCTGCTGAAGGTCCTGCAACAGCCATCCGCGGAACCGCGCATCACGGTGATCGCCGTCTCCGGCAGCCGGGAACTGGAGGCGCTTTCGCGGCATCGGACCACCATCGGCGACATGCGCACCATCCTGATCCTGCCGGACAGGACGAAGGCGACGGTCCATCAGGCCCTGCGGTTGTACCCGCGCTTCATCGCTTACCGGGACGGTGATTTCCAGGACCTTGCGGCGATTCTCCGGAAAATGAACAAAAAGATTCCCAAATCGGCGAGTCATCGCCATGGCACCATATAAATAACAACAACCATCATTCCCAATTCGTAATTCCCAATTCGTAACTGACGTTAAAAAAGGGGGTATCATGAGTGAAATTGAAACCATGGATCAGGCGGTCAGGGTCGTCGGCGACCGGGAGGGCAAGTATCTGACCTTCAGCATGGCCGGCGAGGAATACGGCATCGGCATTCTCAAGATCAAGGAAATCATCGGCATGATGCCCATCACGTCCGTGCCCCGGACCCCGCCCTTTGTCAAGGGCGTGATCAACCTCCGGGGCAAGGTGATCCCGGTGATCGACCTGCGGGTGCGCTTCGGCATGCCGCCCGTGGACTATACCGAGCGCACCTGCATCATCGTGGTGGAGATCCGGGGGCCCGGCGGCACCATCGTCATCGGCATCGTGGTGGATTCGGTTTCCGAGGTACTCAATATCAAGAAGGAGGACATCGAGGACACCCCCACCTTCGGCACCCGCCTGAACACCGACTATATCCTGGGCATGGCCAAGATGCAGGGGGGCGTGAAGATCCTCCTGGACATCGACCGCGTGCTCACCAGCGACGAACTGGTGATGATCGACAAGGCAGCGTGAGGAAACAGGGGATGGGGTAATAGGGAATAGGGTGACAGGAAATAAAAATGGAAATCATCCTTCATTCCTGATTCGTAATTCCTAATTCGTAATTCCAAAAGGGGGGTTTATGTTCACAAACATGAAGTTGGGAACCAAGATCGCGGCGGGGTTCGGGTTGCTGATCGTCATCATGCTGGGCCTGGGGGCTTTGGCGGTGGTGCAGATGCGCGGCGTGGTGGGGGATTCGACCATGCTGGCCGAGGAGTATGCACCGGAGGCGCAACTGGCCAGCGAGCTGGAACGGAATTCCTACAGTACCATGTATGCGATTCGAGGATATGGGTTTACGTATGACCAGAAATTTCTAGAAACCGGAAAGGAGTCCATGGCCCGGGTGAAGGAGACCATCACCAGGGCCGAGGAACTGGCCGCCCGGGCCGAGCATCTGGTGAAACTCAAGGGCTCCCTGGACGAGGCCAAGAAAGCGGCCGCCGAGTACGAGCGCCAGATGGGCGCGACCGACGAGAACGTCACCGAACTGGAGAAGACCGCGGAAATCATGGCTGCCACGGCCAAGCAGTACATGGACAACGCCAGCGCTTTTCTGAAATCCCAGAATGACGCCATGCATGAGGAGATCAAGGCCGGGGCTTCGGCGGACAAATTGACCGAGCGGCTGACCAAGATCAATTTGGTGAACGATCTCATCGATCTCGGCAACGAGGCGCGCATTGCCAACCTCCAATCCCGGGCCCGGCGGGAAGCCAGTATCATGAAGGAAGGAATAGCGTCGGTTTTCCCCCAGATCGAGCGCAAGGGACAGGAACTGGAGGCCATTGTCCGCCAGGCAGTGAACAAGCAGCAGCTCCGGGAAATCCTGGCGGCAGGCGCCACCTATAAATCCGCCATGCAGAATTACTATGACGTGTTCCTGGAACTCGACAAACTGAACGTCCACCGGGCGGAAACCGGCGGTCAGGTCCTGGAAATATCCAGCAGCTTGATGAAAGCCGCCGCCGAGCACACCTCGAAAATCGCCGGTGACGCCGCCGCCTCCCTGGGCAGCGCCGCCACCGTGGTGTTGGTGGGTCTTTTGGCGGCCCTGGCTGTGGGCGTGCTGCTGGCGGTGTTCATCACCCGCTCCATCACCGGGCCCATCCGGCGGATCATCGAGGGGTTGAACGAGGGCGCGGAGCAGGTGTCCTCGGCCTCGGGCCAGGTATCCTCGGCCAGCCAGTCGTTGGCCGAAGGGGCCAGCGAGCAGGCAGCCTCCATCGAGGAAAGCTCCTCCTCCCTGGAGGAGATGTCCTCCATGACCAAGCAGAACGCGGACAACGCCAACCAGGCCAACACCCTGATGCAGGAGGCCAAACAGGTGGTGGGCACGGCCAATGATTCCATGGGCAAGCTGACGGAGTCCATGCGGGAGATCTCCAAGGCCAGCGAGGACACTTCCAAGATCATCAAGACCATCGACGAGATCGCCTTCCAGACCAACCTCCTGGCCCTGAACGCGGCGGTGGAGGCGGCCCGGGCCGGCGAGGCCGGGGCCGGTTTCGCGGTGGTGGCCGACGAGGTGCGGAATCTGGCCATGCGGGCCTCCGAGGCGGCCAAGAACACGGCCAACCTGATCGAAGGCACGGTGAAGAAGGTCAAGGACGGCTCGGAACTGGTGGAACGCACCAACGAGGCCTTCCAGCAGGTGGCGGTGAGCAGCACCAAGGTGGGGCAGCTGGTGGGCGAGATCGCGGCTTCCTCCAACGAACAGGCCCAGGGCATCGAACAGATCAACAAGGCCGTCACCGAGATGGACAAGGTCACCCAGCAGAACGCGGCCAATGCCGAGGAATCGGCCTCGGCCTCGGAGGAAATGAACGCCCAGGCCGAACAGATGAAAGGCATGGTGGACGAGCTCGTGACCATGGTGGGCGGCGCCTCGTCCAACGGCCGGGCGAAAACCTTATCCATCGGCGCCAAAAAACCGGGAGGCCGGAAAATCATGGCCGCGGCCCATCCGCACCAGCCCCTGGCCCTGCACCACGCGCCGCTGAAACGGGCCGAAACCAAAAGCGCCCGGGACTCCGCTCATCCCGAGCAGGTGATTCCCATGGAAGAGGATTTCAAGGATTTTTAGAAAACAGGCCAATAGGGGGATAGGCTATAGGTAATTAGGAAGGGCGATGCGCGTCAGGCGCATCGCCCTTCCCCCTGGCCGAAAGTAGTTTATATGATTGATACGATCCACCATTCGTAATTCGTAATTTGAAATTCGTAATTTGAAATTGCCGTTATGATCCATGCAGTGGAATTACAAGACCGCGATTTCCATCGGCTGACGGATCTGGTCTACCGGAAGTGCGGGATCCATCTGAACGACAACAAGCGGGAACTGCTGCGCGCCCGTCTGGGCAAGCGCCTGCGCAGCCGGGGCCTGCGGAGCTTCAATGAGTATTATCGCCTGTTGACCGAGGAGGATGACGGGGAAGAGCTGACCCGGATGCTGGACAGCATTTCCACCAATCTGACCCGCTTTTTCCGGGAGGAAAAGCATTTCGAGTTTTTACGCCGCGAAGTGCTGCCGGCTGTCGCCGGTTCTCCCCGGGCCGGGGAACGGTTGAAACTCCGGGTCTGGAGCGCGGGTTGCTCCAGCGGTGAGGAACCGTATTCCCTGGCCATGTGGATTCTGGAAACCTGGGGCCGGGAGTCGAAACCGGATTTGCGGATTCTGGCCACGGACATTTCCACCAAGGTGCTGGCCGGCGCGGTTCAGGGCGTGTATCACCAGTCCCGGGTCCATTCGGTGCCGGGGGATTTCCAGCGCCGGTATTTTCAAAAGGGTTGCGGAAACTGGCAGGGGTACCTGAGGGTCAAGGCGGATTTGCGCCGGATAATTGAATTCCGGCGCCTGAACCTGATGGAGCCGTTTTCGTTTCCGGAACCCTTCGATTTCATTTTCTGCCGGAACGTGATGATTTATTTCGACCGGGCCATGCAGGAACGGCTGATCAACCGTTTCCATGGCTGTCTGCGGGAGGGCGGGTATCTGTTCGTGGGGCATTCCGAAAGCCTCATGAGCCTGTCCCACCCGTACCGGTATGTCTGCCCGGCGGTGTATCAGCGGGCGGAAAACAGCTGATAGGAAATAGCTGATAAGTAATAGGTAATAGGAAAAGCTTCCGCCTATGGCCTATGGCCTATTATCTCCCAATCCGAGGAAACGCATATGCAAGAGATATCCCGCAACCTGGAACGGATCGCCCTCAAGGCGGTGACCCTGGAGGTGGATGATATACCGGCCATGGGCCAAATGCTGGTGGCCCTGGAGGAACTGCTGCAGGCCCTGAACGGTTCGCCTGCCTCCATGCCCCGGGAAGTCGCCCGGGGTCTTTGCCGCTATGTGGAGCGGATGATCCTGGGGGAAGCCGGCGACCTGAATCTGTTGGGCGAAGGAGTGGGGGTTCTGCAGGATGCCTGGCGGGCGGCGGAGACGGATACGGAATACAAGGGCGATTGCTCCGGACTGCTGAAGCAGTTGCAGGGAGAGGAAACAACGGCCGCCGTTGCGGAGGACTCCCGTCCCATCGGGGAGGACAAATCGAAACAGGGGATTCAAGGGGGCGCGGGGCTTGCCGATGAGGATCTTCTGATCATGCGCGATTTCGCCATGGAGGCCATGGAAAACCTGGAAAAAATCGAGCTCCGGCTCATCGATCTGGCCCAGGATCCCCGGGCGGAGGACACCATCAACGATATTTTCCGACCCTTCCATACCATCAAGGGGGTGTCCGGCTTTTTAAATCTCACCCGCATCAACCGCCTGGCCCACTGCACGGAAAACCTGCTGGACAGCGCCCGCAAGGGAGAATTCGTCATTGCCGAGGAAATCACCGATATCATCCTGGAGTCCGTGGACACCCTCAAGGGCATGATTCATCATATCCAGAACGCCCTGGTGGCCGGAAGCTCCGATCTGGAAGGCGCCACCGACATCGAACCCCTGCTGGCCAGAATCGAGGAGGCCCTCCGGAACGCTCTTGCGGCCAAGCCCATGCGGCTTGGGGATATTCTGGTGGAAGCCGGGCAGTTGGCCCCGGAAGATCTGGAGAAGGGCCTGGCCATTCAAAAACAGAAGCCCGCGGAAAAAATCGGCAAGATCCTGGTGGACGAGAAGCTGGTCCAGCCCCGCCAGGTGATGGATGCCCTCGCCAGCCAGAAAAAGTCCGGCAGCGCGACGGATCTGCAGGTCAAGGTGGACACCCTGAAGCTGGACAACCTCATCGACCTCACCGGCGAGCTGGTGATCAGCCAGTCCATGCTGAAACAGAACGAGGTGATCCGCTCCTCCAACGATCCCCGGCTGTATCAGAACATCAACCAGCTGTCCAAAATCGTTTCCGACCTGCAGCGAACCGCCATGTTCATGCGCATGGTGCCCATCAAGAATACGTTCCAGAAGATGATCCGGCTGGTGCGGGATCTGTCGCGGTCATCGGGTAAAAAGGTCAATCTGGAAATGAAGGGCGAGGATACCGAGATCGACCGCAACGTGGTGGAGGAACTCTACGAGCCCTTGGTGCATATGGTGCGAAACTCGATGGATCACGGTCTGGAGACGCCGGAGGAACGGCTCGCCGCGGGCAAGCCGGAGTATGGGGTGGTCTGTCTCAAGGCCTACCACAAAGGCAGCAGCATCATGATCGAGATCCAGGATGACGGCCGGGGGCTCAATAAAGCGCGAATTCTGGAAAAGGCCCTGGCCGGCAACCTGATTCAGCCCAATGCGGCCCTGACGGACGAGCAGATTTTCGATTTCATCTTCCATCCGGGTTTTTCCACGGCCAGCCAGGTGACGGACGTTTCCGGCCGGGGGGTGGGCATGGATGTGGTGAAAAAGCGGATCGAAAAACTGAAAGGCCAGGTGCGGATCCGTTCCGTGGCCGGGAAAGGGACGACTTTCGAAATCGCCCTGCCCCTGACCCTGGCCATCATCGAGGGCATGGTGGTGCGGGTGGGCCGGGAACGCTATATCATTCCCACCCTGACCATCGTGGAAACCGTCCGGCCGGAGAAAAAAAATTGTCACACCGTGAGCGGCAAGGGGGAGATGTTCAGTTTCCGGGGGGAACTGGTTCCCCTGATTCGTCTGAGCCGGGTGTTCGATATGCCCGGAGACACGGAGAATCCCTGGGACGGCCTGGTGGTGGCCGTGGAGCACAAGGGCCTGAAACGGGGCCTGGTGCTGGATGAATTGCTGGGCAAAGAAGAAGTGGTCATCAAAAACCTGGGCGAGACCTTCAGCCGGGTGAAAGGGGTCAGCGGCGGCGCCATTCTGGGCGACGGCCGCATCGGCCTGATCCTGGACATGGAAAGCCTGATCGAACTCAGTGAACACTGAAAACAATCATGGATGGAGTGCAATGATCAACGGGATTCAGGAAAAGAAGCATGGGGGGGCTGCCTTCGGTCCGACGGGACAGCAGCGGCCGTCTTCCATGGATGCGGGAATCTGGGGTTGGGGGCAGCCTGCCGAAGAGTTGCGGGAAAAAGTGACGGCCATGGAGATGTTCGTCAGCGAAGTGCCGCCCCATTATCCGCCGGCGAGGAAGATGAAAATGGAAGGCGGGCGAACGCCGAAACCCTCGGCAAAAAACAGGATGGACCGTGTACCGTTTCATGTGTTCCCGTTTTGAGCCGTTGCGTTTGGGCAATTCTTCGGTTTTTCGTATTCCACCAGGGAGTGTGACGGTGTGAACATCATTGTCGGCGTATCGGACATGAAAGTCAGCAACAACCCGGAGGAGACCATCATCACCTATTCCCTGGGTTCCTGCATCGGCATCGCCGTTTTCGACCCGGTGGCCCGGGTGGGTGGGTTGCTCCATTACATGCTGCCGGAATCCGAGCTGGATCCGGAAAAATCCCGGAAAAATCCCTTCATGTTCGCGGACACGGGCATTCCGGCCCTGTTCAAGGCCGCCTATCAGCTCGGCGCCAAAAAGCAGCGCATGAAAGTGGTGGCGGCCGGCGGTTCCCAGGTGCTGGACCAGAACGGTTTTTTCAACATCGGCAAGCGCAACCACACGGCCATGCGCAAAATCTTTTTCCGCAACAATGTGCTCGTGGATCATGAAGACATCGGCGGCACCGTGAATCGCACCGTCAGGGTCTGCATGGCAACCGGTGAGATCCATATCAAGATTTCCGGCCAGGGAGAAATAACGCGATGACAGCGATTCAGGACCTGATGGCGGATATCAAGCGGCTTTCGCCCATTCCCCGCATCGCCCTGCAGTGCATGGAGTTGATCGAGTCCGACAAGGCCTCTCTTCAGGGGATCGCCGACCTGATTTCATATGATCCGATGATTTCCGCCGAACTGCTGCGGCTCTGCAATTCCGCCTATATGGGACTCACCCGGCACATCGAGTCGGTGCAGGACGCCGTGACCTATCTGGGGTTGCATAAAGTGGTGGATCTGCTTATGCTGCAATGCGGAAGGAGCCGGCTGGAAAAGCCCCAACCGGGGTATGAACTGGAGCGCGGCGAATTGTGGCGGCATTCCGCGGCTTCGGCCCTGATGGCCAGGATGCTGGCGGAGTCCAAGAAATCGACGAGGACCCATCTGATTTTCACTTCCGCCCTGCTCAAGGATATCGGCAAGGTCCTGATCGATCGCTATGTGCATGAGGATTTCATCCGCATCAACCGGCTGGTGGCGGAGAATGGGTTCAGCTTCCGGGAGGCGGAAAAGGAGGTCATCGGCATGGACCATGCGGAATTGGGTGGTCTGATCGCCCGCCAGTGGAATTTTTCTCCGCCGATGATCGCCATGATCCGCCATCACCATCAACCGCTGGAGGCCGGAGAGGCGGCCGATGGCGCCATGCTGGTCTATGTGGCTGAAACCATCTGTCTGATGATGGGCATCGGAGTGGGCGCCGACGGGCTGGCCTATCGCTTTTACCGGGAAGTGCTCGACAGACTGGAGATCACCCCCCGGGATGTCCAGCTCATCATCGCCGATTTCGGTGAGCGCCTGAACGAAATCGACAACATGCTGGGGACAACCTCCAAAACCGCAACATGAGGAATGCGTCATGGCCCATACGATTCTGATTGTGGATGATTCACCGCCCATGCGATCGGTGATTCGAAAGACCATCAAGGCATCCGGATACGGCGACAGCCGGTTTTTCGAGGCCGGCAATGGTGCGGAGGCCCTTCAAATCCTCCGGCAAAACTGGCTGGATCTGGTGGTGACGGATTACAATATGCCCAGTATGAACGGCATGGAACTGATCGCGGCAATGAAAAAAGACGAGGTGCTGCAGGCGGTGCCGGTGCTGGTGATCACCACCGAGGGCAGCAGCCGGATGGTGGATGAATTCCTTGCCGGTGGCGCTGCCGGCTATCTGAAAAAGCCTTTTACGCCGGAAGAAATCCGAACGAAAATCATCGCTGTTTTAGGAGAAAGCCATGACGAAGAAGACGCTGGAGACGGCGCTGAGGGATGCGATTTCTAAAGTCCTGGAAACCATGTTTTTCAGTTCTCTGGAATTTACGGAAGCACCCGTCGCAACGGAATGGCGGGCCTGGCGGAGAAGCCGGATGTATGCCTGCCGGCTGGAATTCAGCGGACCGCGCCGGGGAAGCCTTACCGTTCATATTCCCGATCTGGCCCTGACAGCCCTGACCGCTGGTTTCATGGGCATTGAAACCCGGGATGTGACGGAGGACCATTTGGCGGGAACCATCCGGGAGTTGGCCAACATGATCACGGGAAATCTGTTTGCCATCCATGACCCCGAGGCGGTTTACACCCTCGGCATTCCCGCCATCATTCCGGCCGCGGAAGAGCCCGCGCTGAAGGATCGGGTCGAGAGTCTGACCTATTTCATCAGCACTACGGAGGGGCCCCTGGCGGTGATAATGACGAATTACGAATTAGGAATTACGAATCAGGAATGATGGAAAAGATCAAAGTACTGATAGTAGACGATTCCGCAGTGGTGCGGAAGGTGTTCACCGAGGAACTGTCCCGGCATCGGGACATCGAGGTGGTGGGCAGCGCCCCGGATCCGTTTGTAGCCAGGGACAAGATCGTGCGCCTGAAGCCGGATGTGGTGACCCTGGACATTGAAATGCCGCGCATGGACGGCTTGACGTTTTTGAAAAAACTGATGCGGTATTATCCATTGCCGGTGATCATCGTCAGTTCCCTGACCCAGAAGGGCAGCAAGCTGGCCCTGGAAGCGGTGGAACTCGGCGCCCTGGAGGTCATCGCCAAACCCGACAGCGCCTATTCCGTGGGAGATATGAGCCTCCAGCTGGTGGATAAAATCCGGGCCGTGGCCCAGGTCAAGGTGAACGGAGTTCAACGACGTCCCGCGTTGTTGCATGAGTCACGGGTTCGGCCGGTTACCAGGGCCCTTACGGAAACCACGAACAAAATCATCGCCATCGGGGCTTCCACCGGCGGCACCGACGCCCTGACCAGGGTCCTGACCCGCATGCCGGTGAATACGCCGGCCATTCTGGTGGTCCAGCACATGCCGGCCAAGTTCACCACTTCCTTCGCGGAACGGCTGGACAATATTTGCAACATGCGCGTCAAGGAAGCGGCTGACGGAGACACCCTGGTGGACGGGCAGGTCCTGATCGCGCCCGGCAATTTCCATATGCTGCTGAAAAGAAGCGGGGCCAGATACTACGTCCAGATCAAGCAGGGCCCCATGGTTCACCACCAGCGGCCGGCGGTGGATGTCTTGTTTTTTTCCGTGGCGGAATATGCCGGCGCCAATGCCGTGGGCATTATCCTGACGGGAATGGGGGCCGACGGCGCCGACGGCCTGCTGAAAATGAAACAGGCCGGGGCCCGCACCATCGCCCAGGATGAAAAAAGCTGCGTGGTCTTCGGCATGCCCAAGGAAGCCATCAAACGGGGGGGGGCCGACCAGGTGCTGGATTTGGACCTGATCGCCCAGGGGGCGCTTACGGCAATTAGAAATTAGGAATTACGAATTAGGAATCAGGAATGCAGGATCGGACGGAGGGGAGCGGGATGATGGGCGCACGGGAGCCGAAGGTTGCGAGGGCGGACAGCCGGTTGGGACGGCTGCTTGTTCCGGCCTTGCTGATTTGGACATTGCTCTTCATGGCCCTTGTCTGGGAGAACTACCGGAGCGTGCGGCGCGGTGTCATGGAGGTCGCCCTTGTCCAGGCCCGTGAAGTCTTCAATATGAATCTATTGTATCGCAGGTGGGCGACGGCCCATGGCGGTGTGTATGTCCCCGGCAGCGAGGAAACCCCTCCCAATCCCTATCTCCAAGGTATTCCCGAAAGAGATCTGCTCACCCCGTCCGGGAAACTGTTGACGCTGATGAATCCCGCTTACATGACCCGCAAGGTTCACGAGCTGGGCGAACGGGAATCGGGCATAAAGGGACATATCACCAGCCTGAGGCCCGTAAGACCGGAAAACGCGCCGGATGCCTGGGAAAAGGCGGCGCTGGAATCCTTCGGGGAAGGGAACCCGGAAGCCGCCGGTCTGGGAACTGTCGGCGGCGAATCGTATTTCCGCTTCATGCGTCCCCTGATCACCGAAAAAGGGTGCCTGACATGCCACGTGACCCAGGGCTACCAGGTCGGCGACATCCGCGGCGGCATCAGTGTTTCAATCCCCTGGGGACCTTATGAGAAATATGTGACGGAGCATATGCGAAACGCCGCCGTCCGGTATGGGGTGATCTGGGTATTGGGTCTCTGGGGGTTGTGGTTTTTCCAGAAACGGGTCAAGGCCTATCTGCTGGAGCGCAGGTTGTCCGAGGAGAAACTCCTGGAGGTCAACACCCGTTTGCAGGCGGCGGTGGACCAGGCGGCAAAGGCCAATGCCGCCAAGACGGAATTCCTGACCAATATGAGCCATGAGTTCCGGACGCCGCTGAACGGTGTGATCGGCATGACCGGTCTGCTGATGAATACCCGGCTGACCCCGGAACAGCGTGAATATACCGAAGTGCTGCAATCCGCCGGAAAGGCCCTGCTGAATCTCGTCACCGATATCCTGGATCTGGCCAAAATCGAGGCCCGCAAGCTGGAACTGGAATATCTGGATTTCGATCTGCGGTTGACCATGGAGGACGCGGTGGGGATCATCGCCGAGCAGGCCCAGGCCAAGGGACTGGAACTGGTCTGCGTGGTGGATCCCCGGGTCCCGGCCCTCCTGCGCGGCGATCCGGGGCGCCTGCGCCAGGTGGTGGTCAATCTGGCGGGCAACGCCGTCAAATTCACCCCGCAGGGGGAGGTGGTCGTCCGGGTGAAACTGGTATCCGAGGAAGGCGGCAAGGCCCAACTGCGGTTCGAGGTTGCCGACACGGGTATCGGAATTCCGGAAGACAAGGCCGCCCTTCTGTTTTCGCCGTTTTCCCAGGCGGACGGCTCCACCAGCCGGAAGTACGGTGGAACCGGGTTGGGCCTGGCCATCTGCAAGCAGCTGGCCGCCCTGATGGGCGGCCGTATCGGTTTTTCGAGCCGGGCGGGCAAGGGGGCCACCTTCTGGTTCACGGCCGTTTTCGATTGCCGGCCGGAGACGGAAATCCCGGCGGCGCAGGACCGGGGCGAGCTTGTGGACATGAATGTGCTGGTGGTGGATGACAACGACACCAGCCGTGAACTTGTCAGAACCCTGCTGGAAGCCTGGGGGTGCCGGTGCGGGGAGGCTTCCGGCGGCGACATGGCCCTTACGATGCTGAGACAGGCGGCGAACGTCGGCCATCCCTTCGCGGTGGCCGTTGTGGACAAACACATGCCGGGGATGGACGGGGAGGCCCTGGGACGGGCGATCAAGTCCTCCGCGGAAATCCGGGAAACGGTCCTGATTTTGATGACCTCCCTGGGGGAGCGCGGGGAGGCCCGTCTGTTCGAGCGCATCGGTTTCGCCGGTTACCTGACCAAACCCGTCCGGCCTTCCCAGTTCCGGGAATGCCTGGAGCTGGTGGTGGGGCGGTCGAAGGGAGCGGGAACAAAACCGGTCGGGAAAATCGTCACGCGCCATACGGTGGAGGAATCCCTCAAACAGCGGCTGCGCATCCTGCTGGTGGAAGATGATGCCACCAATCAGATGGTATCCCAGGCCATGATCCGGAAAATGGGGTATCGCGTGGAACTCGCCGCAACCGGCCGGCAAGCCCTGGAATCCATCGAGCGGGTTCCCTATGATCTGGTCCTGATGGACTGCCGGATGCCGGAAATGGACGGTTTTGAGGTGACCCGGCGGATACGTTCCGGGAACGGGCACGCCACGGACCCGAATGTTCCCATCGTGGCCATGACGGCCCATGCCGTGTTGGATTACCGGGAAAAATGTCTGGAAGCGGGCATGGATGATTACCTCGCCAAACCGGTTTCGCGGGAGGATTTGGAAAAGACCCTGGTCAAGTGGCTGAAGGTTTCTCAACTGCTTGACCTGACGGAAGACTGGACCATGGTCCTTGACAAGAGCGGCGCCGATGAAAATACCCGCATGGTTTTCGACCGGGAAATGTTCATGGAACGGATCATGGGCGATGAGGAGCTGGCCAGGACGGTGATGATGGGGTTCTTGATGGATGTTCATCAGCAGCTCAAGCGCCTGAAAACCCATATCGAGCGCAAAGACATTGTCAAAGCCATGTTTCACTGTCACAAGATCAAGGGGGCCGCGGCGAATGTGGCCGCAAAGGCCCTCCAACGCGCCGCCGCCGCCATGGAGGCGGCTGGAGAAAATAATTCCATTAGTGAAATCAATCATTTGCTTCCCGAACTGGAAAGCCAGTTTGAATTGCTCAAGGCGGAAATGATCGGGAAAAAATGAAAGGAGCACCATGAAAGACCAGGATATGTCCCTGAAGACGGCCGCTTTCCTCTTCCCGGACCCGCGGAAAACCCTGTTGCCGAAAGACGCGAAAACCGAATTTATCCGCGATTTCGTCCTTTCCTGGAAAGAAATGCTGGCGCGGCTGGAAACCACCGCCCTGCAGATCGAGGCCGGGCAGGATGACGATGATTCCCTCGGGAAAATCAAACGGATGTTGCATACGGTCAAGGGGGATGCCGCCGTTGTCGGTTTTCCGGCCATTTCCGATGTGTTTCATCGGGCGGAGGATGCCCTGGAGGAACTGATTCGGGGCGGCCGATGCCCCACCGAATTCCTGCTTTCGGTCAAGGACTGGCTGGAACAGGTCATTGACAATATCGGTGATATGGAAGCGGAAGCACCGGAAAGGCCTGCCGGGCCCACGGGATTGCAGGTCGCTTCGGACGGGAATGACGGCAAGCGTTCCACCATGAAAGTCCTGATCGTCGAGGATGATTTCACCGGACGCCTGATGCTGCAGAAAATGATGTCCGCCTATGGCGATTGCCACATCGCCGTGGACGGCCGGGAAGCGGTGCAGGCGTTCCGGCTCGCTTTGGACAGTGGGCAACTGTATGACCTGATTCTGCTGGACGTCATGATGCCGGAAATGAACGGGCAGGAAGTGCTCAAGGAAATCCGGCGGCTGGAGAGCAAGGCCGGGATCAAGGGCCTCGACGGGGTCAAAATCATCATGACCACCGCCCTGGGCGACAAAAACAACGTCATGCAGGCGTTCCGGGAGCAATGCGATGGATACCTGGTAAAGCCCATCGATAAGGGCAAATTGGCGAAGCTGATCAAGGAAATCAGGTGAGAAGACCTTCCTGGTGCAGCAGCGTCATGGCCTGCTGGGCCACGGTGGTGACCTGGGTGAGGGCCTGGGTAAGATGAAAGGAGGCCTCGCGGATCACCCCCGATCTGGTCATGACGATGGCCATATCCAGGCTGCCGGCGGCTTTTTGCCATGCCGGATGGGGGGACAGCCTGGAAGCCAGATGGATTTCATGGGCGATCATATGCAGCAGCGACTGGATCAGGGCCTCGGCGCCTTTCCTCTCCGGAAGTTCCAACCCCGCGGCCTGCTCCGCCGCCTGGGAAACCCAGATGATCCCGGCTTTGATTTTATCCCCCTGGGCATACGCCATTACCGCCTGTTGTCGATTCATGCCTTGCTCCTCCGTGTTTTCCGGCCGGCCTGCCGCCTGATTCCCGATGATCCCTCCATCGATATGGTTTGACCCGGTCACGATCCTTTCCGGCCGATCCTCCTGTTAAAACCGTTTATATGGTCCCCGCGAGCCCTCCACCAGACATCCCTGGAGCCCTTGGGAAGCCAGGAGCAACTCCAGGGAATCAGCCGCCAATTCAACATGGGGCGTCGGTCCGACAATCAGGCGGACCAGCGGGAAAACCTGGTCCTGATGCGCGGTCAGCTTGATTTCCAGATAGGGGGCAAGCAACCCGTTGACATCACGAAACCGCAGCGGGGCGGCGGCAGTGGGAAGGGCCGCCGGCATGGATAAGAGGCACCAGACAATTCCCTCGAAGGCGGCCGGGTGTTTGAAAAGAGCGCTGCACTGGATGCAATTCAGCAGGAATTCATCGGCGACATTGTGAATGCGGAGCATCAGGTCCGGTGCCTCGGCGGGAACAAGCAATATCTCCCGGATGGACTCCGTCAACAGGTCGCGGATGATCCGCCGTTGCTGCGCTTCGTCGAAGATGCATTTGACGAGCTTGAAATGCGACAATCCGGCCAGACGGATGATCCTGCCGCTGTCGAATCCAAGACTGTACCGCTTCTCATCCGGACCGCCGATCCGCCAGTTGGCGAATGAATCTCCCTCCGCGAACAGATAACAGGCAAACAGATGATAATATCGCACGTTGGTCAGGCGGTTGACGATTTCCCGCAGAACGGATTCACGCCGGCCATCGGTTTCCCCGGCCGATCCGGCCGTCGATCCGGAGGCCTCCTCCCGGGGGTCGGGATCAGGATCCGCGGTGCGGCTGTCCGCCGTGATGCCATGGATCTCCCCCAGGACGATTTCGGTCAGATAGGTGAGTTCCATGTTGTCGTTGAGATACCGGATATCGGGGGCGGCGAGGGCCTTCCCGTTCAAGATGGCCGTCAGCTCCCCGGGGGTCGCATACCAATACAGAACCGCCGGCGGGGTTGCAAGGGGAATGAATTTTTCGAGATGGCCCAAGGGGTATCCTCCCAGCGGATGAATTGCCGCCCGTCATCCGCGGGCAGCGGCGCGGCCCGGGATTTGTCCGATATTACATCCGATATTACATCTGGTTTCCAATCTGGTTTTCGACCCGGTTTTCAAACCGGATGCACCCCTTGACAGCGAAGGGTTACAGCGCTTTTATGAAATTATGCGGCAAACATCAAGACCGAAATGGCCTTCCATGGTTTCTGTCGGGCATGGCATGCCCTTATCGTGAAAAATCTTGAACCTGTCATTCAATGCTGCTATCAAGAAAAAATCCGTCTAAAGACGGTGGAATGGAATGACCGGACGGCACGAGGCCGATGAAAAAGGAGTGGAAAACCTGATGGACTATTTCATCATGGAGTGGATCAGCATCAGGGACAAACTGCCGCCGCCCAATGAAAAAGTGCTGGTTTTTTTCGGAGGCGGAGATTGGGGCGCCATGGCGATCAAAACCCTGGCCGATGATTCGGACGGGCTGCGTTCCTGCTGGCTTCCGGGCGGCCAGGAGATCGCCAATGCCACCCATTGGATGCCCCTGCCGCCGAACCCGCCGGAGCCGATCCCGCAACCATGAAGGTGTCAAGGCAGCCATGAAGACAGACCATCCGAGTCTTTTCATCGTCGATGACAGCCCGACGAACATCAAGGTGCTGGGGGAAACCCTCCAGACCGAATACGACATCCGTTTCGCCTTGAACGGAGGGGAGGCCCTCGGCCTGATAACGGCCCATCTTCCGGATCTGATCTTGCTGGACATCATGATGCCCGGGATGGACGGCTATGATGTCTGCCGGAAATTGAAGGCCGACGAAGCGACCCGCCATATCCCGGTGATTTTCATCACCAGCATGGATGAAACCAAGGATGAGGCCCTGGGTTTCGAGGTCGGCGCCGTGGATTACATCGTCAAACCGTTCAACCCCCAGATCGTCCGGGCAAGGGTCAAAACGCATCTGGACCTGAAGCGCCATCGGGATCATCTGGAGGAACTCGTCAGGGAACGGACGGCGGCGCTGGAACAGGCGAAAATCGCCGCCGAAGCGGCCAGCGAAGCCAAAAGCCGGTTTTTATCCAACGTCAGCCATGAGCTCAAAACCCCCATGAACGGAATCATCGGCATGAACAGCCTGCTTCTGGATACGCCGCTGAACGAGGAGCAGCGGGAACTCGCTGGAATTATCGCCGCTTCGGCCAAAGCGCAGCTCGCCATCATCGATGATATCCTGACATTCTGTCAGATGGAGGCCGGTCAGCTGTCGCCGGCCCGCAGAAAGGTGGACCTGCGGGCCATTCTGAAGGAAATGTATGATGCGCTCAGCACCAACGCCAGGGTCAAGAATCTCCAGTTGGTTTACGAAGTGGATCCGCAGGTGCCCGCGGCCCTGTGGGGATATCCGCGGGAATTGAGACAGGCCCTGATCTATCTGGCGGGCAATGCGGTCAAATTCACCTCCCGGGGACAAGTGAGGATTCACCTTGCCGGAACGGAAACGGACAGCGGGGCGGTGCGCTGCCAGTTTGTGATCAGCGACAGCGGCATCGGCATTCCGCAACAAAAACTGGACCGTTTGTTTACACCGTTTTTCCAGGTGGACGATTCCTACACCCGCGCCCATGGCGGCCTCGGCTTGGGCCTGGTCAACGCCGGAAGGCTCATCGAATTGATGGGCGGGAAAATCCAGGTGGCGACCGAGACGGGGAAGGGCACGACCTTTGTCTTCCATGTCGATCTGGAAAGAGACGAAACGGCGGGATGATGCTGTCGGCAGCCATGCGCATCCGGTTCAATCAAATAACAATCCCCCCGGGGATTTCCCATGACCTCCCGTCCGAGGACGCGGGGGCGATTTTTATGAATGGAGGATTTTTCGAATGAGTCACAAGTGGGTGTATATGTTCAGTGAAGTGGATCAGGCGGAAGAATATGTCGGTAAAGGATGGGACGGCGTACGCGGATTGCTGGGCGGCAAGGGTGCCAATCTGGCGGAAATGCATAGGATCGGTCTGCCCGTGCCCCCGGGTTTTACGGTGACCACCGAAGGCTGCAATTCCTACCTGGCCTCCAACGGCATTTTTCCGGATGGACTTTGGGAACAGGTCATGACGGCCATGAAGGCGGTGGAGGACACAACCGGGAAAAAATTCGGGGAGGGACCCAATCCGCTGCTGGTTTCCTGCCGCTCGGGCGCCAAATTTTCCATGCCCGGCATGATGGATACGGTGCTGAACATCGGCCTGAACGATTCCGCGGCGGAGGCGATGACGGTGCTGACCGGCGACGAGCGTTTCGTCTACGACGCCTACCGCCGGCTGATCCAGATGTTCGGCAGCGTGGTCATCGGCATGCCGGACGAGATCTTCGAGGAAGTGATCACCCGCACCCGGCAGCGGGCGGGAGTGGAGAGCGATATCCAGTTGACGGCCGCCGACTGGAAAAAAGTGACCGCCGAATTCAAGACCCTGTTCAAGGAGCACACCAAAATCGCTTTTCCGAACAACCCCTATGAGCAGTTGAAGATGGCCACGGAAGCGGTTTTCAAGAGCTGGAACGGCAAGCGGGCCGTGGATTACCGCAACGCGGCCAACATCGCCCACGATCTGGGCACGGCGGTGAACATCGTGGCCATGATTTTCGGCAACATGGGGAAGGATTGCGCCACGGGGGTGGCCATGACCCGCAACGGCTCCACAGGCGAACGCAAGATCGAGGGGGACTACCTGATCAACGCCCAGGGAGAGGACGTGGTGGCCGGAACCCGGATCACCCAGGACCTGTCCCGGCTCGCCACCGACATGCCCCAGGCCTATGTGGAACTGCAACAGATCGCCGAGAAACTGGAACAGCATTACCGCGAAATGCAGGACATCGAGTTCACCATCGAGAAGGGCAAGTTGTGGATGCTCCAGACCCGGGACGGGAAACGGACCGCCCGGGCGGCGGTGCGGATCGCCGTGGATATGGCCGAGGAAGGGCTGATCTCGAAAAAGGAAGCCGTGCTGCGGGTCTCGCCCGCCCAGGTGGATTTTTTCCTCCATCCGCAGTTCGACCCGGCGTCGATCCGGGCCGCCTCCGCATCGGGAGGTCTGCTGGCCGTGGGGTTGAATGTTTCCCCCGGGGCGGCCATCGGCGTGGTGGCATTTGAAGCCGATCTGGCTGAAAAATGGGCCAAGGAGGAAGGCAAGCAGGTGATCATGGTGCGTCCGGAAACCAAACCGGATGACGTCCACGGCATGCTGGCCGCCAATGGAATCCTGACCAGCCGGGGGGGGCGCACCAGTCACGCGGCCCTGGTGGCCCGCCAGTTCGGCAAACCGGCCGTGGTAGGTGTCGCCACCCTGAACATCGATCTGAGCAAACGCGAAATGCGCGTGAATGACAAGGTCATCAAGGAAGGCGAATGGCTGTCCATCGACGGAACCACCGGCGAAGTCTATATCGGCAAGCTGGCCACCATGGTGCCGGATATCCGGGACGCCTGGCTGATCAAACTGCTTTCCTGGGCCGATGAATTCCGGGTGCTGGGCGTCTATACCAACGCGGATTATCCGCGGGACGCGAGGCGGGCCCGGGAATACGGGGCCGAGGGGATCGGTCTGTGCCGTTCCGAGCATATGTTTTTCGAACAGGAGCGGCTGCCCCACGTGTTGAAAATGATCATGACGGATTTGCCGGTGGAGCGCAAGGAAGCCCTGGAAACGGTGCTGCCGTTCCAGCGGGAGGATTTCATCGGCCTGTTCCGGGCCATGGAAGGACTGCCGGTGATCATCCGCCTGCTGGATCCGCCGCTGCATGAATTCCTGCCCAACCGGGCGGATCTGCTGAAGGAACTGACCGATATCAAGATCAGGCTCCAGCACGCCCCGGATCTGGCACAAATCGACAAGCTGCTGGAACAGTACAAACGCAAGGAGCATATCCTCAAGCGGGTGGAAAGCCTGAAGGAGACCAACCCCATGCTCGGGTTGCGGGGTGTGCGTCTGGGCATTCTGTTCCCGGAACTCACCGTCATGCAGGTGCGCGCCATTTTCGAGGCGGCCTGCATCGTCCGCAGGGAAGGCGTCACGGTCCTGCCCAAGGTGATGATCCCCCTGGTCAGCCACAGCAACGAACTCAAGGTTCAGCGGGAGACCCTGGAGAAGGAAGCCCTTAAGGTCATGGAGGAAAAAGGGGTCCGCATCGATTACAAATTCGGCACCATGATCGAACTGCCCCGGGCCGCGCTGGTGGCCGATTCCATCGCCCAATACGCGGAATTTTTCTCCTTCGGCACCAACGACCTGACCCAGACGACTTTCGGCATTTCGCGGGATGACGCGGAAACGGGATTCCTGCTGAACTACATGGAATCCGGGATCCTGCCGGACAATCCCTTCACCAGCATTGATGCCGACGGGGTGGGGCAGTTGATGCGCCTGGCCGTACAGAAAGGGCGCGCCGTGAATCCGGACCTGGAATGCGGCATCTGCGGCGAGCACGGCGGCGATCCCAAGTCCATCGCCATCTGCCATGCCCTGAAGCTGAATTATGTTTCCTGTTCTCCCTACCGGGTGCCGGTGGCCCGCCTGGCGGCGGCGCATGCGGCGCTGAAGGAGAAAAAGTGAGGAATTCAAAATTACGAATTACGAATTACGAATGGAGGATGGGAGGCGAATTTATTTTCAGGCATAGCGGTTAAACCGTTCGACCGGCCGACGGGTAGGGGTAAAACCTGACAAAGGAGGGCGCATGAACCAATCCGGGGAGGAAAACCGCCTGGTGGAGGAAGCCATCGACCTGGCGGCCAGATGGCAGGAGCGGGCCAACCAGTTGCTGACATCCGAGGAAAGGGGCATTCAGGAACAGATGGTGCGCCTGTTGACCCATCCCATGGACAAGGTGGTGTTGACCCGGATGATCGACCAGAGCTTCCGGTCCGAGGACGCCGGCCGGGTGGCGGACCAGATCAGCCACCTGCTCCAGGAATACGGCGTTCCGGATTTCTTCTCCTCGGTGGAGAAATTGCTGGTGCAGATGTTTCTCAGCGTCGGCCGGCATATCCCAAACTTCACGGTTCCGAAAGTGATCGGAAAAATGCGGCATGACAGCAGCCGCGCCATCATTCCCGGCGAGCCGGATGTGCTGCACGCCCACCTGCGGAAACGGAAAAAGCAGGGCGTGCGGATGAATATCAATCATCTGGGCGAGGCGGTCCTGGGCGAGGCCGAAGCCCTGTCGCGGCTTGCCACCTACGCCGATGACCTGCGCAATCCGGAAATTGAATATATTTCCGTAAAAATATCGACGATATACTCCCAGATCCAGTCCCTGGCCTTCGATCATACCATCGCGGTATTGAAGGAAAGACTCGGCTTGCTGTATCAGACCGCCCGGGAAAACCGGTTCATCCGGCCTAACGGAACCGCGGTTCCCAAGTTCGTCAATCTGGACATGGAGGAATATCGCGACTTGGAGATCACCGCCGCCGCCTTCCTTGCGACCCTGGAGGAGCCCCAATTCCGCGATCATTCGGCCGGAATCGTGCTGCAGGCCTATCTGCCGGATTCCCATGCCATGCAACAGACCATCACCGCCTGGGCCAAAAAGCGGGTGGCGGCAGGCGGCAGTCCCATCCGGATCCGCATCGTCAAGGGCGCCAACATGGAGATGGAAATGGTGGAGGCGGCCATCCAGAACTGGCCGCTGGCCACCTACGACCGCAAGCTGCTGGTGGACGCCAATTACAAGCGGATGGTGCATTTCGGAATGCGGCCGGAAAACTGCGCGGCGGTTCACCTGGGCATTGCCTCCCATAACCTCTTCGAACTCGCCTATGCCTTTGTCCTGGCCCGGCAAAACAACCTGGAAGGCTGTTTCAGCTTCGAGATGCTGGAAGGCATGGCCGATCACATCCGCCGGGCCATCTGCGAAACCACGGAGGGCATGGTGATGTACGCGCCGGTGGCCACCCGGGAGCAGTTCATCAGCGCCATCGCCTATCTGATCCGCCGGTTGGATGAAAATACGGCTCCGGAAAATTTCTTGCGGTATGCCGCCGGGCTGAAAACCGGGACGAAGGAATGGGATTTCCTGAAGGAGCAGTTTGCTCAATCCGTCGCGTTCCGTGACAAACCGACGTCTTCACCCTATCGGATCCAGAATCGCCTGACGGAATCCTTCCCGGAAGAAATGGGGCCCCTGCATTACCGCCGTTTTGAAAATGAACCGGACACGGACTGGTCCCTTTCCGGCAACCGGAAATGGGCCGAAGGAATTCGGGAGACCTGGAAAAAAAATCCCGGAGCCTCGCCCTTGGATATCCCGCTGGTGATCGGCGGCCGGGAGATCATGGCGGACCGACGGATCCGGGAGTGCCTGGATCCGTCACAACTGCCGGAAAAAGTATGCATTGCCAGATTCGCCCTGGCGAATGACGATGACATCGAGCAGGCCGTGGCGACGGCCGGGCATGATCCGGACGGCTGGAGGCGGATGGCACCAGCGGAACGCCGGCGCCTGATGGCGAAGGCGGCCATGGCGCTGCGCAAGGCCCGGGGGGACTTGATCGGCGCCGCCATGGCGAACACCGGTAAGGTGATGACCGAGGCGGATGTAGAGGTTTCCGAAGCCGTCGATTTCGTGGAGTACTACCCCTATTCCGCCGATGCCCTTGTCCGGCGGGACGGGGTCCGCGGGACGGGCAGGGGTGTGGGCCTGGTGATAGCGCCCTGGAATTTCCCCATTGCCATTCCCTGCGGTGGGATCGCGGCCGCCCTTGCGGCCGGCAACACGGTGTTGTTCAAACCGTCTTCGGATGCGGTCCTGGTTGCCCATCGGTTGTGCCGCTGTTTCTGGGACGCGGGCATTTCCGGCAATGTTCTGCAGTTCCTTCCCTGTGAGGGCCCCGGCGCGGGCGCCCGGTTGGCGCAACACCGGGATGTGGATTTTATCATTTTTACCGGCGGGACGGATACGGGACTGGGATTGCTGCGCGGCAATCCGGCTGCGTATCTGGCGGCAGAAACCGGCGGGAAGAACGCCACCATCGTGACCGCCATGTCGGACCGCGACCAGGCCATCAAAAACGTCGTGCATTCGGCTTTCAGCAATTCCGGTCAGAAATGCTCCGCAACTTCCCTGCTGATCCTGGAAAAGGAAGTCTACGAAGACGGAAAATTCGCCGAACAGCTGGCCGATGCGGCCCGGAGCATGAAAACAGGGTCGGTCTGGCGGTTTGAAAACAAGATCGGTCCTTTGATCCGGCCCCCCGGCACAGACCTTCTGCGGGCCCTGACGACTCTTGAACCCGGCGAATCCTGGCTGCTGCAGCCGGAAAACATCCACGACAATCCGCACCTGTGGACCCCCGGCATCAAATGGGGGGTTAGGCCCGGATCCCATACTCACCGGACGGAGTTTTTCGGCCCGCTCCTGGGGGTCATGTGCGCCGAGAATCTGGCCCAGGCCGTGGCCCTGGCCAATCAAACCGGCTACGGCCTGACATCCGGACTCGAGAGTCTCGACGAGCGGGAGCAGAGATTCTGGGAAGCGGGGATCGAGGCGGGCAATCTGTACATCAACCGGGGAACCACCGGCGCCATGGTGTTGCGGCAGCCCTTCGGCGGCATGAAAAAATCGGCCATCGGCGCCGGGATCAAAGCGGGCGGACCCAACTATGTCGCCCAATTCATGCACATCAGCGACGACGGGTTTCCGGCAGTCGGTCCGATCCGGACGGATGGCCCCCTGCTGCGCCTTGCGGCCGATTGGCGCCGGAAAAACCACTGGGGACAATTTCCGGGACAGCGGGAGGATTTGCGGAAGACCCTGCATGCCGTGGAGAGCTATCTGTTCTGGATGGAGCAGGAATTCGGGCAAACCACGGATTATTTCCACCTGCGGGGCCAGGACAATTTCATCCGCTATCTGCCCGCGGGCAGGGTGATGGTGCGGCTCCATCCGGACGATTCGTTTTTCGACGCCCTGGCCCGCATTGCCGCCGCACGCATCAGTGGCTGCCGTACGTTCATCAGTGTTCCGGCGGGCATGCACAATGCGACTACCCGGTTCCTGGAAAGTCATGAAGGCCGGAGGCTGACCGAAGGAAGCGCGCTTCATGTCCAGACCGATGCAGAAGTGGCGGCGCGCCTCTCCGAGGTGGACCGCATCCGCTATGCGGCTCCGGAACGCGTGCCCGTGGCCGTATCCGCGGCCGCGGCCGCGGCCGGCTTTTACATCGCCCGGGCGCCCGTTCGGATGGACGGCCGGATCGAACTGATTCACTATTTCCGGGAGCAGTGTGTCTGCCGGAACTACCATCGCTACGGCAATCTGGGCGAGCGCGGCATGTGAATCGGCAGCCCGGCCGCAGAGCGCCGCTTTGTTGCATGGGGGGCCGAAAGGACCACAATTTGAAGCCGCGGAGGACGAGGGATGGAACAAGCCCTGGAAAGAAGAACCTATGAGCGGCGTAGGGCCGTTACGCCTGTTTTATACACAACCTACGGCGCGGGACGATATTCGGACGCGGTTCTTTCGGATGTTTGTCTCGGCGGCATGGCGTTCACGGCGGACAAGGCCCTGAGTCCGGGGAGCGATATCTGCATCAAAACGGAAGACCGGCTGGCGCTCAATTACGGCTGTAAACTGCTCCGGGGGCTCCGGGCGGAAGTGGTCTGGTGCCGACCCCTGGGGGAGGCTCCGGGCGGGCAATACCGGGTAGGTGTCGAGTATTACGAACCGGCCTTGACCTATCATGACCGGCCCTGGCAACGCTGTTATGCGCCGGGTGTCCCAGGAACCATTCCCTATGAACACATTTTGGCGCCGGGCTTCCTGACGCGTTCGGCCCGGATGTTTCCCGACCGAAAAGCGTTCGTCTGCAACGGTGCTTCCCTGGCCTATGGGGAACTGGACAAGGCCGTGGGCCGTTTGGCCACCTGCCTGACGGCCTTTGGCATCCAGAAAGGCGACCATGTGGCCATCGTTCTGCCCAATGTCATCCAGGCCGTGATCGGCTGTTTCGCGGTTCTGAAAATCGGCGCGGTGGCCGTGCCGTGTGATGCGGCAATCCCGGACCGGAACCTTGCGAAGCTGTTCCGCGATATTCATGTCAAGACCCTGATCACCCTCGACAGCTCTTACCGTCGCATGATCGCCCTTCGCCGGGAGTGCGGCGTCCGCCAGATCGTTTTCGTTTCGGAAAAGGACTATGCGACCGTCGGACGGCGGATCGTGAGCCGCCTGACGGCAAGGCACAGACGCTGCATGGGCTGGGGCAAGACGCCTGAAAATATTTATATGTGGAGCCGGGTGATGAGCGATTACTCGGTCAATCCCCCCAATACCCGCCTGGTGCATCAGGATCAGGCCCTTTGTCTGGCAGGACGGGGGGACCGGGACAGTCCCGGGTGCATGCAACGCATCAGTCACGGGGAACTGAGCCTTCAGGTGCAGCAACTGGCCGCCTGGTTTGCCGCCGAGCCCCGCGAACCGGAGCGGATCCTGGGAGTGGTTCCGTTCCATGGCCTATTCGGACTGCTGTGGACGGTTTTCCTTCCGGTTTTTCACGGTTGGCAAAGCCTGCTGTCGCTTTTTCCCCGGGAAGAGGACCTGCCGGAATTGATTCGGCGGCTGAACCCGACCATCGTGCCGATGGCTTCCGGCAGCTACACGCGCTTGGCGGGCCATTCCGCATGGAACGATCTTGCCGCTGCGACCGTTACAGCCTTCATTGCCGGCCAGACGCCGCTCGCGCTGGAGACGGCCCGAGCTTGCGTCGTGAAAACCGGGGCCAAAATCATCGAGGCCTACAGCCCGGGGGATGTCTTCCCCCTGACGCATTTCCAGCCCGTGAAGGCCGGTGTCTACAAGGTCGGCAGCATCGGCATCCCCCTTCCGGATGTGGATTGCCGGGTGGTTGAAATCGGCGAGGGGAAATGCGACGTGCCCATAGGCAAAACCGGAGAATTGATTTACAGAGGACCCTGGCGGGCGGTCGGAGGAGAAACCGGCGGCTCCCCGAAAGGAGTTGCCGGGGAGATGGGAAAACCGATCTGGCAGCGCAGCGGAGCCATGGTCCGGATGGATGAGGATGGATTTTTCTACCGGGGTTCCCCCTGACCGAAAAGGAAGCCCGATCATCACGGAGGCCGGTGTGGTCGGCGTGATGGCCCTTCCGGGTCTTCTTCCGTTTATCTCCCTATTGGGTCTGAACGATCATTGCCGCGGTTTCACCGAGATCGAAGGTGTGGCTCTCGCCGTTCAGGGTATACAAAACGGTTTTGTTTTCGCAGGAAGTGTCGCTGAAATCAAGAACCGCCGTGCCACCGCCCTGTCCCTGGATGGTCAGCGTGCCGGAAACGGGCACGCCGCAGGTTTGGTCGATTTTGATGCCGGAAGCAATGCATGCATAGCTGACGCCGTTGATGGTGACCGTGGCTTCGCCGCTGATTCCGTCCGTTTCGCTGTAATCGATGTCCGTTTCCACACCGATGGAGCCGGCATAGGAATAATTCCGGGAAACCAGCGCGTAGGTGACTTCCCCCGTTTCCGGATCGAGGGTGAGGGTGACGGTGCCGTCATACTGGCGGCCGCAGATGCTCATCTGGTCCAGGGTAAAGGTCCAGGAAATCAGGTCGGCCGCGGCAGCCATTTGGACCTCGGTGCTGCCGTCTATGGTGCACTCCCCGTCGCTCACCTCCGAAATCTCCAAGTCGTAGCTTCTGTTTCCGATTCCCCCGGAAGAGGTATAGTCGATGGTACCGGTCAGATTGTTGCAGGTGCCGTCGAACATCATGGTGAAGGCACCCTGATCAAAGGTGAGGCTGCCGCAGGGAAGAGAGGTGGTTCCCGTCGGTGCGTATCCCTGGCCGGTGCGGGCGGACGTCTCCGACGAATCCTCGTCAAGGCCGAGGTTTTCGCCTACATCGTAGAGTTTGCGGATATCCTGGCTCTCTTCGGCGTTTTCATTCATGGAGGCAAGGGAGTATTGGGCCGCATCCTCGACTTCGTTCCGGGAGAGTTCCGACGACGGCTCAGCCGGTTCGGAAGCATCGTCACTCGAAGAGCAGGCGAAACAGCAACAGGAAAGAACAATCAGCAGGCAGGGGAGCAACCGGATTTTCATGGCATTTTCCTTCATTTGTTGCGGTTTTCCGAATGGGATATTCGTAATGATATATTCTTATCAATCCCAGGAACGGAAATCAAGCCGGATTGCAGATTGTGACATTAGCCATTATGGGCGCAGAAACATGCCGGTCAGGCGGCTCCAGCTTTTTTCCGGCAGATGGCCGGCGATGTCGTTCCCCAGCATGCCGCCGTCTGCGGCCAGCGGGCCGATTTCTTCCTCGATGACCTGATACAGTCGATCAACCTCCCGGGACAGAAACGCCTCGGTTTCCTCGCCGATCATGAGATGTTTCAGATCCTGGCGCAGATTGTCGGCATGGACGCGCAGGATCCAGCCCGCGGAATAGGGATCCTTGTTGGCCTGGCTGCCGTTGTCCCTCAGGGCCGGATTCACCGCGGTGATCACGCCCGATACGGGGGACAACATCCGGGTTTCGCGGGGCCCCTTGCGGAGAAGGATGTCCGCGCGATCCCGCCGCGTTTCCTTACCCATCAGGGGCGCCTCGATGTCGGAAAGCGGGCCCAGCAACCGCAAGGCGAAATCGTCCAGACCCAGGCGGACTTCGGAGTTTTCCTCGACTTTCAGCCAGGCGTGGCCGCGATGAAGGTAAAATCCCTGGGGAATCCGGAACCCTTCCACATTGAGGACCTCCACGGGCCGGAGCAGGGCGTGAACACTGTACTGATCATTGAAGTACTGATCGAACTCGCATTTGCCGCATTGGTAATCCAAGGCGCAGGTCCGGAAATCGATGTGTCCTTTCATATGATGCAGGCAGGGTCGCTTCCCGGCCGGCCGGGCGCGGAGCTTGTCTTTCCAGTAGACGATGGCGCTTTTTTCCCCCCTGGGGATTTTCCCGGCCTGCCGCGTTTTATGATTTTCTTCCGCGGCCCGATTCATGGCGCGGTCGAAGGTACAGACCGCGCAGTCGAAATTCAGATCGCAGTATTTTCGGCAGACCACGCCGGCCTGCATCCAGATGCAGGCCGGCTGGTTTGCGGCGGCATTTCCCGTTGGCTGGTGCTTTTCCATGCGGATTCCCTCTTGTGAAGATGCCCGTTGATGATATCGGATCAGGATTTCAAAAACGTTCTGGCCAGATTTCGCCAGCCCAGGGAGGGCAGGGCGCCGATAATGTCGCTGCCGAGAAAACCGCCATCCGCCGCAAGCGGTCCGGCCACTTCCTCGATCATGTGTTCGAGGGTCTCGATTTCCCCATTGATCCATGCCAGACTCTGCTGCTCGTTCATCAACGGCTTCACCGTTTTTTTGATGTCCGGGGTTTTGATCATGAAGAGCCAGCCCGCGCCGTAGGGTTCCTGGTTGGCCAATGTCGGATTTTCCCTGACGTTGGCGTTGACTTCCACGATGACCCCGTCCACCGGCGACAGCACGTCGGCTTCATTGCCTTTTCGTTTCAGTCCCCAGCCGGCTTTGCCCTGATTCAGTTCCTTGCCCATCAGGGGAAGCTGCAGGGCATCGGCCTTGCCGAAAAGCTTCAAGGCGAAGTCATCCAGGCCGACGCGGATATACCCGCCGCTTTCGATCCTGGCCCAGGCATGCCCCCCATGAAAATGGTAGTCCGCGGGAAGTTCAAATCCTTTGATCCGCCGGTTTTCATTCGGATAGGCCCCGGCTTTTACGGTCCAGACATCCTCGAAGTATTGATCGAAATCACAGGATTCGCAGTGGTAGTCATAAGCGCAGGAACGGTTTGCAATGCGGCCGGTCAAGCTATGCCGGCATACCCGCTGCAACGCGGACTTTTTACGCATGGCGTTCTGCCAGCTGGCCTGTTTGCCCTGGGCCACCTTCATGTTCATTCCCAGATCGTATTTACAGGAGGTGCAATCGTAAAAATTGTTGCAGTTTTTGAATTTTACAACCCCGGCCTGCATCCAGATGCAGGGGTTCGGATTTTCAGCGCTTTGATCCGGCGAAACCGTCCAGATTTGGCCTCCGAGAACGGTACGGATTCCCTGCATTCCTCCCTGATCCGTTTCGCTTCCTTTTTGATAGGTGGAACCATATCCCAGCCGGCTTCTTTTTTCATTGTGGTGTGCGTTCATGCCGTTTCTCCTTCATTTGATTGTGTTGGATATAAAACCCAGGGATGGTGTCCATCCGTCTGTTGGCTCGCCTCTTGTTGACCTCAGGTAAAAGCAAGGGATATGCCAGAGATATTTCTTCTGCAAGAAACCGGCGCCGGAAGGCCGCCGGCCGCATGCCGCGGCCGGCGGGGTCGGTTGCGATTTCCCATGGCAGCCGGTGCCGGATGTTGAAGATTTCAGCACCCCAGGACCCCCGGGCCGGCCTTGCATGGAGCTAATCATTTGATTACCATGGGATTCATGCTACGATTGCCCTGCCGTCGAATTTTTCTACATCCCTGTGTTGTTTTTCAACACAAGCAGTTGGACAGCGGGCCTCCCTCCGCCGGGAAAGCAAGTTAATGATGGAATTATCCCCCGGATTCTGCTAATGAAGTTGCATTCATAAAGAACCGATGAGCAGCGGCCGGCGAGCCGGCTGCTGCTGGAAAAGGAAAACGGGCGAAAGGAGAATTTCATGAATTTTGAAAATTTGAAGGCCGTCATCGATTTTGCCATGGAAAAGGAGAAGGAAGCGGAAGCGTTTTACCTGGAGCTCTGTGCGGAGGAAACGATGTCCGGCGCCAAACAACTGTTTTCTGATTTCGCCAAGGAAGAAAGACGGCACCAGAAAATGCTTCAGGACCTGGGCGGTGCTGAAATGACCGGATACAAGTTCAAATGGATTACGGATCTCAAGCGCAGCGATTTCGTGATTGACCTGGAATACAAAAAAGGTCTGGGGTACCGTGAGATCCTGATGATCGCCATGAAACGGGAGGAAAAAGCCCTGGAACTCTATAACCAGTTGCAGGCCAATGCCAAGGAGGAAAAACAGCAAAAGCTGTTCAAGATTCTTTGCCAGGAAGAGGCCAAGCACAAATTGGCCCTGGAAACCATGTATGACGATTACATGGCGAAAATGGGGGATTGAGGTCCCGCATGGGGCGCACGCGGCGAGGAGCACGAAGGAAAGATTTCCGGAATCGGCAGGGTCGGAACGGTCCTTCGTGCTCCGCGGTTTGAGATCAGATCCCCATTCCGCCCAGAATTTCGGGAAGCTTATTCTCCCATCCAAGCGTCGAGATCAAGGCTCCGCTGAATCCCCGGGCCTGGATCGTCTTGATGGTTTCCTGGGCGATCAGGACGCATTCCCTGACCTTGTCCCCGGCTTTTTGGATCCGGCTGATGATGTCATCCGGAATATGAATATGGGACACATTGCGGGCTACATACCGGGCCATGCCGATGGATTTAAGGAGTAAAACCGTGGGGATGATTTTAACGTCCGTGCGGTCCAGAAAATGGGACAATCCGTCCAGTGCGGTATGATCGAAAATCGGCGGTGTAATCAGAAACCGTACGCCGGCAGCGATTTTTTTCTCCATTTCCATAAGTTCATCCGCCAGGGCTTTATCCGCCAAGCCGGTATTGACCGCCGCCCCCACCATGTAGCTCGGCGCCCCGGCCAGTTCAACCCCGGCCATGTCCTTGCCCCCTTGCAGGCCCTGGATCACCTGGAGCAATTCCAGCATCTCGACATCATAAACCGCCTTGGCCTGGTGGTGGTCCCCGAAACTCGGTTCCTCACCGGTTACCACCATGATGTTGTTGATTCCGCATGCGGCGGCGGATAGCAAATCCGCCTGGAGCGCCAACCGGTTGCGATCCCGGCAGCAGACCTGCATAATCGTTTCCATCCCCTTGGATTGCAGCAGCATGGCGCCACCCAGCGAACTGATCCGCATCACCGCGTTGCTCATTTCCGGAACCAGAAACGCATCAATAGCCCCCTTCACCTTCAGGGCATTGTTGACAAATGCGGTGACATCCACTCCTTTCGGGGGCTCCATTTCCGCCAGAATGACGAATTGTCCTGCCTCCAGGTTTCTCTTTAAAGCCATAGTCCACCTCCATGGGGATATCCAGTATAGGCAACGCCTTGTCAGACTCGAAATTCGGGTTTCGAATTCTTCATCCATCGGATCATATGAATTGTCCCATATGAATTGTCATTGATAGAGTGCAACGCCTTTTCTTGTCAACTTAAAAATGATTCGATTCCGTCTATTTGCACGCCCGGGTATCTGTCCGGACGGGTGCCGGTCGGCATAACCCGCGGATGGTGAAGGACCGTTCATTTTCATGCCGCGGCAGGTTCAAAAAAAGGTTTACAAAGTGCCATGCATCCGATATAAAATCCAATTTCGGTTGTCGTGTCGGACATGGGACCATGCGTTGATCTTTTGCTAAGCGTCAAATTACCCTAAAAAGAGGATGTTATGGGCAAGAAAAGCTTATTGAAATCTACTGCGAAAAAAGGCGGCAAAAGCCAAACCCCGCAAGCCAAGGACGATTCGGTAAAAACGGAAGGAAAAGAAGCCACGGGTTCAAAGGCTGCTGCCAAAACCAAAGCGCCAAGCAAAAAACAAGTCCCAGCGGCGGAGCCGCCCACACGGGAATCCCTGATTCAGAAAAAATTCGATGTCTGGGAACCGAAACAACGCTTTGAACCGCCGCTGGATGCGGGCCATGCCAGCCGATTCAGCGCCCCGCCCTTCTGGTCGGAAAGCGCGGACCTGGAAAAATTTCATCCGCTTCTTTTCAGGAAATATTCGCCGGCTGATCTAAAGGTCGCTGCTGAAAAGGCGGAGGCGGAGGCCAAGGCCAAGGCGGAAGCGGAGGCCAAGGCCAAGGCGGAAGCGGAGGCCAAAGCCAAGGCGGAAGCGGAA
>JBMORA010000024.1:0-135961 GCA_049320885.1 Thermodesulfobacteriota bacterium | reverse complement strand
AAATTCTGAAAAAAGACAAGAAATACAGATCTCTGACAATCTCAAGCGGAGGGCTGCCGATGGAACCAGTCCGGATTGGCGTTGGGATTGTATTGCGGAATAAGACAGCCTGTCCTATTGGATGACACTTGTCTTGCCGCATGGGCAGGGGCCACCGTAGAATTATGATGAGCCGGTTCAGCGGAGGACTTTTTCAAACAGGAAATAGAAAAAGGCCGCGCTGCCAAGATAGAGCTGCATCACGATGAAGGCCGCGGGGATTTTGACCCAGTGGGACCGCTCCCGGACAACGCGATAGGCATGATACGCCGAAAGCCCCAGCAGGATTTCCGGCAGGACGATATAGACCGCCACGTGGCCGATCATGGTGACATTCACGGCATACCAGGAGGAGAGGATCCACAGGGTCTGTTCGGAGCCGCCGAAGATCAGTAGGGAGGCGAGGGCCACGACCGGCCAGGCCGCTCTTGCCGAAAACCGGCTCTCGATCCGCAGGCCGGTGTAAACGATGACAAAGAGGGGGATGGTCCACAGCCCGGCCATATACCCGGAAACCGTGCCGATCTTGAACAGGCCGTCCTCGGGAAACACCAGGATGTTCAACTGGGCGGAGAGAAACCAGTCCGGCGCCACCTGAAAGACACTCAGGATGGCGGCGAACAGCCAGGGGCCCAGCCATTCCGGCCGGCGGCGCAGCAGGGCGAACAGGGGCAGCCCGGCATTGTAGATCACCACCAGAATCAACAGCCGCGGACCCGGGGCCAAGCCCAGGGGCGCCGCCAGCACGGCCGCGCACAGGACGCAGAAGGCCAGGTGGAACCCGAGGGCATCCCGTTCACCGGCGTCGAATGGCTTTTGTGGTTTCAGGGTCGTCATTGGCGCATTCCTTTATTTTCCGCCGTTCCCGGCCCGGTAGTCCGGGTTCAGGGGGCAATCCGTGTTGATGCAGTTGGGGCAGCCGCTCACGCGCAGGTGGATCAGCCAGAACAGGGAGAGGGTGGCGCCGAACAGGAGCCCTTCCTGCCACTGCTTCCCGGCGACGATGGCAACGGCCGGCACGGCGAGCCGCAGCCCGTAGGCGAAGGTGGCCCAGGCCAGGGCCGGATAGCCGAATCCGCCGCGCTTCGGTTTCACGAACCGGTGCACGCAGCTGCCCTCCAGGGGAATCGGGCAGCGGTTGCCGTAATAAGCGCAATAGCGGCAGGCGCCGGCATAGATCAGGGGATAGGAAAGGGCCCACAAGGCCAGGTAGACCACCGGGCCGACAAGCCCGAAATGCAGGCTGAGATGAAAGCCCATTCCAAAGACCGCTGACAGCAGCAGTACGGTTACCAGGTTGGCCTTGAGGGGAAAGGCCGGATAGCGTTCCTTGCGTCGGGGTCGCGGCAGCATGCGGGTCCTTTCAGGCGATCGTAACCAGCTGATCGATTTTGTCGATGACGGCGGCGTATCCGTCACGATCGTCCACGGTGATCTCGATGGCTTCCTTGGGACAGACGGTCACGCAGCGGCCGCACCCCCGGCAGCTTTCGTCGATCACGGCTTGTTTCCCTTCCAGGCGGATGGCGCCCACGAAGCAGACATCCCTGGTGCAGGTGCCGCAGCCCACGCAGCGTTCGGTCACGGTCACGGTCACTCCCGGCATGCGGTTGACCTTGGCGCTGATGGCCGGGTTGATGGTCGGCAGCACTTTCCAGAGGCAGCAGCAGGGGCAGCAGTTGCACACGGTCAACAGCTTGTTTCCGGGCCCCACGTTCAGCCAGACCGTATCCAGCTTGTTGCGGCCGATGAGGTGCACCAGCCCGGCCTCCCGGCAGCGGGCCGCGTGGGCCAGCGCCTCTTCCGCCGTGACTTTCCGCCCGAACCGGGGATTGATGCCCATGGCGGCCTCGCCCAGGAAAATGCAGCCGAGATCGATGGGGTAGTCCTTGCAGCTGCTGGAATCCCGGCAGATGCAGAAGTTCATGATCCAGTGGTAATTCGCCCGGCGGATGAAGTGCTCCAGAATCATCGAGGGCAGCACCAGGTCCTCCCGGGGGGCGAGGGACCGGTTCACCGGGATGGACTGGTCCTTGGGAAGGTAAATGATCTCGTCGTTTTCGAACAGGAGATATTCCATCAGGCGGCCGATGACCGGATACCGGGACATCCGGGACCAGAAGAACCGCTGGGAAAAGGTCTTGTTGATGATGGTTTTCATGAAATAGGGGCTACCCATTCCGCCTCCTCGCTGTTTCAGGTGGGGTTGCATCCTTGCGGAAGCCGGCGATCCTCGCCGTGACTCCTTCGATCAATTCGTCCAGCAGGCCGGATGGCCGGTCGCTGATTTCCCGGAGCAACTGGCTGTTGTACAGACTGATCACCCCGTGGGCGTCGCACCACAACTGGATGGTTCGGCGCATGAGCTGTTCGGCGTCCGGGCATTCGCCTTCCCCGGACAGCGCGGCCACGGCCTTTTCCGTAATGGCGTAGTTGCGCAAGGACGCTTCCTTTTCCGTACGGGCCGCGGGCTCCAGCTTTGTGCCGACATAATCCAGGTATTTGGGGGTGTGCATGTTGAACATGATATCGTAGTAGCCGGGATAGTGAATCCCGAACTGAAAATAGGCGCGGATCATGCCCTGGAGCCGCTCCAGGGGGTCATGCTGTTCGAAAAAGCATTGTTCGAGAAGCTGATGCAGCATTTCGAAACCGTGCATGCGGATCATCAGGTTGATTTCGTCCTTGCTGGAGAAATAATGGTAAATGGTGGTGGCGGACATTTCCAGGCGGGAGGCGATCTTCCGCATGCTGAGATTCTGGAAGCCGTCCTGGATGATCAATTCCAGGGCTGTGTCCAGGATTTCCCGCCGGAAGTCGTCGATCTCCTGTTGCGAACGCGGCACGCGCGGCATCGGTTGGTCCCCCTGTTGGTCGGATTCGAAATGACGGTGTTATATTAACGGTGTTATTATAATGTCAAGAAAAATCCGGCCGACCCTTTTATCGCCAGGGGCCGGATTTTTCCGCAAGCGGGTGTTTCAATAGAGGGTGTCCCGGTCTTTCAACAGGGCGGTGATGCGTTTGAGAAGGTTTTTTTCCTTCCGATTGGTTTTCCCGTCGCTCTCCACCATGGCGTTGGCCACGGCAATGGCGGTGAGGCGGCTTTCCGGGGACCGGATCAGTTGGGGGAGGCTGTCGATGGCGCGGTCCCAATCGATCTGGAGCAGGCGCATCTGCAGGCGGATCTTGCTTTTCAGGTCCGCTTCACTGGTGCTGGTCAGGATATTGTGGCCGATGATGATGTTGCGGATGGTGTCCAGTTCCTCTTTTTCATACACCTGGTCGGCGTCGGCCATGGCCACCATGATGCGCAGGACTCCCTCCAGAAAGCCGCCTTTGTCCATTTCCCGGAGCCAGAAGGAAGCTTCCGGCGGTTTCACCGATTCCTCCGCTGCCTTCACAACCGGTTTCCCGGCAAAAACGGACTCCAGCCAGGGATGGCGGTAAATGCCGTAAAAAAGCGTTTCCTGGTATTGGTCCCGCAACTCCCGGAAGAGGTCCAGGCCGCCGGTCATGAGGTGGTCCAAGAATTGCTGGGGTTTCAAAAACGGATTGTCGGGCGATACCGGCCGGCGGGATTCCCGGACATACGGTGCCAGGAAGCCCACCGGCAGGAGTAAGGGGTTCAGATCCGAAAAGAGGTAGCGGGAAGCGCGCAGGGGATGGAGCTGGCGGATGAATTCCGCCGTGACCCCGGTGATCATGGGTTTCAGGAAGGGGCGGACCAGACAGCCGTAGCAGGTGTCCAGAAATTCGGAAACCGCGGAGACCACCCGGAAATCCTCGTCGTCGTCGCGATCATCCAGTTGGAGGATGTCCGCAAATTCCCGGGCCTCGAAGGTGACATGGCGGGCGCCTCCTTGCGACGCCTCCTGAATGACCATTTCATAAAGCCCCGGTGACAGGTATTCCATCAGATCGATGCTGCCGATGATTTCCTTGTGCTCCTTCTTGGAAACCTGGCCGGAAACAAAAATGCCCAGATGGCCGATGGTTTCGTGCAGCAGGTAGACGATCACCTGCTGGTGATTCTTGATTTCATCCACGGATTTCCAGGTTTTGACGATCCAGTTCAGCGCCTGTTGCGGCGGTGTGATGTTGTCGCCGGAGGAGGCGAACACGAGGACGGGATCATGGATGTTTTTCAGGTTGATCCGGCGGTGTTTGTCCAGCTCCAGCATCCCCTGTTCCAGGCGGTTGCCCACAAAGAGGCTTTCGACGATGAAGTGGATTTCCTCGGCGGTCATGTAAAAAAATCCGCCCCACCATTTTTCGAAATTCAGGAACCGTTTTTCTTCCGTGTCGATGTTTTCGTATACATGGTATTGCTTGCTCCAGAGGGTATTGGCCGGATTCAGATCCTCGAAACCGGCCACCAGGTTGGCGCCGTCGAAAATGCCGCCCCCGAGATCGCTCCACAGGCTGGCCATCCACGTGCCGCCGGTGAGTCCGCCGCGGTAGCGCATGGGGTTTTTGCCCTCCACCCCGGCCCAATAGGAAAGCGGCGATCCGTTGAAAACCAGGGGGCCGGTGACATCCGGCCGGGCCGCGGCGATCAGGGCCGCGGCCCATCCGCCCTGGCAATTCCCGATGACCGCCGGCTTTTCCGCGCCGGGGTGGCGCCGGGAGATTTCCTCCAGAAAGGCGATCTCCGCCTGGACCACATCCGCCAGTGTCTGACCCGGTTCCGGGTAAGTGTGGAACAGAATGAAATAAACCGGATGACCGGCATCCAGGGCCATGCCGATCTCGGAGTCCCGCTTGGAGCCGCCGATCCCGGGACCGTGACCGGCCCGGGGATCGATGATGACGATGGGGCGTTTGGGGTGGGATTCGGCTCTCTCCTTCCGCACTCCCGGATGCCGGCGGCGTTCTTCTTCCTCGAGCTGTTCGGCTGCTGTTTTGCGGCGGTCGGTAATCTGGGCCAGGGCGTAATTCACCGGCCGCGGGAAATCCCGGCCGTCCATGATGATTTCGTATTGAAACACCAGGACCGGCGGCTGGCCTTTCACCAGATGTTCCAGGTAGGTGTTTCCGCGCCGGCGCATCAAATCCCAGTATAGCACCGAACGTTGAAAGGCATCCTGCGCATATTCCCAGGCGTTCAGGGTCAGGTGGAACAATTCCGTGAAAAAAGGTGGGGTCTGCATGGCGTATATTTCCTTCCGAATGCTTGGTCGTTTTCTCTTCGGCTGGTAGCTTCCTTCCGGGATGAAGAGAACATATCATACCGGTTTTGCAAAAAAATTCAATCCATTTTGTTGACCGGTGGATGTGGTGACCCTTTTGTCGATGGGCAGCCTTCCCGGGTCTTGACGGTAAAACACAATTTCAGTAGGATAATGAAACATTGTTTCAAAAACCAGCCTGCAATTGAAATGAAGGCGCAACATGACCACGAAACCGAAAAAACGGAAAATCACCCTGGTTCCGGAAAAAATCAAGCAGCGCCTGTATCCGGCCGTATTGGACCAGTTTACGCGGAACGATTTCCATCAGGTGAATATCCGGAATATCAGCCGGGCCTCCGGGGTCAGCACCGGGACCATTTATAAATATTTTCGTTCCAAGGAAGAACTGATCCTGGATATTCTGGAAGAAAAAATCGAGGAACTCAAGCAGCTCACCGATTTTCATCTTCAAGGACTGGACAGCACGCGGGAAAAATTCCGCAAAGCCTTCTGGGTGGTCATGGACTATTACGAGCGGAATCCGGGGCTGGCCATCACCTTTTTCATTACGGTGCCCACCCGCACCTGGATGCAGCGGGAATCCTACGCCCGGTACGATGTTCACGAAATGGTTTCCAGCATTGCGTCGGTGGGGAGGCAGCGCAAGGAGATCGATCCCATGCTGGATGACGCCCAGATCACCGGGTTGTTTTTCATGCACTGTTACCGGGAAGTGACCATCTGGTATTACCGGAAAATGGCGTGGAAGCTGACGGACACCATCGATATTTTCTTTCCGTTGTTCTGGAAAACCGTGTCGCTTTGCGGTTGACAAAAAAATAAAACAATGTTTTAAAAAATTAGATTCTTTAAAAACATCATTTCAATACAGGAGCCCAGTCCGCATGCCCAGCGCCAACCGATTCAAATTTTCCCGGAGCCGGATCACCAGCGTTGAAAAAAAGGAAGAAGGCCGGCTCACCGCCGTCTGTCGTCTGGTGGACACGCTATGCGACATGAAGGTTGCAGTGGTCGTGAACGTGCCGGAAATGGAGATCATCCAGGTCCAGGCGGCCATCGAACGCTCTCCGGACCCCAACGAGCGGACGGCCCTGGCGGAACTGCCCAAACTCGCCGGCATCCGCATCGGCCCCGGAATGACCAAGATCTTCAAGGGCATCGTCGGGCCGGCAACGGCGGACAGCCAACTGCTGTTCATGCTGGAGGAGGCCTGCAACGGGGTGATTCTGTCCCTGACCAGGGAAATGGCCCTGCAGGTGCCCGAGGACCAGGATTTGACCGCCGATGCCTACCAGACCATGGTGAAAGCCAATATCCGTCTGTACAACCGCTGCGCCGCTTTTGCTCCGGGATCCTCCCTGGTGGCAGGTATCACTCCCTGAGATCGGAAAGGAATCAGTCGGATGTTGCAGTATCTGCGAAACAAACTGATCAGTGTGGACAGAATCAATCCCCTGGAATTGCAGGTTCACGGAATTCTGGATGACGATCTGTACGGCCTGGAAATGGAGGCGGTTTTCGGACTGGAGGAACTGGATATCCGTTCCATCAGCGGCAAATGGCACCGCTGGACGACGCCGGAGTGTCCGCGGGCCGTCCCACCGTTGCAGGCAGCCGTCGGCATCCGGGTGGAACCCGGTTTCCGCAACCGGGTCCAGAAAGTCGTCGGGCGCGGCGCCTGCCGGCATTTTGCGAATTTATTGCTGGAAATGGGGCATGCGGCCAGCAGCGCGGCCCGGATCATTCAAAACCGGCTGCCGGAGGTGAGGTCCGGCGTTCCGGCCGCAGCCCCGGAATCCACCGATGGGGAGCAAGCGTCCCGATCCCGGGCAACGGCCGCAACCGTTGCTCCGGGAAATGACCCGGCCCCCGAACCCTTGCCCCCTGGGGATGCGCGACGTCCCGCCGCCCGGAACGCCCCGGAGCGGAACCGGCCGGAGGCAAAACGTCTGGTCATCGATCTGCATGCGCACACGTCGCCGGCGTCGCCCTGCAGCTCCATCACCGTGGAGAATCTCATCGCCGAAGCCAGGCAGGCGGGCTTGGACGGCATCGTCCTGACGGACCACAATCATTGCCGGAAACCACGGGAACTGGAAGAGCTGCGGCAGAAACACGGTTTTCTGGTGCTGGGGGGCAATGAAATCATCACCGATCAGGGCGATGTCTTGACCTATGGCTTGGATCACACCGTCAGCGGCGTCATCCGCCTGCCGGAGCTGCGGGCGAAAGTCCGGGCCGTGGGCGGGTTCATGGCCGTGGCCCATCCGTTCCGCGGGTTTCTGATCTTCAGCGGGCAGCAGCTCGGGATGACCATTGAAAAGGCGGCGGAAAGAAACCTGTTCCAATGGGTGGATGCCATCGAGATCCTGAACGGCAAGGTGACGGAGCAGGAAAACGATTTTTCGCGGCAAGTGGCGGAACGGATCGGCCTGCCGGGCATCGCCGGCAGCGACGCCCACGAGTCGGGCACCATCGGGACTTACGCCACCGAGTTCTTCACCTCGATCCAAAACGAGGCGGACCTGGTGGCGGCCCTGCATGCCGGCGAATACAGGACCATCCGGTTCCGGCGGTAACCCGCAGACAACTCAATCGGAAAAACGGGAGAAGGAATATGGGAACAACGATCAACTGGGAACCGATGGTCCGCCGCATGGAGCAGCTGGTGCGTCTGACCTCCTTTCCGGTGGCCTTCAAGATGCTGCCGAAGAAAGAAGACCTGAGCGCCATCCCCTATCTCCGCCGTCCGGATCGCAAACAGACGCTGTGCCAGTTGATCAACCTGGCCCGCAATTCGGACTGGACGGTGGGCGCGGACGCGAGGGATTTTCTCGGGCCGGTATGCCCGTCCATCATCGGTCTGTGCGAACTTCCCAAGGAATGCGCGGACGGCACTTTCCGCAGTATCGTCTGGGTGCGCACCAAGGCCGATGCCCGAAAATTCGAGGCCGCCATTCCCCGCCTGCCCCTCAACCGCTACGAGGCCGTGGCCCTCGCCCCCCTGGTCTACAATCCCTTCGATCCGGACATCGTCCTGATTTACGGCAACCCGGCCCAGATCATGCTGCTGATCAATGCCCTGCAATTCGAGGATTACGAGGTCATGCAGTTCTTCTGCGTGGGGGAATCTTCCTGCTCCGACGCCATCGCCCGTTGCTACCTGACCGGCAAGCCCGCGGCGGGCATTCCCTGCTATGGGGAAAGACGGTACGGACACGCCCGGGATGAGGACATGGTCTTGGCGATTCCCGCGGATCATATGCAGAAGGCCCTGCGCGGACTGGAAACGCTGTATCGGCGGGGTATCCGGTATCCCATCAGTTATGCCGGCGCTGAAATGGACCTGTCGGCCGGTTTTCCAGGAACCTACGCGGGGATTGAGCAGCTGCGGGCCATCCGCGGAAACGACCAGCGCCTGCTGCTGGGCGTCACCGGAACCATCGCCAGCGGCAAGACCACCGTCGCCGACATGCTGGTGACAATGGGGGCCTACCTGATCGATTTCGATCTCCTGGCCCGCAAGGTGGTGGAACCGGGCCAGACGGCTTACAACCAGATCGTGGACTATTTCGGCCGGCAGGTGTTGCAGGAAGACGGGACCCTGGACCGTCCGAAACTGTCCGGCATCGTCTTCCGGGATCTGGAGAAGCGCAAAAAACTGGAAAGCTTCACCCACCCGCAGATCGCCGTGGCATTCATTCTGCAACTCGAACAAATCTGCTCCAAGGACCCGGCCGCCATTGTTCAGGTGGTGGTGCCCCTGATGATCGAACAGAATCTCCAACATCTGTTCCACAAACTGCTGGTGGTGTACATTCCCCAGGAAAAACTGACCCGGCGGCTGATGGAACGGGACAAGATCGGCGAGGAGGAGGCCCGGAGGATCATCGCCAGCCAGATTCCCATCGATGAAAAAGTCGGGTACGCGGATTATGTCATCGACAACGGCGACAGCCTGGAGAAAACCAGGGAACAGGCAGCGGCTCTCTGGGAGACGCTCCAGAAAGTTCAGGCAGGGGAAGAAAAATAGGGAACTGACAACTTACCGGATGAGTCCCGGATAGAGTTTGGCGACGCATTCGGGGCAGATGCCGTGGCTGAAGGCGGCTTCCGTATGCTCGCTGATGTAGGTTTCGAAGTGGTTCCAGAAGCCCTTGTCATCACGGATTTTTTTACAGTTCGAACAGATGGGGATCAACCCTTTCAAGGTTTTGATTTCATCCAGGGCCTTTTCCAGATCCGCTACGGTCGCCTCCAGACGGCGGTTTTTCTCCTCGACGGCTTGTTGCAGGCGCCGTAATTTCAGGTGGGTTTCCACCCGCGCCAGCACCTCTTCGGACTGAAAGGGTTTGATGATGTAATCCACGCCCCCCGCCTGAAAGGCTTTCACCTTGTCGGATTTGTCATCCAGGGCGCTGATGAACAAGACCGGTATGTCTCTTGTTTTCGCCACTGCCTTGAGCACCCCGCATACCCCATAGCCATCCATGCCGGGCATCATGATATCGAGCAGGATCAGGTCGGGCAATTCCGTCCGGACGGCCTGCAGGGCGATTTCACCGCTCAGGGCGGGCCGTACCCGGAACCCTTTTTCCGTAAGCATCTGGCGCAACACGGTGAGGTTTTCGGGCGTGTCGTCGACGATCAACAGGTTGCCCCGGGTCTTGGGTGCGGGGGTGGTGTTCATGGCGGCGTCTCCTCCATCCGGAACGTTATGCCTGACGGAAACAACTGTCGGAGAGTGTCGAAGCGGTAGGCGTTCAACAGCCTGATCAGTTCATCGGACAAGATCCGGTCCGTCTCTCCAATATGATTCGCAACCTGCATGGCGCGATCGAAATCAAGGGCATCCACCGCGGATTTCAATTCGCCGCGGATATCCTCCGGCAAGGCGGCGATGCCGGCGGTGAAGTCCCGGCTCCTGATCCCGTCTCGGGTCCCGAAAGTTTCAGGGATATCTTCCGTGTAGACGAAGCGAACATCCAGGTGGCGTTCCAGGATCTCGAAAATGTCGTCTTCCCGAAAGGGTTTGGTGACGAAATCGTCGCATCCGAGTTCCAGAACCGTCATCCGGTTTTCCTCAAAGGCGCTGGCGGTCAGGGCGATGATGCGTGTCTCCCGGCCGCCGGGAAAGGAACGGATGCTTCGAACGGCCGTCAACCCGTCCATCACCGGCATGCGGATGTCCATCCAGATCAAATGGGGCCGCCATTGTTCCCATAAAGCGACCCCTTCTTCCCCGTTCATGGCCGTTTTGACTTGAAATCCGGTTTGCGCCAGCAACTGGTGGAGCAAATCGCGTCCGGCGTCGTCGTCCTCTACTATGAGGATGCGGATTTCCGGCTGGTCGGGTGCCAGCTTCGTGACCCGTTGCCGCGAAGCGGGGGCAGGCGTATCCGGATCATCCGCTTTTTCCACCCGGATGTCAAAGCGAAAACTGGTTCCCTGTCCTTCGGCGCTGCGGAGGGTCAAATCGCTGCCCATCATGTGAATGAATTTCAAGCTGATGGTCAGTCCGAGACCGGTCCCCTGATGGGAAAAGCGTCCCCCTTCGGTTTGATAAAAAGCCTCGAACACTTTCGGCTGTTCGTCCTTCGGAATGCCGATGCCGGTGTCGGAAATTTCAAAAGCAATGGTGCGGGAATTCCCCGGGATCGTGTTTCCGTTGTCGCCGGAAACGCTTACCCCCAGGGTAATGCCCCCCGTATGGGTGAATTTCACCGCATTTCCCAGGAGGTTGATCAGGATCTGCCGGAGTTTTCCCGGATCGGTGACAACGCGGCGGGGGACATCGGCCGAGCGATTCACTTGGAGGGCGAGACCCTTCTGCCTTGCCCGCAGAAGAAACATGTCTTTCATATCGTCGATCAGCCGGTGCAAATCCGTGCTTTTCTGCTGCAGTTGCACCTGGCCGGCCTCGATCTTGGACAGTTCCAGGATGTCGTTGATCAGGGAGAGCAGATATTCGCCGCTGCGTCCGATGGTGGCAAGGTTGGCGCGCTGTCCGGGGGTCAGGTTGGGATCACGGGTCATCAGTTCCGAAAACCCGAGGATGGCGTTCAGCGGCGTGCGGAGCTCATGACTCATGTTGGCCAGAAAGACGCTTTTCGCCCGGCTGGCGGCCTCGGCGGTCTCCTTGGTGCGCCGCAATTCCGCCTCATGATGCTTGCGTTCCGTGATGTCCAGGAGGGAACCGATGAAGTGCACTGCCTGATTGTCCTTGATGAGGGGTTCGCCCCGCACCAGGGTGTAATTGCAGGAGCCGTCCGCTTTCAGATGCCGGATTTCGATTTCAAACGGTCTGTTTTCGTCCCCGGAGGTCCGGATGGTTTGTTTTAAAACAGGGATATCCTCCGGATGAACCAGACGTAGATAATCATCCAGGGTCCGGATGGTCCCGGGTTGCCGGCCCATGATGCGCAGGGCTTCTTCCGAATAGGTGATTTCGCGGGTGGTGATATTGAATTCCCAGCTTCCGAGCTGGGCGATCCGCTGGGTCTCGGCCAGGCGCTTCTCGCTTTGGGTGAGTCTGTCCCTGGCCTTTTTCCGTTCGCTGATATCCCGGGCAATGGCGAGGACATAATCCACGCCGCCGATGGTCACCTTTTTCAGATTGATCTCCACCCAGAAAAGGCGGCCTTTTTTGTCCCTGGCGTGCCATTCGAACAGTTGCGGCTCGCCATGAACGGCCTTTTCCAGCCATTCGGCGGCTTCCTTCCGGATGAAGGGGGAGGCATTTGCGCTGAACGAAGCCAGCGGAGCGCCCAGGACTTCTTCTTTACGGTCGAAGCCGTACATTTCCAGCATCTTGGCGTTCACATTGACAATCAGGCCGCTCCGGGTGTCATGGATGAAAATGGCGTCATTGGCGGTGTCGAAAATGGAGCGGTAGTTGTCCTCGGATTTCTTCAAGGCCCCAGCCATGAATCGAAGACGCCGGTTCCAATACAAAACGGCGGAAATCCCCAGAAAAGCGGCGGCAAGGATGGCCCAGACAAGGGTTGTATCGACTTTGTGCTCATAGGTCACGCGAAACCATTTGGCGTGAATGGCTTCCCGTTCGGATGTGGGAATGACGGCCAGGGATTTCTCCAGGATATTCAGCAAAACGGTCTGTCCCTTGGGGACTCCCATGGTGATTTCCAGCTTATAGGGTGTTTCTCCGGAAATTTTCAGATCGGTGAATCCTTCCCGGCCCATGACATAGCTCACGGCAGCCAGATTGCCGATATAGGCGTAGGCCTCATCAGCCTCGACGGCCGATAGGCCCGCCTTCACGTCGGCGGCGAGGAGCAGGGGAATATCCGGGTGGTGGGCCGCCAGCAGATGGTGGGCCGCGTCCTCCTCGGTCACGGCCACACGGTGGCCTTTCAGGGCTTGAAGATCGCCGATATAGGGGCCGTCCTCATGGGTCACAATCACCACCGGAAACGAGATATAGGCCGTGGTGAAATCCATCCACTTCCGGCGATTTTCCGTGGCCGTGATCGCCGCGATGAGGTCCAGCCTGTTGTTTTGAATGTCGCCGAGCATGTCTTTCCAGGGTTTGGGGGGGGACGGCGAGTACCGAAATCCCAGCAGATTGCTCACGCGGGAGAGATAATCCGCCGCAATGCCGTCCATGGCCCGCTGGTTGGAGGTGAAGGACACGGGAAAGTTGTCGTGCCGGAAACCGACCCGCAACACCGGATGGTTGCTGATGAAGACTTTCTCTTCCTCCGTGAGGGAGAGCAGCGGAAGGAGGGGCTGGTCGCCGAACCATTTTTCCTGCAGATCCCTGATTTCATCCGGACCGAGAGATAGAAAGGCCTTGTCCAGGAGTTCCCGCAGTTCCGGCCAGTCCTTCCGGACCAGGATATGCAGGGCCGCCGGATTGTCCTTCGTATAGGCGACGGGCCGGGCGGAGAGCACCAGGTTTTGAAAACCCAGCTTTTCGATCTTGCGACGGGCCGGGATTTCAAAGTCCGCCGTGGCATAGGCCTGTTCATTATTCACGGCGTTCAGCGCCTCTTCCAGGGTCTTCACCCGCAGGATTTTGATTTCCGGTTTGTTTTGGGTAAGGTAATCCTCAAACCACCAGCCTTCGATGAGGGCGAAGGTTTTCCCGCGAAGCTCTTCAAAACCCTCCAGGGGAGGACGGCCCTTCACCGTGATGAACGCCAGCCGGTTGTGAAGATAGGGTATGGTGAACCAGCCGTGTTTTTCCCGCTGCGGGGTTTTGGCCAGACTGTGGAGAACATCGATTTCCCGGTTATAGAACAGGCCCAGAAATTCGTTCCAGGTGTGTCCGCCGACATACTCCACCCGGATTCCGATGCGGCTTGCCAGGAGGTTGAGGAGATCGACGCTGTAGCCGGCCGGTTGGTCGCCGATGCGGAAATCGAAGGGCTCCCAGTCCTGTTCGCTGGAGGACCGGATCACCGGATGCCGGTCGATCCAGGCTTGTTCCGCGGGCGTAATGGCGAAGGACGACTGCTTGCCCCGGGACAGATCCCGGCGGCCCGAGTCATTCCCCGGGGGAGAGTCCAGGGTGGTTTGCGGTTCGGCTCCCGCCGGCGGGGAAACGGGGAGCAGGAGGCACAGGAGCAGAAAGCCGGTGCCGAGAAGGCTGTGCTTCATGGAAGATATCTCTTTTTAATTGCATCGTAGGTCCCCAGGGCCTTGATGTCGTCAAGGGCTTTCTGGAACTGTTCGATCAAGGGGTCGGGTGTTTCCCGATGAAAGCCGAAATAATGGAAGCCCTCCTCCAATACAAACACGACTTCATAGTCCAGGGGATTCAACGAGTTTTTATTGATCAGCCAGGCCATGACGTTTTCATCGTAGGCGAACAGGTCGATCCCGCCCCGGTTCAGCATCTGAATGCATTGAATGGCATCCGGCAGGACGGTGACCGCCTCCATCCCGGTTCCCGCTTTCCAGGCCACGAGCTGGGCACCGGCGTCATTGCGCACCGCTCCCACCTTGAATCGTTTGATATCGTCGGTTGAATGGATGGTGATCCGTTTTTCCTTCCGGGCGATGAGGACATTTCTCGCGGTGGATATGGGGCCGACCCATTTGAAGAGTTTTTCCCGCTCGTGCGTTCGGGTCATGGCGAACAAGACCGTATCAGGGCGTTCCAGGAGATATTTGTAGGCCCTGGCCCAGGGCAGGATATGAATATCGTTGCGGCCCTGTCTGGAATTCAGTTTTTGCAGGATCAACACCATCAGATCGATGGAGGTGCCCTTGGTTTCGCCATTTTCCCTGAAATTGTAAGGTGGAAATTCCTCGCTCATCAGAAAAAGATCGTCAATGGTCTGGGCGGAGCTTGCGGTGGCAAGCAGGGAGATGAGAAGCGATACGGTCAACAAACGACGCATGGTCGGGCACCTGCCTCCTGAAAACCGGTACAAGATGAAAAGCAAACCGATTGGTCCGATGCAGCCGGGCGGAAGAAGCCTGTTTCTTTGATTCGATATTCATCGACAATATAGATCAGCGAAAGGGTTGTGTCAATAATTTTTATTAATACAATAAGTTAACTTTTCATCAGCCGCTCGAAAACAGGTTGCCATCCGGTGCCGGAATCGGTTATGGTTTCCGGGGCGGCAAGCGGATTCAATGATCGCATCCCTGGTGGCCTCCGATGGCCATACGGATGCGGCGGGTTTGCAGGGCCCTGAAAACAGGGCCCGACCAACCGTTGGAACGCCGACCAAACAGAGGAGGAATCGATGAAAACCTTTCAGGCCGTATTGGTATTGACTGCGTTGCTGGCGTTCATGCCGCCTATCTGCCTTGGCGGCCGGCATGATTTCCGGAAAGTCGACTGGGGACAGCCCCGGAAGAAAATCCGTGCCGCCGAAGCCCAAAAGCCGCTATCGGCGGGGGATGATCAGATGGTTTTTGAAGCCCGGTTGCTGGGCAGGGAAATGCTGGTCAAATACTGGTTCTCTTCCGACCGTTTAATCGGCGCGACCTACGAGCCGGTTGCTCCGCACCTGAACGAAAACAAATATATGCAGGATTTTGCGGATTTCACAGCCATCCTGACCGAAAAATACGGCCAACCCAAGGAAGATCAGAAAATCTGGAAGGGCGGCGATTATTTCAAAAACGAACCCAGTCAGTGGGGTGCCGCCGTCAGCACCGGGAAACTGACCTGCCGCACCATATGGATCAACGACAAAACGGAAATCGAGCTGCTGCTGACCGGCGCCAATTTCAACGTCACTTTTGAAATCAACTATTGGAGCCGTGAATGGAAACATCTGGCCCGGCCGACGACTGCCGACAGACCGATCAAGCGGGATCTCAGCGATATTCAACGGAAGGAGGCCATGGATAATTTTTAGTTCAGGTGCGACATTCCGGCCCGGCGCTCCCGCTTTCCTCCCCGGGCCTTGCCCTCCCGCGAACACGGCTGTCCATCACGCGCAACCCCCCGCAGGCCTTCAGGTATGGGTAGTTTTCTTTCCGGCCGCGTTCACGCCATACCGTTTGCGGTTGCGGTCGATTTCCAGGGCGGTTTTGAGCCCCTTATCCCGGACGGCGAACAGCTTGAGTCCCAGTCGGCCCATTTTGAAAAAACGGCGGCCGTATTTCCGCAGGGCCTTGAAATCGATTTCGAAGCCCAGTCCGGGCCGGCTGGGAGGCGTAAGCGTTCCCCGGGAATGATGGTAGGGTTCCACCAGGACGCCGTCCCGCTTTTCCACCGTCCAGGACGGCGGATTGAGCGGATACTCAAGGGGTTTGGCGTCGGCGAACCCGGCAGCCACCATGAGCTGCAGGTTGATGCCGAAGCCGATGCCGTTGGTCCATGTATGGGGGGTATAGATCAGGCCATGCTGGCGGCAGAGCCGCGCGACTTCCATGGCCTGATGGATACCGCCGGTCATGACGGCATCCGGTTGAAAGATATGATAGCAGCGGCGTTCGATCATCATCTTGAGTTCCGGCAGGCCCGATGAATGGATTTCCCCCCCGCTGATGGGCACCTTGCTGTAGGCGGTCAGGGCCGCCTGGGATTCGTAGTCGTCCATGGGGAGGGGTTCCTCGATCCAGGCGATGCCCAGGTCCGCGCAGGCATCGGCGAAGTATTTGGCCCGGGCAAGATCCCACAGGGGCGCATCGTTCACGATGGTCACCCGCCAAGCCTGGTTGGCATCCACGCCGATTTTCATTTTGTCCCCCATGGCCTTGGCCACGGCTTCCACCTGCTCCAGATCCTTTTTCACGTCAAAGTCATGGATTCTGATCTTGACGGTCCGGAAACCTTCCTCGTATCGCTGGCGGACTTCTTCCACCCGGGCCTGGGGGGATTTGATTTCGCCGGTGGAGGCATACAGCTTCACCTCCCGGCTGGATCCGCCGAGGAGTTCGTAGACCGGTTTGCCGGCCAGCTTGCCCTTGATATCCCAGAAAGCCGGTTCCATCCAGTGGCAGCGCAGGCCGAGATAGGAAACCTCCCGCAGCCGCTGCTGCACGAGGGGGATGTCGGTGGCGTCGTGGTCGATGAGATAGGGGGCGATGAGCTCGCCAAACCCCTTGCGTTCCCGTCCGATGGCCGGGCCGGCGGAGAAGCCTTCCACACCGTCCTCGGTGGTGATCCGGATGAGGTCGAAGCGGTTTTCCGTTTGCGGATACCCCGGAATCCAGCTTGGATAAAAGGGGGCGTCCAGGGGAATGCGGACATGATACATTTCAATCTGTTTGATCTTGCTCATGGCTTTCTCCTTTTCAGCTGACAATAACGGGATCGGGGTTCACGCGTTCGACATTTCCTCCCATATCAGGATATCGGCCAGGGTGCAATCGCAAGGAATGTCGATATCCCGAAACGAAAGCGATTGATCCGGGTCCTCCGGATGTGATAAGAGCGCGGATAATAATAAAACAGTCGGTTCACAACAACCGGGTGCGAATATCCGGGAGCGCATGACTAGATATATATACCAAAAAACCGATGGCTGGTTTCAATGGACGGAGGAACTATGGAAAAGCCGGATCCGGGTCCGGTTTATCGGCAAATTCCTGATTCTGGTCTATCTCTTGTCGCTGGCGCTCATCGAGATCGGCCGCCGGGGATTTCTGCCCTCCTGGGCCGCGGATTTCATCCCCCAAAGCCATTTCCACGCCATCAGCGCCGCTTTTACCTTTCTATTGTACATTGAGATGATCGATCTGGTATTCGGCCTCGCGAGGTCTTTCTCGGATTCCATCGGCAAGCAATTCCAGATATTCGCCTTGATTCTGCTGCGCCAGTCCTTCAAGGAATTCGCCGGCCTGCCGGAACCCCTGGGCTGGACCAATGCCTATGAGCCCATCTGGAACATTCTGGGCGTTTCCCTCGGAGCGCTGATGATCTTCGCCGTCCTGGTCCTGTACTATCGCACATCCCATCACCAGCCCATCACCCGGGACGAAGTCGAAAGCGGCGGGTTCATTTCCGCGAAAAAAGTCGTTTCCCTGTCCCTGCTGGCGATTTTCATTCTGATGGGCCTGGACTATTTCCTGGTGTTCATCGGAACCCATACGCGCGTCCATTTTTTCGATACCTTCTACACGATTCTGGTGTTCAGCGATATCTTGATCGTTCTCATCTCCCTGCGATACAGCTGCACTTTCGCCGTGGTTTTCCGTAACTCCGGGTTCGCCCTGGCCACTGTGGTGCTTCGTCTGGCCCTCAGCGCCCCGCCGTATATCAGTGCACTGCTGGGCGTTTGCTCGGCCCTTTATGTGTTGGGGTTGACTGCGGTCTACAATTGTTTTATCGCCGTCCGGCATGGAGGCGGAGAGGGGGGGCGGTGCGATATGTAGCCGGTCCCGTGCACCCGCGGACATTCGGCGGGGGAGGGATCACGGGGCGGACGATCCATGCGGGACATTGAAGCCAATCTGAGACGCTATCTGGCGATGGAACGGCTCCTGAACGAATTTTTCGCTGCTTCGGACTACTGCCTGAAGAACTGCATCCAGGTCGAAATGCGGAAAAACGGCAACCGGCCGGTGGCCGGATGCTGCCGTAAACCCTATTACACCCTCTACGATCTGGATCACCCGGCGTTTGCGCTCCTGAAGCGGGAGCGGGAGAAACGGTTCGGCAAACCCGGGGACTGCGACCGGCCCACGCCCGTGTCTCCCTGCGAATACCACAGCCCGAATGCTGGCTGCCTTCTGTCCAGCCACAAAAGCCCGGTCTGCATCGCTTTCGTCTGCCGGGAGTATGTCGATTATCTGCGAAACCGCTTCGGGTTGTACGCCTACGATTATCTGGGCGTTTATTACGCCCTGGAATGGATCCTGACCGGTGATTTTACGGATGGACAATATCGGGAATTCGGGGCCGGCATTCGTGCCATGATCGCGGCAATCAAATGATTTCAACTTCCGGGACCTTGGGAAAATCATCTTGACTTGAATAATAACGCATGTTACGCAACAGCCGTTATTAAACAAGGTTCAGTGGATGTGAGAAATGTTTTTGCAACCCGTTTTGCAACAAACGGGATATCTGTTTCCGGACCAGTTTCCGGAAACGGACGAACCTGGATGACATGGTAAAAAGTCCCTATTCCGTCGCTCCCGCGAAAGCGGGGGCCCAGAATCACCGCATTTACTTTTAGGAGAAAACAGATGCACACGATGCGCAGCCCCTGGATTCGGCCACTGCTGATGATCCTCCCGTTTTTTGTGATTTGCAGTTGCGCCTCCCTGAGAACGAAAATGATGCTGGCCAATATCAAGCCCATGCGGGAGAGCGTCAAGGCGGCGGTCAACAAAAGCACGGACACCGGCCTGGTGCGGGACGGCATGCCGGCCAGTCTGCTCCAGATGGACGGCTTCATCGAAATGGCGCCGGACAACCAGGAACTGCTGGTGGCCGCGGCGGAATCCTACAGCGGTTATGCTTTTGCCTTCGTCGAGGAAACGGATCCGAAACGGGCCGCCAACCTGAATCTCAAGGCCAGGGGATATGCGCTGCGGGCCCTTGCGGACAATGAAGATTTCATCCAGGCCCTGGATAAACCGCTGGATGATTTCACGCCCACCCTGGCGGCATTCGAGAAAGAGGATGTTCCCGCCCTGTTCTATGCCGCCAATACCTGGCTGAAATATATTTCCTTCAACCTGGACAACCCGGAACTCCTGATGGACATCCCCAAGGTGGAAGCCATGATGTTCCGGATCGAGGAATTGGACGATCAGTTCATGTACGGCAGCATCCACGCCATGCTGGGCGCCTATTACGCCGCCCGTTCGAAAACCCTGGGGGGCCAGCCGGAGCTCGCCAAGGCCCATTTCGACAAGGCCTTCGAAATATCCGGGAACAAATACCTGGTGTTCCATTTTCTGTATGCCCGTTTCTATGCCGTTCAACTCCAGGACCAGGCCCTTTTTGAAAAAACCCTGCAACAGATCATCGACGCGCCGCCCGGTCTGATGCCCGAGAAAAACCTCGTTAACGAGATCGCCCGGGAAAAGGCCCGGAAACTGATCGCGCAGGCGGATGAATTTTTCTAGGCCGGCGGAAGCGGGTGCCGGGCGGCAATGTGCTTTTTGATTCATGGCCATACAGGTGGGGTGGATGGAAGATCATCGGACGGAAAACAATGGGACCGGGCCGGGGCTGAAGGCCAAGGGGAATAAGGGCTATCTTGAGAAAATCACCGATTGGATGGCCGGACTTGAAAAAGGCCTCCTGGTGTTGTGTCTGGGATTCATGGTGGTCCTGGTTCTGGTCCAGATCGGCATGCGGAATATATACGACAGCGGGGTGGCCGGCGGAGATTCCATGGTGAAGCACATGGTGCTGTGGGTCGGTTTCATCGGCGCGGGTCTGGCGACCCGCGAACAAAGCCATATCCGGATCGACATCGCCTCCAAATTGCTGCCGCGGAGGATGAAACCCTTCGTCACGGTCATACTGGACATTTTTTCCATTATCGTTTCCATCATGCTTGTGTATGCCGCCTATGAATTCGTCGCCATCGAGCGTGAAGGCCGGGCGACGATTCCTTTCCTCGATATTCCGGTATGGGTCATGCAGATTGTCATTCCCATCGGCTTCGTCGTGATCACCCTGCGGTTCGCCTTCCAGGCACTGCTGAATCTGAAAAAGATAGTGAAAGGGCAGGGAACTTGACATTATCTATCATTGCCATTATTCTCCTCATGGCCTTTTTGGGGGCGCCTATTTTCATCGTCATGTCCGCGTTCGCCATCGTCGGTTTCATGGCGGCGGACATTCCCATCACGGCCATCGTCGTCGACATCTATAATAAATTTTCCAACACGCCGCTGCTGTATACCATTCCGCTGTTCACCTTCGCCGGCTATATTCTGGCCGAAAGCAAGACGTCCGTGCGCATCGTTGATTTTTCCAAGGCCATCATGGGCTGGCTCCCCGGCGGCCTGGCCATTGTCTCCCTGGCGGCCTGCGCATTTTTCACGGCCTTCACCGGCGCCTCGGGCGTAACCATCATCGCCCTGGGCGGGCTGCTGTTTCCGGCCCTGCTCAAGGAAAAATATCCGGAAAATTTTTCCCTGGGGCTGCTGACTTCCTCCGGCAGTCTGGGACTGTTATTTCCCCCGAGCCTGCCTGTCATCTTGTTCGGAGTCGTTTCCCAGGCCAGCATCAATAAACTGTTCGCCGCCGGGATGGTGCCGGGGCTGCTGTTGATCGTCCTGTTGTCCCTCTACAGCATTTTTTCCGCCCGGCGGGCCAAGGCCGTCCGTAGCGCCTTCTCCTTCCGGGAAGTGATCCGGGCCGCCAATAAAACCAAATGGGAGCTTTTAATTCCCATCCTGATCGGCGTGGGCATCTACGGCGGATTCGTCACTTTGGGAGAAATCGCCACCATCACCATTGTGTACGCCCTGTTCATCGAAGTCTTCATCTATCGGGATTTGACCCTTACCCAGATCCCCCAGATCATGGTGAAAAGCATGGTGCTGGTGGGCGGCATTCTCATCATTCTGGGTTCGGCCGTGGGATTGACGAATTACCTGATCGACGCCGAAGTTCCCATGCAAATCTTCGAGGTCATGCAGGAATTCATCTCCTCCAAAATCATCTTCCTGATCCTTTTGAATATTTTCCTGCTGATCGTCGGCTGTCTGCTGGACATCTATTCCGCGATCCTGGTGGTGGTTCCGTTGATTCTGCCCATCGCCGTCAACTACGGCATCGATCCCGTGCATCTCGGGATCATCTTCCTGACCAATCTGGAAATCGGCTATAACACCCCGCCGGTGGGCATGAACCTGTTTATCGGCGCTTTCCGTTTCAATCGTTCCGTTGTGGCGCTTTTTCGCGCCAGCATTCCGTTCCTGATCATCCTGATCATCAGCCTGTTGATCATCACCTATGTGCCGGAGCTTAGCCTGGGACTGGTGGAGCGCCTGGGAATCCGATAGAAAAAGAAGCAACACTTTGTTGACTGGTTTTTCCCAAACATAACCGCAAGGAGCGAAGAACATGAAAAAATTCTTCCAATCACTAGCGGTGGTTTTTTTACTGGCCGGAATCGGCTGGTTCGGTTACCGGGAAATCACCCGCCGCCATGACTTAGCGATTAAGCAAGCCCTCCAGGCCGAGCGGGAAACGTATTCCCGGGAGACGGAGGGCCTGAAGGTCGAACGGAAGCAATTGGAAGACGAGCTGGCCGCCTGCCGGGCGAACAACCTCCAGCCCGGCAAGGCCGATCTGGCCGAGGCCTTCGGTGCCGAAGAACCGCTGGTCCCCATCGGCATGAACGCCATGGATTGCCGGCAGGTCACTGCCCAGGTGGTGGCGTTGTTTGCCTACCTGGACCGGCGGGAAGGACTTTTCGGTTCACCGGCGGCCAGGAGCTCCGAGGTGTTTTTCGAGGAGCTTTACCGGGATTTGAATGCCGCTCCGCCCATCAATGTCGGTGAGTTGGACAACCTGTTCCGGCTGACGGCCAACCTGACGCATTTTTTCCGGGTTCTGGGAAAGGAACGGTGCTTCCTGATCCGGAACATTCTGATACGGGAGGCGGCCCTTGTGGAACCGGCCATGGCGGTGCTGTTTTCCTGGCAGACGACGTGCAGCAGCGGTCTGAATCAAACCAACCTGAAGATGATGTATCCCTATGCCTGTTTTTTACTCAACACCCTCGGCGGTCGCGGCTATATGCTGCGGCGGGACGGAAAAACACGGACCCTGCTGCACTACTATGCCGTGCTGGTCATCGATAAGGCCAACGACCTCAACCTCAATTCGAACGGCCTGGACATTCGACCCCACCTCGACTATCTGCTGTCCGATATCACCCAGCTCAAAGGCTTGATGTATCATCGGCTCTATCTGGACCAGGTGACGCTCATGAAGGGTAAATATCCGATGGAAACGACGATCCACGGCAGCGCTTTCCAGGGAGCCCGCAGGGGATAGGGCGGCGGCGGTGAAACGTGACACCGGACCAGATCCCCGGTGCGGGAATCGGTTTCGGAAAAGAAAACCCCCGCCGATGTTTTCCAGCCTGCCATGCCCCCGGTTACCGGCCTTTTCGGTTTTTTTTCTTGTGGTCGATTCATGACGCCTCCTTTTTCGTCGAAGAATAGAGCGGGCTGGATGGAAGATCCAATTGTATGATCCGATGATGGTCTTCGGAAAACCTGATTGACAGGTTTTGATGGATTCCGGTAGAAGGGGTTCCATTGATTTGTTTCCGGTTCTCGCATTCAGGCCGGGAAAAGGATACCCACAGGCGGATGAGGCGACCATGGAACTGTACCAGTTAAAAACTTTTGTCACCGTGGCCGGGGAGGGCCATTTGGCGCGGGCCGCGAATCGGCTGCATGCGAGCCAGCCGTCCGTCAGCGCCCATATCAAGTCGCTGGAGGATGAGCTTGGGGTTGCCTTGTTCACCCGCGGTCCCAAGGGCATGGCCCTCACCCGGGAAGGCTCGATTCTTTGCAAACAGGCGGAAGAGGTTCTCTGCCTCATCGATTATTCCCGGAACCGGGAAGAGCAGAAGCTCCTGAAGGTTCTGGTGGCGGGTGTCCGGTCCATCTGGCTGGAAACCGAATGAAACCATTTCCGGTCTTGGGGGTGTTATTGGGGCTGTTGCTCGCAGGTTGCGCCGCCACCGGTGTTTATTACCCGAATTCGGCGTCTCCTGGCGCGGAGAAGCCGGAGGATGCGTCCCGGGAGAAATGGTACCGGGAAAATGTAGCGCGTTTGAAACAGCGGCTCCTATCCCTGCAGGAAAGCGTGGATGAAGCCGAAGCCGGACTCGCCGCGGAAACCGCCATCCGGGAGTCGGCCATCCTGGCCGAGCAGTATCGGCTGGTGCGGCCGGCGCGGTTCCACAACCTGCTCATTCAAATGGGGCTGAAGGAACGGGGGCTCTGCTACCAATGGACCGAAGACCTGATGAAACGGCTGTCAGCCCTCCAGCTCCAGACCCTGGAGCTTCACTGGGGTGTCGCCCACCGGGGCAGTGACCTGTTCGAGCACAATACCGTGGTGATTGCCGCCAGGGGCGCGGGTTTCCATCAGGGGCTGGTTCTGGATCCCTGGCGAAATTCCGGGGAACTTTACTGGGACGCAGTTTCGGAAGATCCCTATCCCTGGAAACCCCTGCCGCCCTCCGAGTGGTAAGCGTTCATTCACGAATGGATGACCCGGTGAATCGCGCCGGACAGGACCTGCAGGGAGTAAGGTTTCTGGACAAACCCCTGGACTCCCAGCCGCAGCACTTCCTCGACCCGCTCATCCTGTTTGAAGCCGGAAGAAAAGAGCACCTTGAGATCCGGGGTTATTTTTTTCATTTCCAGGTAGGTCTCCTTGCCGGATTTCTTCGGCATGATCATGTCCAGCAGGATCACGGAGATCTCCTGATGACGCTTCCGGAAAATGGTCAGCGCCTCTTCACCGTCGGCTGCCAGGATAACGGAGTAACCGCATATTTCGAGCATTTCTCCGGCCGTATTCCGAATCATTTCCTCATCGTCCACAATCAGGACAAGTCCTTGTCCGGCAACCATTTCCACCTCCGGTCGGGCTTTCCCGCCCATGCGGGCTTCTTCCAGTTCGGGAATGTATACGTTGAAGGTGGAACCAAGACCGACTTCGGTATATACGTCGATGAACCCGCCGATCTGATGGACGATGTTGTACACCATGGCCAGTCCGAGACCGGTCCCCTTTTCCTTTTCCTTGGTGGTGAAAAAAGGATCGAATATCTTGGCAACGGTCTTGGTATCCATGCCCACACCGGTGTCTTGCACGGACAGCACCCAGTACCGAATCGGTTTGGCTTCGGGATGGGTGACGCGGAATTTGTCATCGGCGTAAATCGCTTCGATGGCCACCGTCAGTTTCCCGCCCTGGCGCTCACCGGGCTTGCGCATGGTGGTCATGGCATGGGCGGCATTGACGCAGAGATTCAGCAGAACCTGCTCCGTCTGGGTGGGGCTGGCATGGATCATGGCCTTTCCCGGATAAGGCCGACCATCCAGTTCAATGCATTTATCCAATGAATTGGCGCAGATTTTCATCACATGATCGATGGTGGCGTTCAGGTCAACCGGTTCAAAGTTCATTTCCTGCTTGCGGGCAATGGACAGGAGCTGATTGACGAGCTCTGATGCGCGCCTGCAGGCGGCGCCCATGAGACCGATGTGTTTCGTCAGAAACTCCTTTTCGACATCGGCTTGCTGTGAAAGCCTGAAGTGAATAAGGGACAGCGAACCGGTGATTCCGCCGAGAATATTGTTGAAGTCGTGAGCCAGTCCGCCGGCGAGAGTACCGATGGTTTCCATCTTTTGCGCATGCCGGAGTTGTTGCTCCTTTTTTTCGAGTTCCGTGATGTTGTCCACCCGGATGACGATTCCCTGAACGCAATTGGCGATTAACGGGAAGATGGTGATATGATGAAACGTCTCGGAATCCCCCGATCCGGCGGGCTCCCGGTGGAATTCCTTGGGAGACCTGTCGTTGAAGACCTCCCGGATGGAGTCGCGGTATTTTTCCATGACCGGGTAGACTTGCCAGATTTCCCGGCCGACGGCCTCCGTTGCGGGAATCCCGGTGGCGCGACAGGCGGCTTCATTCCATTCCACGACAACCCCCTCCTGGTTCACCGAGATCAGCATGGAGGGCATGGAATCGATGATGTTCTTCAGATAAATCCGCATCTGCGCCAGCCGTTCGCTTTCGTCCGACAGCAGTTTTTCGCTTTCCCTCAGATAACGGTTTTGATTTTCAATCTGTTCATAGGAACCTGCCAGATCGGCGGACATGCGGTTGAAGGTCATGGTCAGGTCGCCGATTTCATCGCCGCTTTTCACTTCCACCTGATCGCCCAGCGCGCCGCTCTTCATTCTCAGCATGGCCATCCTGAGGGTATGGATGGGTTGGATGACCACCCGGGACAGGATCCAGTTCAGGAGCACCAGCATGATGACGAGAATGGCGGCCAGCAGGCCTCCGAATATCAGGTAGGAGAGCCGCCGCTGCTGCTGAACTTCGTCGAGGGAGTAAAGAATGCGGATGAATCCGATGCGTTCATGGATGACCTCAATGGTCTGGGTATACACAAGCGTTCTGACACCGGCGGTATCGTCCTGGTATATGGTCACGGTTTCCGGCGCCCTGGGGCGCTCATGGGCTGAAAGGTCCGCCTGGTGTGCTTGCGCATCCGCCGCGGCCATGAATTTCCCGGATCGGTCATAGACCCGGATCGACAGGATCCCTTCCACTTGGCTCATCTGGCGAAGACGGATGACAATGGCGCGCTTCCGGCTCTCAAAAATTTCATTGGCAAGATGTTCCTGGTCCCGCTCCACAACAGAGCGCAGCAGGATCTCTTTTTGCCGGATGACCGATTTCATGCTGTGTTTGTGGAAAGGAAACTGGATCGCGATATAGATGACCGCGATCAGAAGGAAGGTCGTCAGGATGGCCGCGTTGACTTTATGCTGCAGAGAAATTTTCATGTGGGGGATGTTCGTTTTTCTGTCACGGCCGGAACGATTTGACATAGACGACCGCGCCGTTTTCGTATTTCAGAATGACCGCCGATTTGCCGATGGGGTTGCGATTCCCGTCGAACGTGATATCCCCGGTCAGACCTTGGAATCCCCTGGTGGCGGCCAGGGCATCCCGGATGCGCCGCGGTTCGCCGGAATCGGCCCTTTTGACGGCGTCGGCCAGGAGCATGCAGGAATCATACGCCAGGGGGACACTGAAGGAAATGATCCGGCCGTATGTTTTTTCAAAAGCCGCCACGAACGAGCGGTTGAGTGGATCAGGGTTGTTTTTGTTCCAGTTGGAACAGGCGTAGCTTCCATCCGCGGCATCGCCGGCATATTGATAGAAAAGCTCTTCTCCCCAGCCGTCGCCTCCCAGGTATTGAAACGTGATTCCCATCTCCTTGGCGGTTTTCATGATCAGCCCGGTGTCCTTGCCGTACCCGGGGATGAAAACGACATCCGGATGGAGACGGTTTGCCTTTGCCAGCAGATTCTGGAAATCGGTGACATCTTCCAGATACTCGCCTTCCAGCAACAGTTTTCCGCCCGCTTCCTCGTAATGCTTGATAAAAACGGCGGCAAGGGTCAGGCTGTATTGGTTACCGGTATTGGTCAGAACCACGGCGGTCTTGGCGCCGAGATCACGAACGGCGAAGCCGGCCATGGTCCTGCCCTGGAAATCGTCGATGAAGCAGGCCCTGAAAATATAGTCTCCCAAAAGGGTGAGTTCGGGGATGGTGGCGGTGGGGGAAATCATGGGAATCCGCGCGGCCTGGAGAACCGGCGCCATGGCCATGGCATAGGAGCTCCTCGGCCCGCCGATAACAGCCGTCACGCCTTCCCTGGCCGCCTGTTCCGCCGCGGCTTTGGAACCGAGAGCCGTGCTGCGGTTATCGATTTCGATCAGTTCCACGGGGCGGCCCAGCAGTCCGCCCTGACGGTTGATTTCGTTCACCGCGAAGCGGACGCCGTTGAAATACATGGCGTTCGGAGTCGCCGCTTCGCCGGTCTTGGCGAAAATAGCTGCCACCTTGATGGCCCCGGCGGAATGGACTGCCGCAGGGAGCGGGAACAGAATCAGCAGGATGACACATGCAACGAAAAGCGGGTGGTGCCGGTTCATGTCGTTTCCCATCATCCTGTCGCACCCGTCAGGGGACGACCGTTTTTACGTAAACAGAAGCGCCGTGTTCGAATTTCAGGATAACGGCGGATTTATTGACGGGGTTGCGGTTTCCGTCAAACGTGATGTCTCCGGTTATCCCGCTGAAATTCCTGGTTTTTGCCAGAGCCTCGCGGATTCGGGACGGCTCAAGGGATTTCGCCCGCTTCACGGCGTCGAAAAGGAGCATGACCGCATCATAGGTAAGTGCGGGCGTGGCGTCGCTGATTTGGCCGTACTGCTTTTCGTAAGCGGTAACGAACCGTCTGCTGCGCTGGTCGGCTTTTTCCGGATGCCAATGGCTGGAGAAAAGCGTTCCGTCCGCATATTCCCGGGCATAGCGATAGATGTCGTTGGACATGGCATCCCCGCTTAAAAATATCGAAGATACGCCCATTTCCTTTGCCTGCTTGATGAGGTAGCCGGTATCGCGGACATAGCCGGGGATGAAACAGATATCCGGTTTTAGTCCCCTGGTTTTTTGAATCTGGGGGCTGAAATCCGTGGTGCTGGCCAGATAATCGCCTTCCCAGAGAATTTTCCCGCCGAGTTTGTTGAATTTTTCCATGAAAAAAGCGGCCAGGCCGAGGCTGTATTTATCCCCCGTATTGGTGAGCACCACCGCTGTTTTGGCGTGCAAATCCGTTACGGCAAAGGCGGCCATGACTTCCCCCTGAAAATCGTCAATGAAACAAACCCGGAAAATATAGTCCCCCACCATGGTGACGGCGGGATTGGTGGAGACCGGAGTGATCATGGGGATCCTGTTTGCCTGGAGCACGGGGGCCATGCCCAATGAATGCGAACTCCAGGTGGCGCCGATGACGGCGATGACTCCCGCCTTGACAGCTTCCTCGGCGGCCTGTTTCGAGCCGATGGCGGTGCTTTGGTTATCGAATTCGAGTACTTCAATGGGACGACCGAGAAGTCCGCCGCTGGTATTCAGTTCGGTGACCGCCAATTGAATCGCGGAAAATTCAGGACGCAGCCCCGGTACTACCACCGCCTGGCCGGTCTTGGCAAAAATGGCCGCAATCTTGACCGTATCGGCTGCATGGATGTCCGCAGAACAGAGGATTCCGAGAACGATCAGCGGCCATGCAAGAAAAAAACAGATTCTTTTGTTCATCTGGATTCCTCGCCTGCACTAAAAAAGACACTACAGAAATCAGTCTGAACCATCGCGTGATGGATTCATTGTTGTTGAAATTAGTGGAGGTTGAATGGTAATGGATTGAAATAAAAAATAAAATAATCGTACTGATAATTATATTATACGGGAGGGCGGCAAGATGTGTCAAGGATGATTTGAATTCGGCCTTCTCGTTACAATTTGATACAAATCGTTACGAAACAGAAAGGCATCCGTACCAAATAGAATGGTAGAAGACATTCCGGAAGCGTCCGATAGTTCGTAACCTTTCAAAGGAAGGAGGAGGAAAATGCAACTGTCCGGCAAACTGGTTGTTATTCTTGTCGTTATGTCGCTCATGCCCGTTACCATGGGATGTGCCGCCCATAAACGAGCGAAGATCGCTCGACAAGCCCAATCCGACATGATCGGTATGACCAAGGCGGAGTTGTTGGCCTGCGCCGGCGTACCGGTACGTTCCGAACGATTGGAGAACATGGAATTTATGACTTATAGCAGCGGCGGTGATTCCCACGGGATGTTTCATCGTGTCCGGCGTTACTGCGAGGTCACCTTTACCCTCAGAGACGGCCGGGTTGAGAAAATTGCCTATAACGGCAATACGGGCGGGTACTTTACAGAGGACGAACAATGTGCCTATGCGCTGAAGTCCTGCCTGCAGGCCGAATAGGGAAAGACGCCGGCCGGGACGGGCAGCGGCGGCCAGGATTTATCCTTTCATCCGGCTGAAGGAAAAACGGGCGTGAACCAGCAGGATGCCGGCGGACACGCAGACCATGGCGGTCAGAACGCCGCGGGAAGCTACCGGCTCTTTCAACAACAATCCGCTCAGGAGCACACCCGTTATAGGCAGCAGGAAGATATAGGCGTTCATGGCGACCGCGCCGTAGCGTTTCAGCAGGGCGGTCCAGCAGACAAAACCGAAGGCCGCGGTGACGACGCTCTGGTACAGCATGCTGGCGACGACAACAGTGTCCAGCCGGTGAACCATGGGCTGATCCAGCGCGTACCCGATGGCCAGAAACACGGGACCGGCAAACACCATGGGATACAACACCAGATGGAACGAATGGAAGCCGGGAAGGATTCGTTTCATATAGATGGTGGTTGCTGCCCAGCAGAGCACCGCGAAAAACGTGGCCATATCCCCTAATTGCAGATCGGCGGAGATGGCGTGTCTGTCCGTGAACAACGCCGCGATGCCGGCGAATCCCAGCAGGATTCCAGCGGCTTTGCCGGGCGTGATGCGGTCGCCGGGAATGAAAAAATGGGCCAGCAGCAGAACGAAAAACGGCTGCAGGTTGGTAATCAGCGTGGCCCGGGACGCATGGGTTTTGTGCAGACCGATATAGAAAAAAGCCATCTGCACGACAAAGCTCATGGAAAGCAGAATTAGATGGAAGGCCTGGTCTTTCCGGAATCCCAGGGATCTCCCGGTGGCCCGGGCCCAGCCGGCGATGACAAGGGCCGCGATGACAAAGCGGATGCCCGCCGAGGTGAAGACGCCGATGCCCAGCAGGCTGAGTTTGACGGCCACGGCGTTGGCGCCGAAAGTGATGCAGAGACCGGCGGCGCCGAGGGCCGCCCAAAAAGGCAGATTATCGTTTTCAGAACCCGCTTGTGACATTTTTTCTCCCGGAAGATATTGAAAACCCTTGTCTCGAAAAAAAAACCCCTTTCGGTGCAGAGGCCGAAAGGGGTCCGCCGGATAGCATGTATTATATAGTATCAATCAGGCGGCTTCTCCCCCTTTGCGGCTATGCGTACGCGCTCGGTACACGAGGCGGCGCAACGGCGTAGAACGATGTACCCGTTCACACGGTTGGGCAGGAGGATGGAATGCAACGAAAAAAAATGCCGCATGGCGCGATACCTTTTTTGAAAGAATCCGTGGTGCTACCGTCCGGATAGCGGATGCCCTTCCGGAAGTCAAGTAAAAATTCTTCATGACCCATTTTGGGGTTTTGCAGATAGTTCAAGGTCCGGCAAGACGACACCAGCTTCCTGGATGAGTCGCTCCTTGAGGCCGCGGATATCCGCGAGGCATCCTTTTGCTTCGGCTTCGGCATACACCTCCAACCAGACATGACAGGTATTGGCGATTTCATCCGGAGACGTAACCAGTGCTTCTTCCTGCAGGCATCCAAAATGGGCCGGGCGCAACTGGTCTGCGTCCATTGGCTTTACCGTTTCCACTATTGAAGAGTAATCCGGGCACAGCGCATGGCGATTTGAAGGATTGGCGTGATATTCTGGATTCCTATTCCATTCCACGATTGAAACAGTTGATGATTGCCTATTGGATCAATTGGACGGATTACAACGCAACGCGTCCCGGATTTTAGCCGCGAAATCCTCCACCCGGATGGGTTTCAATAGAAAATCCCGGATGCCCATTTCCAGGGCCGATTCCCTGGTGATGACTTCGCTGTAGCCGGTGCACAGCAGGATGGGGATATCCGGCCGCACCTGCAGCAGTTGTTGCGCCAGGTCGGCGCCGCTCATCTGCGGCATGGTCATGTCGGTGATGACCAGCTGAAACTGTTCCGGCTCCGAACGGAAGATTTCCAGGGCCCTGTCCGGACTGGTGGCGGTGACGGCCCGGTATCCCAGCCGGGTGAGCATGGCTTTGCCGAGTTCCGCCAGCATTTCCTCGTCGTCCACGAACAGGATTCGCTGGTTTTCGCCCAATACCAGCGGCATGGCGGCCGGTTTGCGGGTTTCGCCGGGGGCTTTCGTGAGCGGCAGAAAGATGGAAAACCGGGTCCCTTCCCCGGGTTTGCTCTGAACGGTTATCAGGCCGGAATAGCTCTGAATGATGCCGTGAACCACGGACAAGCCGAGACCGGTCCCCAGACCTTTCTGCTTGGTGGAATAATAGGGAACAAAGATCCTCTCCAGCACTTCCGGCGGCATGCCGTCGCCTGTATCGGAAATATGGATGGCAGCCCACTCGCCGGCGGCCAGTTCGGGGAAAGGAGGAATTTCCCCGGGACGGATATCCAGTTTTTCAAGACGGACCTCCACAACGCCCCTGTTTCGGCTCATGGATTGGCGGGCGTTGGTGCAGATGTTCATTACGATTTGATGCATGTGGACAGGGTCCGCCATGATCCAGAGGGGGGCTGCGGTCAGCTCCTGGCGGAGCTGGATGGCGCCGGGGAAGCCGCCTTTCAGCAGTTCCATGGTTTCGGCGATGACGGACTGGAGGCAGACCGGCTGATGCTCCGCCCGGATCTCCCGGCTGACCAGCAGGATATGCCGGATCAGTTCCTTGGCCCTCTGGCAGGCGGCGACGATATTGTCCAGCTTTTGTTTGTCCTCTTTGGCGGCGACGCTGTCCAGGCTCAGCAGTTCCGCATTTCCCATGATGGCCGACAGGATATTGTTGAAATCGTGGGCGATGCCGCCCGCCATGGTGCCGATGGCTTCCATTCTCTGGGATTGCCGCAATTTCATTTCCATCTGTTTTTGCAGGGTCAGATCCACCAGAATGGCGACTCCGCCGATCATCAGGCCCTGTTTGTCGATAATGCCCGCCGCGGAAAAGGAAACCGGTTTTTCGTTGCCGTCTTTATCGATGAGGGCGATTTCGGCGTTGAGGATCCGTTCGCCTTTCTGGATCCGGGCGATGATATTCCCGGCGATGCGGGCCGCGGATTCCGGGTGCAGATAATCCGCCGCTACATCCACCAGGGTTTTGCCCAGAAAAGCGGCTTCGGTTTTGCCGATCCAGTCGAGAAACACCGGATTGATGTAATTGAATTGAACCTTATCGTCGAAGAGCAGGATGCCGCTGGGGATGCTGGCCAGGCTGCTTTGCAGAAAGGCTTTTGTCGCCGCGGTTTCTTCCTCCGCCTTGCGGCGTTCTTGGATATCGGTTTCCGCCTTTTTCAAGGCCCGGTGATTGATCAGAAAAATGCTGCACGAAGCCAGCCCCATGATCCCCATGGCGGTGAGGTTGTCGGCCCAATAGTCGATAAAATCCACATGGGTTAATCCCATCCGGGGGCCCCAAAAGACCATGAAACCGGTCAGAATCAGGGAATTCAGCGCGAAATAGAAAATGATGGCGCGCCCTGCGGTTGTCGCCAGGGGCGTCAGGCTCAGCACGGCAAAAACAAAGGCGATGGTGTCCAGGCGGATCAACGGGGGGCTCTGATCGAACAGGATCACCGACCATGTCGCGATGAACCCGGTGATGAGGATTAGGTGGCCGCAAATCGTGAAATGGCCTTTCACGAGCAGGCAGAGAGCGCCGGCAATGACGACGATGGTGATCGCCGTCGGCAGAAGAACGCCCGGCGCCGTTGTTTCCGTGAACAGGACCGTGTACCCGATGATGATCGGCAGGATGATCAGCAGCAGCAAGCCGACGATGAGCAAGACCCGGGCTTTCTGTTGCAGAATCAAGTCGGCGCGGTCATATTTTTTGAGAAGGTTTTCCAGCATGCCTGCCTCGGTGGGGTTATGAGGATTGATACCGGATGGGAAGGAATAATCCAATATTTTTATCGATTTGTAAAGGATTTTCCCAGGATTTTCCCAGGCCGGGTTTCCGGCGGGAGGGACGGCGGCATTGCCTGTCCGGGCGCATCCGCAGTCCAGGCGTTACACCCGGGTCCGCTCCAGGTCGATGAGGCGCTGTTTGACCGCAAGCCCGCCGCCGAAACCGGTGAGGGAACCGTCGCTGCCGACCACGCGATGGCAGGGGATGATGATGGGGATGGGGTTTTTCCCGCAGGCGGCGCCCGCGGCCCTGGCGGCCCTGGGGTTCCCGGCGGCCGCGGCGATGGCTTGATAACTTGCCAGATCGCCGTAAGGGATGGCCTGCAACGCCCGCCAGACCCGGAGCTGGAATTCCGTGCCTTCCGGCGCAAGGGGAAGGTCGAACCGTTTTCTCTCCCGCTTGAAATACGCCCTCAGCTGGGCCTTTGCTTCCGCGAAAAAAGCGGGGTTCTTCTTCCCGTTCTCCCGGCGGGGGGCGTTTTTCGCATCCGTCTGGAAATCGATGCGGCGCAGGCCGGCCTCATCGGCCACCAGGGTCAGACAACCGATCACGCCTGTTTCAAAATGGTCATAGTACATGGGATGCCTCCTTATTTCCATGCCCGGGCCGTCATTCGGTTTTGAATCATGGCCTGGTTGTAAGTCTGGATAAATAGTTTGCAGCTTTTTTCCAGGTCGGCCGCTGTTTCCGGAGATCGGGACAGCAGGTTGTTCCCCAGAACCGGATCGGCCGCGTAGTCATACAGGGCCGTGCCGTGTTCCCCGTTGAACGTCAGGGCATGGTCGCCCCGGATCAACTGGTAGATGTCTTCCTGGAAGCTGATGGCGATTCCCCGGCGGTCGGTTTGAAAAATGCTGTCACCGAAACCGAAGAACGGCTGGTCGTATTTCAGATAATCCAGAATGGTGGGCAGGATATCGATCTGCTGGGTGACCTGGCCGGACATTCCGGTCAGCTCCGGATCGCCGGGACAATAATAGATCAACGGGATCGCATACCGTCCCACCCGGGTTTTGTAAAAGGCGTTTCCGGCCTGGGCCGTATGATCGGCCGTGATGACGAAAAGGGTGTCCCGGTACCAGTCGGTTTTGGCAACGGTCTCGAAAAATCGCCGCAGGGCCTCGTCGGCATAGCGAACCGTGCGGTGGATGGGGTGGCTGCCGGCGGCGAATTGCGTTTCCACTTCCCGCGGCAGGGCATAGGGATGATGGGAGGAGAGGGAAAACACCACGCTGAGGAACGGGCGGGGCTGGGTTTCCAGCTGCCGGGCGACGTATTGAAAAAAAGGATCGTCGTGCACCCCCCAGAGACCGGCCACCTGCTGGACAAAAGCCTTGTCGTGTTTTCCCCAGCGGCCCTGGAAACGGTCGTTGTCCACGAAATCGTCCAGGCCGAAATAGTGCTGGAAGCCGGCGCTTCCGGCAAACGTATCCAGATCCAGCGAGCCCCTTTTGGCCCCATGAAAAAAGGATGTGTGGTAACCCGCGCCGCCGAGCAGAACGGCCAGGCTGTCGGTGGGGTTGGCGGCATAGGGCGAATTGATGAAGGGGGTTGCGTCCAGGGAGGGGATGCCGTTCACCACGGCGGGGATGCCGGAAATGGAATCGGTGCCGTTGGCAAAGGCCCGGCTGCAAAACAGTCCGCGATGGGCCAGGGTGTCCAGGAAGGGGGTGAGGGCTTCCTCACCGTAGGGCGGGCCCATGTATTCCCGGGAGAAGCTCTCCAGGATGAAAATGACGACATTCCTGGGTTTGAAAGGCTCTCCGGAGCGGTTGCGATGATACAAGCGCTGTTCCTCCGCCGCGATGTCGCCTGCGGAAAAATAGGTTCTGGGCTCCAGATGGCGTTTGCCGAGGGTGCTGATGATGGAAAAGGGGGTGTTGATCAGCAGGGCCACATTTTTTGGCTCGGTCATGCTGCCGGCGGTTTTCAGGCTGATGGGCGTGTCCTGGAGACCCCCGCGGACGGCGATGACGGTGAGCAGCATTCCCAGCACGAGCGCAAGCGACTGGCCGGCGTAGAAGGCCGCGGAAGCCCTCCGGGGGCTGCGGTCAGGGACCGAACGGCGGAATTGCCGGACCAGCAGCCAGGTCAGCCCGATCCAGGCCGCCGCCACATACCAGAAGTCCTGGATGAATCGCGGGATCAGCGTGAGAACATCGTCGCTGAGGGTGATGAAATGGAACAGATGGCTGGTTGCGCGTTTGTTGATGAACCGGAAATATTCAAAGTCGACGCAGTTCAGCAGCAGCGCAACGCTGTTGGGCAGGACATACAGATAGAGGAGAAATGCCTGGGCCGGCCGGGAGGCCATGCGGACCACGGGCAGCAGGGACAGCAGAATGAACAGGGCGTTGATCACGGCCAGGGCCGCGAGATCGAAACGCAGTCCGAAAACCAGGAGCCTGAGCAGTTCCGGCCCATCCACCCATTGGAACAGATGGCGGTTGAACCAGAAAAAACCGATCCGGCTCAGGGTGTAAATCCCCAGCAGCAATCCCAGACGTTTCAGCAGCGGCGCAATGGTTGCCGCCATCCACCGGCCTGTCGTCAAGTCCCCTCCCGATGGTCAACTATCAGGTTCCTCACCAGCATCATGACTTATTTATACTCATGGAAGTTTATTTTTCCTTTTTCATCAGGATATGTCTCAACGGAATGATGGATAAAAATTGGTTGAACCGAGCCGCTCTGTACGCCTCGACATATGATTACCAAATATATATGGGGATTGTAAAGAGGTTGTTCCGGAGGGTTTTTGATGCAATATATCCCGGGCTTCCGCTTTCGCGAGCGCCACGGAATGGGGACTTTGCACGATTTCATCCATTTCGGTGTTGAGCGTATCAATTGTTCTTGAGTCATTCTCAACAGATATTGATCTGTTTTGCACGGAAATGGGTTGCAAAAGAGCGGCCGACGGTTTATTTTTGCAGCCTTGGTTAGGCGCAAGGCCGTTGGCGGGGAATGGAGGGACATGGGCAAGCGGGCATTGACAGTCGTACAAATGCTGCCGGATCTGGAAGAGGGCGGGGTGGAATGCGAGACCGTCGAATTGTCGGGGTATCTCACCGGGCAGGGGCACCGCTCCATCGTGATCTCCCGGGGAGGCCGGATGGTGGCGGATCTCACCGCCGCAGGGGGCGAGCATCTTGCCTGGGCCCATATCGGCGAAAAAAGTCCCCGTTGTCTGGCCCATCTGTTGCCGCTGCGCAGGCTGCTGGTTCGTTCCCGGGTGGACATCCTGCATCTGCGGTCGCGGTTGCCCGCCTGGGTGGGATACCTGGCCTGGAAAAGCCTGCCCGGGGCAAAGCGGCCGGGGCTGGTCACCACCTTTCACGGTTTTTATTCCGTCAATGCTTACAGCGCCATCATGACCAGGGGGCAGAGAGTCATCGCCGTATCCCGCACCATCGCCGGCCACATCGAGGCGGCCTACGGGCTGCCGGCGGATTCCATGGACATTGTTTACGGTGGATATGACGAAACCCGTTTCGATCCCGAACGGGTCGGCATTGAGCGGAAGACGGGGCTTCTGGGACAATGGGGCGTCGCGGAACATCACCCGCCGATCATTCTGCTGCCCGGCCGGATCACGCGGCTGAAAGGCCACGACCTGTTCATCCGCAGCCTTTCGAAAATCCGGGAATTGCCCTGGCTGGCGGTCTGCGCCGGGGATACGGCGGAAAATCCAAAACTCCACCAGGAGTTGCGGGAATTGGCGGATTCGCTGGGAGTGGCGGACCGGGTGCGTTTCGTGGGTTACTGCGCGGACATGCCCGCGGCCTTGATGGCGGCCCGGGTGGTGGTTTCCGCCTCCACCCAGCCGGAATCCTTCGGCCGGATCGCGGTGGAGGCCCAGGCCATGGGAACGCCGGTGATCGCCACGGCTCACGGCGGCAGTCTGGAAGTCGTTCTGGACGGGGAATCCGGCTGGCTGGTGACGCCGGGGGACGAAGCCCGGATGGCCCGCGCCATGGCCGCGGCCATAACGGATAAAGACCGGGCCATGCGCATGGGGAAGGCCGGCCGCGCCTGGGTCCGGCGGCAGTTCACGGCCCGGAAAACCTTTGAACGGACCGTCGCCGTCTATCACAAACTCCTCGGGGACGCGGCGAGCCGGGACGGCAAGAACGGAACCCGTCGCATGGGGGAAGGCTGATGCCGACGGTCTTGTGGTGGGGCAGAACCGAGCGGGACTATTCCCGGAACCGGATCGTGCGGGGTCTGTTTGCGGACCTGGGCTGGGAGGTGGCGTATTTCCATCCGTTTTCCAGTCAGCTGGGCCTGCTGGAAGCGGCTGTCCGTCGGCCGTCCCGGCCGGATCTTCTGTGGGTGCCCTGTTTCCGCCATCGCGACATCCATTCGGCGGCCGTCTGGGCGAAGAAATGGCGGGTTCCATTGGTGCTCGATCCCCTGATTTCCGCCTACGAAAAGGAAGTCTTCGAACGCCGGAAATGGCCCCCGGAATCCCCCAGGGCCGAACGCCGGCGGTTGTGGGAAGCCGGTCTGTTCCGCAAGGGCGACATCCTGGTGGCGGATACCTCCGCCCATGCCGCATTCTTCCAGGAGCGGCTGCATGTCCAGCCCGATAAATGCCACGTGCTGTTTGTCAGCGCGGAGGCCGGGCTTTTCGAACCCCGTCCGTTGCCGGAAGCCGGACCGCCCTTCGAGCTGCTTTTTTACGGCAGTTTCCTGGAACTGCACGGCGTCGAGGTCATCGTCCGGGCCGCGAAACTTTTCGACCGGCCGGACGTCGTCTGGACCCTTCTGGGAGAAGGGGACCTGAAGGAAGCCATCCGGGCGGAAGCCCGGGGCTATCCCAATATCCGCTTTGAATCCTGGATTCCCTATGAAACCCTGCCGGACCGCATTGCCCGGGCCCATATCCTTTTGGGAGTTTTCGGACCCACGGTGCTCACGGATCTGGTGATCCCCAATAAAATATTTCAGGCCATGGCCATGGGCCGACCGGTGATCACGAGCCGCTCCAGAGGCTATGCCGGAACCCTGGACGGCTCGGAAGTGATCGGCTGGGTACCCGACGGCGACCCGGCGGCCCTGGCCGGCAAGGTCCGGGAATGGCTGGCGGACCCAGCTTCCCTGGCGCGGCGGGGGCTTGCGACCCGCGGGCTCTTCGATCTGCATTTCAGTCCGGCCAGAATGAAAACCGCCCTGAAGGATATTCTCGATCACGCCCTGGGTCAGCGAAATTCGACTCCGTGAACAGGGGGAAACGACGATATGCATAGACGCTACGAGCCGCAATACCAGTTGATCAAGTTTTTCCTCAAGATCTTTTCAGCCGTTCCCCGGAGCGCCATCATGAAGCTGGCGGTTCCCGTGGGCAAAATCTGGTACGGTCTGGATCGCCGGCACCGGGCCATCGCCTATGAAAACCTGCGGATCGCCTTCGGCGAGGAGATGGACCGGCAAGCCCTCAACCGCCTGATTCAGGCCAATTTCATTCAACTGGCCAGACTGTTTCTGGAAATCCCCTCCCTGATGAGGCTCCGCCGGGAAAACCTGGACCGGTATGTGGTTTTTTCCGGCTTGCAGCATATCGAAAAACGGATGTCGGCAGGCAAGGGCATGCTGCTGCTCACGGCCCACCTGGGCAACTGGGAATTGATGGCCCTGGCCTGGGCCCTGAAAAGCGGGAAAAGCTGCCATGTGATCGCCCGGCCCCTCGATTATGCGCCCGTCAACCGGATCATGAACGAAATCCGCAGCGCCACCGGCAACCGCGTGGTGGACAAGGACGACAGCCAGGCCCTCATCCGGCAGTTGCTCCAGGAAAACCAGGCCGTCGGCATCCTGCTGGACCAGAACGCCTCTTGGTACGAAGGCGTCTATGTCCCTTTTTTCAGCAGGCTCGCCTGCACCAACAAGGGGTTGGCGCTGTTCGCCCTGCGCTATGGCACCCCCATCCTGCCCGTATTCAACTATCCGCTGGCGGACGGCCGCTACCGGATCGTGATCGAACCGCCCCTGGAACTCATCCGCACCGGGGATATCGGTGAGGATGTCCTGGTCAACACGGAACGCTTCAACCGGGTGATCGAGAAATATATCCGGCTGTCTCCGGAAAGCTGGTTCTGGGTCCACCGGCGCTGGCGGATCATCGATATCCCCGAAGGGCCCCACCGCAAAAAATTCGAGGAGGCCAAGGTCCGCTACGGGTTTTCCGGGGGGGAGGGCCGGGGATGAAGAAAGGACTCTTCGGCATTTCCTGGACCGCGCTGGGGGCCTTTGCGGTTCTGGCGGCGGTTTTCCATCGTTTCCCGGAAATCGATCTGTGGGTGGCGGACCTGGCCTGTCATCCCCAAAGCCTATACTACAACAATCATCCACCGGTCATCCGGCTGATCTATCACTCCGTGGAAGTGCTGACCGTCGTGACCGTGGCCGGCCTGCTGGGGCTGCTGGCGTTTGTCGGTTTCAAGAAACGCCCGGTTCTGACCTTGACCGCCAGGGAGCTTCTGTTTCTTCTGCTGGTATTGGCCCTGGGACCGGGGCTGGTGGTGAACCTGGTCAGCAAAAACATCTCCGGCCGGGCCCGGCCGGCCCATATCGAGCAGTTCGGCGGCAAATTGAAATTCACCCCGGCCTTTGAGCTCTCCGACCAGTGCGACAACAACTGCTCCTTTGTCAGCGGTCATGCCTCCCTGGCTTTTTATTTCATTTCCTTTGCCATGATCCGGCGGAGGCAGCGCGACAAGATCGCCGCCGGCACCTGCCTGTACACCGCGGTGGTGGGGGCCACCCGGATTTATCAGGGCGGCCACTATCTCAGCGATATCATTTTCGCCTGTTTTTTCGTCTATTTCACGGCCCGGATGCTTCACCATGCCATGTTCGGGCAGAAGGCACGGAACAGTTGACGTTTCCTGTCGGCAGCCGGTATACTGCAAGGCATCGGCAACCTCTCATTGGAAAGTTCTCCGCATGGATGCATTTCTCGCCCGTCAGCCCATTTTCGACAAACAGAAAAACGTGGCAGCCTATGAACTTCTGTTTCGCAACGGCCTGGACAATTATTTTTCCGGTCTGGACGGGGACACGGCCACGTCCAAGCTCCTGTCCAGTACGTTTTTCACCATCGGCATCGAGCAGATCACCGGCGGAAAACAGGCCTTCATCAATTTCACCGCGAACCTGCTGGTCAACGAACTGCCCCTGCTGTTTCCGCAGCAGGTGACGGTGGTGGAAATCCTGGAGACTGTCCGGCCGGAGGAGGGCGTCATCGCCGCCTGTCGGAACATGGCGGAAAAGGGATATGTTCTGGCCCTGGACGATTTCGTCCTCCAGCCCGGGATGGAAGTCCTGATCTCCCTGGCAAGCATCATCAAGATCGACTTCCGGTCAACGCCGGAAGAGGTGATCCGGCAATACCTGCGCCAGCTGCCGGTCCGGCGCATCCGCTTGCTGGCGGAAAAGGTCGAAACCCATCAGGAATTCGACAAGGCCCTGGAAATGGGTTTTGAGCTGTTCCAGGGCTATTTTTTCTCCAAACCGGAAATCATCCAGGGCCGGGAGATCCCGGGGATCCAGATGACCCTCCTGCAGCTCATGGCCGAGGTAAACCGCCGGGAATTCGATTTCATGCAGGTGGAGGCCCTGATCACCCGGGATGTGTCCTTGTCCTTCAAACTGCTGCGCTATATCAATTCCGCTTTTTTCAAGCGACGCCAGGCCATCACCAGCATCAAGGAGGCGCTTTTCTACATCGGCTCGGATGAAATCCGGCGCTTCGTGTCGCTCATCGCCCTGTCCGAGGTGGCTTCGGAAAAACCCGAGGAACTCATCCGTTCCTCCTGCATCCGGGCCAAATTCTGTGAAATGCTGGGCGCTATCAGCACCGGCGGCGCAGCGCAGGGCGACCTGTTTCTGCTGGGGCTGTTTTCCCGGATTGACGCCATTCTCGACCGGCCCATGGAAGTGGTCATGAAGCAGATCCCCCTGACCGAGGAGATCCGGGACGCCCTGGTGTGGCGCAAAGGCGTCCTGGCCGGATTTCTGAGACTGGCCGTGGAATACGAAAAAGGCGGCTGGCAAACCGTTCCCTCCCTGTGCGCCAAGCTCAGCGTTTCCGAGGACCGCCTGCCGTCCCTGTATCTGCAAGCCTGCCAGTGGAGCAACGGGTTGAGCGAAATCGTCTGAAGCCGACGTCAAAAAGCCGCTACCTGGGGCTGTCTCCGGCCGTGATCGTCAGGGATCAGAAACTCGCGGTGCGAACTTACGGCCCACGGCATCCAACGAGGAATAGGGCGGATAGCCGATGATGCCGGTCTCCGGCACCTTCGTCGCGGTGTGACAGCGGAAACGGCGATCCGAGAACCACTGGGTGTTGACGCCGGTGATTTCCAGCAGTCCGCCCACCTCGCCGGGCGCCGTCATTTCATCATAACCGTCCGGTTGAAACAGGATGATCCGGGTCCCCGCCGCATCCCTGACCGTTGTGGCGCCGGTCTTTTCCGCATAGAATTTCACGTAGTGATTTTCATGCCATTCGTCCCAGAAGGAAGCGATGGTTGCATGGTATTCCGGCAGGGACAAGGTGGGATCCCGACCGATGATGCGCATTTCATTGCCGGCGTCGGCAATGCCTTCCTGGTCCACGAACCGGGGATTGCCGGCATGAAAGCCGCCTTCGCCGCGGATTTCGATGATATCCCCGGGCCGCAGCAGGCCGTCCTTGAATCCGAGATGACCGCGATGGAGCATGGTTTCGGAGAACCGGGCCGCCGGGTTGATGGAGCCGTCGTGTCGCACCAGACCGTGCAGACCGTATTGGTTCCGGCGGGCCAGGGTGTCGGGCGACGCATCCAGCAGCCGGATAAAGACCGCTTCGAAATACGGCTCCCGCTCCCCATCGGCGGTCATGGTGACCACCGCCCGGAATCCGCCGGCGAATTCGGTGTTCAGGAGATAGCGGGGCCCGGAAACGCTCAGGGGGGTGCCTCCTTTCCCATGCCTTGCTGTGTAGTCCACCACCGCCTCCCGGATGGCGTACCGCAGGTCTTCGGGTGCGGGATCGGTGGAATGGCCGCCCATTTCATGGGCCTGCATGTATTCACTGATCACCACATTGTAGGTGCCCGCAGGGTCGATGGGATTGCCCTGATGGGTGACGGCGGTGATCCCGCCGTCATGGGCCCGCACCACCCAGCCCCTGGAGATCGAGGCCCCGCAATTCTTATCTTCCAGGAAGTCCCGGATCTGGCTGCCGGTCATCTGGATGCGCACCATGTTGTCATCCCGCCAGGGATAGGTCTCGTAGATTTGACCGTAGGTGACGGGTCCGGCCGGCACATCCCGGCGGATGCCGCCGCCGGACTGGATCGCCAGGTCCGCCGGAAACCCCAGACCGGCGGCCTTCCATTGCATGGCATCGCAAATCCAGGCGCCGGCCGTATTAACGGCGCTCCAGGGATATTCACTGACCGTCCACCACTTGTCCTTGTCCAGGGTCAGGTCCACCGAGGAATAACCGATCACCTCGTCCAGGGCGTGGGCCGGATTTCCGGCATTGTATTCCGCTCGCAAGGCTGCGAGCAGGTTTCCGACATCCGCATCCGGTATAATCGGGGCGTTGCGGATGGGATGCTTGGCGGCCCGGATATATTTGCCGTAACCGGTGACTTCCAGTTCGCCGATGTACTGCATATAGGCGGCAGCCTCGGCGATGATGGTCTTGCCGTCCAGATGGGCCGGCTGCCAGACCGTGTCGGTCCAGGCGTGCCAGTGACCGGAGATGACCACTTCCGGCGGGAGTACCCCGCCGGTATCGGCGATCAGGGCAGGGGCGGATCCATCCGTTTCTCCGGCCACCAGGCGCCGGTGGCCGGTATGCGCCAGCATCACCACCACGGCGCAGTTTTCCCTTTCCCGCAGGTTGCGGACATGCTCTTTGATATCGATGGTGGCAGGATCGGCATCCTCCCAGGCGCATTTGACGATGTCGACGACCGGGTCGGCGTCCGGCCCCGGAAAGGAGGATTCATCGTTGGTGAAACCGAGGATGCCGACCCTCGCGCCGTTGACCGTGACAATGACATGGGGGGCGAAATAGGGGGTCCGGGTGCCCTTGTGACAGACATTCAGGGAAATGATCGGAAACGCGGCGTTTTTTTTCAGGTTGGCGAGCATTTCCATGGAACGGACATCGTGGTTTCCCACCGCCACGGCGTCGATGCCCCGGCCGCCCATGGCCTTTAATTTTCCATGCAGGAGATTGTAAAAAGCCACCATGCCGCCGTTGCCGCGCAGATCTCCCAGGGGACTGCCTTCGGAAATATCCCCGGCGTCCAAAACCAGGGAGTCCGGATTTGCCGTTTTCAGCCCAAGCAGCCGTGTCGCGAGACAGGCTGCGCCGCCCGCTTTTTCAAACACTGCGGAATCATCGGTTTCGGGCAGATCGAATTCATGCGGCAGCAAGCGGGAATGGGCGTCGTTCATGTGAAATATGGTGAGCCCTTTTCCCGCGGGCCATTCGCCCCTGTAAGTGATGCGCAGGCGGGGGGCCAGGGAGGTTGAAAATTCCCTGGCGTCGAACCGGTAGGTCCGCCAGGGCTCCTGTCCCTCGATGACGGCCTTGACCGTCAAGCCGACTTTTCGGGGTGGGGCGCCGGACCAGCGGGATTGAACGAAAGCGGTGACATCCCATTCGAACCAGCGTTCTTCTTCGCCGGCCGTAAGGGTGATGCGGCTCAATTCACCGCCCAAAGCCGGTTGGCTGTTCCAGGTGACGGCTGACTCGGCCCAGGAGACATCGTTGCAGCCGTGAACCGCCGTGGGCATGTCGTCGCGGGAATCCGATTGAAAACAATACAGCCGCAACCGGGCGGAGGTGATGACCGCGCCGGGGGGCAGGTGTCCATGGAGATCGAAGACCAGCAAGGCGCGTTCATTCTTATACTTGCCCGTGGCACTGGCCACAAGCATATTGGTCCGGCCCCCGTAATTGGCGGCGGGGTATCCTTCCGCCACCCGGGCGTCATGGGCCACGCCGATGTCGGTAACGCCGGCATGAGCCGGAAACGGAAGGAGGCAAACGGTCAACAGGAACCACGGAAAACGAAATCGCTTCATGCGGCACCTGCGCGGGTTCAGGGGTTTACAAACGGCCGAGCCGGCGGTCACCCTCCAGCGTCAGCGGATGGATTCCCGCGGGGGCGGGATCAGACGGCCGGCTTTCAATCCGGTGATCCAACCGGGGTATGCGAGAGTTTATGTTCCAGTCGCTCCAGGGAGGCGAGATAGTCCCGCTCGCAGGTCAGATAGAAGGACAGGGCGCGGGAAAAATCGCGGCCGATGATACCGTCGATCAGGAGCAGGCTGATTTCCCGTTCCATTTTGAGGACAAACTGGGAACGGATCAAGAGATTTCTCTCTTCCTTCGACATGCGGCGGAGAATCTGGCGGAAGGCCGTTCGGGCCCGGGGCTGATACATCCAGAAATACAATAGATCCAGCCCGTTGATAAACATGATTTTCAACAATTCCCCTTCCTTGGGGTTGGACGGCGTCAGCCAGCGGCCGGGGTCATCCAGGATTTCATCCACGCTGGTTTCCGTGAAATGAATCTCCAGTTGTTCGAACAAATCGAAAAACTGGCGGATTTTGGATTGATAGTCGGCCAGGCGGAAGCGGATATTCTGGGCCCGGTCCGCGGCGCCCTCGATAATGCCGGCCACTGTGTCGGATGCGGCCTTGGAAATCACCGCGGCCCAATTCTGCAGGATCCCGTTGACATCGGCCACACCGGAGGAGGAAAGCAGCCAGCCGATGAGCGTATTGAAGGCAAAGGCGATGGGTATGGAAAAAATGCTGCGGAAGAAATTGGCGGCGGCGGCCTCTTTCTGCAATCCGCGGAAGAGATTGTGGCTGGTGAGATAAATCCCGTTGGCCAGGGCCATGCAGGCATACAGCAGGGCCGGATTGGTGGTGGTGGTGATGTCGAATCCTTCGGCCAGCACCAGTTTTTTGATGAAAAAGTCCAGCAGGGGCACGGAAAAACCGGTGTAGAGGAGGGAATCGGTGAGCCGGTCCCAGCTGACGAAATCGTTCCAGCGCAGCAGATTGGATTGCCGGATTCCCCGGCCGCCCAGCACGGACTGGATGATGTTGCGCAAGCCGGTGATGCCGAACCAGATGAAGGCCCCGAAATAGGCGAGCAGCCACCAGTCATAGGAGGCGAAAAAGGTGGCGAAGGCCGGAACGAAGCCCACCAGCACCTTGATGATGTTTTTCAGATTGGAATTGAGATAGCGCAGCGAGGGCCGTTGCTGCCGCAGGACGGGACGTGACAGATCCGCCGCCAGGGCATTCGAGGACCGCATGGGCAAGTGCCCGAGAGTGACGATATTTCCCAGTTCGGACATCCGGGTGGATTGCTCCACCGCCACCCACTCCCGCCGGCGGCGATACCGTAGCTGCAGCACTCCGGGTATATGGCGGAGATTGTCCCAGAAATGACGCCGCCGCTGGCTTAAATCCTCCCGGGGGAGATACACCGTGCGGGGATAGGTATCCACATGAATGGGAATGATTTGGCGCAGGGATGCTTTTTCTTTCCGGATGCTTCTCTGGGAGCGCCGCGGCAGGGTTTCCACCACCGCCAGGCCCATGCCGTGGAACCGCGAGGAACGGCCGGTGGAATCGCTGCCGATTCTGGATTTCAGGGGCCGGATGCGGTACATGACCCGCAGGGAGGCGATGTCGTTCCGGATTTCTTTCAGTCTGGCGATTCTATGGGCCGGAAGGTGGCTTCCGTTTTTGATGAAATCATTGATCAGGCGTTTCAGGGCCATGGCATTGCCGTCATTCATGGCTTTTTGCAGGTCGCAGATGACGGCGATGTGGTCGTTTTTGCCGGCGGCGAAATTTTTCAGATTGAAGGTCTCCAGCCTGGTGATACGGCCGCCGCATTCATACAGAATTTCAAGGACGTCCTCGCCGCGGACGCCGGTGAGGTTCATGGTGATCCGGTAGCCGGAATGCAGTTCGGCCAGGCGGTCGATGAGCCGGCAGGGGGAGAGCTCCATGATGGCCGGGATGGGCATGGTTTCGGGTGGCGCGCAGCCGAACTGGGAATGCAGTCCGGTGGCGCAGGGGAGATGTTCCAGGATCACCCCCGCGTCCAGGGCGTCGAGTTCCCGGACCCGGGCGTTGATCCGTTTGCGCTCCTCCGCATCGGAACCGGCGTAAAGGCTGCGCAGTTCCTCCACCTTTTTTTTCATCAGGGGCAGCAGGGTGATGTGGATGTATTCCGCCAGATGCAGCAGCGATGCCTGGCCGGTCCCGACGAATTGAAGAAATTGCTGCGGATCCAGTCTGGGCAGTTGGATATCGTGGGTCGACAGGAGAATATCAAGGGGATGGCGGTTGATTTCCGCCAGCACCTCAAGCACGGCCCGTTGCTGGAATTGCGAGGCCTCGCGGCCGGCGGCCATGAGCTCCATCACCTTGTCCTGGTTCAGGAAATCGATGAAATCGTCGGCGTCCGCAAAGCCGCGGGGCACCCAGATCAGCTGGACGAACTGATCATAAAAGCGGGTGGAGAACTCGATGCCGATGCGCACCGTGATGCCGGTGATTTCAGCGGCCTCCATCAATTCGGCCGCCACGTGGGGCCACACGTGGTTGTAATAGATCACCCGGAGCCTCCGGATGCCCTTGATCCAGGCGTCCATGATCAGGTGGGTGGGGGATTTGCGGCCCTTGGTGTTGGCATCGTGCACATGATCGTCGAAGGCCAGCTGGGTCCATTCCTCCGGCATTTCCAGCAGGTGGTACTGTTTCAGGAAGGCGCGGACGATCCGGGGCTTGCCCAGCGCCGCCACCCGGAAATCGTGGGCCAATTCCAGTTGCCGCTTTTCATCCCCGTGGGCCCGGATCAGGGCCTTCATGATTTCCAGCAGAACCCGCGCGGTATTGATTTGAAACGTATTGGACTCGTTGCTCAGCATCTCGTTTCGCAACGAGCGGAGGGCGCTGAGCCGGTCGGCCATCTGGCCCACCTCCAGGGAATCCAGGAGGCGGATGATGGCATAGGCGAAGCGCAGGCCCCTGGTTTCGGCCATTTCCTTGATGCCGTGGGGGTGACAGTATGGATAGAAGATCTGTTGCGAGTCCAAATGCCCCGCTTCTTTTTGCAATACGCGATTGACGATCCCCAGAAGCTCGTAATCCCGGCGGTCGAAAAAAATTTTCGATCTCGTGAACGATGTGGTATGCAATCCGGTCAACTTGTTTTATTCTTTCCCATGGGTCTGGTTACATCCGATCCGGTCGGCCCCGATCGGCCTCCTATTAAAATAAATATCCGAATTCCGATAAAATTTCAATAAAAACATCAGCTCCGGGAAGCCGGGATCTTCATCGCTGCAACCCCATTCGGCACTCGCCGGGAGGAGGATACTGCCCGGGTGTAATGTTCAGGCGGCTGTACCCTTTTGCGTGGAAATAGGATTTTCCCCCGCCGTATGGTTTGCGATATGGTTTTTCAGCATGATGTTTTTTGCTTTCCGCCATGCTGCGTGGTCTTATTTAAAGAAGCTTTTGATGCCATCGAAATAGAAATCAGCGCCATTGGCTGTTTTTCTTTTCATTGCCAGCAGGGTCTTGTTTTCCGGATCGATGCGCAGACCGAAGGCGATGTAATGCCGGGCATAGGGCAGGTTGAACTTGTCGATCTCTTTTTGCGCCAGCGAGATGCATTTGGAAACGACTTTCGCAAGGCCTTCCCGGGCCGGTCGATTGCCCGGATCGATTGTCAACACTTCCTGATAATAATGATAGCCGCAATTGTCTTGGGGCGATGTGATCCGCCCATCGGCCATGCAGGCCTCAGCGGTTTCCAGAAGTTTGTCGATCTTTTCCGTTTTTTGATAATGGTCATGCACCAAATACCCGACCGGTATGCCGACGCAGATAAGCGATACCAGGACAAGCGCCACCGCAATCAAGCGCCTTTTCCTTCGCCGGATTCCGGCCTGATCCGGGCTGACTTCAGGCGTCGCGCCATAAGTCATTGCCGTCGACGTCGGTTCCATCGGTTTTGGGGGCTGGGTTTCCCCAGCCGCCGTCGCTGCATATCCGCCTCCGTTTTCCGGCCGATGATCGGCGGATGACAGGGAGGCACGGCTTGCCGTCATTGTTTGGGAGAGCTTCCGCTTTTCCAGATCGTAATGGCCCTCAAACAGCGATTGCATGAAGCTGGATAATTTCCGGGAACCGGGGCGGTATCCGAGCTTATAGATGCAATCCTCGATATCCGCCTGCATTTCCTCGCAGGAAGCATAGCGTTCATCGGGGTTGATGCGCAACGATTTATGCAGGATGCGGACGACCGGCTCCGGAAGATCCGGTTTCAGCGTCTCCGGCGGTTCATATTCGCCGTTGATCACTCTCGAAAGCACCTGAAACGTATCGCCTTCAAACATTTTTCGGCCGGTCGAGAGTTCATACAGAAGAATACCGACAGCGTACAGGTCCGATCGCCGGTCGATCGGGTTCCCCGCGGCCTGTTCCGGCGACATGTAGGCCGCCTTGCCCTTGATGATGCCGGTTTGGGTTTTCGTCGACCTGGAGGCCGCCTTGGCGATTCCAAAATCGATTATTTTGATGTTGCCCTCGTAGGTGATGAAAATATTGTGCGGGCTGATATCCCGATGGACGATATCCAGTGGATTACCATTTAAATCCGTCAAGTTATGCGCGTATGCCAATCCCTCGCAGATCCTGGAAACGATGAACAGGCAGGTTTCAAGCGGCATGGATTCACCGGTTTCGGCCGACCGCTTCAATACCATGCTGAGATCTTTACCGAAAAGGTATTCCATGGCGATAAAAAAGGTGTTCGCCGACATGCCGAAATCGTATATGTGGATGATATTTTCGTGTTTCAGTTGGGCCGCCAGCCGGGCTTCATCAATGAAATGCCTGACCATTTCCTCCTCATCGGTCAGGTGCGGCAGCATCTTTTTCAATACCACCGGCTTTTCGAACCCTTTCTCACCGATGAGTTTGGCCCGGAAGACCTCCGCCATGCCGCCCATGGCGATGCGATCGAGGAGAATATATTTATCAAAGCGGACGGGTTGGGCTGTGGGCATGCGTGCCTCGCTTCTAACGTGGAACTCCGGATGTCGTTTGATCCAGCAAAATCCTGGTTGCCGTTCTTGCTCTCGGGGAACTATAGCATAAATGGCGCTTGAAAAACACTGTCTACCTATGTCGCGTGCATATGGATAACCATTTGCCATGCATTTTTATATCTGCGGATGAATACGGGCATGTTTTGCCGCCTGCATCATCTGTGTAAAAATGATCGCAACTGTATCGTCGATTTCCGCGAAAAACATATTGACATCATGCAACTGATGATGGCATAGAAACCGGACAGATTCCATCGCGAACAGAACCCGCAGAGATGAATACAACCATGGCATGCAACGTGCCATGAGCTGTCCGTAACGCCTTCCGTTTCAGAACCAATAAGGTAAAACACAAATTGATCGATATCGAGGATATGGGGAATGAATCGAATTCTTCTTTTCATTGCTGTATTCGCCGTCGCCGCCGGGACATTCCGCATCGCGGATGGCGTGCCCCCAGCAGAGGAAATTGGCGGCGGCGGAAAATCACCCGGGCATCCGGTCACGGTTTTTTGCCAATCCTGGAAACGGAATGACCTTGACGCCATGTTTCGTGTTCTTTGCCAAACCGGTCTGGGCAAAGATGGAAAAGAAAATTTCAAGAATAGATTCGGTAGTTGTCGGCAAGCGGGGGGAAACCTGGCGGGGTATTCGTTGCAAACGATTTCGCAACAGGGAAACGCCGTTATCGTCAAAGCGCTCCTCCGCTTTCAAAAGGAACTGCCGCCCCGAATGATCAGTGGATTGCATACCTTCGCAATCGTAAAAGAGCTGGGGGAATGGAGAATCAACTATATCCTGCCGCCGCTGCCGCCGCCGCGCCTTGATCAGATAAGGCGATCCGGCGGAAGCAGGCCCGGCATGCAATAGAGCGCATCCGACAACGAATGCCGCCGATTGCAGCATGCAGGAGACTGCCTCCGGAAGGAAAACCGATGAGACGCTTGATCCAATCATTGGCAATATCCCTTGGAGAAATAGCAGCGGGTATCCTCGTGCTGACGATCTTTGGGATGAATGCGGCTTCGGCCGCCGATGTCGCCGCCCCTTCCGTGGGCAACGTCTATCAACTCACCGTTAACAATTTCGGTGAAACCGGCATGACGGGCGTGACGGTGTCGGCCGCTGTTGTCCAAAACCCCCATGGGCTGGTCGCCATTCGAGAAGTTTCGCCTTCAACCGCCGACATCGCCGCCGGCGCGGCGCAGATTTTCCAGATTCGATTTGATGTCGGCTGCCCGCCGGAAAATTCCGATTACGTGGCGACCGCCGGATTCGTCTTCGGCATCCGTCAAACCACCCCGGGGCCTTTGTATATCCGTCCATGCGGCATCGATCCGCCGGATTGCGCGGAACTGGAGGGAGGGTTTTCCGTCAGCATCAAACTGACCCCATGCGACAGGTGCGAGGATCACACAATCGTCCCAAAACCTGTTCCGGAAGGTAATCCATGCGTACAATATATATGTGATCCAGATACCGGAAACATCGAAGAAATCAAAAAGACCCTTCCAGAGGGCGATAAATGTGTACAATACATCTGCGATCCCGGGTCGGGCGCCATCCTTAAAATTCCCACCTTCATACCAAAGAGCTCCAGTCCATGCACCAGCTATACCTGTAATTCCCAAAAGGGGATCATTCTGGTTTCCAAACCGGGTTGTAAGGATCACCCGGATGATAATGCAAGCCCGAATTCAGAATCCGTTTCCGAAGGCAACGGTCCCGTTTTCGATCCAGGGGCGCAACTCGGCGTGCTGACAAACGGCTTTTATCAGGAATCGGCTTTGCTTTCCGGACTGATCGGCAACGGCATCAACAACGTGCTGGTGGATTTTGATCCTGCTGACATGGAACGGCATCCTGTCCTGATCATACCGAGCGGCGGCCTGTACGGGTTGGACAATCTGCCTTCTTTTAAGACCAAACTGGAACAATACGTCGCCGCCGGCGGAACCCTGATCGTCTTCTCCCAGCAGCGGGGGTATGAATATTCGGTCCTGCCGGGCCGATGGGCGGGCTATGGCTGGACCGAGGATATGAGCTGCCAGTGGAAATCCATGAACGTGGATACCTATCATCCCATAATAAGCGGCATCGATAAAGCCGTCTGCGATTCGGTGGTGGATGGATATTTCACGGATTGGCCGCAGGAGGCCACGGTGCTCCTGAGACGAGCCAAGAACGGCATGCCCTGCATGCTCCTGTATCCGTATGGAGAAGGCCATGTCATCGCCACCAGCATGTATGAAGACTGGGCCTTTGCCAATGGTCAGGCTACCGAGGACGGCAGGCGGATCATCCGGGATATGCTCCGCTGGGCGCTGGAACCCGCCGAGTTACCCGAAGCCAGGCCGGGAGATGCCATGGCGCTATCGGTGGAACTGACCAACCATACGGACGAGGCCGTCGCTTTTGTGACATTCAGCCTGCGGAATCCGGACAATCAGATCGTGGGGACGGAAATCGTCGGGTATCCATTCGAACCGGGTCAGACCGTGACGGTACCCTTTTCCATTGAGGAAGTCGCCGGCGATCTGGGCATCTGGTCTGTTCAGGCCGAACTGTTGAACACCGAGCAACTGGGCATCCAAACCGAGGAAACCGCAGCTCGTTTCGTGGTCGGCAACCCCCCCCAGGGCATTATCACGAAACCGGTCACGGTATCGGTTAATTCGGATTCAGAGGAATATCTGTACGGGCAGGAAGCGGATTTCGTGATCTCGGTCTGGAACCATGGAGAAACGGATCGGGAGTTCACCCTGCAATATTTTTTCCCGCATAATTCCGCTGTTCGGCATGATTCCGTGTATCGTCCGGCCCCGCTGTCTCTTCTGGTGCCGGCGGGGGGGATGCAGACCCAACCCGTTACCGTCCCGCTATTCAGCTATGACCGATTGTATGCGCGGGTGTATGACGAGAACCATACCCTCATGGCGGCTGGTTCCCGGGGGTTTGAGGTTTATACAGACACGATCCGTGTAGCGGTCGGAACGGATAAACCGAGGTATAAAAACGGCGAGTCCGTTCTGCTGAAATCCACCTATGGCGGGCAACACAATTGGGTCAATCCGGCCGAGCTGCGGTTATCGGTCGCCGATCCCCAGGGGGAGACCTTTTTTGAGCAATCCCGCCCCGTATGGATCTCCAGGAGCGCCAAGGAAGAAGAAATGGAACTGACCTTGGGAAATCCCGCCAAGGCAGGGCAATACACGGTAACAGCGGCCATTTATTTTCAAGGCAGGAAGATCGCCGCCGGATATCGGACGACCTTCGACGTGCCGAAAGCCGAGATGCAGGTATTTCCGCATGCGCCGATGATCCTGCAGCCGGAGGCCGCGGCTGTTTCGTTTGACATTCACAATGCGAATGCCGGGGGGATCGTGCCGGGGGATTTCGGAAGGATGACGGTTTCACTGGCCGATCCCAACGGAATCACGCTGATGAACGAGACCCGAACCTTCGAACCGCAAGAAGAGCAATGGTTCAGCATCGCCCTTCCTTTTTCCATCGATCAGGTGGTCTTCGGGGAGTATGCGCTGACGTATCAAATTGACCTGGGCGGCAGGAATTACACAAGCGTCAAGAAGATCGATTGTTCCGCTTCAGTCGCCGGCTGCTTCGACCGCAATGAATATCGTGGCGGACAATCGGTGGAGCTGACGGTTACCGCCGCCAACAACGGCCGGATCGCACTGGAAGACATGGAACTGACCCTTTCGATTCCGCAGCTTTCGGTGAATGACCAGCAGACGATGACGCTCCTTCCCGGCCAGAGCCGCCGGACCGCGTTTGCCTTCATGGTTCCGGAATCCGCCGTTGCCGGTGTGCATACCGCCATTGTATCGCTTTTCATAAACGGTTCATCGAAGCGGACATCCTGCGACTTCTATGTGATGCCTGCCAAAATCGACCTGCGTTTTTCCGGCGACAGGTACCAGGCCGGAGAAACCATCGCCGTGGAGCTGGCGAACTCCGGCGGTACACCGACGACAGCCGGATATACGTTCACACTGCTGGATGAAAGGAATCATCCCATAGCCGTCGCCGAAGGATCGCAATCCCTGCCGGTGGACGGAACCGGACGGGTCTTGGTCGTGATACCGGAGCCGGCGAAATCCGGAAGTTATTCGCTCCGGGCGCAGGTGACGGATACGGCTGCCGGAGAAACCACGGTATATCATGACCGCCTGGATATCAGCGGGGTGGAAGCGGGGTTGGAACTGACCCCGGACCGGGAGGTCTATTTCCGGGCGGATCCGAAAACCATACGGGCGGATCTGACCCTTGGCCAGGGAGAAATTGAAAACGGCGCGCTGGATCTGGAAGTCCATGCCGCGGAAAAAATATGGACCAGCCGGGAAGACTGGCAAACCGCCGACTTGCATTTGGTGGACATCGATTCCCGGCCGGGTGATGTCCTGCCGATGGATCGGGGGGGGGGCGCCGTCGGACCGGAAGATCCCGACGGACGAATCCAGTGGTTCCACGATTCGTGGAATCGGTACCAGGCTGAACCGGTTATGGATTCCGACGGCACCGTTCATGCGTTCATGGGACTTGGGGAAGTGCCGGCCGGCGTCCTCTATACAGTCCGGGCCGACGGTGCTTCCGGCTGGTCTTTTTTGACCGGTGGGTCATCCTGTTCCTCGCCGGTGTTGGGTCGCGACGGCGAGGTGTATATCGTTTGCGCAAATGTCGTCCATGCCGTCAGGGCCGGTGTCGAACTGTGGACCTTTGAAAGTGATGGGGAAACACTGATCTCACCTGTCATCGGACCGGACGGAACTGTCCATGTCTCTTCGGGTGCAGGCCGCTTGTTGGCCCTGAATCCGGACGGCACGGAAAAATGGCAGCGCTGCGAACCGTCTGCCGAGACGCCTCAGGCACCTTCCGTCGGACCGGACGGCGCTGTTTATTGGCCTGTTTTCAAAGACGGGGAAAGCCAGATCCTGACCATGGATCCGGATGGTTCCGAAGTCTGGCGCTACGCCCCCGGCGCTTGGATCTCACACCCCGTGAGTGTCGGCGCCGACGGAACGGTATATGTATGCACCAGCGACGGCAATCTGCATGCCCTCCATCCGGACGGCGCGCTTCGATGGAAAAACACCATCGGGTCCCTGACGAGTCGGCCCGAACTGGGTCCCGACGGGACGGTGTACGTGACGGCATACGGAAATCAAATCATCTCCATTGATCCGAACGGTGCAGAACGCTGGGCATATGCTCTCGATGGCTGGATAACAGCCAAACCGTCCGTCGGCCCAGACGGAACGGTCTACGCCGCCGTGCTTGCCCAGGAATACGGCTGGTATTACAGCTCGATTCAGGCCCTGAACCCGGACGGCACCTTGCATTGGAACTATCGAGTGCCCGTGCGCGGTGAGGCGGGAATGGCCGTCGGCGCGGATGGCGGCGTGGTGGCCGTGGACCAGAATGGACGGTTTTACAAATTGGGTCCCAAGGGTCGGTCCGTCACCCTGAAACTGGATGCCGGTGGCCGGAAAACGTGGGGGCTGCTGCAGCTTCTTGCCGAGGAGATGGGCGCCGCCTGCATTCAGGTTTCCACGCGCACCGCGGATACGGAAGGCGCCCTGGCGAAAGCCGGGTGGACCAGCTATGGCCGGGAATCCGGTGAAGGACCGGTGGTTTTTGTCAGCCCTGTCACCTCCGGGCCCGGCCGCTGGCTGGAAATAGAAATAAACTTCCAAAACGCCTATATCGGGAGTGAAGACGGCGAATATTTTCCAATGCTGCGCGAGGTGCTGGTGGGCGGCGAAGGCGGTGCCGGCAATCTTGTCTGGTCGCAACGCCTGCCCCTGGCGCTTTTCGAAAACCGTCATTTGGAAATTCCGCTGGAAGTGCAACTCCCGGAAGGCCGCTACATCCTGAAAGGCGCCCTGACCAATTCGCTATCCCAGAAAATAGCCGAAGACAGCAGCGTGTTTTACATAAACGATGATCATATCCGGCTGATCTTTGATGCGGACAAGGAGATCTATCGCTCCGGCGATACGGTTCTGATCAGCGGAAACGTCATCAACACCCTGACGGACCCGGTGGTCGGGCGCCACCTGTCCTTTGAGATCAACGGGGCCCTGGTATACAGCGAAACTGCTGATCTGCCGGGACTGGGAGAACATCCGTTCGCCTTCGGCGTTGTTGCGCCGGAAACATCCTTCATGATCACCGGCAGGCTGGACACGGCCGAGCTGCCCTTGCAGGTGACGGTGGGCGCGCCGGCGCTTTCGGTGGACATATCACCGGAAAGGGCCGGCAGGGCGCCTTTTGATCTTTCCGTGGCCCTGACCAACCAGGGGGCGGTGGATCTCCGGGTGGATGTGGTGGTGGCAGAGAAAGCCCACCCCCTGACGATTCCGGCCGGACAGCGGCTGGTGGTGACCGAGCCGGTCAACATCATCGCGGATGCGACCATCCCCGTCGTCATCACCGGCGATGTGGATCAGACCTTTCGGCATGCCGTGGATTTCTGCGAGCAGCTGGCGGTTACGGTTTCGCCGGCGGAATACTACACGGAAGGCGTTCTGGTCATCCCGTATATCGCGGAGAATACAGGCTGCATGGACAGCGAGGCGGAGATGACTTTCCGGTTGAACGGCGAAACGCTGACCAGGACCGTTTTCGCGCCTGCCGGCGGGAGCATTGCCGATTCCCTGACGTTCAACGTCGGGGCCGGCGACTACAGCCTCACCTATGAATCCGTCTTCGGCAGCGGCAGCATCCCGGTATCGGTTCTGGGAACGGACCGGCTGGAAGTGGGCCTGGATATCGGCTACCCGCATTCATCCAGGGTGCTGCTTCTTTCTGACAGCCTCGCCGCAACCGATGTGGAGACCGCGCTGGCAAAGGCCGGGAAGGAGGTAACGGTCACCCGAGCGCTTTCCACGGAATGGGACGGCGCCGACCCGAGTCCCCGGGATTTCGATGTGATCGTTCTGGCGGACAGCGGCAATGACGGCACGGCGATGCCGCCCCAGACCCAGGCGATTGTGACGGAATTCGTCCGCAACGGCGGCGGCCTGGTCATCACAGAACAGGTGGTGGCGGAAAACGCCGAAAACGGCGCCTATGCCGGTTTGGCGGAATTGTACCTGTTCGATCCGGCGCAATATGGATATGCCCGGGGAGCGGATGGTTTTACGAAGGTGGCGGTGCATCCCGTTACGGAAGGCATCACCGAACCGATTGGTTTTGACGTCATCGACGGCAACCGGGGCGCCTTGAAAGCGGACGCGACAGTGGTGATGGCCGGGACTCTCCTGCCCAATGCCGTGGCCGTGAAAGCCGTTGAGCTGGGCCGGATCGTCCAGTTCGCGGCGGCGGACAGCGCCGGCGGGAACCTGTTCACCGACAATCCCGCCATGCAAACCCTTATAACCAATGCGGTCCATTGGACCGCAAGGCGTTCAGCGCCTGGCAAGGTAAATGTGGCGGTGATGGTTTGGAACCGGGGGGCCAATCATTTCGCAGGCGACCTTGCGGTCACGGCCGATTTCCTGGATGAGGCCGCGTCACTTTCCCCGGGAGTCGGACAAGGCGCGCTTTTCGAATGGGAAGTTGCCACCGCGGAACTGCCTGGAGGCGTCTATCCCTTGCAGGCGCTGGTGTCTCGGGTCGGTGTCCCCGTTCAGCAGGCCGAGGCGGAGCTGGAGATCAGCGGCCCCCGGTTCGAACCTGCTTCCTATCCCGTCATGCCGGTCTATACCCCGGGCGCAAAAGGGGAAATCACCTTTACCGTACGGAATTCCGGGATGACCCAGGGAGCTGCCGGAATTCATTTTTCCATGCTGGACATCCTGGATGAAACCGGGAATTTCTGGTTGTCGCCCGGAGAAACCGAAACGGTTACCTATCATTTCGAGGTGCCGGACGACATCGCTGCCGGAGACTATAAGGCCGTTCTGAATGTAGAGGGTGCGGTAACCGAAATCCCCTTCCGCATCGGCGGGCTTTCCATCGATGTCTCGGCTTTGCTGGATCAACCTGTTTACCATATCGGCGATACGGCCGTCCTGACCGTTACGGTCGTCAACCCCAGCGATGCCCATCCGGAGATGCTGGCCCGGGTGGTCTCCAATTCCGGGGAGGTGGTGGAAAGTTTCATTCTTGGCGACAGCAACACCATGCCATTCCATATTCCCGTGACCGGGGCCATGCCGGAGCAACTGACGGTCGGTCTTTACATGGCTTCGGGCAGGTCCGTTTACATCAATACCATCCCCATCCGGTTGCAGGATGGAACCATCACCCTGTACCCGGACCGGGCCGTCTACTCGCCGGGCGACACCGTGATGATGCAGGTGCTGACCGCTGAAAACGGGGATCTGACGGTGGCTGCTCCGGGATTTGACGAAACCTTGCCGGTCAACGGGGACACCACCTTTCATTTCGTGTTGCCGGACGAAATGGTGTCGGATCGGTATCTGGTGGAATACCAACTGGGCGGACACACCGGCGCTTGTCCCGTTTATGTCAATGGATACGATGCCAGGGCGCTGGAAGCGGTTTTCGACAAGGAAATCTATGAACCGACAGACACGTTGGCGCTTTCCCTTGCCGTCGATATCTCGGAACCGCTGGATGTCATCGTGAAAGGCTGGATCTACCGGCCGGACGGCGAATACATGCCGCTGTTCGAAACCGACGCCCGCCTCGCGGCCGGCGACAATCGGATGGATTTACCGCCGGCTGGCTTCAGCACGCCCCGGGCGGGCATCCATTACGTGGTGTATACGATATACAAGGCGGATACGCTCCTGGAACTGATGAGCGCCTGGGAGCCCTTTGAGGTGCAACCCGCGGCGGTGACGGCCCTTGCCGTTGACCGGATGGTCTACGGCGCGACCGAACCGATCACCGCCCGGGTGGAAACGATTGCCTGTGAGCCGTATACCGGCCGGATCACGCTTACCGCAGACGGCGGGATCGTGGCGGAACAGGAAGTGACCCTGGAAGGGGAAGAGATCTTCCACTTTGATCCGGGTTCGTTCCCCTTGGGCCGGCACGTCCTTTCCGCGCAGCTAACGGGCGAAAACCTGTTCTCGGAAAAAACCACCGCATTCACGGTGGCCGACCGGATGGCGCCCGGAATACCCGCCGGGCTTGCCGCAACCGTCACCGGGAACGTGGCGAACCTGACCTGGAGCCCCAATCCGGAAGCGGACCTTGTGGGGTATCATGTTTACCGCAACGGCGTCCGGCTCAACTCCTTCCCGGCCGTCCGGAGCAGTTATCAGGATGACCATATTCCGGCCGGCATCGCGCATTCATATCATGTCACCGCCGTTGACCGGGCCGGCAACGAAAGCCCGCCCTCGGCGGCCGTGACCCTGATGCAGGACAGCACCCCGCCGGTGATCGCCTTTACCCCGGCCGCGGACACCCATGCCGATCATCCCGTGACCGTTACCTACACGGCCACGGACAATCATGATCCCGCTCCGGCGGTCACGGCGAATTATCCCTCGCCCACCCTGTTCTACATTTCCGGGGATTACATTGTGACGGCCCGGGCCACGGACGCTGCCGGCAATACGGCGGAAAAATCCCTCAGGATTCATATCGAACTGGAAGGCGACACCGACAATGACGGCATACAGGACGACTGGGAAATGACCCATTTCGGTGCCCTGGACCGGGACGGCAGCGGCGATTATGACAACGACGGTCTCAGCGATCTTGACGAATACCGGAACGGCACGGATCCGGTGCAGAGCGACGCCCCCACCCTGCCTGTTATCCTGCTGCCGGCGGACGGCGGGGAAGTCGCCGAACTTGCGCCGGAAATCACCATCGAAAACAGCGCGGGTGCGAACGGCGCGCCCGTTCACTATACCTTCGAGGTCTATGGGGATGAAGCCATGACGGACCTGGTGGCGGGCCAGGCGGATGTTCCCCAGGCCCTGCCCCATACGGTCTGGCCTGTGCCGGAACCCCTGACCGACAATACCTGGTATTATTGGCGCGTTCGGGCCGGTGACGGCATCTGTGCCACCAGCTGGGTGTACGGCCGCTTCTTCGTCAACACGGAAAACGACCCGCCGGGCGCGTTCTTCAGCAGCCGGCCGGCGGACGGAACCGCGGTGGACACCCGCACCCCGGTCCTGGAGGTGGGCAACAGCATCGACGCGGATCAGGATGCGGTCACCTACACCTTTGAAGTCTATCATGACGCGGCCATGACCGAGCTTGTGGTGGTGAGCCCCGATTTGCCGGCCGGAACAGAGGGCGTCACGGCCTGGGTGGTGGATGCCCAGCTTTCCGACAACATCTGGTATTACTGGCGGTGCCGGGCCACGGATGAACACGGGCTGGCCGGCGAGTGGACCGCGACCTTCGCCTTCTTCACAGACAGCAATGGAACGGACGATCCCCCGGCCATCACCGTGACGGAGCCGGCGGCAGAAGTGTCCACCAATGCCGGCGCTTTCACCATCAAATGGGAGGATGGCGATCCGGACAGCAACGCCCGGATAACGCTTTACGCCGATACGGACAACACCGGGGCCGACGGCATGCCCATCGCCGCCGGGCTGCTGGAGGACGCTGACGGCGAAACCGGGGACAGCTGGAACTGGGATATCAGCGCCCTTGGGGATGGGGCCTACTTTGTCTACGCTGTCATCACCGACGACGCGACTGCCGCGCCGGCCAGCTACGCCCCGGGCGCCCTGATCATCGACCGCACGCCGCCGCTGGTCACGGCCGCGCCCGCCGGCGGTGTTTACGAGGGGGTTCAGGAGATCAGCCTGACGGCCGATGAGCCGAGCGTCATCTATTACACCCTGGACGGAAGCGACCCAACAACCGAATCCATCGTGTATTCAGGGTCCTTTGCCATCGAAGAGGACACGCTGCTGAAATTCATGGCCGTGGATCCCGCCGGCAACCGGAGTCTGACCGTTACGGAAAGCTACACGATCCTGATCACCAACATCCCGCCCATCGCCGATGCGGGCATAGGCGCGGTCATTTATTTGGGTGAGACCGCCCACCTGGACGGCGCCGGCAGCAGTGATCCGGACAATGGTCCTTCCGCCTTGACCTACCACTGGTCCTTTACAGCGCTGCCCGCCGGGAGCGCCCTGACCGCCGCGGATATCGCCGGCGCGGACACCAGCCTGGCATCCTTTGTGCCGGATGTCATCGGCGCCTACGGAACGGCCCTGGAAGTGTACGACGGCAAGGATCGCCATACGGACAGCGTGATCCTCACCGTGGTGGCGGACAATGGCCTGCGCCTTTCCACCGCCAGCCTCATCGCCACGGAAAAGATCCATCTGGAGGCCGGCGCCCGGATCAACAGCGGCCATGCGGCGGTTCTGGATCAGGACCTCTGGGGCGGGAAAAAGTGCTTCCGCGGGGAAGTCATCGTCGGTCACAACGCTTGGATGAACGAAGGCGCCGCGCTGTACGGTGACACCGTGCATATCAAGCACGGCGCCTCCGTGGACGAGGTCTACTACAACCAGCTGCGCAACCGGGGCACCATCCGCGGCGCGGCCGTGACGCCCCTGGAGTTGCCGCTGGACTTTGCCTTGCCGGTTTTTCCGGATCCTGCTCCGGGAGAAGCGGACATCACGGTCATGCCGGGCGGGGAGCTCACCCTCACACCCGGCGCCTATGGGGAGGTCCGCCTCAAGACGCGGTCCACCCTGGTGTTCACCGGCGGCGTCTATCATCTGGAGGATCTCGATATCGGCGACAACAACTGCCGGGTCCTGTTCGGCGGCCCCACCGTGCTGATCATTGAAGGCGGCCTCAGCCAGGGGCGCAAGGCCTATATCGGGCCGGCCGAGGGCTCCGCCATCGGCGCCCGGGATATTGTGATGGTGGTTCACGGTTACAAAGGCAGGAAAGGAAACACCCTGGCAACGGCGGTGAAGATCGGCGGCCAGAACATCCTGAAGGCCAATATATTCGCGCCCGACGGCAAGATCTGGGTGCAACACGACAGCGAGGTGGAAGGGGCCTTGATCGGCCGGGAAATCCTCATCGGTGTTCAGGTGCAGGTGACTCTGGACAGCGGGTTTTAACAGCTCAGTATTGATCGTTTAAAAAAAATGTCGGAACTCTCGGTTTCCGTCATGCCGTACTTGATCCGGCATCCAGAATAGGAATGCGGATCATTTTCGAAAAGGAATCAAGCAATGAATCGGTTGACGACAAGCAAGTGGGTGAGAACAGCGCTGCTGATTTCGCTATCCATAACGGCATTCGGTCGATATCCGGAAAAATGCCTTGCGGCCCTGGGCAAGACCGTGGAGGTGGCCATCCCTTCCATCAAGGAAATCGTCTTTGCCAATTCGGCCGACAAGAAGGAATATCCCATTCCGTTTGGCAAGACCGTGACCCTGAAAGCGGAAACCAGTCCCGTGGCGGACCTGCCCCTCACCTGGACCACGGAAAAAGTCACCGGTTATGAAGGCGTGAAAGCCGATCTTGCCGAACAGAGCGAGTCCACCTGCACCTTCACGCCCGGGGAAAAGAGCGACAGCGGCTATATCTGGGTGAAGGCGGCGCTGACCGGCTTTCCGGATATTCACAAGAAAGTCAAAGTCCAGGTCGGATGTTCCTGCGCCATGGGGGCGGGTGAAAACATGTGCGCCATGCCTGGCGCAGAAGAGATCAGTCTGTCCAGCATCAGCGTGCACCTTGGCCTGGGGAAAGCCGCCGACGGCCTCTTTGCCGGAGACCTGACCATCGATGCCGAAAGCGTATCGACGGATCTTGCCAAGCCAAAGTCCCTGGAATTTTCCACCATTGCCGGAAGTTCGGAAGTGGAAGCCCTGTATGACAACGGCGTAATCCGCCAGATCGCGGCCCCCCAGACCTTTGTGGATGTGGTCGCCACCAGTGATTTCAGCTATGAAATCCGGTTCTACCATCCCGGGGACAAGGGGGCGAAAACCGATGGTTTCTACACCGTCAATGCATCCGCGACGCCCATGATGGTTTGGCGCATGGAAAATCCGGATGCCTCGGTGGCGGTGTATAACTGCTTCCGGCTGACCAAGCTGGAAAACGGCAGCGCCAAGGTGTACGAATATGCCTGGAATGCCGCCGAGGGCGAATGGTCCCTATCCCGGGGCAACGGTCTCGTGATCGAAAGCCGGACGGAAGTCATGGATGCCGGTGGCGACCGGGTGGTGACCCACACCACCAAAGATGCGGAAAACGTGGTTTCCTCCGTGGTGCAGACCACCCATCACTCCTATCCCTGGGGCGAGGAAATCATCCGCACGGTCATTGATCCGGCCGGCGCGGCCCTGACCACCACGACGGAATATTATCAGGGTACCGGCAACGACCAGATCGACGGCCGGATCAAGAGCGTCATCAACCCGGACGGCTCCTGGACCCGTTACGAATATGACAGCCGGGGCCGCACGGTCAAGGAGGTCCGGCCTTACCTGGATGTTCCGATCACTTGCGCGGAAAGCGAAGCCGTGGTGACCTTCAGCGACTATACGTTGCTGGACGCCGGGGATATCAACACCACGCGGTACGCAAACAGCCCCCGCACGGTCACCGAAACCGTCCTGGGTCATACGGTGGCGAAATCCTATACCGCCTACCTGGCCAATGACGACCTTGAGCGCATCGAGGTCACGGAGCGCTGCACCTCCCCGGGTGCGGCCTACGGCGATGCAAGCAACCAGCGGACAATCCGGACCTATTATGCCGAGATACCGGGCGCGGCCCGCTCGGAACGGCTCAAGACCATGGTGTACACCGACGGCCGCCAGGATACCTATACCTATGAATACGGCATATATACGCCCAGCGCCGATCCGACCCAGCCGGGAACCTTCCTGCCCGGCAGCGGCACGGACGAGCGCGTCATCGTGGCCCATGGGACCATGGCCGCCCCCCTGGGGATCCCCGGCAAGACCACCCGGGAGATCAGCATCACCGGGTCCACCGGCGAAGAATTGCTCCAGGAAAGCTACATCCATACCGCCGGCGGCTATATCCGGGTTTCCTGGACGGTCAATGCCCACGATGAATTGGGCCGGGTGATCGCCGCTTACACTGCCGACGGCGGCGTCACCGAATCTACCTGGGGCTGTTGCGGCAAGGATTCGGAAACCGACCGGACCGGCATCAGCCGGGCGTTCTTGTATGACGACCTGAAACGGGTGACCTCAATCACCCGGCATGGGGCCCCTGGCCAGGCCGACATCGTCACCCAGTATACCTATGACGCTTCCGGCCGCAGGCTCACCGAAATCGTCACGGCCGGCGACCTCAGCCAGGTCAGCACCAGCGTATACGATATTGCCGGCCGCCTGGATTACACCATCGATGCGGCGGGCTTTACCACCGACTACGCGTATGAGCAAAACGGCCTGGCGACCACCGTCACCCGGCCCGGCGCCATCACCGAGATCACCGCGCGCTATCTGGACGGCCGTACCAAGAGCGTCACCGGCAGCGGCGTGATCCCGCGCTACTATGCCTATGGCGTCCATGCCGACGGCACCCAGTGGACCCAGGTGTATACCGGTTCCCTTGGCGGACCCATGTGGGAAAAGACCACCACGGACCTGCTTTCCCGCACCGTGAAGCAGGAAAAGCCGGGATACAACGGCACGGAACAATCTATTAGCGTGTACGACCCTGCCGGCCGCCTGGTGAAAACCGTCATCACCGGCCAGGCCGACACCCTGTATGGCTACGATGAACTGGGCAACCAGGTGAAAAGCGGTCTGGATCTGAACGCCAGTGGGGCACTGGAGGAGGCATCCACGGACCGTATCAATGCCTCGGAAACCCTTTTCATCCAGGCGGACGGCCACTGGTGGCAGGAGACCGTGCAGCAGGTATTTGCAATGGATGACAGCCCCGGCGCCACCACCGTGGCCACCCAGCGCAGCCGGCTCACCGGATTGGGGGGCGGCTTGACGGCCGAGAGCATTGCCATGGACATCCACGGCAACCAGACCATTTCAAGAGCTACCCTGGACCGGGCCACCCAAACCGAAACCCGCACCGTGCACTATCCGGATTCTGATACCAACGCGGTCTCCGTGACCGTGGGCGGACGCTTGATGTCGTCCACCGGCAAGACCGGCGTGACCGTCACGTACGGCTACGACCACCTTGGCCGCCGCACCACGGCGACCGATCCCCGCACCGGCGTCACCACCACCCATTACAATGACAATGGCCAGGTGGACTATGTGGAAGACCCGGCGACCAATCGCACCACCTTTGGTTATGACCCGGTCACCGGCAGAAAGGTCAGCGAAACCAATGCGGACGGCAAGATCACTCGGTTTGCCTACAACGACCAGGGCCAGGTCACCCATACCTGGGGGGATGCGGTCTATCCCGTCCAATACATATATGATGCCTACGGCCGCATGAGCGAGATGCACACCTACCGCAGCGGTATTTGGAACACCGAGGCCTGGCCCATTGCCCTGGAGGGCAGCGCCGACATCACCAGATGGCGCTATCACGAGGCCAGCGGTTTTCTGGAGCAAAAAGAGGACGCCGCCGCCAAGATCGTCGCCTACACCTATGAAGCCGGCGGCCGGCTCAAAACTCGCACCTGGGCTCGCCAGGCAGACGGCCAACCCATCGTGACCACTTACGGCTACGATCCCGGCACCGGTGAACTTCTGACCATCGATTATTCGGACAACACCCCGGACATCGCCTTTGCATACGATCGTCTGGGGCGCCAGCGCACGATCAGCGACGCCCTGGGCAGCCGGGCCTTTGTTTACGACGACAAGCTGCAATTGTCGACCGAGATCCTCACCGGCCTCTTCAATCGGACCATCACCAGGACGTATGCGGCCGACGAGATGGTGGGACGTCCCACCGGTTTTACCATCGGAACGGAATACAAGGTATCCTATGGGTATGACCATAATGGGCGATTTCAATACCTTGGCTGGAATGTCCTCAACAACGCCAATATGGCCACCCATAGGTATCTGGAGGATTCGGAACTTCTGGAAAGCGTAACCAACATGACTGGCCAGAAGGTCAGCTACAAGTATGAACCCCATCGCCATCTCCGGACCCAGGTCAAGAACGAATCCGGCGTCACCCTGATATCCCAGTACGATTATCAGTACGATGCCCTGGGCCGTCGAGAGTCGGTCAGGAACAGCGGCAGCGCCTTCACCGTTGCGGCCTTCAACAAATTCGGCTATGATGACCGCAATCAGGTGGTGGAGTCGTCCCGTTACTTGGGAGCCGACCTTGAAGATGTGAGCAACCCGGTTTCGACAGAGCAACGGCAATACGATTACGACCCCATCGGCAACCGGAACACGGCGACCACAGCCGGCGCCATCGCCACCTACACCACCAACACCCTGAACCAATACATTCAGGTGAGCGGCACGCCGGCCCAAGCCCTCGGCTACGATGCCGACGGCAACCTGACCGATGTAACCGTCGACGGCGTTGCCAGGAAATACACATACAACGCCGAGAACCGGCTGATCGCCGTCGAGCCCGAGTTGCCAATCGACGGGAACAAGAAAGTGCTGTTCACCTATGATTTCATGGGCCGCAGGATCAGAAAAGCCGTTTATATTTTTTCTTCCGACTCCTGGCTCCTGAATTCTGAATACCTGTTCCTTTACGACGGCTGGAACATGATCGAGGAAATCACTGTTGTCGGTGCCGCTGAACCCAGTCGGTACTTTGTGTGGGGCCTGGATCTGAGTCAAAGCCTGCAAGGCGCCGGCGGAATAGGCGGGCTTATCGCAGCCATTGACGGTTCTTTGGCATACCACTACTGCTACGATGGTAACGGAAACGTCGGCCAGCTCGTGAACGCAGCCTCCGGAACAATTGCAGCCCACTATGAGTACGATCCATACGGCAACTTGACAAATGCCACCGGAGAACAAGCCGGTGAGAATCCTCACCGGTTCAGCACAAAATACTTCGATCAGGAGTCGAATCTCTATTACTACGGGTACAGATATTACTCGACGGAGATTGGAAGGTGGGTTAGTCGAGATCCGGTTGGTGAAAGAGATGGGGTTAATTTATATTTATTTGTAAGTAATAATCCAACTGTCTTTTATGATTTATTAGGCCTGTGGGATGCAGGTGACCATAGGAGACTTACAGCTATAGCTTTTGGCAGAGCAGAACCTTCAAGCGGTCTGGATGATTATCAGGTTGACATATCAATATTTTTGCAGGAAGCCAATGTGAGTGTTGATGATGATTTGTTAAGTGATAATAGATGGCATTTTAACCGTGATATAGATAAGAATAATGAAAATGTAGAGAATGCGATTAGACTATATAAGAAGTTATTAACTGGCCAATGGAAGGACATGGAAGAGAAAATCAAGGAGCCTAACAAAGAGAATTGTCAAAACGCACTGAAAATTGTTGGTATGCTTTCGCATGCATGGCATGACTATTATGCGCATGCAATTGACATTAACAGTGACGGAAGTAAAGAGACGATTAGAAAGATTAAAGGAGATCCATCAGCGCCAGGAGAAAACATCAAACCTGCCAGTTGGGGATACGCTGGTTGGAAGGTTTTGAATATAGATACTGGAGAACATGGTGTTTCTGAGCCAGGGAGTCGAGCACCAGATACTCAAGATAGGTTGACCCAGGCTGAGAATTATACAAAAATGAAATTTCGAGAATTTTTAGGAATTTGGGTGGCACCATGCAAATGCTATGCGAAAGAGGTTTTAAGATGAAATATTATTATTTAGTTATATTAATATTGCTTATGTCATGTTCATCCAGAAGTGGTTCTGAAATTATTGCAAAGCAAAAAATTAAAAAAAATACCATGGAGAAATATGATACCGCTATCATATATATAAAAAATATCAATAACAGATCATCAGGCGATTTGTTGATTGGAGCTAACGAAACAATGGTAGAAGCAGCATTAACAGAAGCACTCGAAGGCATTGGGATAAAAAAGATTTATCACGAAAAAGAAACATCGCTTAAGGTCGAATGTCATTTTTCCATTGGCTGGGGATTACCGAGCTTTAGGAGGCATTTTAAGGTGTCAGCAAAATATATTACGCTTATAAATATTAAATTTATTGATTTGTTATCAAAAGCGGTTATTGGAGAAGTTGAGTATAAGAAGCCCTTTTTTCAATCAGACCAGAAGAATATTATTGATGATTTAATTAATGAGTTGATCGTTGATTCGGACCAAGCTGAATCCTTGCCAGTCAAGGATTTGAATCAAAAATAAGTATAAATGTTTCATAGAGTGATAATTATAAAAAATCTTTCAACCAAAGCAATGGTCGCAGTATCTATCACATTGGTGATTATAATAATTTACATATCTAAAAGTAAAACTAATATTACTGTCCAAACGAATCCTGAATTGAATTTACTGATGTATAAAAATGCTTTTATTGACGTACAACATGATGAATACAGAACTACAAAAGAAAAAAGAAATGGGCCAGAAGTATTTTGGATAAAAGAGCAAATTGAAAAAAACCTTAAAAATTTTGGATTTGAATATTTTTCTTTTGGGCAAATAAATCAGGTGCCAGACAAATCAGATATGATAGTAAAATGTCATATTACCGATGGGTTGGGAATCCCAAAACTGACAAGACACTTCCGAATTGAATTTCAATTCACCAAAACAATCGATATCGAATTTATCGATGCCACCAACCATAATGTTATAGCAAAAATATCCTATGTCAGAGGTTTTGCTGACAGCCATGACGGAGATGTTGATAAAATATTTTTTGAATTAAAGAAGAAATTAGATAAAGGGACAACCGACGGCACTAATATGCCATAGTGAAAGAGTTCCTGGAGTATGATGGATAACCCCCCCCCATTCCCATTTGTAATTGCGGGCGGCTTTTCTTCACGAATGTTTCCCGAACTCCGAATCGTTCAACTGGGTGATTGTGGCCGTTTCATGACTTGGCCCTTTTCGGTTTTTTGCTGTTGGCCGACCCCAGGCATCAGAATTTTGGGACAAATGGAGTCGCTTCCCGGGCTGATGCTGGATCTGGGGCGGTTGCGGTCCACCCTCCAGCCGGCCATGGCTGTCCGCGCTTCCATCGCCGGCATTAAAACGGATCATTAACTGGCGCAATTGGGCTGCCTGTCCGGACAATTCCTCGGCCGCCGCCGCTGTCTCCTCGGCCGTGGCGGTGTTTTGCTGGGTGACGCTGTCGATGTGCCCCAGCCCTTGGTTCACCTGGGAAATGCCTTGGGCCTGCTCATTGCTGGCCGCGGCGATTTCAGACACCAGGTCCGATACTTTCGTCACGCTTTCGTCAATCTCGTCCAGGGCCTTGGATGTGGTATCCACGATGACACCACCCCTGTCCACATTTCTGCCGGCGGTTTCGATAAGACTAGTGGTTTCCTGGGCCGCCTGGGCGCTGCGGGCCGCCAGGGAGCGGACTTCCTGGGCCACCACCGCGAATCCCTTGCCGTGTTTTCCTGCCCGGGCCGCTTCCACCGCCGCGTTCAAGGCCAGCAGGTTGGTTTGAAAGGCGATGGAGTCGATGGTTTTGATGATCTTGCCGATGGCTTTGCTGGATTCGTTGATGCTGGCCATGGCCTGAACCATCTCGCTCATCTGCTCCCTGCCGTTCAGGGTCTTTCCCTTGGCGGCGAGGGAGAGCTGTTTGGCCTGGGATGCATTCTCGGCGTTGGTGCGGGTCTGGGAACCGATCTCGGTCATGCTGCTGGTGATTTCCTCGAGGGAAGAGGCTTGCTCACTGGCAGCCTGGGACAAGGACTGGCTCGAATCGGAAACCTGCTGGGAGCCGGAATGAACCTGATCCGATATCACTGCCACTGCCTTGATCACTCCTTCCATGTCGGACAGGTTTTGTTGGATTTGATTCTGTTTGGCATTCAGGCTGTCCACCATCTCATCCAGCGTTCGGGCCAGCTCCCCGATTTCATCCCTGCTTTCCAACCGGAGGCGGGTGTTCAGATCGCCGGCCCTTATGCCCATGGCGAACGTGAGGGTCTTCGCCAGCGGACGTTTTATGGAGATGGTCATAAGCACGGAAAGCAGCAGGCCTGCCGATAGAGCCAGTGCTCCCGCGAAAAGCGCCGCACGGTTCAGCAGGGAAGCCTTCTGGACGGTATCGGCTTCTTTTTTATCCTGGAGCTGGTTGGCGGCCGTCATGATTTTTTCGATCAAGGGCTCCATCGCGCGGGTGCTGTCTATCATGCTTTGAAGAAGGGTGTTACTGGTATCATCCTCAGCCACCAACAGATCAAAGGACTTCTGATACTTTCCGATGCAGTCGGTTAATTCCTGGATATGTTTCTCCGGAATGCCGGAGTTCCGAAAGAGAGCGGTCAACGCCTGAACCGTCTGATGCAATTTTTCCACATATTCCTTGTCCTGACGCAGCAGATAGTCTTTTTCATGTTTCCGGACAGTGAGCACCAAGGTCTTGACATTCGATACGTACACAGAACCAATGGCCTTGCCGATTTTATCAGCCGCATCTCCCCGCAGCCGTTCATAGGCAGACTCGATTTCGTCTTCCGCGGCTTTGCCATCCGCCAGTCCTAAATAGGTTTCCCGAAGTTTACGATATTCCTCCAGGCCCGCGCGCTGAACCACCAGGGCTTCCGGTTCGCAGGTGCTGTTGGTCAGCAATGCCTGATAGGCTTCCAGGGCGGCGGACCATTTGCTGCGATGGGAATCGTTCCTGGTGCGCTGGAAATCCTTTTCGTATCGCCTGAGTTGCAGAAAGGCGATTTGCAGGTCGTCCAGGGCGTGTTCGGCAGCGGCTTTGTCCAATTCATGGGCCTGGATTCTGAACTCGCCCTGCAGCCCCGATTGGTGGTTCAGACCTTTTCTCTCCAGGGACGCGGCAGCCAGCCGAAAGTTTTCACCATATTTTTCCGCCAGGGGAGGAAGCGCGGACGTCAGGCGGAGGAGATCCGATTCACCGCTTTTTTCAACCAGCCCGCCGAGTAACTGGATATGACTCTTCAGCAGGTTGAAATTCGAATCGAATTTTTCCGCATATTCCTTTTCGTGGCGCATCAGGAAATTCTTTTCCTGGCGGCGGCATTCCAGCATGTACCGGCTTACACCCATGGCCGCTTCGTCGATGGCGATTTCGGAATTTAACAGGCTCTGAAAGCGGGCCACTGAATTTGTCAGGGCGAAATAATAGGTTCCCATGACAACCAGCAGCAAGGCCAGCACGATTCCGAAACCGGCGGTCAGTTTTGCAGATATTTTCAAATTCTTGAGCATCTTGATCATACTCCTTTTACAGCCTGATTATGGGCATATTGTTCGTTTTCAGACAGATTGGTTCCAGACGGATTGAAGCAGTTGGCCGGAATGCCGGTGGAAGCTGACCGGGTAACAAATGCAATTTACATGCCGCGATTCGGGAACGGGTTTGCGGATGAGATCCGGATTTGAAAATCTAAAAAATACAGAGAACCGTTCGGAAAGAACGGCCCTGGTTCTGGGGGGCTTGTCCTTTTATTTGGGAATCCGTCCTTTATGATGGGAAATCGGTCTGCCAGACATGGAAACCTTCCTCGTCAAGGAGCGCGCTCATTGTTATTTTGGATGAGCCGGCGGTACATCATCTGATGTCCCGGACGGCTCTGGTCACCTGTCTGGTCCCCATCGACCTCAATTGTTACTGCCTTCAACCGGATATCCGGCCCCCTTCCAGGCATAGATTCCACCGGAAAAGCGCAGGGCGTTTTTATAGCCGAGTTTCTTGGCCCAGGCGGCGCCATTGTGACTGCGCGTGCATTTTACAAATCCGCAATAGATTACTATGGTTTTGTTCACATCCGACCCGAGCAGGGTTTTAAAATCCTCAACGCTTTTGCCGTCCGTTTCCTTGGAATCCCAAGCGACCATGTCAGGAATGGGAAAAAGGAATTGCTTTGCGCCCGGGACATGCTCTTTTTGATAGCTGTCCGCGTAGGGCATGGTGTCCACGATCACAATTTCCTTATGTTCATCCAGCATTGTTTTTAATTCCGCGGCGGTGATCAAATCATATCCGCCCCTCTGGACTTCCCGGGCCAGTTTGACCGCACCTTGCTCTTTTTCAAGTTCCTGCTCGAATATGTCGGCTCCAAAAGAAACCGGCGACAACATCATACCGAAAACCAACAACAGCAGCAGTTGTTTTCCAATCATTTTCATTGTTCAGTCCTCCGCATGGTTTTAAAGGAAAAAATAAAGGGCGTCGGACGGATATTCCTCATCCGACGCCACGAATATAAATACACTATCCCAGCCATAATCAAAAAATCACGATACAGGGCCATCCGCAGTCCATGGAAGGCCTTCGCCTCCGGGTCCGCTGGTCCGAAACAGCCGCAGTCGATATCCAGCCCCATCCGGATGCCGTATCCCAAAATCGCCATAAAGAGAAGCGTCAGGGCGGTGATGACCCCAAGACTGCCATGGATGTCCAGGAGCATACCGATTCCGGCCAGCACCTCCAGCGTTGCCAGGATTGCGGCCATCGGACCGGTCAATTCCTGTGGAATCAGTCCGTACGCATCGATCAGCGTGCTGAAAGAAAGGATGTCGGACAGCTTGCCTGCCCCGGACAACAAAAACAACATGCCGATAATCCATCTCACGGAGCGATAAAACAGCATGTATGTTCAAGCCTCAAGCGGATGGGTGTTGGTTTGCATGGCTGGTTCCATGTTCGTTATGCTCATTTGAAGCCGGTCATAAGGAAACAGATACAGCGGCGATATCGTCATGAAGTTTGAACCTGGGATAGGTTCTGCACTTCGGGTCTGAAAGTTCCAAGCCGCGGACATGGTTGTGCACCTCCGGAAGACCGCCCTTCTGGAAGAGGTCGACGAAAATGTCAAAATTCCCATGAGCGCCCGGGTCCGGTTTTGGAATAAACAGTCCGTCGGTGAACAGCAGGATGTGACGGACACCCTCCAGGCTTTCCGTGCCGGAATTCAAAAAATCCAAATAGGTGCGTTCTCCATTCAAGGCTCCATAGGAAATATTCATGTCCGCCCTGACTTTTCGGATCTGATCCTTCAAGGCTTGATGGATGGGCAGATCGGTGTGGTCAGCCATGCGTTTCCACATCCAGAGGGTTTCCTGGTCGTGGTCGTAGTCGTGGATGGGGATTTTATAGGAGCCGTCGGCGTAAATCAGCATAATCAGGCTGTCGCCGGTTTGCAGCCATTCCAAGGCGTTTTTGTGAATGCGGACGACCGCCGCGCTGGTGCTCCAAAGGGCGGCTTTGTCCCTGACATCAACTCCTTTCTGAAGCATTTTGTTGAGGATCGCTCCATTGGCTTTCTCGGCCAGGTTGCGCAGGGAATCGTTGTTGTGCTGAAAGATACGGCTGGCGATGCGGGCAGCATGATACCCGCCGGTTTTCCCGCCCTCCAAGGAGTGCCCGTCAAGGCTGGTGGCTCCGTCGAAAACCGCAAACGCATTGCCGTTGACAAACACGGCGTCCTCATTGATGCAGCCGATACCCTGTTCATGGAGATATTCGATTTTCATTTTTTTCATGACCCCCTACGCTATCCGGCGAAGCATGAGCCTAATTTCGAAACGGCGGGAGGTCAAATTCTTAATTTCAATACAATTGGTCATGGCTATCGAGATTTTATATGGCCCGTTGCCGTCGACGGAATCACACCGCAAAAATAAGGGCAGCCGAAATGCGGTACTATTTCTTGATCGTGGAAGAGGGGGTAACGGATCTAACGGACGGATCGTTTCCGCCATAAAACGTTTGGCGTAGATTGGCCTTGCGCGGGTGAATCATATCGGACCGGTTATAGCCCATTATTTCCCCGATTCGGCCGTTTTATGGGGAACGAAACAATTAGCGGTCAAGCCATTGTCGGCTGTCAATACAAGATGGTAGAGAAAGTTTCGCGAATCGAAAAATGGCAAGCGGCTTTTCCAGCCCAATTTTGTCAATAGTTTTTGGCCCAACGGCGGTGTGACTGCGCACTGTGCATGCACGGGCATAACCTGATGCTTGAAATAACCCAATTTGGATGTGTAGCCATTTGTGGCGATGACGACGGCTTTAGTCTGAACTGTATGATCGCCCACCGTAAGCCGGATTTCCCGCCCTTCTTCAATATTTTTTACCTGGCTGTTTTCATAGATTTTTACACCTTCCTGTTCGACGTATTTTTTGTCATGCGGGATGTCTTCTTCATCCAGAATGGTGTAGCAATAGCCATCCAATTGCAATTCACTTTCTATGCCTATGGTAATTGGACCGCTTCATCATTTGCGCGCCGATGCGGACAGGTTCTTTTACAAACGCTGCAAGGGGTGGTTACGGGCAGGTTTTCAGCGGCAAGCACCATTCCGGTGATGGATTTTCGCGGTGTCATCCAACCGGATGATGACAAGCGTATCCCAATCGCCTCCATGTCACAGAACCGAAAGATGGCTTTCTGCGCCTGCAACAGCGGCAAATCACAGTATCCCGGGCTGAATCGCCTGGTGATCTTGAGTCCATTCTGCTTATAGTATCGCGCCAAACAGATTTCAACCCGGTCGGCATAGTATTCCGCCAATGTCGAGCAGAGCGCATCCCAGACAAACCCCTGGGTGAGTGATTTTTCACTCATCGCTTTGTTGGTGGTTTCAATCTCGTCACCCAAGGTCATCCCAAAGCAGCACAACTCTATGGGTGTATCCAGCATGGCTGCGACGGCTCCCCATTTGCGACTGGTTATCGTCAATCCATTTGCTTCAAAACCTGTTTTGGTAATGCGCGATAACCTCGCGCTGTTGAATAGAAAAAACGGTTTGGCCTGTATGGTTACCAAAGCCGATAAATCATGCGTCTTCTCGAGAATTTGGGGGTTTATTTGTGTCAGATCAGGGTAGCCCATATGCAAAAGTGATTTGTCGATCCATTCTTTTTGCAATGGCGGCTGAAACAATCCATCCCAGCCGCTTGGGACTTGTGCAGGTCCGAAGGACGTCAGTATCATATGGATCATGTTACATCGCTCCCTGCTTCTGATTTTCCCCCACTGTCTTCAGACATTTTTCAACAACCCGCCGCGAAAAGCTTTGATATAGGCTCTGGAATACGGATCCATGCCATTGATCAGCATGGCGGCTTTCAGGGATGCCATCAGTTTTGTATCCGTCGGGTCGATAATGGCGGAGTCGAGTCCCATCAGGATCGAGGCAATCAAAAACACTCGGTTGATCAGTTTTCGCCCCGGCAGGCCGAAAGAGACATTGGTTGCACCGCAAATTAAATGGACTTCCGGGAAGTTTTTTCGAATATCCGACATTGCGTCAAGCGTTGATCTCGCAGAATCAGTGTCTGTGGCTATGGGGAATACCAAGGGGTCAATATAGATATCCCCCTCCGGGACTCCGGCTTCTGTTAGTTCTGTGATCAACTTCCGGGCCATGGCCATTTTTTCAGGTGCAGTGTGCGCGGTTTTACCATCACGCTGGCACAAGCCGACCGTTTTGCATGACCGATCGAGGATCAGGGGAAGCAAGGTGTCAAAACGTCCTTTCTCAAGGGTGATGGAATTGAGTATGGGTGTTTGTTCCACATGGGGCAATACCTTTCTTATCGCCCCGGGATTCGCAGAGTCAATACAAAGTGGCAACCTTGTTGCCTCCTGAACAACATCGATCAACCAGGCAAGACAATCGGCTTCTTTTGCTGCAAACAAACCGGCATTGACATCGATATAATCTGCCCCTGCCTGCTCTTGGGCAATGGCCTCCGTCTTTATAAATGATTTGTCTTTCTGTTCTATCGCGTTGTAGATGGATTTTCTTGACGAGTTGATTCTCTCAGCCACTATCAACATGGCACTTCCCCATGGAAATACTGTAAGTTATGATTTGCGGAATTTCAACATGAAATTGGTGAGTTGTAGCCGATAATCATCATGCACCCTCGAGAATATACTGTTAATGACATTCTGCCGAATTTTGTAGAGGGTATGTTTACATTTATTTATCACATTGAATCGTTGCCACTTTGGGTTGGTATGGATTGGATAGGCGCCCCATTTTTTAACCGCTTCGGTCACGGCTCTGATGTTGCTGAGTGGAACCCGCCAGGGCATGCAACAAACGGGTGTAATAATGAGCCTGCCGTCGCCTCCCACTTTCTGGATGAATTCCTTCACCCGGTTCTCCACATCCTGGGCTGTCCCGCTCTCCATCTCGCTATTGACGTGGAGACCTCCCATAACGGTAATGTGGGGGAACCGCTCCCGGAAATTCACCCACCAGTCGATATTTAGGGGATGACTCGCATTAACGGCGGCAATGGTTGCGCCTTCGGTTTCAAGCCGTTCCACCAATTCAATATGATATGGCTTGAAACCGCAGTTGTGGATAATCAACGGTACCTTGGATTTTTTGGCAAACCGTGCGATAAATTGGCCTTCAAATTTCCAGGCGTCTTCAAAAGAAAGCATATGCTGATTAAACGCATACGAGCACTGAAAGGCGACGACCGGTTGGCCCACGATATTTCTAAAAGCCTCATAATAATTCCATTGGGAGGAATAAATTTTTTCACACAGCATCATCAACAGGTCCGGATTTTGTTTGACATCCAGATAAGCCTGGCTGCCCCTGAGCATTTGAACGGACGACCAGGTCAGGCTGGGGGCAAATTGTTCTCTCCCCAGACCCGTCCGTTCCTGGACCAAGGCAATGGCTTTAAAAAAAGTTGGCCATGGCTCAACAGTATGGTGGTCAGGAATTTTTAGGTTTTCAATATCTTTTTCGGACTTGCAGATGATGCCCTCACGGATAAATGGAGTGGTATAATCTTTCCAGACAAAAACATTGTTGAGATTGACATCGTTAACTTTCGCGTAGGCAAGCCCTTCAAAAGGCCCGCAATAGGGGTTGGCAACAAGGGCCATGCCGTCGCCGCCAAGGAAATCATTCACCATAATGGTTTTTTCAGCTAATATTTCCGGAGAGGCCATCATTTCCCGGATGGTCAGTCCTGTTATGCGCGCGGCCACATCTTCCGAGGCCAGGTAAATCAAGGGAACCCGGTCGGGTTTCAATCCTGTCAGGGTTGCCAGGGTCCGCGCCCACGATGCCTGGTAGTCGCGCGTCATATGCCGTTCCTCCTATTTATTGGTTTGTTTGCGCACAAATCTGAGTCCCTGCCACGCATCAAAGGCATAGGCATCTGCGCCCACCGTCTTGGCGTTTCCCTCCGTCAGGGCCGCCCCCCCAACAAGGATTTTGGACTGGATTCCGTTATCCCGCAGCAGATTTACGGCTTCGGCGATTTTGGAAACCGCGATGGAGATCAGGGCGGACATTCCAATGACATCCGGTTCAATTTCTTTGGCCTTTTCCAAAAACACCGTCGGCGGTACATCAACCCCGAGGTCATGTATTTCATAACCGTCACCTTCGAGGACTGCTGAAAAAATGTTTTTCCCAATGTAATGAATATCCCCTTCAATGGTGCCCAAAAGTATTTTTCCTGAAGATTGTTGGTTGCCCGAAACCATATGGGGACGCAATTTATCAAGCGCCTTTTTCATGAGATCGCCGCTGAGCATCAGCTCCGGCAAAAAGAATTGACCTTTTTCAAAATGATCGCCCACTATTCCCAAGCCTGCTGAAAGACCTTGGGCAATGATTTCAGCCGGGTTGATTCCCCGGCTCAATGCCTCGTCGACGGTTGCCAGCAAGGCTGATTCGTTAAATGCCAGGATCTGGTTTTTCATGGATTCAAATAGTTGGTGGCTCATGGGGGTACTCCTCCGATGTAGCGGTCACGGCAGGGTGCTTTTCAGGCACCGATTCTTTACTGGGTGCACTCAAGCAAATCGAATGCCAAACAAATTATGCATAAAAATACGGATAGTTATTCTTGGAATTGCGATTCGGCGCCAAATATGATAGGAAGGAACGTTACATATTGCGGAAACGTAAAATATGGCGGATTCAAGGGCGGGGTCACAAATCCATGCATCGGCAAATTCATTATATCAAGGAAACACTTGCGGTAATCAGTTCGCAGACCCTCCATTCAAAGCAGTTTCTGGTTGAACTATATGAGTTGTTGTCCGAGTTTTTTCCGATCGACACCCTGCATGTGCCGACATACGATTCGACCACGGGCGTGTTTACCTACAAGGCCTTTGTAGTCAACAAGAAACCGATACTGCTGAATGAAATGTTCACACTCACAGGCGAGGCTGGAAAAGCGGTCGATGAGATCAAGAAAAAGAGAATCTTGATCATCAACAATTCCAACGAGCGTCCGTATGCCAAGGAAATTGCTAATTATTTCAGCGTTAAAGCCATCATCTCGGCTGTGGCATTGACCATCCCGACTTCTGTATCACGCTATGCCGGGCTCTCGTTTGCCGCGTATGGTGAAAACCGATATCAACCCGGGCACGTCGATCTGATCCACCATATAGCCGATCCACTGGGCAACGCGTTACTCCGGCTCTTGGATTTGCTGGAGGTGGACTGCCAAAGAAAAAACGAGCTTTCAGGAGGCCTGGAAATCAGAAATCTGCTGGAACACCAGCGAATTGACCTGGCATTGAACAGTCAGGATGGTCTCCGACAGATACTGCAGCAGGTGGAGCAGGTGGCTCCGCTGGACAGCCCTGTTTTGATAACCGGTGAAACAGGGGTCGGCAAGGAACTGGTCGCCAATTCGCTCCATGGCGCATCAAAACGTTCGAAAGGGCCGTTCATCGCCGTTAATTGCGGTGCCATTCCGGAGTCACTGCTGGATAGCGAATTGTTCGGTTTTGAAAAAGGCGCGTTCACAGGTGCGGACGGGAAAAAAGTCGGATATTTCGAACTGGCCGACAAAGGGTCTCTGTTTTTGGATGAGATCGGCGAATTGTCACTTCAAGCGCAAACAAAACTCCTGCGGGTTCTCCAGAATAAAACCATCCAGCGTGTCGGGGGCGGCGAACCAATACCGGTTGATGTACGGGTCATCGCCGCGACCAATAGAAATCTGTCACGCATGATGAAAGAACGCAGATTCAGGCAAGATCTCTGGTATCGGCTGAATGTGTTTCCGATCAACGTGCCGCCACTCAGGGAACGCAAGCGGGATATCCCTGCGCTGGTGCAATACCTGATAAACAACAAGCTATTTGAAATGAACCTTCCATTTCAGCCGCGTTTAAGCCCCAGGGCCATGGACCAGCTTATTGCATATGATTGGCCCGGCAATGTGCGTGAACTTCAGAATATTCTTGAAAGAGCCTTGATCCTGTGCAAAGGGAAACCGATGTCCTTTGAAAACCTTGTCTCGGTCGAACCGTATACCGAGGACCATTCCGACTCACACCCAAGCGATGGCTTCCCGAGCATGGAAGAAATGATGATCAGGCATATCAATCAAAGCCTGATTCGATCCAATGGAAAAATCGATGGGCCGGGAGGGGCCGCGGAACTGTTGAAGATGAACCCTTCCACCTTGCGGGCGAGAATGAAAAAGCTGAACATTTCAATCAATCGTACACCCTTGCAGGGTTCCACCATAATTGGCCCTTCGACTGCAAACCGTATCAACTGATTCTGGAAAGAGGGAACGATCTGCACCAGGGAGAATATCGCGGCCTGGTGCAGCGGGTTTACTGTTTGACCAGCTCCACCCGGCGGTTTTTGGACCGTCCTTCTTCGTTGTCGTTGCTGGCGACCGGTGCCAGTGGGCCAACTCCCTGACCGATCAGGCGGCCGCCCGGAACACCATGCCCGGACACCAGGGCCTGCACAACGGCCTCCGCCCTGGCCCGGGACAACTTCAGGTTCAAATCCAGCGCAGCGACATTGTCGGTGTGCCCGACCACGTATACCTTGAGGCCAGGATCGGTTTTCAATAGCTTGGCGATTTCAGCCACGGCAGCCTCGGATTCGGGTTTCAGAACCGATTTGCCGGTGTCGAAGAAGATGCCGGGAACTTCAACATGCCCGGTGGCATCCAGGCCCGACTTGAAGAGCTCGGCGCTGGCCACCACCTCCTGGGCCATGGCCTGTTTTTCAATTATCGTCAGCATATATCCCTTGTTCCAGGCCGTATCCACCTGCGCCCAGATTTCCTTCCCGTCCTTGGCCACCTTCAGCCAGGTGTACCGCTGGTCCTCATATAGAACAGTTCCACCGATGGCGGAAATCGCCTGCTGGTGGTTGCGGATGATGGCGAGCGGACCGGGATAGTCATAGCCTGGAAAAATTTGGTATTTGATCTCGAATCGTTTTCCTTCCACGACATTTTCCGTCCCCTTGCCGGTTTTGAATTTAAAACTGTCGAAGGGCAGGGTCCTGCATTGCACCAGACGCATGTTCAACATACGGGTGAAAAGGGGGTGGTCGGCGCAGCCGGCGGCATCCGGCTCTTTGCCCGGCGAAGCGGCGTAGGCCGGCAGGACCGCGGTGATGAAAAGAATGACGACCGTCGAGAGTGACAAAACACAGCGCAGCTTCATTGAAAATCTCCTTTTCTGAAGAACGACAGGACACATGAAAAATTCATCATAAGGCTTTTGATCTGGTTTTCTCCGGCTTTTTTCCATCTATTCCGTTGTTTCTTTGAAGGAAAAATTGTTGCAATCCTACCAAAACAATGAATTGGTGTCCATCCATAAATCGAGATCTTTATTGAGCGGCATGCTTCCATCGCGCTGTCTGTCCGCGGGGGTGCAGGGCCACAATTCCATGGCAAAAAAGAACGAACGCTCGATTTTTTATTGCAACCCGGAGGCTCACCTGTTATTCTATTCTTTTTTATGGGTTGATTCCAAAATCAGGAGAGCTCCATGTCAGAACCTTTTTTTCACGCGCTGATGAATCCCAAGTCCATTGCCATTGTCGGAGCCAGCAACAATCCCATGAAAATGGGGACCATGCACGCTCTGAGCATCATAAAAGACGGGTATGCGGGGAGATTTTACCCGGTACACCCGAGGGAAAAAACCGTTCTGGGGCATCCGGCCTATGTCTCCCCCCTGGATTTGCCCGAGGCCCCGGATCTGGCCATGTTCGTCCTGCCGGCCCGGCACCTGTTGCCGGTGTTTGAGGCCTTCGGAAAAATCGGAACGAAATTCGCCATTATCATTACAGCGGGATTCAATGAAGCCGGCGAGGAAGGCAGACAACTGGAAGCGGAACTCAAAGCCCTGGCCAAACGATACGGCATCCGGTTCATCGGCCCCAACTGCATGGGCATTGTCAACCGCGATATTTCCCTGAACACCTCGGTTTCCCGGATTGTCGGCAAGCCGGGACCCCTGGGGCTGATTTCCCAGAGCGGCACCTATGTGGCCCAGACCGTGGATTATCTGGAAAAACGCGGCATCCGCCTGGGCAAGGCCGTCAGCCTGGGCAATGAAGCCGACATCAATCTTGTCGATGCCCTGGAATATATGGGCAGCGATCCCCTTACCACCGCCATTTCCATGTATATCGAGACCATCCGCGACCCCCGGCGCTTTTTGCGGGTGGCCCGGCGCATTACGCCCCATAAACCCGTCATCGCCCAATACATCGGCGGCTCCGAAGCCGGGGGCCGGGCCGGGCTCAGCCACACCGGGGCCATGGCCGGAAAGGATTTTCTCTATGACGGCCTGTTCCGCCAGGCGGGCATTATCCGGGTCTATTCCATTGAAGACCTTTACGGCATGGGCTGGGCGTTGGCCACCCAGCCGCCGATCCAGGGCAATCGCATCGCCATCATCACCAATTCCGGCGGGCCGGGGTCCGCCATCGCCGACACCTGCGATGCCCATGGATGCGTGATGCCACCGTTTTCCGAGGCGCTTCAGGAAAAAATCCGGCCCCTGATGCCGGCCCATGCCCCCTGCGGCAATCCCGTGGATTTGACCTTTGCCCTGGACATGAAGGTCATGACCCGCACAATAACGGAACTGGTCATGAAAAGCGGGGAAGTCGACGGGGTGGTGCTTCACGGGGCCATGAACACGGGTTTCATGCGGGTTGTGTTTCCGCATTTCGCCGATCTCATGCCCGGCGTAACCCTGGAGGATCTGGTGAAAAGCGGAACCGATGATCTCACGGCTGCCGCCCGGATCGGATGTGAACATCAGATGCCCCTGATCATTTCCTCGTTTTTCGGCGGCTCGGACAATTATATCCGGGCCTATCTGGACAACGATGTCCCGGTCTATGACGCGCCGGAAAAAGCGGCCCGGGCCATGGCCGTTCTGGTTGCCGCCAAGGCGGTCCGGGACCGGCTTCCGTACCAGCCGGCGCCGGAGATGGCGGCGGATCCAAAAGCCGCGGCCATTCTGAAGCAGGCAATGAAAAACCGCCAGACCGCCCTGGATGAATTTTCAGCCAAGCAGGTGCTGGGCGCTTACGGGATAGCCGTTCCCCGGGAAATGCTGTGCCACGAAGCGGACGAGGCGGTGACGGCGGCGCAAACCATCGGATTTCCCGTGGTGGTCAAGGCCTGTGATCCCCGAATTCTTCACAAAACCGAGCAGGGGCTGGTGCATATCCAGGTGACCGATATTCCGGGCGTTACCGCGGCATTTCACGCCATCCAAAAGGCCGTGGGTCGCCCGGTGGCGGTGCTGGTGGGGGAAATGATTCAAGGTCGGCGGGAGGTCCTGGCCGGCGTCACCCTGGACGCGCAATTCGGTCATTGCGTGGCCTTCGGCGTGGGCGGCATCTTTACCGAGGCGCTGAACGATGTGACCTACCGCCTGGCCCCGGTCAGCCAAGGGGAAGCAAGGGAAATGGTTCATGGTATCCGGAACAAAAAAATCCTGGCCGAAACCCGGGGGATGCCGGCCGTGGATGAAAACGCCATCGCCGCGGTGTTGTCCACCATCAGCCGGCTGCCGTTCCTGCATGCTGAAATCCGGGAAATCGATATCAATCCGCTGATCATCCGGCAGGACCGTCCGGTGGCCGTGGATGCGCTGATCGTGTTGCACAAAACAGAGTCTTCGGAAACTGGAATTCAGGAGACGGAATAAAATCGTTCGGCAAGACCAGCCGATGGATTTTGAAGACTAATGGTTCGCATCTTATATATTCATTATTGGCGATGTGGAGCCGTTGCGTGCGATGGCACGGGCGAATCGAAGAGGAAATCTTTGTGCAGGCCTATTGCCTGATGACCAAGCATTATCGCTATGTTCAACCTGATTCATGGGTATGGCCTCCCAGGTCAAGCTCTTTGCGAGCGTCCTGAACAGCCTTTTCAGTCAGGTAAATCCCGAGCAAAGGGAAAAGCCGATGAAGATACCAGATGAGTTTCCACCAAGCCGGAACAATGATAATGGCCTGGTTGCGGATCAGGGCGTCCATCACTTTCGGAGCAAAAACTCCGGGCGGCATTGGTCTCAGGCGCTCCAACATGGGAGTCAGTTTTTTACCATGGTCGCGTATCAAGAATTTCCCGTATTTTCCGCCGCTGAGAATGGGGGTGCGGATGACGCCAGGACAGAGAACGCTGACGCGCACGCCATAGGCGGCGGCTTCGGCCCGGAGGGACTTGGAGAGTCCGACCACCGCATGTTTCGTGGCTGAGTATGCCACGGTCAGGGGGGTGGGACCGAGACCCGCCATGGAGGCGGTGTTGACGATATGTCCGAAACCCTGCTCGATCATTCGGCAGTAAACCGCTTGAATCCCGTTGGTCACGCCACGGAAATTGACGTCAATGATGCGGTCCCAGTCCTCGATGGAAAAATGCCGTACCTCCCCCCCGATGCCGATACCGGCATTGTTGAACATATAGTCGATCCGTCCCTGGCGCTGGATCGTTTGTCGAACCAGCTCGTCCACCATGGCAAACCGGGTGACATCCAGTTCATGCGCCTCGGCCATGCCCCCGGCCGCGCAAATGTCCGACGCGGTTTCCCGGGCCAATTCAATCTGGAGGTCCGCCAGGATTACGCTGCAGCCCCGTTTGGCCAGTTCCTCGCAGAGAGCTTTGCCGATGCCCGAAGCCCCGCCGGTTACAATGGCGACTTGTCGGCCGGAATCAGATAAAGAGTGACGGTCGTCCATTCCATTTTGCCTTTCCATCCGGATGCCGATTCATCCAGCATCCGGTTGTAAATATATCCGAACAAGGAGATTGTCTTAATCCGGGGACACGGCGAGCGCTTTTTCAAACGCTGTCCGCAGTTCTTCCTTGCGATAGGGTTTATGAAGAAACGCCTGGGGGCGCTCCGGATGATCCGTCTGCATCACCCGGGTTTCATCATGGCCGCTGGTAAGAACGATGGGGATGCCGGGGTCGATTGCCCTCAGGGCCGCCATGGTTTCCCAACCGTTCATGCGCGGCATGGTCAAGTCGCAGAGGACAATACGGATGCGGTCGCGATGCCGTTGAAATGTCTCGAGCCCCTCCCGGCCGTCGCCGGCGGCAAGCACGGTGTACCCCAGTTTTGCAAGCATATTCGTTACCATGGCGCGCACCCGTTCCTCATCCTCGATGAGCAGCACCGATCCACCGGGCGTTGATGCGGATGTGGTGGCTGGTTTGTGCGCCGGAAGGGAAACCGTCTCGGAAAGGGGCAGGAAGACCTGGAAGACGCTGCCTTGTCCCGGTTCGCTGGCCACCGCAATGCAACCATTATAGGATTTGACGATGCCCAGGGCGACCGGCAGGCCCAACCCCCGACCGGTGAATTTGGTGGTATAAAACGGATCGAAAATCTGTTCGATATCCCTGCCGGCAATGCCGGACCCGCTGTCCTGAACATTCAGGCAGGCGTAGGCGACTTCCTGGGGGCTCCATTCAACGGGGAAGCGGTGCGATTCAGGAATGTCGTCTGACCGAACTGTTTTGAGCGTCAGGCGGATCGTCCCGCCGCCTGTGGAGGTTTCAGCGGCGTTCAAGACGATGTTTTTCAATAATTGCCGCAGCTGTTCATTGGCCTTGACAACCGGTCCGGTGGAGGAGGGCAGGGCGGCTTCCAGGGAAACATCCTTTCCGATCACTTCCCTCAGCATCGGCAGGGTGCTGCGGCAGACCTCGGCAAGATCCAGCGGTTCCAGCCTGGCGGACGATTGACCGAGATAGGTCAGCATCAGCCCGCTGACTTCCGCTGCATTGCGGCCCGCCTGGATGGCCTCGCGCAAATACCCGCTCACGTCCATTTCCCGGGGAAGATCTTCCAGGGCGATTTCCAGGTTGCCGAGTACCGCGCTGAGCTGGTTGTTGAAGTGGTGGGCCACGGCCCCGGCCATGCGGGTCAGGCTTTCGGCCTTCTGCAACTGACGGGTTTGCTCTTCCGTACGCTTGGATTCGCTCGTATCGATGATGAAACCTTCCAAGCCGGCCACCCGACCGTTGCGGATCACCGGTTGGGCGGAAAAGGTATGATATCCCATGGACCCGTCCTTGCAGCGCCGGGAAAACTCGCCGGTGGGGAAGGGATTTCCACTGAGCAGCCGGGCTACATTCTGCTGCGCCGTTTCCAGATCCCCGGGCATCTGGGTCAGGGTAAACGGTTGGCCGATCACTTCATCCGGGGAATCATAGCCATGCATTTTCAGCCAGGCGGGGTTCACGTTCCGGAATCGGCCTTCGGTGTCGATGAAAAAATAGCCGGCCGTCGTTTTTTCCACAATGCCCCGGAAGCGTTCCTCCGCTTCCGCCAGGTATCTGTTCAGCCTGAGGATGGATTTATACCGCCAGGTCAGCAAACCCGCCGTGGTCAGAGCCAGGATGATCCCCGTCAGGATGATCACCCGGGCTAACGTCCAGAACGGTTTGGGTTCGCCGTACCATTTTTCGTAAATTTTCCGGAATTCATCCGTTTTGATGAACTTGCGGGTTGCTTTTTCCAGCCGGTAAAATAATTCCGGTTGGCCCTTGATGACGGCGATGCCGCGTTTGATCTCCTGGAGCGGCTTTTCGACGATCCGAATCTTGTCTTCCAGCCCCGAACGGGTGGCGATCTCCGTGATCAATTGTTCCGGACAGACCATGGCATCCACTTGACCGGAAAGCAACGCCATGAAGGCTTCTTCGATGGAATCATTCGCCAGGAGGTCCGATCCGCCTTTTTGCCGCATCAGCACCTGGCCTTGGTTTTTTTCGACGACGCCGACTTTTCTTCCGGCCAGATCGCTTAGGCCGTTAATGTCGTCGGTGGCGCTGCGGACGACAATGCTGATGCGGAAGGTTTCATAGGGCGTGGTGAAATCGTACAACGCCAGGCGTTCATCGGTAATTCCCAGGTTGGGGGCTATCAGCGCCTTCCGGCTTTCAAGGGCCTCAAAGGCCTGGGGCCAGTTATCGCAGGCGGCATAGCGAACGGTCAGGTGGCTCAATTCAGCGACCTTGTTCATGATATCAATGGCAAAACCGTCCGGCTTACCTGTTCTTTTGTTGGTGAGATAATGCGGCGGAAAGTTGCGCAGGGCAACCACGACTACTTCCCCGGGTTTATGCTCCGCGGAAAAGGAATTGAACGGAGAAAGGCAAAAAGCGCAAAAAAGGAAGACAATGGAAGTGGAAAGCCGAAGTCTCGTCATGGGCGCTCATGCAGGCAGAAGTTTGACAGCCGTTGCCACATTGTTACCGAATGCTATCCTAAATGGTTTTCAATTGTTACACAAGGTAAATCCGTTTCATTTTGTAAAAAAAACTTGACAAATACCGGAAATATGATAGCGAATGATTAATTTAATACAATTAATTTAATCTAATTAAATAAATATCAATCGGGTCAAAATAAGGGCGGGTCAAAATAAGGGAAAATGCCTAGAAAACAGCGAAATCAATCCGAATTCGAAGCGGTCAAGAATACAATTCTGCAGAATGCCCTGACACTGATGAACAAAGCCGGCTTCGAGGGGTTCACCATGAAAAAACTGGCCCAGATGATGGGGGTGACGACGCCGGCGATATACAGTTATTATCGGAACAAGGACGAACTGTATCTGGGGATTCTGACCGCAGGGTTTGAAATGCTGTTTCAGAAATTGAAGCAGGCCTGCCGGGAATGCACGGACCCGTTTGATAAATTGAAGGCCCTGATCGAAGCCTATATGGATTTCGGACTGGGCAACGCCAATTTTTACAATCTCATGTTCACCTGGCATGTCCCCAAATACAATGATTATATCGGCACCGCCCAGGAGGAGGTCGCCCACCGGGAACTGGTCACTGCCCTGCAGGTGACGAATCTTGCGCTGGCGATGATCAAGGAATGCGCCGCGGCCGCGGGAAGGCCGCTTGCCGAAGAGGATGCCCGGTTTTATCTGGTGCAGAACTGGAGCACGGTGCACGGCTATATCGCCGGCGTCAACAACGAGCTGATCCATTACATGCATGAATCCCCGTTGTCCGTTCGGGACCGGATGCTGGATGCCATGGCCGCCGGATTTCGCGGTGAAATGGAACAGCGGTCGCGGCGCTGAGGAAGGCTTTGGCAGGGGAATCCGCGCCGGAAGAAAACCCCGGCGGCCTGCGCCTTCATCCGATGATGGAAACCGGAAGCAAGGGAAGGTCGGATTATGTTTGCACGGTTTACACGAAAAGCAACCATCGACGGGAAAATGGTCTCCTTCCGCAAGGGAACGACCATCCTGGAGGCGGCCCGCCGGGCGGGCATTGAGATTCCGACCTTGTGCCATATCGAAGGCCACCCGCCCACCGGGGTCTGCCGGGTGTGCGTGGTGGAGGTGGAATGGGCCCGGACTCTTGCCGGGTCATGCCATACGCCGATCGCGGAAGGCATGGTGATCCACACCCGGAGTCCCAGGGTTCTGGATGTCCGCCGGGGTGTCGTGGAGCTGATGCTCGCGGCCCATACCGGCAATTGTGTAAGCGACCCCAACGCCGACTCCTGCGGATTGCATTGTCTCGCCTCGAATCAGGAGGTCGGTGCGCCCCGTTTCGCCATCGCGCAGCCGCGATCGTATCCGGCGGAAGACGCCAACCCCTATGTGCGGCGGGATCTGTCGAAATGCATTATGTGCCGGCGATGCATCACCGCCTGCGGGGAAATCGCCGGAAAGCGGATCCTGAGCGTCGGCTACCGCGGGTTTGCCAGCAAGATCATCGCGGGATACGACGCCGCCCTGACCATGGAAGCATGCAGGGATTGCGGCGTGTGCATCGAATACTGTCCCACCGGGGCCCTGAGCGATCCCCGGCGGGAGCCGGTCACTCGACCCGGCGGGAAATCGGGGCCGGGGCGCCGGCGCGAAAGTTCGAAACATGCGCCGGAATCCGCATGCGCCCGCCTGCTACCCCTGCTCAAGGAAGAACTGGGCCGGAAGGGGAGCCTGTCCGCGGAATCCATGGCCACGGCGGCCCGGAAAACCGGTCTTTCCCTGGCTGAAACCTTTGGAGTGTCCAGTTTTTACGCCTTTCTGCCCAGGGAGGGCGGAGAGGTCAACCGCATCCGGGTCTGCCGCTGCCTGCCCTGTGAATTGAAGGCAGGAAGGGCCGTGATGGCGGCCCTGCAGCGGGAGTTGGGCATCGGTCCGGGGGAGACCACTTCCGACGGGCGGTTTTCCCTGGAACTGGCGGGCTGCATCGGCGCCTGCGACCAGGCGCCGGCCATGCTGGTCAACGACGAGCTTTACGGGAATGTGCATCCGGACAGGATAGCGGATATCCTGCGGGCCTATTGACAAAGAGGAGGCGCGCCCTTGCCTGAGAAACGGATCGTATTGAGAAACTGCGGCGCCGCGGACTCCCGGGACCTGGAATCGTACCTCGGAAGAGGCGGTTTCGCAGCCTTCCGGAAGGCCCGGGACTTCATGAAACCGGATCACATCATCGAAGAAGTCCGGCAATCCGGACTCACCGGCCGGGGCGGCGCCGGATTCAGCTGCGGCCTGAAATGGCAACTGGCCAAAAACACCAAAGCCGGGCGGAAATTTCTGATCTGCAACGCGGACGAAGGTGAAGTGGGCGCCTTCAAGGACCGCTACCTGCTGACCCATGATCCCTTCGGGCTCATCGAAGGCATGTGCATCGCCGGCCTGGCCATCGGCGCGACCGCAGGCACCATCTACCTGCGGGCGGAATATCATTCGCTTTTCGACCCGCTTTCGCGGGCTTTGGAGCAGGTCCGCTCCCGGGGATTCTTGCAGCAAATGGACATCGTTTTGTTCGAGGGAGCCGGCGCGTACATCTGCGGGGAGGAGTCGGCCCTGATGAACTCCCTGGAAGGCCTGCGGGGGGAATCGCGCTTCAAGCCCCCCTATCCCCCCGTCCGGGGACTTTTCGGGCAGCCCACCGTCATCAACAATGTCGAGACCCTGATGAACATCCCGTACATCATCCAACACGGCGCCCGCGAATTCAGCGCCATCGGCACCAGGCGGAGCAAGGGCACCAAGGTTTTCAGCGTCAGCGGCGATGTCCGGAATCCGGGTGTGTATGAGCTTCCCATGGGCGCCTCCCTGAAGGAACTGGTGGTGGATTTGGCAGGGGCCCGGGACATCAAGGCGGTTCAGATCGGTGGCGCAACCGGCAACATCCTTCCGGCGCATATGCTCGACAGCCCTTTGTGCCACGAAGCCTATCTCGGCTGCGGCGCTATTGTGGTGCTGAATTCCTCCCGCAACATCGTCGATGCGGTCCGCAACGACATGACCTTTCTGCACGAGGAGTCCTGCGGCAAATGCACGCCCTGCCGGGACGGCCTGGAAGTCATGAAAGGGGTTTACGATAGGATCGCGTCGGGTGAAGGCGTGGAAGACGATATTCGGGTTCTGGAAGAATTGTCACGGGTCATGTCCCAGGGTGCGTTATGCGGATTGGGGCAGGCCGCTCCGGTTCCGGTTCTGGATTCCCTCCGGTACTTCCGGGCGGATTACACCAATCTGATTCAACAGGCGGCCTACATCCGGAATTATGCCGGAAGAGGGCCGGCCATCGCCCCATAGGAGGCTTACATGGATCTTCTGTCGGAGAAAGAGAAACAGATCATGCGCGACATGCAGGACAACCTGCGCGCCGACCCGTTTCCGCTCAAAACCTGCACCCATGTGGGCAAGCGCGGCCCCCGCCGACTGGACGGTCTTCCGAAGGCCAGCGGAAAAGCGGACTACACCATGGACGTCCAGCTTCCCGGCATGCTGTATCTGCGCTTTCTGGATTCGCCGTTCCCCCACGCCGCCATCAAGAGGATGGATACGAGCGAGGCCGAGCGGTTTCCCGGCGTGCGCTTCGTCCTGCGCTACGACCATCCCGAATTGCCGCAGCGTGCCAGTCTGGGAAAAGTGGCGGGCCTTTACGGCGATCCCGCGCCGCTTTCCGGCATCGCCCATTTCGAGGGCGAGCCCATGGGAGCCGCCGTGGCGGCGGAAACCGAGGCCATCGCCGAGGAGGCCCTGGCCCTCATCCGCGTCGAGTGGGAAGAGCGGCCCTTTCATCTGGACATCCGGAAAGCCCGGGAGAAGCATGCCCATCTCTCCTATCCCGAAATGTATCCGGACGCCAACTATTGGAACAACGGCCTCTTCGACGTCATGACCCAGGGTGACGTGAAAAAGGGGTTTGCCGAAGCCGAGCGGACCATCGAATTCGAGTTTGTGCGCCGCGGCCATACCTGGATCGGCCCGGAACGGCCCTGCGGGGTTTTCCGGTGGAAGGGTGATTGCCCCGAGGTGTGGGTGAAACAGCAGCGCCCCCATCTGGTCAAGAAAAACATGTCCACCTGGTATGGCGGCATCCCCATGAACAGCATCCAGTTGCACTGCCTGTATCAGGGAGCCAGCTTCGGCGGCTGGGTGCAGGTGCCCTGGAACATGGGGCCCTTGTACTGCGCCGGATTCGTGGCCAGGAAGACCGGCCGTCCGGTGAAATACGTGTTCAGCCGGCGGGAGGATTTCTACGGCCAATCCATGGACGACGGCATCTACCGTTTCAAGGTGGGCTTCAACAAGGATGGAACCATCCTCGCCGTGGAAGCGGTCTCCATCTGCGCCAATCAGATCTGGCCGGTGTTCAATCCCGTGAACCACCTGCGGGAAACCACGAAGATCCCTCATCTGTATGGAAAAGTGGAGAGCATTTGGATCAACAAAGGGCCGGCCGTCCCCACGCGGTGCGAACAACTGCCCACCACCTTGAGCCTGACCATGATTTTCAGCCGCGTGGCCGCCGAATGCGGGCTCGACCCGGTGGAAGTCGCCTTGAGGAACGACGGTGTCGAAGGGCATGGCAAGACCCATCTGGACGAGGAGAAAAAAAAGCTGGGTTTTCCCGTCATCGACAGCCTGAAGGAATGCGTGGAAAAAGGCAAGGCGGCCATGGACTGGGACGCCAAATGGCATCCGCCCGGGGCCCGGAGACTGCCCAACGGCCGGCTGCACGGCCTCGGGTTTTCCTGGACCAACGAGTGGGATGATTCCCTGGGCTCCGCCGAAATGGCCATCCGCATCGAACGTAACGACGGCACCGCTTCCATTCTCGCCATGGGATGCGATAACGGGGTTGACGCGGAAAACACCTACTGTCGCATCGCCGCCGACGAACTGGGGCTTCGCCTGGAGGATGTGCGCTACAATCCCCAGATCGATCCCGGCTTTTTCCGGATGTCCCCGGATTCCTCCACCAATATGTCCGTCAACGGGTGGGCCGTGCGGCATGCGGCCCGGATTCTGAAGCAGCGGATTCTGGAAGCGGCGGTGGCGCCGACGGCCAAAACCCAGCGGGGCAGTTTCCGGCCGGCATTTCCGGATTGCCAGCCCGAGGAACTGGACATCATCGACAGCGTGATTGTGAAAAAATCCGCACCGTCGGAGCGGATCCGCCTGGCGGACTTCGTCCGGGAAGCCGGGCAGTCGGGCCCCCTCACCTCGACGGAAAGCGGGGGCTTCCGGTGGGCCTTCACGGAACCGTTGTTTGCCTTCAGCTACCATGTCCAGGTGGGGAGTTACAATCCCCAGAATCCCCGGCCCCATCTGACCCGACAGGCCCATTTCCTCGAAATCGAGGTGGATACCGCTACCGGTGCGATCCACATCGTCAAGGTGGTCAACGTGAACGATGTGGGCAAGGCCATCAATCCCATGAGTTGCGAGGGGCAGCAATACGGCGGGTCCATCATGGGATTGAGCCGGGGAAAATTCGAGGAAATGATTTACGATCCCGTCACCGGCGTCATGCTCAACGGCAACCTGCTGGATTATAAAATCGCCACCACCCTGGATGTGGACGCGCCCATCGAAACGATCTTGGTGGAAAGCGGAATGGGGTACGGACCCTACGGTTCCGTCGGGATCGGGGAGGATGTGGGCACGGTCATGACCGGACTCATCGGTCCGGCCGTATACAACGCCATCGGAGTGTGGATCGACGATCATCCGATTACGCCGGACAAGGTGCTCAAGGCACTCGGGAAACGCTAACAGGGAGGTAGAAGCCATGGCCGATCGGGAGATAAAAGAATTTACGTGCCCCCATTGCAACGGGCATTTCCCTTCGCTGGAGGGGCTGAAGGAACATATGCTGACGATTCACCGGGGAAGCAGGCTGCCGGCTCCCGGCGGCCGCATCCGGATTCGGATCAACGGGAAGGAGTATTCGCCGGATGTCAGGCCCGGCTGGACATTGTACCACCTTATTCATGACCGGCTCGGTCTGACGGGCTCCAAACAATTCTGCGACCACGGCGCCTGTGGTTCCTGCTCGGTCATTCTGGACGGGAAGCCGGTGCTTTCCTGCATGATCCTGGCGCTGGAATGCGACGGGAAAACCATCGAAACCGTGGAAGGCATTGCCGAAACCGGGCACCCCCTGATCGAGTCCTATGTCCGGCATCACGCCATGCAATGCGGCTACTGCACGCCGGGCTTCGTGGTCACATCCAAGGCGCTCCTCGACGCCAATCCCGCGCCGGACGAGCAGGATATCCGCCAAGCCCTTTCCGGCAATTTATGCCGCTGCGGCACCTACCCCCAGCATGTCATCGCCGTTCGGGAGGCTGCGGAAAAACTGAAATCACCTGCCCATAAAACGAGGTAGCGCCGATGAAAGACTTCATGCATTTCAACGCCTGTTCCGTGGACGAAGCCGTTGCGTTGTTGCAGCGTTATGGGGGAAAGGCGGACATGATCGCCGGCGGTACCGACCTTCTGGGCAAAATGAAGGACCGCAACCTGCCGGACTACCCGGAAGCCCTGATCAACATCAAGACCATTCCGGGTCTGGACGAGATCCGGGAGCAGGACGGGGCCCTCTCCATCGGCGCCCTCGCCACCCTCGCCCAGGTGGCGGACCATCCGCTCATCCGCCGGAAATATACGGCCATAGCCGCAGCCGCCGGCCGGACCGCTTCCCCGCAGCTGCGGAATATGGGCACCATCGCCGGCAATCTCTGCCAGGACATCCGCTGCTGGTATTACCGGACGCCGAACAACCGGTTTTCCTGCCTGCGCAAAGGCGGCGGCCGGTGCTACGCCATCCGGGGGGACAACCGCTACCATTCGATATTCGGCGGGAGCGTCGAAGGCGGTTGTTACGCCGTGCATCCCAGCGATACGGCGCCGGCGGTGCTGGCGATGAACGCCGGGATCGTCACGTCGAAACGGATCATCCCCGCTTCGGAATTTTTTCAGGTGGGTGTTCACCATACAACGGTTCTGGACCGAGATGAAATCGTTACGGCCATTCGGGTGCCGGAGCCGGAGCCGGGCACCTCCAGCGCTTTCCTGAAATTCGCCCTGCGTAAATCCATCGATTTCCCCATCGTCAATTGCGCCGCGGTCATCCGGCGGGAAAAGGACGCCGTGACCCATGTCCGGATATACCTGAATGCCGTAAGCGTCGTTCCCCGCAGGGCCTTGGCGGCGGAACGGGCGCTGACGGGAAAAGCCATCGATGAAACCAGCGCGGAAGCAGCCGGGAAAGCGGCCGTCGCCGAGGCCAAACCCATGGAAGCGAATGCCTACATGGTGACCATCGCCAAAGCGCTGGTTCAACGAACGATTCTGGCCTGCGGCGCCGTTTCCGGAGGATGACGGTATGAAATTCTCACTCCTGATGACCATTCTGCCCCTGATCATCCGGCTGCACATCACCCTCAAAAAATACGTCCGCGATATGCTGAAGACCCATCATTACCGGTTCGTCATGATGACCAGGGACGGCCGGCGCGGGAAACGCTTCCTTTTCCGGGACGGTACGTTTGCCACGGACAATGTCCTTAACGAATATGACGTCGCCTATGTGTGGCGGGACGGAAACACGGCCTTCAAGGTATTGACGAATCCGGATCCCACCGGTCTGTTCAAGGCGGAAGCCAACCGGGATCTGGAGATCAGGGGAGACAAAACCCTGAGCATTCCGCTGAACATTTTTCTGGGATACGCCACCGGCAATTTTAAGAAGAAATGAGTCCGGCGGGGGAGCGACGGTTGAAACACCATGGATGAAATGCAATGAACGACATGTTTCCGGCAGCGTTGGAAATCCTGAAGGCCGGGGAAGGGGTGGTTCTCGCCAGGATTGTCCACAGCAGGGGGTCGACGCCCCGGACAGCGGGCGCCGGCATGATCATCCGCAGGGACAGGCGGATGGCCGGAACCATCGGCGGCGGGCCGGTGGAGGCGGCGGTGATCCGGATGGCAAGGGAGATTTTCACCACCCGGCATTCCGTTTTGTCCGTCATGGAGCTTTCCGCGGAGACGGCGGCCGAGACCGACATGATCTGCGGCGGCCGTCTTGCCGTCCTTTGCGAACATATCGCTCCGGAGGAGGAGACCGTCACCTTCCTTGAATCCGTACTGAAAGCCGGCAGGGATCACCGGATGACCATTGTATGCACCGGATTCGAAGGCGAGGATAACAGACTCCGCTGCCTGGGTCGTTTCTGGACCAGGGACGGTCGCGACAACCCGCCGTTCCCCGTCCCTGACGAAATCCGGGAATCCCTGCGGCGCATGAGCCGGCAAGCGGCGGGCTCGACCCTGCTAATATCGGAAGGCCGGAAGTACTGCATCGACGTACTGGAGGGGCGGCCGCCCGTCTATATCTTCGGCGCCGGACATGTGGCCGGGGAGGTTTCGGCCCTGGCCGTTCACGTGGGGTTCCGCACCGTGGTGTTGGACGACAGGGAGGAATACGCCGATCCATGCCGATTCCAACCTCCCGCCGAGGTCCGGTTGCTCGATTCTTTCGAGGAATGCTTCGCAAACCTCGATGTCGATGCCGACAGCTATGTGGTCATCGCCACCCGGGGACATGTGCATGACATGACCGTGTTGGCCCAGGCCCTGAAAACCAAGGCCGGATACATCGGGATGATCGGCAGCCGGAAAAAACGCGACCGGATATACGCCGCCCTCCTCGCGGAAGGCTTCACGGAAACAGACCTGGGGCGAGTCCGCAGTCCCATCGGTCTGCCCATCGATACGGAAACGCCGGAGGAAATAGCGGTCAGCATTGTCGGCGAGCTCATCGACCAGCGGTCACGGAAACGAAAATGGATCGGCGGGGAATAACGGCGGTCGTTCTGGCGGCGGGAAATTCCAGCCGGATGGGGCGTTTCAAACCGCTGCTGCCCATCGGTGGGGTGACCATGGTGGAACGGACCGTCGCTTTGTTCCGAAAGGCCGGGATAGAGGATATCTGCGTCGTCACCGGCCATGGACGGGAGCAGCTGGCTCCGCTTTTCGAAACCGCCGCAGTGCGCAACATCGTCAACCGCAGAGATCACCTGGAAATGTTTTCTTCCGTGCGGCTTGCCCTGGATGCCATGGAACCGGAGACGGAAGCCGTCATCCTTCTGCCGGCGGACATCCCCCTGATCCGGCCCTGGACCGTCCGGTTCCTGCTGGAGTCCCATCACCGCGACCGGGACCGCATCCTGATTCCCTGCTTCCGGGGAAAACGGGGCCATCCGGTGATCATTCCGCGGGAATATTTCGACACCATCCGGTCGTGGTGCGGAAAGGAAGGCCTGAAAGGCGTCCTGGACCGTCTTGCCCCCGGGACCGTTCCGGTCGCGGTGGCGGATGAAAACATCCTGTTCGATATCGATACGCCGGCGGATTACGAAGCGGCTCTGGAACGCTGGGAACGGTTTGCCGTTCCCAACCGGAACGAATGCGAGGCCATCCTGCGGGATGTCGTCCGCGTAACGGAAGCGGTTTACCGTCATTGTCAAACGGTGGCCGCTGTGGCGGAAAGGATTTGCGCCGTCTTGTCGCGGGCCGGATGGCGGATGGACAGCAACCTTATCGTTTCGGCCGCCCTCCTTCACGATCTGGCCAAGGGCTGCCCTCATCACGAGAAACGGGCCGCGGAATTGCTGATGGACATGGGATTTCCGGAGACCGCCCGCATCGTCGCGAGCCATACGGACATTGAATGCTCCGGCGAGGCTCGGCCGACCTGCGCCGAGGTGTTGTATCTCGCGGACAAACTGGTCAAAGGGGATCGGAGCGTCAACCTGGAAGATCGATTTGAAGCCGCGATGAAGCGGTACGGAGCGGACCCGTGGATTCGGGGGCGGATATGGAAACGGATGCAGGATGCCCACCGCATCCGGGAAAAAATTGAAGCCGCCACCGGAAGCTCTCTCCCGTTGAATTGAACGGCGGGGGAAGGTTTTTCTTGACATGTATCCCGGAAACAATAAATTGAGTATACCCGTACGGGAAGCCGACGACGATGGCGGACGATGGACACGACAAAAAAGCCAATGGTAATGGACAACCGGGGATTGACGCTGGTGGAAATCATCGCCGTTCTGTTTATCATCGGCGTGATCGGTGCGATTGTCGTCGGCCGGGCGTTTCAGGATCCGATACAACTTACGGCGAGAGCCGACAACATCAAGGCGCACCTGCGATATGCCCAGGCAAGGGCCCTCAGCACCAGCAGCGTATGGGGGCTTCGATACGACCCCTCCGGGAAAACCTACCGGCTCTTTCAGTATGAAGAAGGTGTGGAGAAAACCGTGCGTCTGCCCGGAGAGGAGACCGATCTGATCGATTTGTCCCGGGAAAGAATCACGCCCATTGGATTCAGCATCATCTCGTTTGACACCTGGGGGCGACCCTGCCGCGATATCCCCGGTCTTGTGACGGGCGGTGCAACGGTTTCGCTCCATTCGGAAGGAAAATCCATCACCATAGCGGTGACTCCTGAAACAGGTTTTATCCCATGAAATCAAAGATAAACGCTCATGAGAACGGGTTTACGCTGCTGGAAGTACTTGTCAGCATTGTCATGGCTGCCATCCTGGGAACCATGCTGACCCAGTTCATCGGCTCCAATCTTTCCCGCAGCGCCGAAATGATTGAAATCTCCGGGAATGGCCTCCGGTTGAAAACCACCATGGAACAAATCACCCGTGATTATCGAAACTGGCTGAAAACAAATGGAAATTTGCCGGGGGCCTCCCTGCACGGAGACTTTAAGGCCATGGTGGAATCCCATGGGGGGGCAGGGATTGCGGTGGAGACCACACCGGCCGGGTTTGAGATCGATCCGGGAAATGACGGGGATATCGAAATCATGCAGGTGACGGTAACCGTCACGGCTGCTGCGGACAGTTCCAAGAACCAGATGCTGCAATCGGTTTTTACCCATGTGAGGTAGGTCGGTAGGGCCATGCGCGATGAAGGCGGATTCACCCTGATTGAAGTCATTCTTTCCCTGATGTTGTTCGGGATCCTATCCGTCACCGCGGGTCTGTGGCTGGTGACCGGCGTACAGGGTTTCGTCACGACCAGGGAAAATGTCGCCATATCCCAGAAAGCCCAAGCGGCCATGGCCCGAATGGATCGGGAACTGTCCGAATTGACGGACATCGACAGCGGGAATTCGAACCAGCAATGTATTGTGTACCGTGTCGATCCGCTTTCGCCGTTCTTCCGGGTGCTGACCGCCCGCGCCGGCGAACTGGTCTTGAAGGTTGATGAGACCGGAGACTGCTCCTGCGGCTCCTGCGCGGACGATGAAGCCCATGTGTTGCTGAATCAGGTGAATTCCTTCCAGCTGGCCTATGAGGATGTCGATGGGAACGTAACCACCGTCCCGCCGGTCGGACTGGAGAAACTGGCCCTGATCCAAATTCAATTCGAATTGGCGCGAACCGACGGGGAAGCCGCCGTCCATTCCTTTTCACTGGCGGTCAACCCGCGCAACAACCTGAATTCGAATGCGCCCTGATCCATGGGTGAAGGAGATGAACCTGATCGGCAACCGGCATACAACCAGCATCCACTTCGGTCCTCCACAGGCAGGGGCCGTCCTGGTGGGCCTGATCGTCACCATGATGGTGCTGAGCGTATTGGGGGTCGCCATGATTTCACAGACCGCCGTTCAGTCCCAGCATCTGGCCGGAGCGAACCTGGCCGACCAGGCCTATTATCTGGCCGAATCCGGCTATCGATACGGGGCGGCGAAGTTGCGGAGCGGGGACGATATCGGTCCTTTGAACAACCGCGAGTTCACCCTGGGCGACCGGGGAGGTGTCTTCAGATTGCGATTCTCCACCTATGTTTTCGAAGTGCGGACGGACGCCGCCGGCAGCGTGCTGGAGACACGGGTTCCCTTCGGAATTCGTCCGGGTTGGGTCAGCGCCCCGGGCAGTCTGGTTTTCGACGATCCGGATCTGCCGGAGGCCTTTGATTCCATTGATATGAGCCATGCGGACCAGCAGATTGTCCGGTTTGTGAAGGCCGGCGGAAGCTGGAACGCCCTGACCGGGCAGCGGCCGAAACTGGGGCTTCAAAGCAATGGATATAACGGCGCCGGACCCGGCGGCGACTTGAATGTCATCGGCGGGGTGTCATTGTTTCCGGACCGCAATGGCCTTTTTACCCTGTCCGGACGATCGTACCGCTATCGGAAAGCGGATCCGGGGAACAACAAATTGCTGGGAATCACCATGGCGGACGCCGCCGCCCCGTGGACGGCGCCTCCGGGCGCCGGGACGGTCGTCCTGCAGCCGTTTCTGGAGTTGAGTTCCCTGGGCAGGAGCAGCACCGGAATCGCCCGGGAAATCCGGTATTCCATTCCGCTTTTCGAAAATACGGAATTTTTGGATCGTTTCGAGGACAAATCCCATTGGGAGGACACGTCTTCCCTGGGGGATCACGCCGTTGTCACCGTGGATGGCGACAAAGCCCTCAAGGTGATCGCCGTGGAAGCGGGGCCCTCGCCGAAGTCAAGCCTGATCGCGTTCAAGCCGGATTCCTCGGGGGTGAACCTGGAACGCGGCTACGGGGCGGCCGGCCGGTTTTTGAGCTATGACGCCCAGGTGAAAATCGGTTTCGATTCCGCCATCACGCCCGAGGGCGGGTTCGAGCCGATTCCCGTTCCCCGGTATTTTGCCGCCGGAATGTCCTTTCGCCTGGATAACAATTCCAATTGTTACGGCATATCCTTCCTGCGCGGCAACCAGAACCTGATCCCGCCCCTGGACGGAATCGACAATGCCATCGTGCCGGTCTCGGATGTTCCCCTGATTGTCCTCTGGCAGCAGACCGATTTCGGAGCAACCCGAAACTGGCTGGCGTATAAACGGCTGACGCCGGTTCTTTTTTTTCAGGACGATATGGAATCCGGGGGCGGCGGATGGTCGCCGGCTGCGCCCTGGGCCCGGGTGACTTCCCGCTATCACAGCTTTTCCACCTCCTGGCATGACAGTCCCGGGGGAAATTATCTGGATAATCAAGATCTTTCTCTTACATCCGCCCCCATTGACCTGGGCTGGGAAAGGGATGTCCGGCTGGTGTTCTGGCACCGCTATGATCTGGAGGCCTACTACGACTACGGGTACGTGGAAATCTCGGACGATGAATTCGTCACCTCCGACCTCCTGGCCGAGTATACCAATGCATTCGTTCTGCTGAGCGAAGTGCCTCAAAACACCTGGGTGGAGAAGGTGATATCCGTTCCGGCATACTACCTCAAGAAAAATGTGCGGATTCGTTTCCGGTTGGTCACGGATGGGTCGGTTCGACGCGACGGCTGGTATATAGACGACGTCCGGCTGGAGTCCGGTTTCCATCCCTTGCAGGACGCCGTCCTGATGGTTCAATTGCGGGAGGCCGCCGCCCTGGAATTCACCAACGGCATTTCCGCGATTCCGGCCGGAGCGGTTCTCACCCAGGATGGCGGGGCCCGCGGAGTTGTCCTGGGGGAACCGCTGCTGTCGTCCGGCGCCTGGGATGGCAGCGCGGCCGGAACGATTCTCTTGAACCGTTTGTCGGAATCGATTCCATTCACCGCCGGTCCGCTGAAGGTCGGCGGCGTGCCGTTGGCGACGGCCACGGGCGGCGGCCTGCGCCCGAAAGACAACTACATACAGGTATATTACGGTGATCCGGACGGCTACGGCGTTCCCGACGGTTCTCTACTGGATATGGATCGCCATGGATATCCGCGCTGCCAATCCGGCTGCACCACTCTGAAATGGCCGCCGAAGGACGGTCCTGTCACCACGCCCGGCAATGATTATGTCACACTGGTCCAGTGGGACGCCGTCAACAACCTGGTGGGAACCGTCGATGCCGTGCCGGTGGCCGCGGAACCCGATTCGATGCTGAGAAGCCATCAGCCGGAATTGCTATCTCCCACGGCCGGCTTTTCCGCCCAGCCGGAATTGGGTCTGCACGCCTACGGCCATGGCGCGATTACGGTGTATTTCGATGATTTCGGTCTGCGGTCGGACCTTCCGGGAATCGGCGGGTTTCTGCCGGCGATCCAGAACTGAACGGACGGTAACAAGCTTGCCGCTTGACCGGCGATCCGGAATTGTGCAAGAATGCCTTCCAGCCGAAAGACGGATTTGAGCTTTCCAACAGCTCATCATTGGGGATGTTCGGGGATTGATTCCGTGACCGATGACAACAACGCATTTTCCGCCATCCGACGCAACAGCACGGTTCTGATTGTCGTCGGGGTCTGCCTTTTCCTGATTGAAATGGAGATTCTGGCGGTGGCGGCCATGAAATCCGGCCGGCAATCACGGCTGCATATCCTGAACAACGCTGGTGAGGTGGTGTATGAAACCGACGGCAACAACCTCAGCAGCTTCGATAAATACTATTTTGAAAAAACTTTCGGACCGCTGGACCAATACCAGGTCAAACTCATCAGCCGTGAGATCCCGTTTCCTTTCCGGGCCTGGTTCGCAGCGGCGGTGGGCATCCCGGTGGGACTTGTTCTGCTGTTCGTGTTCATCGTCAAGGTATACGCCGCCCTGTTTCATGGTGAAAAGGACGGATCGGCCCCCTTCCGGAAACCCGAGAGCGACGCCTCCCGTTTGGAGAAAATGCTTTTTCATCTCGGCCGCCTGAATATTTACACCATCGGATTCTTGATTTTTCTCGCGATCTTTTCCTACTGGACGTTTCCGAACCTGTTGATCTATCTGGGCCGACTGGGCGAGGAAACCATCGTCAAATATAAATGGCTGTTACTGGGGGCAAGCCTCGTCGTCCTCGGGCTTGTGGTCTGGGTCATCTATCTTCGCTATCTCCTGGCCAAAAAAGTGATTGAAAGCCGGACCGAGATGGATCTTTGCCGGCTCCGGCTGGAATACCAGCACCGCCGGACCATGCAGATCGGTTTGGATGGTCGGGGAGACGACGCCTGCCAGCCAGCTGAATGGAAAGAATGCAAGGCGGAAGAATCGTCGCAAGCGCCGGACGATTCCTTTCCGGGAGTCAAACAATAGAACAGGACAAAAAACACGGAGATCCATGGACATCATTACAACTCACAAGAGCAGCGATTTTGACGCCCTGGCCTCGGTGATCGCCGGAACCCTGCTGTATCCGGGCGCCGTGGCCGTGCTGCCCAAAACGATCAATCCAAACGCCAAGGGCTTTCTTTCCATTCACAAGGATTTGTTCGATATCCGCACGCCGGATGATATCGATATGGCCGAGGTGAAGCGGCTGATCGTGGTGGATGCCAATTCCTGGGGCCGCCTGGAGGTCGGAAAGCTGAAGGGCAGGACAGACATCGAGGTCATTGTCTGGGATCACCACCCCAACGGAGATATCCAAGCCGCCTGGGAATGCAAGGAGGAAATGGGGGCGAACATCACCCTGATGGTGCGCGAAATGAAAAAGCAGCATAAAATTCTGACCCCCATGCAGGCGACCCTTTTCCTGGCGGGTCTGTATGAAGACACCGGCAATCTTTCGTTTCCATCCACCACGGCCGAGGACGCCTATACCGCCGGATTCCTTCTGGATCGCAAGGCGGACCTCAACATTCTGAGCACCTTCCTGCGACCGGGATATGGCGAGAAGCAGAAGAACATTCTTTTCCAAATGCTGCAGAAGGCGGAGCGCATGAAAGTCGGCGGCTTCACCATCAGCTGCAATGCCATTGAGATCAGCGGGCATGTGGGCAACCTGTCGCTTGTGGTGCACATGTACCGGGAGATCCTGAACGTGGACGCCGCTTTCGGGATTTTCAGCGACCGCGAACACAACCGCAGCATCGTCATCGGCCGCAGCAATGTGGATGAATTGAATGTGGGGTTGATGATGCGGAGCATGGGGGGCGGCGGCCATCCGGGCGCTGCCTCGGCCATGATCAAATCCGCCTCGCCGGAGGCCATCAAGGACTGGATCATCGAATTGATCGAGGGCAATCAACAATCATCGGTGCGGGTCAGCGACCTGATGTCCTACCCCGTGCTCGCCATTCCGTCGGATACGACGATGTCGCAGACCGCCAAGATCCTGCGGGAAAAAGGCTGCACCGGATTGCCGGTGGTGGACAACGGCCGGCTGGTGGGCGTGATTTCCCGCCGGGATTTTCATAAGGTGCGCAACAATCAGCTCAAGGCGCCGGTGAAGGCGTTCATGAGCCGCGAGACCGTCACCATCGGGCCGGATCGAAGTCCCGTGGAGGCCGCGCGTCTCATGGTGAAACATGATATCGGGCGCCTGCCGGTGGTGGACAAGGGGGAAATTATCGGAATCGTCACCCGGACCGACGCCATGATGTACTTTTACGATCTCTTGCCGGACTGATTGCCGCCTCCCGGAGGAGCAACCGGCGGATCAGGCGTCCCCGAGCCGGTTGTGAACGGCCCTGAAGTCTTCGATCCGGGCAAGAAAAGCGTCGACCACGTCCGGATCGAATTGAGTCCCTCGGCCCATGACAATCTGTTCCTGAACATCTTCATGCCGCATGGCCTCTTTGTAGCTGCGCCTCGAAACCAGGGCGTCATAGACATCCGCCAGGGCCACGATCCGGGCCGACAGGGGGATTTGCCTGCCGGCCAGACCCCTTGGATACCCCGTTCCATCCCAGCGTTCATGATGGTTGAAAGCGATTTCCTTGCCGATGGTCAGGAAGGACTGGCCTTGGGTGCGGGATTCGATGACCTCCAGGGCCTGGCCGCCCATGGTGGTGTGGTGCTTCATGGTTTCGAATTCCTCCGGAGTCAGTTTTTCCGGTTTCAGCAGGATGGCGTCGGAAATGGCCACCTTGCCGATATCGTGGAGGATGGCCGAATTGTAGATGTCTTCGATATAGTTTTCGTCGATATAGCCCCTGTACTCCGGCTTCTGGGATAATTCCCGGGCGATGATTTTGGCATACTCCCGGATTCTTTCCAGATGGGAACCGGTTTCCCTGTCCCGGTATTCGGCCAGCTTGGCCAGGCCGAGGATGGCGGCGGAGCGGGAATCCTGGAGCTTCCGGTGATATTCGAGGAGTTCCTTTTCCATGTCTTTTTTGGCGGTGATGTCCCGGGCCACTCCCCGGAACCCGAGGGTTCTGCCTTTGACATCGCTGATGAGGGAGACGGAGGTTTCGATGATCCGTTTCGTGCCGTCCTTGATGATGTATTCGCAGTCGAAGGCCGTGAAGGGTTTTCCGGTATCGGCGACTTTATGGAAAGTCCTTTCCAATTTCCGGGCATTCGGTTCATCCATGTAGGCCTGACTGTTGCGTCCGAGCAGTTCCTCCTTGGAAACGCCCAGAATCCGGCAGACCGAATCATTGAAAAAGGTAAATCTTCCGTCGGGATCGACTTCGTAATAGCCTTCCTCGATGCTTTCCAGGATTTTCCGGTATTTTTCCTCGCTTTCCCGCAGGGCGTTCTCCGCTTCCCTTTTTTTGTTGATCGTATACTGCACATGGGAGCCGAAGATCACGAAGAGACAGAGAATGATGATCCGGGTATAGGTGTTGTAGATATCCGTTCCCAGCAGTTGCTGTAAAAAATTGACATCGGAGGAAACGAACAGATGGATCACCGATTCGATCAGCCAGTAGATGATGGCGAGTCCGACGCTGAAAATCAGCATGGAGTCACCGGAAATGAGCGTTTTTTTGTTTTTGACCGTCATCGAAACCTTTCCTGTTCAGCGGGAATGCTTCCGACCGGTTTGTTGAAGCCATTCCTCCAGCCGGATCAGTCCTTCCTTGATGGATACCCCGGGGGCGTAGCCCAGATCCCTTTTCACGGCGCTGATGTCGAACCAGTGGGCCGTCGCCAGCTCATCCGCCACGAAGCGGGTCATCTTGGGTTCAGCGTCGATCCGGAAGAGCCGGTATATCCCTTCCAGAACGGCGCCGATGGTCCGAACCACCCCATGCGGCAGGGTGCGGGTGACCGGCTCCCGTCCACCGGCTTTCAAGATGCCGTTGATGATGTCCCAGAGGGGAATCGGTTCATCATTGCTGATGAAATAGATGTTTCCGGAAAGGGCGGGGTTTTCCCGGAGCTTGTCGGCCGCGAGAAGGTGAGCATCGGCAGCGTTGTCGATATAAATCGTGTCCACCAGGTTCTCGCGTTTGCCGACTCTCACCAGTTTGTCGGCCCTTTCCAGGATTCGCGGCACGATATGGGGATCTTCCGGTCCCCATATCAGATGCGGCCGGAGAACGATGACCCGCAGGCCATCCCGGGCCGCCGCCAGCACCTCCCGTTCGGCCATGGCCTTGGTTTCGGTGTAGGGCGTATGGAATTTTTCCGGGTACGGGACGGATTCATCCACCCCCTCCATGTCCCTGCCGTCAAAGACCACACTGGGGGAACTGGTATGGATCAGCCGCGGGACCCCTTGCTGTTTGCAGGCGGCCAGAAGGTTGCGGGTTCCGGTGACATTGGGCCGGTGATAGGAATCATGGGAACCCCACACTCCGGCCTTGGCGGCCGTGTGGAACACCAGGTCCATTCCCCGGACGGCTTTCAGGGTATCGTCCGGATCGGCCAGGTCCCCCTGGACCTGAGTGACACCAAGGGAATCGAGTTCCGGGTACCGGTTTCTGGAAAAAGTGGTGACGTTTTCCCCCCGCTGGATGAGTTTGCGGACAATGGCTTTTCCCAGAAATCCGCCGCCCCCTGTCACCAGGATCCGTTGTCTGTTTTCCTTTTCCATATCGGTCCTCTCACCGTCGCTTTTTCATCAGCTGCTCAGCGGCCCACCCGGCCAGCTGTTCCCGGAAGATTTTCGAATTGTGACGGATGTCCACCGGAAACGACTTGTGAAACAGAACTGTCTCGATCTGCTGCGTGATGACGAATTGCCCGGCCATGTCGAGCAGTTCCTGTTCGATGATATTCCGGGGGGTCTTGCAGCCGGGTTCTGTCTCGATGCATATCACGGGTATCTGCCGCGGCGCCTTGCCGATGCCCACCAGGGCGCTGCGGAAAACCGCGGGATGGTTGTTGAAGACGGCCTCGCAGGGAATGGTGTACAGGGTGCCTTTTGGCGTGGTCACCCGGTGGCTTTTGCGGCCGCAAAACCAGAGCCGGCCGCTTTTATCCATCCAACCCAGATCGCCCATGCGATGCCAGATATCCTGGCCGTCCTTGATTTTATGCAGCGCGTTTTGGTCCGGCCGTTCGAAATACTGGCTGGAAACCACCGGCCCTCTGACGATGATTTCACCGGTCTCCCCCTGGGGGACGGCGAGTTCATCCGACCAGACAGCGATGGGTTCGTCGGAGATGCGGATCAGCCGTATTTCGGTGTCGCGGATGGGCCGGCCTACGCAGTTGCCGAAGCCTTTTTCCGTCAGTTTTTTGGTTTCGGAAAGGATTTCCCTGCTGCCGATGGAAAGAATCGGCACGGCCTCCGTGGCGCCATACGGGGTATGAATTTCAGCGTCTGGCATCAGCAGTGCGGCGAATCGTTCAATATTTGCTGGCGGCACAGGTGCGCCCGCGGAAACCACCCGTTTCAGGGAGGGCAGTTTGATCTGGTGCTGGTGGCAATACCGTCCCACCCGGTTGAGGAGGGCGGGTGATGCGAACATGTTGGTGACCCCGTGGTTGGTAATGGCTTCAATGATTTTTTGCGGGTTCACCATGGCCGGTTTGGTGGGATCCATGTCCGGAATGACGGCCGTCATGCCCAGGGAAGGATCGAAGATGGCGAACAGGGGAAAGGTGGGCAGGTCGATTTCATCCGGGCTGATGTCGAACTGTTCCTTGATCTGCCGGATTTGGGCGTCGAACATGCCGTGAGTGTAGACGACTCCTTTGGCCGGTCCGGTGCTGCCGGAGGTGAACAGAATGGCGGCCGTTTCATCCCGCCCGGTATCGGCCACGGGATGGGATGTGGAGGAAAGTCGGCGGATTTGTTGCAGGGTGCGCCCCCCCCAGAACAACCGGCGTCCCACGGTGATAAAATGCCTGACATTCTGAAAATAGCGCGGATAAACGGTGCGTACGATGTGGGCCAGGGGAATGCCGATGAATGCCTCGGGTTTTCCCTCCTGAAGACAGTTGAGCATGCGTTTCAGCCCCATGCCCGGATCGACCACCACCGGCACGATTCCGGCCTTGAAAAGCGCGAAGGCCAGGGCGAAAAACTCCAGGCTTTGTTTCACCATCAGAATGGTGCGGGTGCCCCGGGCGATCCCGGCGGCGATGAGCCCGGCGGCGATCCGGTCCGATTCCTCGTCCAGTTGCTGAAACGTGAAATGCGAATAGGTGACGCGATTGGCCTTGTCTCTTCCCGCGGGATAGACGACCGCGCGCTTGTAAGGCCGGGTTTCGGCCATCTGTTTCAAATAAAAGGAAACATTTACAATATCTTGGTTTTTAGACTGATTCATGGCACTCATTTGGAAAACAGGGACTGGACCCGGTCCAGTAATTTCGTTTCCGATTTCGTCTTCAATCTCGCTGTCAGCTGGGCGGATTCCGCCAGCGCATCATCCGCCGGTTTCAGGGCCGACTCCTGGGAGTCTTTGAGGGCCTGAAGTCCCCTGGCCTCATTCAGCGAATAGGTAACATAAATGGTTTCGACTTCTTTTTCAAGGTGTTCCAGCACGGTAGCGAGGCTTTTTCCGGTACGGTCCCACAGGGATTTTTCGTCCAGGATGATCCGTTTTTGCTGTGGAAATTCTTTTTCCATGGCTGTCAGACGCTCCATTTCCTGATCGATCAGACTGATTTCCGTGTCCAGATGGACCAAACGGCTGTAAGCATCGGGCCAGATCCGGAAGGTGAACAGCACGATCTCCGGCTTCAGGCGGAGATGGGTCAGATCCTCTCTGGGTTTATCCCGGTCGCGCAGATAGGGGAGGACAATGTATCCTGCCGTCACGGCGCCGGCTGCCAGGAGGATCAGAACAGACAGAATGATTCCGGTCTTTTTGATTTTGGACATATGTCAGCGAGCCTTTCGGCGCCCGTTGTTCACGGTTGCAGCGGGTGCTGCCGTAAAAATTTCTTCACCAGCGGGATGACCCGATCCGGAACATCTTCCAGAAGATAATGCCCGGCATCCCGGAATTGATGCACTTCCGCATCCGGAAACCGCCGTTTCCATTCCGCCAGAAAGGCCGTGGTGAAGACGAAATCGTGTTCGCCCCAGCAGATCAGCTTGGGAACGGAAGCCAGTTTATGCAGGTTTTCCTCCATGAAACGTCCCAGCGGATAACTGGGATCACGGGGGGAAACCGGAATATCCTGAACGAATTTCAATGTCGCGATCCGGTTGGCCCAGCAGTTATAAGGCGCCGTCAGCCCCATGCGGACATCCTTTGACAGCCCTTTGCGGGAAGCCATATGGAGGGCGGCAACGGAAAAAAGATTGAACCCGAGCACCCCGATGGTTGCAAGCGGCGTCAGGTGGCGGATCAGTTTCAGCCGCCAGGGCAGCCCTTTTCCCCCGGGGGTGAAAAACCCGGTTGTATTGGTGATCACCAGCCGGCTGATACTGGGTAAATTCCTGAGGGCGAAGATCAGTCCGATCATTCCGCCCCAGTCGTGCAGGACCAGGGTGATACGGCTCTGGATCCGCAGCTGCGCCAGCAGGGCTTCGAGGTCTTCCACCCGGCTTTTCACGGTATAGTCGTATTCATCGGGACCGGGCTTGTCGGACAAACCGCAGCCGATATGGTCCGGAACGATGGTTCGATATTCGGGAGCAAGGGCTTGAACCAGGCTGCGATAGTAGAAGGACCAGGTGGGGTTTCCGTGTAGCATGATCACCGGATCGCCGCTGCCTTCATCCAGATAATGATATTGAAAGCCGTTGCGGTTCAGGAAATGGGACCGGAAAGGATACAGGTGTCGGAATGCGTCGGTTTTTATTGGTTTCCGTTGGATGAATTTGGGATGACCGGTCATAAGTGCTTTCTACGGATAAATGAAGATATTGGCCTGCATCGTCGGGTTGCCTTGTTTCCTGGCACAGGGGCCGATACGGGCGACGATTTTCACGTAAGTCCCGATGGACTTGAGGTGTCATACAAAGAAATGTCATGGAAGACAACAAAATATTCATGCCGCGATGTCAGGGCATGGAAGGGGTTTCGTTGGATCCGGTTCCGACAATGCCGTGGGTGATCAGGTTCAGCATGCCGTCCCAGATCCGTTCCGGCTGAATGGTGGGATCGGTTCGTTGCAGATAATAAATATTTTCCATGATTCCAATCATAAAAATCGCCGCGACACGCGTATTGACGGGTTGAAAGAGTCCGGTCTCAATGCCTTTCCGGATATCGTCTTCCAGCGGGCGGCAGATGGAGCGGTATGTCCGGTCGCCCAGTTGATGGATTTTGGGATCACTGTCTTCGATGGCTTCCTTGCTCAGTTGAACAATCGCGCAGAATTCCTTCAATACCGGGAAAACGGTTCTGGCGCGCATTTCCAGGCGTTTCAGGGGATGCTGGATTTTGCGGATGCGATCCCAGCCCGCGGAGAACAGTTCACCGAAGATCCGCGGCACACATTCCAGCAGAAGTTCCTTTTTATCGGTGAAATAAAAATAAAAAGTGCCTTTACCGACATTCATGGCGGAAACAATGTCGCTGACCTTGGTTCCCTTGTAGCCCTTCTCCCTGAAAAGAGCGCAACCGATATCCAGAATGGTTTCACGGGTTTTTTGTCCTTTGGTCTTGCGCTTCCGTGGCCCCGGATCGGATCTCCGACCGGAAACAGGCGGCGCCGGTTGTGGATGCCCGGAAGCCGCCTGTCCGGAAAGATTCAGTCCTGCCAGCTTTTCCTTGATGGCGATCAGGGGGACGCCTTCCTGTTTTGAATTTCGGATAAGGCCGAGTTTCAGAATGTGGGCATCGTCATAATATGCCATGGTTTTTCCCGTTTTACGGGGAGGGTGCAGCAGACCCTGCTGAAGATAAAAATGGATGGTCCGCCGGGAGACGCCGGAAATACGTTCAACCTCGGCGATGCGGTACCATCTCGGCTGGTTTTTCATGATGACCGGGTTCGGTAATTTTTCGTTACGGTTATCTGATTCCATAACTTCCATCGCCGATATCCTAAACAGGATAATGGAAAATGGCAAGCGGCGATTTCACCGTGATGCGCCTGGACCATCGGTTTGTCCAGTTTTTCAGGACAAATGTTTCATTCGGTGGGATCGGTACCTGTATTTACCCCCGGCCCCCCTGCTTCGAGCGGATGGTCGAAGTTCATAGAGGATATGAATTACGCACAAAAATGAATAATGGCACGCAATGTGCTTTTTTCAATTGCCAGTAGCATCATGAAGAGAAAATGAGGAGGTGCTCCCATGAAAAAAAAACTGTTTCTGCTGATGATACTGATTGTCGCCATCCCACCCTCTGCTGACGGCGTCGGCTATTCGCCCGGAAGTGAACCGGAATATCAGATCGACTTCGGGCTGATGAAGCGGCGCCCGGACGGGAGTTATTTTGTATACAAGGAGACCCGCACCATTGAGTTACGGCTGAAGGATACCGGCTTCCGCTGGGGATACACCATTCGATCCAAAAACCTGTATTTCAGCACCTATTCAATCGATTACGGCCCCGGCGCGGATTTGCAGATATCCATGACCCAGCGCCCTTCCCCGGGTAACGCCGCGCTCGTGAAGCTGGGGCCGACCAGGGTGTATGACGGCTACTATTGGCGCTGGACAGCCAACGATGCGGGCGATCCCCTGGGCGACCAGAAGATCGAAATCTACATCAACGGGAAATTGTATCGTACCATTCATTTCACCATTGTGGAACCCGAGTCGGTGTCGACAGCGAACCGGGCGGATTAAAACCGTTTGCAGGGATATCGAAAACGGCATATACATATTCCCCTGAGCGTGGCGGCCGAATTTTTCCATGGAAGAGGGAGTTGGTATGCTGAACAAGTCACTGCCGGTATTGAATGATGCGGAAAGTTCCCGGATCCCCGACGGGCTGCCGACGGTTGTGGATGCCCATGTGCACCTTTTCCCGGAAGGGATATTCCAATCCATCTGGAACTGGTTCGACCGGTACGCTTGGCCCATTCGATACCGGATGAACGCCGCGAATATTCTGGATTTTCTGTTCAACCGGGGAGTCGGGCACGTGGTGGCCCTTCAATATGCCCATAAACCGGGGATCGCCGCGGGTTTGAACACCTTCATGGCGGATATGCGGCGGAAATACCCGAACGTCACCGGACTGGCCAGTGTATTCCCGGGGGAGGAAAATGCCGGACAAATCCTGAGACAGGCATTTCAAAGCGGCCTGGATGGTGTGAAACTACACGCCCATGTGCAGGGATTCGACCTGAACAGTCCGGCAATGGAATCGATTTATGATGTCTGCGCCCGGGAAGGAAAACCGCTGGTCCTGCATGGGGGCAGGGAACCGAAAAGTCCGGCCTATCCGGTGGATCCCCACCGGATTTGCGGCGCGGAAAAAATCGAACGGGTGTTACGGTCCTTTCCCCGGTTACGGCTCTGCATTCCCCACCTGGGCTTCGATGAAGTCCGTGAATTCCGTCTCCTGATGGAACGATACGACCATCTTTGGCTGGATACGGCGATGGTTCTCGGGGATTTTTTCCCGGGGCACCGGCCCCCGGATCTTTCCACCCTACGTTCCGACCGCATCATGTACGGCAGCGACTTCCCGAATCTCCCCTATGCCTGGGACAGGGAAATCAAGAAAATCGCCGCGGCCGGCCTTTCGGAGGACCGGCTGGAGCGTTTGCTGGCCGGGAACGCCCGGGATTTTTTTTCCATCCAACCTCCGGATGCCGGAAAAAAGGGGGGCGGAAGGGCAGGAACTTGCGGCAGACCCGGGAATGGCGGGTCCGCGACATGATCCATTCCCATGGACCCATTTTGTGCCCCGGATGTCGGAAACTGATCAGCAGTGACGAGGACAGATGTCCCCATTGCGGTTTATCCCATCCCGGCCGGTTGTCCAAACCCCGGACGTGGCTCCGGCGCTATCAATCCGCCGCGGGCTGGACAACCGCGGTTGTGAATCTGAATATCGGCATCTACGTCGTTTCCCTGCTGTTGAGCCGCAGCATCTCCGGTCTTTCGGCCGATCCGTTCTCCATTCTGTCCCCGGACGATAACAGCCTCCTGCTGCTGGGCGCCACCGGAGTCTATCCCATCGAACGTCTGCATCGATGGTGGTCGCTGGTTTCCGCCAATTTCCTGCATGGAAGTCTGCTGCATATTTTTTTGAACATGGCGGCCGTCACCCAGATAGGGCCGTTGGTGTTCCGCCAGTACGGGTTTTCCCGCACCTCTTCGATATACCTGCTGGGAGGAGCGGCGGGCTTCCTGCTGTCCTTTTGGGCCGGCGTCGTGGTCACCATCGGCGCTTCCGCTTCGGTCTGCGGCCTGCTGGGAGCGTTGTTTTATTATGGCTGCAGCCGGGGAGGGCCGGCGGGCCGGGTTATCGTCCGGCAGATGAGCGCCGCCGTATTCATGCTTTTCATCTTCGGCATGATCATTCCGGGTATCAACAATTGGGGGCACGGCGGAGGGTTTCTCGCCGGAGTCTGTCTGGCGTTTTTGCTGGGTCATGAACAAAAACGCCGGGAAAGCCGGTTCCACCGGTTTTTGGGAATCGGATGCATCCTGGCAACCGCGCTGATTCTGGTGCATGCCCTCATGGCCGGTCTGGCAGGGCGGTTCATCTGACCCGGAATGTCACTCCTGTTTCTTGCCGCTCAGGGCCTGGTGCAGTTTGGCCGCCAGGTCACCGACGGGTTTATCCGTTTTGGATGAGAACGTTCGCCAGTCGTCCGCTCCGGTGGTGCGCAGCGGTCCCAGCGTGATCCTTCGTTCGGCGGGGAGAACCGCCTCGATGGCGACGGTTACCGGTTGACCGGGCTTTAGTGATTCCAGGGGACCCTCTTCCGTCTCCATTCCCTGTCTGGATTTGGGATAGAGCCCGGTGATCCCGGGTTCGAGGGTGATGAAATATCCATATTTTTCCTTTTTCACCAAGGTTCCAACAACCGCCTGACCGATTTTATACTTCTGCTGAATATCGTTCCAGGGATCGCCTTCCGCATCCCGCATGCTCAGGGCAATGCGTTTGCCGGTCTTGTCGATTTCCTTGATCAGCACGGAAACGGTATCCCCCGGCGACACCACATCTTCCGGCCTCAGGATGCGCTTGAGATAGCTCATTTCGCTGATGTGGACCAGACCTTCCAGCCCCGGAGCGATTTCGACGAAGGCGCCGAAAGCCGCGCAGCGGGTGACTTTCCCGGAAACCTGGTCGCCGGCATGAAACCGGTTGTCGATGGTTTCCCAGGGATCGGCGTCCGCCTGTTTCAGGGAGAGGGCCACTTTCACCTTGCCGGATTCCTTCATCTCCAGACCGATCACCTTGAAAACAGCTGTTTCGTCGACCTTCAGGATATCGTCCGCCGCCGCCACCCGGGACCAGGACAATTCGGAGATGTGAACCATGCCTTCGATGCCGGGAAACAGTTCCACAAATACGCCGAAGGGCATCGTTTTGATGACCCTTCCTTCCAGCAGAGCCCCCACGGAAAGTCCTGCGATGAAGGCGCGGCGGGCTGCCTCCAGATCCTTTTCGAGCTGATCCCGGCGGGAAACGACGATGTTGCGGCCGTTATGTTCATACCGCGTGATGACGAAATGGTAGCTGTTGCCGACATAAATATTCGGATCTTTAACATATTTTATATCCATTTGGCTGATCGGGCAAAAGGCCCGCTTTTTCATGATGTCCACGTGGAATCCGCCCTTGCAGGTTTCACTCACCTTGCCTTCCACCGGGATTTTGTTCTGGAAAGCGTCCAGCAGCAGATGGGAACTGTCGATTCCGGTCAAGACCTTGGACAGAAGGATTTCGCTTTCCGTCAGCGATACCACGTACAGGTCGACCAGATCCCCTTTCTTGAAAGTGAATTCGCCTTTTTCATTGAGCAACTCCGTTTTGCTGATCACGCCGTCAAGCTTGGTGCCGGTGTCGATATCGACGGTATCCTTGCCCACGGCGATGATTTTCCCCTGTATGCGGTCGCCGGCCTTGATATTTTCGTTCATACCGGAAGTGTAGTTGTCGAGGAGGGCGGCGAAATCGCTTTCTTCCGCGTCGTCATGCAGGTCGTTGTCCTGGTTATCCGTCATACAACAGCTCTCCTTGGGTGGTTGAAAGAGGTTATCCTGTTTGATTCCCGTTCGAGCGCCGGGAAATGCCGAGAGCATCGCGTTCCTCCCGGGAAACTTCCGAGGCGGCCGTTTTCATGCTGGACTGGTTGAAACAGATTCGGTTGCGGCCCTTTTCCTTGGCTTCCAGCAGCAATCGGTCGGTCCTGTGGATGAATTCTTTCGGGCTTTCTCCTGGACGACCGGTATAGACATCCACACCGAAACTGGCGGTGAGAGGCAGCGGGGAGATGCCGTCTTTCCGGAAGGGCTGGTGCAGCAGTTCCGACTGCAGACGCTTGGCCACATGCACCGCTCCGGCCAAGGGCGTGCCCGGAAGGATGATGGCGAATTCCTCTCCGCCGTATCGGCAGGGAATGTCCAGACGCCGGATATTGTCACGGAAGATATCGCTGGACCAGCGCAGCACGTCGTTGCCGGTTTCGTGCCCGTAGGTGTCGTTGACCCGTTTGAAATGATCGAGATCGATCATGATCAAACCGGTGGGCAGCCCAGTCCGGGAGGTCCGTTCCATTTCGCCGGCCAGCGCTTCGGAAAAATGCCGGAAATTGAAATATCCGGTGAGGGAGTCGGTGCGGGACAACTCCTGGAGCACACGGCATTCGTTTCGGGACCGCAGCAGCGCTTCCATCACCGGGCAATCCGGCTTGTTCAACGGGCATTCGATCCGCGCATCGGTTTCCCCAGCCAGGTGTTTTTCCCCCCCGGCGACAGGACCGGCGATATGGTCGGATTTGATATATGCTGACATGGCGAATCTATTTTTCCTTTGAAGGGTGAATATAGATAAACCGCTCAGGAATCAAGCATAATTTTCCGGATTCCTGTTTGACATCCCGGTCGGATTGAATTAGCTTTGTGGGCAGCGGCAATATGGATGGAACAGCGAGGGTTTACCGAGTGAAACAATACGATGAAAAAGTCGGACGAAATGATCTCTGCCCGTGCGGAAGCGGGAAAAAATACAAAAAATGCTGCATGGAAACGTCCCGTTCCAGCGAGTCGAACCTGACGGATCTGTATTACAAGCGGTACAAGATTCGGCTGAAGCGACCGGAGGAGATCGAAGGAATCAGGCGGGCCGGCCGGTTGGTGGTCGAAACCCTCGCTATGGTGGCCCGTGAAATCCGGGTCGGGATGAAAACGGATGACATTAACACGCTGGTTCATGATTTCACCATCCGTCACAACGCAAGGCCGGCGCCCTTGAATTACAAGGGCTTCCCGAAGAGTGTCTGCACATCGGTCAATGAGGTGATCTGTCACGGCATTCCCGGTGAACGGGTATTAATGGACGGCGACATCATCAATGTCGATGTCACCTCGATCCTGGACGGCTTTTATGCGGACGCCAACCGCACTTTTTTTGTGGGCACACCGGGTGAAAACGCCCGGAAAATTGTCGATGTCGCGCAACAAAGCCTGAAAATCGCACTCGGCATGGTCCGACCCGGGAATACCGTGGGTGATATCGGTTGGGCGATTCAACAATATGCCGAAGGCCGGGGCTGTTCGGTGGTCCGTGAATTCGTGGGGCACGGCATCGGCCGGTATTTTCATGAGGCCCCCCAGATTCCGCATTTCGGTAAAAAAGGAGAGGGGATCCCCCTGGTACCGGGAATGGTGTTCACCGTGGAGCCCATGATCAACCTGGGCGGCGCCCGACTGAGGATTCTGGAGGATCACTGGACGGCGGTCACGGCGGATCGTTCCCTGTCGGCTCAGTTCGAGCAGACGCTGCTGGTCACCGAGGATTCCTATGAGAGTCTGACCCCCTTCGATCTGTGAGTACCGCCTGTTTCCCGGAGTCTGAAATTCCCATGGAACCGATCCAACACGGCGCGTCGCTGTCGCCGTCAACGGAGTTCCCCGGCGCGCCGTCGCCGCACGAAACCGGCAGGGACAGCGGATCCGCCGCTAAAGCAAGGCTCTTCATCGCGTTCAGTCTTCTGCCGCTCGAAATCCGGCCGTCCAGGCCTGGTCGAAAATCCCCGCTGTTCAGGATGGCATTTTTCACCTGGCAATAGGACAGCTCCGGGTAGCAGCTCCAGACCAGAGCCGCTACCCCGGATACAAACGGCGCCGCCGCGGAAGTGCCGTTCAGGTATCGATAGTAATCCGTTTCCGGACCGTTGTATGATGTCGCGCTGACGGAAATCACCGGGTCATCGATATACCAGCCGTCGATACCTTCCGTAAGACCACCGTCGGCTGAAATCCGAAAGCGGAAATAAGCCGTCCGGGCATCATCCAGATTGGTGATATCGACCATGGCTTCCCGCCAGTCGATGAAGTCGCCGTCAACGCCGTTTTCATACACCACCGATGTGCCCAAATGAGGGATCAGTATTTCGACCGCCCGTTTGCTCCACGGGCCTTCCACGTTGGTGGCGGTTTCCACGAAAAGCCTGTCCTTTCCCTGAACCGAGCGGCGCTTCAGATAAAAGACCAGACGGTTGTTGACGCAACCGGTTAGGTTCACCGCCGGAGATGCGGCCGTTCCCGGGAAAAAATTTCCGTCACCGGTTTCCAGGGTATTGGTCAGGGAACCGTTTCCGGAATGGACGGTATTCCGGTTGGCGGTCGGCCAGAGATGCGACCATGGGGGCGTCAGGGTCCAGGAACCGTTGATGTCGCGGTCGAAGGTTTCCTTCCAGAAGTCTTCTCTTCCAGGCTGGGGAGCATAGATGTTGACTCCCGGCGCGGCGATATCCACCGAAACATTGCCGTAATTCGACCATTCCGGCAGGTTGTCCTGCTGATCGGATGCGGCAACGGACAGGATGTTTCCGCTCCGGTAACTTGCAGGATAAAGCGGCTCGCGGTCATTGTTTTTTCCGTAATTCCCGGCGGCGCACACGAACAGGACGCCGGCCCTTTCGGCCCTGGCGATGGCCTCGGCTTCGGCTTCGCTCGCCTGGTAATCACCGAAGCTGGCGTTGATGATCCTGGCCCCGTTTTGCACGGCATACTCGATGGCGGCGATCTCGTCCGTGACACTTCCCTCGCCGTAGGCATCCAGAAATTTCAGGGTCATGATACGGGCCTTCCAGCAGACCCCGACGGTGCCCGTCCCATTGTCGCCCCGGGCCGCGATGATCCCGCTCACATGGGTGCCATGATGATTGGAATCGATAATGTTGGCGTCCCCCCTGGCGCCGGGTGGATCATAGCCCGTGAAATTCCATCCATGGATATCATCGATATAGCCATTGCCGTCGTCGTCAAAGCCGTTATCGGGGATTTCTTTTGGGTTCGTCCAAAGATTGACTTTCAGATCCGGATGATGAAAGTCAATTCCCGAATCGATTACCGCGATCACCGGTTCGTTGCCCGTGGAGACGTCCCAGGCCTCCGGTGCGTCGATGTCGGCATTAAAGAGACCGGCGGTATTGTTGACGACCTGCCCCGTGTTCTTCAGTCCCCAGAGCTGGTTGAAAAAAGAATCGTCCGGTATGGTTTCCAGGGCGTACCGGTAATAATTCGGTTCGGCGTAGAGCACCTCCGGGTCGCGGCGGACAGCGGTGAGCGCTTTCCGCACATCGGTTTCAGGAGGCAATGCAAACGCCGCTGCTCCGATGGCGGGAAAGCGGCGCAGTCCTTTGAATTGATGCCGGTTTCCGAAGTTCCGGACCTCGGTTTTACGAAGGTTCGATTTGAAGCGCACGATGATTTCACCGGGCACGTATCTCGCCGTCTGCGCCGCAACAGGTACCGGGGGGACGGCGAATAGGAAGGCGAACATGGTGAGGGCCAGCACCGGAAGAACCGTCAAGGCGACTCGTTGTTTTTTCATTTCTCGATCATTTGCATCCAGATGGCGGCGTTTTCCTTTTAACCATGGAACAATCTACCATAACCGTCAGCGGACATCAAATCCCAAAGAATTTTGACGCCTGCCGGTTTTTGGGATATAGGGTGTTTTCATGTTGAGGGTTACGCCAACCGCGAACGGATGATGGGAGCTTGATAGCGGATATGAAAAGCGTTGTGGGATTGCTTGTGGGTGTCATGTGGTGCATTTCCGCGGGTGCCTTTGCCGAAGAAAAAATCATGACAGCGGAGTATACCGTCGAACTGGGCGAGAACGACAGCCGGAATGATGCCCGGCGCATCTGTTTCCTGGAAGCAAAACACTTGCTGCTGGAATCGGTGGGTTTCCATTTGCGCAAATCGGCCGTCGGCGACGATCATTGGTTTGATCAGGAGGATATGGATACCTATTCGTCCCTCCTGCTGAAAATCGAAACCGCCGGAGATTTCTGGCAACTGGAGGAAGGCAGAATGAAGCTGACGCTTTCCATCCGGGCGGCGGTCGACCCCGATTATATCGGCAGAAGGATAAAGGAAATCAAGGCCGATGAAGAACTCCAGAAAAAAATCAGGGCGGACCGGTTGCGTCTGAGGGAAACAGAAGAGAAATACAAGTCGATTCACAGCGAATTGGCCCTGGCGGAAGGGGAAAAAGCCTTGGTGCTGCGCAAGAAACGGCAGGCTTTAGCCCGCCAGATGGATGAACTGGAGAAAATTCAATACCTCATCGAGGTGAAAACGAAAACAGCCGATGAATTGATCCGGGACGGCATGACCATGAACGAAGTCATTGCCGTCGCCGGTCAGCCGCGGGCCACAACCACTTGCGAATACCCGGACTTCATGAATTACGGCGATATCTGGATCATTCTGAGGGACGGAATTGTGGTGGGCCGGATTCCGATGGAGAAATGGGCGGGGGCCTGCCACCAGTACGAACAAGGGAATGGGGCCGCGGTTACCCCTGTCCAGGGGGCGAAAAGGGATGCCGCCGCAGAGGCGGAGGAAAACAAATATGAAATCATTCTGAAGAACGGCCAGAGAATTCAGACACCAACCTATGAACGCATCGACGATGTGATTTACTACAAGAGATTTGACGGCATCATTGGTATCGAGGAATCAAAGGTCCAGAAAATCGATGAGCTGCAATAGGGTTACACAAAAGAAACCTTTTTGAAATCAGGTGAAAAATGGGGTGGATTGGAAAACTTGTGGGGGGCGCCATCGGGTTCGCCATCGGTGGTCCTTTGGGTGCCATCGCCGGAGCGACCTTCGGCCATGCGTTTGATCTGAACGAGGCGCAGTTGCCGGACGTCGGAAACGTGTCCCGCCTTTCGGAAAGCGAACGGGAACAGCTGACATTTTTTGTCGCCGCCTTTTCCATGCTGGCCAAGCTCGCCCAAGCCGACGGAAGCATAACCGAAAAGGAAACCGCGGCGGTTGAGCATTTCATGACGGCCGATCTGAATTTGGATCCGGCAAGCCGGAACGTGGCCGTCAATATCTTTTGGGCTGCCAAGCAATCCCCGGAAACCTTTGCCAGTTTCGCGGGCCAGTTTTATCACCAATTCCAATACCGGCCCCAGATGCTCTCCCTGATGATCGATATCATGCTGCGGGTTTCGGTTGCCGACGGGAAATTGACCCCCCTGGAGGAAAAGCTGATTCTGGAAGCTGTTCGCATCTTTCATTATGGCCAAGACGAATACCGCAAGCTGAAGTCCCGGTATATCAGTGACACGGAAAAATATTATGGCATTCTGGGTTGCGAAAGGACCGATTCCGACGATACCATCAAAAAACAATACCGGAAGCTGGTTCAGGATTATCATCCGGATAAAATTGCCGCCAAGGGGCTGCCGGAGGAATTCATTAAATTCGCCGGCGACAAGTTCCGGGAAATCCAGGAAGCCTATGAAATGGTCAAGAAAGAGCGAGGGCTTTCCTAGACAGGTCACGGTGGGGTCACGATCCCCGAAGAGGTCTCTCCATCCGGATCCAGACATAGCCGCCGCCTGAATACCCGTATTGTCTCAGCAGGCCCCAATATCCCCAGGACAGACCTTCAAAAAAAGTCTGGAAAGACACCCAGTACGGCGAGACCTGATCCGGATCCACATCCAGAATCAGCAGACGGTTCCGCTTTGCGTCAAAGGCGCCCACGGGAGAGATATGGGGAAGATGAAGACCCTTGACAAAAACTCCCTGGCTGAAATGCGCGATGATGAAACAATCGCCGCGGGTCGCGAATTGGCGCAGCCTGTAGACCAGCTCTTGTTTTCGAAATCTCGCATGGCGGACCGGCTGGGTGAGGGAAACCGTCCTGATTTCCCGATAGGGGACATGGAAATGCCGGAAAGCTCCTTCCACGGCCTCCCCCAGCAAATCCAAGGGCAGTCCCCGACGGCCCTGATAGCCATTTTCGCTGACCCGTTCTTTCCAATGGACGGCCGCAACGCCTTCCAATATCTGTTGTTGGGTGATCGGGTGGTCATTTCCCCCTATTCCCATAAGGGAACGCGCTGAATTCAATACGATGGCGGTGGAGGCCACGGAACAGGAGGATGCATTGAACTGGGGGACGAAATGATCCAGCAATGTTGTTGAAACAGATGACCCGGCGGCCGGAATCGCGTTCAAATCCCCCTGAAACGGAAAACAGCGCAGACCGACCAACGGCCCGTGCTTTACGGTGGAATACATGCCGGAACTCAGGGCAAGAGCCAAACGGGTTGCGAGGAAGCGCAGGCGGCCGGCGTTCATTGATGACCTCTATGATATTTCATTCGTTCACCACGCCAGGCAACCGTTTTGCGGTCTCTTCCGGCGGTTCCAGAAAAGGACCATATCAAAAACCACTTGATGAAGGAAGCCGGAAAAGCAAGGGAACGGATGAGGCGCCGCAGGGTGGGGTGGATGAAAAAAAGAATTGACAACCGGAAGCGGCACTGATACTAGCCGTTTCGTTGTTGATTTTGCGAAAAAGCGAATGATGGTTCCGCAGCATCCCGCCACCCGTTGTCGCATCATATCATTAGCATCGTTATCTCAAGAAAGCATGCAGGCGCAGTTCGCCGTGAATACCGGCGGCAAGTCGTAAAGGTCTCACCGATGAATTCAATGGGTTCATCCCCGCATGGAAACCCGGGGAAGGGATTGCGGATTCTCGGAAGGACGATGTGCCCGGTATCCACTCAACAACCCTCAAAAAGGAGACAACAGATGAACGCAGCGAAAAAAATCCTGGTGTTGTTTGCCGCGCTTTTTCTGATCGCCATGGTGACGGAAGGGGCGCTGGCTGGTGACAGTGAAAAAATCAACATCAATACCGCCTCGGCGGAAGAACTGGCCAAACTGGACAAGATCGGACTCAAGTATGCCCAGAATATCATCGAGTATCGTCAAAAAAACGGGCCGTTCAAGCAACCTGAGGATATCATGAACGTCAAGGGGATCGGCCAAAAGCTTTATGAAATCAATAAAGAAAAAATCGTTGTCGAAAAATCCGGCAAAACCGGAAAGGCGGCCACCGGATCGTAAGGCGGGAACCTTGCGGCTTGTCACTTCCTTTTTCGCGAAATCCGGATCCGGATTGCAGGATTAAGAAGCGAACGAATTCACGGGCGATTGCCGGGCGGTCATGTCCGCTGCTCCGGCAATCACCGTGAAAGTCCATGGAAGGATTGTTCGGTGCGTCCGGCCGAAACGCTTTTACAAATCACGAATAGATGTAGTAGGAATCCCCCCGGCAGGCAGCGCATTGTTCGCTGCCGTCTTGCCCATGGGCTTCTCCACAAGACGGGCAGATCATCGTCCGCTTTTTTTTCTCCCGGATATGAAGATTCTTCATCGTGACCGGGCGGTGGGACAGGATGGTATTCCCCGCCCGGAGGATGTCCTCCAGCAACACTTCCAGTGGCAGGGACTTTTTCGGCACCAGGCGCATGTACCAGTTGTATAAATTCGAAAATCCACGCAATTTTTCAATATCGAGCCATACTCGGCAACCATTCAGGCCGTGGCGATCATACAGGGTCAAGGCAAATTTATCCCAGTCCACGATTTTCAGCCAGCCATTACCGATGGTACAGGGCGTGAAAATTTGAACGGCATCCGGCAGACAATGCCTTGATTCCACGACGGCATCGGCTTCAATCCCCGGACCGAGGAGCTGCTGGGCCAGATCGACCATATAGGCGCCGATGACCAGTCCCGGGGCCTTGAAACCGTGAAAGGCCTCAATGGCGCTCAAGAATTCCTCCCTGGTTTTCCCACAGATTTTCTGGTTGGAACTATCGGATTGCATAGTGGAATCTCCTTATACTGTCATATGTTCATCCGTGCAGATTGTTCCCTACTGTATTGGCGCCTGCTTGTCAATCCAGGGGGACCTTCAGAATGTTTTTGACATGGATACAAGAATGATTTAAATATTCTGCCTATTTGTCAGGCAGCCTGGAGCATACGGGGAAAGTCGCGGTTTTGCCTGGCAGAATTCAGAACCGGCGCTTTGGAATCAACCGGGAAATCGACATGAACCTGATTCATATCGTTGGCCGAAAAAACAATGGCAAAACCAAGCTGATCGTCGAACTGATCCGGGAAATGCAACACCGTGGCTTCCGCGTCGGCGCCATCAAGCACAGCGGGCATGCGCACGAACTGGATACGCCGGGAAAGGATTCGTATCACCATCGGATGGCCGGCGCCGAACCCGTTGCCGTTATTGCCCGGGATCAGTCGGCGGTCTATTTGCCTCGCAGGGAGAATGTGCATCCCATGGATGTGATCGCCCCGCTTTTCGCGGAAACCGATCTGGTATTGGTGGAAGGCTTTATCGAAGGTCCGGGGAAAAAGATCGAAGTATGGCGCAAGGAGATGGGGAGCAGCCCGATTTTTTATGAAAGAAACGATATCATGGCGGTCATCACCGACGATTCCATCCACACGGCTCTGCCCATCTGGCCGCGGAACGATGTGCCCAAAATCATTGCGGGCATTTGCCGCCTGGCTGCGCTGGAGGTCTCCGGAAAACACCGGTAGCCGATGTCGTCTGCGATGGCGCCCATGCAAAGCGTCATTTTCCTGGGCGGTCACCCATGGTATATTATTTGCAATTAAACTCAAGGGATTTGTCATCCATAACTTTTATAAAACGGAGTGTGAGATGGAGCAAGAGCAATTGGAATTTTTTAAGGATCTGTTACAGAAGCAGTTGGATGAGTTGACCAAAAGCGGTCAGGAAGTGGTCTCCGGAATGAAAGATCAGGAAAATGCCTATGCCGATCTCGTGGATCAGGCCTCCAATGACGCCAGCCAGGAATTTTTATTCCGAATCAAGGATCGAGAAAGCAGGTTGATTAATAAAATCAAGGATGCCCTGGAAAGGATTGAAGATGGCTCCTATGGCTTATGTGAAACCTGTGGCGAGGAAATTTCCATCGGACGCCTGACCGCAAGACCGGTGGCCACTCATTGTATCGTCTGCAAAACAGCGGCTGAAAAAATGGAAAAAATTGTTAACATGTCAAAATAAGGCGGTGTATCCGTAACAGGCTTATTGTGTTCCAGCCGTTGGCGGTTGGGTGGATGGGATCCGGCCAGACGGGAGAAACGGAAGATGACAATGCCTCGGTTTACCAAAAAAACATCCAAAATAGCCGGGTCTTCCCCTGGAACCCTGGTCCATATCGGGGAGGCGGGAAAGGATGCTGTCCGGATTTCCGTTATGTGCTATCATTCGAGCGAGGTCCGGGAGTACGAGGCCGTTTCCATCCGGGATGCGCTCCGGCATGAGGATTTTTCCGGCTCGGTCTGGATCCATGTGGAAGGTGTCCATGACCTCAGCGTTATCGAACAAGTCGGAACCGTCTTCAATATCCACCCATTGACCCTGGAAGATATTGTCAGCACCGGCCAGAGACCCAAATTCGAAGATTATGGCACCTATGTGTATGTGGTCATGAAAATGCTCAGTTTCCGGGAAACGGAGCGGCTGATCATCGGGGAACAGATCAGTCTGCTGGTGGGAAACCGTTTCCTTGTTTCGTTCCAGGAAACGAAAAGCGATATTTTCAACCCCATTCGCGAAAGGATCCGGAAGGGGCGAGGAAGAATCCGTGACGGTGGCAGCGACTATCTCGCCTATGCCCTGGTGGACGCCATCGTCGATCATTATTTTGTAACCCTTGAACGCATCGGAGAAAAAATCGAACTCCTGGAAACCGAACTGCTGGAAAACCCGACCAACACAACAATTCAGACGATTCATGAGATGAAGCGGGAAACCATTTTCCTGCGCAGGCAGATTTGGCCCTTGCGGGAAGTGGTCCACCAACTCGCCAAGGGAGAAACCGATCTCATTCAGAAAGAAACCCATGTGTTTCTCCAGGATGTCTATGATCATACCGTCCATATCCTGGATACCATCGAGTCTTTCCGGGATATCCTTTCAGGAATGATCGACCTTTACCTGTCGACCATCAGCAACCGGACCAACGAAGTGATGAAAGTGCTGACCATGATCGCCACGATTTTCATCCCCGTAACCTTTATCGCCGGCGTGTACGGGATGAACTTCAAACACATGCCGGAGCTGGATTGGACCTACGGGTATGCCATGGCCTGGTTGTTAATGGCGGTCATTGTCTTGGTTATCGTGATGTATTTTAAGAGAAACAAATGGATGTAACCGTTCCTCCGGGTGGACTTTCTTAGGACGACAAGATGATGGGGCGGATCACCTTTTCTGTTTTGGTCACCATCCTGCTGATTGGCGGCGCCCTCGGGCATCCCGCGAACGGGCAGCCGGAAGCGTCCGGGGAAAGGACCGGCGGCAAGCCGTATATCTTGAAGTCGGCCTTCATGTGTGAAAAAATAGAGAACCGTCAGCCGGTGAATCCGGTCGCGGTTTTTTCCGCATCCCGTAAAAAAATGGTTTGCTTTTCCGGTTTTGATGAGGTGCGCAGTAAGTCCTATGTTTTCCATAACTGGTTTCGGCGCGATGTCCCCGTCGCCAACATCAAGCTGCTGCTGCAGCCCCCCCAATGGTCCACCTTCAGCAGCATGCCGATTCGTGAAACCGAAAAAGGCCCCTGGCGCGTGGAGATAACCGACGAGAACGGGGAGATTTTACGCGTGCTGCGCTTCAGCCTAGTGGATTAAGCCGAGATGGATGAGATCAGGGTTTTTCTATCGAGCCTGCGCTGGCAGGATCTACTGGATATCGCCATCAACAGCTACATCCTGTTCCGGCTGTATGTCCTTTTCCATGGAACCAACACCTTCCGGGTCATGTTGGGAATCGCCGGGCTCTGGTTTTTTCAGCAGATCGCCATTTATCTGGGCCTGATTGTCACCAGCTGGCTGATCCAGGGCATCACCGCAGCGGCGGCGATCATCATTATCGTCATCTTCCGAAACGAGATCCGCAGCGTATTCCAGACCCAGAACCTGCGAAGCATTTTCTGGGGCGTTCCGCGGCAGACCAGAGAGACACCGGTGGATATCCTGTCCGATGCGCTGTTCGAGTTGTCGTTCCTGAAAGTCGGGGCATTGGTGGTCTTTCCCGGTCGGGAAAATCTGACGGAATTGATTCAGGGCGGCATTGCCTGGCACGGGAAAATATCCAAGGAAATGATCCGCACCATCTTTTGGCGCAACAATCCGGTTCATGACGGCGCCATCATTATCCAGGGCGACCGGGTGGAACTGGTGGGCTGTATTCTGCCACTCTCCCATCGCCGGGACCTGCCGGCCCATTTCGGGACACGCCACAGGGCCATGGCAGGACTGGCGGAGGTTTCGGACGCCGTGGTTGTGGCGGTATCGGAGGAATCCGGCTCCGTCACCGCCGCCAAGGGGGACGGGATTCATCCCGTCAAGCGGCGCCGGGATCTGGAACAAATCCTGGAAGGCCGGACCGGCAGGAAAGACCAGGGGCGCACGCTGTTGAAACGGGAGTCATTCCGGAGAAGGCTTGCGGCCGTTCTTTCCATTCTGTTCATCACCGGGATTTGGGCCAGCTTCACGCGCAGCATGGATACGCTCATCAGCCTGGACATCCCCATCCGGTATTCCAACCGCCGGCCGGGATTGGAAATCGTCGAGACCACGGCGAATATTATTCAGTTGCAGTTAAGCGGATCTGGAGCCTTGATTCGCACTTTGAAGGCGGATCAGGTGCAGGTCAATCTGGATTTGGGAAAAGCCATCATCGGCAAAAACACCTTTCTGCTCACTTCCGATAACATCAGTCTTCCCCCCGGAATCAAACTCAGCCGGATCGAGCCTCCCAAGGTGGAGGTGGTGGTGGACGTTCCGATCATCAAGGAAGTCGCTGTCCAAGTGGATTGGGTCGGGAAACTCCCGGAAGAACTGATTATCACCGAAGTCATCCTGTCGCCTGCGTCCGTGCGGATCAGTGGATTGAGCCTGCTGTTGAATCAATGTGAAACCGTCTATACGGAAAAGGTCCTCCTGGACAATATTTCCATGAACGGGGAACGGACGGCCAAACTGGCCCCGGAAAGTCCCCTGCAACTGGCCGCGGGTCAGTCCGGCAGCGTGCGGGTCCGATTTGTGGTGCAACAGAGGGCTCCGGCAGAAAGTCCGCGAGCGGAATGACAGCCGGAGCCGCTGAATGACTACCGTTTCGTCGAACCAATGCTCCGGTAATGCGTTTGCGCGGTTTTTCGTGCCCCTGGCCCTCCAGGCGGCCTCCCAGGGTTTGACCTATCCATTGGCTGCCATGGTGGTCTCCCGCGGGGAGGGAGGGCCTCTGAACCTTGCCGGCTTGGCTCAATCCAATACCGTGATGTTCATTCTCGGCACGCTCGGATTCGGCCTCACGGCGTCCGGCATGGTGTACGGAAGAAGCCGCGAGGGGTTTCGCCGTTTTCAAGTCGTGACCCTCCGGATCGCCCTCCTGGTCATCGCTATCCAGTCGCTGTTGAGCATGCCGTATCCGGCGCAGCTGCTGTTCGGCAGGCTGATCGGCTTGCCGGAATCCATCGCCGGGCCCGCCCAACTGACCCTTTTGGCCAGTATCCCCCTGCAGCTCCTGTTTTTCATCCGGATTCCGTACCAGGTGGCCATGTATAACCGGCGCCTCACCGGGCGGGCCAGCGCCGCCACGGTCTTCCGGATTTTCCTGACGCTTCTGTTGGCGCCGGTGTTTTGCCGGGCGGGTCTGGTGGGACCGTTCTGGGCGATTGTCTGCCTGAGCGTCCCCGTGGGATTGGAAGTGGCTGTTTCCAGATGGCTGGCGACTCCGTGCCTGAAAGAACTGCTCCCGGCCGATGGGGATTTGCCCCGGAAACGCGATATTTTTTTCTTCAATCTGCCGCTGTCCGTCGGGGGATATCTGCTGTCGCTGTCCGCCATCGTTCTTTCGGCCTTCATTGCCCGCGCAGGGGAAACGGAACGGATGTTGCCGGTGTATTATCTGGCCCTCGGCCTGGCGACACCGGTGGCCTACAGCGCTACCCGGATTCAGGAAGTCGTCCTCGCTTTCGGAACCTCCATTCGGGAGCGGAGACGAACCATGGGGTTCGCGCTTTCGGCCGGATGTTGCCTGGGGATGATTCCGCTGCTGTTTCTCCTTCCGGGTCTGGACGAATGGTATTATGTTCAGCTCCAGAATGCACCGGCGGCCGATCTTCCCTTGATCCGACTCACCGCCTTGGCCTTGTTTCTCTACCCGGTTTGCGTGGCTGTCCGCGCCCAGGGGGAAGGCCTTGCCGGTCTGGCCCGCAAGCCCCTGACGGTTATCGCCGGCCAATCCGTCTTTATGGGGGCCGTGGTCATCACCGGCGGCGTATCACTGACCTGCGGGGTTCCGGGCCATCTCATCGGACCCTTGGGACTGATCCTGGGCAATCTGGCGTCAACCGCCAGTCTGCGGCTGTTGCTGCGATGGGCGCAGCGAACCGAATTGCCGGTTCCGGCCACGACGATATCCGGGGGCCAGATTCGGTGATCGTGCACTGCCGATGGATGGAGGAAGGAGAAAGATGGAAAAGGGACTTGAGGACACGGGCATTGAGATCGTGGAGCGGAATGGAATGCGCCTGCTGATCGGCGGCGACAAGACCACCGGCCTGGATCAGGAAACAGGCTGGTTCTGGCTGAATCGGAAGGAATTCGACACACTCCTTGCGGAAATTCGGGAATTGAGCCCGGGAATCGAATTCCAGGCCGCAAGGGAGCTGGTCATCGCCACGGTCATGGAAAGACTCCGGAAGCGGGCGGCGCCGGAGACGGCAGCGGAACCAGAGACCGCTGCGAGAAGCGCGGTCAACGAAATCTATGTGGTGAAAATCGCCAAACGGGCCAGGCAGTTCCAACTGTTCGCGGAAGCCTATGCGAAACAGGCGGTTCTGCGGGCGGACGGCATGGCGCTGGAGTGGACCGGCAGACATGTGGCGGCCGCGGAACAGGCCTGGCTGCGAGCCAAAGCTGCCGCCGACCGGGCGGCCCTCGCCGCGGTTGCGGCGGTCAAATCGGAGGAGGTGGCGGAAGCGGTCCGGGTGGCGGCCCTGGAAGCGGAGGCGGAATTGCGTTGTTCCGCGGATGCGGCCCAGACAGCCCTGGATGAGGCCAATCGGATTATCCGGGGGGAAGACGAGCGGCCATCGGTGGTGATTACATCCCTGGATGCCGATGTGGAGCCGTTTTATGAAAAAATCAGGCAATGTTTAGAGGATACTTCCAGGGCCGCCGGGCGGGCGGAATTGTTCGCCGGTTACGCCCGGACCTATGTCCAGATGGCGGCGCTTAAAACCATATCGGTAACCGGCGACGACGTGGGCCGGCAAGCCCTTCGGTTTGCGGAAACCGCGGCCAAGGCCGCGGCCCGGGCCATGATGGCCGCGGATGAGGCCCGCCTGTGCGCTGAAAAAGCCGGCCGGCGAAAATTCTTTGCAAAGGAGGAAAAGCAGCGGCTGGATCGCCTGCTGCAAGACGCCGAGTCAAGGGCCAGGACAGCCCTGGCCGTCGCCGTTGAAGCCGCGGCCGGAACAGGTGCCGAGGTGTTGCGGGAATAAGGTTGCCGTTGCCCGAAAATTCCGGGGGCGCTTATCGGGGAAATGGGATATTACGGATACATCATGCCATTCATCGGCGACCGGAATGAATGGGCCAGATCCATGAGGTTGCCCACCAGGGCGATCTGCAGGAATTGGATCAGGACAATGACGACGATGGGTGTCAAATCCATTCCCCCGACGATCAGGAAAGGGAAATGCCGGCGGATGCGCATGTATACCGGTTCGGTGGCGTTCCGCAGAAACCGCACGATGGGGTTGTAAGGGTCCGGGTTGACCCATGACAGAATCGCGCTGGCGATAACGATATAAAAATAGATGGTCAAGGCGTTTTTGACGAGAAAAGCCACCGCGTATATCAAATTACCCACCTTCGGCTCCTTTTGCAATCATCCATGTTGTCATTCAGGGCTGTCATTCAGGCATTCAACGGATCAATGCCGATACTTTACCGCATAAAATGGATTTGTAAAGGGAAAATCGCAGATGCCGCGGAAGGGCGGTTGCATCGGGATAGTCACCATCCGCCGGGCAGGGGAGATTCCCGCAGCTGGATCGGCTATTGAAAATCCTGCCAATACCGGGTAAGAGTCCTTGCATGCCGGAAATCTCCGGCAAAGTCCCCGATTCCCCGTTCAGAACGGAGACGGCGGGAATCGGCTGTTTGAATTCCGGTGAGCGCTGAATACCGATGAATCCCTGCGAAGACTGTCCGTTGGACGATAAGATTTATGAATGCTGCGGCCGTTTTCCGGAAACCGGTGCGACCGTGGGGATGGTACTGGAAGAGGGCGGGACGGTATCGGTTTGTCCCCACCTGACCTCAAAAGGGACGTGCGGGATATATGCGCAGCGCCCGTTGCACTGTCGGGCCCATGAATGCATCCGGCCGGTTTCCCGGTATCGATTCATGGGAATGCCGGTGCCGGAAGAATGAGTCGCCGGGGATCCACCGGTTGCGACGGCAAGGCCAAAGGGAGGGAATATGGTGCGGAAGCACGGTGCGGGCGGTTATGAACTAGTGCTGGAAGGTATCGAAAAAAAGACCCTGGTGTATGGGGAAAAAACCTTGATGACGGAATTCCGGCTGCGGAAAAACTGCTCGTTACCCCGGCATCGCCATCCCCACGAGCAGACGGGCTATCTGGTGAGCGGCCGGATCCGATTGAGGATCGGCGCGGAGGTTTTCGATATGGGACCGGGGGACAGCTGGTCCATCGCCGGTGACATGGAACACGGCGCCGAGGTTCTGGAAGATGCCGTGGCGGTGGAAGTGTTTTCGCCGGTCCGGGAGGATTACCTGCCGCGTGGTCGGGACATGGCGGAAGGGGCATAATGTTTCCTGCCATCAATGTCGTCATCGGGAATCGTCATCGGGTTACGCCGTAACTTTTTACCAACGCCAAAAATTCCGTGATGCCGTTGGCCGCAAGCACTGCCTCCCGGAAATCCCGGCGCCGGAAAGTCCGGGCGATATCGGATAGGATTTCGACCTGGGCGCCGTTGTCGTGGGTGGGGGTCAGGATCAGAAAGACGAACCGGGCGGGGTTGCCGTCCGGGCCTTGGAAATCGATTCCGGTCTGGGAGATACCCAGCGCCACCAGGGGCTGGGAAATTCCATCCAGCCGGGCGTGGGGCGCCGCCACTTCGTTGCCGATGCCCGTGGGCATGAGATTTTCCCGCTTTTGCGCGGCTTCCGTCACGTCCCGACTGGCGACACCATCCACCGTTCCGAGGGCCTCGGCCAGTTCCGCGATGGCGGCATCGGCATCCCGGGACCGCAGCCGGATCATGCCCCTGGCTGGAAGAAAATCCGAAAACCGTCGGGGTTTCCTGAGTCGTAAAATCCATTGCATCATGGGCCCGCTCATCAACGAGGTCACCACGGCCATGACGATCAGGGCCACGAACAAGTGTTCGCTGATGATTCCGTATCGCAGCGCCATGAGGCCCAGAACGATTTCCATGGCGCCCCGGGCGTTCATGCCGAACCCCACGGCCCAGGCTTCCCGGGGCGACATGCCGCTGAGTCGGCCGCCGATGATGCAGCCCATGATTTTGCCGAGGCAGGCGATTATCAGCACCAGCAGAATCATGCGCAGGTCGAAGAAGGCGGCGAAATTCAGTTTGAGACCGATGGAGGCAAAAAAAATCGGAGCAAAGAAATAGGAGACGAACTGATCGATGATGGCCCGCATCCGCTCCCGGAAATGCGGGGTATCGCCCATGGCCACGCCCACCATGAAGGAGCCGAAAATGGCATGCACCCCGATCCATTCGGTAAAGGCCGCGCCCAGCAGGGTCATGGACAGCGTGAAGCCCAACTGGCCGCCGGGCCAGACCGTATGGGCCTGGATCCAGGGCAGGATGCCGTGGATCAGCCGGCGGAAGAACGTGATCATCAGGAAGGTGAAACCGAAGGTGAGTAGAATCGTCCAGGCCAGCGGCAGGTGGCTGCCTCCTTTGCCCATCAACCCCAGAATCACGGCAAAGATGATCCAACCGATCAGATCGTTGAAAATGGCGGCTGCAATGATCATCATCCCCAGGTCGCTACGGTAGAGATCTAACTCCATTAGCGTCTTGGCGATAACAGGCAAAGCGGATATGGACAGAGCCGTGGCGATGAAAAGAGAAAAAATCAATGGATCGGCGCCGGCCTTGCGGCCCAGCAGGACGGGAAAAAACCAGGCTGCCGCGAAACCGACGGCCGAGGGAAAGAAGATTCCCGACACTCCCATACTGACCACGGCTTTGCCCTGGCGCCAGACCGTGGAGATGTCCGCCTCCAGGCCTGCCACCAGCAGGAACAGAACAAGGGACAGGGTGATGATGCCTTCGAACAGCAGGGCGCCTGGACCGGCCTGGGGGAAAAGGGTGGCGCAGATTTCCGGCGCCGCGGTTCCAAGAACGGTCGGTCCCAGCAGAATACCGGCCAGAATTTCACCGAAAACGGTAGTCAGATGAAGATGGCGCGATATTTCCGCGAGCAGGCGGGCTGTTATCAGCAATACCCCCAAGGCGGTAAGCAACACCACGACATCCCTGGACGTTATCATCTCCATTGCGTTTTCCCGTCGGTTGTTCCCATCGTGGTCTGGATCGTGGCGTTCCGGCCGGATCGGACATGGACGCTTGGCAGCCTATAACATTTTTCCTGTTTTTTTTGCCAGCTATTTCCCGTTTTTTACAGGGCTGCATGGTGAGGCCCATGACCGGATCTTGAATTCCCACGATTTCGGAAGGCTGTCCTGGATAAAAAACACCTGTTGTTGCGATTGAACTGCGTTTAATGTCTTGACATGCGTTTTTTTCTACCATATGAGAAAGGTTCAAATTCGTTTCAATACGATGACACGCCATCCAAGCCAGGAGCCTCCAGCAGGCGATTGGGGTGGTTGTATCCGCAGTCAGTCACACAACAAATTTGACAAATTGGGAGGAGAGTCTATGGGATCGCAGGATCATTGTAAAAATTTACTGGAATGCGCGTATCACTGGGAAAAAAATGATTCCCATCGGGTGTATTTCACCCAGCCGATGGGAGGGGGCGACGCCAACATCAAGACCTGGACCTGGCAGGAGGCGATGGATGAGGCGCGTCGCATGGCCGCTTACTTGAAAAGCCTCAACCTGCCGGAGAAAAGCAATATCGCCTTATGCTCCAAGAACTGCGCCCATTGGATCATTGCCGATCTGGCCATCTGGATGGCGGGGCATGTGAGCGTCCCGATTTTTCCGATATTGACCGCGGACATCGTTCAATACACGCTGGAGCATTCCGAATCCAAGCTTCTTTTTGTCGGGAAGCTCGATCCCATCTGGGATGAAATGAAAAAAGGCGTGCCCGATGATTTGCCCAAGATCGCCTTTCCCCTGGCGCCCAAAAACAACCACACCCAGTGGGACGATATCATCGCCAAGCACCAGCCCCTGAAAAATCCGGTCGACCGTGCGCCGGAGGAACTGGCCACCATCATTTACACGTCCGGCAGCACTGGAAAACCCAAGGGGGTCATGCTCAGCTTCGAAGCCATGTTCCGGAGCGCCAAGGGCCTTACCGACTATATGGAAGTCAGGAAGGATGACCGCGTTCTCTCCTACCTGCCCCTCTCCCATAGTTTCGAGCGCTTCGTGGTGGAATCGGTTTCCATCTACGTGGGCGGTTCGCTGTGGTTCGCCGAGTCGCTGGATACCTTCCTGCAGGATCTCCAACGCGCCCGGCCCACCCTGTTCATCTCCGTGCCGCGGTTGTGGCTCAAGTTCCAGCTCGGCGTCTTCCATAAAGTGCCGCCGCAGAAACTGGAACGCTTGCTGAAAATTCCCATTCTCAGCAGTCTGGTGAAGAAAAAGATCCTCAAGGGGCTGGGGTTGAACAAGGTGCGGTTCGCCGGTTCCGGATCGGCGCCCATTCCCAAGGAGGTCCTGGAATGGTACCGCGCGTTGGGTCTTGAACTCCTGGAAGGGTACGGCATGACCGAGAATTTTGCCTATTCCCACTGCACCAAGCCCGGACAGGTGCGGCCCGGCTATGTTGGCGCACCCTATCCGGATGTGCAGCAAAAAATCAGCCCGGAGGGCGAGGTGCTGATCAAGAGTCCGGGCAATATGATGGGGTATTACAAAAACCCGGAAGCCACCAAGGAATCCTTCACCAAAGACGGTTTTCTGAGAACCGGCGATCTCGGTGAGCTTGACGAGATGGGCCGCCTCAAGATCACCGGTCGGGCCAAGGAATTGTTCAAGACTTCCAAAGGCAAATACGTGGCTCCGGCCCCCATTGAAAATCTGATCGCCAATCATCCCCGGGTGGAAGCCTGTGTTGTGTCCGGTGCCGGATATCCCCAGCCGCATGCAGTGGTGATGCTGTCCGAGGAAGCCCAGGCGGCCTTGAAAAAAGGTCAAAAGGATGTCATTGCCAAGGAATTGTCCGAGCACCTCAAGGAGGTCAACAGCAAACTGCCTGCCTTTGAGCAGCTGGAATTTCTGGCCATAACCGATGACCGCTGGATGCCGGAAAACGGTTTCCTGACACCCACCATGAAGATCAAACGCTCCAAGCTGGAAAGCACCTACAGTCCGTATGCGGACAAATGGTACAAATCCAGATCAGCGGTGGTCTGGCAGAATCCGGTCTAGCCGCGACGCCCGGCTATCGGGCCGGGTGTCCGGATTTTTTCAGGTAACTTCAATCAGCAGAAATGGGGGCGCAAGCCCCCATTTCTGTTTTTGGGAGAAGTTTTTTCCCCGGCGCATCCCCGGCCTTGTCGTCGGGGATCTGTCATTCCATCTGAAACGGATCTGGTGCGTCCTCCGGATTCGGGGCAGGGGAGAAGTAGCCGGTTTTCATCCTGTAGTAGGCGCGCAATAGGAAGGCCAGGGGCCTGCGGAACGGATAGATTTTTTTGGGGAAGAAGGTCAGTCGGTTCATCATGTCGAAACCCGTGATGATGTCGTCCGCTTCCCATTCCACGCGGTTTTCCACCTGCCGGTATCTCCAGGTATTGAATTGATCCGCCAGTTGACGGGTTCGAAATTCCGCTTCGAAATGGAGCGGGCCTTCGAGAACCAGGGGCTTCATGCCGCCGGCTTCCCGCACCGCCGCCGCCGCGGCTTGCCGGATTCGCCGCCTGCCATCGGCAAGATAGCGGATGCTTTGCTCACCGGAAGTATAGGCTGCCCTTTGTTTGTCAACAACGACGGATTTCGCCCACGGCAAGGCGATCAGGGCTTGAGCCACGGCGATATCGTCGCCGGATACGAACCCGATGGGCAACCCATAGGCGCCCAGATAGGCGCCGTAAACATCCATTTCCGAAACGGCCCGGCCGTTGATCCGCACCGCGGAGAATACGCCGTAATGGGTGTGGGGGAAAAAGGCGCCCGGGGTGCCGGAGGCGGCGTGAATGGCGACATACAGCACCAGATCGTAGTCGGCCAGCTTCCCGAAAAATGTCGGCGAGATGAAATGGCCGCCGATATACGCGGCCCTCGGATCCAGCCGCCGGGTCAGACAATTGAAACCCAGTTCGTGGGTATCCTTCACGGTCACCCGTGCGGCGCCGCCGTCGAAGGCGCCTTGAACCGCCTGGTTGACGTCGGCGGTGAGGCAGGCGCGGCCGTACTGCCATTCAGGTGTGCCCATGCGGCATTGGCGCATGCGCCAGATGCCGAAACTGCCTTCTATATCCGCAAACACCGCGACATGCATGGAAAAATGTCCTCCTCGAACCAACCGTTGATTATTCCCGCTTTACTATCAATTTGAAAAGCGGTTTTCATTCAAACCCCACCCATGATGTCAGATTGGTTGCCGGTTCCCGTCGGCTGCGGTTTTTGTTGGCCGGGAAATCCGGGTCGGGATAGCCGATGGCGATGGCGATGATGATGCGTTTGGATTCCGGGATTCGGGCGATTTCCCGGACCACTTCCGGATACAGCACGCCCTGATCTTCAATGCAGGTGCCCAGGCCGAAATCCAGTGCCGCCAGACAGATATTCTGCATGACCGCTCCCATGTCGAGCAGGGGGCCGTTTTCCGTCAAGCTTTTATCGGTGAGGAGAACAATGGCGGTCGGGGCGTCGAAAAAGCGGAAGCCGCGCTCCAGCCAGCCGCTTCTTTTCTCCTGGTCTTCCCGCTGAATGTCCATCAATTTGAAAAGGCCCTTGGCCAGTTCCACCTGTCGCTGACGATAGACACTTTCCGGGGGCCAACCCACAACCAGATGGTCGGGTTTCATGGGATCCTTGCGTTTCAGCTTTTCCACTAGGCTGGCGCGGATTCGATCCAAAGGCTCGCCGCCAAGGACCACGAATTCCCATGGCTGGGTGTTCATTGCCGACGGCGCCCGGCAGGCGATATCCAGAATTTCGTTCAACACGTGCTTTGCCACCTTCCGGTTGGAAAATCCCCGGACACTGCTTCTTGTTTGGATCGCCTCGATCAGCTCCATTTGTGTGCTCCTTTAATTGACGACTTCCGTTTTTGTTTCCAGATAGACACCGATCTTTTCCAGCAACAGCTTTTTCACCTCCTGAAGGGAAACGGCCCGGCAGGTCAATTTGCTGTCGGATTCCCCGGCGTCGTATACATACGATGCGTCAAAAATCATGTTTTCAGCGTGGGAAAAAGCGGGGAGGCAAACCAACAGACAGGCAATCAGCGTTTGACACCGCATGGGGGCTCCTTCTGCATTTTGGGGTAATGAAAAAAATATTATGCGGTCGAGGATAGGCGAGGCGCCGCAGCCTGTCAAGTTTCAATCCGCAGGCCAAATTTTGATTGACAAACCGTCGACAAATTGTATACTGTCGACAATCGACAAAATGTGACGTACGGAGACGTTCCCATGAAGGATGGGGTATGACAGTGATCGCTCTTGATAATCTGCCGGAGATCCTGACCCGGGATCTCAGTGAAAAAATCATTCGCAACGAACTGAAACCCGGCGAGAGGATTCTGGAGGCGAAGGTTGCCGAGGAAATGGGGGTGAGCCGCAGTCCGGTGAGAGAATCCCTGCGCATGCTGGAGAAAAACCGGCTGGTGGAGCTGATTCCGCGAAAAGGCGCCCGGGTTACGGATATCACGGCCCAGCACATCGAGTGGTTCTATGATATCTTTGAGGCCTTGTACAGTCTGGTGGCCAGGAAAGCGGCCGAGCACGCCGAAGCCGATGATATCCGGCGGATGAATGCGGCCCTGTCCAGAATCGAACAGGCGGCCGGGAAGGGCGATGTGCAGGAATACTATGACGGCATATTTGAATTCGCCGAAGTGGGCATGCAGGCCGCCCGGAACCCCCTGCTCGAACAGACCCTGAAGGAATTATGGCCCAGCAACCGCCGAATCCAGTATGCCTCCTTGTTGTTTCGAAAGGACGAACTGCGAAAAAATGTAATTTTTTTCCAGCAGATGGCCCGTCATATCGGGCAGGGTGAGGGCGCGCGGGTGGAAACGGAAGTACGCGCTTACGCGCGGAATGAAAAGGCCTTTGCATTGAAAATTGCGGACAGAAAAGAGACGGCCGAACGCCGGAAGCTGAAAAAAAAACAGCGGGAAAGGGGGGG